>NZ_JADYVX010000019.1 GCF_020194175.1 Bradyrhizobium sp. BRP22 | reverse complement strand
GAGACAGCTCCACCTCCACCTCCGCCTTGAGCGATGGCCAATGTTGAGCCAAGGGCGAAGAACAGTGCGAGGGCGATCACCGGCGCTTTCATCGTGGCGGTCCTTTCGATCCGTGAAGCACCAGCAATCTTTGTCCAGGACGTTCGTTCCTATCATGCAGTCGAGGAACCGAAACGCAGGTCTGAGGTTGGGAGCGCGTATATTCGTGCTGGAGGTGACGATGAAACTCTTGTCCATTACCGCCCTTGCACTGCTCTTGATCTCGTCGGCCCATGCTGCCGAGTCGGCAAGCCAACGCTTCCTGAAGAAAGCGATCGAAGGGAACCATGCGGAGGTTAAGATGGGCCAGCTCGCGCAGCAGAATGGCCAAAGCGACGATGTGAAGAAATACGGACAGATGCTGACGAATGATCATTCAGCCGCCAACGAGAAGGCGATGGATGCAGCGAAGTCCGTCGGCGTAGCTCCACCAGACGGTCCAAGCGCCAAGCAGAAGTCCGACTATGACAAGATGAGCAAACTGAACGGCGCGAAATTCGACCAGGAGTTCGCAAGACACATGGTCGCCGATCATCAGAAGGACATCGCCGAATACAAGAAGGCAGCTAAGCAGACGGGCCCGGCAGGCGAATACGCCAAAGCTCAGATCCCGGTACTGCAGCAACACCTCGATACGGCGAAATCTCTCACATCGCAGAAGATGTCGGGTCGATAGAGCCTCGAACGCGGCGAGCCCTGGATAGATAGCGCGTGCGCGGATAGATGGCGCCTGCGCGGACCTTCAGCCGCGTTCAGTGAGACCTGCTTCCGAGCGTTGGTTTGCCTTCTCAAACGCTTGAGTTAAACGCTTAAGAAAGCCGCTCCAGCCTTTATCGGGGCTGCTGACAGCGCCTCGCAGCTTTGCCTTCTCAAGCGTTATAAGGTCACCGTAGCCCTCGCAGGCAAATTCCGTTTGCTCCTCAAGCCATGAGATCGGACTCTTGCGGTCCCTGCCGAAGGCACTGCGAGAGCGATTGGCATCGACAGCACCGTAAAGCGCCGGTGAGCCACCCGATATGGCGCAGTGAGGACAGTAACGGTCAGCAGCTTTGCCAAGTTGGCGTCCAAACTCTGTACGAAGGACTTCCCCATCCCACGTGGTGCCATCGCTCTTGACGAGGTTCCTGGCACGCGCAACAGCATGGCTTTCAGCGGCGTCGTCACCGATACGGATCGTCACTTCCAGGTGGAAGGGACACACTGTTATCGCACGGGTCGTTTCCAGGGCGTAATACACCGCGGAACGCAGATCATCAGCGTGGCTGTTTACCGACATGGGAGCCTCCTGCTCAACCAGGCGGGGCTCGGAGTGCCCAGGGGCCGAGCCCGATAGCCGCAACAGTCCTCGACAGACAGCTTCTTCGGCTACAGCCCCTTCCTACCGCAATTGTCCAAATGCGTTTTTGATGTAGCGCAAAGGAACTCCCCACTGAATTCGCGGATGAAGCGCGCCGCCGGCCATCCCACTCCAACCCCCGAGAAACCCACCCCGATTTTTTGGTGATCTCCGGGACGATGCACTGGAGGTTGAAGAATGCAGCCTATTGCTGCCATTCTAGCGAAAACAGCCCGGGGGTCCGCCGGGAGCATACGAAACAGTACGCTCGCTCGCATCAGGCGTCGGGAAGGAGGACTTGGAGATGTCAGAACGCGATCAGCCAACGCCGGTGCGCTTTGCTCTCAATCGTCGGCAAATCGTGGTCGGCGCCGCGAGTCTCGCTGGCGCCGGACTCTGGGCGACACGATCGCCCGCCCAGACAACCCCTTACCGATTCCGGCAAGGCGACTTCGAAATCACGATTCTGAGCGATGGCCATCTCGTGTTGCCGGCAACCATCCATGGGCTCGATGCGCCGCGAGAAGAGGTTCACAGGCTTCTAAGGGAGGCTGGCCTCGATCCCGATCAGGTGAAGCCGGCTACGAATCCGGCTCTGATCCGCACGAGGTCCGATCTCGTTCTCGTTGATACCGGCTCCGGTGCGAACTTCCAGGCGACCGCCGGAAAACTCCTGGACAACCTCGCGGCTGCCAATATCGATCCGAAGAGCATCACCAAGGTCGTGTTCACCCATGCGCATCCCGATCACATCTGGGGCACGATTGGCGCGGGCGGCACCCTGAACTTTCCAAATGCCGCCTACTATGTCTCGGCGGTCGAATGGGACTTCTGGATGGACCCTCACCTCACCACGAAGCTCCCCGAACCGATGCATGTCTTCGTCACCGGCGCGCAAACCAACCTTGCTGCGGTCAAGGATCGCGTCACCATGGTCAAGCCCGGTGACGACATCGTCACCGGCCTCAGCGTGCTGGACAGTGCAGGTCACACGCCGGGCCATATTTCCCTGGTCGTCGCAGGCGACGGAGGGCTTCTCATTCCGGCCGACGCGATCACCGAACCCGCCGTCTATTTTCCTCACCCGGAGTGGCAGTTCGCCTATGACATGGACAGTAACGTCGCCATCGCCAACCGGAAGAAGCTGCTTGATCGCGCCGCGACCGACCGGATGAAGATGCTGGGCTTCCACTGGCCCTATCCCGGCCTGGGGTATGCCAAGCGGAAGGACACGGCCTATCGATACGTGCCGGCGGCCTGATGGGCGGAGATCGCCCGACGGGTCTCAGACCGGCCGGCCGCGACACGTTCCTTGATTTTCCCGCACAGGCCCATAAATATGGGTTTATGGTCAAGGAGCGTCTCATGAAGACCACCGTTGAAGTGCCCGATGAGCTCTACCGACGCGCCAAGGCAGAGGCGGCGTTGCGCGGGCGCAAGCTCCGGGACCTGATCGAGGAAGGACTGCGCCTTGTCCTCGAAACTCCGCACAGGGCGCGCAACCGCCCCAGCCTCGCCGGGCTCACCAAGCGCGCACGGGGCATGGTCGATTCTGGCGTCTCCGATCTCGGCTCGAATCCGCGGCATCTGAAGGGCTTCGGCCGCAATGACCGCAGCCATCGTTGATACAGGTCCGCTTGTCGCCTTTTTCGACCGAGCGGAACGGTACCACGATTGGGTCGCGGAGCGGTTCGAAGAACTTGATGCGCCCCTGCTCGTCTGCGAGCCGGTGCTCGCCGAAGCGATGTACTTGTTGGCGCGTTATCCGAGGGCGCAGGACACTCTCCTGGAGCTCATCCAGAACGGAGCCCTGAGTGTCGTATTCCGCCTCGATGAGCATGTCGGCGAATTACGCAAATTGATCCAGAAATACAGGGACACACCGATGTCGCTGGCCGACGCATGCATCGTTCGTATGTCCGAAATCCATGAGCGGCACGCTGTGCTGACGCTGGATTCCGATTTCCTGGTCTATCGAAGACATGGCCGAGCGCCGCTTCCGCTCATCCATCCGGCGGCACGATAGCCTCTCCTCCGCAACCGTTTCCGCAAAGCGGAGTTCACGCCGCCGAGGTGTCGATCTGGCGGCGGATCACCCGCCGCACGTCTGCATTCGACAGGAACAGATCGTGGTTGATGATGCCCCAACCTGAATCGGAAGCATCGATCACGCGCACGCCGAGCTTCTCGATGACCGCTTTCTCGGCCGCGCCGACCCGCGTCATGCCGCCGGCGAGCTGGCCGGAGAGTGCCAGCGCGCGGTCATTCGTTGCGGTGATGACGGTGATCTTGCGGGCGAGCGGTCCGATGCGGGTGATCGCCGACGAGAACACATCCATGTCGATATCAGGCGCGGCGAACACCACGGCGCCGATCCTGCCGTCAACGGTATCGCCATATCTGTCATGGAGCTGGCGCAGGCTCTCGAGCGTCAGCATCGTGCCCATGCTGTGCGCGACGATATGGACACGGCCGATGCCCGGGGGCGTCACCACGGACTGCAGCACGCGCTCGAAGTCATCGCGCGACCACATGGCGCTGTCGCGATCGTAGGCATAGTCGAACAGCCCCGCCTTGGAGGGCCAGGAGAATACGATCGTCTGGCCTCGGAACCTGATGCCATCGGAAAGATGGGCGGCATCGAGCGCCGCGGTCTCGAATGTCTGTTTGAAGCCGTGGACGTAGATCAGGACGTCTGATCCGCTGCCGCTGCCCTGCGCAAGGAGATCGATGACCCCACCCGAAACCGGCTCGACCTGATCAAGACGCCAATCGCCCAGCCCGGCTGCCGCAAGAGAGAAACGACTCTCATCCGGTGGCACCAGCTTCGCCCGTGCGACGGTCATCGACGAAGCCCGCTCCGGCCCGAACCAGGGCTTGCGCCCGCTGTTCACGCGCTTGCGTGTGGTTGCGACAATCAGTGTGGGCTCCACCGACAGCGACGATGCGTCATAGCGCGCGCCGGTCGCGCCCAGGCTCGCGCATCCGCCGAGGGCGAGCGCACCAGCCGACGATGCAAGCCCGCGCAGCAGACCGCGGCGGGACATCATCATTTCGTTTTGCTGCAAATGTCGGACGATCACGTCGGGCTTCAGAAACCGCCTCCGTAGGACCCCGCCCCTTTCGAATTTCCTGGATCATGATGGCGGCGAGAAAAGGGCGGCAGCGTGAGTCGGGATTGGGCCAAAGTTCCGCATCTCCCGTGTTCCAAGAGGGAACAAACCTCCAAACGCTGGGGGGTTGAGAGCTTTGCCTCGACGACCATTGTTGCGTTTGTCGCAAGTGGCGCAGTGCAGACATCATATCGGTTCGACATGGCGGGGCTGACCGCAAATCCGTGAGACGTCGACACCGCCGGCACGATCGAGGTGAATCGTCCGGTACTCATCGCGATGAGCGGCAGCTCAGACCGTCGATAATCCGTTCGGCACCTTGGTCGTATCGGCAAGCCACGCGAGCATATCGTTTCTTCCACACAGCGAGCCCTCGACGAAACGAGGGTCGTCCTGCCTGTCCAGCGCCTGTCGCATAGCGGCGCCTTTGGCGTCGTCGGATATCAGGAGGAAGAAGCCAACAGCAACGAGCGCCAGTCTCTCGACGGATTCCTGTAGCTGCGCGCGCTGCCCCACAACATCAAGAACTCCGAAACAATAACCGAGAACCCAGAGGCGATCGATAGACTGGATCACGTTGCCCGGGGTGAGCCTGAACTGCAGACTGATGAAATCACGACCGATCTTCGCGAGTTCATCCAGCTTCTTGAAATCGGCCATGTCTCGTTTCCTGTCCGAAGCACAAAGTCCCCGTATCGGCCGGCAACTTGCCTTCAGGAGCGCGCAGCAGCGGCTCTCCCACGTTCGGTTACCCGATAGGACACATGGCCTAGGTCATGGGAAAATGCCTTCAGCCAGCCCAACTCGACGAGACGCTGATATCTGGTCTGATCGAGATGCTCGATCACCTGCCTGGGGCGGCCGGCTGCAACGATCTCCCGGATCAATCCGAAGTCCTCGAGCTGCGCCATGGTAAGTGCTCCTCGTTGCCTTCCGCAAGATTCCAGCCGCGCCAGCAACAGGCTCGCTGGTTGGATCGATCAGGCGCGGAATCGGGAGCCAGCCGTTCAGATCAAGGAGATGTCAGCGCTGATCTCCTCGCCGGCCAGCAAAGCCTAAAGCATCACCAGTTGAACCACGCCATCCTCGAGCTCGCCGCGCGCAAGCCTCGCGCGAGCGATATGCTCGAATTCGGTTCGGTGTCTGTGCAGATAGCTGAGAGCCTGGTTCTGGGTCCGAAACGTCGTCCGGAGTCGGCATGCCTGCCTGAGCGGCCCGACCGCCAGCGAGAATGTAATGGTTTGCCCTGACTCGGTGGTCGGCGCAGTCCGCATGCTCTTCGCCATGTGTCCGCCTGCTCCATAGGGAATGAGCGTCAGATGAGGTTCGCACTGCGCCGCTAAGCGCCGGAAGTCAATGGCTTGACACTGATCGATGCACCATCGCGCATTGAAGCCACATTGCTGTCGCGTTCTTATCCACGCTGCGAGCGACCAGCTTCACTTCGCGACCGAGCTTATAGCAGATGATGCGACTCGGACGTCGACTGCAGAAGAAAGATGTGATGACAAACGGAAAGCGTATCTGCGAATGCGGCGCAGTCTACAGCCGCACCGAAAGCGTCGTCTCAGCGCGTGAGATCAACAATTTCAAATGCGCCATCTGCGACGCGACCATGGAATCCTGGGACACGGATCGAGTGCCAACCTATCGCCTGATCATCGGCCCCCTACGAAGGCCGGATCAAGGCTAGAGCCGAACACATGCGCTATTTCGATAACACCTTCTTGCGCTTCCTGTTCAATTCAATCCGGAACGACGCAAAGCCCGCCCGATCCTGGGATCGAGCAGGCAAAAATCGCCATTCAGTACATCCGCGAAATGGCGCGAACGTTTCAAGCCAGCGACAAATTCTCCGCGCTTACCTTGCCGCGCATTTTGTCGGTCTTGATTTCAAAAGAAACCTTCTGGCCTTCGGCAAGGCCGGAAAGACCCGCCCGCTCAACGGCGCTGATATGAACGAACACGTCGTTCCCGCCATCATTCGGCTGGATAAATCCAAACCCCTTCTGGCCATTAAACCACTTCACAGTACCCGTCTGCATTCTTTCTTCTCCAAAGCACTCGCGTGACCGTCACGCGATCCATTCAACTGGTCGATGTCTTTGGGAAAGAGCCCGCAGGCACATTCAGAAAGGCACAGCGGCTAATCGAACGAACACAACCTACAGGCCTTGGTGCCAGATTACAAGTGTCGCAGGTGAATCGGCCGCACCGAAGGAACTCCGTCTCTGTTCGATGCGGCATCATCGGCTGCACATGCAAGAGCACAAGCGCTCAATCCAAGTCCTGCAAAAAGAGCTGGCTATTTCCACCCGCAGCCTCCATGTTGGATACCATCGTTCGGCTTCGCTGCCGATCGTCGTGAGCCGTGCCTTCCATCCAAACAGGAAGATTGTGGCGGCTCGGAATTGCGTCCCAGCTTCTTTTCGCCGCGCCGGGGTCGCTTTCAACTAAACTGCCGTACTCCGGAAATCGCTGACGCATCCAATTGGGTGACGCTTCAACGGTTTGCGCCGCCAATGCTTGGGAGAAAAGCGCATGCAGGTATTCGTTCGAGACAACAATGTCGACCAGGCACTTCGAATTCTGAAGCGAAAGATGCAGCGCGAAGGTGTTTTCAGGGAGATGCGCCGCCGTCGCTTCTACGAGAAGCCCTCGGACAAGGCTGCGCGCGAGAAAACGGAAGCGATACGACGGTTGCGCAAGCAGGCACGCAAGCAGGCTGTTCGAGACGGACTGATCGCCGCTCCGGTCAAGAAGCCAGTCGACAACAACAAGCGCGGAACAGGACTGCGAGCGAGCGCGAGCGCCACCGCCACAACAGGACAGAACGCGCCCGCTGCGATCCAGGGTCGCGTGCAAACGCGCGACTGAGCATGATGCAGGAAATCGTCTTCGACAAAGACCGCAAAGCCATGAAGCTTGAGCGTGTCCTGTTTACTCGGCTTCGCCGAGCCTGACGCCATAACGCCGCAGCACGGCTCTGCTCAGCGCTCCTTCCGATCGGTATCCCACGCCCGCGGCAGCGCGGATTCGGGGAGATTCAAGCCTCTGCAGCGTATACTTTTTAACATACGCCAGGCATTGTCCGAGTATATAGTGTAATCATCACCGCTCAATCCTCGGCCTCCATCGGTGACTGAGAGTGTTGTGCTCCCGCCGCAAAACAGGGAGTACCGTATGCCCGAGGCGCAACTCACCAACAAGCTTTCGCCCCGCGAAACCGTGCGGCCCCGGTGCCCGATGTGCCAAGCCCGAATGGAGGTGTTGCATGTCGTGCCGGGAAGACTTGGTTTCGAGCACTGGACCCTGCGATGTCGGAAATGCGGGCTCGTCCATGAAGCCCAGGCTGCGGCCGATCCAATCAGTTCCGAAGTATTGGGCTGGTTTGGTGGGGAACTGAGACCGCCACGATAGAGGGGCTCTGGTGGGCGGCCTGACGAAGACGGCGCTCACGCAGCGACCTGAAAAGCCGCGACTGTCGCGGCCGGTTGTTTTTTTGGCCCAACACCCACGGAACGATGAAGGCTCTCGCTTACTTATATCGGATGATCAGTTCGCCGAGGTCGCCATCGTGATTTACGCACTCAGCATCATCTTGATTCTCATCGGGGCAGCCGCCAGCGCCGGCGTCCTGATCGTCGCTGGGCTCGACGCCGAGATGGGGTGGCGCAGAGGCAACAATTGAGCGGCCAATAATCGAGCGACATTGTCTCGCGGTCGAACAGGACCTTCGCCAACGGGCCATCCGCGACCAAGACCACCAACTTCACGGAATACATTCATAGCAAGGCGCGAGCTGCGGACGAGGCGAAGCCAAGTGGCAGCCGAGAGCTGCCCGCGTCGTGATGTCACCCGGGTGCCAAATGCAGTCACGGAATCCGCGTGCGATTTGGAAAGAATCGGAACGGTGGCTCCGACATGCTGCGGCTGACTTTGGAACCAATCTAAGTGGTCGGTATTCTCCGCTGTAATTCCTCGCGGATGACAGCCACCCTGCAGAGACGGAGCCGCTGACGATGCAAGATGGAGCCGTGCACCCGGGCGCCAGCCCCTCCCCGCTGCCGGAGAAGGTATCGGTGACACTGATCGTCAACGGGATCGAGAGGCGCTTTTCGGTCCTGCCCTGGGTTTCGCTTCTGGACGCGCTGAGAGATCATCTCGACCTCACCGGCACCAAGAAGGGATGCGACCACGGTCAATGCGGCGCATGCACGGTGCTGGTCGACGGCCGCCGCATCAACTCCTGCCTGACGCTTGCGGTGATGCGGGACGGGGCGCACGTCACCACCATCGAGGGACTGGCCGCCAACGGCGCACTGGATCCGCTGCAGCAGGCGTTCATCGACCACGATGCTTTCCAATGCGGCTATTGCACGCCCGGCCAGATCTGCTCCGGCGTCGGGCTGATCGCCGAGGGACGGGCCAAGACCGCCGATGAGATCAGGGAGTTCATGAGCGGCAACATCTGCCGTTGCGGCGCCTATCCCAACATCGTTTCAGCGATCCAGCAGGCGATGGGGGCCAAGCCATGATCCCGTTCCAATATACAAAAGCCAGCGACGTCGCCGATGCGGTGCGGCTGATCGCCGCCAATGGCGGCGCGAAGTTCATAGCCGGCGGCACCAACCTGCTCGATCTCATGAAGGATAATGTCGAGCGGCCAACGACGCTGATCGACATCTCCCGACTGCCGCTGAACTCGGTCGAAGAGACAGCCTCGGGAGGCTTGCGGATCGGCGCGCTGGTGCCCAACGCCGATCTTGCCTGGCATCCGCTGATCGAAAAGCGCTATCCGCTGCTGTCAAGCGCGATCTTGGCCGGCGCCTCGCAGCAATTGCGCAACATGGCTTCCACCGGGGGCAACCTCCTGCAGCGGACGCGATGCGCCTACTTCTACGACACCGCAACACCCTGCAACAAGCGGCAACCGGGCTCGGGCTGCTCGGCCGTCAACGGCGTCAACCGCGGTCACGCCATCCTTGGCGCCAGCACGTCCTGCATTGCGACGCATCCGTCCGACATGTGTGTGGCGCTCGCCGCACTCGATGCCACTGTGCACGTGACCGGCGCAAAGGGCGCGCGCGCCATTCCGTTCGCGGACTTTCACCGCCTGCCCGGCGACACCCCGCATATCGACACCAATCTCGCGCCAGACGAGATCATCACCGCGATCGAGGTGCCGGCCAAGGGCTTCGCGACGCACTACTCCTACCTGAAGATCCGCGATCGGATGTCCTATGCCTTCGCGCTGGTCTCAGTCGCGGCCGCGCTCGAGATCAAGAACGGCACGATCGAGGAGGCGCGGCTCGCGCTCGGCGGTGTCGCGCACAAACCGTGGCGCGATGCAGGGGCCGAGGCAGCGCTGCGTGGACAACCCGCAGAGGACGCGAGCTTTGCCCGCGCGGCCGACCTTCTGCTTCGCGACGCCCGGCCACAGGCGCATAACGATTTCAAGGTCGATCTCGCCCGGCGGGCGATCATCCGCACGCTGACCCAAGCCGCGCATGGCACGCCGCAATCGCAATCGAACAAGACGATCCAATGAGCACGCCCAATAACACCGCGAAAGCCTATACCGGCACCCCCACCTCGCGCGTCGATGGGCGCGCCAAAGTCACGGGTGCGGCCAAATATGCCGGCGATTTCAATGCAGGCGGCCTCGCCTATGGCGCGGTCGTGGAAGCAACCATTGCCAGAGGCCGCATCGCACGGATCGACGCCGGCGAGGCACTTCGCGTGCCGGGTGTGCTCGATGTCATCACCCACGAGAACAGGCCGCGGGTCGCCGACAGCGACGAGGCATGGAGGGACGACCTCGCACCGGAGGACGGTTCACCGTTTCGCCCGCTCTATGATGACGCGGTGAAGTTCAACCAGCAGCCGATCGCGCTGGTGCTGGCGGAAGAATGGGAAATCGCCCGCTATGCGGCGTCGCTCGTTCGCGTCGACTACGAGAAGCAGCCATTCGTCACCGATGTGTATCGCAGGCGCGATGATGCCATCGTCGTCGAGAAGCCGGACAAGCTGCGCGGCGACGCTGCGAAGGCGTTTGCGGCAGCCGAGGTCCGCCACGAGGCTGACTATTTCATCCCGACCGAGCATCACAATCCGATGGAGCTGTTTGCGACGACGGCGATGTGGGAGGCCGGCGGCCCGCTGACGGTCTATGACAAGACCCAGGGCGTGCAGAACGTGCAGCAGTTCCTCTGCGGCGTGTTCGAGAAGAAGCCGAACGAGATCCGCGTGATCTCGCCCTATGTCGGCGGCGCCTTCGGCGCCGGCCTGCGGCCGCAATATCAGGTGGTGCTGGCGGTGATGGGCGCGCTGAAGCTTCAGCGCTCGGTGCGGCTGGTGCTGACGCGGCAGCAGATGTACGGGCTGGGCTATCGTCCAGCCACCATCGAGCGGCTGGCGCTTGGCGCGCGGCGCGACGGCACGCTCGATGCGATCACGCATGAGGCTGTTGGCACGACCTCGCAGTTCGAGGAATTCTCACGCAACGATACCGGCTGGTCGGCGCTACTCTATGCGTCGCCGAATGCACGATATGAACACCGCGTGGCGCACCTGGACGTGCCGACGTCCTGCGACATGCGTGCGCCGGGTGCGGCGACCGGCGTCTACGCGCTGGAGAGCGCGATGGACGAGCTCGCGGTCGCGCTGAAGATGGATCCGGTGGAACTGCGGCTGCGCTGCTATTCGGAGCGCGACCAGAACGAGGACCTGCCCTACACCAGCAAGCGCCTGCGCGAATGCTATCGCGAGGGCGCAGCCGCCTTTGGCTGGGACAGGCGCAAGCCGGAGCCGCGCGCCATGCGCGATGGCAAGGCTCTCGTCGGCTGGGGCATGGCCTCCGGCGTCTGGGAAGCGCTGCAGGTGCCGGTCGCGGTGCGGATCGCCATGACGGCCAATGGCCACGCCGAGGTCTCCTGCGCAGCGTCCGATATCGGCACCGGCACCTACACGATCATGGCCCAGGTCGCGGCCGACAGCCTCGGGCTTCCGATCGAGAACATCACGATCCACCTGGCCGATTCCACGCTGCCGAGCGCGCCGGTCGAAGGCGGGTCGTGGATGGCTGCCTCCGCCTGCCATGCCGTGATCGCGACCGCGGGCGAGGTTCGGAGCGAGCTGCTGCGGCGGGCAAAGCTGATGAAGGGCTCGCCGCTTGCCGACGCGGTCGAGGAAGACGTCACCCTCTCGGACGGCAAGCTCGTCAGCCGGAGGCAGACTGACCGTGGAGTTTCGATCTCCGACATCATGCGGCACGCCGCCATGGAACGGATCGAGAAGGAAAAGACCAACGAGTTCGCGCAGGACAAGGCGCACGCCAGGAACACGCATTCGGCCGTGTTCGTTGAGGTCAAGGTCGACGAAGAGCTCGGCGTCGTCAGGGTTACGCGCGTCGTCAGCGCGGTTGCGGCGGGCCGCGTGCTGAATCCGAAGACGGCACGCAGCCAGGTGATGGGCGCCGTCGTCGGCGGCATCGGCATGGCGCTGCATGAGGAGACGATCTACGACCACGGGCTTGGCCGGATCATCAACCACGACATCGCCGAGTACCATGTGCCCGTCAACGCCGACATCCACGACATCGAGGTGATCTTCGTCGACGAGCCGGACGCCTTGATCAATCCGCTCGGGATGAAGGGGCTCGGCGAAATCGGGATCGTCGGGGTCGCGGCGGCGGTCGCCAATGCCGTCTACCACGCGACCGGCGTGCGGGTGCGCGACCTGCCCATCACCCTGGACAAGGTGCTGGGACGCCGGCAGGCGGCTTAGGCCGCCTCCCTGGGGCTCCCCGGCGGATCGGACCGGCCGGCCGGAGGCGCCGTCCCGCTGGACAGGAACCGGAAAATCCGTAAAGAAACCATCGGCCTGTCGGAGCGGCATTGCGACCGCTTGGACGGGCGTGCAAGCGCGGGTAAACAACGTTGGGTTTTGGGGCGATTCCAGCGGTCGGGTCTGATCTCTTCGGGCGCCCTCTCCGGTCACGCCTATTTCGGACAATTCGACATGAAAAAGATCATCCTCGCGCTGGCGCTGCTGTATCCGGCCGCCGCGCTAGCCCAAGGAACAATTCAAGGGACAGCTCCGCCCGTGGAGCCCTCCGGGCCTCCCATGGTCGGCGACAAGCCGCTGATGCAGGTCGGCACCAAGAAGTCGCCGGCCAAGAAGGGCGAGAAGGCCAAGCAGCAATCGGTCGCGCAGAAGCTCCAGGCATGCCAGGAGATCGATGACGGCACCAAGGAGCGGCTCAACTGCTATGACGCGATCTTCGCGCCGCAGCCAAAACCGAAGGCGACCACGGCCACGGCGGTCGGCGAATGCCGTTTCGTGAAGGAAGAGGACGAGCGGCTGACCTGCTACAACGGCTTTGCCGACAAGATCCCGAGGCTGCCGCAGTAATCCGGCCGTAATCAGCCTACCAGGTGCTGTTCCAGAACGGCCCGCCGCCGAAGAAGCCGAAGCGCGACTGCTGCGCCACCCGCATCGGCCGCTGGCCCATGTACATCGGCTGCTGACCGGCATACATCGGCTGCTGGCCCGCGTACATCGGCTGCGGCTGGTAGGCGCGCGCCCTGGCGACTTTGTGCTTCTTCGGCGCCTGCGGCTCGTGCTTCTTGGTGTCGGTGGGGACGTATTGGGCAAAGGTCTCGCGGGCGCGGGCCTGGTCCGACGTCTCCTCGGCCGCCGGTGCAGGCGGAAGCGGTGCAGCAGCCATCTGGGTGACCGGGGGCACGATCGTCGGCAGGGTGGTATCGAAAACCACCCGCTCGGGCAGCTTCTGGGCGGAGTGGATGCGGACGGTCGTTTTGTCGATGCCGGGCGCGCTATGGCTCGCTGTGGCCGCGTCCTGCGGGACCAGAGCGTCGACTGCGTATAACAGCGCAAGCAGAGCCCCGCCGACATAAAGGAAATAACGCGTCACCAACATCAGACCCACTCCCCCGCGCGATGACGCGGTTTACTCGCCTAATGGCGATATAGGGAGTTAGTTCCTGGCGACACGCTACAGGTTCAACCAAAGCGTTCACTTTTTCGGCACACTTGTGTCAGGCGCGGCTGGCCGTGACGAGGGAACACTTTGCCTTATTTGCATTAATATTCACGAACCCGACCAGCACGCCGGCGTAGGTCTTGCGGCTTTTCATGTTGATGGTGTCGCTGATCACGCGCCGGCGGTCGGTGAGATGCGTGCCGTCAGCGCGCGCGAAGGCGCAGGCGATCTCGATATCCTTGACCGCATAGCGGTTAGAGTTGCGCAGCGTCAGGGTCACCAGTGCTTTCGAGCCGAGGCCGCCGCGCCGCCAGAACTGGCGGGAGATCTTCATCCCGTCGACCGGATCCCGCTCGACCGTGAAGGGTTCATTGGTGCTGGCGGCGGCCGGCGCCTCGTCATCCACTGTGTCGTCCGATGGCGCGGCGGCCTGCTCGACCGGCGCAACCGGCTGCTCGGTGGGCACAGTCGCCTTCTCGAGCCAGACGACATCCTGCGCAGAAGTCAAGGGCGGCGATACCACGGCGACCGTTTTGTTATCGGCATCGCTGGGATTGGGAAGCAGCAGCCATCCGGCAAATCCGACGATGGCGAGAACGGCGAGCAGAACAAGCTTGGCACCCAAGCCTCGAAACGACCACCTGCCAATGCCCATGGCCATGCCCTCACCCGCGCGACGACACATCCTGCCCGCGCGCAAAGCCGCTCCGGCGCATCACCGCGCGGCTTGAAGGGGCACCGCTGTACGGGGACCGCCACTGTCGATCAACCATCCAACGAGGTTACGGTTCCAAGCCTCCTCGGCAAAATTGCGGCGCTGCGCCCGCGACAGGATGGCCTTGTGGATTCCGAGCCGATACATTGCCGCCGCAACAGATCGCGCGATCACGCGTGTTTGGAGCGTGACCCGCAACAGTGGAAACCGGTTTTCCGAAAGAGATCATGCTCAGGCAAAGAGAAGACGGGAGATGAAATGCCGATAGAGGTTACCTGGGACCATATCCACCTGCGCACCCCCGATCCCGAAGCGACTGCGGCGTGGCTCCGGAACATTCTGGGCGGCGAGATCATCCGCAACCCCGGCCGCATCGACGTGCAGCTCGGCGGCGCCAAGGTGTTCCTCGCGCCGGTCACGCCGGGCGACGGCGTCAATGCGCCGCCGGTCACGCCCTATCAGGGCCTCGACCATTTCGGGCTGGCCGTGAAAGACATCGATGCCGTCGCCGCCGAGATCAAGGCGAAGGGCGTCGCGTTCACGATGGAGCCGACCACGATCCGCCCCGGCGTGCGCATCTGTTTTATCCGCGGGCCGCAGGGCATCTCGATCGAGCTCCTGGAGCGCGACAAGAAATATGCGTGACCGCGTGACGCGCGGATCGAAAGCTTACGTCATGCTGCCCGGCATGAAGCAGCGGATCTGCAGTCCGAGATAACCGCGGATCGGCCACACCATCGTGCGGCCGTAGCGGTTCGGCTCGGTGATCACGGCATCATCGGGCACGTCGATCCATTCGCCATCAATGCGTACGCGATAGTGTCCGTCCTTGGATTCCCAATCGGCATCGCTCACCGCGCTGCCGTCGGCGTCGGAACAACATGGCCCCTTGCCGCTCCTCAGACTGTCGAACCACTGCTTGAGGGGCGAATTGGCGTAACGACCATCGGGATCGCGCGCATGAGAGAGACTTGCGGCGGCCACCGACAACAACGCGACAAGACTCACTGTGAGTGGGACTCTGAGGCGGACCGCTCGATGGTCCGTGATTCTACGGATGGAACTTGTCAGCTCTGCACGTAGGCTCGCGAAAATGCGGCCGGAATCGATCCAGTTCGTCACCTGTCTCTCGCTCCTGCACCCGCCGGCCGGTGCCAACAAATGTTATGCATTTCGCGGGCCAAGTTGATTCGCTGGGCGCCGCCGACAGAACGTCGTCATCGAGGCGTCGTTCACCAATGGAATCATTTCGGGTTCGCACGACGTCCGCCGACGCGGTCAACCTGCCGCGTTGCGCCGCGCATGATGCTTTGGCATAAATTGTCAACCGGCAGGCCTTGGGCGAAGGCGGCCGGCCGTGGGGCGCCATGAAAAATGGCCTGTATTCCATTCACGTCACCCTGCTCGACGGACGTGTCGGCAAGGGCAGCGGAGTGATTCTGTTCCGCAACGGCCAGGTTCTCGGCGGCGACGCCTATCTGTACTACACCGGCAGCTACACCGTGAAAGGCAATACCTTCAAGGGCGAGGTGCTGGTGCAACGACACACCACACCGCGCGACAATGACAACCCGTTGTTCGGCGGACCGGCACCGGTCGGCATCGGCGTCACCGGTACCTTCACCGACACGCAGGCGACGATGACCGGGACCGCGCTGGTTGGGAAAGCCAGCCAGATCTTCAGCGCAACGCTGCGCAAGCTCGCGGATATCGATTAGTTCAGCGCTGTCGCCCGGGTGAAGCGGAACGCGTAACCTGGGACGTCTGCATCCCCTGTTTTCGAGCGGACCCGGGTTACGCTCACGCTCCGGGCTACGGACTCACTCCGCCGCCAGCTCGACGGGTGCGGTGCGCGGCAGGATCATCTGGATGCGGGTGCCGCCGCCGGGTTCGGAGTCGAGATCGAGACGGCCGCCCAGGCGCGTCGTGACGATGCTGTAGACGATGTGAAGGCCGAGGCCGGTGCCGCCCTGGTCGCGACGCGTGGTGAAGAACGGATCGAAGGCGCGGCGGCGCACGTCGAGCGACATGCCGCAGCCATTGTCGGAAAAAATCACTTCGACATTGTCCCTGCCGGACGAGCGAACCTGGATGTCGACGATCCCCGGCTTGCCGTCGGGAAAAGCGTGCGCCACCGAATTGAGGAAGAGATTGGTCAGCACCTGGCCGTAAGGTCCGGGATAGGAGTTCATGATCAGGTTCGGCTGGCAATCGACATTGAGCGTCAGATTGTGCTTGCGCAGGCCCGGCCGCAGACTCATCACCACCTGCTCGGTGAGATCGCCGAGATCGAAGGTGCGCTGATCGGAGTAGTTGCGGTCGGCGGCGACCTGCTTGAACGATTGGATCAGCTCGGCGGCGCGGTTGAGATTGGCGACGAGCTGCGAGGACGCATCGCTCGTCGTGGCGAGGAAATCGTTCAGGCTCGAGCGCCGGAGTTCGCCGCGCTCGACCTGCGCGGCAAAGGTCGCCGCCTTGCGCTCGAGCGCGGAGGCGACCGTAAGGCTGATGCCGACGGGATTGTTGACCTCGTGCGCAACACCCGCGACCAGCCGTCCGAGGGCTGCGAGCTTTTCCGCCTCGATCAGCGAGTTCTGCGTCTCGCGCAGGTTGCGCAGCGCCGCCTCTGCTGCGTCGCGCGCTTTCCGCATCTCGTGCTCGCTCCGCTTGCGCTCGCCGATGTCGAGCGCCACCGTAACGATGTTCTCGATCTCGCCGTTGCTGTCGAGGATCGGCAGTTTGTTGACCAGCCATTGCCGCATGTTGCCGGCGGCGTCCTTGTACTCCTCTTCATAGAAGCCGAGCTCCCTTCGGCCCGACAGCACCCGCTTGTCGTTCTCGTCAGTCTTTGCCGCGCCGTAGCGCGCCATCAGCTCGGCCGTGGTCTGGCCGAGCGCCTCGTCCGGCTCGATGCCGAAAATGCCGGCCATGTAGCGGTTCATCAGCACGTAGCGGAGATTGCGGTCCTTGACGTTGATGACGGCTGGAACGGTGTCGATCACCATCTGCAACAGCCGGCGGCCTTCGGCGATCGCATCTTCGGCACGTTTCTGGTCGGTGATGTCGCGCACCGTGCCTTCGTAGCGGATCACCTCGCCTCTCTCGTCGCGCACGGCGCTGGCGCTGTCGGAAAGCCACAGCACCGCGCCGCTGCGGGAACGGACCTGATATTCGTAGTCGCGGACCATGCTGTCGCGGTCCATCAGCCGCCGGTATTCGGTACGCGCGGCGGGATCGACATAGACATTGGAGGCGACGTCATCGATGCCGTTGATCAGATCCTGCGGCGTGGCGTAGCCCATCATCCGCGCCAGCGCCGGATTGGCGTTGAGCAGCGCACCTCCCGGCGTCGTCACATAGATGCCGTCGATGGAGGTTTCGAACAGCTTTCGATAGCTTTCTTCGGCAAGGCGCTGCTCGGCGAGCGCGCGCACCGCCGCCTCGCGCGCGGCATCCGCATCGACCAGCGTCTTGCGGAACACCTCGGCGGCGCGGGCGATCTCGCCGATCTCGTTATTGACGTCGGTCGCCGGGATCGAGGCGCTCTTCTCGCCGGCTGCGACTGCGCGGATCGACTTCGTGATCGAGGCAAGCGGCCGCACGGTGCGGCGGACCACGAGCAGCGCAGCGAAGATCCCGATCAGCACGCCGGCGGAGCCGAGCGCGATGCTCTGCCATTTCGCCTCGGTGAGCGTCCGCGCGAAATCCCGCGACAAGACGTGTCCGCGGCGCGAACTGAGCTCGCGCAACAGCTCGGTGACGCGCTGGATCAGGCGCCCTTCGGTGCCCAATACCTCGCGGTCGATATCGGCGATTTGGCGTTCGCGGATCGATATCGCGATGACGGCGTCGGCGTAATTGTTCACGGCTTCGCGCAGCGCCGGCTCGGTGATGGTCATCGACCGCATGCTCTGCGCCGCCTGCTCGGCCGCCGAAGGGTTGTGGGCGAGCAACGCGACGGAGATGCGGCTTTGGGTTTGCAGCAGCGCAGAGGCGGTGGCGGGATCGGAACTTTCAGCCACCGCCTTGTCGAAGGCATCGCGGAGCGGCGGCAGGGCGATGATCAACTCGGCACGGCGGTTGATCAGCGCCGAGATGCGCTCGATGCCGCCGCGATAGGTGGCGAGGCGCTCAGTCACGCCGTCGATCATGTCCTGCTGCTCGGGGGCGAGCTCGATCCTGGTCTTCTTCAGCACGTCGCTGAGGGCGCTTGCGGCCTCCCCGACCTGGATCGACTGGGTGCCGGGATCGGTGACTAAGTCGCGCGCGGCAAGCCGCAGCTCGTTCATCCGGCGGTCGATGTCCTCGGCCAGGTCGCCGACGCTCTGCAGCCGCTGCAGTTCCCCGAAGGTGGCGTCGATATGACGGATCGCGATCACACTGGCGGTCGACGTAATGATGATGACCGCCAGCACCAGAAGGAAGCTGCCGAAAGTCAGCTGACCGATCGACAGCGCGAACGGTCGCTTGTGGGGCGGATTCGGCAGCAATTCGGAGGTCATGCTAAGGGGGGCCAGGCTGAAATCGCCCCCAATATACGACGTAATGTGGCTCCGGGGGAACATGCCGAAAAACTGGGGAAAGGCGGCTATGCCCCCATCACGACGGCAGTTCGTAGGTGCGAGCCCTCAGCCGGCGGCGCCGACCTCGAAGATCTCGCCGTCATAACCCGCCTCGAGGGGGATGCGGAGCTGGCGGCCGGTGGCGGTCTTGGTCATGACGGGCATCACGGTGACGATGGACCTGTTGCGGCTGTCCTGTAGCGCTTCGCTGACGCTGGCCTGCTTGCCGAGCCTGATCAGGTTCCGGGTGGTCGGGAACGGCAGCTTGAAGCGGCCGCTTTCCCCGCCCTCCAGAGCCTCGCGGGGGGAAACCCAGATCGAATCGGTGGATTCCCTGCCGTCATGGGTGCCGAGCTGCTCAGGGGGCGCTGCGGCGAGGAAGAACCAGGTGTCGAACCGCTTCGGCATGCCTTCCGGCGTGATCCAGTGCGCATAAGGGACGAGCTCGTCGAGCGCCAGCACCATGCCGGTCTCGGCAAGCACGTTGAGGAAGCTGGTTTTGCTCTCGCAGAGCGCCGCGCGATGGGCGAGCTCGATTTCCCGGGCGCGCCCGGCATCCACCAGCTCGCTCGATCCTTTCGGCCGCGCCAGCAGTATGCCGCTTTCCTCGAAGGTTTCCCTGATAGCGCCGATACGGAAGCTGAGAGCGCTATCGTCGAGCCCTTCACCGGCGGAATAGAGCGCGGGATTGGCGATGATCTCCCTGTCGCCCTTGTCGACACTGCCGCCGGGAAATACCAGTGCGCCGGACGAGAAATCGATCTCGTAATGGCGGACCATCATGAAGACTTCGAGTTCCCGTCGCGCAGCGGCGTCCCGCAGCAGCAGGATGGTGGAGGCAGGGCGCGGCGTGACGATCTCGGCCATGGCAGCTCACTCCTCAGGACCTCATCCTGAGGAGCGGCCAACGGCCGCGTCTCGAAGGATGATGGGGGACGCATCGGGGCCTCATGGTTCGAGACGCCGCCGCGCGGCTCCTCACCATGAGGGTTTGAGATCGCGCGCGCTGCATATTTGCCATGAGGGGCAAAAATCTAGCCTGCGGCGCTGGACTGCGGCTGCAGATTGGCGCGGCGGTCGACGCGGGCCACGCGCGACAGGAGATAATCGACCTCCGCCCTCGCCTGCGGCGTGATCACGGCGCCCGGCTTGCGCTGGGTGCTGGAGGCGATGATGCCGCGCTTCTGCAGCACATATTTGCGCACCGTGAGCCCGACACCCGGCTGCTGCTCATAGCGGATCAGCGGCAGATGTGCGTCGAACAGGTCATGCGCGGCATCGCGCTTGCCGGCTTTTGACAGTTTGACGACATCGATCAGGAGCTCGGGAAACGCGTAGCCCGTCATCGCGCCGTCGGCGCCGCGCTCCATCTCGAAATCGAGGAACAGGCCGCCATTGCCGACCAGGATGGACAGCGGACGCAGCGAGCCGTCCTTCTGGAAATTGCGCAGCGTGGTGATCTTCTCCAGGCCCGGCCAGTCCTCGTGCTTGAGCATCACGCAGGAGGGGCAGTCCATCACGATCTTGCGGATCACCGCCGGGGTGAACACCACCGCGAGCGTCAGCGGGTAATCCTGCAGCACCCAGGGAATGTCGTCG
Source organism: Bradyrhizobium sp. BRP22 (assembly GCF_020194175.1). Taxonomy (GTDB): domain Bacteria; phylum Pseudomonadota; class Alphaproteobacteria; order Rhizobiales; family Xanthobacteraceae; genus Bradyrhizobium. The sequence continues at coordinate 124,865 of NZ_JADYVX010000019.1, read as the reverse complement.
CCGATCGCTTCCTGCGCCTGCTTGAAATAGCTGATGATCTGGTCATCGGTCCGAAGATGGGGCGGCGGCGCGATCATGACGCCGGCGGCGCCGGCATCCATCGACGCCTTGGCCAGCGAGCGCATGGAAGCAAAACCCGGCGCAGAGACGCCGACGATCACCTGCAGATCCTTGGCGCGCTTGACGAAGCGGAGCGCGACCTGCTCAGCCTCGGCTGCATCAAGCTTCGGCGCCTCGCCCAGGATGCCGAGCACGGTGACGCCGTCGCAGCCGACCTCGGTATAGAAGTCGCTGAGCCGGTCGATCGAACGCTCGTCGATGCGGCCGTCGTCATGGAACGGCGTCGGCGCGATCGCAAAGGTGCCGGCGGCCTGGGCGGTGAGCTTCATCTCCTAACCTTTCTCCGTCATTCCGGGGCGATGCGCAGCATCGAACCCGGAATCTCGAGGTTCCGGGTTCGCGCTGCGCGCGCCCCGGAACGACAAACCATCAAAACCGCCGCGCACCCATCTTGATCTGCTCCTCGGAGAAGAAGATCTCCTTGGCGTGGGTGACGATATCCTCGGCTTTCCAGCCCGTGAACGGCGGCTTCCAGCCTTCCATTTCCATCATCCGCATCTCCCTGACGCCGCGCGGGCCGGAGACGCCGAGCACCTTGCCGGTCTGGTCGCCCGACAAATCGCTAACCATGTATAGCACGGCCGGCGCGATACCGTCCGGGCCGAGCGCGGCACCGGGGTTTTCTTTATAGCGGGGCAGGTCTGCAGTCATGCGGGTCAGCGCACCCGGCGCCAGCGTCCAGATCCGGATGTTGTACTTGCGGCCCTCGATCGCCAGCACGTTGGAGAAGCCCCAGATGCCGCCCTTGGCCGCGCCATAATTGCTCTGGCCGAAATTGCCGATCAGCCCCGAGGTCGAGGAGGTGTTGACGATGACGCCGCCGCCGTTCTCGCGCATCCATCTGAACACCGGCAGCGTGCAGCAGAAGGTGCCTTTCAGATGCACCTTGATCACCTTGTCCCAGTCGGCCTCGCTCGATTTGGCGAAGGTCTGGTCGCGCAGGATGCCGGCATTGTTGACGAGGATGTCGGCGCGGCCGAAGTTCTTGATGGCATCATCGAACACCGACTGACCGCCTTCCAGGGTCGAGATGTCGGCGCCATTGGCGACCGCGCGGCCGCCCTCGGCCTTGATCGCATCCACCACCTGCTGCGCCATCGACTTGTCGGCGCCCGAGCCGTCGCGCGGGCCGCCGAGGTCGTTGACCACGACCGCCGCGCCCTCGCGCGCGAACAGCTTGGCGTAGGCCTCACCGAGCCCGCCGCCCGCGCCGGTGATCAACGCCACCTTGCCGTCGAGTAATCCCATGGTTGCTTCTCCCTCGTTTGTTCTTGTCATTCCGGGGCAGCCCGGGAGGCCTGAACCCGGAATCTCGAGGTTCCGGGTTCGATGCTTCGCATCGCCCCGGAACGACGGCGAATTATGCCAGCACCGTCTTGCCGTTGCGGATCACGGTGACGCCGCGCGATTTCACCTTGGCCTCGAACGAGACCACGTTGCCGTCCTTCCACAGATCCATCGTCACGGTCTCGCCGGGATAGACCGGCGAGGAGAAACGCGCGACATGCTGCTTGAAGGCGGACGGATCGTAATCGGCATAGGTCTGCAGTACGCCGCGGCAGGTGATGCCGTAGGTGCACATGCCGTGCAGGATCGGCCGCGGGAAGCCGGCTTTCTTCGCGAACTCCGGATCGGAATGCAGCGGGTTGCGGTCGCCGCAAAGGCGGTAGATCAGCGCCTGGTCCGGACGCGTGGAGATGTCGACGGTCCGGTCGGGCGCGCGCTCCGGCACCTTGTGCGGCTCGGGCTGACCCTCGGACGGTCCGCCAAAGCCGCCATCGCCGCGGGCGAAGCGCGAGGCGACCAGCGTCACCAGCTTCTCGCCCTTCTCATCCCTCAGAATGGTCTGGTGACGGATTACCGCGCCCTTGTCCTTGCCCTTGTCGAAGACGTCCAGCACGGATGAATCTGCCGTGATGTGTGCGGCCGTTGCCAGCGGCTTGTGGAAGGTGATGTCGCGCTCGCCGTCGACAACGAGCACGCGATTGAGGTTCATCTCGCCGGGGCCGGCGCCCCAGGCCGCCACCGATGCGAAGGTCGGCACCACCTTCAGCGGACGTGGCGTCAGCGTCGCCTCATTGACGAAAGCGAGTTCGCGCTCGTCCATGGGATCGGCGCCCATGCCGATGCCGTAGGCGTAGAGCATCACCTCGCGATCGCTGTAGCTGTATTTCTGGCCGAGATTCTTCAGGGCCATCAGCTGCTCGTAATTGATCGGCATTTCTCTCGTTCCTCCCCAGACTCCTGTTTTAGCCGTCATGCCCGCGAAGGCGGGCATCCAGTAATCACCGGCAGTCGTGCGCTACTGGATCCCCGCCTTCGCGGGGATGACGACCTGTTGCTTGGCGCGCGTTGTGCGCCATCTCGTTACACTGCCGTGAAAAACGGCAGCGGGGCGCCGTCGGTCGGCTTCCACACCACCTTCACCTTCTGGCCGATCCTGATCTTGTCCAGGTCGCAATCGACGATATTGGTCTGCAGCGACGGGCCTTCCTTCAGCGTGACATAGGCGATCGCGTATGGACCGGTCGGCGACTTCCGCATGATGCTGTAGGTATAGACCGTCGCCTCGCCGGAAGCTTCCTCCCACTCCGTCTTGTCGGAGAAGCAGAACGGACAGATCGAGCGCGGAAAGTAATGCGGCTCGCCGCAGGCGGTGCAGCGCTTGATCAGGAACTTGCCCCGCCTGGCCGCTTCCCAGAACGGTGCGCTTTCCGGATTGGTCACCGGCGCATTGTATTTCACTTCAGCCATCACACGCGCTCCAGAATGCAGGTTGAGGCGGCGTGGCGGACGCCAAGGAGACCGCCGGTGCCGTGCGCGATCGCCAGATCGCAGTTCGGCACCTGCACCTTCGGATGCGCTTCACCGCGGAGTTGCCTGACCGCCTCGAGGATCTTGGTCATGCCGCCGCGGTTGACCGGATGGTTGCTGCAGAGCCCGCCGCCATCGGTGTTGAACGGCAGCTTGCCGAAGCCGGAAATCAGATTGCCGTCGGCCACGAACTTGCCGCCCTCGCCTTTCTTGCAGAAGCCGAGGTCTTCGAGCTGCATCAGCACGGTGATGGTGAAGCTGTCGTAGATCGAGGCGTATTTGATATCCTTCGGCGTCACGCCCGCTTCTTCGAAGGCGCGCGGGCCGGACCACACGCCGGCGGAATAAGTGAGGTCGAGATCCTTGCCGCCACGCGGGCCCTTCATCGCTTCGCCATGGCCGATCAGGCGCACCAGCGGCTTCTTCAGGCTTCTCGCGATCTCCTCCGTGGTGACGATCATCGCGCCGCCGCCGTCGGTGACGACGCAGCAATCCATGCGATGCAGCGGATCTGCGATCATCGGCGAGTTCAGCACGTCCTCGACGGTGACGACCTCCTTCAGCATCGCGTGCGGGTTGTATTGCGCGTGATGGGACGCCGCGACCTTGATCCAGGCGAGCTGCTCGCTGGTGGTGCCGTAATCGTGCATGTGGCGCATGGCACACATGCCGTAGGCGTTATGCGTGGTGGCCCCGTAGGCGGACTCGAAATCGAGTTCGGCACCGGCGGCGCGCGGCGGCATCGCCCCGGTGCGCGGCTTGCCGGCGAGCGTCACCAGCGCGATCGAGCATTTGCCGGCGGCGATCGCCTCGGCTGCGTGACCGAGGTGGATCAGGTAGGAACAGCCGCCGGTCTCGGTGGAATCGACATGGCGCAGCTTCTTGGTGTTGAGGCCGAGATAATCGACCATCGGCCAGAGCCCGCCGGGCGCATCGCCCGCGCAGAAATAGCCGTCGATATCGTCCTTGGTCAGGCCCGCATCCTCGATCGCCCCCTTCGCGACCTCGGCATGGAGCTGCGCGGTGGATTTGTCGGGAGCATGCCGGGTGGGATGCTCATAAATGCCGGCAATGTAAGCCTTGCCTTTGATGGTCAACTCGTTCTCCGCTGGCGTTCTTGCGCGAGCGTTTTTCTGGACCGTCAGGCAGGCCTTGGCAAGCGCGGAAATATTCCGTGCGGCGAGAGGGAAGCGGTTGTGGCCGCACACCCAACCCTCATCCTGAGGAGCCCGCAAAGCGGGCGTCTCGAAGGATGGCCGCGGGTGAGATCCGGGCCTCATGGTTCGAGACGGCGCTTTGCGCCTCCTCACCATGAGGGGCAAGAGGCGCCCTACTCCGCCGCCATCTGCCTTGGCGCGGGCGGCGGGTTGGCGAGATCGGCGGCGAGTTGGGCATAGCGCGCCTTGGCGTCCTGTACCGCCTTCTCCTTCACGGGGCCGTAGCCGCGGATGCGGTCGGGCAGCGAGAGCAGTTCGACGGCGGTATCGACCGTAACCGGCGACAGCAAATTGAGCACGGTCGCGACGTCCTTCTCGTAGCCCGCGACCAGATCGCGCTCGAGCTTGCGGTCGGCGCTGTAGCCGAAGATGTCGAGCGGCGTGCCGCGCAGGAAGCGCAGTTTCGCCAGCAGGCGGAAGACATTCAGCATCCACGGACCGAAGGCGCGTTTCTTCGGACGGCCCTGGGCGTCGACGCCGCGGCTCAGGATCGGCGGGGCGAGGTTGAAGTTGAATTTGAACTCGCCTTCGAACTGCTCGCGAAGCTGATGCTCGAAATGGCCATCGGTGTAGAGCCGCGCCACCTCGTATTCGTCCTTGTAGGCGAGCAGCTTGGCGTAGTTGATCGCGACGGCGCGCGGCAGCGCCTCGCCGTAGCCGCCCTTTGTGGCGGCATCGCGCACCTGGTCGACCAGCTTGCGATAGCGTTTTGCCAGCCTGCCGTTCTGATACGCCGTGAGATGGGCGCTGCGATGGGCGATGATCTCGTCCAGCGTCATGGCGTCGAGCGTCTTCGGCGCCACCGGCTCGTCCTGGTCCTTCATCATCGCGGCGAGCCGCGCAGGATCGGCGGCGGCGAGACGGCCGAGCTGGAAGGCTTCCTTGTTCATCTTGATCGAGACGCCGTTGACCTCGATCGCCTGCTCGATCGAGGCTGCCGACAGCGGCAGCAGGCCCTTCTGATAGGCGTAGCCCATCATCATGATGTTGGTGGCGATGCTATCGCCAAGCAACGCTTCGGCAGGCCTGGTGAAATCGAAGAACGCGGAGTCCTTGCGCAGCGCGTTCTCCAGCACCGAATTGACCTTGCGAACCTGGAAGTCGAAATCGCGGTTGAGAATGAAATCCGCGGTCGGGATCACATGGCTGTTGATGATGCCGGCGGTGCGGCTGGATTCGCAGAGCGTGATGGTCTCCTTCGACGCCGCGACCACCTCGTCCGCCGCCAGCACGAGATCGGCAGTGCCGGTGACGATGCGCGAACAGGTGACGTCGGCCGGGTGATCGGACAAGCGGACGTGACTGAGCACCGCCCCGCCCTTTTGCGCGAGGCCGGACATATCAAGGATCATGCTGGCCTTGCCTTCGATATGCGCGGCCATGCCGAGCAGCGCGCCGATCGTGAGCACGCCGGTGCCGCCGACGCCGCCGACCGCGATGTTGTACGGACGCTCCAGCGACGGCCGCGTGGCCGGCTCAGGCAGATCGCCGATGGCGCCGAGATCGGGCGGCGCGCGGCGGCGCAGCTTGCCGCCATCGACGGTGACGAAGGACGGGCAGAAACCCTTCAGGCAGGAATAGTCCTTGTTGCAGCTCGACTGGTTGATGGTGCGCTTGCGGCCGAACTCGGTCTCCAGCGGCTCGACCGAGATGCAGTTCGACTGCACCGAGCAGTCGCCGCAGCCCTCGCACACGGCGGGGTTGATCAGCACGCGGCGCTGCGGATCCTCCATCAGCCCGCGCTTGCGGCGACGCCGCTTCTCGGCGGCGCAGGTCTGCACGAACACGATCGCGGAGGTGCCCTTGAACTCCCGGCACGCCTTCATGACGTTCTCGAGCTCGTCGCGATGCGCGAGCTTCACGCCCGGCGCAATCGTGTTGGCCGGATAGGCATCGGGATTTTCGGAGACGAGATAGATCTCGCGGATGCCTTCGGCGTGGAGCTGGAAGGTGATCTGCTGCGGCGACAGGTCGCCGTCGTGGCGCTGGCCGCCGGTCATCGCGACCGCGTCGTTATAGAGGATCTTGTAGGTGATGTTGGCCTTGGAAGCGACCGCCTGGCGGATCGCGAGAATGCCGGAATGGAAATAGGTGCCGTCGCCGAGGTTGGCGAAGATGTGGTTCTCGTCGGTGAACGGCGCGATGCCGACCCACGGCACGCCCTCGCCGCCCATATGGGTGAAGGTCTCGGTGTTGCGGTTCATCCACAGCGCCATGAAGTGACAGCCGATGCCGGCCATGGCGCGGCTGCCTTCCGGCACCTTCGTTGACGTGTTGTGCGGGCAGCCCGAGCAGAAATACGGCGTGCGGGCGATCGGCGCTGTGGCCTGCATCTGCGTCGCCTGGCGGCCGTTGAACCAGTCGGCCTTGGCACGCAGCATCTCGGCGATTTCAGGATTGAGATTAAGTCGAAGCAGGCGCTCGGTCAGCGAGCTTGCAAGCGAGGCGACGCTGAGTTCGGCGGCGAAGGTGAGGAAGCGCTTGTCGTGCTCGTCCATCTTGCCGACGATGCGCGGACGGACGTCGTCGCGCCAGTTGAACAGCTCCTGCTTGACCTGGTTCTCGACGATCTCGCGCCGCTCCTCGACGATGAAGATCTCCTCGAGGCCGACGGCAAAGTTGCGGACGCCTTCCGGCTCCAGCGGCCAGGGCATGCCGATCTTGTACAGCCGGATGCCGATCTTGGCGGCGATCTCCTCGGTGATGCCGAGCTCGCGCAGCGCCTGGCGGATGTCCTCATAGCTCTTGCCCGAGGCCATGATGCCGTAGCGCGCGTTCGGCGAATCCATGGTGATGCGATTGACCCTGTTGGCGCGGGCAAAGGCGATTGCGGCAAAGCCCTTGTAGTCCTGCAGGCGGCGGTCCTGCTCGAAACGGTCGTCGGGCCAGCGGATGTTCAACCCGCCCGGCGGCAGCTCGAAATCGGTCGGGATCACGAACGGCGTCATCTCGTCGCTGAGATCGATCTCCGCCGTGGTCTCCACCGTCTCGGTGATCACCTTCATGCCGACCCAGCAGCCGGAGTAGCGCGACATCGCGATGCCGAGCAGGCCCATCTCGATCATCTCGTGGATGCTGGATGGATAGAGATAGGGCATCAGCGCGGAGATGAAGGCATGGTCCGACTGGTGCGGGACGGTGGAGGATTTGGCGCCGTGGTCGTCGCCGGCCAGGCAGAGCACGCCGCCGTGCTTGGCGGAGCCCGCCGCATTGCCGTGGCGGAACACGTCGCCGCAACGGTCGACGCCGGGGCCCTTGCCGTACCAGATGCCGACCGCGCCATCATAGTTGGCGCCGGGCGAGAGGTGGAGCTGCTGCGAGCCCCAGACGGCCGTGGCAGCCAGGTCCTCGTTCACGCCGGGCTGGAACTTGATGTTGTACTGCTCGAGATGGTGCCTGGCCGCGAAGAGCTGCTGGTCGTAGCCGCCGAGCGGCGAGCCACGGTAGCCGGAGATGAAGCCCGCGGTGTTGAGGCCGGCCGCGCGATCGCGGCGGATCTGCGCCATCGGCAGCCGGACCAAGGCCTGGATGCCGGTCAGGAAGATATGGCCTGTACCTTGCGTGTACTTCTGGTCGAGACTGATCGGACCCTGGTTGATTCCCATCTAAGCCCTCTTCATTCCTGGTCGCGACGACTGATTTTAGCTAGTCATCCAAGCGCTTTAGAACCAGTCTATGTCGGTTTTCGAAGGCCGCGCAGCACAATTCTGTGCGCTGGCGCCTCGGCTTCGAAGTTCGCAATTTCGTGCCTGGAATGATCCGGTTTATTTTCGCTTCGTGCGTCCGAAGGGTGTCGCGCGAAATGCCGTGACGTCGCCGGAGGGCCGGATGCTGACCGGTCGTGCAGGGTTGGCGGCGCGATTCTCATTTGCGCGCTTTTGTGCAGTGCATTCTTTAGCCAGCAAACGTGCGCGCCGTGCAGGATCACGGGAACGTGGGGGAGTACTGGAGAGTTGTCTTTCGGGATAACGGAGGAACCCAATGGCAAACCAACCGAATAACCCTGACCGCAGCAATATGACCGAGGAAGAGATCCGCCATCAGGCGCGTCTCAACAATCTGGACAATGAGTTGCAACCGGATCCGGAGCTTGCCGAGGGTCCGGCCAGCGGAGCGAAGATCGCGATGTTCGCGATTGCGATCGCGGTGGTGCTCGGCGCCGTGTTCTATGGCCTGAACAACACGTCGGTTAACAACGCCGGCACGACGCCGCCATCGCAGAGTGCGCAGAACCAGCCGGCCAATCCCGCATCGCCACCGGGCATGCCGAAGGCGAACACCGAACCCGGCACGACGACGGGCTCGACCACCAACCGCCCGACCCCGCCGCAGTCGAATCCGACCGGCCAGGAGGTCGACCGTTCGAAGATGCCTGACAGCAACAAGTAAAGGCAGCGAAATTCGAATACGGCGGGCATCGGTTTGCCCGCCGTATTCTTGTGCAGCCGCTTACTTGAACATCTTGTTGAGCTCGCCGCCGGAATAGCCATGGGCGAGCTCGGTGAAGGTCCCCTGCTCCGCCATTTCGCGGGCGGCTTTCATGAAGCCGGCCCAGGCGGCGCGCGCCAGCGAGCCGCCGACACTGATGCGGCGCACGCCGAGATCGGCGGCGTCCTGCAGCGACAGACCGGAGGCGATGAGGAGGTTGACAGGCTTGGGGTGCACGGCCTTCACGACCGCGGCGATCTCTTCCTTGGTCTTGATGCCGGGCGCGTAGAGGCAATCGGCACCGGCGGCCGAATAGGCTTGCAGCCGCTCGATGACGAGATTCAGATCGTTCTGTCCCCACAGGAAGGCTTCGCAGCGGCCGGTGAGCAGGACGCCGCTATTCTCGGCGTCGATCGCCTTGCGCGCGGCCTTGATGCGCTCGACCGCTAGGTTGAAATCGTGGAGCGGCTTTGCGGCATCCCCGGTCGAGTCCTCGATCGAGAGCCCCGCGACACCTGTCTTCACGCCACGCGCGACGTTGGTGGCGACCTTGTCCGGCTCGACAGCAAAGCCGCCCTCGAAGTCGGCGTTGACGGGCAGATCGACCGCTGCGCAGAGCGCGGTCAGATGGGTGACGACATCGTCGACCGTAACACGGTTGTCGGCCTTGCCGATGGTCCACGCAAAGCCCGCGCTGGTGGAGGCGAGCGCCTTGAAGCCGAGCTGCTGCAGCGCGCGGGCGCTGCCGACGTCGAAGGGATTGGGCAGGATGAAGCAGCCGCTCTCATGCATCTTCCTGAATGCGGCGCGCTTCTCGGCGGTCGTGACCGGCATGTTTCTCTCCTTTTCCATGATTTGAGCTGCGAGCTAGTGCGGCTCATGAACGGCGCGGCTGTCTTTCGGCGCCTGCGCGCGATCGTTCATGCCGTAGTCGCGCACCACGCTGGCGATCCGGATCCGGTAATCTTCAAAGATGGCCGCGCGACCTTTCGCCTGCGACCTGCGGTGTTCCACCACATTGCGCCAGGCTTCGACGGCGGCTTCATTGCGGAAGAACGATATCGACAGAAACTTTCCCTTCTCGGTCAGGCTTTCGAAGCGCTCCACGGAAATGAAGCCGTCAATGGTCTCCAGGATCGGCCGCAACTCGGCGGCGAGATCGAAATATTGCTGCCGAAGTTCCGGCTTCGGCCAGACCTCGAAGATCACGGCGATCATTGGCTCCTCCCTCGTTGCGCAAAGCGATAGCCTACAACGTAACCGGGCGCAAAAATGTCCGCTCTTCGGCCAGGATGAACTTCTGTTCCTCGGCGAAATTGAAGTTGGCGATGCCTTCGGCGTCCGCGCGCAGCCGCGCGCGATAGGCCTCATAGGCGGCAAGGCTTTCGAACGAGATCAGCGCAAAGGCGATGTTGTTGGTGCCCTCATGCGGCATGAAATAGCCGATCAGGTCGCCGCCGCATTTCGGAATGATGGTGAGCCAGCGCCTGGAATATTCCTCGAACTGCCCGCGCTTGAATGGATCGAGCTGGTAGCGGATGAAGACGGTGATGGTCATGGGTTGCTCCGACAGCTTGCATCATCGCGAGCGCCAGCGTTCCTTCGCCGCAGCTCGACGAGCGCAGGCGCAAGCTGCATCCGTCCGCGCGCGCGGAATGATGCATTGCCGCGCCGTCACTGTTGCGACGCCTCGCGATCAGGTTGTGAGAACGATAACGCCTTGCTCGACGTCGATGCTTCGGTTATGGTCGAACTATGAAAGCAGGTCCTGACATCGCCATGGTCGCGTCGCTGGTCGGCGATCCCGCGCGCGCCAACATGCTCACCGCGCTGCTGAGCGGTCGTGCGCTTACCGCAAGCGAGCTGGCGCAGGAAGCGGGCATTACGCCGCAGACCGCGAGCTCACACCTGTCCAAGCTCGAAACCGGCGGGCTCATCGAGCCGGAAAAGCAGGGCCGCCACCGCTACTACCGCCTCACCGGTACCGACGTCGCAGGCGTGCTGGAAGGGCTTGCGGGACTCGCCGCGCGCGCCGGCCACATGCGCGTGCGCACCGGGCCGAAGGACCCCGCGCTGCGGCGCGCGCGGATCTGCTACGACCATCTCGCCGGCGACCTCGGCGTTCAGATGCTCGACAGCATGAAGAAGCAGCGGCTGATCCGGCAGAGCAAGGATGCTATGGAGCTGACCGGCGAAGGCAAGCGCTTCATATTGAAGGCGCTGCAGATCGAGGCGGACGCGCTCGTCCATCCCCGCCGCCCGGTGTGCAAGGCCTGTCTCGACTGGAGCGAGCGGCGGCATCATCTGGCCGGCACGCTGGGCGCTGCGATCATGGAGCGCTTCACCGAACTGAAATGGGCGGCGCGCGATCCGACTCCGGGCAGCCGCGTGGTGAATTTCTCGCGAAACGGCGAAAGGCGGTTTGCGGCGCTGTTTGGGACCGGCGAGTAACGGCGCGTTCAAGTCCGCCGCGGTGGTCGGCGCCGTCATCGCTTTGTCATTTGCACCGGCAAAGCCGGCCGGAGGCAAGTCTTGGCGCCGACATCTCCTGCTTCACGGTGACCGCTCCGTTCACATCGCGTTCAGCCCCGGAAATTATGCTCCGCGACAAGTGATGCGGCGTCTGCGACACTCCAGCGCGGCGAATCACTGCCGCATTCGAACTATTCCGGTCTTGCAGTGCGGCGAGAACTTAAAGGGAGAACTAGAATGAAGTATCTTCTGGCGGCGGCTGTCGTGGCTGCCGGCATGGTCGCGAGCTTCAGCTCCGCAAATGCGGCGGGCGGTTGCGGCCCCGGCTTCCACCGCGGACCGTATGGCGGCTGCCGGCCCAACGGCCGCGTCGTCGTGGTGCGGCCTGCACCAAGGGTCGTCGTGGCGCCTCGCGTTTGTCCCCGCGGCTTCGTCTGGCGCTACGGCCGCTGCCGGCCTTTCTAAGCTTTCGTTGGAGCGAAATCGAATAAAGCTCGGCCAACCAGATTGGCCGAGCGGGTTGGTTAAACCATATAGTGATCAAGCAAAGGGCAGGGACCGCGGCTCGCAGTCCCTGCCCTTTTTGATTCCGGTCATCAGCAGGGATTCGGGAGGCAACGCCTTTCTGATTGATGAGCTTGAAGCTCCGCCTGCCGGATTATGAAAGCTTTGTGGCGGCCCATTGAACCGGGCCTCACCAGCGGCGCCAGTGCCGATGGCGCCAGTGGCGGCGGTGCCAGTGGCGATGACGATGCCAGTGGCGGCGACGCCAATGCACCTGCTCCGGCTTGACGTGGTCAACTTCATCGCCGGTGGTGACCGCGGGACGGGCGTCTGGGTCGGAAGGCCGCCGCGCGTCCTCACTCAGTGGTACCATCGGCGCGGCCTGCGCGGTTGCGGCAAAGGTCACCGCACTGGCGGCAACGCCCAACGCAATCTTGAAAAAGTCGCGGCGTTCCATGACATCGTCCTTTTCTTGTTAAGCATGTGATGCGGGAACAGTGTTGCCGCCGTGAGATGAATGCGCGCTGAATTGCACACGTGAGCTGGGCGCGACAAAAAGCACCGCAGCAATTGCCGTCTCTCAGCGGTTCCATGCGGCCGCACCTTCGGTTTTTTCGCCGGCGGGATGCGACCAAAATGGATGCTCCGCGTTAACGGGGGGTTACCTCCAACTCCGCGGGAGAACGCCATGGCGGCAAAGGCACGACCGACTCCGGATGGGTTTCATACCGTGACGCCCTATCTCGTCGTGGAAGGCGCCGCGAGGATCATCAGCTTCCTGGAGGAGGCGCTGGGCGCCCGGAAGCATCACGAGCCAACCCTGCGGCCTGACGGCAAGATCATGCACGCGGCACTCAAGATCGGCGATTCCATGGTGATGATCGCCGATGCCTCCGAGCAAGCCAAGGCCATGCCCGCCATGCTCTATCTCTACGTGCCCGACGTCGACACCGCCTACCGCTGCGCCATCAAGGCCGGTGCGACGTCGATCATGGAGCCGGCAGACCAGTTCTACGGCGACCGCACCGGCGGCGTGAAGGACGTCGCAGGCAATAACTGGTTCTTCGGCACGCACATCGAGGACGTCGCGCCGGACGAAATCAAAAGACGCGCTGCGGAGATGTTCAAGAATCAGGGCAAGGCGGCGTAGAGCGTTACGCCGCAACCTCCTCCGCCAGCACCAGCACTTCCCGCGTGCGCGTGACATCGGGCCAATCGCGGTTGAAGTCGGCAACCAGCCGCTTCATCTCCTCGCCATCGATCGCGCGCTCCAGCGAAGCCTGGTCGGCGAATTGATAAATCGCCAGATGCTGCGACGGGTCAGTTGCGCTCCAATGCCGCCACGCCTTCTGCGCCCGGAACGTTTTCAACGCATCCGGCAAATGCTCCCGCGAATACCAGGCATCGAACGCGGCGCGTTTCGCGGGATCGGTGACGGTGGCACGGACGATGAAAAGTGCTGCGGGCATGTTGCTTCCTCCGGGTTACACTTCGCTAATCCGCCCGAGTGCGGCCTATAACGGCAGATTGTCGTGCTTCTTCACGGGGATCTCGACCTTCTTGTCTTTCAGCATTGCCAATGCCCGTGCGATCCGACGCCGCGTCGAATGCGGCATGATGACGTCATCGATGTAGCCGCGCTCGGCGGCGATGAAGGGGGAGAGGAAGCGGTCTTCGTATTCCTTGGTGCGGGCAGTGATCTTGTCGGGGTCGCCGATGTCGGAGCGGAAGATGATCTCGACCGCGCCCTTGGCCCCCATCACCGCGATCTGCGCGGTCGGCCAGGCGTAGTTCATGTCGGCGCCGATCTCCTTTGAGGCCATGACGTCGAAAGCGCCGCCATAGGCCTTGCGGGTGATGATGGTGACGAGCGGCACCGTGCATTGCGAGTAGGCGAACAAGAGCTTCGCGCCGTGCTTGATCAGGCCGCCATATTCCTGCGCGGTGCCGGGCAGGAAGCCGGGCACGTCAACGAAGGTGACGATCGGAATGTTGAAGGCGTCACAAAAACGAACGAAGCGCGCCGCCTTCCGCGAAGCATCGCTGTCGAGCACACCGGCGAGCACCATCGGCTGGTTGGCGACAAAGCCCACCGTGCGGCCGGCAATGCGGCCGAAACCGGTGACGATATTCCTGGCGAAAGTCTCGGATATCTCGAAGAAATCGCCCTCGTCCACGACCTTCAGGATCAGTTCCTTCATGTCGTAGGGCTTGTTCGGATTGTCGGGGATCAGCGTATCCAGCGAGTTGTCGACCCGCTCGATTGAATCGAAGCTCGGCCATTCCGGCACGCCGTCGGTATTGTTCGAAGGCAGGAAGTCGATCAGCCGGCGCATCTGCAACAGCGCATCGACGTCATTCTCGAACGCACCGTCGGCGATCGAGGAGCGCGTCGCGTGCACCGAGGCGCCGCCGAGTTCTTCGGCCGTAACCACTTCATTGGTCACGGTCTTCACCACGTCCGGACCGGTGACGAACATGTAGCTCGTGTTTTTCACCATGAAGATGAAGTCGGTCATCGCCGGCGAATAGACGTCGCCACCGGCGCAGGGGCCCATGATGACCGAGATCTGCGGGATCACGCCTGATGCAATGACGTTGCGGCGGAATACGTAGGAATAGCCTGCCAGTGCCGCGACGCCCTCCTGGATGCGCGCGCCGCCGGCGTCATAGAGGCCGATAATCGGCGCCCTCGCCTTCATCGCCATGTCCTGCAGCTTGGTGATCTTCAGCGCATGCGTTTCCGACAGCGAGCCGCCGAACACCGTGAAATCCTTAGCGAAGACGAAAGTCTTGCGGCCGTTGACGGTGCCCCAGCCGGTGACCACGCCGTCGCCGGGAACTTTGGTCTTCTCCATGCCGAATTCGGTCGAGCGGTGCTCGACGAACATGTCGAATTCCTCGAACGAGCCCTTGTCCAGAAGCAGCTCGATGCGCTCCCGCGCCGTCAGCTTGCCGCGAGCATGCTGCGCCTCGATGCGCTTGACGCCGCCGCCCAATTTGGCGCCGGCGCGCCGCTCTTCGAGAGTGTCGAGGATATCTTTCATTTGCTTCCGCCCGCATTAGCTAGTGATTGGCTGCTGGAACCCGCGCGGGGTTCTAACACGGCATTTTCTGAACCGGAAACCACCTTCTTGCCCCGAATCCCGGGCACGGGCGGTACTCTGATCAGTGCAAATTTGGGGAGACAACCATGGAAAACACCACAGCCGAGGCCGGCTCGGTCACGGGCGGCGTGCGCACATTGCTGAGGCTGGAGGGCCTGACGCTGTTTGTGGGCATGACCCTGCTATACGCGGTCTGGGATGGCTCGTGGTGGGTCTACGCGGTCCTGTTCCTGGCGCCCGATTTGAGCTTTGCGGGCTACCTCATTGGCCCCAAGGAAGGCGCGGTCATCTACAATGCCGCCCACAGCTACATGGCGCCCGTGACCCTGATGACCACGGGCTTTGCAACCGCCGAACCGCTGGTACTCTCGATCGCGATGATCTGGCTCGCCCATATCGGCATCGACCGCGCACTCGGCTTCGGGTTGAAATACCAGGCGGGGTTTGGCTTCACCCACATGGGACGGATCGGGAAGGCGCGGGCCGCCGAGTGAGCAGTGCGCAGCGATACGAGCCGTCAATACGCCACGATGTCGGCGAGGCATTGCTGCGTCACGGTCATGCGCGCGGCGATGTGGCTCTCGTTCTTGCAATCCATGTTCATCGCGAACACGGTGGCGGAGGAGCCCTTCTCGACCCAGCCGACCAGCCAGCCGAGCGAGGGCTTGCCGCTCTCGGCGCCGAGGAGCCCGCTCTTGGCGCGGATGGTGGCGTCTCCCACCTTCGTCACGGGGAGGATATCGCGCGTCAGCTCCTGGGCGCGCTTGGAGACCGGCAACGTGCCGCGGCGCAGCCGGTCCACGAAATCGATCTGCTGCACCGGATCGATGCGCAGGTTTCCGGTGAGCCAGAACTGGTCGATGCCGCCGCCGATGTCGCGGTTGCCGTATTCGAGCAGATCGACATATTTCTTCATCCGTTCTTCGCCGATGCGCCGCGCGATCTCCTGATAGACCGGCACGGCAGAAACCGCGATCGCCGAACGCAGCGTGTGGTCCTTGTTCCAGGCCTCGATGCTGCGCGTCACGCCGTCCCATTTGAACACGTCCTTGTCGGGATCCTCGACCACGCCGGTGTCCAGCGCGATGATCGAATTCGGGATCTTGAAGGTCGAGGCCGGCAATTTTTCCTCGCTCGACCTCCGCTTGTCGCTGGCGATGATCAGGTAGTCATCGACCTTGTAGGCGACGAAGGTGCCCTCGGTGCCAAGCTCGAAGAATCGCCGCGCCAGCGCATCACGAAACTCGTTGCGCTGGTAGGACACGTTGGCGAGGCTGCGCGTTGGCAAGACGGACGCGGCGGTGAGGAGACCGAGCGCTTGGCGGCGATTGATCACGACAGAACCTGGATGAGTTGAGGAGCAGGCCATGATGGATGCCATCGTGATGAAACGATGGCAAGAACCTTACCGTGCGCGGCCCGACAGCCGCAGCACGAACACCAGCACTTCCGCGACCGCCTTGTAGAGCTCGACCGGGATCTCATCGCCGAGGTCGACATTGGAAAGCGCGCCGGCCAGAACCTCGTTCTCCTCGATCGGGATATCGTGGGCTTTCGCGAGCTCGATGATCTTGGCGCCGATTGCTCCTTTGCCCTTGGCGACCACGGTCGGCGCGCCGCCGTGGTCATAATGCAGGGCGACCGCGAGCTGGCTCCTGGTCTCGACGCTCATAGCGCGCGGTCCAGGAAATGGCCGGCGCGGGCCGGCGTTGCCTGCGGCGGTGCGCCGTCCTGGATCACGATGTCGCCGGGCAGCAGTTCGGCCCGGCTCAGCGCCTGGCTCAATTGCGGGGCACCGGCGCGAAGCTGCGCGGCGGTTGCCGGGCGTTCCGCCCACATCCGCACCGACGTCTTGTCGCCGACGAGCGAGATCAGCGCATGGACCGGGCCGGCCGGTTCGACCTCGAGCGAGAAACGTGCGCGCCAGACGCGCTTGGCCATCTCGGCCTCAACGCCGCCACCATCACGAGAAATCTCGAACTGCGCCATCGCCGTGCCCTGGGGGGTCGCGAACGGAATTTCGAAATGCCAACGCGACGATGAGGTATCGATCTGCGGGTTTGCGATATCGATACGGTCCGGTAGCGATGCCACCTGCAACAGTGTCTGCCGCGCCAGCGCGGCGTCGGTGTCACCAAGCAGATGATGCGCGGCGGTCGCGAGCGGTGCGTCCGGCGCCAGCGACGGCAATGCGATGGGTTGAGCAGCCGGCAGCGCGCCGCGGAACGGCGGTGGCGGCGTGTTGGTATGGGCGGTGACGTCGGACGCGATGGCGTTGGGACGCGCAGAACTGCCAAGTTCCTGCATCAGATTCAGCGTCGCGCCGGCGGAGGAAGTGGCATTTGACGTGCCCCGCCCGATGACGCCCGACGTCAGGAGATCGTCGGCAACCGGGACGCGCGCCTGCGGCAGCAGGATCTCCTCGACCTCGATATCGGATGGCGCGAGGCTTGACGTCAGCGCGGAACGGGCCGCGACCTGCCCCGCAGTACTGGCGGCGGCCTGCGGCGCGGCATGCGGCGCGCCGAGCGACGACTGCAGGGCCTGCCGCAGCACGATCAGCGCGGCCTTCAGATCCGGGACGCTTGCACTGGACGGTGTGGTCCCGGCGCCCAGCGACGCCTCGAAGAACAGGCCGGAGCGCTCGAACGCGTTCTTGATGTCGCCGCCGTCGAGATTCTGGTCGAGAGGGGTTTGCTGCGCAAGCACTTGCGCAATCGCCTGCTGCAGCTTCGGCGGCAGGTTGCCCGCGGCTGCCAAGGCGCCGAGATTGGCGAATAGCGGCGCCAGGCTCCGCTGCACCGTCGCCGCATTTTGCGCAGCATTGGTGACCGCCGCGCGGTCCACCGGCGTCAGCACGTTCCTGGGCTCGGCTGTGGTCGAGGGATTGGCGGCGGCGCGTTGCGCGTCGGGCGATAGCGTCACCGCGTCGTCGGCAGCGGCATCGCCCTGCCCGAGCATCGCGAGGCGGATCCCGTCCTTGGTCTGCGACACTGCGAGCTGCAGCGCCTGCCCCTCCTTGAGGGGAACTTCCGAGAGCACATCGATCGACAGGCTCGAGATGGCGATCCGCACCAGATCAGCGGAGAGCACCTTGAGCACCTGCGCATTGATCACGCTGCCGGGCTGCAGCACGAGTTCCGGCGCGACGCTGCCCACCTCCTCGGCGGAAAGCACCGGCAGCACGGGATTGATGGTCAATGCCATGTCGGAGGGTCTCGGCTGGAAGCCTGGAAGCTACCTCCGCACCGTAAACCTCCCGTTAACTAGCGGGCGAAGGTTGCAACAAAGGAACTCAGTTCAGCGTCTTCAGGATGCTGGCGGCGGCATTGAAATCGACCAGCCGCGCGGCGCGGCGTGCGGCGACCTCCTCGTCCACGCCCCATTGCTCGATATTCCAGTCCTCGTCGACATGGGCGGCGGTCCAGATCTGGTCTGCGTCCCGAACCCCATGGGTCAAGGCCAGCGCCAGCAATGCCGAGCCGGTGAGCGTCGTCACCACGTGCAGCGCCGCTACCGACCATGGATCTTTCGGGAACGCCTCGCGGGCGGCTTTGATCGCGCTCTCCGGCTGGGCGACGTGCACGATGCCCTCCGCGAGGATGAAATGCGCGCCGAGCGTATCCGCGGCCCAGAACAGGATCGGGTCCCAATGCGCGGCCTCGCGGGCGACCAGCGCCTCCGGATGGCCGGCGCGATAGAACAACAGATCCGAGCCGAGATATTTTGCAACGTCATCGGCGACCACGTCGACGCGATCGACCACCCCCTCGATCACGCTGTTGGCAAAGCGCGTCAGCGGCATGGTCAGCGGATCGATCGTCTCTCCTTGCGCGTTCCACTCGGCCGCGACGGCATCCGCAATCGCGCGCGAGGGCACCGTCACCTTCTTTCCCGATGGCGTACGGATCGGCCGTCCGTCGAGCGTCACGGCAAAACCGTCATCGTCCTCAGTGACATCGGCGCCGCCATAGAACCGCTTGCGCCGCGGCGCGCGCACGTTGCGGCGCGCGGCCTCCTGAGGATCCGGCGGGGATTGTCCCGCCGCTTCATCTTCATCGAATAATTCGCGCATCTGTTCGCAAGCTTCCGTTGGGCTTCATTTGGCGCAGGATAAGTCAGGCGCCGCTCCAAATAAAGCTGACGGGATCAGGAAGATCGTTGTGGCTGCAACGGCCCGACCCGCAGCGGGGTCCAGTGCATGTTCCCCGGCTCGTTCAGGCGTCAGTCACGGGTGGCGCAACTGCGCGAATAAGCGGTCCGATCGGCAGGATCGAGGCCGGCAGCCGCGCCCTCGTCGAGGCAGCGGCTGATACGGTCACTGAACGAGCGGCGGGTCGACGCGCGGGGAGCTGGCAGCGAGGGCAGCTGAGATTCCGGTTCTCCACGCATCATCGGCGTCGTCGGCGCCACGATCTTCGGTGGCGGTGGAGGCGGAAGTGGCGGCGGAAAAAGGTTCGGGTTGGTGCCAGGCGCAATGAACTGCGCCGACGCAGCGGGCGCTGCGAACAGCAAGGCCAGGACGACAAGCACGCGCGACGAATGTCTCATTGCGCATATGTCGGAACGCCCCGGTGAAACCGCAAATAAATTATTCTTCAGGGGCATTCTCGATCGGGTCGAACCGGCTGGTGTCGAGACCGAGCAGGTTCCAGGATTGTTGCATGTGCGGCGGGAGCGGCGCCGTGATGTCAATGACCCCGCCGCGGGGATGCGGAATCACGATGCGCCGTGCCAGCAGATGCAGCCTGTTCTGCAACCCGCCCGGCAGCTCCCAATTCTCGCGATTGAAATATTTGGGATCGCCGACGATGGCGTGATCGATATGCGCCATATGCGCGCGCAACTGGTGGGTACGCCCCGTGACCGGCTTCAGCGATACCCATGCTAGCTTCTGCGCCGCGGTTTCGACCACCGCATAATAGGTCACAGCGTGGCTTGCGCCTTCGTCGCCATGAGCGGCAATCCGCATGATCGTGTCGTCCTCGCCCTCCTCTTTCGCAAGATAGGTCGAGATCCGGCCTTGCTTCGGCTTCGGCACGCCCGCCACCAACGCCCAATAGATCTTGCGCGCCGAGCGCGAGCGAAACGCGCCGGTGAGATGCGTCGCGGCAAAGCGGGTCTTCGCGACCAGGAGGCAGCCCGACGTTTCCTTGTCGAGGCGGTGCACCAGGCGCGGCTTCTGTCCCTTGGCGTCGCGCATCACCTCCAGCATCTGATCGACATGGCGCGTGGTGCCGGAGCCGCCCTGCACGGCAAGCCCGGCGGGCTTATTCAGCACCAGCACGTCGGCGTCCTCGAACAGCGTCATCTCCTTCAGCGCGGCCAGCGTCTTCGTCGCGGCCTCGGAGAGCTGACCAACCACCTTCGGGGCATCGAGCTTCAGCGGCGGGATGCGTACGCTCTGTCCCTCCTCCAGCCGGTCCTTACTGTCGGCGCGCTTGCCATTGACGCGCAGCTCGCCCTTTCGAACGATGCGCTGGATATGGGAGAACGACAGCCCGGGAAACCGCGCCTCGAGAAAGCGGTCGATGCGCATGTTGTTCTCGTCAGCGGTCACGGTGACCGTCTGGACTTTTGTCGGCAACGGCAGCTCGGCGGCAGCTTTCGCGGGCTCTGCTGCAACGGGCGGGGCCGATTTCTCCCGCCGCGGCTGGGCAAAGCGCGGCGGCCTTGTGCCCGCGCGGTGCATCGGCGGCCGATCGCCCTCGTGACCATTGCGAAAGGGCCGCGCGCTCTTCGGGCGATCACCACGATCGCTCGATTTTGACAATGGTCTCTTGACGCGGCGGCTCATGCTGTTCGGCTCCAGAGGTCGAGTGTTGCGTAGCGCAAATGCGGCTGGCCGTCACGGCGAAATCACCACAAATTCCGCGCAAAACCTCCAAAAGCGACACCGGTTTGATGAGACGCGTGCAACAAGCCACCTATACTCGTTGACAGTGTTGGGAACGCCATGCATATTTTCCGTGGGTGGATACGACCCGCTGCTTGCGCCCGAACAGGGTATGGTGAACGTATCGAGCCGCTTCCGGCTTCCTTTGCCCCGGCGAACGAGTCAGCAACGCAAGCACCTGACGATTTCTCGTTCGCTTACAGCAGAGGACCATCCATGCGCGATTTCCGCGATGCGAAGGCCATGGCGCAGACACTGCGCGATGCGCTCAAAGCCAAATCGATTTCCGTCAGCCACAGCGAGAGCCTCGAACTGGTCGCCAGGACCTTGGGCTTTCACGACTGGAACGTGCTGTCGGCGGCCATCCAGTCGAGCCAGCCGGTCACGGCCCAGGGCAAGAGTTCCCCTGCCCCGGTCTTCAACGGCGGCACGGTGATCCCCGTCGCGCCCATGCGGGACATCGTGTTCTTCCCGCAGTTGATCTCCCCGATGTTCGTGGGACGCGAGAAGACGCGTCGCGCGGTCGAGAGCGCGGCCGCCAACGATGGGCGCATCGTCGTGATCACTCAGCGACAAGCCGAAGACGACGACCCGGATTTCGACGCGCTTTATTCGGTTGGCGTCGTCGCCGACATCATGAATCGCATCGAACTGCCGAACGGAGACCAGAAGGTCAGGATTTCCTGCGGCAAGCGCGTTGCTGTTCTCAGACCCGTAGAAGCTGACTTCCTCGCGGCTGAGGTCGTACCGCTCGAAGAGTTCCGCGCGCTCGATACCGAGGCTTTCGCGCTAACGCGTGAAATCTTCGAGGCGTATCGGAACTCCACCAACACTGTGCCGCCGCAATCGCTCTACCGCTATGCCGGCGAGCCAGGCGTGCTTGCCGACGTTGTCGTCCAGCTCCTGGAGGTCGGCATCGAAAAGATGCAGCAGGCCCTGGAAATCCGGGACGTGGTCGTGCGGCTCGAAACCATTCTGGGCTGGATGCGTGCCGGCGCGCCCGCCAAAGCGAGCTAAGGCTTCTCAGGATCGGGGCGGTCTATGTCCCGCCCCGCTCTTTCCTGAGCCTATCCCAATAATCCAGCCGTTTGCGGATTTCGCGTTCGAAGCCGCGGTCGGGCGGATCGTAGAAGGTCTGGCGGCCCAGGGCTTCCGGAAAGTAGTCCTGGCCGGAGAAGGCGTCGGGCGCGTCGTGGTCGTACTGGTAGCCGGCGCCGTAACCCTCCGACTTCATCAATTTGGTCGGGGAGTTCAGGATGTGCTTGGGCGGCAGCAGCGAGCCGCCCTGCTTCGCCACCTGCTTGGCCGCACCGAACGCGGTGTACACGGCGTTCGATTTCGGCGCGGTGGCGACATAGACCACAGCCTGCGCGATTGCGAGCTCTCCCTCCGGCGAGCCGAGAAAATCATAAGCGTCCTTGGCGGCATTGGCGACCACAAGCGCCTGCGGATCGGCCAGGCCGATGTCCTCGACCGCCATCCGCACCACGCGCCGCGCCAGGAACAGCGGATCCTCGCCGGCATCGAGCATGCGCGCGAGATAATACAGCGCAGCATCCGGATCGGAGCCGCGCACGGATTTATGCAGCGCCGAGATCAGGTTGTAGTGGCCGTCGGCGGATTTGTCGTAGATCGGCGCGCGGCGCTGCAGGATCTCCTGCAACTGGGAGGGATTGAACACCTCATCCTTGCGCGCAGACCGCCAGACTTCTTCGGCGAGCGT
Organism: Bradyrhizobium sp. BRP22; assembly: GCF_020194175.1. Taxonomy (GTDB): domain Bacteria; phylum Pseudomonadota; class Alphaproteobacteria; order Rhizobiales; family Xanthobacteraceae; genus Bradyrhizobium. The sequence goes on along the minus strand of NZ_JADYVX010000019.1, from coordinate 102,584 downwards.
GAGCGCGGCGCGGCCATCGCCATCGGCCATCCGCACCAACACGGCGCGCGCCTCCGCATCCAGCGGCAGCTTCCTGCCCTCGACCTCCTCGGCATGGGCGTAGAGTTTTTCGATCGCTTCCGCGTCGAGCGAATGGAACACCAAGACGCGCGCCCGCGACAAGAGCGCGGCGTTGAGCTCGAACGATGGATTTTCAGTCGTCGCGCCGACCAGGACCACCGTGCCGTCTTCCATCACGGGCAGGAAGGAATCCTGCTGCGCCCGGTTGAAACGATGGACCTCGTCGACGAACAGCAGCGTGCCCTTGCCGGTCTCGCGCCGCGCACGTGCGGCGTCGAACGCCTTCTTCAGATCGGCAACGCCGGAAAACACCGCGGAAATCTGCTCGAAATGCAGCTCGGTCGCATCGGCCAGAAGCCGCGCCACCGTGGTCTTGCCGGTGCCCGGCGGGCCCCAGAAGATCAGCGAGCCCAACGTGCGCGTTTCCAGCATGCGCGTCAGCGCGCCGTCGGGCCCAAGGATGTGGTCCTGGCCGACGACGTCGGAAAGCTTTCGCGGCCGCAGCCGGTCCGGCAGCGGATGCGGCGCATCCTGCTCCATCCCTGCCGCGGCAAAGAGATTGGTGGTCGGCTCCTGCTGTCGCTTCGCGTTCATCCGCCGAGCGTCACGTTGATCTGCTGGCCGCCGCGCACCAGCGTGATCCGCCAGATGCGCGAGGCCGCTTTCGAGGCCTTCTCGAGATCGCCAGTGCGCGCGATCTTCTGGTTGTTGACGGCGAGAATGATGTCGCCCTTCTGGAAGCCGACATTCGCAGCCGTGCCGTCATCGGCGAGATCGGTGACCACGACCCCTTCGACCCCGGCGTCGAGATGCAACTCATCGGCGAGCGCCGGCGAGATGTTTGCGACCTTCGCACCCTGAAACGGCGAGCGCGCCGTCAGCACGATCTCGTCACGTCCGGTATCGGGCGCGGTTTCCAGCGGCACCGTCAGCTTGATGGTCTTGCCGCCGCGCTGCACGTCGATCTGGGCGGTGCCGCCGAGCGGACGGGTTGCAAAACGGTAGTCGAAGGCGTTCGGATCATCGATGCTCTGGCCATCGATCGCAACGATCAGATCCGACAGTTTCAGCCCTGCACGCGCGGCCGGGCTGTTCGGCGCGACGTTTGCGACCAGTGCGCCGTTCGGCAGCTTCAGTCCCAGCGTTTCGGCGATGTCAGGCGTCACCGCCTGCAGCCGCGCGCCAAGCCATGGCCGCTTCACCGCCTTGCCGCCGCTCTTGGCGGACGCCACCACCACGCGCACCATGTTGGCGGGGATCGCAAAGCCGATGCCCTGCGAGCCGCCGGAGCGCGAGAAGATCGCGGTGTTGATGCCGGCGAGCCGCCCGGTCATGTCGACGAGGGCGCCGCCGGAATTGCCGGGATTGATCGCCGCATCGGTCTGGATGAAGAACTGATAGTCGGTGATGCCGACTTGCGTACGCGCGAGCGCCGAGATGATGCCATGCGTCACGGTCTGGCCGACGCCGAAGGGATTGCCGATCGCGAGCACGACATCGCCGACCAGCAGTTCGTCGGAATTGGCGAAATCGAGCGTCGCGAAATTCTCCTTCGCGGCCTTGATGCGCAGCACTGCGAGGTCGGTGCGGCTGTCCTTGAGCACGATCTCGGCCTCGAACTCGCGCTTGTCGGCGAGCGAGATCTTCACCTGGTCCGCGCCCTCGATGACGTGGTTGTTGGTGACGACGAGGCCGGAGGAATCGACCATCACGCCGGAGCCGAGCGAGCGCTGCATCTGCTCCGGCTGGCCGGGTACGCCGAAGAAGCGGCGGAAGATCGGGTCATCCAGGAACGGGTTGCGGTTCTGGACGGTCTTGGCAGCATAGACGTTGACGACCGCGGGCTGCACGCGCTGCACGATCGGCGCGTAGGACAGCCTCACCTCGCTGGCCGAGGACGGCACACGGCGGTCCTGCGACAGCGCCGGTGTCGCGGCGGCGGCTGAAATCAACAACACGGCGGCCAGGCGAATCAATTGCATGTAGAGATCCCGGGAATTCGTCGTTTCGATATAGGCATGAGCCGGCGGCGAGAGAAGCGATTGTTGGTTCAGGCGGCCGTCTGCGCCGCTTCAATGGGCTCAGGCGCCGGCGCGCAGGAGAGCCGCTCCTGGTGAGTCTCGCCCCACTGTTTCAGGATCTCGATCACCGGCCGCAGGCTCTCGCCGATTTCGGAGACGGTATACTCGACCCGCGGCGGCACTTCGGCATAGACCTTGCGGATGATGAGCTTGTCCTCCTCCAGTGCGCGGAGCTGCTTGGTCAGCATGCGCTGGGTGATGCCCGGCATCCGCCGCCGCAACTCGCCGAAACGCTGGGTGCCGGACAGGAGATGGAACAGGATCACGCCCTTCCATTTGCCATCGATCAGATCGAGCGTCGCCTCGACCGCACAGCCCGGCCGATGGGCAAAATTCCGCCGTTTCATCAGGTTTTTCCAATAGTATCCAAACAGGGACTAGTTCCCTGAATTTACCGTACTTGCCAATGGAGCGCCAGCGCGACAGTTAGATCGCAGCCAGACAAGGGAGAAGGCAATGAAGGCCGTCGGATACAAGAAATCCCTGCCGATCGAGGACGCGGAATCGCTGTTCGATTTCGACGCCGCCAAACCGGAGCCCAAGGGGCGCGACATTCGCGTCGCCGTCAAGGCGATCTCCGCCAACCCGGTCGACTACAAGGTGCGCAAGCGCGCCGCCCCGCCCGACGGCGAGGTCAAGATTTTGGGATTTGACGCCGCCGGCGTGGTCGATGCCGTGGGCCCGGAGGTCAGTCTGTTCAAGCCCGGGGACGAAGTGTTCTATGCCGGCTCGATCCTGCGCCAGGGCACCAATTCGGAATTTCATCTGGTTGACGAGCGGATCGTCGGCGCCAAGCCGAAGACGCTCTCGTTCGCGCAGGCCTCCGCCCTGCCGCTGACCTCGATCACGGCGTGGGAATTGCTGTTCGATCGGCTCGGCGCTGTGCCCGGCAAGAGCCTCGATCCGCGTACGCTCCTGATCGTTGGCGGCGCCGGCGGCGTCGGCTCGATCCTGATCCAGCTCGCGCGGCGGCTGACCGGCCTGACGGTTGTCGCAACCGCGACGCGGCCGGAATCGCAGAAATGGTGCTTAGAGCTCGGCGCGCATGCGGTGGTCGATCATGGCAAGCCGATGAAGGAGCAGATCGAGAAACTGAAGCTGCCGCCGGTCGGCCTCGTCGCCAGCCTCACCTTCACCGACCAGCACTACAAGGCGATCGCCGACTTCATGGCGCCGCAGGGCAAGTTCGGCCTGATCGACGATCCGCCGGAATTCAATGTCAGCGCGTTCAAGGGCAAGGCGGTATCCGTGCACTGGGAATCGATGTTCACGCGTTCCTCGTTCCAGACGCCTGACATGATCGCGCAGCATCATCTGCTCAACGACGTCGCCGACCTCATCGACAAGGGCGTGCTGCGCACCACGCTTGCCGAGACCTTCGGCACCATCAACGCGGCCAACCTGAAGCGCGCACATGCGCTGCTCGAAAGCGGCAAGTCGCGCGGCAAGATCGTGCTGGAAGGGTGGTGAATCCGCAGGGTGGGCAAGGCGCAGCCTGCCCGTCCCCTACAATCGCGCGGGGGCGCGTGCCGCTTCGGTCGGCGGCGTCGACCGTTCGATGAAGCCTTTGGCAAGCGCGTGATAGATTCCTTCCTCGCAAACCAATCGCGAGGTGCCGTAGGCGATCAATGCGGCGGTCATCAACGGCACCACCATGGTGTGCTCGCCGGTCATTTCCGTCACGATGACGAACGCCGTGATGGGGGCTTGGACGACGCCGGCGAAATACGAGACCATGCCGAGCAGCATGATCGCTGCCAAGGGCGCCCCGTGGAAGAAGGACGCTACGTTCGAGCCCAATCCGGCGCCCACGGCCAGCGAAGGCGAAAAGATCCCGCCGGGAATGCCGCTGATGGCCGCCAGGGCGGTGGCCAGGAACTTCAGTAGCCCAAAGTCTCCAGGCAATGGTGCACCGTTCTCGAGCGCAGCCTTTACCTGTGTATAGCCTGTGCCATAGACCGTATCGCCGGACACCAGCCCACAGAGCGCGACCGCGAGGCCGCACAGCGCTGCAAATGGCACCGCATGGCGTCGGATCGCCTGTCCAGCAACGCCCGGAAGTCCGCGCGCCACGGTAATGACGAAGCGACTGAACAGTCCGCCCATCAAACCGCCGACGACGCCGCAAGCGGGAATGGCGAGCCAGTCGATGCCGCGGCCCAGCGTCACCGCGCTCGTGCCGAAGTAATCATAGTTGCCCATCACCGCGAGCGACGTCAGGCCGGCAGCAATGACCGCTGCGATGATCAGGCTGCTGGTGCGCGTTTCGAAGGCACGGCTCATCTCCTCGATACCAAACACAATGCCGGCGAGCGGCGTGTTGAAGGCGGCGGCGACGCCGGCCGCGGCGCCGGCCAGGATCAATCCCGGCTGCCGTCGCGGCGATACGCGTCCAATGGCAAACATGATGGACGCACCGACTTGGACCGTTGGTCCTTCGCGACCGATCGAAGCACCGCATAACAGGCCGAAGAGCGTCAGGACAATCTTTCCGACGGCAATACGGATGGATACGAGCCGTTCCCTCGCCTGCTGAACGGTAAGATGCCGCGCGGCGATCGCCTGCGGAATGCCGCTGCCCTGGGCGTTCGGAAACAGCCTGGCCGTGAGCAACGCCGACAGCCCAAAACCAACAGGCGTGACGAGAAGCGATGCATAACGTGATTTGGACAGCAGCATCGCGAAGGCCTGTTGGGCCAGATCGGCGAGCTGCGCCAACATCACCGCGGCCGCGCCGACAACGACGCCGCCGAGCAGAAAGATCGCGCGCCGTTGCCAGCGCGCCGAGGTGATCTTAACCAGCCGTTGGTGGCGGGTGGACAGTTTCAGCTTCATGCAACGGTTCTACGCAATCCGCGCCTCCGGCAAAAGCGCGGATTACGGCGTTTGCTTCGCTGACCATATCGGCGGCTTCCACGCCCGCCTCAGATCGTGTTGATGATCCCGCCTTCGACGCGGAGCGCCGCGCCGTTGGTGGCGGAGGCCTCCTTCGAGGAGACATAGACGACCATGTTCGCGATCTCGTCGACGCTGGCGAAGCGCTGCAAGAGCGAGGTCGGGCGGTGCTGCTTGACGAAGTTCGCGATCGCCTCGTCCTCCGGCTCTCCATTCTGCCTCGCGAGATCCTTGACGAAGGTCTCGACGCCTTCGGACAGCGTCGGGCCCGGCATCACCGAATTGACGGTCACCGCCGTACCGCGGGTCAGCTCGGCGAGACCGCGCGAGATCGAGAGCTGCGCGGTCTTGGTCATGCCGTACTGGATCATCTCCTTGGGAACGACGAGCGCCGATTCGGAGGCGATGAAGATGATACGGCCCCAGTTGCGCTTCAGCATGCCCTGCATGTAGCCGCGCGACAGGCGCACGCCCGACATCACATTGACCTCGAAGAACCGGGTCCAGTCCTCGTCCGGAATCTCGAAGAAGTTTTTCGGCTCGAAGATGCCGGCATTGTTGATGAGGATATCAACCTCGGGTTGTGCCGATAGCAGCGCCTTGCATCCCGCAGCGGTGGAGACATCGGCGGCGATGCCGCGAACCCTGGCGCCCGCGATCGCCTTCTGAATTGAGGCGACCGCGGCGTCGATCTTGGGCTGACTGCGGCCATTGATGATCACCTCCGCGCCGGTGGCTGCAAGGCCGCGGGCAATGGCCAGGCCGATGCCGGCGGTCGAGCCGGTCACGAGCGCGGTTTTTCCGGAAAGATCAATCTTCATGCGTCGGCCTCCTGAAGGACAATGACTGGGATATCGTTGCGGTTCACAAGAATTCAATCACCGCTCACTCATGCGTGAGGATGCAGAAGTCGGAAAGGCGATGCTCGGTGCGCATCGCTTGAACACCTGACCTGCAAGTGCGCAACTTCAGCTTGCTTCTGTTGAGCCTGGTGATGGATGGTCTCCGCGCAACGCGAGCAGACGGAGATCAACGCCTCGAACATTCATCATTCCGTCATATGCTCGCACATTTCGCTTTGTCCTTCATCATTTCACAGATTGTCAACTCACGCTCACTAGGTAGCTCGCACATGGCTCCGGCCAACGATGTGAGCCATTCCCCCGGTGACGCTTTTCGCGGCAAATGCTCTCGATCTCCACAGGAATGCAGGACCAGAATGTTTTCAACTTCCACAAACCGGAAACTCGGTCCGAAGATCCTGCGACGCCTCCGCCCAAGCCTGAAGACTCAGATCGCGATGCTTGGCATAGGCGGCGTGTTAATCATAAGCGCAACCTGCCTCAGCGGCCTCTATTACGCGGCGCGGCTACAGCGTGAGTCGGATGACGCCGCACGATTCAGGGCGCAGCTCTCCTCTCTCTCGGAAGGGTTCCTGGAGTCACAGCAGATCACCACGCGTTTCCTTCGTACCCGCAATGAAGCGCTGGTGAAAATGCACGCTGACCGCATCCAGCAGGAGCTTGCCGAACTTGACAAGATCGAGGCCTTCGCCGCCGCCGCGCCGGACGGCGATCCGATCAGGCAGGCAGGTTCGCTGCGAAGTGGAATCAATCTTTATGCGACCAGGTTCCAGAACATTGTCGGCGCCCAGCGCGTCCTTGGCTTGAACGAAAGCGACGGGTTGCAGGGCAAGCTCCGGAGCGCGGTCCAGCAAATCGAATCACGACTGGCTCAGGTGGAGCAGCCGCAGCTAAGCATCCTGATGCTGACGATGCGTCGTCATGAGAAGGATTTCATCCTTCGCGGCGAAGAGAAGTTCGGTGATCAGCTCAACGAGCGCGAGGCCGAATTCGAGACGATGCTTGCCCAATCCACACTCGCGGCCGATACCAAGTCGGAGATCCTTGCGCTTGTACGCGCCTACAAATTGGCCTTCGCCGGATTCCTCGTCTCTCGGCAGGCGCTGGACGAACAGGTGGAAGACCTCGAACAGATCTACGATCGCACCCGTCCGACCCTGATCAAGGCGGCGGATGCCGCCAATGCGCGGTCCGAGCTCGCGGAGCGCAAGGCTGCCGACTTCAGGCAGATGCTCACCTGGCTGACCGGGCTTGCCGCATTCACGCTCGCCCTTTTGGCCGTCGTGTTCGGACGACGCGTGGCCGGCCTGATCAGCCGGATGAGCGCCGCCATGCGCGAGCTGGCGGCAGGTCGCTTCGATGTCGTTCTGCCCGGCCTCGATCGAACGGACGAAATCGGCGAGATGGCGCAGGCCGTCGAGACTTTCAAGCTCAAGGCAAAGGAAAAGGCCCAGCTCGAGCTCGAAGCAAGGCTGGAGGAGGATCGCCGCGCGGCCGATCGGCACAAGGCAGAACTCGCGAGGCTCGCCGGCGCTTTTGAAGCCGCCGCAGGCAATGTGATCGACGCGGTTTCGTCCGCATCGGAAGAACTGACTGCATCTGCTCACAGTCTAAGCGACACTGCGCACGAGACGAGGAAATTGTCGGCCAACGCTGCCGCGGCTTCCAGGGAGGCCTCTGCAAACGTGCAGCTGGTTGCCGCCGCGACCGAACAGATGATCGCTTCCGCCGCCGAAACCGGACGCCAGGTGGAGGAGTCCGCCGGCATCGCCCGGCACGCCGTGGATCAAGCCAGGCAGACCGATGATCGCATGGCGCGATTGGCGTCCGCGGCCGACCGCATCGGCAGCGTCGTTCAGCTCATTGCAACGATCGCCCAGCAAACCAATCTGCTCGCGCTCAACGCGACGATCGAGGCCGCCCGAGCCGGACAGGCAGGCGCCGGGTTTGCGGTGGTCGCGCAGGAGGTAAAAACACTCGCCAAGCAGACCGCCGACGCAACCGACGAAATCCGCGCGCAGATCGCCGGCATCCAAATCGCGACGCGCGAATCGGTCGATGCGATCAGCGAGATCGTCGATATCATCGGTCGGATCTCGCAGATCGCATCGACGGTCGCCGGCTCGATCGAGCAGCAAGGCACCGCAACCCGCAACATCGCCCAGAACATCCAGGGCGCCTCCGAGCGGACGTCCCAGGTCGCCATCAGTATCGGCGAGGTAGCGAACGGCGCCTCCAGGACCGGCAACGCGTCCTCTCAGGTCCTGCAGTCGGCAAGACTGCTTTCGGACGGAAACAACCGTCTCAAGCAGGAACTGGACAAGTTTCTCGCCACCATCCGGGCGGCCTGAGACAGGCGGACGGCTCACCCGGGCGGACATGCACCCAAAGAAAAAGCGGCGCTCGACGGCGCGCTTCCACAAAGCTTCAAGGTCGAAGCGACTTACGCCGCCTCGGCTTCCTTTTCCTGCACCGGGCCGGAATCCTGGCCCCTGGCGTCGACATCTCGGTCGACGAACTCGATGACGGCCATCGCGGCATTGTCGCCATAGCGGAAGCCGGCCTTGATGATGCGGGTGTAGCCGCCCTGGCGGTCCTTGTAGCGGGGCGCCAGCGTGTCGAACAGCTTCTTGACCATGTCGACGTCGCGCAGCTCCGAGATCGCCTGGCGGCGCAACGCCAGCCCGCCCTTCTTGCCGAGCGTGACGAGCTTCTCGACGATCGGACGCAGCTCCTTGGCCTTCGGCAGCGTGGTGACGATCTGCTCGTGCTTGATCAAGGCAGCAGCCATGTTGGCGAACATCGCGCGCCGATGCTCGGCCGTGCGATTGAGCTTCCGATGAACCCTTCCGTGACGCATGATCTATTCCTTTGGATTGAGTGTCACGACGGCGCGTCGGACATGTTTCTCAGGTGGGCTTCCTGCGTTCGCCCGCTAAACCGTGGCCGGGATGTCCGGCCACGACGATGATGTTGGATCAGTAATGATCCGGGATCAGTAATGATCCTCGAAGCGCTTGGCGAGCTCGTCGATGTTCTCCGGCGGCCAGCCCGGCACTTCCATGCCGAGATGCAGACCCATCTGGGCCAGCACTTCCTTGATCTCGTTCAGCGACTTGCGGCCGAAGTTCGGGGTGCGGAGCATTTCCGCTTCCGACTTCTGCACGAGGTCGCCGATATAGACGATGTTGTCGTTCTTCAGGCAGTTGGCCGAACGCACCGACAGTTCGAGCTCGTCGACCTTCTTGAGGAAGGCAGGGTTGAAGGCGAGATCGGGGATGATCTCCTGCGCGACTTCCTTGCGCGGCTCCTCGAAGTTCACGAACACATTGAGCTGATCCTGCAGGATGCGCGCGGCATAGGCGACCGCATCCTCCGGCGTGATCGCGCCGTTGGTCTCGATCGTCATGGTCAGCTTGTCGTAGTCGAGGATCTGGCCCTCGCGGGTGTTCTCGACCTTGTAGGAGACCTTGCGGACCGGCGAGAACAGGCTGTCGACCGGGATCAAGCCGATCGGCGCGTCCTCAGGCCGGTTGCGCTCGGCGGGCACATAGCCCTTGCCGGTCGAGACCGTGAACTCCATGCGGATCTCGGCGCCCTCGTCCAGGGTGCAGAGCACGAGGTCCGGATTGAGCACGGTAACGTCTCCCACGGTCTGGATGTCGCCTGCGGTGACGAAGCCCGGACCCTGCTTCTTCACGACCATGCGCTTGGGGCCTTCGCCCAGCATCTTGATCGAGATGTCCTTGATGTTGAGGACGATGTCGGTGACGTCCTCACGAACGCCTGCAATCGAGGAGAACTCGTGCAGCACGCCGTCGATATGCACCGACTGCACCGCCGCGCCCTGCAGCGAGGACAACAGGATGCGGCGCAGCGCGTTGCCGAGCGTCTGGCCGAAGCCGCGCTCCAGCGGCTCGGCCACGATGGTCGCAAAGCGGGTCGCATCGCCGCCCGGTGTCACCTGCAGCTTGTTCGGTCGAATAAGTTCCTGCCAATTCTTCTGGATCGTCACTGTGTCACCCGTGGTGAGGTCGATTTGGGCCAGTCGACATCAACTTACTGGCGTCGCGGGTTAGTCCGCGCGGTCAATTCCAAAAACAATCGCGAGACGGCAAAGCCGCCCCGCGACCAACCATCAGACGCGCCGGCGCTTGCGCGGACGGCAGCCATTGTGCGGGATCGTCGTCACGTCGCGGATCGAAGTGACGGTGAAGCCCGCGGCCTGCAGCGCGCGGAGCGCCGACTCGCGGCCCGAACCGGGGCCGGCGACTTCGACTTCCAGCGTGCGCATGCCATGTTCCTGCGCCTTCTTGGAAACGTCCTCCGCCGCGACCTGCGCGGCATAGGGGGTCGACTTGCGCGACCCCTTGAAACCCATCGTGCCGGCGGAAGACCAGGCAATGGTGTTGCCCTGCGCGTCGGTGATGGTGATCGTGGTGTTGTTGAACGACGAATTCACATGCGCGATGCCGGAGGCGATGTTCTTGCGTTCGCGGCGGCGTACGCGGGTGGCTTCCTTGCCCATTCCAAACCTTTCCTATGATCTCAACGCCGCCGTAATGCCAGCGGCTACACCTCAAAACGCGAACGGCGCGCGGCGAATGATTCGATTCGCCACTGCCAAGTCGCTATACGCAAACTTACTTCTTCTTGCCGGCGATCGCCTTGGCCGGTCCCTTGCGCGTGCGCGCATTGGTGTGGGTGCGCTGGCCGCGCACCGGCAGGCCACGGCGATGGCGCAGGCCGCGATAGCAGCCGAGGTCCATCAGCCGCTTGATGTTGATGCCGGTCTCGCGGCGCAGGTCGCCCTCGACGACGTAGTCGCGGTCGATCACTTCGCGGATCTGCAGCACTTCCTGGTCGCTGAGCTGGCTGACGCGACGCTCCAGCGGGATCTTGACCTTCTCCATGATGTCGGCGGCGTTCTTCTGGCCGATGCCATGGATGTACTGAAGCGCGATCAGCACGCGCTTGTTGGTTGGAATATTCACGCCGGCAATACGAGCCACGGCCTTCTCTCCTGTCGCCGATCCACCGGATCGGGGCTTCCTAGATCTCTGCTATCTCGGGCAGGTGTCCACAAACGCGAACACGACGCCCTCCCCTCGTTCCTTCGGGGCTCGGCATCGTCATAAAACTATCCAACTTGGATGCGGGGCTTATTAAAGGATTCATGTCGGTTTCGTCAACCGCTCCTAGCGCTTAGCTCGCTTTTTCGTGAGCTTTTTTGCCGGCCGCTTGGCCGCCTGCCTTGCCGTCTTCTTGGCCTTGCCGACGCCCCTCGCCTTGGCGGCCTTGGAGACCGTTTTGCGGGCTTTCCGGGCCGAGGTAGCCACCTTCCGGGTTCCCTTGGCAGCGCCCCTGGCTTTGGCCGCGGCCTTCTTGGCCGGCGCCCTGGTTCCCTTGCCTGCGGTTCCAGACGCCGAACGCTTGGCCGGCGAGGCCCGCCGCGCGGCCTTGGGTTCCGCGGCGCCGAGCGCCTGCAGGATCCGGTTGATCTCGCTCGTGACGTGTTCGATGGTCATCATGCCATCTACGGTGAGCAGCTTGCGGCGCTCGGAATAGTAGTGAATCAGCGGCTCGGTCTGGGCGCGGTAGCTCGCCAGCCGCTTGGTCAGCACTTCGGGCGTATCGTCGGCGCGGACTTCCTCGCCCCGCGCCCGCGTCTCGGCGGCACGCTTCTCCACCCGCTCGAGCAGCGCGCTCTCATTGACGCGAAGCTCGATCACGGCGTCGAGCTTGAGGCGCTTCTTCTTCAGGAGTTCATCCAGCGCCTCGGCCTGCGGCACCGTGCGCGGGAAACCGTCGAGGATGAAGCCCTTCTTGGCGTCAGGCTGATCAATGCGATCGGAGATGATGCCGATCACGATCTCGTCCGGCACCAGCCCACCCGCGGCCATGATGTCCTTGGCCTGCAGGCCGATCGGCGTGCCGGCGGCAACCGCGGCGCGCAGCATCTCGCCGGTCGAGAGCTGGACGATGCCGTATTTCTGAACCAGCCGCTGGGCCTGGGTCCCCTTGCCCGAGCCTGGCGGCCCCAAAAGGATCAATCTCATTTTTCGCCCCCCGGCTTGGTGAGCGAGATCCGCACACCCGTGGTTTTGAGTTTTTTGCGCCGCCGCTCCGCTCTGCTAGCGGCGACGACCCCTGAGCTTGGACTTCCTGATCAGCCCTTCATACTGATGGGCAAGCAGATAGCCCTGAACCTGCGCCACCGTATCCATGGTCACGCTGACCACGATCAGAAGCGATGTGCCGCCAAAGTAGAACGGCACGGAGGCGTAGGAAATCAGAATCTCCGGGATGAGACATACGATCGCAAGATAGACCGCGCCGACCACCGTGATGCGCGACAACACGTAGTCGATGTATTCAGCGGTGCGCTCGCCGGGCCGGATGCCCGGAATGAAGCCGCCATGCTTCTTCAGGTTGTCGGCGGTCTCGGTCGGGTTGAACACGATCGCCGTGTAAAAGAAGGCAAAGAACACGATCAGCGCGAGATAGAGCACCAGGAACAGCGGCCGCCCATGGCTGAGCTGGGTGGTGATCCACTGCATCCATTCCGGTCCGGAGCCGACGTTGAAGTTCGCAACCGTGGTCGGAAGCAACAGCAGCGAGGACGCGAAGATCGGCGGAATCACGCCGGAAGTATTGAGCTTGAGCGGCAGATGCGAGGACTGGCCCTCGAACATCTTGTTGCCGACCTGGCGCTTCGGATACTGGATCAGCAGGCGGCGCTGCGCGCGCTCCATGAACACGATGAAGGCGATCACGGCAACCGCCATCACGATCACGACCAGAATCAGCCCGGTCGACATCGCGCCCTGGCGGCCGAGTTCGAGCATGTTGGCGAGCGCCGCCGGCAGTTCCGCGACAATGCCGGCCAGGATGATCAGCGAGATGCCGTTGCCGATGCCGCGCGAGGTGATCTGCTCACCCAGCCACATCAGGAACATGGTGCCACCGGTCAGCGTGATCGCCGTCGAGAGGCGGAAAAACATGCCAGGCTCGGTGACCACATTGCCGGCGCCCTCGAGCCCGACCGCGATGCCGTAGGACTGGAACGCGGCAAGGATCACGGTGAGATAGCGCGTGTACTGGTTCAGCGTCTTGCGGCCGGCCTCGCCTTCCTTCTTCAGCGCCTCGAGCTGGGGCGAGACGGTGGTCAGAAGCTGGATGATGATCGATGCCGAGATATACGGCATGATGTTCAGCGCGAAGATCGCCATGCGGTGGATGCCGCCGCCGGCGAACATGTTGAACATGCCGAGGATGCCGCCCGCCTGGGAGCGGAACACCTGCTCCCACACATTGGGGTCGATGCCGGGCAGCGGGATGTAGGTGCCGAGCCGATAAACAAGCAGCGCACCCAGCGTGAACCAGATGCGCTTCTTCAGCTCCTCGGCCTTCGCCAGAGCTCCGAAATTGAGGTTGGCTGCAAGTTGTTCCGCTGCTGAGACCATCGTCTTGGCTTTCTCCCGGAGGCCCCGCGCCGACGTCCCCCTTGGGACCGTCGGCAGACACCGGACATTATTTGGTGCTCGGCTTCGATAAGTCCAACGTTCTCTGCCGCCCTTGCCTGCACGGGGCAGGCAATGACGCAGATGTTACGCCGCCTCGCCTTCTTCCTTCTTGGCGGGCGCCAGGACTTTCACCGTGCCGCCGGCCTTCTCCACCGCGGCGATCGCGGACTTGGAGGCGCCGTGCACCTCGATGTTGAGCTTGGCCGTGAGTTCGCCGCGGCCGAGCAGCCGCACGCCGTCCTTGGCGCGGCGCAGCACGCCCGCCTTCACCAGCGCTTCCGCGTTCACGACCGCGCCAGTGTCGAGCTGCTTGGCGTCGACCGCCTGCTGCAGACGGTCGAGATTGATCTCGGCGAACTCGAGCCGGAAGATGTTGTTGAACCCGCGCTTGGGCAGGCGGCGATGCAGCGGCATCTGGCCGCCCTCGAAGCCCTTGATGCGCACGCCGGTACGCGCGGTCTGGCCCTTGCCGCCACGGCCGCCGGTCTTGCCCTTGCCTGAACCGATGCCGCGGCCGATGCGCATGCGCTTCTTGCGCGAACCGGGATTGTCGGCGATCTCGCTGAGCTTCATCGCCCTTCTCCTTGTCTGTCTTAACCCTCGCCGACGACGCGGACGAGGTGTTGAACCTTGCTGATCATGCCGCGAACCTCAGGGGTGTCCTGATGCTCGGCAACCCGGCCGATCTTGTTGAGCTTGAGGCCGATCAGCGTCGAACGCTGCGAATGATGGCGGCGAATCGGGCTGCCGATCTGCTCGACCTTGATCGTCTTTGCGGCCTGGGCCATCTCTAAAACTCCAGATAGTGCGCTGGTTTAGCGCAAGTTATTCAGCCACTACCTCGGCATCGCCGCCGACGCGACGGGCCTGCAGGGTGGACACCTTGATGTTGCGGCGCGCAGCGACCGAGCGCGGCGAATCCTGGTTCTTCAGCGCGTTGAAGGTGGCGCGAACCATGTTGTACGGATTCGACGAACCGATCGACTTCGCCACCACGTCCTGGATGCCGAGCGTCTCGAACACCGCGCGCATCGGGCCGCCCGCGATGATGCCGGTACCGGCCGGCGCGGCGCGCAGGTAGACGCGGCCGGCGCCGTGACGGCCGGCGATGTCGTGATGCAGCGTGCGGCCCTCGCGCAGCGCCACGCGGGTCAGGTTGCGCTTGGCGGCCTCGGTCGCCTTGCGGATCGCTTCCGGCACTTCGCGCGCCTTGCCGTGGCCGAAACCGACCCGGCCCTTCTGGTCGCCGATCACGACCAGCGCCGCAAAGCCGAAGCGCTTGCCGCCCTTGACGACCTTCGCCACGCGATTGATGTGCACGAGCTTGTCGACGAACTCGCTGTCGCGCTCCTCGCGCTCCCTGCTCCGTTCGCGTCCGCCGCGTTCGCGTTCTGCCATGGTGTTTTCCAATCTCTGAGAGGCTTTGCCTCAATCCCTGATATTCGAATCCTTAGAAGCTCAGTCCGCCCTCGCGCGCGGCATCCGCGAGCGCCTTGACGCGCCCGTGATAGAGATAGCCGCCGCGGTCGAACACGACTTCCTTGACGCCCTTCTGGGTGGCGCGCTCGGCAAGCAGCTTGCCGACCGCCTTCGCCGCATCGATATTGGCGCCGGTATTGCCGTTCTCGCGCATCGTCTTCTCGAGCGACGAGGCCGACGCCAGCGTCTCGCCCTTCTGATCGTCGATCACCTGGGCGTAGATGTGCTTGGACGAGCGGAACACCGACAGGCGCGGACGGCCGCCCCCGGAACGGCGCAGCGCCAACCGCACACGTTGCTTGCGCCGGGCATTGGTAACCTTCAGTGACATGACCGGCTCCGTTACTTCTTCTTGCCTTCCTTGCGGAAGATGAATTCGTTGGCGTACTTCACGCCCTTGCCCTTGTAGGGCTCCGGCGGACGATACGCGCGGATCTCGGCCGCGACCTGGCCGACGCGCTGGGGATCGATGCCCGAGACGGTGATCTCGGTCGGCTTCGGCACCGCGATCGAGATGCCCTCCGGGATCGGGTAGATGACGTCGTGGCTGTAGCCGAGCGCGAGCTGCAGGTTCTTGCCCTGCATCGCCGCGCGGTAGCCGACGCCGGTGATCTCGAGCTTCTTCTCAAAACCCTTGGTCACACCCTCGACCAGGTTCGCGACCTGCGCACGCGCGGTGCCGTACATCGCCTGCGCGCGGTTCGTCTTGACGCGCGGCGCAACCTTGACCTGCCCGTTCTCGAACTTCACCTCGACATCGTCATGCACGACGAACTGAAGCTGCCCCTTCGGCCCCTTCACCTTCACCGTCTGCCCATCGACGGTCGCCGTCACACCCGACGGGATCGCCACAGGCCTTTTGCCAATACGTGACATGGCTCAATCCTTCCTCAGAACACCGTGAAGAGAATTTCGCCGCCCACATTCGCGTCGCGCGCGTCATGGTCGGCCATGATTCCCTTCGGCGTCGACAACACGGAGATGCCGAGACCATTGTTCACCCGCGGCAGGTTCTTCACCGAGGTGTAGACCCGGCGGCCCGGCTTCGACACGCGCTCGATCTCGCGGATGACCGGCTCGCCGTCGAAATATTTCAATTCGATCTCGAGCTCGCTGCGGCCGGACGAGTGCTCGACGCTGGCATAACCGCGGATATAGCCTTCCGCCTTCAGCACCTCGAGCACGTTCTGGCGCATCTTCGAGCCCGGGCTCGTGACCTTGGACTTCGAGCGCATCTGCGCGTTCCGGATGCGGGTGATGAGATCGGAGATCGGATCGTGCGTTGACATCTTCCGACCCTCCTTACCAGCTCGACTTCACGAGGCCCGGGATCAGGCCCTTGGAGCCGAGCTCGCGCAGCGCGATGCGGGACAGCTTGTTCTTGCGATAGTTCGAGCGCGGGCGACCGGTGAGCTCGCAACGGTTGCGTATCCGGGTCGGCGACGAGTTGCGCGGCATTTCGGCAAGCTTCAAGGTCGCCGCGAAACGCTCTTCCATCGGCTTGGTCTTGTCGGCGATGATCGCCTTCAACCGGGCACGGCTGGCGGCGGCGTTCTTGGCCATCCGCTTGCGCCGGTTGTTCTTCTCGACTGCACTCTTCTTTGCCATGCGTGGCTCCTTACGTTTCCGCGTTTGAGAGGCTGTTCGTCAGCGTCTCACTGCCGGAACGGGAAATTGAAAGCGGTCAACAAGGCGCGAGCCTCGTCGTCGGTCTTGGCCGTGGTACACACCGTGATGTCCATGCCGCGCGCTTCCGAGACCTTGTCGAAGTCGATCTCGGGGAAAATGATGTGCTCCTTGATGCCGAGCGAATAGTTGCCGCGGCCGTCGAAGCTCTTCGGGTTCAGCCCGCGGAAGTCGCGCACGCGCGGCAGCGCGACGTTCACCAGGCGGTCGATGAACTCGTACATGCGGGCCTTGCGCAGCGTGACCTTACAGCCGATCGGCTGATTCTCGCGCAGCTTGAAGGTCGCGATCGCAACCCGCGAATAGGTCACGATGGCCTTCTGGCCGGCGATCTGCGTCAGCTCGGCGGCGGCGGTCTCGGCCTTCTTGCGGTCGTTGACGGAATCGCCGACGCCCATGTTGAGCACGACCTTGTCCAGCCGCGGCACCTGCATCGCGTTCTCGTAGCCGAACTTCTCGGTCAGCAGGCCGCGAATCTTCCTGTCATATTCCGTGCGCAAGCGCGGCACATAGGCGGTCTCAGCCATCGATCTCTGCTCCCGAGCTCTTGGCAATGCGAACCTTCTTGCCATCAGCCTGAATCTTGAACCCGATGCGGGTCGGCTTTCCATCCTTGCCGACATACGCGACGTTGGAGAGGTGGATCGGCGCCTCCTTGGAGATAATGCCGCCCTCCTGGTTCTGGGTCTGCTTCTGGTGACGCTTCACCATGTTGACGCCGCGCACCAGCGCGGTGTTTTCGGCCGGGCGCACCTCGAACACTTCGCCGGTGCGGCCCTTGTCGCGGCCGGTCAGCACGATGACCTTGTCACCCTTCCGGATCTTGGCAGCCATCACAGCACCTCCGGGGCAAGCGAGATGATCTTCATGTGGTTCTTGGCGCGCAGCTCGCGCGGCACCGGCCCGAAGATGCGGGTGCCGACCGGCTCCGACTGGTTGTTGACCAGCACGGCTGCGTTGCGGTCGAAGCGGATGACCGAGCCGTCGGGGCGGCGAATGTCCTTGCGGACCCGCACCACGACCGCCTTCATGACGTCGCCCTTCTTCACCTTGCCACGCGGAATGGCTTCCTTGATCGACACAACGATAATGTCGCCCACGGTGGCGTAGCGGCGCTTGGAGCCCCCAAGCACCTTGATGCACATGACACGGCGTGCGCCTGAATTATCGGCCACGTCGAGGTTGGTCTGCATCTGAATCATTGATGCACCTCGTCCTCTTTCTGCGCTTCACTTGCGCTCAAAATTTTCCCGACATTCCCCGGCTCCAGAGCCGGATGCGCGTCAGGCCGTTTGCTTCTGCTCGCCCCGGATCACGATCCAGCGCTTCAACTTCGAGATCGGCTTGCTTTCCTCGATCCACACCGTATCGCCCGGCTTGAACTGGTCGCTCTCGTCGTGGGCGTGGTAGTTCTTCGAACGGCGGATCGTCTTCTTGTAGATCGGATGGGTGAAGCGGCGATCGACGCGCACCACCACCGTCTTGGCTTGCTTGTCGCTGACGACCACGCCCTGCAGCGTACGTTTCGGCATGTCCGGCCTCTTACTTCTTCTTCGCGCGCTGCTGCGCGGCGATGGTCTTGATACGGGCGATGTCGCGGCGCGCTTCCTTCAGCCGCGAGGTGTTCTCGAGCTGGCCGGTGGCGCGCTGGAAGCGCAGGTTGAACCGCTCCTTCTTCAGATTGAGGATCGCGTCCTCCATCTGGTCGGCGCTCATCGCGCGGATATCCTCGATTTTCAACTGGGCCATCTCGGTCACTCCGCGATGCGCGCGACGAAGCGCGTCTTGATCGGCAGCTTGGCGGCGGCGAGATCGAGCGCCTCGCGCGCGACCTGGTTGGTGACGCCGTCGATCTCGAACAGCACACGACCCGGCTTGACGCGGACCACCCACAATTCCGGCGAGCCCTTGCCCGAGCCCATGCGCACTTCGGCGGGCTTCTTCGACACCGGCACGTCCGGGAACACGCGGATCCAGACGCGGCCGGCGCGCTTCATGTGGCGGGTCAGCGCGCGGCGGGCGGCCTCGATCTGGCGCGCGGTGACGCGTTCCGGCTCGAGCGCCTTCAGGCCGAACTGGCCGAAGGACAACGTCGCGCCCGAAGTCGCAACGCCGTGGATGCGGCCCTTATGCGCCTTCCGGAACTTCGTTTTCTTTGGTTGCATCATGGCGTTAAGCCCTCAAACTCTCATCTCGCTTCAGGCGGCCGCGGCATCGCGGCGGGAGCGCCCGGTATCGCCTTCAGCCATCCGCTTGTCCTGGGCCATCGGATCGTGCTCGAGGATCTCGCCCTTAAAGATCCAGACCTTGACGCCGCAGGTGCCGAAGGTCGTGAACGCGGTGGCAACGCCGTAGTCGACGTCCGCGCGCAGCGTGTGCAGCGGCACCCGGCCCTCGCGGTACCACTCCATGCGCGCGATTTCAGCGCCGCCGAGCCGACCCGAGCAGTTGATGCGGATGCCCTCGGCGCCAAGACGCATCGCCGACTGCACCGCGCGCTTCATGGCGCGGCGGAACGCAACACGGCGCTCGAGCTGCTGCGCGATCGATTCGGCGACCAGCGTCGCATCGAGCTCCGGCTTGCGGATCTCGACGATATTGATGACGACGTCGGACGCGGTGATGTCGGCAACCTTCTTGCGCAGCTTGTCGATGTCGGCGCCCTTCTTGCCAATCACGACGCCAGGACGCGCTGAATGGATCGTCACCCGGCACTTCTTGTGCGGACGCTCGATCACGATGCGCGCCACCGCGGCCTGCTTGAGCTCCTTGTGCAGGATCTCGCGGATCTTGACGTCCTCGTGCAACAGCTTGCCGTATTCGGCCTTGCCGGCGAACCAACGCGAATCCCAGGTTCGGTTGATGCCGAGACGCAGCCCGATCGGATTGATCTTTTGACCCATCTTATTCTCCCGCGCTTCCCTTAAGCGCTCGCCTCGGCCTCGACCTCACGAACCACGATCGTGAGATGCGAGAACGGTTTGTAGACACGGCCCGAGCGGCCACGGCCGCGCGGGGCAAAACGCTTCATGACGAGGCCATTGCCGACATGGGCCTCGGCGACGACGAGATCGTCGACTTCGAGGTCATGGTTGTTTTCGGCATTGGCAATCGCCGATTCCAGGCACTTCTTGACGTCGACCGCGATCCGCTTGCGCGAGAACTGCAGGTCGGCAAGCGCGGCCGACGCCTTGCGGCCGCGGATCATCTGCGCCACCAGGTTCAGCTTCTGCGGGCTGACGCGCAGCATCCGGGCGACGGCCTTGGCCTCATTGTCCGCGAGGACACGTTCGCGCTTTGGTTTGCTCATCGCTTAATCCTCAAGCCTAACTCTTTAAGCCTTCTTGGCTTTCTTGTCGCCAGAGTGGCCGTGGAAGGTACGGGTCGGCGAGAACTCGCCGAACTTGTGACCCACCATTTCCTCGTTCACCGAAACCGGCACGTGCTTCTGGCCGTTATAGACGCCGAAGGTCAGGCCCACGAACTGCGGCAGGATGGTCGAGCGGCGGCTCCAGATCTTGATGACGTCGTGACGGCCGGACGCCCGCGCGGCATCTGCCTTCTTGAGCAGCGATGCCTCGACGAACGGGCCTTTCCAGACTGAACGAACCATGTCCGGCGTTCCTTACTTCTTCCGCTTGTGGCGGCTTAGGAGAATGAATTTGTTGGTCGACTTGTTGGACCGCGTCTTCTTGCCCTTGGTCGGCTTGCCCCACGGGGTGACCGGGTGGCGGCCGCCCGAAGTCCGGCCTTCACCGCCGCCATGCGGGTGGTCGATCGGGTTCATGACGACGCCGCGGTTGTGCGGGCGCCAGCCGAGCCAGCGGGTGCGGCCCGCCTTGCCGATCGAGATGTTCATGTGATCGGGATTCGACACCGCGCCGATGGCGCCGCGGCAACGGCCGTGCACCAGGCGCTGCTCGCCCGAGTTCAGGCGGATGATGACGTAGTCCTGGTCGCGGCCGACGATCTGGGCATAGGTGCCGGCCGAGCGCGCGAGCTGGCCGCCCTTGCCGATCTTCAGCTCGATATTGTGGACGATGGTGCCGACCGGCATGTTGCCGAGCGGCATCACGTTGCCCGGCTTGACGTCGACATAGCTGCCGGCCACCACCGTGTCACCAGCGGCAAGCCGCTGCGGCGCCAGGATGTAGGCCTGCTCGCCATCCTGATACTTGATCAGCGCAATGAAGGCGGTGCGGTTCGGATCGTACTCGAGCCGCACGACGGTCGCCGGCACATCCACCTTGTCGCGGCGGAAGTCGACATTGCGATAGGCCTTCTTGTGGCCGCCGCCGCGGAAGCGGACGGTGATGCGGCCGGTGTTGTTGCGGCCACCGTTCGACTGCTTGCCCTCGGTGAGCGCCTTGACCGGCTTGCCCTTGTAGAGCGCCGAACGATCGACCATCACCAGCTGGCGCTGGCCCGGCGTCGTTGGGTTGTAGGTTTTCAATGCCATCGTCGTTACGCCCTTATAGTCCGGTAGTCACGTCGATGCGGTGGCCCTCTTCCAGGGTCACGATCGCGCGCTTGGTGTCCGACTGCGAGCCGAAATTGCCGCGGAACACTTTGGTCTTGCCCTTGCGCACCAGCGTGTTCACGCTCTTGACCTTGACGTCGAAGAGCTTCTCGACCGCTTCCTTGATCTGCGGCTTGGTCGCCTTGCCGGCGACCTTGAACAGCACCTTGTTGTGCTCAGAGGCGAGCGTCGCCTTTTCGGTCACAACGGGCGCGACGATGACGTCGTAGTGGCGCGGATCGATATTCTTCATTTGAAGCGCGCCTCCAGCGCATCGACGGCCGCCTTGGTCAGAACCAGCTTCTGGCGGCGCAGGATGTCGTAGACGTTGATGCCCTGGATCGGCAGCACGTCGATATTCGGAATGTTGCGCGCCGCGGTCGCAAAGCCGTTGTTGAGCTCCGCGCCGTCGATGATCAGCGCATTGGTGAGCCCGAGGCCGGAGAAATGACCGACCAGCGCCTTGGTCTTGGCTTCCTTGATGTCGGCGCTGTCGAGCACGACGAGGCCGCCGTCCTTGGCCTTGGCCGACAGAGCATGCTTGAGGGCGAGCGCACGCACCTTCTTCGGCAGGTCGGTCGCATGCGAGCGAACCACCGGACCGAAGGCGCGGCCGCCGCCACGGAACTGCGGCACGCGGGCCGAGCCGTGACGGGCACCGCCGGTGCCCTTCTGCTTGTACATCTTCTTGCCGGTGCGCCAGATCTCGGCGCGGCCCTTGGCCTTGTGGGTGCCGGCCTGACGCTTGTTGAGCTGCCACTGCACGCAGCGCTGAATGATGTCGGCGCGCGGCTCGAGGCCGAAAATGGCGTCGGAAAGCTGGACCGAGCCGGCTTCCTTGCCCTCAAGGGTGGTGACTTTCAGTTCCATCTCACGCCCCTTCCTGCTCGGCCGGCGCCTCGGCAGCCTGCTCGCCCGCGACCTTGAACTTGCCGGGCTTCGGGGCTTCCTTCGGCAGCGGCTTCTTGATGGCGTCGCGCACCCTGATCCATCCGCCCTTGGAGCCGGGGACGGCGCCTTCGACCAGGATCAGGCCACGCTCGACATCGGTCTGCACGACGCGAAGGTTGAGCGTGGTGATGCGATCGACACCCATGTGGCCGGGCATCTTCTTGTTCTTCCAGGTCTTGCCGGGATCCTGACGGCCGCCGGTCGAACCGATCGAGCGGTGCGAGATCGACACGCCGTGGGTGGCGCGCAGACCGCCGAAATTCCAGCGCTTCATGCCGCCGGCGAAGCCCTTGCCGATCGAGGTGCCGGTGACGTCGACGAACTGACCGACCACGAAGTGATCGGCCTGGATCTCCGCGCCGACCGGGATCAGCGCATCCTCGGACACGCGGAATTCCGCGACCTTGCGCTTCGGCTCGACCTTCGCGACGGCGAACTGGCCGCGCTCGGCCTTCGGCATGTACACGGTCTTGCGCGAGCCCGAACCGAGCTGCAGCGCGACATAACCGTTCTTCTCAGTGGTGCGGTGGCCCAGCACCTGGCAGTTGCCGAGCTTCAGCACGGTCACGGGAATATGCTCGCCGGCCTCCGTGAAGACCCGCGTCATCCCGACCTTTTGTGCGATCACTCCGGAGCGCATCGGCGTGGTTCCTGTTCTCTTCGTCCGCTCGCGCAGACTTCAATCCAAAACTTAGAGCTTGATCTCGACGTCGACACCGGCGGCCAGATCGAGCTTCATGAGAGCATCGACGGTCTGCGGGGTCGGATCGACGATGTCGAGAAGGCGCTTGTGAGTGCGCATCTCGAACTGTTCGCGGCTCTTCTTGTCGACGTGCGGCGAACGGTTGACGGTGAACTTCTCGATGCGGGTCGGCAGCGGAATGGGACCGCGAACCTGGGCACCGGTGCGTTTGGCCGTATTCACGATCTCGCGGGTCGACGTATCGAGAATGCGATGGTCGAACGCCTTGAGACGGATGCGGATATTCTGGCCGTTCATTGCCGTACTTTCTCTAGTGAGTGGCGAGTAGCGAGTAGCGAATAGAAATTCCTATTCGCCGCTCGCCATTCCCTATTCGTTTCTTTACTCGAGGATCGAGGCGACGACGCCGGCGCCGACGGTGCGGCCGCCTTCGCGGATCGCGAAGCGCAGCTTCTCCTCCATCGCGATCGGCACGATCAGGTGCACTTCCATCGCGATGTTGTCACCGGGCATCACCATCTCGGTGCCCTCGGGCAGGTGCACGACACCGGTCACGTCGGTGGTGCGGAAGTAGAACTGCGGGCGGTAGTTGGTGAAGAACGGCGTATGACGGCCGCCCTCTTCCTTGGTGAGGATGTACGCCTCGGCCTTGAACTTGGTGTGCGGCTTGACCGAACCCGGCTTGCACAGCACCTGGCCACGCTCGACTTCCTCGCGCTTGGTACCGCGGAGTAGCGCGCCGATGTTGTCGCCGGCCTGGCCCTGATCGAGCAGCTTGCGGAACATTTCGACGCCGGTGACGGTGGTCTTCTGGGTGTCGCGCAGACCGACGATCTCGATTTCGTCGCCGACCTTCACGATGCCGCGCTCGACACGGCCGGTCACCACGGTGCCGCGGCCCGAGATCGAGAACACGTCTTCGACCGGCATCAGGAACGGCTGATCGATCGGACGCTCCGGCTGCGGAATGTACTCGTCGACATTGCGCATCAGCTCGAGGATCGCGTCATGGCCGAGCTTCTTGTCGCTGTCTTCGAGAGCGGCCAGCGCCGAGCCCTTGATGATCGGGATCTTGTCGCCGGGGAAGTCGTACTTCGAGAGCAGCTCACGCACCTCGAGCTCGACGAGCTCGAGCAGCTCCGGATCGTCGACCATGTCGCACTTGTTGAGGAACACGACGAGCGCGGGAACGCCGACCTGGCGGGCAAGCAGGATGTGCTCGCGGGTCTGCGGCATCGGGCCGTCGGCAGCCGACACGACGAGGATCGCACCGTCCATCTGGGCGGCGCCGGTGATCATGTTCTTCACGTAGTCGGCGTGGCCGGGGCAGTCGACGTGGGCATAGTGGCGCTTCTGCGTCTCGTACTCGACGTGAGCGGTCGAGATCGTGATGCCGCGGGCCTTCTCTTCCGGCGCCTTGTCGATCTGGTCGTAGGCGGTGAACGTCGCACCGCCGGTCTCCGCCAGGATCTTGGTGATCGCGGCGGTCAGCGAGGTCTTGCCATGGTCGACGTGACCGATGGTGCCGATGTTGCAGTGCGGTTTGTTACGCTCAAATTTTGCTTTGGCCATTTGACTCTCCGTTCAATCGTTAGCTGCCAACCAACGATAATCAGGCAAACTTCTTCTGGACTTCAGCCGACACGTTCGCCGGAGCTTCGGCGTAGTGATCGAACTGCATGGTGAAGGTCGCGCGACCCTGGCTCATCGAGCGTAGGTTGTTCACGTAACCGAACATGTTCATGAGCGGCACCATCGCGTTGATGACGTTGGCGTTGCCGCGCATGTCTTGGCCCTGGATCTGGCCGCGCCGTGAGTTCAGGTCGCCGATGACGGAGCCGGTGTAGTCTTCCGGCGTCACCACCTCGACCTTCATGATCGGCTCGAGCAGAACGGACTTGCCCATCTGCAGCGCCTCGCGGAAGCAGGCGCGCGTGGCGATTTCGAAGGCCAGTGCCGACGAGTCGACGTCGTGGAACTTGCCGTCGATCAGCTGCACCTTGACGTCGACCACCGGGAAGCCGGCGACCACACCCGAGCCCAGCACGCTCTCGAGACCCTTTTCGACGCCGGGGATGTATTCCTTCGGCACCGCGCCGCCGACGATCTTCGATTCGAACTCGTAGCCCTTGCCAGGCTCGTTCGGCTCGACGATCAGCGTCACGGCCGCGAACTGGCCGGTGCCGCCGGTCTGCTTCTTGTGGGTATAGCTGTGCTCGACCCGCTTGGTCACACGCTCACGGAACGCCACTTGCGGCGCGCCGATGTTGGCGTCGACCTTGTAGGTGCGCTTCAGGATGTCGACCTTGATGTCGAGATGCAGTTCGCCCATGCCCTTCAGGATGGTCTGGCCGGACTCGTGATCGGTCGAGACCCGGAACGACGGATCTTCCGCCGCGAGCTTCGCCAGCGCGACGCCGAGCTTCTCCTGGTCGGCCTTCGACTTCGGCTCGATCGCGATCTCGATCACCGGATCCGGGAACTCCATCTTTTCAAGGATCACCGGGTGATTCGGATCGCACAGCGTGTCACCGGTGCGGGCTTCCTTCAGGCCCGCCAGTGCGACGATGTCGCCGGCATAGGCTTCCTTGATGTCTTCGCGGTTGTTCGCGTGCATCAGCAACATGCGGCCGATGCGCTCCTTCTTTTCGCGGGTCGAGTTGATGACGCCGGTGCCGCTCTGCAGGATGCCCGAGTAGATGCGGCAGAAGGTGATGGTGCCGACGAAGGGATCGTCCATGATCTTGAAGGCGAGCAGCGCGAGCGGCTCCTTGTCGTCGGCCTTGCGTACGACTTCGTTGCCCTTATCGTCGGTGCCCTTGATCGCGGGCACGTCGAGCGGCGACGGCAAATAGTCGACGACGGCGTCGAGCAGCGGCTGCACGCCCTTGTTCTTGAAGGCCGAGCCGCACAGCACCGGATAGAACGCGCCAGTCAGCACCGCCTTGCGGATCAGCCGCTTCAGCGTCGCCTCATCTGGCTCGGTGCCGTCGAGATAGGCGGCCATGGCGTCGTCATCGAGCTCGACGGCGGCTTCGACCATCTTCTCGCGATATTCCTTGGCCTGGTCGACGAGGTCGGCCGGGATGTCGACGTAGTCGAACTTCGCACCGAGCGACTCGTCGTTCCAGATGATACCCTTCATCTTCACGAGGTCGACGAGACCCTTGAAGTTGCTCTCGGCACCGATCGGGAGCTGGATCGCAATCGGCTTGGCGCCGAGGCGGTCGACGATGTCGGACAGGCACTTGAAGAAGTCGGCGCCAGTCTTGTCCATCTTGTTGGCGAAGACGATGCGCGGAACCTTGTACTTGTCACCCTGGCGCCAGACGGTCTCGGTCTGCGGCTCGACACCCTGGTTGGAGTCGAGCACGCACACGGCACCGTCGAGCACGCGCAGCGAACGCTCGACCTCAATCGTGAAGTCGACGTGGCCGGGAGTGTCGATGATGTTCAGGCGCTTGCCGTTCCAGAACGCGGTGGTTGCAGCGGAGGTGATGGTGATGCCACGCTCCTGCTCCTGCTCCATCCAGTCCATCGTCGCGGCACCTTCGTGCACTTCGCCGATCTTGTGGCTCTTGCCGGTGTAATAGAGGATGCGCTCGGTCGTCGTGGTCTTGCCGGCGTCGATATGCGCCATGATACCGAAGTTGCGATAGTCCTCGATGGCATGTTGGCGTGGCATGGGGCTGTTCCTTGAATTCCGTAGTTCGCCTTACCAGCGATAATGCGAGAAGGCGCGGTTGGCTTCCGCCATCCGGTGCACGTCTTCGCGCTTCTTGACGGCGTTCCCCCGGTTGTTCGACGCGTCGAGCAGCTCAGCCGAGAGCCGCTCCGTCATCGTTTTCTCGTTGCGGTCACGCGCGGCCGAAATCAGCCAGCGGATGCCGAGCGCCTGCCGGCGCACCGAGCGAACCTCCACCGGCACCTGATAGGTCGCGCCACCGACGCGGCGGGAACGCACCTCGATGGTCGGCATGACGTTCTCGAGCGCCTGCTCGAATACGCCGAGCGGGTTCTGCTTGGTCTTGGCCTCGATCATGTTGAGCGCGCCATAGACGATGTTCTCGGCGACCGACTTCTTGCCGGCATACATGACCGAGTTCATGAACTTGGTGATGATGATGTTTCCGAACTTCGGGTCCGGAAGCACTTCACGCTTTTCTGCAGAGTGACGACGCGACATCTTACCTGTTCCCGCTTACTTCGGACGCTTGGCGCCGTACTTCGAACGGCGCTGCTTACGGTTCTTGACGCCCTGGGTATCCAGCACGCCGCGGAGGATATGGTAGCGCACGCCCGGCAGGTCCTTGACGCGGCCGCCGCGGATCATGACCACCGAGTGTTCCTGCAGGTTATGACCCTCACCCGGGATGTAGCCGATCACCTCGAACCCGTTGGTCAGACGCACCTTGGCGACCTTGCGAAGCGCCGAGTTCGGCTTCTTCGGAGTCGTCGTGTAGACGCGCGTGCACACGCCGCGCTTCTGCGGCGACTGCTGCAGCGCCGGCACCTTCTTGCGCGACTTCTGCACTGCCCGTGGATTTGCGATCAGCTGGTTGATCGTCGGCATGTCAGCCTTCACCCTTCAAGTTCGCGCGGAACCTCACTGGCTCCGCAAATTCTTCTCGGGAACGAGCCGCCCGTCCGGCCACCTCGCACGAAAACCATTCGCGCAAAACGAAATCGCGCCTACCACTCGTTGCTGAGCGGAAAGCGCTTCGACGCCACAGAGGACCGCGATTACGGCCGATCAGCATTCGCTGTTCGGTTGAGAACCGAGGTCATGCATCCGAGTTTACTCTCAAGAGAACGCGCTCAAGAGAACAAAAATCGTCCTGGCATTGCCTAGCTATCATCGACAGCGTTTGAGCGGCATTCGTCGAGGTTGGTGCCCGCCTCAGTCCCGGTAGGTCTGACAGGGTGTTCCGTTCCGACGCTGGCGTAGCTCACCGCCTGTCGTTAAGTGCGC
This sequence comes from Bradyrhizobium sp. BRP22, assembly GCF_020194175.1. GTDB lineage: Bacteria > Pseudomonadota > Alphaproteobacteria > Rhizobiales > Xanthobacteraceae > Bradyrhizobium. The sequence goes on along the minus strand of NZ_JADYVX010000019.1, from coordinate 74,849 downwards.
GCCTTGTATAAGCGGTAGATAGTGAAGTCAAGCAAAACGGCAATACGAGAAACGCTTCTGCCGCCTGTACATTTGGCATTTTCGCGCAGTCAGCGCGAATGAAATCACGGGCCTGCAGCCCCCTCTTCGTCCAGGCTGAGTCGGTTGACTATTTTTACCCGGGCAAATATTCAGATCGAGAAACTGGGCGGCAGCGTTCAACGTCGAGCGATTCGTGCAGACCCGGTTGGCGCACGCCCGCTCAACGGCCGACTTCGGCCTTTGCCGGCGCGCGCAACGCGGCGGCGGCTTCTTTTTGCGGCTTGGCCGCGGTGCCCTGCGGCGCCTTGCTGGCCGACGCCGCCGGACGACGCTCCCGGAAGCGATGCCGTACGCCCCGCAGGAAATGGTAGCCGAGCAGCCGGCCCGCTTCCATCCGGAAGCCCAGCGACCTCGTTCCCCTGACGTCAAAGAGCATATCGAGCATGGCGCGGCGGCCGGCCCAAAGCTGGGCCATGAAACTGTCTTCCGCGGCACAGGAATTGATCGCCTCGATGTCGTCCTGCGCGAGCAGATGATCGGTCACCTTGTCGACGAGCAGATGCCCGGGCGAATACCGCGCGAACTGCGCATCGTATGCGGTCTTCCAAGTATAGGCGGTCGAGCCGCCATACATCAGCACCTGCGCCGCGGCCACCTCGCCATTCACCTGCAGCAGGGCGACCGAGCAGGCCTGCCGATCCGCCAGATTCTGCACCAGCTGCCTGGTGAAGGCGGCATCACCGGCATCCGATAGCACTGCCGTGCCCCGCTCCCCCTTCCAGCTTGCCTTCTCCATTGCCAGAAATATCTCGAACGCCTGGCGGACGGCGGCGGGTGACCGGTCGTTGACGACCTCGACGGAGCCAAGCGCCGCCAATCTGTTCCAGTCCTGACGCAGCTTTTTGCGGGTCGAGCCGCTGCGCTTTACGCCGAATTCTTTCGTCACGAAAGGTCGGCTGCTCCTTGCAACGATCAACGGTTCGATGCCGCGCGCGGCGAGCCATTTCGACATGGCCGCGTAGCTCGGGCATTCCGCGTCGAACGCGGTGAGGCTGAGGACGTCAGGCAGCATCGGGTCTTGTTCGATGGCCGCGAGGAACGCTGGAATGACCTGATCGGCGAAAGCCGGGTCGACGACGGGACTGGAAAGGAAGGCGTAATTGTAGGGCAGCGCTTCGGACACCTTTGGCCAAAGCGGCACGGCTCGCCGCACCTGCAACGCCCAGATGCCTGCAAGCCTTCGCTGCGAAGCGCCCTGCTCCCAGGCGAGCAGCACGCGTAATTTGGCAAAGTCGGTCGCGACGGCCGCCGCAAGCGCGGCCGGATTCATGAATACGTTCGACGACGCGCGCCGCACCAGTTCGTCCCATTGCGGGGCGATGTCCAGGCTGGGTGAATCAATCGTTACCGTGATCATCGAAATATGCGCTCTTCGACCGTTCCCGATCGTGTTTGCGGGACATTGCTTTTCAATTAAGCCGACACGGGGCTGACCTGATTGTGAAGCACCGGTTCAGGGTTCCTTTGCCATTCTCGGCCATGCATGGTGGCTTGCGATCAGAGGCAAGGCCCATGCGCTATACGGATGTTGCCATCGTCGGCGGCGGGCTCGCCGGCTCGACCGCTGCGGCGATGCTCGGACGCGCGGGCATTTCGGCGTGCCTGATCGATCCGCATGCGAGCTACCCACCCGAGCTGCGCTGCGAGAAGATCGGCGGCGATCAACTCGAACTCTTGCGCAAGACCGGCCTTGCCGAGCAGACGCTGCGCGCCACGACGCTGGATGGCCAAGTGTGGGAGGCGCGGTTCGGCTACGTCGTCGCCAAGAAGCCCAGCGATCAGCACGGCATCCTCTACAACACGCTGGTCAACACCATGCGCGCGCAGATTGCCGGCGATGTCGAGATCATCCATGCCAAGGCCTACGCCGTTTCGAACAGCGCCGACCGGCAAAAGATCGTGCTGTCGAACGGCGAGGAAATTTCGGCGCGTCTTGTTGTGCTCGCCAACGGCCTGAACACCGGATTGCGCCACACGCTCGGCATGCAGCGCCGCATCATCAGCGCGTGTCACTCGATCACCTTGGGCTTCGATGTCGTGCCCGCCGGGCGTAAGACGTTCGATTTTCCCGCGCTAACTTATTGGCCGGGCCGGCCGAGCGCGCGGATGGCCTATCTTTCGCTGTTCCCGGTCGGCGGAACGATGCGCGCCAATTTCATGGTCTACCGCGACATGACCGACCCGTGGCTGCAGCAGTTCAGGCAGGCGCCGGAAGCGACCATGCTCGCCACGATGCCGGGGCTTGCCCGCATGACCGGAGGCTTCATCGTCTCCGGACCGGTCAAGATCAGGCCCGCCGACCTCTGCGTCACCGAGGGATATCTGCAGCCCGGCATCGTCCTGGTCGGCGACGCTTTCTCGACGTCCTGTCCCGCGGCCGGCACTGGCACCAACAAGGTGTTCACCGACGTCGAACGGCTGTGCAACGTCCACATCCCGGCGTGGCTCTCAAGCGACGGCATGGATGTGCGGAAGATCCAGGCGTTCTACGACGATCCGGTCAAGCAGGCCTGCGAAGCACGATCGCTTGCCAAGGCCTACCACCTTCGCTCGCTGTCGGTCGATCATGGCCTGACCTGGCGCGCCGGACGTTGGGGCCGCTTCGTGGTCCGCTTCGCGCAAGGGGTCCGCTATTCCACCGCCGGCGCGCTGCGTCCAGCGCGGCAAGGCCCGATCGCCACGTCAAACTGAGCGATCACTCGTCCTCGTCGTCATCTTCGTCGTCTTCATCGGGCTGCGGGGCAGCATTGTACGCCAGATGGCCCTGATCGTCCCAGAGCTTGCGGTAGACGCCATTGGCCGCGAGCAACTCGGCGTGGGTGCCGCGCTCGATCGCCTTGCCGCCGGAGATCACGATGATCTCGTCCATGTCGACCACCGACGTCAGCCGGTGCGTCGACCAGATCATGGTGCGGCCCGCGGCAACCCTGAACAGCGTGCGGTTGATCGCGGCCTCCGTGGTCTGGTCGAGGGCCGAGGTGGCTTCGTCGAGCAGCAGCACGGCTGGATTACGAATGATGGCGCGGGCGATCGCGATGCGCTGGCGCTGGCCGCCTGACAGCGTATCGCCGCGCTCGCCGACCACAGTGTCGTATTTCTGCGGCAGGCTCATGATGAAGCGATGGATCTCCGCTTTCCGCGCGGCGTCCACGACTTCCTCGTCGCTCGCACCTTCCTTGCCGAGCCGGATGTTCTCCCGGATCGACATGTTGAACAGCATGTTCTCCTGGAACACCACCGCCATGCTCCGCCTGAGCGATTCGCGCGTCACCCTGCGGATATCGACGCCGTCGATGGTGACCCTGCCCTCGTCGGGCACGTAAAGCCGCAGGATCAGATTGAGCAGCGTGCTCTTGCCGGAGCCCGAGGGGCCGACGATCGCGATGCGCTGGCCGACCTTGAGCTTGAGGCTGAAATTATCCAGCACCGGCGCCTGGCTGCCCTCGTACTGAAACGTCACGCGCTCGAAGGTGATGTCATTGGTGATACGCGGCAGGTCCGGGGCGCCCGGCCGGTCGGCGCCGCGCGTCGGCTCATCCAGCAGTTCCTGAATGTGTCGCACCGCCGCCGCCGACTGGATCGACACCGGGATGAAATGCATCAGGTGCGCGATATTGTAGGACACCTCCCAGAATGCGCTCTCGAAGGTGACGAAGGTGCCGATGGTGATCTGGCCCTTGGTGGCGAGATAGGCGCCGATCGCGAGCACCACGAGGTGCAACAGCAGCACCGCGATGGTGACGGTGCGCTCCACCATCGTCGACAGGAACATCGCGGATGCCGCCTTCAACCGCACGTCGTTGTTGCGCATCGTGAACCAGCCGAGCGCACGGCGCTGCAGGTTGAACGCCTTCACCACGGCTTGGGCCGCGACATTCTCCTGCACGGTGCCGAGCAGCGCGGCCTCGTTCAGCTTCTGCTCGTAGTTGGCCTGCACCGCCTTCGGGGTCAGGATCCGCGGCCCGATCAGGGTGATCGGAAACACCAGCAGCGCGACCGCGGCGAGCTGCCAGCTCAGGAACAGCATCAGGATGATGCCGGCGATCAGCTCCAGGAACGGCAGCGCGGCGCTGTTGGCGAAGCTCTTGACCGACCCCTCGAAGGCCGAAAGGTCGATCGAGAAGCGCGACAGGATCTCGCCGCGCTTGGTGCGGGCGAAATAGGCCGATGGCAGGTTCTGGACGTGCTCGAACAGTTTGGTCCGCACGTCGGAAATGATGCAGGCGGCAAGCCGCGCGTCCCAGCGTTCGTACCAGACCGCGATGATGGACGTGATGATGCCGGCGGCGGCGAGCACGCCGAGGATCTTGTAGAGCGCCTGGAAGTCCTCCTCGCCGAGCGCGTCATCGATCAGAAACTTCAGGCTGAGCGGCATGATGACGTTGAACAACGTCTCGACCACGATGCCGAAGCTGACGAAGACCAGCATCCGCTTGTAGCTGGCGAGATACGGCTTGACGAAGCCGTAGATCGTGGCGAGCGCGCCGGCGGCTTCCTTGGCGGTGAAGACGACGAGGTCCTCGTCCTCATCATCGTCATCGAGCTCGACGTCGTTCTCGTCGTCCCCTTCGTCATCATCATCGGGAGGCGCTGATGCCGACGAAGGCTTGCTGCCGGGACCGGATGCAGGGCGCTCGGCATTGGCCCCGAGCTTCTTTTTCAGCTCGAGTTCTTCCGTCGCAACGGGATTGTGACCGTCAGGTGAAGGGGGCTTCGATGCCATGAACCCAACCGATACTGCACGGCCGGCATGACCGCAAATCGAGAGCGACAGCGATCGGCGCTATCGCAACGACTCTACGCGATCAGGGAAGATTGGGCAAAGCAATTGAACCGGCTGGTTAAACCAGCCAATCCTTGGGTCAATCCTCGTCCTCGACCTTGTCGAAGAACGAATAACGCAAGGCATCGGAATCGCCGTACCAACAGCCGGGTCCCTTGTTGGCGGCGCGCGCCGCGTTCCACAACGCTTCGGTGCAGTTGCGATGGTGGGCGGCGAGATCAAAACCGTTGCCGAAGAACAGCTCCGACCATTCCCACCAGGTGGCGAGCTTCTTCACCCCGCGCAACAGATCATAGCGGTCGATCAGACCGGGTGCGAGGTCCGAGGTCACCGAGCCGAACACGAGGCCGGTCTTGACCACGCGACGCAATTGGCGCACTGCGCGCACCACCTGCTTTCCGCCGAGATGGCAGAGGCTGGTCTCGAATACGAAGTCGAATTCGTTGTCCTTGAACGGCAGGTCGAGAACCGAACCGAGTTTGTTGTACTTCTTCAGCTCCTTCGGCGTCTTGCCGTGGATGAAGCGGTTGTTCTCGACGCCCCAGGCATCGACCCCGCGCTCGCGCAGCGCCCCGACCAGTTCGCCGCTCGCCGACCCCGCAACCAGGAGCTTGTAGCCCTTCGCCCTGCCCCAGACGATCTGGATCATCTCCATCAGCAGTGCAGGATCGGTGAAGTGGCGCCAGGCCTCACTGTATGGGCCGAGCCCGCGATAATTCTCGAAATATTCGCGGTCGATCTTGTCCGACAGCGGCCGCTCGGCCTGCGCGCGGGCGCGGCGCAGCCGGATCATCTCGGTCAGGATGATGTCGGTTGCGGCATCGGAGGAATCGAGCAGGCCGTTCAGGGTGGAATCGAACAGGTAATCGCCGACCACGACGATGCCGGGATGTTCCTTCGGCTCGGGACGATGGTTGGTCATGACGTCACGCGCCGGCAGGCCGCCGGGCAGCGCGTTCACGGAACTCAGCCAGCGATGGATCTTGCCCTCGAGGAAATGCGCGCGCGCATTGCCGAAGGACGCCGGCAGCGATTTCAGCGCGGCATCGATCAGTTCCTGGTCGCTGAGATTGGCAAAGGCCAGCGCGTCGGCCCCTGCAATCAGCCAGTTCAGCACGCCATGCCTGCCGACATCATGGCGCGAGCCTTCGTTGTAGACGCAGCAGCCGCCGAACGCCTCCGACATGAACCAGGAGCCGGCAATCTTCTCGCCCCAGAACGGCTCATCGAACAGGATCGAGACGCGCAGATAGTGCGCCGGCCGGTCGAAATAGGCGATGTGCTTGACCATCGACTGGCGCAATTCCTCGCCGTCCCAGCCGAGCGTGGCGAGCCAGGAATGCGGCAGGCAGACCAGCACGAGGTCGAAGTCACGCGCCTCCGGCCCCTTCCCGTTCATCATGTTGAGGCGGTAGCGGCCGTTGCCCGCCTTGCCGACTTTCAACACCCGATGATTGAGCTGGATGTCGGCATCGACTTCAGAGCGCAGGCACTCGATCAACTGCTCATTGCCGTTCTGGATCGAGTACAGGCCGATATAGCCGTCGATATCCATCACGAAGTTCTTGAGCGCATTGAGCCCGTTGGTGTTGTGGCTCTCGGTCGCGATGTCGGAGCGCGCCATCACCTTGAAGAAGCGCTTGGCAGTTGCGTCCTCGACCTCCTCGTCGAGCACCTCTTCACAGGTCTTGTGGGTCCAGGGATGTTCGTTGTCGTGCGCGCCGACGCCTTCGTAATATTCGACCGGCGAGATCATCTCGGTGCAGCGCTGGCGGAACGCCTCGATCGCGGCGGCGGTCTTCGCACCATATTTGCGGCGCATGCCCGGCACGTCATTCAGCAGTTCGCCATCGAGCTGGACCTGCTCGGCATCCATCGGAATGGTCTGCAGGCCGAAATGCTGGATCAGTTCGCGCAGCGGATCCGGGCCGGTCATCGAATAATCGTAGATCTCGGCGACGCCGGCCTCGTAGGTCGCGGGCGCGGAATCGAATTTGCGCGTGACGATCTTGCCACCGAGCCGATCCGACGCCTCGAAAATGGTGACGCGGCAGAGGTCGCCGAGCTTCCGCTTCAGGTACCAAGCACTCATCAGCCCGCCGGGGCCGCCGCCAACGATTGCAAGATCGAGCATGTGGATTCCGTATCTTCCGGGCGGACGAAGCACCCGGCCCCTGCCGCTTTAGCAGAAGCGCTTTTCTGTCTGAAGGAAAGATGAACAAAGCAGGTTCGTGCATCGCAACAGAAAAGGAGAGCAGTAAAAAGGCCGGCAAAAAAGCCGGCCTTTTCGTGAGCACCGTAGTTTTGCGGAGCCTTACTCCGCGGGCGGCAGCGCCAGCGGCTCCGCTTCGGGCGCGGACGGCACGATCGCCGCCTGCTTCTCGCGCTCGTCGAGGATCAGCTTGTCGCGCTTCATGGCGACTTCGCGGATCCGCGCCATCGAGGCGCCCGTGCCCGCCGGAATCAGCCGTCCGACAATGACGTTCTCCTTGAGGCCTTCCAGCGGGTCCACCTTGCCGTTGACGGCAGCTTCGGTGAGCACGCGGGTGGTCTCCTGGAACGACGCCGCCGAGAAGAACGAGCGGGTCTGCAGGCTCGCCTTGGTGATACCGAGCAGCACCGGCGTTCCGGTCGCGGGCTTCTTGCCCTCTTCCTTGGCCTTGGTGTTGAGCGCGTCGAACTCGATCTTGTCGACCTGCTCGCCGTTGATCATGTCGGTGTCGCCCTGGTCGGTGATCTCCACCTTCTGCAGCATCTGACGAACAATCACTTCGATGTGCTTGTCGTTGATGAGCACGCCCTGCAACCGGTAGACCTCCTGGATCTCGTTGACGAGATAGGCAGCGAGTTCCTCGATGCCCTTGATCGCCAGGATGTCGTGCGGCGCCGGGTTGCCTTCGACGATGAAATCGCCCTTTTCGACGATGTCACCGTCCTGGAGGTGGATGTGCTTGCCCTTCGGGATCAGGTACTCGCGCGGCTCCTCGGTCTTGTCGGCCGGCTCGATCGAGATGCGGCGCTTGTTCTTGTAGTCGCGGCCGAAGCGGACGGTGCCCGCCACTTCCGCGATGATCGCCGCATCCTTCGGCTTGCGCGCCTCGAACAGTTCCGCCACGCGCGGCAGACCGCCGGTGATGTCACGCGTCTTGGCGCTCTCGGTGGAGATACGCGCCAGGATGTCGCCCGGCTTGACCTGCGCGCCGACGTCGACCGAGAGGATCGCATCGACTGACAGCATGTAGCGGGCGTCGCCGCCACGCGCGAGCTTCATCACCTTGCCGTCCTTGCCCTTGATTACGATGGCCGGGCGCAGGTCCGCGCCGCCCCGCGACGACCGCCAATCGATGACGACGCGCTTGGCGATACCGGTGGACTCGTCCAGCGTCTCCGAGATCGACTGGCCCTCGACCAGGTCCTCGAACCCGATCGTACCCTCGACTTCGGTCAGCACCGGGCGGGTGTACGGATCCCACTCGGCGATGCGCTGGCCGCGCTTGACCATGTCGCCCTCGTCGACATGCATGCGCGAGCCGTACTGGATGCGGTGCGTCGCACGCTCGGTGCCATCGGCGTCGACGATCGCAACCACCATGTTGCGGACCATCGCGATCAGGTGGCCTTCGCTGTTGCGAGCGATCGACTTGTTCCTGATCACGATCTTGCCGTCGAAGTTCGACTCCACGAACGACTGCTCGTTGATCTGCGCTGCGCCGCCGATGTGGAACGTGCGCATCGTGAGCTGCGTGCCCGGCTCGCCGATCGACTGCGCCGCGATCACGCCGACCGCCTCGCCATGGTTGACCGGGGTGCCGCGGGCGAGATCGCGCCCGTAGCACTTGGCACAGATGCCGTTGACGAGCTCGCAGGTCAGCGCCGAACGGATCTTCACCTCCTGGATGCCGGCGCGATGGATGGCGTCCACATGGGACTCCTCCATCAGCGTGCCGCGCGCGACCAGGACGTCGTTGGTCGCGGGATCACGCACGTCATCGCAGGCCACGCGGCCCAGGATGCGCGAGCCGAGCGAGGCGACCACCGTGCCGGCATCGATGATGGCGCGCATCTTGATGCCGAGATGGGTGCCGCAGTCGCTGGACGTAATGATGCAGTCCTGCGCCACGTCGACCAGACGGCGGGTCAGGTAGCCGGAGTTCGCGGTCTTCAACGCGGTGTCCGCGAGACCCTTGCGGGCGCCGTGGGTCGAGTTGAAGTATTCGAGAACCGACAAGCCTTCCTTGAAGTTGGAAATGATCGGCGTCTCGATGATCTCGCCCGACGGCTTTGCCATCAGGCCGCGCATGCCCGCGAGCTGACGCATCTGCGCCGGCGAACCACGCGCGCCGGAATGCGCCATCATGTAGATCGAGTTGATGTCGGCATCCGCCCCGCCGGCCGTCTTCTTGGTCGAGGAGATCTCCTTCATCATCGCCTTGGCGACTTCCTCGCCCGCCTTCGACCAGGCGTCGACAACCTTGTTGTACTTCTCACCATGGGTGATCAGGCCGTCATTGTACTGCTGCTCGAAATCCTTCGCCAGCGTACGGGTCTGATCGACGATCTTCCACTTCGACGCCGGCACGACCATGTCGTCCTTGCCGAACGAGATGCCGGCCTTGAAGGCGTTGTAGAAGCCGAGGGCCATGATGCGGTCGCAGAAGATCACCGTCTCCTTCTGGCCGCAGTGCCGGTAGACCTGATCGATCACGCCGGAGATCTCGCGCTTGGTCATCAGCTTGTTGATGATGTCGTACGAGATCTTCGGGTGCTTCGGCAAAAGATTGCCGAGCATGACGCGGCCCGCGGTGGTTTCAATCCAGCGCTTGCTCTTCTTGCCTTCCTCGTCGGTGCCCTCCCACCGGTACTTGATCTTGGTGTGGAGGTGGATGACCTTCGAATGCAGGGCATGCTCGAGCTCGGCCATGTCGCCGAACACCTTGCCCTCGCCGGGCAGGCCTTCGCGCATGATCGAGACGTAGTAGAGGCCGAGCACGATGTCCTGCGACGGCACGATGATCGGCTGGCCGTTCGCGGGGTGCAGGATGTTGTTGGTCGACATCATCAGAACGCGCGCTTCGAGCTGCGCTTCGAGCGACAGCGGAACGTGCACGGCCATCTGGTCGCCGTCGAAGTCGGCGTTGAACGCAGCGCAGACCAGCGGGTGAAGCTGGATCGCCTTGCCCTCGATCAGCACCGGCTCGAACGCCTGGATGCCCAGGCGATGCAGCGTCGGCGCGCGGTTGAGCAGCACCGGATGCTCGCGGATCACCTCGTCCAGGATATCCCAGACCTCGGGCCGCTCCTTCTCGACCAGCTTCTTCGCCTGCTTCACGGTCGTCGACAGGCCCTTGGCGTCAAGCCGCGAATAGATGAACGGCTTGAACAGCTCGAGCGCCATCTTCTTCGGCAGGCCGCACTGATGCAGGCGCAGCTCGGGACCGACCACGATCACCGAACGGCCGGAATAGTCGACGCGCTTGCCGAGCAGATTCTGACGGAAGCGGCCCTGCTTGCCCTTGAGCATGTCGGCAAGCGACTTCAGCGGGCGCTTGTTGGCGCCCGTGATGACGCGGCCGCGGCGGCCATTGTCGAACAGCGCGTCGACGGCCTCCTGCAGCATGCGCTTCTCGTTGCGGATGATGATGTCGGGCGCACGCAGCTCCATCAGCCGCTTCAAGCGGTTGTTGCGGTTGATGACGCGACGGTAAAGGTCGTTGAGGTCCGACGTCGCGAAGCGGCCGCCATCGAGCGGAACCAGCGGGCGCAGATCCGGCGGGATCACCGGGATGACCGTCATGATCATCCATTCCGGCTTGTTGCCGGAGACGCGGAAGGCCTCGACGATCTTCAGCCGCTTGGCGAGCTTCTTGTGCTTGATGTCGGAGTCGGTCTCCTGCATCTCCGCACGCAGCGAAGTCTCGAGCTTCTCCAGCTCGAGGCCCTTCAGCAGCTCGCGGATCGCCTCCGCGCCGATCATGGCGGTGAAGCTGTCCTGGCCGTATTCGTCCTGCGCCTTCAGATACTCGTCTTCCGACAGGAGCTGACGGTCCTTGAGCGCGGTGAGACCCGGCTCGAGCACGACGTAGTACTCGAAGTACAGGATGCGCTCGAGGTCCTTCAGCGTCATATCGAGCAGAAGGCCGATGCGCGACGGCAGCGACTTCAGGAACCAGATGTGGGCGACAGGCGCTGCGAGCTCGATATGGCCCATGCGCTCGCGCCGGACACGCGACAGCGTGACCTCGACCGAGCACTTTTCGCAGATGATGCCCTTGTACTTCATCCGCTTGTACTTGCCGCACAAGCACTCGTAGTCCTTGATCGGCCCGAAGATGCGCGCGCAGAACAACCCGTCCCGCTCCGGCTTGAAGGTGCGGTAGTTGATGGTCTCCGGCTTCTTGATCTCGCCGTAGGACCAGGACAGAATCTTCTCCGGGGACGCGATCGAAATCCGGATCTGGTCGAAGACCTGGGCCGGCGTCGTCGGATTGAAAAGATTCATAATCTCTTGGTTCATGGTCTTCTCCGTCTGCCGACTTTCGTCGGCCCATGCATCCCTTGTCTGTCATGCCCCGCGAAGGCGGGGCATCCAGTAATCACCGCTGCCGCGGTTACTGGATCGTCCGCCTCCGCGGACGATGACGGTGGCGAAGGCGGCGTCACCGCCGCCTTCACAAAATTACTCGGCCGCTTCCGACGTCGGCGCCGGTCCCATCTTGGAATTGTGCAGGTCGACGTTGAGGCCGAGCGAGCGCATTTCCTTGACCAGCACGTTGAACGACTCGGGGATACCAGCCTCGAACGTGTCGTCGCCGCGCACGATCGCCTCGTACACCTTGGTACGGCCGGCGACGTCGTCCGACTTCACGGTCAGCATCTCCTGCAGCGTGTAGGCCGCGCCATAGGCTTCCAGCGCCCACACCTCCATTTCGCCGAAGCGCTGGCCGCCGAACTGCGCCTTGCCGCCCAGCGGCTGCTGGGTGACCAGCGAGTACGGGCCGATCGAGCGGGCGTGGATCTTGTCGTCCACCAGGTGGTGCAGCTTCAGCATGTAGATGTAGCCCACCGTCACCTTGCGATCGAAGGGATCGCCGGTGCGGCCGTCATAGACGGTCGACTGGCCGGAGGCGTCGAAGCCAGCAAGCTTCAGCATCTCCTCGATGTCGGCCTCCTTGGCGCCGTCGAACACCGGGGTTGCGATCGGCACGCCGTGGCTCAGATTGCGGCCAAGCTCGATCAGCTCGTTGTCGTTCAGCGAGCGGATGGTTTCATCGTCGCCATAGATCCTCTTCAGGGTCTCGCGCAGCGGCTTGAGATCCTGCTTCTGATAGTAGGCGTCGATGGTCTGGCCGATGCGCCTGCCGAGGCCGGCGCAGGCCCATCCGAGATGGGTCTCGAGGATCTGGCCGACGTTCATGCGCGAGGGCACGCCGAGCGGGTTCAGCACGATATCCGCATGCGTACCGTCCTCGAGGAACGGCATGTCCTCGATCGGCACGATCTTGGACACCACGCCCTTGTTGCCGTGGCGGCCGGCCATCTTGTCGCCGGGCTGGATCTTGCGCTTCACCGCGACGAAGACCTTGACCATCTTCATCACGCCGGGCGGAAGTTCGTCGCCGCGCTGCAGCTTTTCGACCTTGTCGAGGAAGCGCTGCTCGAGCCCCTTCTTCGACTCATCGTACTGCTTACGCATCGCCTCGATCTCGGCCATCAGCTTGTCGTTGGGCGAGGCGAACAGCCACCACTGGGACTTCGGATACTCGTCAAGCACCGCGCGGGTGATCTTGGTGTCCTTCTTGAAGCCCTTCGGGCCGGAAATGCCCTGGCGGTTCTCCAGCAGCTCGGCGAGACGGCTGTAGACGTTACGGTCGAGGATCGCCTGCTCGTCGTCGCGGTCCTTGGCGAGTCGCTCGATCTCCTCCCGCTCGATCGCCAGCGCACGCTCGTCCTTGTCGACGCCGTGGCGGTTGAACACGCGGACTTCCACGATCGTGCCCTGCACGCCCGGAGGCACGCGCAGCGAGGTGTCGCGGACGTCGGAGGCCTTTTCGCCGAAGATGGCGCGGAGCAGCTTCTCTTCCGGCGTCATCGGGCTTTCGCCCTTCGGCGTGATCTTGCCAACCAGGATGTCGCCGGCGCGCACTTCCGCGCCGATATAGACGATGCCGGCCTCGTCGAGGTTCTTCAGCGCCTCTTCCGAAACGTTCGGAATGTCGCGCGTGATTTCCTCAGGACCGAGCTTGGTGTCGCGGGCCATCACCTCGAATTCCTCGATGTGGATCGAGGTGAAGACGTCGTCCTTCACGATCCGCTCGGAGAGCAGGATCGAGTCTTCGAAGTTGTAGCCGTTCCACGGCATGAACGCGACCAGCACGTTGCGGCCGAGCGCGAGTTCGCCGAGATCGGTCGACGGACCGTCAGCGATGATGTCGCCCTTCTTGACGCTGTCGCCGACCTTCACCAGCGGCCGCTGGTTGATGCAGGTCGACTGGTTGGAGCGCTGGTACTTCATCAGCCGGTAGATATCGACGCCCGACTTGGTCGGATCGAGATCCTCGGTGGCGCGGATGACCACGCGGGTGGCGTCGATCTGGTCGACCACGCCGGAGCGGCGAGCCGCGATCGCGGCGCCCGAGTCGCGGGCAACCACGCCTTCCATGCCGGTGCCGACGAACGGCGCCTCGGCGCGAACCAGCGGCACCGCCTGGCGCTGCATGTTCGAGCCCATCAGCGCGCGGTTGGCGTCATCGTTCTCGAGGAACGGAATCAACGCCGCGGCGACCGAAACGAGCTGCTTCGGCGACACGTCCATGTAGTCGACCTTGTCAGGCGTCACCGGCAACACTTCGCCGGCATGACGGCAGACCACGAGGTCTTCGGTGAAGCGGCCCTTCGGATCGAGCGGCACGTTGGCTTGCGCCACGCGGTAGCGCCCCTCCTCCATCGCCGAGAGGTACACCACCTCGTCGGTGACGCGGCCGTCCTTGACCTTGCGGTAAGGCGTCTCGACGAAGCCGTATTTGTTCACGCGCGCAAACGTCGCGAGCGAGTTGATCAGGCCGATGTTCGGACCTTCGGGCGTCTCGATCGGGCAGATACGACCATAATGCGTCGGGTGCACGTCGCGCACCTCGAAGCCGGCGCGCTCGCGAGTCAGACCGCCCGGGCCAAGCGCCGACAGGCGCCGCTTGTGGGTGATCTCCGACAGCGGGTTGGTCTGGTCCATGAACTGCGAGAGCTGCGAGGAGCCGAAGAATTCGCGCACGGCAGCCGCCGCAGGCTTCGCGTTGATCAGGTCCTGCGGCATGACGGTGTCGATATCGACGCTCGACATGCGCTCCTTGATCGCGCGCTCCATGCGGAGCAGACCGATGCGGTACTGGTTCTCCATGAGCTCGCCGACCGAACGCACGCGGCGGTTGCCGAGATGGTCGATGTCGTCGATCTCGCCCTTGCCATCGCGCAGGTCGACCAGCGTCTTGATGACCGCAAGGATGTCTTCCTTGCGCAAGGTGCGATGGGTATCGGGCGCATCGAGCTCGAGGCGCATGTTCATCTTGACGCGACCGACGGCCGAGAGGTCGTAGCGCTCGGAATCGAAGAACAGCGACTGGAACATCGCCTGCGCCGAATCCAGCGTCGGCGGCTCGCCCGGACGCATCACGCGGTAGATGTCGAACAGCGCGTCCTCGCGCGTCATGTTCTTGTCAGCCGACAGAGTGTTGCGGATGTAGGCGCCGACGTTGACGTGGTCGATATCGAGCAGCGGCAGTTCCTTGTAGCCCTGCTCGTTGAGCGATTTCAGGAGCTTCTCGGTGATCTCCTCGCCGGCTTCCGCATAGATCTCACCGGTCTTCGGATTGACGAGGTCCTCGGCGAGATAATTGCCGACCAGCTCCTCATCCGACATGCGCAGCGCTTTGAGGCCCTTCTCCTGCAGCAGGCGGGCCTGACGAACGGTGAGCTTCTTGCCGGCTTCGAGCACGACCTTGCCGGTGTCGGCGTCGATCAGGTCGTTGACCGTGGAATAGCCGCGGAAACGGTTGGCGTCGAACGGCACGCGCCAGCCGTCCTTGGTGCGCTTGTAGCTGATCTTCTTGTAGAAGGTCGAAAGAATCTGCTCGCCGTCGAGACCGAGCGCGTACATCAGCGAGGTCACGGGAATCTTGCGGCGGCGGTCGATGCGCGCGAACACGATGTCCTTGGCGTCGAACTCGATGTCGAGCCACGAGCCGCGATAGGGGATCACGCGCGCGGCGAACAGGAGCTTGCCCGAGGAATGGGTCTTGCCCTTATCGTGGTCGAAGAACACGCCGGGCGAACGGTGCATCTGGGAGACGATGACGCGCTCGGTGCCGTTGACGACGAAGGTGCCGTTCATCGTCATGAGCGGGATGTCGCCCATGTAGACGTCCTGCTCCTTGATGTCCTTGACCGACTTGGCACCAGTCTCCTCGTCGATATCGAACACGATGAGGCGCAGCGTCACCTTGAGTGGCGCAGCGAAGGTCATGCCGCGCTGGCGGCACTCGTCGACGTCATATTTCGGCGGCTCGAATTCGTAGCGCACGAACTCAAGCATCGAGGTGCCGGAGAAGTCGGAGATCGGGAACACCGAACGGAACACGGCCTGCAGGCCTTCGTCCGGCCGCCCGCCCTGGGGCTCATCGACCATCAGAAACTGGTCGTAGGACGCCTTCTGAACCTCGATGAGGTTCGGCATCTCCGCGACTTCCTTGATGTGACCAAAGAACTTGCGTACGCGTTTGCGACCGGTGAATGTCTGCTGCGCCATCGTGGCCTCTCATTTTCGCCGCCCTTTTGGGGCGAACCTTCCGGAGCGCGACTGCCACCGCACCCGGGTTGAATTTCGAATCGCCTCGAAGGAACAAGGGCCAAATTCAGGAACAAAATCCTCAATTCGTTCTTGTGACCTTCAAAACGCAAAAGGACGCGCGGGGCGCTTGACGCACCCGCCCGTCAAAACTTGTCGCTTCACGGACTGAAAAAGCCCGAAATCTGCCTGTCTCCCAACGGATCGCGTCGGGAACCCTGCCGCCCCCGCCGCCAACCGTGTTTTCCGCTGCCAGCCCGATATGGGATGACGATCATGGAGATTCGAGGGTTAAACCCGCGAATCCCCACACTTTTTTGTGTACCATGCGAAGCGCGACAACCCGTCGCACATCTTTTGCATGGCCTCCCCCGGATCGCGCGCGGCTTCGCCTCGCCCGATCCGAGACCGATCCCGGGTCCGCCCTGCTCGCCCGGGATCTTCGCTCCGCAACCCCTCGGGGTTACTTGAGCTCGACCTTCGCGCCAGCCTTCTCGAGCTGGGCCTTGATCTTGTCGGCTTCTTCCTTGTTGACGCCTTCCTTCAGCGGCTTCGGAGCGCCTTCGACGAGGTCCTTGGCTTCCTTCAGGCCCAGGCCGGTGATGGCGCGGACTTCCTTGATGACCTCGATCTTCTTGTCGCCGGCGGCAGCCAGCACGACGGTGAAGTCGGTCTTCTCTTCAGCCGGAGCGGCAGCACCGCCACCAGCAGCAGCCGGACCGGCCACTGCCACGGCGGCAGCAGCGGACACGCCCCACTTCTCTTCCAGGAGCTTTGCGAGTTCGGCCGCTTCGAGCACGGTGAGGCTCGAAAGGTCGTCGACGATTTTCTGCAAGTCAGCCATTGATCTGTTTCCTTAAACGTTTGGTTCGAACCAGGGTTTGAGTTTTGCGAAGGGCGTCAGGCCGCTTCGCCCTTTGAGGCATGAGCCTGAATGACGCGCGCGAGCTTGGCCGCGGGCGCATTGGAGAGCTGGGCGAGCTTGGTCGCCGGGGCCACGATGAGGCCGACGAGCTTGCCGCGCAGTTCATCCAGCGACGGCAGCGAGGCAAGCGCCTTGACGCCGTCGACATTCAGGACGGTTTTGCCCATCGACCCGCCGAGGATGACGAACTTCTCGTTCGCCTTGGCGAAATCGATGGCAACCTTTGGCGCCGCAACCGGATCGTTGGAGGTAGCGATCACAGTCGGCCCCTTCAGGAGGGTGCCGATGGCAGCGACGTCAGTGCCTTCAAGAGCAATTTTGGCGAGACGGTTCTTCGAGACCTTCACCGACGCGCCCGCCTGCTTCATCTGCTTGCGCAGGGTCTGCATCTGGGCGACGGTGAGGCCGGAATAGTGAGCAACGATCGCAACCGACGTGGTCTTGAAGACCTCGTTGAGCTGGTCGACCGCCTCTTTTTTTGCCGCTCGTTCCACAGCAAGCTCTCTCCGGTTGGCGGTCTTTCGCTCGCGCGGGACCGCCGGGTTGCACCCATCGTCCCACCCAAACCTTACGCCTCGGGACCGAAGTCCGAGGGACACGCCGGGCAAGACGACATTCTTGAAGCCTGCCCTCCCGTCGACCTTCCGGCCGCGGGCTGTCGAGGTTCGAACCAAATCGGCTTCCCGCGCGGCTTGCTTAAGGCTCTGCGCGAAGCAAAATCCGGTTTTCACCCGTCTATGCAGGCCATGCGATTAAGCCGTTGAAAAACCGAAGTTTGTCGCGGGCGCCTGCAGTCTCGGACAGGATCGAGGCTCGGCCTAAGCCGAAGCCCCTGCTCTTACTCCAACCGGGCCGAGAGGTCCCCTTCCTTTCGAGCGATCCAAATAGGATGCCTGGAAGGAAAGATCTCCAATCGAGCCAAGTTTTCGGAATGCGAGCACGAGCATGCCAGCGAGGGCCAGCACGCCCGGAGGCGGTTGTTTAGCGGTTCGGTCCTCGTTTGCCAAGGGCAAAATTCGGGCCGCGAACAGTTCAGGCGAGCCGAACCTGATAAGGCAATGGCTTGCCGGCGAAAAACGCATCGAGATTGGCAAGGACGCAGTCCTGCATGGCAACATGCGATTCCAGGGTGTGGCCGCCGATATGCGGGGTCAGCACCACGTTCGGCAATGCGGTGAGCGTATCAGGCGCATGGGGCTCGGTCGCGTAGACGTCGAGGCCGGCGCCGGCGATGGTCTGGTCCGACAGCGCTGCGACCAGCGCGGCCTCATCGATGACGGAACCGCGGGAGATATTGACGACGAACCCGTCGGTGCCAAGCCGGCGCAGGATGTCGGCATTGACGGCGTTGGTGTTGTCGGGGCCGGCCCTCACTGCAACCATCAGGATGCTGCACCAGTCGGCCAGCGCTTCGAGGCTCGAAAAATACCGATACGGCACGTCGTGCCGGCTGCGGCTGAAATAGCCGACCTCGGTCTCGAAGGCGGCGACGCGCGCGGCGATCTTGCGGCCGATCTCGCCCATGCCGTAGACGCCGACCTTGCGGCCGCGCATTCCCGCCTGCGGCCGCATCATTGGCGACGGTTTTGCTCCCGCCCAGTCGCCGCTCCGCACATAATTGTCAGCGACCGGCAACCGGCGGACGGCCGCCAGCATCAGCGTCACCGCGATGTCCGCCACCGAGGCCGCATTCGCGCCAGGACTGTTGCCGACCGCAATGTTGCGCGTGGCGGCGGCGGCAAGATCGATGCCGTCATAGCCGGTGCCGTAGCAGATGATCGCGCCGAGCTTCGGCATCATGTCCATGGCCTCGGCACCGAGCCTTCCGCTGCCGCCGGCGGTAATCAGCGCCCGGATATCAGCGAGTTCCTCGGCCGAGAACGCCTCATCCGGCCGCCTGCCAGCGGCGTTCAAGAGTTCATAGCGCTCGCCGAAGCGCTGGAGCTGGGCCTTGGGAAAGCGCGAATAGATCAGGACCTTATCGGGCATTGTTGTTGTTCCTGGAAAACTACGCGACGCCGTAAAGCGAAGGGCGGAACCGGCTGCCCGATCCCGCCCTCTTTATACTCTCACGCCATGCCAGCGGTCAGCCGAGCAGCGTGCCCGGCTCGACCTTCACGCCCGGGCCCATGGTGGAGGACACCGCCACGCGCTGGACGTAGGTGCCCTTGGCGCCGGCCGGCTTGGCCTTGACCACCGCGTCCGCGAGCGCCCTGATGTTCTCGACCAGCTTGTCCTCGGAGAACGAGGCCTTGCCGACGCCGGCCTGGACGATGCCGGCCTTCTCGACGCGGAACTCGACCGAGCCGCCCTTGGCACCCTTCACGGCGCCGGTGACGTCCATGGTCACGGTGCCGATCTTCGGATTCGGCATCATGCCGCGCGGACCGAGCACCTTACCGAGACGGCCGACGAGCGGCATCATGTCGGGGGTGGCGATGCAGCGGTCGAAGTCGATATTGCCGGCCTGCACCTTCTCGACCAGATCCTCGGCGCCAACGACATCTGCACCCGCCGCCTTGGCCTCTTCCGCCTTGGCGCCGCGGGCGAACACGCCGACGCGGAGCGTGCGGCCGGTCCCGTTCGGCAGCATCACCACGCCGCGCACCATCTGGTCGGCGTGGCGCGGGTCGACGCCGAGATTGATCGCGACCTCGATGGTCTCGTCGAACTTCGACTTGGCCCGCTCCTTGACCAGCTTGATGGCGTCCGCGAGCGGGTAAAGCTTCTCGCGGTCAATACCTTCGCGGGCCTTCTTCAAACGCTTTCCGATTGCCATGGCGCCTTACCCCGCAACTTCCAGACCCATCGAACGGGCGGAGCCCTCGACCATCTTCATGGCCGCTTCGACGGTGTCGCAATTGAGATCCTTCATCTTCTTCTCGGCGATCTCGCGCACCTGCGCTTTGGTCACCTGGCCGGCCTTGTCGCGGCCCGGCGCCTTCGAGCCGGACTGGATCTTGGCGGCCTGCTTCAAGAAGTAAGACATCGGCGGCGTCTTCATCTCGAAGGTGAAGGAACGATCCGCGTAGATCGTGATGATCACCGGGATCGGGGTGTTCTTCTCTTCCTTCTGCGTCTGGGCGTTGAACGCCTTGCAGAATTCCATGATGTTGAGACCGCGCTGACCGAGCGCGGGGCCGATCGGTGGCGACGGGTTCGCCGCACCGGCCGGGACCTGAAGCTTCAGGTATCCGGTCACTTTCTTTGCCATGTATCACTCCTGTTGTGCCGGACACTGTCCGGCGGGTTCAGGTTCCGTGGTTCGGACCGGGAGCGGCTGGCGACCGCCCTCTTCCTCCCACGTCCTCCTTCAAATCAGACCTTCTCGACCTGATTGAATTCCAGTTCGACCGGGGTGGCACGGCCGAAGATCGAGACCGCGACCTTCACGCGCGAACGGGCCTCGTCGATTTCCTCCACCACGCCCGAGAACGAGGCGAACGGACCGTCGGCCACCCGCACATTCTCGCCGATCTCGAACGATACCGTAGCCTTCGGCCGTTCAACGCCCTCCTGCACCTGCTGGAGGATGTGCATGGCCTCGGCTTCCGAGATCGGCATCGGCTTGTTTTCCGCGCCCAGGAAGCCCGTTACCTTCGGGGTATTCTTGATCAGGTGAAAGGCTTCGTCGGTGAGCTTCATCTTCACCAGCACGTAGCCGGGGAAGAACTTGCGCTCGGCATCGATCTTGCGGCCGCGGCGCACCTCGGTGACCTTCTCGGTCGGCACCAGCACCTGCTCGAACAATTCCTCCAGCCCACGCTGCTTGGCCTGTTCGCGGATCGACTCCGCCACCTTCTTCTCGAAGTTCGAGTAGGCGTGGACGATGTACCAGCGCTTGTCCGTCGATTGCGTCAGAGTGCTCATCAGTGGATGCCCAGGATGAGGGTAATAAGATAGCGGATGATCTGGTCCGCGGCGAAGAAGAAGATCGACGCCAGCGCGACCATCACGAAGACCATGATCGTGGTGATTGTCGTCTCACGACGGGTCGGCCAGGTGACCTTGGCGGTCTCCGAGCGCACTTCCTGCAGGAATTTGAACGGGCTGAAAGCCATTCTTGTTAAGTCCGCGTCCGTCGTCAGACGATTCAAGTGTTTCAGGAATCCGAACAATCCTTGAGCGCCCAGCCCTCTCGCGAAGGATGAGCCGGGAAGCAGGCTCGATTGTTCGGGGGATATCAAAGCCGCGCCGGATATCCGCGTTCAAAAGCGGGCCGGCTGCAGGTGGCGGCTATGTACTGCGGGAACAGCCAAAGGTCAAGATATCGGCAACTCTGGCAGGAGTGGAGAGGCTCGAACTCCCAACCCCCGGTTTTGGAGACCGGTGCTCTACCAATTGAGCTACACTCCTAAGGAACCGAAGCGTCGCCGCCGGTTCGCGCCGTTTGAAGCACAGGGCATGCCCCGAATGCAAGGGCGAAGCAGCAAACGCCCTGTTCAAGATCCTGCTTCTGGGCCAGACTTTATGTATAGCCGGCAGCGGCTTCAGCCGCGACAACAAGAACGAACGGGAGAGACCATGAACGCGCAAACCGCCACCAGGCCGACATCCGCCCTGCAGACGCCAGCCCTGCCCACCGCCAAGCCGGAGCAGCTTGGTCTCTCCAGCCTCCGGCTGCAGCGGATGTCCGACAGCTTCAAGCGCGAGGTCGACAAGGGAACCATCCCCGGCGCCACCGTGCTGGTGGCGAGGCGCGGTCAGATCGGCTGGTTCGACGCCATCGGCCGGCAGGCTCCCGAAGGGGCGCCGATGGCGCATGACACCATCTTCCGCATCTTCTCGATGACCAAGCCGATCGTCTCGGTCGGCATCATGATGCTGCTCGAGGACGGCCAGCTCCTGCTCAGCGATCCCGTCGCGAAATTCATCCCGGAATTCGCCGAGACCAAGGTCGGCGTCGAGCACAACGGCAAGCTCGAGCTGGAGCCGGCGAGCCGCCAGATGACGATCCAGGACCTGCTTCGCCATACGTCCGGCCTCACCTACGACCACACCGGCAACGGCCTGGTGCAGCAGCTCTACCAGCAATCGCGCCTGCGCAGCCGCAAGATCACCAATGCCGAGCACGCCACCCTGCTCGCCAGCATGCCGCTGATCTGCCAGCCCGGCGCCGAGTTCAACTACAGCCGCTCCACCGACATCCTCGGCCGCATCATCGAGGTCATCAGCGGGAAGACGCTCGGCGCCTTCCTGACCGAACGCATCCTGGCGCCGCTGCAGATGACCGAGACCGCCTTCTACACCGGCGAAGAGAATGCGAGCCGGCTCGCCGAGGCGTTCGCGACCGATCCATGGAACGGCGAGAAGGTGCAGCTCTTCAACATGCTCGAGAAGCCCGCGATGGAGTCCGGCGGCGGCGGTCTGGTTTCGACCACGATGGACTATGCCCGCTTCGCGCAGATGCTGCTGAGTGGCGGCGCACTCGACGGCACCAGGATCATCGGTCGCAAGACACTGCAACTGATGGCCTCCGATCATCTCGGCCCAGACGTCAAGATCCAGGGCGCGCTGGTTCCGCCCGGCCACGGCTTCGGTCTCGGCTTCGCGGTGCGCACTCATCAGGGCATCGCGCCATTTCCGGGCTCGGTCGGCCAGTTCTTCTGGAGCGGCGTCGCCGGCACCTTCTTCTGGATCGATCCGGTCGAGGACCTGTTCGCGGTGTTCATGTCGCAGGGCCCAGGCCAGCGCGACTACACCCGCACGCTGGTCAGGAACGGCGTCTACGCCGCGCTGGACTGACGCCGTCATTCCGGGGCAGCCCGCAGGGCTGAACCCGGAATCTCGAGCCCCAACTTCTGGATTCCGGGTTCGCGCTAACGCGCGCCCCGGAATGACGAACAGGGCCTCAACTGATCGTCGCGCCGCCGTCGATCACCACGGTCTGGCCGGTCATGAAGTCGCCGGCCTTCGATCCCATCAGCACCGCGCAGCCGGCGATCTCGTCGGGGATGCCGATGCGCTGCAGCGGTGAGCGTGCGGTCGAGGCCTTCAGGTTCTCCGGATTGTCCCACAGCGCCTTGGCAAAGTCGGTCTTGATCAGGCCGGGCGCGATGCAGTTCACACGGATATTGTGCTTGCCGTATTCGCAGGCAAGGTTGCGCGCGAGCTGCATGTCGGCGGCCTTCGAGATCGCGTAGGCGCCGAGGATGGTCGAGCCCTTCAGGCCGCCGATCGAGGACACGATGATGATCGAGCCGTCCTTGCGCTCGATCATCTGCGGCACCACCATCGAGATCAGCCAGTTGTTGGCGACGATGTTGTTCTCGAGGATCTTGCGGAACTGATCGTCGGAGATGCCGGCCAGCGGACCATAATAGGGATTCGACGCTGCGTTGCAGACCAGAACGTCGATCTTGCCGAAGGCGCGATTGCTTTCGTCGACGAGGTTCTGAAGGTTCTCCTTGCTCGAGATGTTCGCGGCAATCGCAACAGCGGTGCCCTTGCCGTACTTGTCATTGATCTCTTTCGCGACCTGGTCACAGACATCGGCCTTGCGCGAGGAGATCACCACCTTGGCGCCATGCTCCGCCATGCGCTCGGCAATGGCGCGGCCGATGCCGCGTGTCGAGCCGGTGATGACGGCGACTTTCCCCTTCATGTCGAACAAGTTCATGTTTCTCTCCCACATATGACGTCTTGATATTGGTCCCAAGCTAAGCAGCGTTCATCGTCGCCGACAACTGGTTCAGGCGAGCTTGTTCTCCGACACGACTTCCGGTCCGGCCGGCTGATGCATCGCGGCATGTTTTGCGTCCGCGATCCATGGCTGCTGGTTCACCATCGGCAACCGCCAGAGGCTGGTGTCCGGGCTTGCGATATGATCGAGCCGCGTCACCGAACAATTGTCGATGTCGAAGGCAAGCCCTTTCTCCGGCTGGCCGCCGAGCGCCAGGCCGACGGCGGCCTTGATCGTGCCGCCATGACCGACCGCGATCACGTCCTTGCCGGCTTCTGCGGCATTGATCCGAACGATCGCGCGGCAGACACGGGTGTAGAGGTCCATGAAGCTCTCGCCATCGGGCGCGGGTTCGTTGATGTCGGCGAACCAGTGGCTGCCGACCGGACGGCTGGCGAGGAAGGCGGCGCGGTTCATGCCCTGCCACCGGCCGAGATGCTGTTCGGCGAAGGCGGCTTCCTTGGTCATGCCGACGGGCTGCGGAAAGCCCGCAGCCCAGATCGCCTCCGCGGTCTGATGCGTGCGCATCAGATTGCTTGCGTACCAGACTGCGGTGCGCGGCAGGATCTTCGCGACCGCCTCGAACACCTCGCGATCGCCGATGTCGCATTCAATGTCCTTCTGGCCGTAGATATTGCCGCCATCGCTGCGTACCGGCGCATGCCTTATCCACCACCACCGCGTCGTGACCACCTTTGGCTTGTCGGCATTGGACATCACAAGACCCCTTCAATAGTGTGCGCGTGTCCTACGTCAGAGCACATAACGTCTCAAGTGACTTGTCTGAAGTGACTCGGGCGTTTGAAATCTTGTTTGAATTCCGTGAAGCGGCAAGCGCCGGCACACATGACCACCAGGGAGAAACATATGGGCCGCCTCGAAGGCAAATCCGTCATCATCACCGGCGCGGGAAGCGGCATCGGGCGCGCTGCCTCTCTGTTGTTCACGAAGGAAGGCGCCAAGCTGATCGCGGTCGACCGCACCGAAGGCGTCAACGAGACCGCAAAGCTCGTCCGCGATGCCGGCGGTACCGTCGAGGCCGTGACGGCGGATGCGGGCCTTGAGGCCGACGTGAAGGGCTTCATCGACAAGGCGCTGTCGAAACATGGCAAGCTCGATGCGATCTGGGCCAATGCCGGCATCAGCGGCGGCCTGGTGCCGCTCGCCGACCAGACGGTCGAGCACTGGCAGGAGGTGCTGCGCATCAACCTGCTCGGGCCGTTCCTCGCGATCAAGCACTCGATCCCGCATATGACCAGGCAGGGATATGGCTCGATCATCTGCACCGCATCGGTGGCGGGATTGAAGGCCGGCGCCAGCGGACATCCGTACGGCGCCAGCAAGGCCGGCGTCATCAGCCTGGTGCAGACCACGGCCTATTCGCTGTCCGGCACCGGCGTGCGCATCAATGCAGTCTGCCCGGGCCTGATCGAGACCGGCATGACAAAACCGGTGTTCGACCGCGCCAAGGAGCGCGGCACCTCCGACAAGATCGGCCAGCTCAATCCGCTCAAGCGCGCAGGCCAGCCGCACGAGCTTGCCGCAATGGGACTGTTCCTTGCGAGCGACGAAGCCTCTTACGTCAACGGCCAGGCGATCCCCGTCGATGGCGGCCTCACCGCGTCGATGCCGTACACGGGCAAGCCGATCTAGGAACATGTGTAGGCGACGCGTGCGTTCTTCCCTTCTCCCCTTGTGGGAGAAGGCGCGGCCTGAATAAACCGTATCATTTCCGTTTCTTAGCCGGTTAGACCGACTCTAGAGTCTGCGAAATGAGTCTGGATTTTAAGCGGTTTATTCATGCGAAAAATATCTGTCCGGACGGTCCGGAAAGAGAGAGGCCTTTCCGGCCCGGGATGGGATGTAGCGCCCGGCCGGATTGAACGCGTGGAAGCGGCTGGAAACGGCTTTGGGAAGCCGAGAATAGCGCCTCCAAAGTTGGTCCGTTCGGGCGACTTGGCGTTCTCCCGTCGCTGCATCCCGTAGATGTGCGGTGCGCGATCCGTTTGCATTGCGCTCATTCGCCCTGTTAAGCATCGATGGTGCGCGGCGGGGAGGAAATCATGGGGGCCATTATCCGGTTATTGGTGCTCGCGGGAGGCTAGTGGCTCTATACCGACTATTATCAAGCTTCGGGCGGTCTAACAGGAAAGGCTTATTACGAGGCGTGTTGAGCGGGCAAACAAGACGAAGGGCTTTACTGACCCCACTCCGAGCACACCCTACCAAACGGGACGATGGAAACGATGCGACCGCGTTGCTGAGCGTGCCTTGCGGAGGGTTTGATCTTCGTAGGACTAGCAAAGGACGAAAAGGACGAGGATGGCCTCCGACTAGGGCGTGTGTGTCCCAGCGGCATCGATGGAATGCTGCCCGCTTCATGGACCCTAAATCACTGGGGTAGAAAGCGATGGCCTCGATGCAGCGCGGAGCGCGAACGCCAAGGCTATCCTAAGATCGTCGAAAGGAACGATGGGACATTTGGTTGGGAAAAGCCGTGTGCGAAATGCAATCAAGCGTCTCGGTGAAAATGACGACGAAAAGCTGCAGTTGAGGCGTGTACTCATAAATCCGGCGCCACAGATCACCTTGCGTATGAGGTCCGCTGCGCCCTGATTGCGGTGCAATAGCAGATTTCACCAGAGGTCCGAGTTGGGCCATTAGGGGACTTGGTGTTCTAGGATTTTCATCGCGGCGTTGGAGACATCGAGGGCCGGTTGTCCACCGAGTTTCTGCGACGTGCGCGGTCGATCAGGGCCTCGACTGTTGGTAATATGCGCGTGACGACTGCTTCGATTCCGGCCGCGTTTGGGCGCAGGCCGTCCCGCGCCTTGAGCTGAGCATCATCCACAAACGCGTCGTCGAAAGCCGGGTAGAACAGCACGTTGTATTCGCTGGCAAGACCAGAGAACATCGCGGCAAAAGCTTTCTCGTACTCGTCTCCAAAGTTGGTGTGAGGCCGCGCTCCGCAAAGAAGCGCGACAATTAGCCGGGTTTCTAGGTTGCGTAGAATCGCCGCGAGCGCCGTGCGAGTGACATTTGGCTCGATTCCCCTTAGCATGTCATTGCCACCCAGCTCCAAAATCACCGCATCGGTATCGTCTGTGACCGATTGGTTCAATCTAGCAAGGCCCCTTGCCGCCGAGTCGTGATTCACGCTGGCATTGACAACCTTGACCGATCGACCTTTGGCTCTCAATGCAAATTCGAGTTTGTCATGAAAGGCATAGCCAGCGGGGAGATAGTACTCTGAAGTGAGGATATCTCCGAGCACGACGATCCTGACCGTCCTGTCATCGGCGCGAACGTTATGGCTCGTTGGCCACGCCAGCACTATGCAAACCGCGGCGACAATGACTGTGGGAAGACTGCGCGTGGCCATGAAGAGCGCTGTGATGCACGTTCCCAATTTCGGTTTCATCGCGCTCCCTCGCGGCGGTCAAAGTAAGCATTTCGCGTGCTCGTGCGCACGGCGAGTGCTCAGCAAGCGACCGGCACAAAAGGACTGTCGGTTTTATTGAGAGTGCGATGCTCGCCGACGGCAGTTCCCGCTGCTCATTCACCTCGAACGGAGACGTCGGCACGTCCCGCCTCAAAGAGCAGCTCTAAAGAAGACTATACGATTTCACGACCATCCGAAAGATCGCACACTGGCCGGGCGTCGCGGCTAAACGATACGATCAATACCCGCGATCCCAATGTCCGAATTGGGTCAGAAGCGCCGCTTGGCCTCACGGCAGCGACTTCCGGTTGCCCAGGATCTTCGGAAGTATCCTGCGCGGCGCCAACAGCACCGCCGGGCCAATACCGGAAGTGAGCTCGCGCTTTTCATCGGATCGGTAGTAGCGAATGACCTACACCAAGGTAGAGAGATCAGCGATTTCTGAGACGGGCCCTGTCTACCAACGCCTCAACAGTTGGCAGTATCTGCTTCACAACAGCTTTGTTTCCAGCCGCGTTGGGGTGTAGGCCGTCAACCGCCTTGAGGCTGGCATCGTCCGCAAACGCCTCGTTGATAGCTGGGAAGAATAGCACGTTGTATTCACGGGCGAGGTTAGCGAACATCGCCGCAAACGCCTTCTCGTGTGCGTCTCCAAAGTTTGTGTGCGCTCGCACTCCGCAAAGGAGCACGGCAATTCTCCGAGCTTCAAGATTGCTTAGAATAGCTGCGAGTGCCGCGCGAGTGACATTTGGATCGAGTCCCCTGTCCATGTCCCACCAACCGAGCGCCAAGATCACTGCGTCGGTATCGTCTGTGACAACTCGGTTCAATCTAGCAAGACCCTTCGCGGCCGAGTCACCGCCAACGCCCGCGTTAATAACTGCCACCGACTGGCCTTTTGCTTTCAATGCAAATTCAAGTTGGATCGGGATGCGATCAATTTCGGGCACCTTACCTTCAGTGAGAGAATCGCCGATCATAACGATCTTGATCGTCCTTTCGTCCGCATGGACGTTATTGCTTGCCGCCCATGCCAGTACGAAGCAAAGCGCGACGGCAACCACTGCGACGCGATTTCCAAACTTCGATTTCATCGCGTTCTCCCATGTGGCTAGAGTACGCGTTCGCCGATCCTCGTGATGGTGCGTGCTCGTGGAAGGCCGGCGTAAAAGAATTGTCAGTGCTGGAGTATGCGATGCTCGCCGACGGCATGCCCGCTGCCCATTCACCCTTCACGGAGATGTCGGCATCCCGTCTCGAGTAGCAAGCTCCAAACGAAGAAACTAAGCCGTCTCAAGCCCATCGAAAAGAGACCGTGTGTGCAACGCACAATGTCACCAGTAAGCTCGGGGATGCAGCTACGGGTCAAGAGCGCCGATTTGAGCCCTCAGCCGGCGACTTCCGATCTAATGCCATCTTCGGGCATGTCCCTGCGCCCGCACAAACGGCCGCCAAGGGCCATGAGCGGAGATCAATGCGGTGTTGTCATGCGGTGGCCTGGGGCGGCCCGAAGCTATGGTGAAAGCACAACCATCAGTGTATTGTTCCAGGCAGCACACCTGAACACGGGGGCGACGACGTCATGGATGCATACAACTATCCATATATCCGGGACAAAGTCGTCATCAATGCCTATGTCCAGAACTTCTACAATACATTTGTAGGATCGGGGCCGGTCTTTTTACTTGGGCGAGTTGTGATCCATGAGGTTGATCTCATAGTAGGTCGGAAGCCCCTGATCATCATCGCCGACGAGTATCACGGCAATGGAAAGACAATTAGCGCCAGGGGCGCATACCCCGGCGGGAGTGGCGGCACCGTCACTGTGCGGTGCAAGCGATCAACCGGCGCCTATATCAGCGTGTCTGGCGGTCAGGGAGCCGCCGGCTTTACGGGAGCGGATGGGACCGAAGGCGTACCCGACACCATTATCGAGGGATACTGGATCACGGTCCCTGATCCCTGGCCCATGGAAACCACACATGAGGAATGGGTGCCCGGCGAGATAATTCCCGGCACACCAGGAAGTCCTCCCGGCGCGGGCGGGAGCGGCGGAACAGGAGGAAATGCTGGCAGGCTGATCTTCACGACCATGACCGAGGATGGCTATCCCGCACTTGAAGCGGAGGGCGGTGGCGGTGGTGCGGGCGGCGCCGGAGGGTTCCTGGGTGACGAACAAGCCCCGTCTGGCGCGGACGGAGCTTCGGGCATCTCGTCGGCCATCGCTTACACCGTTGTTTCCGAAGAGGAGTTCCTGGCGCTCGTGCGCAGCGATCTTGGCGTTTACGCCAATTACTGGGCCCCGTTCCGCATTGCTGTCGGGGACTATTATTATCACAGGTACAACTCTCGCGTGACCGATCGAGCAGGCGATCTGACGCTTGCTGCAGGTGAGCTCGCGGCCGCGCTGCAGTTTCAGCCGGACAATGTGGAGGCCCTTCGTCTGCAAAGACAAATGGTGGGCTTTCCTGAGCCCGTTGCAGGGACGGACGAGGTGGTGTGGAAGGGTGGCGGCAACAACGCGCTGGGCCTGCCGCGCGAGATGGACCTGTTGCCGCGGTTTGACTACTACATCGCCGCCTATACCGGCTTTGGTCACCTGGTGCTGACCTTCCTGACCAACGGCACGCAATGGCTTTTGGGCGCGCAGGGAATCGCGGCCATGAGTGAGTTTGCGGCGCAGCAACTCACGGAAGTGCTCGCGGCGCGCGAAAACAGCAGTGACGAGCTCGACATAGCGAAGACCGAACTGAAGAATTCGGCCGACGAAGTCACCTATGCGAAGCAACGGCTCGACAAGGTGACCGCCGAAATTCAGACGGCGCTGCCGGTGATGGCGACCAAGAGTTTTTCTTTCGGCGGATTCCTCGGCACTGTGGCGTCGATCGGCGCGGCGGTGGTGAGCATTGTAGCCGCTATTCCGACAGCGGGCGCGAGCGTCGTTGCGCTTGCGCCGTCATTGGTCGCGCTTTCTAACTCCCTCAGCGACAATGCGGAACCGATCGTAAAGGCTCTGATCGACGACGCAAAGGTCAAGAACGCAGAACTCGAGCAGGTCAAAAAAGCCTACGATAAGGTGGGCAAGAACGTCGACGCCGTCGTCAAGGGCGGCAAGTCCATCGTGAGCTTCGTGAAGCTGGTGCAAAGTCTCAACGCCACCGCGGCGCCCGACAGCTCCAAATATGTCGCGCTGGTCAAACAGGGTGCCGAGTTGGCTTACGAACTGATGCTTGCCGGGAACCGGGCGACCTTGGCCCAGCAGCGTCTTGACGCCGCAACCGCCAAACTTGCGCGGGCCGAAGCGGTGGTCGCATCGGTGAATAAGCTGATATCCGACCTGCAGAACAGGCAGCACACGATTCGGCAAGTTGGACTGGCTGCCATAGACATAGCAGCCTCAAAGGCCCAATCGCTGCAGACACTGGCCTTCCGGGCGCAAAGATCGGTCGAAATATATACGCTCGACGACCAGGAACAGAACGTCTTCCTGGATGCTGGAATGATTAGTCCGGACATCAGCCGGGCCTTCTACGAAGGCGAAAAGGACGAAGCCGCTCTCGCAAACGCCTTGCTGGCGTCCTGGGGCAACATCCTGAACCCCGTCAATATGCAACTGTCCTATATCTCCTACTTTGACGCGAGGCCCGACTGGGATACCCATAGGCTCTCGTTCACGGACGGTCCGGAATTAACATCACTCCGCAATACACATAGCTTCAGCTTTCGGCTTGAAGCGACGGACCTGCCTGAAAGCCACTTTGAGACCAAGGTCAAGAACGTGCTCGTCTCCTTTGTTGGAGCGCACAATCAAAGCGGAGAGATCTCGTGCGTGGTGCGGCACGGCGCGCAGTATGAGCAGCGTCGCCTGGATGGAACGGTTGAGGTGCAGCATCTGGCGCCCCAGAGCATCAATCGCCGGGCGGAAACGACGCGGCTGGACCGCCCCGTCGTGAACGCCGACCCACCGCTCGATGCTCCTACGTCATTGGCCATCTGGGGCCGCGGCGTGGGCGGAGATTGGGACGTGGCGATTGAGCCGCACGAAATCGAAGCGGGCTCGTTGGACTTGAGCGGACTATCGGAAGTTCAGGTTTGGATCGATTATCAGTTCACCCGCTAGCAACATCGTTTCGCGGTTAGGCTCTCTGATGCAGTGAAAGGCCCGCTTCGGGTCAACAGCGCCATTTGGCTGATCAGTTGATCACTTCCGCTCTACCCCGATAAAGCGGACCATTCGAAGCCAAGCCGAACTTCGCTCTTGGGCCAGTAGGCGGCATTGCAGCAATCTGTAGGTCCGCCTTTACGACTTCGTAGCCGCTCTGGGCTCGGGCGGGCTACGCGTGCTATCGCTCGCAGATTCCTCGCCCTGTCGCCTTCCGTCAGAAGAAGCGGGAATGCTCTCAGAAGAAGATGGGTGCCACCGTCGAGCACATAGCGATCATGCTCAACGCAGTAATGCGGTCGAATAACCGGCGACCAACCTGACCAGCTCCGTCTGCCGAGTCGTATTCGTCTTACCGTACAAGTGGTGGAGATGGGTCCTCACGGTTCCCTCCGAGATGCCCAGCACGTCCGCCACCTCTGAGGCATTGCCGACCTCGATAATGGCGAACAGCACGCGTAGCTCAGCGGGGGTCAATCGAAACTCTCGTGCCAGCGCCTCCGGCGGGGATGGCATATCGAGCGTTGCTCTGTGCACAAATACGACTGCGGTCGCAGAATAGACAGCGCCAGCGTTGCGCCGTGCCCCGGACGTGAGAGGCAGCACGTTGGCGACATAGCGCGCGCCGTCGCGCGCCTTCAGGGACATGGCTATACCCCTCCGGCCCACGGCCGCGTCGCCCTGGGCGGATCTGGCAAAGGTTTCCTGCAAGGCCTGGTTGGCGACGGGGTCGATGGCGCCGAGTCGGCCGCCGGTTGCGCGCAGGACGCTCGCTTCACGCAGCAGCATCTGGCCGCTGGCATTGGCGTACGCGATGTGTGACATCGCGTCGACGAGGAACATGCCGGCAGCAAGTGTATCCAAGCTATCGGCGAGCTGGGCCGCCTGCACCTTGTGTAGATCGATCACTTTGCCGATCAACAGTGCGCGACGAACATGCGGTGTGATTAGCTCGAAGCGTCGTCGCATCTCGTCGTCGACGAAGCCATCGTTCATGCGGCGAAACACCGAAAAGACAGCGCAACTTGTTGCGGACTTGTCCACGATGGTGAAGAGGCCATCGATGTGCCCCTGAGGCATCAACCATTCCTTGGCAAAGCGTGTCCGGCAGAATTCCTCGCGCGGGACGCAATCAGGAAAACAATGGGTTTCCCCGACGCCAAAAAGCAAGATTGTTGGGAACACCGGGTTCAGTTTGCAATATTTCTCGAGATAGAGCTGCGCATAGGGGGGCTCGGTACCCCAGTCGAAGTAGACGTGTGCGGTTTTGCTGACCGTGTCCTGCGAAATAACGGTTGCCGTGCTGGCCTGAACGTATGCTCCGGCCTTCTCGAACACCGCCGGCCATAGCCCCGGGTCAAGCGAGGCGTCGTAGATGTCTCCAATAAGCCGCGCGAGACTCGCTCAACCTCTTCCATCAGCGCTCCTGGGTTGATGCTTCTTGCTGACCGCTGCCGCGCGCAGCATCCAGTCGCCAACAGAACCCTAGCATACCCACGCGCTGTGTGGAACGTGGCCATGTAGTTGACACGCTGTAACTTTCGGGCACGGCGCGCCGAGTTCTGACCGACGCCGACCCGCCGGCTTTGCTCCGGATCAACGGTCTCTACGGTTCAGTAGATGCGCCCGACCAACGAAAGCCAGCTATTTACCCAGCAAGTCAGCGACACACGCTCTTTCCAGCGCTTCGCCCAACGGATGATGCGCAAGTTATGCGAGATGGAGCGATTGTCGATCGTTGACGCAGACATGCTGCGGTGAACACAAACAGACAGAGGAGCAGGCAATGACGAAAGTCGACACCAAGGTGCCCGAGGCAAAATACAAAGTCGAAGCAATAGAAGCTGGCGTTACTCGTGCACTTTCCGAACTTTGCCTGGTGAAGCAGCCCAGGCAGGAGACCGCCATGAGCACAATCCACAGGACCACCGAGTTACGACCGGCAACCGCACAGCTGCAGGTCTACAGTCCTCTCGAAAAATATTGGAATGCATTTCAGGAGTGGCGCAAACGCGAAAAGCTGCGTACCCGGTTGCATCGCCTGACGGACAGCGAGCTTGCGGACATCGGTATCACGCGCGGTGAGATCGACTACGTTGCATCGCACCGAGGTATAGACCCGCGAAGCACCCGATCCGCCAAGTGAACGCCGTTGCCGGCCGGCCCGCAAAAGGCGGTTTTTCACGTAGGGCGATTACGCCTCCAAATCTCCGGTTTGGGTCTTTCGCGTCGTTCTAGCCATCCACCGATCAATTCCGGTCGACTCCGACAGATATCACTTCACATAACCTCAACTTTACGCCCTAGCTCAATGGAGAGAACCCATGCCAGCAGTCTATGGTGCGATGGATAAATGGCATCAACTTGGCGGACCAAATTCTTTCTTGGGCGTGCCGGTAGAAGACGAAACGGTTTTCTCCGAGAATGGTCGCATCAGTGTTTTTCACGGAGGCAGTATCGTTTGGTGGCCCGACGTGGGGGCTTTCGCGATTGGTGAAATGTTTATCCACTACACCGGACTAAATTGCTTCCACGACACCAGCGGCGTCGGCCCCGATGAGCCCCATGCAGTTCTGGGTATTTCGGTCCCCAGTATGCCCGATCGATCGTTCAGAACCGTCATACATGGCGATGTCGACGGCGGCGACACGCGACCAGAAGTGATTGAACTCTGCCGCGGACAGCCAAAGGGCATGGCAATTTCGTACTCACTCATGGAGCATGACAGCGGCAATCCTGAACAATATCGCGACGCCATGCGTGGAGTGGCGTCGGCAGCGACAGGGGCAGTTGCCGAGGCTGTACAACTTGTCCCAGAGATTGGGCCGATCCTCGCACCAGCTGCTGGACCCTTGCTCGCGTTGCTTAATCCAACAATCTCCGACGCTCTCGTTTGCTTGGGCTGGCGATGACTTGACTGGTAAAGGCTCAATCGTGCTTTCGGCCAAAGAGATGGTTCTAATGGCGTCGAGGCCAAATCAGGTCGAGAAGAATGTCGGGTTTAAGATTCCTTCGCCGCTTTTGCTCGGTGACGGCGGTAGCTACAAAATTTACTTTGGGATGTAATGCGCCCTAGCGAGCGCTGATCGCGACGTGCTGCAGTTCCGGGCGTCCGCAGAATGACATCTCTCTGCTGGCGCCTGTTGACCCAGTCTGCTGCCGCGGTAGCAGCTTCATCCGCATCGCTCGAAGCGACTGGGATGTCCGCTCCCTATTCGATCTTAGCCATCGGGCGAGCCTTGGAGATGCCCGCAACGGGTCACGAACGGTAGTGCGCTGGTTGCGCAGAAGATTGCCGCTTGGCCGTCAGAAGCGGACATCTACGACCTTATGAGTACACGCCCTAGTCCGGGTTACCGGTCCCGGTCTTGTCGCCGGTTCGAGACCAATGGCACGGTGCAGCGGGCGGCCCCGATCATCAAGGCGCTGGTCGGCATGAGCGATGCCGAGGCCCGCGAGCACATCAAGGCGAAGGGCTGGAAGGCCAGCGTCATGCGAACAGCGCCGCGCCTTTGTCGGTGAATCGCACGAAGGTGCCGCTCTCGTGATAGTCCAAACAGCCGCGCTCGATCGCGAGCTGGAGACCGGCCCAATATTCCGCCGGGCTGCCCTCGGCTTCAAACAGGAACGGGCCGTTGATCCTCTCAATGTGAATCCGGCCGTCCTGTTTCGGCTCGCACGGGTTGGCGTATTCGAGGATTTTCTGTATCGCCGCTTCCGGCTTGGCATAGGGGCGTTCTTCAACGAACTTCGTCATGCGGCGATCCGGTCATCCTTGTCAGGTCCGCGAGCGACAATCTTGAGCGCATCATCAGGCAGCGGGCGTTGCAACGCCTTCGCCTCATCCCACGGCGCGCGCATCCAGACGTCGCGCTCCTCGGCGGTCGTCAGGATTACCGGCATGGCCTTGGGATGGATCGGCTCGACCACGGCATTCGGCGCGGTCGTCAGAAAGCCGTAGACCTGATGTGGTCCGGGCACCGGCTTAGACTTCGTGCCGCGATCACCGTTGAACGTCGTCCAGATGCCCGCGAAGGCGAACAGCGGTCGATCATTGCTGAGCGCGAACCAGACCACATCCTTCTTTTTGGACTCGGGGTTCGGCTCCGGCGCGTACTCGGCGAAGCTGTTTGCCGGGACGAGGCACCGGTTCTCTGGCTTCAGCCAGCCTCGCCAGTGCGGCGATGTCGTGTTGCGGATGTTTGTGACCGGCGGGCCGCCTGTGCGCGGTGGCGGCGGCATGCCCCAGCGCATCAGCGTCATCTCGGTGCCGGTGTCGGTGTTGCGGATCACCGGCGCTGGATAGTCCGGAAACACGCCCGGCATCGGCGCGAGGTTGCCGACATAGCGGTTGATCACCCGAAACAGGTTGATGATCGCGGCTTGGTTGGTCGTGATGCTGTAGAGATTGCACATTTGCCGATCAATCTTGGTTCTAGGGCGGGCTTTTGGCTGCGGCTTCAAATGCCTTTCGCAGTAGGTGCTTCATCAAGACCTTCGCTTCCTCCTCAGTCGTTGGGCGCAAGGGCGGCTGCTTTTTCCGGCGGGCGTGTCTCCACCAGTCCGCGGTCTCCTTCAGCAACTCGACATCAGAAGCCGGAGCCCAGCCACGCTTGATGAAAGCGTGCTTGCCGCCAAACCTTACCATCAGGCATTCGAGCGCCTTGTAGATGTCGAACCAGAAGGTTTGGTGGATGCTGGTTCGGAACAGCCGGATAGGCGCGGCCGAAGTACATCAGCGCATCTTCCAGAAATTCATCGTTATCTGCGATCGCGGACCAGTTTTGCGCTTCGCTTGGTCTGGGAGGCGGCGGTGGGGTTGGCTTACCGTCAGGCCCCCTCGTCGTCAGGACCGGTGCGCCAGTTCTCAGCCCCCGCAACTGTACGAGCGCGTCCATGAAAACTGTTCGGTGAACCTTGCCATCCGGTGCAAGTTCGGCGACACCAGAAAACTGGAGCGGCTGACAGTCTCGGATCACAGACATCGTGCCGTTTAGTCGCTCAATGTGAGCGACGACGCGGTCGCGCACCTCAATTGCCGATGTCAGGCCCTCAAGAGAGGCTGATCGCAGCACATGGTCGGGGTCATGTACCTCGATCCAAGGGTCGAACGGTGGCTTGAGCATTTCGCGCCAGTCTTGCAGGTCATCATCATGGCCACGCAGGATAGCCCCCCACCGCTTCGACATTGCCCGTTCACCTTCTACCTTTCGCCCGGCCATCAGTTCGATGGCGGATCGCTCGCCGTGATCTTGTTCGGCGGCAGCGCGACCAGATGGATGCCACGCGCGGTCGCGATGTCCTGATCAGTTGCACTTTCATCTTTCGTTTGGGTAGCAGCTCCACAGCGTATGGTACCTGTTCTCTTGGCTTGCGAAGCGGCGCTCTTTTTCGTCCTCATCCTCTAATAGAAGATCGGGTACTGACTTGCGTTCGAACTTGTCGATCAACGATGCGAACGCAGCTGCTTGCCGGTATGACAGCTGGTCGATGCTTCTGCGATACGTCTCAGACGGCGCGGTGAGGAGGCGGAAGCCATAGTCGGCAAGCCACGCGAGCGTATCCAGCTCCTCTTTCGGAAGCGATAGCGTTACCTCGTCGGTTGCTTGGTTCTCGCCCTTCGACACGGCTGGGGGCCGCTTGGCATACCGTTGGAGCCCGTCCTCCATCGCCATGCGCAGCTGGATTGCAAGCTGATGCTGGCCTGCGACCGAGATACCCGCGAGAGTTCCTAATTCGCGCGCCGCCTTTATGCGCATCTCGCATGCTTCCCTCTTGTTCTCGACAATCTCAGAGTAGTAGTCATCCGGCCCGGAAATGAAGTCAGGCGGCTTTGGGAAATTGTCACGAGCCAGCACATCCTCGATGTGACCGCTCATGGATGCGCGGTTGGTCAGCCAGAACAACAGCCAGCTCCACGCGCTCCGCTTGATCCAAAGCGCCAGATACACGGCTTGCAACGCAATCAGCGTTCCGAAGAATACCTCCGCGCCGCCATCCATGAGTCGCATCGCAGCCCATGCGATGAGCAGGTCAGGAATGACCGAGAGAGCTACATTCTTCCAATAGCTCCGCTCGACCTTGCTCTTGATTACAGTCACCGGCCCGTCCCCTTTATGCCCACCCTAAGATTGCACACAACGACCGGCTGTTACAGCAGCTATCCACATCCACCAGCGACCCGCCGCACGGCCCCGGTCCCCTGGGGCTGCGCCAAACGAGGGTACAGATTGCACATGTTATCGGATGATCCCGCCCTTGGCCTGGATGGCATAGATGTGTGCGCGATGGGGCAAGCTTTCCTCCGGGTCGTGGCTGTCGAACACGACGCCGCAAGGACAGCGCATCATCGAGCTGGGGATTTCGGAGGGCAGCTTCTCGCCGCGCTCATGGAGCCTTCGGATTTCGGCGCGGCTCGCCACGGCATCGCGCCACTCGTCGAACGCGGCCTCGGTCAGCGTCGGCAGCATCTGCCGCCACGCCGCCTCGAAAGCGGCCCGCGCCTGTTCGAAGCTTGCCTCTATCCCGCGCCGTTGCTGTCCCGGCTCCAGCCGGGATAGAAGCCACAATTCCAGCCCCACTGCGGCGCGCGGCTGGGCACACCGGCCCGCACGCCGATCGTGCCGACGCGGACGTCGCCGTAGTAGATGTGCCAAGTTTCGTGGGTGGACGTCCTTCTGACGCCGGCGAGTCAGTTCCATTGCCGCATGATCCCGCAGCGCGGCGGCAGGGTCAACGAAGGGGAAAGCAAATGGGTCAACCGGACGATGGCAGAGCCCTGACCCGGGACACCATCGCGGCTTCGGCTACCTTGGCTCGATGTTGCCGATAAAGAAAGCCAGCAGGTATCCGTAAGCAATGGCAATACAAATGGTCTTTAAGCAGAAAGATATCCAGATCGGAAGTTCCCAACTGTCGCTGTGGTCAATTTCGACATCCTCTCCGACTTTTTCCTTCTCCTTCCTTCGATAAAAGCTCCGCCAAAGAATTGAGCCGAAGGCATATTGGAGAAGATCGAATACCAAGCCCCCGACTACCAACGCGCCCGGCGCAAACAGCTCGCGAGGAATGGAGAGCCCCCCGGGATTGTCTTTCTTAAAGAGCCAGATCAGACCAATGCCCGCAAACGCCAATTGCCTGCAGATATCGCTGAGCTTTCCGGAAAAAGTGTAGAAGGTCTCTCGATACCCCTGGAGCTTCACGGTGCTACTTCTTTTTGTTCGCGACCTTCCGCGACTTCTACCAGGACGATCATCGCTTCACGTGCGTGCGTGCGTGCCGGCCGACTACTTATGCCTTGGTCCTGTCCCGCCTCTGGTTTTTTTTGCTTTCTTAGCTGTCTTCTTGACCGCAGATTTCGCCTTCTTCGCCTTCTTTGCCTTCTTCGCCACGAAATACCCCCGAATCTTTGATGCCCGCTGTAGTTGCTTTCATAGCATTCAACACGAAATTCAGCAAATCCCACTGCCGGGGCCCTAGCGCGGGTGGCTTGCGAGACCCACAGGTACAGTGCTGGCCATGGCATCATTCGATCAGAAACGTGTTGAGGATGCCGCCTAGGTTGCGGCGGTTGCTGGAGCATGTGGCGCGCGGCCGGTCGAAGCCGGCAGCAACAGGCGGGATTAAGTTGGATTGCACATGGCTGAAGGACCGAGCCAGCATAGTACCGACCTGATCGACCGCGCGGCTTTCCTGCGTGGCCGGTACCTCACGAGCTACGCACAATGCGAGTTTCTGCTGGCTGACTTGTCCTTCAGGGTCGACAATCGGTTTCGCTATGCGCTGGAAAGCGGGTCAATGCGGCCAAAGCCATGGCGGAAGGGGCCGGCCCGCTGAACGCCTATGCAGACGAGTTCTTACCGCTGATCGAGAACATCGGGTTCTGGAGCGAGCGACGACATTGGCTGGCGCACGGCTTTCTGATCGTCCGCAAGGATGAGGCTGGCCAACATTTATTTCAGTTCCGGCGCTACGAGCAGCGCGAGGTAGGCGCGGTTCTCCTTCAATGGTGGGCTACGATCGACGATCTGCAGGGTTCCGTCGACGCGATCAACCGCTACTGCCAACCGTTCGTTGCTGCCCATCGAAATAATCCTCCATAGTCGCCGCGTTCTCCTAGACTACTATAGGTAGACCACGAAAAATAGATTCCTGCCGAGTGCTCGCAAGCAATCAGGTCAGGTTGTTCCTCTGCGGGTCGGGCCAGGCAGGCCCGCACGCCGAACCGTCGATCAGTCTGACGCTCGGCTAGCGTGCCCGATTTGGGTCAAAGGCTGCCTTGGCGAGCTTGCATGGCCCTGTCCGGGTTACCTCCAGGAAGCAGACCTCGCGACGCTCTGAGCTGGGGTCAGCCACGGGCCAATTACAGACCTTGGCCGCGAGCCGATGCGCGGATATCCTCCAAGTTGCAATCCGCTAATAGTCCGATTTCCTTGAACAATAGGAATTTGTCATGAGGAATAGTGGAATCACTCGCCGTCGCATGCTTCGTAGTGCTGCAGCTGGCGGTCTTGCGGCAGCAGCGGCGCCCGGCGTAATCGGTGCCGCCCGCGCCCAATCAACGCGAAAGACCTTCGTTTTGATCAGTGGGACTTTTTGCGGCGGCTGGATCTGGCGCCGGGTCGCTGACCGGCTCGAACAGGCCGGCCACAAAGTATTCGCTCCGTCATTGACAGGTCTAGCAGAGCGCTCGCATTTGCTGAGCAAGGACATCAACCTCGACACTCACATTGCCGACGTCGTCAATCTGATCCAATGGGAGAGCCTCGATAGTGTCTGCCTCGTGGCGTGGTCGTATGCAGGCTTCATAGGCGCAGGCGCACTCGAAAGTATTGGCAATCGCGTCTCATCGATCGTGTGGCTCGATGCCTTCCTGCCGACCGACGGACAGAAGCTGCCGGACCTCTCAGCCGAGCCAATGCGCAACGCCGTACAGACGGCAGTTGAAAGGGGCACGGCGGGCTTTGGTCCGCCGCCGAAGTGGGGGGTGGTTGCTGTTGCTGAACGTGATCAGCCTTTCGTACTGTCCAGGGCCACAGCGCATCCGGTCGGTACCTATCTTCAGCCCGTCAAACTTTCCGGGGCGCTCGAGAAGGTGGCGAAGAAAACCTACATCCGCCTGCCGAAATTTCCGCAGCCGGTTTTCGACAAGGCCCTTGCGGACTGCAAAGGCAACAAGTCTTGGGTCACATTTGAACTGTCGGACGTGGGGCACATGGCCATGCTCGATGCACCGGAGCGCGTGAGCGAGTTGATCCTGCAAGCCGCTTGAGATCGACCTATAGCGTGAGGTGCAGACATTACATCGAAGTGCACGCCTGTCATGGGGGCGGACGCTGGTCCGCTTTGGGTCAAGAGCGCCGATTGGAAGGTCGACCAATCACTTCCGATCTACCCCGATAGGCAGACGATTTCCGATTCCGCGCGGACTTCGCGTTCGGCCAAAAACCGAACTCGAGCGCTACGATATCGGCGCCGCTCGGAAAGACGTTGTGTTCGCGACAGGCGGACTGCCAATGGGCAAGGGTCCAAATGACGACGGCACCTCGCGCGCCCACATTACGAACGCACCACAATCGTGCAACCGCGGTTACCGCCGTAACGCGAATTCCTGAGTCGGACAATGTTGCGTAACACGCGCCCTCAAGCATGGCCTTGCTGGCGCGCCTGAGCGCCTTCTCCTGGTCAATTGAGGCCATCATGACGAATGGATCCAAACTTCGCGTCGCTTTGACTGGGGACAGCATCGTCGAGCGGCGGCTGCTGACGCGTGACGATGCGACAATGCGGCCGCTTTTCGAGCTGATCCGAGACGCCGATATCGCTTTTACAAATCTCGAGGTCCTTCCGAATGATTTCGTCGGAGATCCTGTCCTCGAAAGCGGAGGATCGCATTTTGGCGCACCCGCCTGGGTGTTGGATGAGCTGACCGATGCCGGCTTCGATCTCTTCGCCATGGCAACCAACCACTGCCTCGATTACGGCGTCTCCGGCCTGCTTTCGGCGATCGAGGCCATGGAAAATCGCCGTCTCAGCTACGCCGGCGTGGGGCGCAATCTCGAAGAAGCGCGACGTCCCGTTTATCACACGCATCCGAACGGAACAGTGGCCCTGATCTCTTGCTCGGCAACCTTCGCGAACGGACAGGAGGCGAGCGCACAGCGCCCCGACATGCCAGGCCGACCGGGTCTCAATCCCCTGCGTCACACCACGGTATACGAGGTCACGCCGAACCAACTTGCTTCGATCGTCGAAATTTCCGAGCAGCTCGGCCTGGAACGCATGCGCCAGAAGATCATCCAGCTCGGATTCGGTTTTCCGCCGGAAGACCCCAACGTGGTCGAATTCGAGAAGATGCGCTTTCGCGCAGCGGAACGGCCGGCAACCCGCACGAACGTCAGTTCCGCCGATGTCGAAGCGATTGCGCGTTGGGTCCGCGAGGCCCGCGACCTCAGCGATCTGGTGATGGTGAGTTTCCATTCCCATGAGTATGGCAAGGACGAGGAACATCCCGCCGAATTCCTCCTTGCTTTCGCGCATCGTATGATTGACGAGGGCGCGCATCTCGTGGTCGGGCACGGTCCGCACCTGCTGCGCGGCATGGAGATCTATGAAGGGTGTCCGATCTTCTACAGCCTTGGCAACTTCGTGGGCCAGAATGAACTGGTGCAACGCTTGCCCGCTGATGCCTACGAGCGGTTCCGCGTCGATCCGACGCTGACGCCTGGCATGGTCTTCAAGCAACGCACCGATTCCGATCGCAAGAGCTTTCCGGCTGACCGCCGCTTCTGGGAAACGGTCGTGCCGGTCTGCAGCTTCAGCGACGGACGATTGTCCAGCATCGATATTTATCCCGTTTCGCTCGGTCTTGGTGAAAAGAGACATCTCCGAGGTCGTCCTCGGCTTGCAGCGGGAGAAGAGACCGAGCGCATCCTCAGCCGGTTCGCCAGCCTGTCCGAACCATTCGCTACCCGTCTCAATATTAGTGCGAACGTCGCCACCGTCGCTGTCTGATCAATCGGACAAATAGCCATGAAAGACCTGGACCACGCGCATGGCGCAGATCTTCGCCTCGATGCTTCGCCCAATGCTCGCCGCCTAACGAATCTCCCGCTGCGGACAATTGCTGCTGTCGTCCTGGGAAATGCTCTCGAATTCTACGACTTCACCATCTACACCGCCTTTGCGCCCATCCTCGGCCGCACATTCTTCCCGGCGCAAGATCCCATGACTAGCCTTATCCTGTCAGTCTCGACCTTTGGGATTGGCTTCTTCGTCCGTCCTCTCGGCGCCGTGTTGCTCGGAGCGTATAGTGATCGCTACGGCAGGAAGTCAGCCATGACGGTGACGATCGGGCTGATGGCGTTTGCCAGCGGGATGATCGGCCTGCTTCCAAGCTATGCGCAGATAGGAATAGCGGCGCCGATCCTTTTGGCCGTTGGGCGTCTCATTCAAGGCTTCTCGGTTGGTGGTGAGCTCGCTCCCTCGACCGTCTTCCTGATGGAAACAGCGCCGGTCGGACGGGAGTGCTTCTTCGGTAGCTTCCAATTTGCCGGTCAAGGTTTGGCAGGCATCATGTCCGGCGTAGTCGGCCTCTTGCTCGCTATGCTCCTGCCCAAAACCGCGGTCGAGCAAGGGGGATGGAGAGTAGCCTTCCTGATCGGTATCCTGATTGCGCCGTTCGGCATTTACATCCGCCGGCGATTGCGTGAGACGTTGTCGCCCGATCGGCCCCACGTCAGCATGTCCAGCATTTTGTCGACCGTCCTGCGTCGCGAATGGCAGCTCACCACGCTGGGCGTCCTGGTGATATCAGGCGTTACCGTCACTCAGTACTTCTTTCTCTATGCGGCTGCTTACGCGACCGCCATGCTGCACTACTCACAACAAGTTGCAGTGACGATAAATTTTGCCGTGGGTGTGGTCGGAATGGTGTTCATATTGATGGGTGGTGTGCTGACCGACAAGCTTGGAGTGACGCGTCTTGCGTTCGCGCTTCGCCTCGCTTTGGCGCTGTTGGTGTATCCGGCGCTGAGCATCGCCTCGCCCGGCGGTTCGCCAACGGTTCTCTTGGCGGTTATCGTCGGCTTGACGGCGTTGCACGCAGTCGGAGGCGCCGCACCGGTTTTTCTCGTCCTCAATGCGTTCCCAGCAGCGGTTCGCAGCACCGGGTTTTCCATCTCGATGGCTCTTGCGACAACTTTGTTCGGAGGCACAGCCCAGATCGTGTTCACTTGGATCATCGCCTCAACAGGCGACAGGCTCTCTTTCGTCTACTACATCGTCGGCATGAACCTTGTGACGGTCGCCGCCAGCCTATTGACGCTCAGGCACTTAAATAGCCGTCGCTCCCCTGCTTCGGTGCTCCCGGCGGAGGCCGAAAGCGGTTGATGCTGCGTAGTGAGTGCGATCCCCAGAGGTCGAATACACATTACCGAAAGCGTCAGCCTCGCAGTTCCGCTGTGGCTCAATCTCGACGATATGGCCCCGGTTTAAGTTAGGCCCGGTCTACACATGACAGCCGACATATCCTCGGTCGTGGGATGCGACAGCGGTGGCCACAAGCTGACGTATTGCGCCCGTCTGATCGACCATCTGGCGGGCTTCGCTCCGTCGCGTGTGCTCTATCGATGGAAACATTATGTCGATTTCACGGGACGACTTTGATCCGCGCGGGGCGAC
The DNA here is from genome assembly GCF_020194175.1 of Bradyrhizobium sp. BRP22. Classification (GTDB taxonomy): domain Bacteria; phylum Pseudomonadota; class Alphaproteobacteria; order Rhizobiales; family Xanthobacteraceae; genus Bradyrhizobium. The sequence continues at coordinate 31,259 of NZ_JADYVX010000019.1, read as the reverse complement.
GCCGTGATCAGACGCCCTCGTAAACTAGTCTCGTGAAGAAACCGGGATCGATAGGAAAATTGCCCCGCTTTGCATCAAACGCTGCGGTTGGCTTGGCCGCCACGATCTCGTCTCGCGATCTTCCCTGCTGCTTGAGTTTTGCGACGCTTTCTCTGATGGCGACGAGCATGTCGCGGAACTCCTTCAACTCGGCCTTATTGCTGACGGGGTGACCATGTCCTGGAATGATGATTGTCGTGTTTGTCGTCGCCGCCAGGTTGGCGTCTGAGGCTGCGATCATACCGTCGATGCTGCCCCCGGTCGAATAGTCGATGAAAGGATAGATGCCGTTCCAATAGGTATCGCCGGTATGTAGGATGTCGGCCTCGCCAAAGATGACGGAGATGTCGCTATCGGTGTGCGCCGGCGTGTAACGTTTCAGCCCGATGGTGGCGCCGTTGAGCTTTAGGCTATGTTCAGCCGCAAACACCTCGCTGGGCACGCCGCCCGGGGACAAGGGAAGGAAATTGTAGTCCCAGTCCTCAACACGCTGGACTTCGGACAGATACTTGCGCGTATTCTCTTGAGCGATAATCTTTGCCCCCGCGGCATGCAGCCATTCGTTGCTCGAGGTATGATCGAAGTGCCAGTGCGTATTGACCAAGTGCGTGATGGGATCGGCGCCGAGATCCGCCAGAGCTTTGGTGATTTGGGGACGCGACGCACCGATGCCGCCATCGATGAGCACTTTGCCATCGGTCCCGGTCAGAACGGCGATGTTGCCGCCGGAGCCCTCAAGAACGCTGATATTATCTCGTAGCTTGTGGGTTGTGATCTGCGTTACCGCAGCGCTATCCTTGAACAAGCTGACGAGGCCTCGCGCCTCTGCAAATGCTTCGCGGGGCGTAAGCCATCCGGCCGTTGCCGTGTAAGCGCCAGCGCCGACGCAACAGAGGCAAAAGTTTCGTCGCGATACTGATCTTTCCCCTGAAATTGACATGCGGCTGCTCCCTCCTGCTGTTGGGATGCCCGCCAGCGTACTCTCGGAAGGGCTCCCGGTCTTTCCTTTTTGCACTTCCGCTACGGGTCAACAGCGCCATTTGGCTGGTCGGTCGGTCACTTCCGCTCTTCCCCGATAGAGCGGACCATTTCGAAGCCGAGCCGAACTTCGCTCTTGGGCCAGAAGCGGTCATTCGATCGCCTCGTCCCTACTGCGCACCGGGCTATTCGGGCAACCCCGCTTTCCGAAGACCCTCAATAAACAGCTTTGAGTTTTTGGGGACCCGGGCGATAAGCGCCGAAATTGTAAAGGCGGGATCGATCTCAAGCACACGCGCCGCCGCGTCGTGCGCCTCAGCGTCACGTCCGAGATGGGCGAAGGCGGACGCGAGGCAGCGGTAAGTTCCCGAATTGGAGGGGTTCTGACGAAGGGCTTTCTTCAATACGACGATGGCCTCGTCAAAGCGGCGAAGCTCAATAAGGGCCTGCCCAATGCCAGTAAGCGTCCCGTATAGCCGCGGGTCTACCGGGCTCATGCGAATGGCGCGTTCAAAGCTCCGGATCGCTTCCTCCGGCAGCCCCGCATAGGTATATACCCAGCCTCTGCCGTTCCATGTGCTCCATGAATTTGGGTTGAGCGCGACCGCCCGGTCAGCCATTTCGATCTCGGCTTCACTGTCGCCGACGATGAACGCCGAGATTACGGAAGCCCTTGCTAACGTTTCCGGATCACTATCATCGATGCTCAATGCCAAACGAACAAGCCGAACTGCTTCATTGCGGTCGAACTGAGGATCGTTGGCATAGCCCAAAACGACGTTCTGCATATGACAGAGACCTCCCAGAGCCGCGACAGCGCCGAACCGAGGGTCTAGCTCCAAGGCGCGATGAGCCAGCCTTATCGCCTCGGCAAGCCCTTCCCGGGTCATTAGGTAATAGTGCGGCATAGCACGGAAATAAAGATCATACGCGGTGAGGTTCTCTGGCCGCCGCCGCGTCGCCATTGCAATTTCTGTTTGAAACAATTTTGGCTCAATGGCCGAGACAACGGCGATGGTTACTTCGTCCTGAAGAGCAAAAACGTCGGTCAGGTCACGCTCAAACCTGTCCGCCCAGATGTGCGCGCCTGTAACCGCATCGATCAACTGCCCCGTGATGCGGATTTTCCCCGACGCCTTCCGCACAGACCCCTCGAGGACATAGCGCACGCCGAGCCTTCGCCCGACTTCCTTTATATCGACCGCTCGGCCCTTGAAGGTGAAGCTCGAATTGCGCGCGATCACGAACAGCGACTTGAAGCGCGACAGCGCGGTGGTGATGTCTTCGACGATACCGTCGGCAAAGTATTCCTGCTCGGGATCGCCTGACATGTTCCGGAACGGCAGAACTGCGATGGAAGGCTTGTCGGGCAGCGCGAAGGGCTGCGCAGTCTCGGTCGGCGTTTTTGTCGCCGGCGAAGAGCTTGGGCCGATGCGCACGCGCCAAGCCCGCATCGGTTCGGCGATATTCTTGAGAGTTTGAGCGCCCATATCCTCTAAGGTGCTCTCAACCTTGCCACGAACCTGCCGGTGAGCATCGTCGGAAATGCAAATCCCGCCCGGCTCAGCGATCCCTTCTAGACGCACCGCAATATTGACCCCGTCACCAAAGATATCGCTCTCTTCGATAATAATATCACCGACGTGAATGCCGATGCGGAGTTCGATCCGCTTGTCCTGCGGCACGTCGATATTTTGTTCGGCCATGCCGCGTTGAATTTCGTCGGCACATCGCACGGCGTCGACCACGCTAGCGAACTCGGCAATAGCGCCGTCCCCGGTATTCTTGACGACACGTCCGTGATGCTCAGCGATTTTGGGATCGAAAAGCGTCCTTCTAAGCGCTTTCAGTCGCGCCAGCGTGCCTTCTTCGTCGATCCCTATCAGGCGGCAAGAGCCCGCGACATCCGCCGCCAGAATAGCTGCCAGTCGCCGCTCTACGTGCTCGCTGCTCAAGATGGCCCCCGTACGCGGGGAAATCGAAGGGTTATATAGCACGATCGTGGGCCGATGTCCGGCTATGCCCAAGTCCGAAATGGGTCACGAGCGGTAATGCTCTGACTGATTATAAGATTTCCGCTTGGGCCATCGGAAGCGGACATCTACGGTTTTTAACACGTCTTAGTAGGGATGAAGCGTGGCGAACATCTTCGACGTGCCGACGGCATGGCGCGATCAGCTCATGCCGGCGTCGTTCAACGACGCGCGCTTTCATTGCGAGGTCAATTCGCGCGAGAGCGGTCGGCGCATCGTCGAGCATGAATTTCCCAAGAAAGAGCTGCCCTATGCCGAGGACATGGGCCGCAGTGCGCGCGAATTCACCGTGCGCGGCTATTGCATCGTCTATCCCTACGACAGCGAGATCGTTCTGTTTCGGCGCGACTACCGGCTGGCGCGCAACCTGCTGATCGCCGCGCTCGAAAAAGAAGGCCCCGGCGTGCTGCAGCTGCCAACGCAGCCGCCGCAGATGGTGGTGTGCTCGCGCTACCGGCTGACCGAGGAAGAGCGCATGGGCGGCTTCTGCATGTTCGACATGACGTTCCTCGAATATGGCATCGATCCGCAGCGCTGGGCTCCCTCGATCGACACCGCTGGCGCGCTGGCCGAAGCGAGCAAGGCCATGCGTGGCCAGGCCATGCGGGTGTTGACCGCCGAGTCGCTCGCTGCAGCGGGAGTCGAGGCATGAACCGGTCTGCCGCCCATGAGGCCGCCGCGCTGGTCGACCGCCTGCTCGAAAACCTGATCGCCACCGTGCCGCCGAAGGGCCGCGCCGGATCGCAGGCTCGCACCGCCATCGGCGACACCCGCGCCAACGCGATGAAGCTTCTGGTCGCCGACGAGATCGGGCCGTCGCTGGATCTCTGCTTCGATCTGGCCCGGTTGGCGGGCGCGACGCTGCAGCAGATCGAGAGCGTGCGCGCGCGGCTCGATCAGGAAAAGACGGTCTCGCTCGGCGCCACGCTGGTCAAGAACGCCTGCGTCCGGTTCTGCCTCGCGACCGAGGGCGCGATCATCGCAGGCATGTCGTTCGTCAGCCGACAGGACGTCGTCGCCATCAAGGACGCGATGCAGCAGCCGTTCGCCGAGGCCGGGGAAATCGCGGCCGACGACATGGACTCGATGACCTATCAGGCGCTGGTCCGGCTGCACGCGGCGATCACCAATCACCTGATCGAGACCGCGCGGCCGCTGCCCAGGATGCTCCAATACTGGTTCGCCGACGCGCTGCCCACGCTGGTCATCGCATACAAGCTTTATGACGACGCTGGCCGCGCCGACGAACTGCGCGAGGAAAACAAGATCGTCCATCCCGCCTTCTGCCCGGTCAGTGGACAGGCGCTGTCGGCGTAGCAATGGCCCGCAAGCCCCAAGAGATAGCGGTCCTCACGGTCAATAATCGCACGTTCGAGGACTGGGAATCGGTCTGGGTGCAGAAACGCTGGGGCGATGCCTTCCACTGGTTTCGATTCACTGCAGCAGAGCGCGACACCGAGGTGACGACGGCTCGCGGCAGGGTGCCGCTGTGGACGCGGCTGCAGTTCAAGCCCGACGATCACTGCACGGTCGAGCTGGCGGGACAGCTGGCCATTACCGGATTTATCGAAACGCGGCAGGTCGCCTACGACGCCACCAGCCATGGCGTGATGCTGATCGGCAAGAGCGAAACCGCCCAGGCGTCCAAGTCCAGCGTGGACCACAAGACCGGCAATTTCGACAAGAAGAACATCGTCCAGGTCGCGCAGGAAGTGATCGCGCCCTACGGCGTCGGCATGCAGGTGATCGGCAGCATCGACACCACGCCGTTCGACAAGCTGCAGAGCGAAAAGGGCGAGCTGGTCTGGGATTTTCTCGAGCGGATCGCACGGCCGCGCGGCGTGGTGATGAGTTCAGACGCGTTCGGCAACTTCGTGCTGATCGGCGAACACAACTTCCCCGTCGTCACCGAGCTGATCGAAGGCATCAACATCAAATCATGCCAGTGCGAGATCACGCACAAGACGGTCTGGCAGGAACTGCGTGTCGATGCCCAGCATGCTGCAAGCGACGACAATTCCTGCACCGCAGCGAGCGAGCTGAAGGGGGTCGCGAGCGGCACGCCAACGCCGCTGCGAACGATGCGGCTGACGCCCGCCGAACAGCCGGTCAAGACACAGGCCGAGGTCCAGAACCGGGCGCGCTACGAGGCGATCTGGAGCAACGGCACGATCCTGACGACAACGATCGTTGTCCAAGGCTGGCTGCGGGATGGTGTCAGCCTCTGGGAGCCCGGGGACAAGGTTCACGTCTATTCGCCAATGGCAATGCTGAATACGGCGTTGGTGATCGAATGCGCGACGTTCTCTCAGGACAGCCGCAGCGGCACGCTGACGACGCTGGATCTGGTGGCACCCTGGAAATTCCGCGACAGCGGCGGCTGGGACTTAAGCAATCCGGTTCAACCCGGGGGCGAAGCAATCTGACAGGAGGAGCGATATGCACCGCGCAACCCCGCTCAATTCGTCGTTCCGCGCCTACAGCTCGGGCGGCGCGCGCAGCGTGGTCGACAAGGTGGACGACACCAAGCTGATGCAGGAGATGGGCGGAAACTTCATGGCCAACGAGACGCGCCAGGAGATCGAGGCGGCGCAGAACTACGGCTTCACCAGCGTGGTATTCGATGCCGAGAAGGACGAGAACGGTAAGGTGCTCGCCAGCGCCGAATGCTTCATGTCCTTCATCGGCGGCAATCGGTCATTCCCGGCTGCGGGGCCGATGGACGACCGGCGGCACCGCATGTTCAAGCTGGCGAAGGGCGACACCGCGATGTTTCGCGGGCGCGGCGACAAGCAGCAATTCCACATGACCGAGGACGGCGGCTACTGGTCCGCGCCGCAGAACAAGACCGTGCGGATGCAGCTCGTGCCCGAGGACTCGGAGAGCAATGACAGCGTGCAGAAAGGCGGCGGCTCTGGCGGTCGTGCGCAGACGCGGGCGGGCTCCGGCGGCTCCGGCGGAAGCGGCCAGCAGCAGCAGAAGCGCGGACAGGAGGCGCTCTACAAGAAGGGCAAGGACAGCCATCGCTTCATCGACGTCACCAAGGACAAGACCCGCATGTCCGGCGACCAGGTTCATTCGATGCTCGATGACGGCAAGACCTATGTGCACGTCAATTCCGACAAGAAGGTCTACGTCGGCGGCGAGGCAGGCAAGAACAGTTTCAGCATGCTGGTGACGCTGGACGGCCCCTGCTCGAACAGTCTCGGCCGGATCGGGTGATCGATGCCGGGCCGCGTCAACGTCCCCGACATCCGGCTCGTACAGAACAACCAGTTTCCGAAATACTCCGTCACGGTTGACTGGGCGCTGTTGCCGGATGGCACGCTCGATGACACCCAGGCGCTGGCGACCGCCGTCATTGTTGCGCTCGGCACCAACGCGCTCGCCTCGACCGACGATATTTTGCCGGACCCGGATTCCACCGACCGCTGCGGATGGTGGGGCGACCTCGATGCCGAACTGCTCTGGAACGGCTGGCCGATCGGCTCGAAGCTTTGGCTGCTACGGCGAAGCAAGATCGACTCCGCTGGGTCGCGGCGCGGCTCAACCATGGTGATGGTCGAGAACTACATCCGCCAGGCCATTCAGCCGTTCGTCGACCGCAAAATCTGCACGGGGTTTGACGTCTGGGCCACCCGCGTCTCCGAGCAGCGCATCGACGCGCTGGTGCGGATCTATCGCGGCCCCGCTCGCGAGATCGAGCTGCGCTACGCCGTGCTCTGGGACGCAATGGTGGAATAGATGCCGTGGTCAACGCCAACCCTGCGTGAGGTTAGAGGCCTCGTGCGGGACAGCATTCGCGCGTCCCTGCCGGGGGCCGACGCCAACGTGCCGAACAGTGTGTTGCGCGTGCTGTCCGACAACCAGGGGGCGCTCTGTCACCTGACGCTGCAATACATCGACTGGCTGGCGCTGCAGCTGTTGCCCGACACCGCTGAGACCGAATGGCTCGATCGCCATGGCCAGATCTGGCTTGTCAATGCCGACGGCTCGACCGGACGCAAGATGGCGACGCTGGCCCACGGCAAGGCGAGCTTTACCGCCACCATCAACGGCAGCGTGATTCCGGCTGGCACCCAGCTGCAGAGCGGCGTCAACATGCCGCCGGAGTCCGAGTCGCGGAACAACGTGGTCGCGTTCGAGGCGCTCGCCGACATCACGACCTCCAGCTCGGGGTCGGTCGAAGGCGACATCCGCGCGCTCGACCCCGGGTCATTCGGCAACCTTCCGCCCGGCAGCTCGCTGTCGATGGTGACGCCGATCCCGGGCGTCAATCAGATCGCCACCGTGGTGGCGTTGACCGGCGGCACCGACACCGAGACCGACGAGCAGCTGCGCGCCCGAATCCTGCGCCGCATCCAGCAGCCGCCGATGGGCGGTGCCGCCTACGACTACGAGGCATGGGCGCTCGCCGTCCCCGGGGTCACGCGGGCATGGGCCTCGCCAAACGAGATGGGCCTCGGCACCGTGACCGTGCGCTTCCTGATGGATGACCTGCGCGCCGACGACGATGGCTGGCCGCAGGAGGAAGACATCATCGCGGTCGCCGACTACCTCGACCAGAAACGGCCGGTCGCGGTCAAGGATTGCTACGTCGTCGCGCCCATCAAGCAGTTCTTGGACATCATGATTGCCGATCTGGTGCCCGACACTGAGGAAGTGCGCGCCGAGATCGAACAGAGCCTGCGCGACATGCTGCTGGTCGAGGCCGCACCGGGACAAAGGATCTTCGCCGCCTGGGTCAACTACGCGATCATGAGCGCGCCGAGCGTGGTGTCGTTCAAGCTGGTCACCGACGATGACTACGTGATGCCGTCGCCGGGTCACATGGCCGTGCTCAGCACCATCGACTATCAGGAGAGCGACGCGTGAGCGACCGGCACGTTCGCCGCTCCGGCGACGAGTATCGCGACGCGTTCCTGACCATGTTGCCGCAGGGCCAGGCGTGGCCGAAGCACGCGCCCGACAGCGTGCTGTGGCAGGCCTGCGACGGGCTCTGCAACTACTGGGGTTATGTGGACGGCCGCGCCGCCGATCTGCTGGAGCGCGAGAGCGATCCGCGCCAGACGCTGGAATTGCTGCCGGACTGGGAACGCAACTGGGGCCTGCCGGACCCTTGCTACACCTCGCCCCAGACCATTGCCGCGCGCCAGATCGCGCTGGTGGCGCGCATGACGATGCTGGGCTCCCAGTCGCGGCAGTTCTACATCGATTTCGCGACCAAGCTCGGCTACTCGATCACCATCAGCGAATTCCGGACCTTCATGGTCGGGCTCGATCGCTGCGGCGACAATCGGGTGTACGGTGACGGCACGAACCCGATGTTCTCGGACACGTTCGTGCGCGGCCATCTGCCGGTCTACAACCCGAACGGCGAACGCATTGCGCAAGGCGAATTGTCGGAATGGCCGAACTACGGCCTCGGCCCGCCTGAGAACCGTTTCTATTGGACGGTGCACGTTCACACCATCAGCCTGCAGTGGTTTCGCTGCACGTCGGGCCAGTGCGGCGTCGATCCGCATCTGCGCATCGGCCGCGCCGAGGACCTCGAATGCATCCTCGCGCGCTGGAAGCCCGGGCACACCGAAATCATCTTCGACTATTCCGGCCTGACGCCCAGCGATCCGATGGCGGGCACGCCGTAGGACAGCCGAATGACGTCTCACCCTAAGCCGGCCTAACGCCGGGTTTTTTGTTGCGAGCACGCGCGATGAAATACAATCAGCCCTACGGCATGCCGGAAGAGGACGTTCTTTATAGCGTTCCCTTCGTCAACGGCGACCCATCGATTGCCCGCGCAGGATCGATCCCGCCCGCCGAGTCCATCGAGTACGACCAGCGCGAAATCATCGCCGTGATCCAGTGGGCTTACGATCACGGTTACCGCGACTATGCCGCTCAGCTGTGCCAGGCGCCCACGAATGCCGACCTGACGCAGCTGCTCAAGGCCATCTTCGGCATCATGAACTCGCGCATGCTGCAAGCGCCGCGCGAGTATTGGGTTAATGGGGTAACCGGCGATGACGCCAACGATGGCTCGTCGTCGACCAAAGCATTTAAGACTTTGCAGAAGGCGCAGAACACCCTTGTTCGGTTCAATCTGAATGGCTTTAACGTCACGGTCAATGTTGCGCCAGCGACCTATGCTCCGCTCGTGTGCGGCTCGATCGGTGGTTCTGGCAGCGTCATATGGGAGGGCGACCCCGCGACCCCCTCCAATTGCACTGTCGCATCTCCGCAGGGTCCAGCCATCGCGGTCGTTGGTGTGGGTGACTATCACTTCAATGGATTCAAATTGCAGTCCGCCAGTAATGGACCGGGGATTGTTGGTGACGGCATTGAAACATGGGGACCATCTACGGTCACGCTATGGTCGGTTGATTTTGGCTTCTGTTTCGATAACCACATGTACGCGTATAACGGCAGCCTGCTCGGTGTCATGGGACCGATCAGGATTAGCGGCAATGCTCCGCGCTGCCATGCGGAAGGCGCGAGCGGCGGACGCGTCATCCATCACAGCCTGAATAAGCCGAACCTCACCATCGCCGTGCCGTGCTCGATGATTGCTTGGGCTCTATTCGGTACGACTTCGCAGGGATGGTTCTTTTATAATTCGATCACGGGTTTCGCCAACGTCACCGGCAAGAAATACGATGCCTCGATGAATTCCATCATCGTGACCGGTGGCGCTGGCGGCAACTATCTGCCCGGCACTGTTGCCGGCACCACTTCAAGCGGAGGACAATACGTATGATCGCAGTCACCGCTGAATATGATCCATACGATTGGTATTGGCTGGCTGACGACGGAAGGTTGTTCTCCAGCAAGACCTCGACGATGATCCAGCCGGATGATCCCGACTATCTGGCCTGGCTTGAGAGCCACGTTGCGACGCCGTGGCCGCGCGACGACGATGGCGAACAGACGCTCGCCGAACTGCAGCGCGTGCTCGTGCCGTTCCTGATCTGGGTCGATCTGAAGGCGTATGCGTTCGAAGTGCGCGCGCAGAAGGAAGTCGGCAGCATGCAGGTCAACGGCATCGCGGGCTTGACGGAAATCCGCACTGATCCCGCGACCCAAACGTTGCTCGACCGCTATCATTCGGTGGCCGCCACGAACAAGGAGTTCACCGTCAAGTGGGTCAACCCCGACCGCAGCACGGTTACGCTGGACGCGACCGCGATCGACAGTCTGTATAACCAGCTGGCGACCTTCATTGCCTCGACTTATGACATGTACGACCAGGCAGTCAGCGGCGTCGACGATGGCAGCATCACCGACACAGGCCAGATCGATGCCATCTTTGGCGTGACGCTCGAGCGAAGTCGGAAAGTGGATATCGGCTGGAAGACGTGAGCCATGGCCATCGTCAACATCAAAACGGTCAATGATGCCGATTTCTATCGGAGGTTCGTCTACAAGACGATCGATCTTGTCCCGATCGATCTGACCGGCGCGCGCCTGCGCATGATGCTGCGCAAGAACGCCGCCGACGTCACCGTGTGGCTGCATCTGTCGAATGGCGACGAGGGAGGAATCGCGATCGTAGATCCCGCTGCTGGCAACTTCACAGTGCTAATCACCCAAGAGCAATTGGAGCGGCTGCCGGTCGATGAGTACGATCATTCGCTAATCATGACGGATGCGGCTGGCACGCAGCAGACCTCGGTGTGGCGCGGCACATTGACCAATCAAGCGGGGCCATCGCGATGACCGACATGGATATCATTTCCGAGCCGTCGCTTTCCGTGGTGGTTGTGAACGACGACGCCACCGTCACGGTGCTGACCGAGCCGCTGCCCGACATCGAGATCATGAATGACAGCGATGTGGATGTGATCCAGGTCGCCGAGCAAGGCCCGCCCGGTCAGCCGGGGCCGCCAGGACCGCAGGGACCGAAGGGTGAGACCGGGGATCAGGGGCCGCAAGGCGCGCCGGGTGTTGCGGGGCCTCAAGGCAATGTGGGGTCGCAAGGCCCGAAGGGCGATACCGGCGCACAGGGACCGCAGGGCATTCAGGGACCGCAAGGCGAAGTCGGCCCGCAAGGTCCTCCGGGTCCTGTCCCCGAGGCACCGACCGACGGCGCGATGTATGGTCGGAAATCGTCAGCGTGGTCGAGGGCCGTCGCTGCCGCTGGCGATACCATGACAGGCACGCTAGCCATCAACGGCGGCCAACTTGTTCTTGAGCACAGCTCCAATCAGATTGTCGGCAAGAAGGCTGGGAAGACACGGTGGACTGTCAACCCGGGTGGCAGTCAAACTGAAACCGGCGGCAATGCTGGCAGCGAGTTCAGCATCGAACGCTTCGATGATGCTGGCACGCTGCTTGGTGCGCCGTTCACCGTTTATCGGTCCAGCGGCAATGCTCGTTTTTCGAATCAAATTTGGGTGGGGAATGTCGCAGTGCCGACTGTGCCGAATAATACGAGCGTTTGGGCAGCGGCTCGCGTCAATGGCACATCGTTCGATATCAATGGCTACGTCGACTTAACCGGTGCTCCGCAGTGGCGGACCATGAACGCCGGTTATATGTTCACGATGTCATTTGATCCCGCTGGCGGCACTATCTCGCTCAATCGCAGCACTGCTTCAGCCGCTGCCGGTGCGGCGGTAACTACTACTATCGCAGCGAGCTTCGAGCTATCGAACAACCGATTTAGTGGAAACGTATGGGCAAGCACCTCCGCTGCCATTGGCGGTGCTTTGATCAGTCAGAACCCGTCGCGAGCTTGCGGTTTCGTGATGGGGTCTGACAACAGCCTATATGGTAGCGTCTTTAGCGCTGCTGGTGGCGCAGTACAATCGATATGCTATTGGCGGCCAAGCGACAACGGTTACATCAATCTCGGTCCAGCCTACAAACCGGGTGGTGGACCTTGGACCGATAGCTCCGACTCGCGCATCAAGAACGTGTTCGGGACCTACGATCGCGGGCTCGATGCGGTCATCCAATTGAATCCGGTGTATTTCACCTTCAAGGGCAACGACACCGAGCGCGACCCGAGCGTGGCGGTGTTCGAGGAATTTCCCGAAGAGCCGTCGCTGCCCCCCTACCGCAACAGCCCGCATTACCAACCGGCTGTTGCCGGGACAAAGTTCGCTGGATTGATCGCGCAGGAAGTCGAGACCGTGCTGCCTGAGATGGTGAAGCAGCGCGCCGCCTACATCGATGGGCAACCGGTGACCGATTTGCGCGAACTTGACACCGCGCCGCTGATCTTCGCACTGATCAACGCCATCAAAGAATTGAAAGCTGAAGTGGACGCGCTCAAAGGCGGCGGAAGGTTGGCAGCCTAATGGGGGCGCTTGAGGAAGGCGGCAAGGTCGCCAGCGGCACGGTCGAAGCCCTGAAGTCCCAGCCACTGGCGCTCGCGCTGGTTATCGTCAACGTGCTGTTTCTGCTCGGCGGCGGTTACGTCGCGCACAACTTCATGCACGCGCTGGGCGAAGCGACGCTGCGCAAAGATGCATTGCTCGCCGATCTCGCCAAGCGCTGCATCGTACCGTCGCCAACATCAAAGGAGAACTGAGAGGCAAAAACCGCGCCGCCCGCCACCGCCGACAACCGGCGGCACCTCCGGAAGGATTCAATAGCCATTTCCAGCGCCAACGCAGGTGATGACATGAGCGACATCCCGGTCTGCATCGACATCTCACACCATCAGGGTTATCTGGACTTCGACGAGGCCAAGCGGGCCGGTGTGCTCGGCGTGATCCACAAGGCCACCGAGGGCACCACCTTCATCGATTCGGCGCGCGCAGAGAACTGCGCGAACGCGCTAGCCGCCGGGCTCTCGATCGCAACCTACTTCTGGCTCAAACCCGGCGAAGGCCGCGCGCAGGCCGAATTCTATCTGTCGGTCGTCGACCCGGTGCCGGGCGAGCGCGTGGTCATCGACTATGAGGAGGCTGGCTGCTCGCTCGACACCTTGCGCGACGCCGTCCAGGCGCTGCTCGATTACGACCGTGATCTCAAGGTCACGATCTATTCGGGCCATCTGCTGAAGGAGCAGCTCGGCAATGGATGCGACGACTTCCTGGCCGAGTACACCGATCTGTGGCTGGCGCACTACACCAGCAGCGAGGACGACATCAGCTGGCCGAGCGGCACCTATGAGGAATGGGCGCTCTGGCAGTATTCGGAGACCGGGGAAATTCCCGGCATCGCTGACAGCTATGTCGACCTCGACCGCTTCAACGGCAGCGAGGCCGAATTCCTCGCGTGGATCAATCCGGCGGGGCAGCCGAAACCGCCGCCCAGGCCGGAGCCTGACGAGGCCGAGGTCAATGTGGCGATCACCGCGCCTGAGAACGTGGCCGTCAAGGTGACGGTGAACGGCGAGCTGCCAAGGCGCCGCTTCCGCCTGCGCCGGCAAGTGCGGCGCGGACCGGACATCCTGCGATGACCGACATCAGGCAAGAAGTTGTCGATGGCATCCTGATGGGTGCGCGCGAGGCTGCGGCCAACCTGTTCAAGGTCGCAAACGGCGGCGAGCACGGCTGCGTTGACCGCGCCCGCCTTGGCCTCGTCCACGTCAAGGATACCGCAGCGATGATGCTGGCGCTGGTCGAAGAAGTGTTCGGGGACAAAACGTCCTAGCCTTGCGGCTTGCGCTTGATCCCTTCCTCGGTCGCTGTTTTCGAGACATAGGCCGTGGAGACCATGCATCGCTTGGCGATGACGGCGACCGGGAGCTTGGCCCTGTAGAGGCGGATCACGCGACGGCGGGTTTTGACGTCGAAATGCCTCGGGCGCTTCGGCAGGCCCGCAATGCGCGCGTATCTCAGGATCGTCGAGCGGGTGCAGCCGTGGCGCTGCTCGATGGTGTTGACCGGGTGACCGGCCTCATAGGCCACGGCGATCTCGATGAAGCGTTTGAGCCGGTTGGCGCGCTCGGCCGGAAAGTCAAGCGTGGCGGTGATCTTGGTGATCAGGTCTCGCAAATGCCTGGGTCCGCGATTGCGTAGGAGCCGGGCAGCGTTCGCTAGCGTCAGCGTCGTATCTGTTTGAGGAGAATTAGTCATGCTCGCTAGCCTGATCTATCTCGTGATCTACCTTGTCGTCGTCGGCGTCATTATGTGGCTGCTGCATTACCTCGTGAATGCCGTCCCGATGGATGAACCGTTCCGCCGCGTGGCCAATGTTGTCATTGTGGTGATCGGCGTCCTCATCGTGATCGTCCTGCTGCTTAACTTCGCCGGTATCATTGATGCCGGAGCGCCGCGTCTGGCGAGATGAAGGGATAACCGCGAGCCCGAGCCAGACCGTCATGACAAGCCTGTTGCCCCGCCTTCGGGCGGGGCTTTTTTTGTTGTCCGGATGATGCTGCGGACATTGTCCTCGGCAAGGTCTAGGCCGACGAGGACCTTCTCAAGCCGTGTCCGGTCCATCGGCCGGTCGGCGATCTGCGCCCGCGAGAGGATGCCCCGCGTCTTCGCCGCCGAAATCTGGAGCAGTTGGCAAAGGATGATAAGCTCGCCAAGCTCTCGGGTGGTACGCTCCGCCATTCCCCGTTCCCTCCTGTCTAAGTTGTTATTGAAGCACGCGCGGGAACATGTCCTCGCGCCATTTTCCGCCGCCCTCGCGTTCGCGCGGCAGGCGCTCGACCCGCACGATGTGGTCGAAGTAGCGCACGACGTTGAAGCGGCTGCCGCAGCCGACGCATTCGATGTTCTGTGATATCCCGCCGCGCGGCCCATCGCGGAAGATGAAGCCACGGCAGTCCGGGCAGCTTCCACCCTGCATCATCGGCCCGCCTCACGCTCGCGCATGAAGCCCTCGATCGCCTTGAGGCAGGCCTCGATTTGGTGGCGCGCCTTGTCGTCGGTGACCAGCGGCAAAGCGGCCTCGCCGGCTTCTTTCGCCAGCAGCAGCATCGTGTCGTCGTCTCCGTAGATCATGCTACGGTACACCTGCAGCGCGATGGCGTTCCAGCGCTCGATCGCCGCTGCCTGCTCAGGTGTCGGGGTGATCTTCTTCTTGCCCATGGCGTCCTCACTGCGCAGCCGGTCCATCCGGGGTGATTGTCATCAGCTCGGCGCGGCTGGTGAATGTCAGCAGCTTGATCGGCTTACCGCTCATCTCGGCGATGTGGCCTGCCCACGGGAGCAGCGCCCGGAGCCTGGCCTGATCGGCCGCGATCAGCGGCACGACGGTGCCGGGACCAAGAACCGGTGCGGCGCAGACTCCTTCGCCATGCTCGTCGACCGAGACGAACAGATAGACCTTGTAGATGCGCAGCAGCTCGTTGGGTGGCGAATGCAGGACCGTCATGGCAGCAACCTGCCATAGCGCGCGAGCAGCTCGATGCGGCGCTTGACGCCGCACCACAGTTCGGGGGAAGTGACTTCCAGTTTTCCCGTGAGCAGCATGTCCATTTGCCGGTGCGCGCTGACAAGTTCGTTGAGCAGCTCCTCGCGTTCGGCCGTGGCATCGGCAAGGATGATGCTTGCCTTGTTGCGGGCGATCCGCTGCCGGTCCATCAACGGCTGCTTTTCGCGAAACGCGAACTGGTCGATGATGCGCGCGGCGCGGTCGATCTGCGCTTGATCCTCCGCGCGCGTAGGCGTGTTTTCGGCTGACTCGTTCACTGCAGAGCCTCCCTCGCGAAAGCGTCGATTGCGCGGACCACGGCACGCAGCAGCTTCGGGTTCTGCCTGATCAGCATCACGGCAGCGAACAGGTCATGACCCTCCTTGGTCGCGAGGAATTCATCGACGGCCGAGGGCAACGCCCTGCCGGTCTCGGCAAGGAGCGTGGCTACCTCGATGTCTAGCTCGTTCGCGATCTGCTGGAGCCGGATCGCACCGACGCGGTTGATACCTTTCTCGTATTTCTGGATTTGCTGGAAACTGATGCCAAGCGCGGCTCCGAGCTGGGACTGGCTGAGGTTCTTCTCCAGTCGCCGCCGCCGTATCCGCCGACCGACCATCACGTCACTTTCGGTTGGCCCGCGCGGCTTCCCGAGCGGGGTACGCTGCGCCATGGATTTACTTGCTCCTGCCGTGTCCGTTCGTTCTGGCTTTGGCTTTCGCCTTGGCCTTGCGTTTGCCGAGCGTGGCGCGGTATGCCCGGTACTCCGCTCTCGCCTTGGGAATTTCCGCCGCATAGTCCGGCTTCTCGTCACGCACGAGGTCGTATTTGTACCCGAGCGCAGAAGCCATCTTGGCGAACGTCGCGTGTTGCGGCCGCCGGGTCTTGCCGCCGAACATGTTCTTGACGGTGGAGCCAGCGAGTCCGGCGAGCACCGCGAGGTCAGCGTCCTTGATGCGCTCCTTCTGCCGGAGGTCTTTGAAGCGGTCGCATTCAGGGTCTCTGTCGATTTCGCGCCAGGTGCGCCGCAACCATAGCGTACCCGAATTGTGTCCCGGTCCTACCTTAGCCATTGATCGTTTCCCCCGCATGTGACCCACCATTCAGGTGCGGTGGCGGTGATGCCGCCGATTTCCTCCGCTTGATGGTCTTCTTTCGCTTCACGGCGGTGTACTCGCCGGGGCCGACGCGCTTGAGCGCCTTCTCATTGAGCAGCTTGTCGATGATCGGGCTGACCGAACCATCGTTGCGACCCTGTTCGCGAAACAGCTCGCGCAGCTGCATCACCGTGACCGTCTTGCGGGTGCGGCTGAAACGCTCGATCTCCTCGCGCCCGGTGCGCTCGTGCTCGACCGGCTTCGCTGTCGACTTGGCCGGTGTCTTCGGCGACGCAAGCGCCTTGACGTCGGCCCGCGTGTAGTTGCCGGACGACAGCTTTTTGAGTGTGCCCTTGGCGACCAGCACGCGCAGCGCGGTGTAACAGGCGCCATCGGTCCGGTCGTGCTCGCGGAAGTGTGTCACCGCGTCGATCGCCTTGAAGGTCGGATGGTCCGCGATCCAGGCGACGAGAAAATCCTCGGCCTTTACGGCATGCGAGCGATTGCCCGCGAAGGTCGGGACGTCGGTCTTCAGCTCATAGCCGATGTTCTTGACCCCCATCCGGGTCAATGCCGCGATGATCGGGCCGACCTCGTTGCTTTCCGCCTCACAATGAATGAGGAAGTGATCCACCTCCGGCGGTTTCTCTCTCTTGGTCATGACGCTTGCCTTTCATATTTGGCGCTTCTCCGAGCGCTTTCAGGACGTCGCCGAACGTATGGGTTCGGCTGTCCGAAATGCCGCCCATCTCGTGCCAATCGCCATCGGCACTGAAAGGCGGCGCGAACACCGCGACGGCCTCGCGGATGTTGAATCGGATCAAGGCAGCGATCCCTCGATCGGCACGGCGATGCAGCCACCGCCGCAAAGCGGGATCGCGGTGGGCATCGCGGTGATGGGGATTGACCCAGATCTGAACCACCTGGATGTTAGTCAGCTCGCCGGTCGCGTTGTCCTGCACCGAGATGTAATCCGGCATCAGGTCGATGACGTAATGCGAGCGATCGGGACGCGACAGGTCGCCAGCGTCATCGTTGACCAGCCAGCGGCAGGACCACAGCGAGCATTCGGGCGGCATGCGCGCGGTCTGACGGACCGTGCAGCCCTTCAGGAATTTTTGGTAGCCGCAGCTCTTGCCCGCCGGCTTCCCCAGTGGCGGGACGGGCAGCAATTTGCAACAAAGCGAGCAGCTGCCGCACTGACGTTTCATCATGGCCCTTGGACGCGTCGTTTCTTGTGTACGGCCACATCTGTGGCGTCACGGTTTGGTGAATTTCTAAATGCGAAAGTGTGGCGAAACCACGCTCACAACTTTGGTCGAACCCGCTAACCTCGGCGTGCATTCCGCCTCGCGGTTGTCGTCACAACTCGCCGTGATCGCACGCATTTCGCCCTGTAGAACTAGGAGAAAGTGGTAAGCAATACGACTAGTCGACGCATGGTTGATACAACCTGCAGGCAGCTCATTTTGCGGTCATCAACCGCATGTCATGCGAGCGAATTCTAGCCGGTTTCTTCTTTTCACATAACAATACGTAGTTTGCGCAGCATGATGTGCAATTTGCGCCAGCGATGAAACGTGCGCAGTCGATTCGAGAATCAGCTGCACGCGCGCTACCAACGTCGGATGGTGAAAATAGTCGTAAGGCCCCGCACGCTGTTTTCGGATTTCGAGATGCTGCAGGATGCAGTGCAGGATGCGCCAACCGAAATCCTGCAGCTTGAGCGCGGGCAGATGACGGGCGAATTGACGCACCTGTCTGTGGGCCGCGTCGGTGCCTCAACCGGGACCTTTTCACGTGGCCTGCGCTCACGCGGGATCTTGAGCGAGCGGCGCTGGGTACTCGGCATGACGCTCGATGGTTCGCCAGCGTTGTTTCAGAACATCGAGACGATGCCCGGCGATCTCGTGATCGTCCAGCCCGGGACTGAACTGTATGCGCGGTATGTCGGCAGCAACGCTTATGCGTCGATCTTCGTCGAGCCCGAGGAGCTGTTCGCGTTTCTTGGCACAGACCCTGGCGCGCAAGATGCTTGGATATGGCGTCAGCCCGTCACGGTGCTGTCAACTGATCCAACCACCGGTCGCGCCCGCGCCGCCGGTTTGCGGATGCTGCTCAACGTGGTCGCTGCGCATGGGGAGACGATGACAGCCGGGAGCGCTGAATATTACAGGCTTCGAATTTTGGAGCTGATGACTGGACCGGTCATCCACAGTGCCGGCTGGCACCATCGCAAGCCGCGACTGTCATTGGCGGTATCGCTGGTGCGCGACGTCGACCGTTTTCTGGTCGACGCCGGTCCGACCAGGGTGAACCTCACCGACCTCGCGCACCAATTCGGCGTGTCGCCGCGCGCGCTGCAGCACGCCTTTGCCGAGGTCCTCGGAGTGCCGCCACGGGAATTCTTTCGCCGCAAGCGGCTCGGCGCTGCGCATACCGCGCTGCTGACGGCGGGACCTGGCGACACGGTCACGAGGATCGCGATCGAGCACGGCTTCGCCGACGTCGGCCGGTTCGCGAGGGACTACAGCGAGATGTTCGGCGAGCAACCCAACCAGACCTTGCGGCGGCGCAACATCATCGTGCGGCGCGAAACGTGACAAGACGGCGCTCCTCAGTTGTGAGCTGCATCACTGACCCGGCGGGCGTTCGAAGTCAGTATGTCGGGGTCAATGCGGTTTGAATTCGGCTGAAGCGGTTTGAACCAAGGAGAAGGCTATGCGCAACAACATGTGTCTTCGCATTGCTGCGGTGTTCGTGTTTTCACTCGCTGCGGCGATGCCGGCGTTCGCGACCAAGACCGGCACGGCTCTCGGAATCTGTATCTCTCGCGGGACAGATTGCACCGTCTCGAACAAGGGCGACAACTATGAGATTTGCGTCAAAAACACGAACGGCACCGAATGCGTGAGCTGCGGGAATCTCGCTCAACCGAGCGATAAGCAGACATGCTCGGTGCAACGAACTGCAAAACCGGGGAAACGCCCTTATGATCTTGGCCCTGCCGGAACTCTGGCAGACGAGTGATGACGCCGAGATGATCTAGGCGACCCCCGTCTTCGTGTAGTTGCGTCTTCGGATTTATGCGGCGAACGGCAGCACGACCGCGCCCTTGCGCATGGTGTCGACCTTGTCGGCCCAGAACTGCATCATGTCGGTTCGCTCGGTGATCCGGCCGCCGCGATCATAGATCGCCTGCGTCGAAGCGTCGTCGTGATCAAGCTGCACTTCGATCAACGCCTTCTGGTCGGTCCAACGCGCCACCAGATGGCCGCTGATCATCACGCGTTCGGCGTTGAGCATCGTCGAGGCACTCGACCGGAAGCCGTGCGCGCAATGGATGCCCTGATAGCCAAGCTCGACCAGCGCATCATTGAGCCGACCAAAGGGCATTCCGATTTCCTTGTCGGGCTCCGCTTTGCTGGCGCCCGGGAAAAGGTAGCGGCTGTTGCCGGTCCGCTTGCGCAATTCCATCAACAGTTCGACCGCCTGCCGCGACAGCGGCACGACCAGATTGCGAGTGTCCTTTTTCGCCTTCCGCCGCTGGCTGAACATTTTCAGCTTCGCAGCCGGGATGACCCATTGCTTTCCGTCGAAATCGAATTCGGACCATTCGGCGCTTTCGACGTTGCCGGGGCGGACGAAGGTCAGCGCGAGCAGTTTGAGGCCGATCTGCTCGTGAACATGCCGCTCCGTCCGCGCCTTATCCGAGCGGTAGTCGTCGATTTTGCGCAGCAGCTCGCCGAACGGCTTGGGATCAATGATCGCGGGGCGGCTCTCGGTGACATGGCCCGCGAACCCCTTCGATGCGCTCAGGCGATCAAACGGCGCGTAGTCCTCCGGCCACATGCCGCGCGCGGCGGCATAGGCGATGATGTCGCGCGCCGCCGGAAGCAGGCGGCGGCGGGTCTCGTACTCGTTTTCGAACGCCACCAGAATCGGCGACAGGTGGCTGCCCTTGACCTGATCGGTGTTGACGTGGCCGAACCCCGGCACCCTCGTGCCGTCCGCCAGCTCGACACCGTCGCAGAGATATTTGACCATGTTCTTGGCGCGATTCTGGGTCTTGTAGGACATGCCCTCAAGCGTGGTCAGCCAGCCATGGGCAGCTTTGCGGAAAGGGGGAAAGCCGGTCCCATCGAGCGCGTCGTCGCCGAGCGCCTTGACCGCCAGCGGGTCGCGGCCTGCCTTGAGCTGGTCGCGCGCATCGGAAAGCTTGTTCATCGCTTCGCCGACCTTCATGTCGGGGAAGATTCCGAACGAGATGGTTTTACGGATTGGCTCGCCGACGTGCTTGCCTTCGGTGTAGCTGCCGAACGAATAATCGAAACGGAAAATCTTGGTGCCGTTGGGCTTGACCAGGAGATAGAGCCCCGAGCCGATGCCGTGGCGATATTGCGTCTTTCGCGGTGGGAGCTTGGCCAGCGCATCGTCGTCGATGCCCTTGCGCTTGCGCGGCGTCAGGTTTGGCATTTTCGGCTATTCCCCTCTTGAACGAGTCTGCATTTGAGTCTGGAATCCGCCCTGACAATCGCGAATTCGGGCGGACGGCTACTGAGGGAAAAGTATGGAAAAGTTGTGCTTTTACAAGAGATTGGCGGTTTAGCCGGACATGGGCGGACGGGGCCAAACAACAAAAAACGGACATGGTTCTCCCCTTGTGGGAGAAGGTGGCGCGAAGGCCGGATGAGGGATTGTCTCCGCGAGCGAGAGTACGCGTGGAGAGAGACCCCTCACCCAACTGAGTTCGTTGCCGGCGCCGGAGTAGCCCTCTCCCACAAGGGGAGAGGGCGCATCAATCAGCACCGGAAAAGCGTTTTGTCGCACGCTTTCTCTACATCGTCATTGCGAGCGCAGCGAAGCAATCCATTCCTCCGCGGGTGGCGAGATGGATTGCTTCGCTCCGCTCGCAATGACGATATGGGGTTCGGATTCAAACAGCCTCTCCGCTGTCATCGTCCGGCTTGACCGGACGATCCAGTATTCCGGAGACGGTGGTGCTCGAGCCGAGAGGCCGCCGGGTACTGGATGCCCCGCCGGAGCCTGTCATCGGGCGGCGCGTACGCGCCGACCCGTTGGCGGGGCATGACGGTGGAGCGGATGTGAGGTCGCGTTCTCGCGGCATGGATTGCCCGAGTCTTGCGCCTCGTTTTACGCTCTCATTGAAGTGAGGGCGCAGGGAAAGCCGGGTGCCGGTCGCACCCGTGGGCCCCGTGCAACAAAAAGCACGGGGGTAGGACCACAGGTCAACCGAAGCAACTCCGGCTTTCCCTGCGCGATGGTTTACAGGCTTACTTCGTGCTCTTCTCGGTGACCGGGCTTTCTTGCCACCGTCGCCTCTCGCGCAAACTTGTTTGCGCAAAAAACTTAGCGCCAACGTCGGGGCGCCAGAACCACACGACTTCGCCGTCCGTGATACGCATGCTCGTCAGTCACACCCATCACGTCCACCGCATCTCACCGCAACGTTCGTGACGATCGCGACCCGCCCCTCATTCGCGCTGAGACGCGCGGAGTCATAATGCTGATTTGCCCGACGCCTTAAGCGAAATATTTTTCGCGCGGTGCCTGGACGCCGCAAATCAGCTTGAGATCATTCAACAAATTAATTTCCACGCGCATCAGATTTCCGGCCCGCTTCGTGCTCCCAGCGCTTCACCCCGCAACAAGCAAGATCGCGTTGGGACAGTGCGTCTGCCGGATTACGTCGCTTGCGGTAAGGCATGTTTGAGCATTGAATAGCTCGCCTCCATGCGTGCCGCCGCCGCACTGCATTTCTTGGAGCAGGATCGAGGGCTACGCCGAGCCGGTCCTGTTCACCGCCCGCAAGCAGGGGCAGGCGTGCAGCCTCGATGGGGCAACGACCGGCGCATTCAATCACCGACCACGGAGGATAGGATGAGCACTTGGCTTAGTGAGCGAGAACAACGCCTCGTCGCCGGGGCCGAGTCAGCATCGGCGGCCACCCCAATTCCGACCCAGATCGTATCCAACGGCGAGTATCTGCCGCCGCCGCAGAGCGATACCCAGAAGAAGGTCGAGGCCAGGATCAATGAGCTGGCCGAGGCGAACGGCAGGCACCTGGGTCTGAACCGCCGGCAATTCATGCGCACGAGCTGCGGCATGGCTGCAGCCTTTCTCGCGATGAACGACGTCTATGGCAATGTCTTCCAGGTCGCGCCAGCCGAAGCCCGCGAGCCGGAGGTCATGCTGGCCCGGGCGCAAAGCCTCGCCGGGCAGTTCATCTTCGACGTCCAGACCCATTTCGTGCGCGACGACTTCGACCACAAGGAGCTGTTGGGGCTTGGCCAGTTTGCGAGCGAGCACTGGAACCCGAAGATGAAGGAGGAAGGCGTCTCCTCGCTAGGCCGATACAAATTCGAGAACTATGTGAAAGAGATTTACTACGACAGCGATACCAGCCTGGCGCTGTTGAGCGGCGCGCCGTTCGACGACCCGAGCTGGTGGCTGCTCTCCAACGAGCAGATCGTCAAGGCCCGGGAGTTGATCAACGATTTCGCCGGCTCTCGGCGGCTGCTGGCGCACAGCGTGATCACCCCGAAGCAACCTGGCTGGATGGAGGAGGTCGACAAGGCGATCGCCGTCTACAAGCCGGATTCCTGGAAGTCCTACACGATTGGCGACCCGCTTGCGCCCTCGAAATTCCCATGGCGGCTCGACGACGAGCAGGTGATGTACCCGTTCTACGAGAAAGCGGTGAAGGCCGGCATCAACACGCTCTGCATCCACAAGGGTCTGCTGCCGCCCGACTACGAGAAGTCCTTTGCCGGCGTGTGGGAATACGCAACCGCGTGGGATATCGGAAAAGCTGCCAAGGACTGGCCGGAGATGAACTTCGTGATCTACCACTCGG
Source organism: Bradyrhizobium sp. BRP22 (assembly GCF_020194175.1). GTDB lineage: Bacteria > Pseudomonadota > Alphaproteobacteria > Rhizobiales > Xanthobacteraceae > Bradyrhizobium. The sequence continues at coordinate 7,917 of NZ_JADYVX010000019.1, read as the reverse complement.
CGTTGCGGCCATTCCTTGAGCTGCCCGACCAGGCCTGGGCCGAGTTCGAGCAGACCGGCCGCATCCGCTGGGCCACGGACCTCGCGGAGATCCCGCAGAAGTTCGGCGTCACCAACGTCTATGCCGAGCTCGGCACGTCGTTCGCCAACTCTGCGGTGGCGCATCCCAAATTCTGCGCCGCCCTGGTCGGCACGCTGATCAAGGGCATGGGGGTCGAGCATGTCATGTGGGGCACCGACTCGGTCTGGTACGGGTCGCCGCAGTGGCAGATTGAGGCGCTGCGCCGGCTGGAAATCCCTGAGGACATGCAAAAGAAGTACGGCTTTGCGCCGCTGGGCGACGCGGACAGCCCGACCAAGCAGCAGATCTTCGCCAGCAACGCGATCCGGCTCTACAAGATCAAGATGAAAGCGGCTGACAACACCAGGATGCCGGTGTTTTCCGAGGATCGGCTCGCGGCGCTCAAGAACGAATACGCGTCCGCGTCCATCGAGCCCTCGCTCCTGCGTTACGGCTACGTTCGGGCCGCCTGAATGACCAATGGTGCCTTGCGTTCGAAAGATTGATGCGGATCGCGAACCGGCTGGGAAGGCCGCGCTGCTCATGAATGCCTTGCTGCTGGTGGTGATTTCCGTGGTTGCAGGTCTGCGAGAAGCGAATGCGCAGGACGCAGAATGCATCCGCGAACGCGCCGCCATGGTCGAAACCATCCGCGGCTACGCTCGGTCCCGCGGTGTTTTTGGACAGCAGGAGCCGTCGGAGAGGGTCCTTGAAGCCATGGCGCAAACACAGCGCCACCGGTTCATCCCTGAGCGCTCCTGCTCCATCGCATACGCGGACATGCCAGTTCCGATCGGCTTCGGCCAGACCATATCGCAGCCGTTGATCGTCGCGTTGATGACGCAACTGGCCAACGTCGCGCCCGACGATGTCGTGCTCGAAATCGGTACGGGCTCGGGCTATCAAGCCGCCGTCCTGGCGCGTCTGGCACGAAACGTCTGCACCATCGAGATCATCCCGCAATTGGCCGAGGCCGCCGCCAAAACACTCAGGGACCTCGCCTATGACAACGTCAACGTTCGGCTCGGCGACGGATACGCCGGCTGGCCCGAATGCGGTCCTTTTGACGCAATCGTCGTAACCGCCGCGCTGGGACAGGTGCCGCCGCCCCTGATTGAGCAGCTTAAAGTGGGGGGCCGGCTGGTGATGCCGGTCGGACCCGCCTACACCACTCAGCAGCTCACGGTGGTCGAAAAGATCGGTCCTGGCCAGACGACAACGCGCACCGTCGGCCTCGTGCGCTTTGTGCCCTTTACGCGTTCACAGGACTAGAGCGTTTTCGAGCGAAGTGGACACCGGTTCGCGTGAAGAAAACGCGCCAAAACAAGAATCTAGAGCTTCGGTTCTGATTCAATCAGAACCGAAAATGCTCCTAGCAGCCGAACAACGCTCCGCACCATGCTGGCTGAAGGGATTCCGCTCAAGCGCCTGGAAAGGCGCGGCCTGACAATCCGCCCTACCGCGGTGATCACAGCCCATCCGGCGGCAGGCCGGGTGCGCCTGCGGCCACCGGGCGCTTGCGCTTGTGTTCGCGGTAGAATGCGTAGAGCCCTGAGAGCACGATGATCGACGCGCCTGCAGTCATTATGGCGTCGGGCACGTCGCCGAAGACGAGATAGCCGAGCAGGATCGACCATAGCAGTGCGGTGTAGCGGAACGGCGCCACGGCCGAGATGTCGCCAGTGCGCAGCGCCATGATGACGCACTGGTAGCCGATCAGGACAAGAACCGCCGCCATTGCCAGCAGGCCGAGCGCGCCGGTGGATGGCGGGGTCCAGCCGCCCAGCGGGACGAGGATGACCGCACCGGTGATCATCACCGTCACCGTCGTCACCAGGGTGACGAACAGCGACGGGATCTGCGCCGGTATCCGCCTGGTCGCGAGATCGCGCAACGCGCAGAAGATCACCGAGATCAGCGCGAGCAGCGTGAACTGGTTGAAACCTTCGGCGCCCGGCCGAACGATGATGAGAACGCCGACGAAACCGGCTATGATCGCGAGCCAGCGCCGCCAGCCGACGGGCTCACCGAATGCGAGCGCCGCACCGAGCGTGACGAGCAGCGGCAGCGCCTGAAGGATCGCGGAGATATTCGCCAACGGCAAATGCGCGATGGCCGCGAGGTACGCGACCGTTCCGCCGACTTCGCCGATCACGCGTAGCGCGACCGGCTTGACCAGGAGCGTCCGCAGCGGCCGCATCGCGCCCTGATGGAATGCCAGCGCCGCGATCAGCGCGACGGCAAACACGCCCCGCACCAGCATCACCTGGCCGAAATTCATCTCCGACGTCACGACCTTGGTGATCGCATCGTTCATCGTGAAGCCTGCCATGGCCACCGCCATGAAAAGGCTTCCGCGTACGTTTGAGGAAAGGGCCAAGGCAGCTAGCAGGCCGGATTGGACGGATAGGGTCGGCAACCATAAAGTGACGCGATCCGAACGGATCGCGTCACAACATCTTCTGTCACGTCGCGCCCGCCTTTTGCGCGTATTCCCATGATGCCTTGGACAGCGGCACGGTACGCTTGGCGGATTCGATTGCCTTCGCGTTCGCGGCGGTGCCGTCGCGGATCCGCCCCGCGATACCCTGCGTGATGCCCGCGAGGCGGAACAGGTTGTAGGCGAAGTACCAGTTCAGATCAGGCACCGCCATGTTGGTGACGCTGCAATATATCTGCGCGGCCTCTTCCAGACTTGGAATGTTCAACGCCTTGAGATCGGCGTCGACGAGCCCCGACATCGTCCACTGCATCAACAGATAGGTGAAGTCGGCCATGGGATCGCCGAGTGTCGACAATTCCCAATCCAGCACCGCGAGTACCCGTGGCTCGGTCGGATGGAAGATCATGTTGTCGAGGCGATAGTCGCCGTGGACGATCGAAACGCGCTCCTGCTGCGGCACGGTCTTCGGCAGCCACTCGGCAACCTTTTCGAATTCTTCGATGTGCTGGGTTTCGGAGGCGCGGTACTGCTTGGTCCAGCGATCGATCTGGCGCGCGAAATAATTGCCGGGCTTGCCGAAATCGCCGAGCCCGATCGCTTCGGGATTGAAGACGTGGAGTTTCGCCAGTGTCTCGATCTTGCTGGTGAAGATCTTGCGCCGATCCTCCGGCGTCTGGCTCGGCAGCGTCGGGTCCCAGAACACCCGGCCCTCTTCAAAGGACATGATGTAGAAGGTGGCGCCGATCACGGAATCGTCGGTGCAGAGCGCGTAGGCCTTCGCGACCGGAAAGCCCTGCTTGCCGAGCGCGGCGATCACGCGGAACTCGCGATCGACCGCGTGCGCCGACGGCAACAATTTACCGAACGGCTTGCGCCGCATCACATAGGAGCGGCCAGGCGTCTCGAGCTTGTAGGTCGGATTGGACTGGCCGCCCTTGAACTGCAGGACCGTCAGCGGCCCCTGAAAGCCTTCGACATGCTCCTGCATCCAGCGGGCAAGGCGTGCCTCGTCGATGCGATGCCGTTCCTCGACTTCCCGGGTCCCGGAAAATTCCTCGTCCTTCCTGACGCCGTCCGCCACGATGACGCTCCCTCACCATTCTTGGGGAGCGCCATCGCGACACTCCCGTTAATGCGCTGTGTTTGCATACTTCCGAAGTTCAAGTCTGGCAATGGCGCGGTTATGCACCTCGTCCGGACCGTCGGCCAGCCGCAGCGTGCGGATGCCGGCATAATCCTTCGCAAGGCCCGCGTCGTCGGAGACGCCGCCGCCGCCAAACGCCTGGATCGCGTCGTCGATGATCTTCAGCGCCATGTTCGGCGCCGCGACCTTGATCATGGCGATTTCGAGCTGCGCGGTCTTGTTGCCAACCTTGTCCATCATGTCGGCGGCCTTGAGGCAGAGCAGGCGCGTCATCTCGATATTGGTGCGGGCCTCGCCGATGCGCTGCTCCCACACCGAATGCTCGATGATCTTCTTGCCGAAGGCGGTGCGCGACATCAGCCGCTTCACCATCTTCTCCAGCGCCTCCTCGGCCTTGCCGATGGTGCGCATGCAGTGATGGATGCGGCCCGGCCCAAGGCGGCCCTGCGCGATCTCGAAGCCGCGGCCCTCGCCGAGCAACAGGTTCGAGGCCGGCACGCGCACGTTCTCGAGCAGCACCTGCGCATGGCCGTGCGGCGCGTCGTCGAAGCCGAACACCGGCAGCATCTTCTCGACCTTGATGCCGGGAGTGTCGAGCGGCACCAGGATCTGCGACTGCTGCTGATGCCTGGCCGCCGTCGGATCGGTCTTGCCCATCAAGATCGCGATCTTGCAGCGGGGATCACCGACACCCGACGACCACCATTTGCGGCCGTTGATCACGTAGTGATCGCCGTCGCGCTCGATGCGGGTCTCAATGTTGGTGGCATCCGACGAAGCCACCGCGGGCTCCGTCATCAGGAAGGCGGAGCGGATCTCGCCGTCCATCAACGGACGCAGCCATTGCCGCTTCTGCTCCTTGTTGCCGTAGCGGAACAGGACTTCCATGTTGCCGGTGTCGGGCGCCGAGCAATTGAAGACTTCCGACGCCCAGGTGATGTGCCCCATCTCTTCCGAGAGCAGCGCGTATTCGAGATTGGTCAAGCCCGCGCCGTGAAATTCGTCGTCATCATGCGAGGACGGCGGCAGGAACATGTTCCAAAGGCCCTCGGCCCTGGCCTTCTTCTTCAGTTCCTCGAGGATCGGGATCACCTTCCAGCGCGGCCCCTCCTCGTCCTGCTTCTTGTAGACCGGCACGGCCGGGCGAACATGCGTGTTCATGAACGACTGCACGCGGTTCAGCCATTCCTTCTGCTTGTCCGACATCGTGAAATCCATGGGACGCTCCTCGTTTCCTAGACTTGGGCCGCACTGTCTTCCTGCCGCCGGCATGCCGCAAGGCCTGACCGCAGGCGACAAATTGTGGGGTGCCGGAACGCCGATCGCGCCGATCAGCGGATTGACATTTTCCAGCCTTCAAACGATAGTTTCATACAAATGTTTGAAATGCAACTCCCTCGAAGTCTCCCGTCATTCCGGGGCAGCCCGCGAGGGCTGAACCCGGAATCTGGAGATGCGCGGCGCGAGATTCCGGGTTCGCGGCTGTGCCGCGCCCCGGAATGACGGAGAGAGCGAAGCCATGGCCAGCGACCAGACCCGAACCGCCATCCTCGCCGCCGCCGAGCGGCTCTATGCCGACCGCGGCTTCGGCGACGTCACCCTGCGCGACATTGTCGCGGAGGCGAACGTCAACCTCGCCGCGGTGAACTATCATTTCGGCTCGAAGGACGAGTTGATCGCGGAACTGTTCGTCACCCGCAGCATCCAGCTCAATCGCGAACGGCTCCGACTGTTGCAGGCGGCCGAGGAAGCAGGCGATGGACGGGCCTCGATCGACGCGGTGCTGCGCGCCCTTGTCGGACCGACCTTGCGCGGCTGTCTTGGCCCCGAGAACCAGCGCTCGACCGCCGCACGCTTCATGATCCGGGTCTCGATTGAGTCAGTGCCGCCGATCCGCCGCATCCGGAATCGCGAGATCGATCATTTGCGCAAGTTCATCGCGGCGATGCGGCGCTCGCTCCCCGGACACAGCGATGTCGAACTCTATTGGGGCCTGCATTTCGCACTCGCCATGGCGCAGCAGACGGTGCGCGACAGCGAGCGGCTGACGAAGCTGTCGGAGGGCAAATGCGATGTCGATGACGTCGAAGGGATCATCGAGCGCGTGGTCTCGGTCGCAGCGATGGCGCTGACCGTGGGCGATGCGCGGAGCAAGCTGCCGCCGCGCGTGCTGGCACGCGACGCGCGCTAGAGAGAGACTAGTTCCGCCACGCCCGCGGCAGGGCCGCGGGTATAGCTGCCAATTCCGCGGTCGCCAAGATTGCCGACGTCACGAGCTTTTGCCGAGGACCAGGGCGACGAACGCCCGCAGCTCGCTCAGCATCAGGTCCGGCTCCTCCCAAGCGGCGAAGTGGCCGCCCGACGGCATGTCGCTCCAGTGCACGATGTCGTAGGTCTTCTGTGCAAAGGAGCGCGGCGGCGGGATGAATACGGGGTCGGGGAAGGCGGCGACGCCAGTCGGCACCTTGATGCGCGTTCCAGCGGGAAACTTGTTCGACTTTTCGAGGCGCCTGCCCTGATAGATCCAGGTCGCGGTGACGACCGAGGACGGCGCGACGTAGAGCATGATGTTGGTGAGCAGCTCTTCTTCGCAGAACTTGCTCCAGATGTCCGGGCGGCCATCGGGCGCCACCGGGAGATCGGCCACTTGCCGATCTTCTCGAGCATCCAGCCGGCCGCGCCGACGGGGCTGTCGGCCATCGCCGCGCCGAGCGTTTGCGGGCGCGTCCCCTGCTGGTGACTGTAGCCGCTCTCCAGCTCCAAGAGTTCGTCCCGTTTGGCGACGAATGCCTTTTCCGCGTCGCTCGTCGGTGCGGCATCCTCCGCGTGTAGGTTGACCATGTTGAGGTGGATGCCGAGCAGCGCGTCAGGCCGGTCGTGCGCCATCCACGCGGCGATGGCGTTACCCCAATCCCCGCCCTGGACGATGAAGCGCTCGGCACCGTAGAGCTCGCCCATCAGCCCGTTCATCAGCGCCGCGGCCCGCCGCGGCCCGACGAGGCCGGTGATCGGCTTCGAGAAAGCGAAGCCGGGCAGCGACGGGACGACGACGTCGTGACCGTCCGCCACCAGCGGCTCCAGCAGCGGCTCGAACTCGAGATACGAGCCTGGCCAGCCGTGCAGGAGTAGAAGCGGCGGCTTCGAGCCGTCGCCCTTCAAATGCACGAAATGCAGGTGCTCGCCGTCGATATCCGTCATGAAATTCGGAAGCCGATTGAGGCGCCGCTCGACGGCACGCCAGTCGTAGACATCCTGCCAATAGGTGACGAGCCGCTGGAGGTCGGCGACCCCGACGCCCGATCGCCAACCTCCCGCGTCGGGAAGCTCGCTCCAGTCGTAGGCGGCGACCTTGCGCGCGATGGTCGCGAGCCGGTCGTCGGAAATCTCGATCTTGTAGGGCGTCGCCATCGCCGTCTCCTCGCTCCGTCGCCGCTCGCCGCGTGACGCCCGTTGGCCGCTCGAAAGGCCGTCGCCGCCGCGGCATCCGAATGCTTGCGGCTGCATCGTCTCGCGTGACACAAAGTTAACTCGTCTTATTACAATGAGAAGGCGGCTGTTGAAAGCGCTGCTTCGGACCGCGGAAGCCCGCACCGACCCAGATCTGCGCGCCGCCATCCGGCAAGCCTTTACCCGCTTCACCTCTGACGAGTGCCGCAACTATCTCGCCGCCGCAGGCTACGATGACTATGACCCAACTTGATCGGAAACAGCTCCTAGCTGCTCTTGCTAGTTCAACACAGAGGCAGTTTCAGAAGCAATGGGACCCGTGCCAGTCGCCTGGGCCATGCCGTAGGCCGCAAATGAAACTGCAGCATTGGCCTGGACCATCACCAAACCCGGTTTTTTGTTGCCCATAAACGTGATCCGGAATGGTAGAATGGAATCTGCTGCGCTCCGACAGTTTGATAGGCCAGCACAGCCTGAACATCGGCGACGTTATTTCCAGCGTAGTTCGCCGCCAAAATCGAAAACCGGCACGTGCCGTCCGGATTGTTGGTGGGACAAGTATAATGCCAGTTATAAACCGCAGACCCTGGCGGAAAGGATTGCGCAACGGCTGGACTTGCAAGAAGCGCCGCAAGTAAAGGTAAAGCGGAGCGAGCGAGCTTCATCGGTCATTCTCCCCTCACAATTACAAATACAAAGCGGCTTATTAGATACCATCGACGAAATCTGTCTCCTGGCAATTTCGTGGCACAACATGCCGTTTGACGGCCATCGACGGGAGGGGCGCGTTCAGACAGCGTGACTCGCGGAGAGACCCCCACCC
>NZ_JADYVX010000183.1 GCF_020194175.1 Bradyrhizobium sp. BRP22 | reverse complement strand
CTTACGATTACCCACATTTTTTGAGGTGCACCGAGTCGAAAACTTGAGTCGCCAGAATCGCTTGTGATTCTTTGATGGACACCTGATTCGAAAAGAGGTGCTCTATGGAACCGACTTCACGCGCCCGGGATGAGAAGGCGCACCGGTTGGCGTCTGACGCGGTGACCTGGTTTGACCGTGAAGCTGCGCTGTGCGAATTCC
>NZ_JADYVX010000182.1 GCF_020194175.1 Bradyrhizobium sp. BRP22 | reverse complement strand
GGGAAAGCCGGGTGCCGGTTGCACCCGTGGGCCCCGTGCAACAAAAAGCACGGGGGTAGGACCACAGGTCAACCGAAGCAACTCCGGCTTTCCCTGCGCGATGGTTTACGGCTTACTTCGTGCTCTTGTGTCCGCAGAATCTGCCAGAATGTGCGAACGGGCGGTTGGATCAGAACCGCCCGTCGCTGGATCTGAGCCCGATCGTGCTCC
>NZ_JADYVX010000181.1 GCF_020194175.1 Bradyrhizobium sp. BRP22 | reverse complement strand
TGCTGCGGCGGGAGGGCGAACCATCGGGGATCAACCGGATCTACCGGCTTTATCGCGAGGAAGGGCTCACCGTCCGCAAGCGACGAGCCCGCCGCAAGGCGGTGGGGACCCGGGCCCCGATCCTGGTCGAGGCGAGGCCCAACGCGCGCTGGTCGCTGGACTTCGTCCATGACCAGTTCGCCAACGGGCGGCGCTTCCGCATCCTCAACATCG
>NZ_JADYVX010000180.1 GCF_020194175.1 Bradyrhizobium sp. BRP22 | reverse complement strand
AGTCGAAGAAGGCGAGCAGCGCATGGCGATCCTTGATCAGGCACTCCACCGCACGTCCGTATTTGACGTGGTACTTCTCGGCGAAGACGTCGATCGCGGTTTCAGCTTCGGCCCGGTGTGGGGCCAGATAGATGTTCCGCACGTCGTTCTTCATGGGGCCCTGCACGGATTTGGCGACCTTGTCGAGTACGTTGCTCACTTTATGGCACCAGCATCGTTGGT
>NZ_JADYVX010000018.1 GCF_020194175.1 Bradyrhizobium sp. BRP22 | reverse complement strand
TGGCTGGGGCAAATCGCGTTCGTTTCCGGTTTTTGGGGCGGGCGGGCGATGGCGGACGAGGACAAGGCGGAGGGCGGCGCCGAGGGCGAGGCCGCAGCTTCGAAGAAGGGCAAGCTCAAGCTGATCATCGCTGCCGTGGGCTTCCTCGCCGTCCTTGGCGGAGGCGCCGGCTGGTTCTTCTTGATGCGCGGCCATGGCGAGGAGGTGCATGCCGAAGCGCCGCCGCTGAAGCCGCCGGCCTTCGTCGAAGTCCCCGACATGCTCGTGAACCTCGTCGGCGCGCCCGGCGAGCGCATCCAGTATCTGAAGGTCAAGCTGGTGCTGGAGGTGAAGGAGGAGAAGCAGGTCGAGGCGATCAAGCCGTCGCTGCCGCGCGTCACCGACCTGTTCCAGACCTATTTGCGCGAACTGCGCGCCAGCGATCTCAACGGCTCGGCCGGCCTGTTCCGCCTCAAGGAAGAACTCACCAAGCGTGTCAACGCGGCGCTGTCGCCCAACCAGGTGAACGCGGTGTTGTTCAAGGAAGTCGTGGTCCAGTAGCGATGGCCGGCACCGACCAGATGGACCAGGACGCGATCGCCGCCCAATGGGAGGCGTCGCTCGATTCCGAGGATCCCACGGCGGCAGCGGAAGAAGCTGCCAAGAATGAATTGTCGGAGACCATGGCGCTGCAATGGGCGGCCATGGTCGAGGACGGCAGCCGCGACTTCGGCACCAAGAACGGCGGCGAGCGCGTTCTCTCGCAGGAAGAGATCGACAACCTGCTCGGCTTCACGGTTGGTGACGTCAATCTCGACGACCATTCCGGCATCCGCGCCATCATCGATTCCGCGATGGTGTCGTATGAACGCCTGCCGATGCTGGAAATCGTGTTCGACCGCCTGGTGCGGTTGATGACGACGAGCTTGCGCAATTTCACCTCCGACAACGTCGAAGTCTCGCTCGACCGCATCACCTCGGTGCGCTTCGGCGACTACATGAACTCGATCCCGCTGCCGGCGGTGCTCAGCGTCTTCAAGGCAGAGGAGTGGGAGAATTTCGGGCTCGCGATGGTCGATTCGAGCCTGATCTATTCGATGATCGACGTGCTGCTCGGCGGCCGAAGGGGCCAGACTTCGTTGCGTATCGAGGGCCGTCCCTACACCACGATCGAGACCAATCTGGTGAAGCGCCTGATCGAGGTGGTGCTGGCCGATGCCGAGCAGGCGTTCCGGCCGTTGTCGCCGGTGAAATTCACCATCGACCGCCTCGAGACCAATCCGCGCTTTGCCGCGATCAGCCGTCCCGCCAACGCCGCGATCCTGGTGCGCCTGCGCATCGACATGGAGGACCGCGGCGGCAACATCGAATTGCTGCTGCCTTATGCCACCATCGAACCGATCCGCAACGTGCTGTTGCAGATGTTCATGGGCGAAAAGTTCGGCCGCGATCCGATCTGGGAAGGACATTTCGCGACCGAAGTGGCGCAGGCCGAGATCGCGGTCGAAGCCGTGCTCTATGAAGCCGACATTCCGCTGAAGCATTTGATGAAGCTGAAGGTCGGCGACACGCTGCCGCTCGACATCCGCGCGGACTCGCTGGTGTCGGTGCGTTGCGGCAACGTCACCCTGACCGAGGGCCGCATGGGTCGCGTCGGCGACCGCGTCGCGATCCGCGTCAGCAAGAATTTGCGCAAGCCGAATACCACCTTTGCGATGTTCGAGAAGGCCGACGAGCAGACCAAGATGATGGAGGCATAGTTTGAATCATTCCCTCGGAATTGCGATCGAAAGCCTGGTCGCCGTGCTGTTGATACTGACGATCGGCTACTGCATGCTGCTCAACAAGCGCCTGCAGCGGCTGAAGGCCGACGAGCACTCGCTGAAGGCCACCATCGCCGAACTGATCACCGCGACCGAGATCGCCGAGCGCGCGATCGGCGGGCTGAAGCACACGGTGCGCGACGTCAACGAGAATCTCGGCAGCCAGCTCACCGCGGCGACGCAGATGTCGGCACATCTGAAGAGCCAGTTGTCGGAGGCAGATGCCATGATCCGCCGGTTGTCGCGGATCGTGCAGGCGGGACGGCCGATCACGGAGTCCGCGCCGGCCGTGGCGCCCGCGCCGGCGGCGCCGAAGATGTCGCCGGCCAAGGCGGTGGCGGCGGCGGCTGAAGCCTTCACCGAACGCAGAAGGGCAGGCGGTATGGCCGCATGAGTGCGTTTCGCGACATCCGTGTCATCCCGGTCGTGCTGGTCGCGATCTTCGGCCTCGTGGTGCTGAAGGTCGCGGGCCTCGTGCTCGATGGCGGCTATGTGTTCGACTACGATCCGCAGTCGAGCAAGCCGTCATGGGCGCAGGAGACGCTGAATTTCCCGGGAGGAAAGAACAAGGGAGATCCGAACGACATCACCGGCTCGGTGCAAAGCAAGGATGAGAAGAAAAAAGAAGAGCCGCCCACCGCCGCCGATCCGCCGCCGCAGCCTGATGGCGTCGTGGTCAATCCCAATCTGCCGCCGCAGATCTCGGCCTCCGAACGTGCGATCCTGGAGCGGTTGCAGGCGCGCCGGCAGGAATTGGACGCCCGCGCGCGCGAGATCGAGATCCGCGAAAGCCTGTTGAAGGCGGCCGAAAAGCGCATCGAAGCGAAGGTGGAGGAGGCCAAGGCCAACGATGCCAGGACCAGCGCGGCTGCGGCACAGAAGGCCGAAGCCGACGCCGCGCGCTTCAAGGGCATCGTCACGATGTATGAGGGCATGAAGCCGAAAGACGCCGCAAAGGTGTTCGACCGGTTGGAAATGAGCGTGCTCTACGAGATTGCCTCGCAGATTCAGCCGCGCAAGATGGCCGACATCCTCGGCCTGATGCAGCCGGAAGCGGCCGAGCGGCTCACCGTCGAGCTCGCCCGCCGCGCCAATCCCGACAAGCTGCAGCCCGCCGCCGATCTGCCCAAGATCGAAGGAAAGATGCTTGCGCCGAAGTTGAACTGACTGCTCCGGCGCATCGTTGGCGGTAGTCTCGTCAAGTACCCGGTGAAGGTTGGGCAGGAACGGCCGCTTGCACGCCGGCCAGCGCCGCCCGCAGGGCCTCTTCCTTGGTGTGGTCGAGAGACGTCTTCAGCACGGTGCCGCCTTCGCCCTTGAGACCTTCAAGCACCTTGTCACCGGTCACCCTGCGCGCCAGCACAAAAAGGGCTGCGGTTCCCGGTTGAATGGCAGCAGCCGTTTCCTTCATCCATTTGTCGTCGATACCGACGTCGGTCAGGTATCCGCCGAGCGTGCCGCCGGCGGCGCCAAGCGCCGCGCCTGCAAGCGGCATCAGGAAGATCAGGCCGATCAGCGTGCCCCAGAACGCGCCGCCGACCGCGCCGGCGGCCGTGGTGTTGATGAGCTGGTTCAGCTTGACCCGGCCTTCGGGATCCTTCACCGCAATCACCGCATCGCCCAGTTCGATCAGGTACTCCTTCTGCATGGCCAGCAATTTCTGACGAACTTCTTCCGCCTTCGCCTCGGTTGGAAATGCGATCACGACTAGATCACTCATTTGCAGTTCTCCTCTATGGCCGCCGGATTTTAGTCTGGCTCTATGACCATCCGAATGCAACCGAATGGTAGCGAGCGCCATTGATCCACATCAACCCCTGGGCTGACGAGAGCGCAACAAGTTAGTGGGATCATAGGTCTGCGTTTGGCCGCGCCCTCGGGCGTCCGCCCGTCGCCCGCGCCTGGGTGATTACCTGAACAGACGGTCGGTCGCTTTATCGAGCCGTTTGTCCGAACCGCTCGCGTCGGTGAGATGGCCAACCAACTCTCCGGACAGCCGGTAAATGTTGATGCCCTTGAGATCATAGAGCTTGGCGCCATTACGGTCGAAGATCTCTCGACCGACCACAAAGCCGACGTGAATACCCTTGCTGTTGAATATGTTTCCCTTCACAGGAGCCTCCTTTTTGAGAGACGAGCAGTGCAATCGCCGCTCTGTTTCGCCCGTCTTGGTCGAGCAGCTTCTGTTCGCCGCCGCGTTGCCGTGGCTGGGCAAAAAGCTGTCCAATGGCTCATTGATCCGGCTTGGTTGCGTCCACACCGGGATCAGCAATCGTCTCCCAGTGGTTGCCGCAAGCGGTACACCGCCATTCGTTCACGATCCCGGTGGGCAAATAGGTCGAGCGGACCGGGGCGGTAATGAGGTGTCCGCAGATGCAGGTGTTGGTGCCTTGTGAGGGCGAGCGTCGTGGCTCGTCGCGAACCATTCTGGAGGCCCAGCGGCGCTCGAACTTTCGTTCAAAATGTAATAGATAGATTGTGGAACTCATGGGCTCCCTCCTGTCTGTGGCGGGAGCGCGGCACAGTCTCTCAGTCACTGAAGCCTTTTTCACGATCAGTGATATCAACAACATAAACCGTGAGCCATCCGATGGCTAGGTCGAGCGCGTATAATGTTTGGTGCCCGGGCTCTACCGCGGCCTTCGGAAATCGATGCTGCGCAGGACGATCCCGGGCGGCGTTCCTTCGAACTCGGTCGCCTGGTATTTGCCGCTGGCACAGGCCTCGATGCGGTCGCGCAGCCGCATGAATTGCGCTTCGCGTTGGGTCGCCTTCGCTCGCACCACGCCTTCCAGTTCATCCATCGCGGAGATCGAGATTGCGCAAGGGATCTCCTTCTGTCCGTCGAGCATCGAGAACAGGACCACCATCCTGTCGTATTCATAGCTGATGAAGCGGCTTTGCCTGAGCGTCATGTGACCTACTCCCTGGAAGCGGCGCAGCGATCAGGGGTCCTCCTTGTTCGGTGGGCCGTGCAAAATCCTCAAGAACCGCCGCAACGAGATCGCGATGCCTTGCATCTTCCGGCGGCAGGCCTGCAGCATAGAGCTCGAGCAGGTAACGCGCCTTGACAGCCGCTTCCGGCCACGACGTGACGGCAACAAGCGGTTTGTCAGTCATGCGACGCGCTCGCATCGTTGCGCTGCGCGTCCGCGAGATCGACCGAGCCGATCGAGATCATTTCTATCGCCAATCCGGACGCGCCTTCCACCGGCACGATGATCATGGTGGCGACGCGGCGGAACACCTCGAACGAGAGTCCCTCGATCGTCTCCTCATCGGTGATGACCTCATAGTCGCCAGCGGGCAACAGCCGATCGATACCTCTGATCAGGAACGGGTGCTTGAAGGTGACGACTTCTCGTCGGGAGCGGATCGTCATGCGCGCGTGCCTTTCGCGAAAACGCCTGCGCAGGCGCTGCCCGGGAAACAGCATGCGCCCTTCAAGCTGCAATAGCCATCGCTTTCTTGCCGCACGCGGCAAACGCAAGTCGCCATTCGTCTCTTCCTGCGCGCTCTTGCCGCGCCCGGGGCGAAGTCATTTGGCGCTCGCTATTTTCAGGACATCGGCGTAGCGTGCGCCATCATCGCTTTTTTATGGCATCCACCGGTGACTGAGGGCCGCGCGCTCCCGCCGAAGAGCAGGAGTACTCCCTGGCGGCAATTTCGCCTGGCCGAGTGGATCGTGCGGCCTATTGTCGTTCCACCGTTCCTTGTGGTCCTGGTGATCGCAGCGGCCGCCTTACACGCTAGGCGGCCGCAACCGAAATACCTGGTCGCAACCACGAACGGTACCGCGAAAATCCCGCCGCATGAGGGCGGGGGGCGGCGGCCACACTGACGAAGGCCCGATAGCTTCTCCAACAAGGCTACATCGATGGGAGGATCTGCACGCCACATGGGCAGGTCCTGTTGCCGGACTAATTCACATCTAAACAACCGGAGAGACCAGCATGGCCAAAGGCGAGCGGCGAGGCAACCGAGAAGCCAAGAAACCCAAAAAAGAGAAGATCAAAGTCATCGCCGCGGCGCCAAGTCATAAAACCGCGACCTGGCAGCCGACCTATCCGTCTGGAAAAAGAAATAGGGGCCGTTGAGGGCGACCGGCGTACGGACCGGCTGTCTTCCTTCTGCTCCACGTACGATAACCCAAATAGGTAACTTGCCTACCACCGACGGGCCCTGACAGGTGCTTTCCTGCGAGCGCCCGCGAAATACGGGTTGGCGAAGCATTCGGCTGCGCGGCCCGACGCCGACGCCTTGCACTGAGCCATTGATGTGTAGCCACAGCCGATGGCAGGGCCGCTGATGCTGAAGACCTGCATGCAGATCGGGTAACGCGGATCATAGGTCTGCGCCTGGGCAGGCAGCGCCGCCAGGATTGTGCCGGTCACCAGCATCGCCCGACCCACTGGATGCATCGGAATGTCCATAAATTCGGCAAATCAAAATCATCCCTAGTGTAGATAATTAACAGCTCCTTAAGCCAGCCAATTCAAGATTCGGATGCGGGGTGGCGCATTCGTGCCTGCTTCGACGCTTGAGGGCTGAAAGACGTAACTGGCATGGCGCGATGGGCTGCCGCTGGACTGGGGTCGCATGGCCGCGCTTTGGTGCGGATGGCGCATCTTTGCCCGGGCCGGCTGTTGCCGCTTGCCGCTCTCCTGATCTCGCTGGCGTTTTCCTCCGCGGTCCGGGCGGATGACCCCGTCAAGGGCGTGGCGACGTTCTCGGCGGCGAACGGCTTTGCGCGGCTGGTGTTCAAGCTCGCCGAGGACGTCGAGACCGAAGTGTCGACGGCCGGTTCGATCGTCGTCATCCGCTTCAAGCGGCCGGTCGATATCCCCGTGGAAAGATTGGCGGATGCCGTGCCCGATTATGTCGGCATGGCGCGGCGCGATCCGGACGGAATGGCGATCCGGCTGTCGCTGTCGCGGCGGGTGACGATCAACACGATGACCGCGGCCGAGCGCATCTTCATCGACTTCCTGCCGGATGACTGGGCCGGGCCGGCGCCGCCTCTGCCCACCGACGTGATCCGCGAACTCGCCGAGCGCGCGCGTGCCGCCGAACGTGCGTTGCGCGCGCAGCGGGCGGCGGACGCTGCCAGGAAAAAACCGCCGGTGCGCGTGCGCGCGTCGGTGCAGCCGACGTTCGTGCGCTTCGTGTTCGAAATTCCCGACGGCGTCAGCGTGTCCTCGGTGCTGAACGAGCAGAAGCTGACGCTGTTGTTCAACAGCGTCCTGAGTTTCGATCTCGCCGATGCCAAGGTGGCGGCGCCGCCGAACGTCGCTTCGATCAACCAGCGCTCGGACACCGACACGTCCGCTGTTGACATCAACCTGATCGGCGAAGTCGACGTGCGCTCCTTCCGTGAGGACAAGAACTACGTCGTCGACGTCGCCTTCCAGCAGCCGGAGAAGCCGGCGGCGGATGGGCACGCCGCCAACGTTCCGTCCGCGCCGGCGAAGCCGCTGGTCGCCCTGGCGGCCGGGCAGGGCAAGGCGATCAGGGACTCCGCGCCGTTGCAGCAGCCGGTCCCGATCGCGCCGGTCACGTCCGAGACGTTCGCCGAGCAGGCCAGGATCGCCATCAAGCCTGAGCAGGACGCCAATGCGCCGCAGACGCGGTCGGCCGCGGCGGCCGAGAGCACAGCGCCTGCTGTCGCGAAGATGCAGCCGCCTGCCGCCGAAATGTCACCGCCAGCGCCCGAGACGGTCGCGCAGGAGGTGCCGGCGACTCCGGCTCCGGTGCAAGCGGCGCCCGCCGAGTCGCAGAAGCTTCCAGCAGGCTCCATCAATGAGGCTTCACCGTCGCCTGCGAGTGCCACGCCGAAACAGGCCGCAGCCGCACCGCCGCAGGCTTCCTCCGCCGAGAAGCCTGTTACCGTCGACGCGCAGCGCGACAGCGACGGCTTGCGCGTGACGTTCACCTTCGCGAAGGCGACGCCGTCGGCGCTGTTCCGCCGCGCCGACGCGGTGTGGCTGGTGCTCGATTCGGCGGAGCCGGTTGACCTCGCGCCGATCCGCGACAAGGCCGGCGCCATCATCTCCGACGTCAGCCGCTTTGCGCTGGACAAAGGGCAGGCGATCCGCTTCCGCCTCAACCGGCCGCAGATGCCTTCGCTCGAAGCTGACGACCGCTCCTCCGGCTCAGGCTGGACGGTGACCTTCGCCGACCGGGTGCAGAAGACGCCGCAGCCTTTGATGGTGGTGCGCAATGTCAGCGATCCCGCGCTCGCCAATGTCAGCGTGCCCCTGGCCAATCCCGGTCAATTGCACCGGCTGCTCGATCCGGACGCCGGCGACATGCTGTGGGTCGTGACCGCGCCGCCGCCGGCCCGCGGCTTCATCCGTCGGCAGGATTTCGTCGAGCTGTCGCTGCTTGAATCCGTCCATGGCCTGGTGGTGCATCCGAACTCCGACGATGTGAAGGCCGAGGTTGGCGCCGACAAGGTGGTGCTGGGACGTCCCGGTGGGCTGACGCTGTCATCGGCCGATGTCGCCGCCGAACGCGCCACTGCCGCGGTCAAGCCGCTGTTCGATGCCGAGGAATGGAAGAAGAACCAGGCGGAGAACTTCCTGCAGCGGCTCGACGCACTGATCGCGGCCAGCGCAGCGGCGACCACTTCGCCCGAGCAGCTCGCGCTGGCGCGGCTCGACCTTGCCAGGTTTTACGTCGCACGCGCCATGTATGAGGAAGCCCATGGCGTTGCCAACCTGATGCTGTCGGAGAGCAAGCGCGGTGCCGAGGATCCGACCGTGTTGATGATCCATGCCGCCAGCAGCATCATGATGGGCCGGCCCGACCGCGCGCTCAAGGACCTCGCCAATCCCGTGATCGGCAACGGCTATGATTCCCAATTGTGGAAGGGGCTCGCCTTTGCGCGGCAGGGCAAGTGGGCGGATGCGCGGGAGAAATTCAAGAACGCCGAATTCTCGGTCGCGACGCTGCCGCCGGACCTGCAGCGCATCGTCATGCTGGAATCGATGAAGGCGGCGCTCGAAGTGAAGGATTTCGCCGGCGCCGCGCGCCGCCGCAGCGAGCTCGAGGTGATCGGCGTCCCGAAGGAATTGAAGCCGGCCGCAGCGGTGCTGCGCGGCCGCCTCGCCGAAGCGCTCGGCTACGAGAAGGATGCGCTCGACGCCTACCGCTTCGCCGCGAACTCGCTCGACCGCCAGGCTGCGGCCGAAGGCAAGCTGCTCGAGATCACACTGAAGCAGAAGCGTGGCGAGATCACGCAAGCAGAGATCCTGCGCGAGCTCGAACTGCTCGCGGTGATGTGGCGCGGCGACAGCATCGAGCTGCGCACGATGCAGATCCTGGCGAAGATCTATTCCGACGCCGGCCGCTATGCGGAGGCGTTCGCCGCCACCCGCGCCGCGACCAGGCTGCTGCCGAACTCGCCGGAATCGCGGCAGGCGCAGGATACGGCGTCGGCGCTGTTCGCCCAGCTTTTCCTTGGGCCCGCCGGCGACAGCATCCCGCCGATCGATGCGCTCACGATGTTCTATGAATATCGCGAGCTCACGCCGATCGGTCGCCGCGGCGATGAGATGATCCGCCGCCTGGCCGATCGTCTCGTCGGCGTCGACCTGCTGGATCAGGCAGCCGAGCTCCTGCAATACCAGGTCGACAAGCGGCTCGAGGGCGCAGCGCGCGCGCAGGTCGCGGCGCGTCTAGCCATGGTTTATCTCACCAACCGCAAGCCGGAGCGCGCGATTGCGGCGCTGCGCTTGACCCGCATCTCGGACCTGTCAGGCGAATTGCGTCAGCAGCGGCTGCTGCTCGAGGCGCGCGCGCAAAGCGACATCGGTCGGCATGATCTTGCGCTCGACATCGTCTCCAACATCCCGGGCCGCGAGGCGATCCGGTTGCGCTCCGACATCTATTGGGCGCAGCGACACTGGCGCGAGGCCTCTGAGCAGATCGAGCTCTATTATGGCGATCGCTGGCGCGACTTCACGCCGCTGAACCTGGCTGAGAAGGGCGACGTCATCCGTGCCGTGATCGGCTATGCGCTCGCCGAGGACGCGATCGGGCTTACCCGTTTTCGCGAGAAATATGCGCCGCTGATGTCGGGCGAGGCCGACCGCACAGCGTTCGACATTGCAGCCAAGCCGGTTGCCGCCAACAGCGCCGAATTCTCCCAGATTGCGCGGATGGCCGCCAGCGTCGACACGCTCGACGGCTTCATCCGCGACATGAAGCTCCGCTTCCCCGACGCCACCGCCCGCGCGCCGCTGCCCGATCCGATCGCAACCGGCGCCGTGCCCGGCGCGAAAGCCGATCCTGAGGCGCTGCCTGCCATCGTCGGCGTCAAGCGCGCCAGCGCCGTCCGGTAACCCGTAGCCCGGATTACGCTGCGAGGCTGAGCAAGTATTCAATCGTCCAGCAGCCCAGTAGAAATCTGTTCGCCCCAGCAGCCATTGATGTGAGGAATATTCTGTCATCGGCACTGTACAGGCAACATAGAGGAACGGTGTTCTACGAGGTCGACAGCGGCCCGAGTACTTGCTCAGCCTCTGCGCTCCATCCGGGCTACATAGACTCCATCGACTGCGTACTATCGCCATCTCGACAGCAGTCCGTTTAGGCGGCAACTTTCGGCGGTCAAGCAATCGCCGGAGGATGCCGTCGCCATGAGCAAGCCGACCAAAACCGAAGCCGAACTCATCGAGATGGCAAAAGCCGAGCTGAGGGTCCATGCCGATTGCCCGGAAGGCATCATCATTTCCGTGATCCGCGATGGCGACAGTTGGGAGTTCCGTGCAGAAGCTGACGAAGCGACGGTGGCAAAGCCCGGCTTTCCCGAGTGCGTCGCGATGCTGGTCCAGATCGGCGATCACCTCAGCAAGCAGTATGATTTCAAGGATTGAGGTCCCGGCCCGTCATCTGCGGCAGGGCGGTTCGCTTTTCTTGTTTTGGCGCGTTTTCCTTGCGCGAACCGGTATCCGCTTCGTTCGAAATGCTCCGAGCGGAGCGCGACCCAGCCATCGCCGTCAACGATGGCTGGCATCAGAACTAACCATTTCCCTTTCCGGCGGCGAGGCTGCTTAACCGCAGTCGATGTCAAGCACCCATGCTCATCGCCATCCGAGTCCCGCCGCAGCCAATCATCATCATGAAGGCGGACCGGTGTGGCTGTCGGCTGCGGCGGGGCTTTGCGCCTCGCTGGTTGGTCTCGGATTGGCGCGCTTCGCCTATACGCCGCTGATCCCGGCGCTGATCGCGGCAAAATGGTTCAGTCCGGCGGACGTCGTCTATCTCGGTGCGGCCAATCTTGCGGGCTATCTGGCCGGCGCGATTGTCGCGCGCGAACTCGGCGCCCGCGCTGGCGCCGTACGCTCGCTGCGCGCCATGATGGTGCTCGCCTCGCTCTGCTGCTTTGCCTGTTCGGTACCGATCTCCTTCGCCTGGTTCTTCGTGTGGCGCTTCCTTGCAGGTCTTGCGGGAGGCGTGATCATGGTGCTCGCGGCGTCAACGATCCTGCCGCATACGGCGCCGAACAAGAAGGGCGTGGTCGGCGGCGTGATCTTCGCCGGCGTGGGCCTGGGTGTTGCGGCATCCGGTACGCTCGTTCCGCTGCTGCTGCGGCAGGGGCTGCAAGAAGCCTGGTATGGACTTGGGATATTGTCCGTCCTGTTGACTCTGGCGAGTTGGAAGGCCTGGCCCGCGGACGTTCGCGGCACGAAAGCCGTCGTCCGCTATCGTGCCGCATCGCGACCGCGGTCACCGGCGATCGGCGCATTGTACGCGGAGTACGGACTCAATGCGGTGGCGCTGGTGCCGCACATGGTGTTCCTGGTCGACTTCGTCGCGCGCGGACTCGGGCAGGGAATTTTCGCCGCTTCGCAATACTGGGTGCTCTACGGCATCGGTGCGATCGCCGGTCCGCTCGTGACCGGGCATCTCGCCGACCGCGCCGGTTTCGGTCCGGCGCTGCGCGTCGCCTTTCTGGTGCAGGCGGTCGCAGTCCTGCTGCCTGCGGTCAGCGCGGCTCCGGCTGCGATGATCGTCTCGAGTATCGTCGTCGGCGCCTTCACGCCCGGCGTCGTGCCGCTGACGCTCGGCCGTATCCACGAACTGGTTCCGCACAACAGCGCCGTGCAGGGCGCGGCCTGGGCCCAGGCGACTACGAGCTTTGCACTGTTTCAGGCCGGCGGCGCATATGCGCTGTCCTATTGCTTCGAGCATAGCGGCGGCGACTACGCGCTCCTGTTCATGATCGGCGCAGCCGCCGTCACCACCGCGCTCGCCGTCGATCTCGTCGTCGGCCTGTTGAACGATCCCATGCGCTCCTAGACGAGCTCGCGGGTCAGGCAGCGCTCTTTCGACTCGGCCGGATCAGCACTTCTGCCGAAATGCCAAGCCGATCGTGCAGGCGCCGGATCATCTCTAACGAGAGCCCGCGTTTTCTGTTCAATACTTCGGCGATACGGGTACGCGTTCCGATGATGTCCTCCAGGTCCCGCCGGGTGAGCCCCTGTTGCTCCATGCGAAACTTGATCGCCTCGATCGGATCAGGCGGGTCCATCGGATAGTGCTCAGTCTCATAGGCATCGATCAGCGTCGCCAACACGTCAAGGCGGTCGCCGTCGCGCGTCCCGGCCTTCGCCCCCCAGAGACGCTCAACCTCCTTGAGCGCGGCCTCGTAATCCCGCTTCGTCCTGATCGGCTTTACCTCACCTGCCATGCCGCACCTCTCTCACGTCGATCTTGTCATAGTCCTTATGCGTGCCGATCCATTTGATCCACACGATGCTCTTTTCGAAGTCGGCGGATACGACCAGTCGATAGTCATTTCCCTTGACATTGAATACGATCCGGTCCGCAGAGATAATACTGGCCGTTGCATAACTACGCTTTACGTCAGCGGCGCTGGACCAACGCGCTTTCCTAACCTCGTCGAACCAAGTATCAAGTGCTGCTTTCAGTGCGTCGTGATCCTTGTGCGCCCGCCGTCGCTCCACAAACTCTTTCAAGGATGCGCCGAGCAATAATTCGCATGGTTTGGAGATTATTATGCGCCCATTCTGGGCGCAATTCCGCTGTTGGTGTGCAGCGCTCGTAGCGCTACCCCCCGTAGCTCTGCACCAGGCTGCCCGCGACCAGCGACCAGCCGTCAACCAGCACGAAGAAGATCAGCTTGAACGGCAGCGACACCACGACCGGCGGCAGCATCATCATGCCCATCGACATCAGCACGGACGCGACCACGAGGTCGATGATGAGGAAGGGCAGGAACAACAGGAAGCCGATCTCGAAGGCGCGCTTCAATTCGGAGATCATGAAGGCGGGGACAAGGATGCGCAGCGACATCTCCTCCGGCGTCGCCGGCGGCGGCTCGCCGGAGAGATCCATGAACAGCTTGAGGTCCTTCTCGCGCACGTTCTTCTGCATGAAGCCTCGCAAGGGGACAGAGGCGCGCTGCAGCGCTTCCTCGACGCTGATCTGGTTGGCGACGAGCGGGCGGATGCCGTCGTCATAGGACTTCTGCAGCACGGGGCCCATCACGAAGGCAGTGAGGAACATCGCCAGCGCGATGATCACGGAGTTCGGCGGCGCGGTCGCGGTGCCGAGCGCCGTGCGGAGCAGCGACAGCACCACGACGATGCGCGTGAACGACGTCATCATGATCAGGATCGACGGCGCGATCGAGAGCACGGTGAGCAGCGCGATCAGCTGGATCGCGCGCTCGGTGACGCCGCCGGTGCCCTGGCCGAGATTGATGCTGATGTCCTGCGCGAGCGCGGGCGCCGCCAGCGAGGTGGCGGTGATCAGGACGGCGGTGAATAAAACTCTACGCGGGAACCTCGGCGGCCTCACGAAGGGTTCTTCGGGCGACCGAGCAGGGAGGCCATCTCGTCTTCGAGATTTTCAAAACCGCTCTTCTGCGGCTGCGGCGCGGACGGGGGCGTTTCGTTGCGTGCGGGGCGCGGCGCGGGCGGCGGCTCAGGCGCAACCGGCGGCGCGGCGGCTTCGCTGGTCGGACGGCGCAGCGCGGCCTCGAGCCGCTGCGCCATCTCGGCGAGATTGGCGTCAGCGCTGGACGTATCCTCCGGTGGTGGCGGCGGAGGAGGAGGCGGGGCCGGCGGAGCCGCGGCGCGCTCGGGGGTGCGGAGCGGTGCGACCTTCGGCTCGGTCGTGCGCGGCGGACGCGGGATCAGCGGCTCGGAACGCTCGCGGGGCACGCGCGGCGCGATCGGCTCGGGCCGCGGTTCGGTCCGTTCCGGGCGGCTGCCGATCGGCTCCGGCGTGAAGCCGGCGAGCGGATCGCGTCGCTCCGGCAGCGGCGGGGCGGCCGGGCGGCGGAGCTCTTCGGCGAAAGACGGGCGCGCAGGCCGCGGCGGCGGCTCCGGCATCGCCGGCTCCGGAGTTTCGAAGATCTCGGTGCGGGCGCCTTCGGCCTCGGCCCAGGCGGTATCCGGAAGCGGGGCAACCCGCGGTGGCGGCTCGGCGCTGGTGACAACCGGACGCGGCGGTGCTTGATCGCGGGACATCGCGCGCACGATATTGGGTTCGACCACGATGTCGGTGGGGCCGCCGATCATCAGGAGATGCTCGACATTGTCGCGCCGGACCAGCACCAGGCGCCGCCGCCCATCCACCGCGGCCGCATCGATCACCGCCAGCCGCGGCATCCGCCCGCGGTTGGTGTTGGCGCCGAGGCGGTTGCCGGCAAAGCGGCGGACCAGCCACGCCGCCAGACCGATCAGCGCCAATACGGCGATGAACGCAAAGAGGAACCACAGGATTTGCATATTACTGTCCCCGGCCATCTGGCCCTGCTTTCATGCTGGCTTCGACGGATGCGGGCTGAAGCGATCCTCTGCGAATCACGCCCGAGATCAGCCTTATTTCTTAATTCCCCACGGCAGTCACGCCGCCCAGCTTTACTAATAGACCAAGAATCGATTGTTCCAAAACGACTTCTGAGCCCGCCCGAGCGCGCTGGTTAACGCAGCCATCGTGGCGAAAATGCGCACTTCGCGATGATTCGCCCTGGCGCCCGCCGCCGGCCGGAACAATTTAACCAGCCGTTAACCATACACCGGGCAAATTCTGCCTACCTCGGGGACGGCCCCAGAGGTTAACGGGGGCGCGGCGATGTCCATCAACGATCTACCGATCATGTCGGCGCTGCGCACCAGGATGCAGTGGCACCAGGAGCGCCAGCGGGTGCTCGCCGAGAACGTTTCCAACTCCGATACGCCCAACTTCAAGCCGCGCGACCTGGTCGAACCCACATTCGACCGCAACGGCGCGCCGGTCGGCGGAGCGATGGGCACGCTGCCGATGATGCGAACCAGCACCGGCCATATCGCGGCGTCCGGCGCACCGGAGAATTTCGACCATGATGGCGGCAAGAACGCCTTCATGACCAGGCCGGCCGGCAACGCCGTCAACCTGGAAGAGCAGATGCTGAAGGTCTCCGCCAACCAGATGGACTATGCGGCGGTGACCTCCCTCTACAGCCGCAGCCTCGGGCTGATCAAGACCGCCATCGGCAAGCGCTGACGAACGTTTGGGGAGCAGGGATCATGGCCGACAATGGAAGCGATTTCGCCCGCTCGATGGCGATTGCCACCTCCGGTCTGCGCGCGCAGGCGGGCCGGATGCGGGTGATCTCGGAGAATATCGCCAACGCCGATTCGACCGCGCAGACCGCCGGCGGCGATCCCTATCGCCGCAAGGTGCCGACCTTCTCCTCGGCGCTCGACCGCACGCTGGACGCCAAGGTGGTGGCGCTCGGCAGGGTCCGGCCCGACCAGTCGGCGTTCCGCGTCAAATACGAGCCGAGCAATCCGGCGGCGGATGCAGCCGGCAATGTCAAATATCCCAACGTCAATGCGCTGGTCGAAATGACCGACATGCGCGACGCCCAGCGGTCCTATGAGGCGAACCTCAACATCATCAGCGCGACGCGGCGGATGATCCAGCGCACACTCGATATCCTCAAATCCTAAAGCACAGGAAGCGATCAATCATGGCTACACCGACAGTCGCCGCCAACGCCTATGCCAGCCTCGCCCGGATGATGGAGCGGGGCGGCGCCGAGAAGGGCGGCGAGTCCGCGGGCCCCTCGTTCGGCGCGCTGGTGAAGGAAGCCATCGGCAGCGTGATGGACGCGGGCCGCAAGTCCGACGCCCAGACCGTGGCGATGACATCGGGGCGGGCGAATGTGATGGACGTGGTGACGGCGGTCGCGGAGACCGACGTCGCGGTCTCGACCCTGGTGTCGGTGCGGGACCGGGTGATCCAGTCGTATGAAGACATCATGAAGATGCCGATCTGAGGCTTCCGTCATTGCGAGCGGAGCGAAGCAATCCATTTCTCCGCTTGCTGAGGCATGGATTGCTTCGTCGCTGACGCTCCTCGCAATGACGGTGGAGAGTTCGAGCGACTTAAAAGGAACGTCAAAATGACTGGTGCTGAAACCCTCGACGTGGCGCGCGATGCGATCTGGACCATCGTGGTAGTGTCGTCGCCGCTGATGGTCGTCGGCCTCGTGGTCGGCGTGATCGTGTCGCTGTTCCAGGCGCTGACGCAGATCCAGGAGCAGACGCTGATCTACGTGCCGAAGATCCTTGCGATCTTCGTGACGCTGCTATTGGCGCTGCCGTTCATGGCCGATTCGATGCACGCCCACATGATGCGGATATCGTCGCGAATCATCGGCGGTTGATGCACTGTGCGTAAACTATGCGCATCGACGTTTCCCTGCTGCCGGCGCTTGCCGCGACCTTCGTGCTGGTGTTTGCCCGCATGGGGTCGATGGTGATGCTGCTGCCGGGATTCGGCGAGAGCAACATCCCGGTGCGGGTCAAGCTTGGGATCGCGCTGCTCTTGACGCTGATCATCCTGCCGCTGCACCGCAATGCCTATCATGTCGACACGACATCGGTGAGTTCGCTGATGGTGCTGATGGTGCATGAGATCGTCATCGGCATCGTGCTCGGCGCGACCGCGCGCGTGACGCTGTCGGCGCTGGCGGTTGCGGGCTCGGTGATCGCCCAGCAGCTCGGGCTCGGCTTCGTCACCGCGATCGATCCGACGCAGGGGCAGCAGGGCCAGCTGATCGGCAACTTCCTCACCATCCTCGGCATGACGCTGCTGTTTGCGACCGACACCCACCATCTGGTGCTCGCGGCGCTGAACGAGAGCTACAAGATCTTTGCGCCGGGCGCACCGATGCCGACCGGCGACGTGGCGGCGCTGGCGACGCGCGCCTTTGCCGAGGCTTTCAAGATCGGCCTGCAATTGTCCGCGCCGTTTCTGGTGTTCGGTCTCGTCTTCAACATCGGGCTTGGCGTGCTGGCGCGGCTGATGCCGCAGATGCAGGTTTATTTCGTCGGCGTACCGCTCTCGATCCTCGCCGGGTTCCTGATCCTCGCCGTAGTGATCGCGGCGATGATGGGGACCTATCTCGATTACTTCATCGGCGTCATGCACCAGCTCACGCCGCTGAAATAGGGAGCCGCGATGGCGGAGGATACCGACGACAAAACAGAAGACCCCACCCAAAAGCGCCTCGATGATGCGCTGGAGAAGGGCGACGTCGCCAAGAGCCAGGAGGTCAACACCTGGTTCGTGATCGCCGGTGGCACGCTGGTGCTGTCGACCTTCTCGAGTGCGGCGGGCAGCGGCATCCTGACGCCGCTGCGCAACCTGATCGCCAATTCCTGGATGATCAGGACCGACGGCCCGGGGCTGTTGTCGCTGACGCAGACGCTCGGGATCGCCGTCATCGCCGCCGTGGGCATTCCGCTGTTGATGCTGATGCTGGCGGCGATCGCCGGCAACATGATCCAGCACCGGCTGGTGTGGTCGGCCGAGCAGCTCAAGCCGAAATTCAACAAGATCTCGCCCGGCGCCGGCTTCAAGCGCATTTTCGGCAAGCAGGCGGCGGCGAATTTCCTGAAAGGCATTTTCAAAGTGATCGCGCTCGGCGCGGTCATGACGGCGGTGCTGTGGCCGGAGTGGCACCGGCTGGAATCGCTGCTCCGGATTGACGTCGCCTCGATCCTGCCCGCCACCACCAGCCTGACCGTGCACCTGATGGGCGCCGTGGTGGCGATGCTCGCCGCGGTCGCGATCGCCGACTATTTCTTCCAGTACCGGCAATGGTACGAGCGGCAGAAGATGTCGCTGCAGGAGATGAAGGAGGAGTTCAAGCAGTCGGAAGGCGATCCGCATATCAAGGGGCGCATCCGCCAGTTGCGGCAGCAGCGCATGAAGAAGCGCATGATGGCCGCGGTTCCCAAGGCGAGCGTGATCATCACCAACCCGACCCACTATTCGGTGGCGCTGGCCTACGACCGCAGCATGCAGGCCCCGGTCTGCGTCGCCAAGGGCGTCGACGTCATCGCCTTCAAGATCAGGGAAATCGCCAAGGATCACGACATCCCGATCGTCGAGAACGTGCCCCTGGCCCGTGCCCTCTATGCAACCGTCGATATCGACGAGGAAATTCCGGTCGAACACTATCACGCCGTCGCCGAAATCATCGGCTACGTCATGGGCCTGAAGCGGCGCGGGCTCTCGGGATAGAGCATGATCCGGAAAAGTGGAAACCGGTTTTCCGAAAAGATCATGCTCAAACAAAGAGATGAAATGGGACGAAAACGGCCTGAGATGGGCTTAACCTGGGAAATGGCGGCCTGATGGACTTGCGTTCCAAGCTCCGATTGAGGCACTCAGGAGGGCGGGCGAATCTGCACGCCTTCACCGCCGACGGGCAGTTTCCTTCGATGACCGCCGAGACCGATCACAATCAGGCTGCCGAGCCGTTCGTGGCCCACGAACCGGCGCGCCGGAGCGGCAGCATCGTCCTGGTGCTGCTGGTGGCGGCCGGCCTTGTCGCGGTGGCGGTCGCGCTGATGACCATCGGCCGCGCCCAGGCGCAGCCCTATATCCTCGGCGTGCTGGCGCTGCTTGCCATGGTCGGGCTGTTCAGCCTGTTCGCCTTTGCCGCCGGGATCATCCGTTTCTCCGACCGCTCCACCGACGATCCCGTGACGGGCCGGATCGCCAACCACGCCTATGACGGGCTGGCGGTCACCGACGCGCACGGGCACGTGGTCTATTCCAACGCCGCCTATCTGGCGCTGACGGGAGCCGCGAGCCCGCAGGAGGTGCGGCCGGTCGAGCGCGTTTTCATCGGCAATCCCGACGTTTCCGAGGCCGTGTTCCGCCTGCTCAAGGCGGCGCGCGAAGGCAAGCGGCAGCAGGAGGAGGTCCGCATCGCCGGCCATGACGGCGTGCATGGACGGTGGCTCCGGATGCGGGTTCGCCCGCTCGGTCAGAGCAAGCGCGAGCAGAAATATGCGGTGTGGTCGATCGCCGACATCACCCGCGACCGCGAGCGCCAGGAGGACGTGTTCAAGGAATTACAGCACGCGATCGAATATCTCGATCACGCGCCCTGCGGCTTCTTCTCGGTCACGCCGTCTGGCGAGATCGCCTATGTCAACGCGACGCTCGCGAACTGGCTCGATTACGATCTCGCCGAGATCGGCTCGGGCGGATTGAAGCTCACCGATATCGTCTCCGGCGACGGCGCCGCGCTGCTCACCTCGATCGTGCCGGCGCCCGGCGAGGTGAAGACTGAGGTCTTCGACATCGATTTGCGCAAGCGCAGCGGCAAGACCGTGCCGGTGCGGCTCTATCACAAGCTCGCCTTCGGCGCCGACGGCGCGCCCGGCGCCTCGCGCACGCTCGTCATCAGCCGCGCCCGCGACGAACATTACGATCCAGAGCGCGCCGCCGAAGTGCGCTTCATGCGCTTCTTCGACCACACACCGATGGCGATCGCGACCGTCGACCGCGGCGGCAATGTCGTGCGCGCCAATGCGCGCTACGCCAAGCTGGCGCAGGGCCTCAATGCCGAGGGCACCGCCGCCAAGTCGATCTTCCGCGCGGTCAATCCGCGCGACCGCAGCCTGGTGATCGCGGCGATCAACCAGGCGGCCGAGGGCAGGGGCGACATCGCGCCGGTCGAGGTCATGCTCGACGGCGCCAAGGAGCGCTGGGCCCAGTTCTTCGTCACCGCGGTGGAGGAGGACGAGCGCGACGCCGAGGCCGCGATCGTCTACATGCTCGAGACCACCGAGCGGCGTACGCTGGAGAACCAGATCAACCAGTCGCAGAAGATGGACATGGTCGGCCAATTGGCCGGCGGCATCGCGCACGATTTCAACAACGTGCTCTCAGCCATCATGATGGCGAACGATTTCCTGCTGAACGCGCACAAGCCGACCGATCCGTCGTTCCAGGACATCATGCAGATCAAGCAGAACGCGACCCGCGCCGCGACGCTGGTGCGGCAACTGCTCGCGTTCTCGCGCCGCCAGACGCTGCGGCCGCAGGTGCTCGATCTCGGCGATGCGCTGAGCGATCTGACCATGCTGCTGCGCCGGCTGATCGGCGAGAAGGTGAAGCTCGACCTCGTGCACGGGCGCGACCTCTGGCCGGTGAAGGTTGACGTCTCCCAGTTCGAGCAGGTGATCGTCAACCTCGCCGTCAACGCCCGCGATGCGATGCCTGATGGCGGCAAGCTGATCATCAGGACCCAGAACGTCACGGCCGAGCAAGCCGGCCAGCTCTCCTACAAGGGCCTGCCGGCGGCGGATTATGTGCGGATCGACATCACCGATACCGGCACCGGCATTCCGCTTGAGATCATCGACAAGATCTTCGAGCCGTTCTTCTCGACCAAGGAGGTCGGCAAGGGCACCGGGCTCGGCCTGTCGACGGTCTATGGCATCGTCAAGCAGACCGGCGGCTTCGTGTATGTCGATTCCACGCCCGGCGAGGGAACCACCTTCCGCATCTTCCTGCCGCGCCACCGGCCCGAGCAGGAGGTCGCGCCGGAGCCGCAACCGAGCAACGGCGCGGCCAGGGAGGCCGCAGCCGAGCCGCCGAAGCCAAAACCCGATCTGACCGGGCACGGCACGATCCTTCTGGTCGAAGACGAGGACGGCCTGCGCGCACTGAACGCGCGGGGCCTGCGCTCGCGCGGCTACAGCGTGATCGAGGCGTCCAACGGCATTGAGGCGATGGAAGCCTTTGACGAGAAGAACGGCGCAATCGACCTCGTTGTCTCCGACGTTGTGATGCCCGAGATGGACGGCCCGACGCTGCTCAAGGAGATGCGCAGCCGCAACCCGGAGCTGAAGATCATCTTCGTCTCGGGCTATGCCGAGGATGCGTTCGAGAAGAGCCTGCCGGAGAACCAGCAGTTCGCCTTCCTGCCAAAGCCGTTCACGCTGACGCAACTCGTCGCTGCCGTGAAGGAGACGATGACGCTGCATTAGATAACTTCGTCGCGAGATGCCGCGACGAAGTCGCGGACCGCCTCGCTGCAGTCGCAATGACAGGGTTAAGAACCCGCAAAAACCCGGGAAAAGACGGGTCTTTGTCACATCCCCGCGACTGAGGGCCGCAGTGATTGTTCCCGTTTAACGCTTCCCTTTTGGGCGGCCATGCCCATCTTAATGCCACTTTCCCCATGCCGGGGATTCAGGGAAACACACATGAATTTCACGCAACATACGCGCGGAATTGTTCGGGCCATCGCCGTCGCTATCGCGCTGGCGTTGCCTCTCACAGCTATCAGCATCTCGGCGGCCGACGCCCGCGCTGGCGGCGGCTTCGGCTCGGGTTCCCGCGGCTCCCGGAGCTTTGCCGCTCCGCCCAGCACCAACACGTCGCCGGGCATGACGCAACCGCTCAACCGCACCTATAGCCAGCCGGGCACCACGATGGGTTCGCCGGCCGCGAATTCGGGTGGCCTGTTCAACCGGGGCGGCATGGGCCGTGGCCTGCTCGGCGGCCTTGCCGCGGGCTTCCTCGGCGCCGGCCTGTTCGGCCTCCTGTTCGGTGGCGGCCTGTTCTCCGGTCTCGGCGGCCTGTCGTCCATCCTCGGCCTGTTGCTGCAGATCGGCCTGATCGTGCTGGTGGTGCGGCTGGCGATGTCGTGGTGGCAGCGCCGCCAGACACCTGCCGCCGCCTATGCCGGCGGTCCCACACCCGCTCCCGGCGTCGGCCCGCAGCCGAACTATCGTTCGGGCATGGGCTTCGGGCTTGGTTCGGCCAGCGCGCCGCTGGAAATTGCGCCGGCCGACTATGAGGCCTTCGAGCGCCTGCTCGGCGAGGTTCAGGCGGCATGGTCGAACGAAGATGTCGCCAAGCTGCACACGCTCGCGACGCCCGAGATGGTCTCCTACTTCTCGAAGGACCTCGAGGAGAACAAGGCGCGCAACGTCGTCAACAAGGTGACGAATGTGAAGCTGCTGCAGGGCGACCTTGCCGAAGCCTGGCGCGAGGGCGAGTCCGACTACGCCACCGTGGCGATGCGGTTCTCGCTGGTCGACCAGATGCTCGACCGCACCACCGGCCGTCCGGTCGGCGGCAGCGAGCAGCCGCAGGAAGCGACGGAGGTCTGGACCTTCGTACGCCGGCGCGGCAGCGACTGGGAGCTCTCGGCGATCCAGCAGACGAACTGATCGTCCGCCAGACGACACAATATCAAGGCGCTGCGGTTCATTCCGCAGCGCCTTTTGCTTTGTGCGGTCGATTTTCGCTGTCGCCGCGCCGGAGTAAGCGCTGCGACTGCGGGTTGATCTCCGAAGCCAGAAACAATCGGAGGATCCGTTCGCTGATTCCAGCCGCCTGCTGAGCGCTCAGGCGGCCTTCTTCTTCGCTACCTTCTTCTTGGGAGATGCTTTCATCTTCGCGACATAGGCCGCGACTTTCTTCGATGAATGGCCCACGGCGGCGACGGCCGCCTTCAATCTGGCTGGCGTGACCTTGAGCTTGTTCGACCAATAGCGCACTTCATAGGGCTGGCTCAGCGCAATCCGCGATCGATCTGCGGCAAGATGCTTCTGCTCCTTGAAGTAGGCTTCCACCTTCTTGGCGGAATGTCCGACTTTCTTGACGGCGTATTTCAGCTTGGCCGGCGTGACCTTGAATTTCTTCGACCAATAAGCGACCTCGTAGGCCTCGCCCAACGCGATGCGCGCGCGATCACTGCCGCCGCGCTTCTTCTTGCTATCCGCCATCACATTCTCCTGTCCGATCGGGAATCGGATGTTCCAAGACAGGAACAGGCTAACATCGTCGCGGTCTCTCAAACAATTGCGACCGTGTGACAGCGGAGCGCCAGCCACAGGAGTGTGTTATTGCCATGGGCCTGTCCCAGGGAGGCGTCGTCCATGCGCTATCAGCTCTATTATTGGCCTGACATCCAGGGCCGCGGCGAATATGTGCGGCTCGTGCTGGAGGATGCAGGTGCCGATTATGACGATGTCGCGCGCGGCGCGGGCGGCACAAACGCGATGATGGCGATGATGGAAGCCGGGAAGGGCACGCCGCCTTTCGCGCCACCGTTTCTGAAAGCCGGCAAGCTCGTGATCGGGCAGACCGCCAACATCCTCTTCTTTCTCGGCGCGCGCCATGGCTTGGCGCCAAAGGCGGAATCGGGACGGCTTTGGGTGCATCAGATGCAGCTCACGATCGCCGATCTCGTGCTGGAAGTTCACGACACCCATCATCCGCTCGGGCCGACGCTGTATTACGAGGACCAGAAGGCGCCGGCGAAGAAGCGCACCGCGGAGTTCTGGAAGGAGCGGGTGCCGAAATATCTTGGCTATTTCGAAGACATCGTGGAGGCGAATGGCGGCGCTTACGTCACCGGCCGCCGCGTGACCTATGTCGATTTCTCGCTGTTCCAGATCGTCGAGGGCCTGCGCTACGCCTTCCCGAAGCACATGCAGGCGTTCGAGAAGAACATTCCCCGCCTGATCGAATTACGCGACCGCGTCGCCGAGCGGCCGAATCTCAAGACCTATCTTTCGAGCGAACGGCGGATTCCGTTCAACGAGCAGGGCATCTTCCGGAAGTACAAGGAACTGGATCTGTAGTGCAATCGTAGGATGGGCAGAGCGCAGCGAAACCCATCAAGCCATGAGTACGTTGCCGACAGATGACCCATCCTACGGCGCTGTCTTACAGCTTCTTCCCGTCGAACGGCGTCATCGCGAGCTTCGCCAGTTCGATGCCGTCGATGCAACTCACGTTCAGCGCCACCACATCGGTGCCATCGGGCTTCCTGCCGTAGGCAAACACTTCGGCGCCGCAGTCGATGCAGAATTGATGACGGATGGCGTGCTTGTTGAAGAGGTATTCCTTCAAGTTCTCCTCGCCGGCACGGAGCTGAAAACTCCTGGGCGGCAGGAACGCGAAATGCAGGCCTTTCTTGGTGCAGATCGAGCAGTTGCAATTGGTCACCATCGCAAGATCGCTCGTGCATTCGAAACGCACCTGTCCGCAATGGCAGCCGCCGGTATAGGTCTTGCTGTCAGGCATCGTTCTTCCTCGCGACATCCGGATTCGGAGAGAGAGGACGATAACGCAGCAGCGCGGCGCAGTCAGCAGGTCCGCGCACCGTAGCGGTGGCGCGCTATTCGTCCTTGCCGCGGGTGATCGCGATCGACGCCTCGGTCTTGGTGCGCGTGCATTCCATGTTGAGGCGGCGGAAGCGCATGCTGACCTTGTCGCCGCGCAGAAGGCCCATGCGCTTCAGGCAGCGAGTGGCGCCGGTGGTGGTGTCGTCCTTCGGCACGGTGAAGATGATCGCCGCCGCCGAACTGACCAGTTGATAGAATTCCGGCTTCGGCCGCCGGTCGCCCTTGGCATAGAGCTCGATGGAGTAGTTCCTGCCGCGGCAGCCGAGCGACAATTCCCTGGTCGCGGGGTGGGTCAGATAGACGATATTGGCGGCCTTGAAGTTGACCTTGAGGCCGTCGATCTGGCTGGCAAGCTGTTTTGCAATGTCGTCGCACTGATCGGCCCGCGCCGGCGAGGCGGCGAGGGCAGTGAAAAGCCCCAGCACGGTAGCGAGCGCGACGGCGCGAACGGTCGATACAGGTGTCTTTGTCATCAATGCCCCCTGCCGGCATAGAAGCCCACGCGCGTTCATGCAGGCTCTGACCGATTGCGTCAATATGTTGGAGCTGGCCGTGCCCAGGACGGCATGCGCCCGATCGTTGGCCGGCTCCTCCCTTTCCTTTGCGGCAAAAATGCTTAGAACGGCTCTAGATGCCGGGCTGACGTTCCCGGCCCCAACCCGAGATCTTGCCCATGAACGCTCCTACCGCCTTCCCTGACCAGTCCAAGCCTGTTCCGCCCTATAAGCATACGCCGCTGTTCCCGCTGGGGCAGGACACGACGCCGTACAAGAAGGTCACGGCCGAGGGCGTGCGGGTCGAGAAGGTGCTGGGGCGGGACATGCTGGTGGTCTCGCGCGAGGCGCTGCGGGCGCTGTCGGAGGCTGCATTCGGCGAGATCAATCACTACCTGCGCCCGGGCCACCTGAAGCAGCTCCGCAACATTCTTGACGACAAGGAGGCCAGCGACAACGACAAGTTCGTCGCCTTCGACTTCCTCAAGAACGCCAATATCGCCGCCGGCGGCGTGCTGCCGATGTGCCAGGACACCGGCACTGCGATCATCATGGGCAAGAAGGGCTGCAACGTCATCACCGACGGCGATGACGAGGCGGCGCTGTCGGAGGGCGCGCGCGACGCCTATCTGCGCCGCAATCTGCGCTATTCGCAGGTGGCGCCGCTGTCGATGTATGAGGAGAAGAACACCGCCAACAACATGCCGGCGCAGTGCGAGATCTATGCCGAGGGTGACGATGCCTACAAGTTCATGTTCATGGCCAAGGGCGGCGGCTCTGCCAACAAGAGCTTCCTGTTCCAGGCGACGCCGTCGGTGCTGACCAGGGACCGGCTGCTGGCGTTCCTGAAGGAGAAGATTCTCACCCTCGGCACCGCGGCGTGCCCGCCCTATCACCTGGCGATCGTGATCGGCGGCACCTCGGCCGAACTCTGCATGAAGACGGTGAAGCTTGCTTCCGCCCGCTATCTCGATGCGCTGCCGACCCACGGCTCGGCCGACGGCAACGCATTCCGCGATCTGGAGATGGAGCAGGAAATCCACAAGATGACGCAGTCGCTCGGGGTCGGCGCGCAGTTCGGGGGCAAGTATTTCTGCCACGACGTGCGTGTGATCCGGCTGCCGCGCCACGGCGCCTCGCTGCCGATCGGGCTCGGCGTGTCCTGCTCGGCGGACCGCCAGGTGCTCGGCAAGATCACGAAGGATGGCGTCTATCTGGAGGAGCTCGAGCACAATCCGGCGCAGTATCTGCCGCAGGTCGAGCAGTCGCTCGGCGGCGAGGTCGTCAAGATCGACCTCAACCAGCCGATGAAGGGCATCCTGGCGACGCTCTCAAAACATCCGATCAAGACGCGCGTATCGATGACCGGCACCATGATCGTGGCCCGCGATGCCGCGCATGCCAAGCTGCGCGAGCGGCTGGATCGCGGCGAGCCGTTGCCGGACTATTTCAAGAACCACCCGATCTACTACGCTGGCCCCGCCAAGACGCCGGATGGCTACGCGTCCGGCGCGTTCGGCCCGACCACGGCCGGGCGCATGGATTCCTTCGTCGACCAGTTCCAGGCCGCCGGCGGCTCGATGGTGATGGTGGCGAAAGGCAACCGCGCGCCGGCGGTGCGCGAGGCCTGCAAGAAGCATGGCGGCTTCTATCTCGGCTCGATCGGCGGTGCCGCGGCAAACCTCGCCGAGCACTGCATCAAGAAGGTCGAGGTGGTCGAATATCCCGAACTCGGCATGGAAGCGATCTGGCGCATCGAAGTCGTGGATTTCCCGGCCTTCATCATCAT
The DNA here is from genome assembly GCF_020194175.1 of Bradyrhizobium sp. BRP22. Lineage (GTDB taxonomy): Bacteria > Pseudomonadota > Alphaproteobacteria > Rhizobiales > Xanthobacteraceae > Bradyrhizobium. Next base: position 122,836 of record NZ_JADYVX010000018.1, on the reverse strand, counting down.
CGACGACAAGGGCAACGACTTCTTCATGGAATTGAATCTGGGGTAGTCTTCAAGCGAACCGATATCTACCCTCGCTCGAAACGCTTTCCGGACCCTGGGGAAGGAGCGTTCAGCGCGGCAGCTTGAATGACACGGCGCCGCCGTTTTCGACGCCGTCGAACATGACGAGCACGCGGGTATTGGCACGGTCTTCCTCAAGCGGAAGCAGGATTTCTGCTTTGGCGCCATCACCGATGCTGCTGAGATCAAGCGTCGCCAACGGTTTGGCCGTCGCGCTGGTACCGTCCCAGAACCAGATCGCGTATGGCACCTTCTCGTCGCGCGTCGGGCCGGCCAGTATCAGCACGCCATCCTCCACCGCGGCGAGATCGCGGATGCCGGTATTCCGCCCCAGCGCGAGTGGCGTCACTTTGCTTTTCAGATCACGCTCTTCGGTGAAGACCGCGTCGGCATCGACGCTAAGTATGAATGCATTGCCGCCGACGGACGGGCCGCGCAGTCCGAGATGCATCCGGCCATTCCTCACCGCGATCCCTTCGATATTGACGCCTTTCTTGGCCAGCGGCCGATCGAAAAACTTCTTGATGATGTCGCCGTCGCGGATCGCCCTTCGCAATCGAGACGAGGAAACAACGGCGACGACTCGCTCTTCGTCAGGCTCGAAGCTGGGAATACCGGTTGTGGGATCGACCGGTATCCGGAAGATGGCATAGCTCGAGCGATTGCCGGAATCGCCGTGTCGGCTACGTCCATGCGAGCCGATCACGTAAAAAAATCCGCTGTCATAGGCGACGCCTTCGGCGTCCGGGTCGTTGTCGGCGTCGGACAGCCGAATAAGCTTCCGGGGCGTCAGCCTGTTGCCGTCGATCGAGAAGAACTGGGCGTATTTTTTCTCGTCATTGGCGATCAGGCACGACGTGAATTTGGGCGTGGTTGGCACGCAAGCCGCACCGCTGAGATTCATGCGCGGCTGGTCTTCGAGGTCGTCGTTGGAATTCTTCTCGAAAATGGAGACCGCGGTCCAGCGGACGGCTTCCGGCGCAAGCTTTGGGGGCTTCGGGTGCGCGGCGGACACGGCGCCCAAAAGGATCAAGGCGCCGCCGACAATTACAGATCTCGACCGACAACAGACGGTGCGCGCGATGTCGCCAGGCAAAGCATCCCTCCCGCCGATCCAACTCGCCCAATACAATCTAAAATTGTAAAATATGCAAGAGGCGCGAGCCGGCGGGAGAAGCCGGTTGCAGGCGGATGCGTGGGATCAGGCCCTTGTCCCCGTGAACGGGAAGCTGCCCATCGGGCCGATGCCCATTTCGCCGGCGATGCTGTCGCCGGTCACCTTGCCGGTGAATTCGAGGGTGAGCGGCATCGGGTTGGTGATGGAAACCTTCCAGGCAACGTCGTCGCCATTGGCGGTGCCGTCGAAAATCTCCGTCGAGTTGCCGTCGGCGCCCTGCGTGCCCGTGAGCGTGCCGCCCGAGTTCTTCAGCGACAGCGTCGCCTGGCGCTCGCCCATCGGCGTGCTCATGGTGAGATTCCAGTTTCCGTCCACCGCCATGCCTGTCTCCCCGAGGTTAAAGGTGAAGCCGAACGGCGATATAGCCTATCTCGTCCTGTATGCCCAACAATCTATGCTCGCCCTGCGATGATTAAGCGCGGGCTGCCGCGCGGAGCCGGCTGGTCACGATGATGCGGAAGAGGACGTATTGGACGGCGAAGGCGGCGATCTTCAAGCCCGCCGCGACCGCCGTGACATAGGCCGCCCATAGCCTGACGTCGCCGGTCGCGGCCACCGCGATAGTGCCGGCGCCGATCGCAAACATCAGTGCGGCCCAAGCATAGCCGGCGAGGGTGACATATTCCGGAATGGTCTGGACCACGATCGGCGGCATGTAGCGCAGCATCTAGCCGCGCTTGAGCATGATCGCGCCGATCGCGAAATGCGCGATCGAGGGCTTGGCGAGCATGAAGCGCGGATCGTTGGTGAGAAGGGTCGCGGCGCCGAGCACGATCACCAGCGCAAGGCTCGCCCAGGTCATGACGCCGAGTGTCTCGCCTTTGATGCGGGAATACATCACCTGCGCGATCGCACCGGCGATCGCGATGCCCGTCGCGACCAGCACGTTGCCGGTGGCGAGATAGAGTACCAGGAACACGATGGTCGAGAGGAAATCGCCGGCGAGTTTCGCGAACGCGTCCTTCATCGTGATGTTCTCCCGCGATCCTCAATTCGCACTGGGCAATGCGTTGACCGGGTGCGCGCCGTGTTTCGCCATGCGGTGATGCGGATACCACTTGGTGAAGAAGACCGCGGTATTGCGCGCGGCGAACGCAATCAGAAGCCCGGTCCACAGCGGCAGGCTCGGCACGTAGAGGATGGCAATGTTGCCGACCATCATCAGCAGCGCGGCAATCGTCCAGGCCCAGGTGATGACGTAGTTGACGCGCAGGAAGCCGGGTTGCTGCGTCGTATTGGCGTCGACGACCTCGCGCGCATATTGCAGCGTGAAGGGACGGCGGGCCAGGATCGAGCCGAGCGAGACCAGGAAAATCCCGGTGTCGACCGCAAACCTCACCGATGCGGTGCCGAGGCGCGGATCGACGAAGGCGACATAGAGGCCGACCGCGACGAAGGTGAGCACCGAACCGACGCCGAGGATCTTAATCGAGAGGCCGCGCATCACGTCGAAGGCGATGACCGCAGCACAGATCGCAGCAGCAGCAAACAGGCTGGCGGTCGCCGACGCCACCAGCAGCAAGGCTGCGAACGCACCATAGGGGGCGAGGATGAGAAAGATCGTCATGGCCGCCTCTCCAGGCTAATCTTGACAATGTAAAGATAAGCTAAAGGTATCGCCGGAAGCCGTCAAGCGAAATCTTTACAGTGTCAAAATGAAGGCGAGATCTGAAAGGTCGGAATAATTCCAGGTATTTGGGGGCTGTCATTCCGGGGCGCGCGTTCGCGCGAACCCGGAATCTCCAGCCCACAAGCTCCAGATTCCGGGTTCATCGCGTTGCGATGCCCCGGAATGACGGCGGGCTGGCGCAGGCTCAATTCGCGCCAACCCAATTGCCGTGGAATCCGTCCGGCACGCGGTGGCCGAGATGGACCAGCGCGATCGGGCCGGCTTCGACGTCGCGCGCGTTGAACACGGCGAGGTCGCTGCGGTTTTCCCTGATGCGCCAGACCACCGCGAGCAGCCAGCCGTCGCCCTCAGTGGCATCGCTGCCGCGCTCGACGAATACCGGCTCCGAGATGGTGTCGCCGGCGGGCAGGAGATAATGGCCGAGGCGTTTGCCGGTGCCATCGACATGCACGATGCCGGAGAGTGCGCCGAACATCGGCAATTGCGGATTGGCGCAGGCGTACCAGCCATGGGCGAAAGCATAACCGGCACGGCGATCGTCGATGCGGGGGAATTCGCCGGTGAGGTCGTCGAGATAGGTTTGCGTGAAGCGGTCGGTATTGCCGGCAAGATCGAAGGTCCAACGGCAATAACGCGCGCGGTTCTTCTTCGGATCCGTCGGCGAGCCATCAGGATGGTTGAACAGCGGCGCTTCTTCGAACTGCATCACGTCGGCGATGATGCGGTGGCCTTCCTCCCACGCATTCACGACGTGGAAGACGTAGCAGCTTTCGGCGCGGAACCAGACGATGTCTTGCGCGGAGCCGTTGCGCTTCATCACGCCGACATAGGCGCCCTTCTCGGGCTCCCAGGCATACGGCGCCTTGCCGCGCATCGCGCGCTCCATGCTGCCGGTGATCGGCAGGATCGGAAACAGCACATGGTTCTCGGTGACGATGAAGTCGTGCACCATGCTGGCATAGGGCGATTCAAAGCGCTCGAAGCGCGTCACCACGCCTGATGAATTGACCGAGCCGAACGAAAGGGCAGGGGTCAGGGGACCGGCGGCGTTGTAGCCGAAGAATACGAGCTCGCCCGTCTTCGGATCGACCTTGGGATGCGCGGTGAAGGGACCCTGGATCGCGCCGCTATAGTCGCAGTACCCAAGCCGGTTCAGCGTGCCAGGCTCGATCTCGGTCGGCAGGTGGCCTTCCTCGAGCGCGAGCAGGCGGCCGGCATGGAAGATGATGTTGGTGTTGGCGACGCCGCCGTCATTGGTGGTCGCGGGCGGCGCATCGGGGAGCTTGCGGCCGAAACCGCCGAACAATGCGCGGCCGGCATCATGCTCGGCCTGCCATTTCGGCGTGCGGACCCAGCGATTGCGGTAACTGGCGCGCCCGTTCTCGAGATGGAAGGCGTGCAGCATGCCGTCGCCGACGAACCAATGCGCGCCGGGCGCCTCGAATTGCGGATTGGGGCCGTTGCGATAGAGCGTGCCGTTCAGCTCGCGCGGCAATTCGCCCGATATTTTGAGGAACGGCGCATCAGCCTCAAAGGGAATCGGCGCCAGGTTGGTGCGCGGTGTCTCAGCGATCGACTGATCAGGCATCGTCACTCCCTCCATGTTATCTTTACATCGTAAAGATCTGCATACAGGTGGTGACGCCGACCGTCAAGCAAAATCTTTACAGTGTCAAAATTGCGACCTATAAGGATTCGCATGACGAGATTATCGAGAGAAAACAAGGCGAACGCGTCGTCGGCGCGGAACCGCAAGGTGGCGAAACAAGCCGCGGCGAGACCGGCGCGCCGACCGCGCCGGTCGGGCGATGCGCCCTATCATCATGGCGCGCTGCATGAGGCGCTACTGACGGCCGCCGAGCGCGTACTCGAGCGTGAGGGACTGGCCGGGCTGACGTTGCGCGCGGTGGCGCGCGAGGCCGGCGTTTCGCACGCTGCGCCGACGCATCATTTCGGAGATCTGACCGGGCTGCTCAGCGAACTCGCCGCCATCGGCTTCCGCCAGTTCAACGACGCGATGCGCACGGCCGTCGCCGGAGGCGCCACCATCACGGAAAAGGCGATGGCGCGCGCCAAGGCCTATATCGCCTATGCGCAGGCGCATCCGGGCATGTACAGTTTGATGTTCCGCACCGAGCGGCTCGACATGGCGAGACCCTCGCTGCACGAGGCTGCAGGTGCCGCCTTCGCCGGCCTCGCGGGTGCGGTCGGCGAGAGCCGCCACGAGCATATCGAGGAACGGAAGCTGTCGCTCGACCAGGCCGCCGCGATCGTGCGCGCCTGGTCGCTGGTGCACGGCTTCACCACGCTGCTGCTCGACGACCGCCTCGCGGACGTGCTGAAGCGGCTGCCCGAGGGCACGACGGCTGAGGCGCTCTTGGATGCGATGCTGCGCAGCGGGGGCCGTCCGCCGGCCAACTGATCAGCGCCGCAACAACTCCATGGCGCGGCCGCTTTGGCCGCCGATCTTCATGGCAAATACGCACGCGCGGATGACACGCTTCATCATGCAGGCCTTCACAGCGGAACCGAGATCAGATCACGATCGATCGAGTTGATCGGATCGTGATCTCATCTCCTTGTTCGAGCGTGATCTTTTCCGAAAAACGCCTTCCGGCGCGTTCATTGTGGGCAAGGCTCGACGGGAAGCGCGAAACACCTGACAGCGGCGCTGAATTGTCCTAGAAGAGCGGCTCCGTAAAAGCCGTCGCTTGCCGGCGCGTCCGTTCATTCAACATTGTCATGCCCTCGATATCGCCGAATAAACCCTATCGCGTTGGCCGTTCCCGCACCGGACTCGGCCTGTTCGCCACCAAGCCGATCAAGAAGGGTACCAGGATCATCCGCTATTTCGGACCGCTCCTGGATTCCAAGAAGAAGGAAGAGGACGAGATCGAGAACAAATATCTGTTCGAGCTCACCAGCCGCTGGACCATCGACGGCTCGATCCGCGAGAACGTCGCCCGCTATATCAACCATTCCTGCAGGCCGAACGCGGAATCCGACGTCAAACCGCGCAAGCGCAAGATCTATATCCGCGCCATCAAGAACATCGAGCCGGGCGAGGAAATCAACTATGACTACGGCACCGATTATTTCAAAGCCTATTTGAAGCCGATCGGCTGCAAATGCGATTCCTGCGAGAAGAAGCGCAAGAAGAAGCGCGCCGAGGCGCGGGCGGAACGGCTCAGGCTGAAGGAAAAGGCCGAGCGCAAGGCGAAGCGTAAAGCCGAGAAGGTCGCCAAGGAAAAAGCCAAGGCCCAAGATAAGGCCAAGGACAAGGCGAAAAAGAAGAACGGCAAGGCCAATGGCCGGTACCTGAACGGCAGCGGCCGGCCCAGGCCTGTCGGCAAGAAGGTGGTCGCCGGCAAGCGCAAGAGCTCACCGGCGCCTCTTCACGCCTAGATTTACTTGACCGCCTTTGGCCGCGCCGGATAGGCGCATTCGGCGAGCGTTGTGGCGTCGAGCTCGCGCAGGAAGGCCTCGCGGGCCGCGGCAAGCTTGCCCTTCAGGCGGCAACGCGGCGTCAGCACGCAGGCGCCGCCATCCTCGCGAAAACATTCGACCAGCGCCTGGCCGTCTTCGAGCGCGCGTACGATCTCGCCGAGCGTGATCGCCTGCGGTGGCCGCGCCAGCGCAAAGCCGCCGCCAGCCCCGCGCTGGGTGGTGATGAAGCCGCTATTCGCAAGGTTCCGCACCACCTTGGCCAGATGATTGCGGGAAATGCCGAATTCGGCGGCGATCTCGTTGGTCGCAAACGAGCGCGTCGGCTCGCCGGCGAGCCGCATCAGGGCGCGCAGGGCGAAATCGGTGAACAAATTAAGGCGCATGGGAGCCCCGCAAAAATCCGGTTTTGCGAAACAGCGATACTGACCTAAATGGGTATTAGAATACCTATTTGAAGGGATCTGGCATGACAGGGGCAGAACGGCGCGAGCAGATCACGGCCGAAATTGTCGCCAAGACCGGCATCACCGAGGCCATGATCGAGCGCCTCGTGCGCGGCTTCTACGCCAAGGTCCGTGCCGATACCGTGCTCGGGCCGGTGTTCGAAGCACGCATTCGGGACTGGGAACCGCATCTTGCGCAAATGTGCGCGTTCTGGTCGTCGGTCGCGCTGATGACCGGTCGCTATCACGGAACGCCAATGGCAAAACACCTGCCGCTGCCGGTCGATGCCGATCATTTTGACCGTTGGCTTGAATTGTTCGAACAGACCGCGCGTAAAATCTGCCCTTCGGAGGCGGCGGCGCATTTCATCGAGCGGGCGCAGCGGATCGCTGCCAGCCTCGAATTCGGCATTGCCGGATCGCAGGGCGTGATCCTCGGCAGGGGCGAGCGGTTTCGGCGCCGCGAGGCCGCAGGCGCCTGAGCCATCGTCAGTGCAAGAAAAGATCGACCGCCGTCAAAGCTGACGGCGGTCGATTTCTTGGACCGGCGGGTGAAAGTTTAGGCCATGACGGCATCACCGCTTCTGCGCAGGCCGACATATTGCAGTTCCGCGAACACGCCGGTTGCAATCGCCTGTGCCACCACCACGAATTGGCCCAGCAGGTTCGGGCTCACCGCGCCCGAGAACAACAATGCGATGCTCGCAAGCGTCCAGAGCGCATTGCCCGCGATCACGATCACCACCAGCGGTCTGGGTACCGATGGCCGCGCGCCGAGCCAGCCGACCAGCGCGGCGTAGGCGATCAGGAACAGCCCGGTTTCCTGCAATAGCACCTCGGGCAGATTGAACAGCGAGGCAAACGCACCGGCGCCGAGGGTGAGGCCAACGGCCGAAACGCCGCTGAAGACGGCATCGGCGAGCAGCGCGCGGCGCAGGAATTGGGACGAGTGGATCATGACAGGTCTCCTTTGGTTTGCAGCCTGATTGATGGTTCAGCGGAACAGCCGACGGAGCTGACGCATGAGACGCAACGGACACAGCCGCTTCGCCGCCCTGGTCTCGGCGGCCTGCACCTGCGCGGCGACGTAGACGCCGGTCGAGTAGACCAGCGGCTCCGGCAGCTGCAGCGAACGCGCGATCAGCGACGTCGCCAGATTGAGCAGCCACACAACGATGTCGGCGGCGGACGGGAAGGGGCTCGGGTCGGGTCTCATGGTCATCTCCTCGTGCCCCCAGAAGATGATCCGATCCGCGACGCTTTTCGATTACCTCGCACGTAAGACGTTTCGATTACCTCGGACGCAAGACAGAACACTGTTCGAACATGTCCTAAGATGCTCGATGGTGTTCGCACACGCGCAGAAACCCTTGAAGACGAGGGGTTTTTGTCTACATTCCCGTTCGGCACCGTTTGTTCTCATTCGCGTCCAGCCGCAGATTTTGTTGGTATTTTTGTTGGTGTCGGAAGAACAAACCTAGCGGCACAATTCCGACCTTCCGAGACGCGAGAACCGAAGTAGATGGCAAGCAATCAGGTTAGCCCGCACGCGAAGGCCGAGCAGATCAGGACCGACGTGGACTGTCGTGCCGCCAAACCGAGATTCCAGAACGGCGGTTGGAGGGCCACCAAGATTTCTGACGTGACTGGCGGTGGTCTTTATCTCTTCGTCAAGCCCGACCTGAACAGACCGGGCAAGGCTGCCTCCAAGCTCTGGCAGATGGCATATCGCTTTCACGGCCGACAGAAGACCTACTCCATCGGACCTTACGGCGATGGTACCGACGGCACCGTCTCCCTCTTCACTGCACGTCAGAAGCGCGACGCCGCGAAGGCGCTGCTCGCACAAGATCCACCACTTGATCCCTCCATCGAAAAGCAATTCGAAAGACATCGTCAGGCCGCCGAACGCCCTTTCGGCGTCTGGATCGATGAGTGGCTCGCAGAGAAGAAAACCGAGAAGATCAAGCGCGGTCGACTTGTCACAGTACGTAGTTCTGAAACCATCGCGCTGCTCGAACGATGGGCTGGCTATTTGAAGAGTCGCTTCGGCAAGCTGTGTCGGAAAGACATCAAGCGCCCCGATGTTCTGGCTTTCTTTCGGGCCATGCAGGCTGAAGGCAGGTTAGAGACCCGTGACCGAGTTCACAGCATCGGTTCGCAAGTCTGCGACTACGCTGACCTCGAAGGCGATGGCTACAATCCATTCCGTTCCTGCAAGAAGCAGCTGACTATCAACATTTCGACGCCGCGGCCCGGCGTCACTGATCCGCAGGACGTGGTTCGCCTTTTCAGCCTGATCATGCCGGTATGGGCGAAGGCCAGATCGGGCGACCCGCTCGGTGATGCTCTTCGGCTGAATGCGCTGACCGTCCCGCGCCCCGGCATGATCAACAACATGGAATGGTCAGAAGTCGACTGGGATACCGAGCGGTGGACTATTCCTGCGGCCAAGATGAAGACCGGCTGGGATCATGTCGTGCCGTTGTCGCGACAAGCGCTCGCTATCCTGCGCCGCGTGCGGAAAATTACCGGCAATCGGCGCTACGTCTTCGCTTGTGTCGAAGATGCGCCGTTGTCCGGTAGAGCGCTTTGTTGTCGGCTACGTACGCTCGGCATCGACACCAAGACCGAACATTGCGCCCATGGCTTCCGCACCACGTTCTCGACGCTTTGTCACCATGAAGAGATCAAGGAAGCCAAGGCCTGGGATGGCGACGTCATCGAGTTGCAACTTGCGCATCTCGAAAGTGACACGGTAAAGGCGATCTACAAACGGCACGGACCGCTGGCCCTGATCGGCTCGCGCACCAAGCTGATGCAGCATTGGGCTGACCGGGTCGATAGCTTTGCCGGTTCAAAAAGGATTGTGCCGATCAAGGCAAGCCTTCAAACGTACGCAAGTAACTAGACCCTCTTCTTCATGTCCTCGGCTCAATGCGAGGGAGCGACATATGATAAGCATCGATGGAATCAGCATCGATCATGGTCTGCCCCTCCATTTTGTAGGCGATGATCTTTCCCTTCTTGATCAGCTTGTAGGCCTTGGTCCGGCCGAAACCGCCCCGCTCCAGCGCCTTTTTTAACGGAATTAGGTTCCTTTTTTGGCGGCGCTCATCCGTCATCGCCATCGATCCCTCCCAGGCTTCGCTGTTCATGCTTCTCCGCCGCGACGACGGGATCAACTCGGCGGTCTCGTCTAGCTAACGGGGCGTGTTTTCGGAACAGCGCGCGCCTGACATCCGACGTTGTGAATTTCGTTCTCGACACGAGGTTGGCTGCAAGATGAAAACAAATGGCACGGAAGAAAGCGGTTGCGTCAATTCATTCAATCATAGCTTCGTTCGTCTCTCCACTGAAAACCAAGCAAGCTTCACGCATCATGGGACAGCTCAACGCGCCGAGAATGATTGTGGGCCAGCGAGATCGGACGAGGACACAGAGATCATTTTCAGGTGAGCGGCGTTGCGCGTCATCTGTTTGCGTGACCAACTTTGCTGAACGCGTGCCAGCCTGCCGCCTTTGTTGCTTCGGCTAGCTCAAAGTTTCGCCCTGATGGGCCAGGACGAAACTGCATTCCCCTAAAAGAGGATAGAAGACGCCCTTTCAGGACGTGTGCACCGGCAGGTTAGGAAGGAGTTTCGCTCCGAATATGTGAAGCAGTCACATCTTACGTCGTGCATCAGCCTGTCCTAGCAACTGATTGCGCGAACGTTGCAGGCGCGCGCATAGCACGGAGAGAGTGTGTTCCACACGCACGTTGATCTGCGGACCGTTGGACCGCACCTCGGCAAACCGGATAACCATCGAGTGTATACATCGGCCCAGTCGCTCCGAGAGCTCGCCGTTATCGCCGAGCAGCCTTTTGAGCGATGCCGAGCACAGCGTGCCCTTGTCGCGGAAGGGAGGGAAGCGGACCTGTTTTCTTGATCTGAGACTTACTGCCTTTGAGGCCGACCTTCAGCCAGCCACAGGCGCCGCAACGACATCCCGATCAGAGAAAACTTCGCAATCTGGCGAGTTCGGTGATGTGATCGGCTGATAGGACGTCCGGTATGAGCGGAGGCTGTGGCGCGGTGTGGATTTGGTAAAGATGACGTGTGGCCTCAGGCTTGGTCATAAACTCTCCTATGCAGTCGTCCAGCGTGCCTTCCGCCAGGAGATAGGTGCTTCTGTCTGCACGACGCTCATTGTTTATGGAGGGCCATTTGCGAAGCACCGCGGGCGCATCGAACCGGATGTGAATGTCGCTCGCGTCCGTCATTACTGGACTCAATCGTTTAACGCGGTTGCTCTGACCTCTGAAGAGTGGGGGAACTAGGCTCATTGCGTCATCATGCGCCACCACCTTGCCACCCCGCAGCCGCGTCGAATTCTTCGCAAACGGCACAAAGCGAACGTCCTCACTGGTTAGCGTTGGCTCGCGGGCAGCAATTCCGCTAACGCCTTGGCTTCCGATTTAAGAGCATCGATCGCCGCCTTGCGGGCATCGGCATTGAAGCGAGTCCTGATCGTTGACACTGAAAGGGCGCCCCTCAATTCGCCGTGTACGTCAATCAACGGCACGGCCGCCGCGGCGACCTCCGGGTCCCGCTCTCCGATCGAGACATAAAAGCCTCGGTCGCGGATTTTATTCCCTTCGGCGTTAGCTAGCTCGCGGTATGCAGTGAGAATTCGCCCAGCGGCGCCGCGATCAATGGGCAATCGCTGACCTTCTTCGAGATGATGTCGAACTGAACGTGGAGAATTGACGCGGTAAAGACAGATACGTTCGTCGTTATCTGCAACATAAAAGGATGCAGTTTCCCCCGTTGCCTCAACCAGTCGACGAAGCGATGGCCGGATGACTTCGCCAAGATCAAGGCCGCGCTGATAAAGCGCCCCAAGACGCCACAACTCCGGTCCTGGTCGAAACAACCGGTCCGCGCCGCGGACGAGAAAGCCGTCAGCCTCCAGCGAAGAGGCCAGTCGCAGCACTGTGCTCTTGTAGAGGTCCGCCGTCTCCGCGATCTGCGTCAGTGTCATCGCAGTACGCTCCGCGTTGAAGCTTTTCAGGATTGCGAGCGCTCTGCTGACCGCGTCAACTCCTGTCTTGCTCATTTCTGCTCCGGTTCTGCTCTGTAGAACAACTACCAGATCTGGCGGGTAAAATCCATTTTAGAAACGTCAAGCCGGTTCTGTAAGCCAGAATAGATTGACTCTTCTTCCAAGCAAGAATATCGATTTGCACGTGACGGAACGAGTTCCGAGACGTGAAATAGTGGAAGGGGTAGCCAAGGCTGGCCGTTGACTTGCGCGAGGTGATGATCCGCTGAGACTGATTGCTAGCTCGCCGCATGGTGTCGGGCTTCTATGATCACCTGATCCAGTGCACGCAATCTCGTGCGTCTTCCTGGAGCACCACATACTCACCATTCTTCTCGGAGGTGGGCGGCGATCTCGTCGTCAATATGCCAGTATGAAGAGCGGCTCCGACCTAGACGGCCCGAAGCTTGGCATCACGGCTCCTGCTTCCTGGACGGGCAGAATGGCGCGCCATTGCATCAAGATGTTGGGATTGGGCCGGCGCGAGGTCAACATCATCGCCGTCGGGAGCGATGCGCCGGAGGTGGTTGCGCTCGACCCCAAAAAAGTGGGCGCGCAAGTCTATTTCGGTTGCATTGCGGCCCTGCTCTCCAGAAGGATTGGGGCCGATTCGCTGTTCGATGCGGGCACCGTCGTAGGCGCCAAGGGCGGGATCCATCTGGCGCCTGTCCCTACCTGCTGCCATCTTCATCGACAAAACTCCCGAAACGGCGCAGCGCATTGTCAATGCCCTGATGAAGAGCCACCGCTGGGCCAACTCTCTATCAACGGAGCAGTTCGTGGCGTGATCCCGGCCGGGTACAAAACTGACCGTGAAGTCAACATCGAGAAACTGAAAGCGTCCAAGGCGCCGTTTTCCCAGGCCAGGCTAATGGACGCGCAACCGCCCAAGGTACCCCTGCTGTGTTGAGCGGTTTCTACACCAGGATCACCGCGGTAATGTCGAGCTCAGCAAAACATCACCGATCGCTTCGCTGGCTGCGCGGCCCAGCAGTTGAACTAACAACGACAGGCGCCGAAGATGGCACCAAGTGAGGCTTCGTCAGATGTCCCTGCCGCTCACCGGCATCCGTGTCCTCGACCTGTCGATCGTATTGGCAGGCCCATTCTGCTGTTACCATCTCTCGCGCCTCGGCGCGGAGGTTATCAAGGTCGAAAACCCCAATGGAGGCGATCTCGCGCGGCGCCTTGGCGCCGATCCGGAAAGGGCAGAGCGCCTTCAGGGCCTCTCCTTCGTCAGCGTCAACGCCGGTAAGCAGTCGGTGGCTCTCAATCTGAAGTCTGAAGCGGGAAGCGAAGCGTTTCTCAGGTTGGTGTCCGAGGCCGACGTCCTTGTCGAAAACTTTCGGCCCAATGTCATGGAGCGGCTTGGTCTCGGTTTCGACGCGTTGTGCAGGCGCAATCCGCGCCTCGTCTATTGCGCAATCTCAGGCTTTGGGCAAAACGGTCCTTGGTCCGCCCGCCCGGCCTACGACCAGATCGTCCAGGGCCTTTCCGGCGCGATGAGTCTTACCGGTGATGCAGCGACGGCTCCGCTGCGGGCTGGCTTCCCGATCTCCGATACCCTCGCCGGGCTAACGGCCGCCTTTGCCATCGCCGCGGCGCTCGTCGAGCAGCAGCAAACGGGCAGGGGCCGCTTCATCGACGTATCGCTGCTCGAGGCGACCATCTCGGCTATGGGATGGGTGGTTTCCAATCACCTGAACGGCGGAGTCGAGCCGCGGCCGATGGGGAACGAAAATTTCACGGCCGCACCCTCCGGCACCTTCTGCACCGCGACCGGCCCGCTGAATATCGCCGCCAATGAGCAGAAGCAGTACCGGACGCTTTGCGATCTGATCGGCCGGCCGGATTTGAAGACGGATCCGCGCTTTGCGAAACGGGAAGCACGTAAACTGAACCGCGGAGCGCTTAACTTTGAAGTGAACGCGGCGTTGAGCTGTAGGCCTGCGGAGGAGTGGGAGGCGCTGTTGAATGCCGCCGGCGTCCCTGCCGGGTGCGTGCTGACCGTCCCGCAAATTTTGCGGGAGGCCCAGCTCCTGGAGCGCGGATTTGTCGAGACGCTGCCGCGCGATGGGGCTGGCGAACCGCCACTACGCATTACGCGTCCTGGTTTTCGGCTGGATGAGGCGTTTCTCGCCCCCGCGCTTCCTCCATCGCTCGGTGCCGACACGGAGCGATGGCTGGCTCGGCTCGGTTATTCCGATTCGGAAATTGACCACCTTATCGCAAGCGGTGCCGCCGGAACGCTTCATCAAGAGGGAGCTCATTTTCCGCGGGTCCGCCCGGCGACAGATGGAGCAGCGTGACAGCCAGGCAGTTGCGCGCAGCGGGATTGAAAACAGGATGAGCGAAACGGAGCTGCGAGAGCAGGCCGCCCATTGGTGGCGGACCTCCATATGCGACATCGCCCCCGGGCGGATCGCCTATCGCGGATACACGATCGAGGAATTGATTGGTCATATTTCTTTCCCCGCGATGATCTGGTTGATGCTGCGTGGCGAGCTACCCACAGCGGCACAGGAGCGGCTCTTGGAGGCTGCGCTGATTGCATCGGTGGATCATGGCCCCCATGCACCGTCCATCGCTATCGCGCAGATGGCCGTGAGTTGCGGGCTGCCGCTGAACGGCGCGATTGCATCCGCGATCAACACGCTCGACGGTGTGCATGGCGGAGCGGGGGAGCAGGCGATTGAACTCTATGACGAGGTCCTGCGATGGAGCGAGACGAAGGACCTCGATGACGCTGCCGCTGGGGCGATCGACCATTTCACCGCTGAGCACGGCAAATATCTGCCAGGCTTCGGTCACCGCTTCCATCCCGTCGACCCGCGCGCTGAACCGCTGCTCGCGCTAGTCGATGCTGCGATCAGTGAAGGTGCCGTCGGCGGTCGCTACGCCAGCGCAGCGCGCGCGATCGAGCGCGTTATGCGCGAGCGCAAAGGCAAGCTCATCCCGCTGAACATCGATGGAGCCACCGCAGTGATCTACGGGGAACTGGCCTTTGCTGCACCCCTAGCCCGTGGCATTTTCTGCTTGTCACGGGCGGTAGGCATCCTGGCCCATGCATGGGAGCAGACTGGGCGGCAGGACCGCAATAAAGGCCCGATGCCTAAGCAGTTCGCCTACAAATACGAGGGGCAGCCAAGGCGCAGCCTAAAACAGGCGCCATGATGTACCGTCAGGATTGCCGAGCTCATCAAACGCGCGTCTTTTCGCCACCGCCAATTTCGTCGGCTCAGATTGCGCGGACGTCAAGCGTGGATGCAAGCCGGCTGACTGCTTTCGAGGGCTTCGTTCGAGGACTAGCAGTCTGCTGAAAAACCCCTCGCGGTAGCGAGAATTTACTGATTCAATTTTTTATCGCGAATCAGAGGGTGCTCGCATGCGGGGCGCATTTGTGGATCAGGGTCGACTGTTTTCGTACATCTCGCCCGAAGCGCGGGTGCCGTTGAACCATCCGCTGAGGAAGATTCGGGCGCTGGTCCGTGATGTGCTGAGCGAGTTGAACCGCAGCTTTGGGAAGCTCTATTCGAGCGAAGGGCGCCCCTTGATCCCGCCGGAACAATTGCTGAGCGCGTTGCTGCTGCAGGTGTTCTACGGCATTCGGTCGGAACGACAGCTCATGGAGCAATTGGACTACAATCTCCTGTACCGCTGGTTTGTGGGATTGTCGCCGGACGATCCGGTCTGGAACCCGACCAGCTTACGAAGAACCGTGAGCGGCTGCAGAACGGCGAGGTGTTTACGAAGTTCATGACCAGGCTCTTGAGCCATCCTCAGGTCAAGCCGCTGTTGTCAGACGAGCACTTTTCGGTGGATGGGACGTTGATTGAGGCTTGGGCCTCCCAGAAGAGCTTCCGCCCCAAGGACGGCAGCGATGACGACGACGGCGCGGACTTCCACGGCCAAAAGCGCAAGAATGACACGGAGTCGTCGCCCCGAAGCTGCCAGAAGGCTTTGTTCGGCGCGACGACGACGCGTCATGAAATACAAAATGCCCTGCAACCATTGAGAGCCGCGACGCAGTCTCGTTTTTGCAAATGTGGCGATGGATTGCTTCACGAGCGACGGCCTCGTCAGCTTCTTGAAAGCTTATCCATAGTAGGACCAGCTCAATTGATTTCTTAGACATGAGGCTAGCGTGGACCCGTACAATTTTGATCGATCCAATGTAATATCTTGGCCGCAGGTGCCGCGCGCCGTCTCAGAAGAGCCGCAAGCGGGCCATGCCGGGCAAGAGGGCTTTGACCAGCACTTGGCCGAGGCGGGCCAAGCCCGTGCCGCGATTCCCGAGGATCGGTTCCTGCCCGATGACATTTGTAACTTATATCCGCGTCTATCTGGCCAAGATCGGAGCCTCATCGAGACGGCGATTTGCACTGCCTATGTGAGAGGGGAAGTGGACCTGCGCTCCGGGTACGCGTGTGCCAACACCCTTGCGAGACTGGCGAATAACCTCGGCTCTGAAGGTCGATCGATCGCTTGGCTCAATGACAATCAGTTGCGCGACTACGTAAAGAACTCATTCCCGCGTGGTGCGTATATAGTTCGCGCGTTGGATTACGTTCGAGAGGTCCGTCAGCAGGCCGGCCTTCAGGTTGCCCAGGCGTCAGGAGTCCCTTGCAACCACATCCAGGGACAGCGGGATAACCAATCCGCTCCGTTGGCTTTCGTCCAAGTCGCCTTCGATCCAGAGCAAATTCGTGAGGCGGAGCTTCGGCGAGTGCTAGATCATCCGGATGGTCAATCCACTCCGTCGGCAGTCTCCCTCGCTTCAGGGGAACTTGAACGGCTGGAAAAGGAGTTGCTTGACGAGCTTCACGGCGGACGGGACGATCACCCTGGCCCGTCGTTCTCCGTCGATCCAGAAGAGTTTACTTTCAATCTAGAGCAGTTCTCTCCAGGGGAGCTTCGGCGATTGCTTGATGATCAATCCATACCGTCGCCAGTCCCCGCCGATCCAGAGGACTCGGCTCTAAATTCATGGCAGTCCCCTCCAAACGAGCTTTGGCGACTGCTGAATGATGAACCCGCGCCGTTGGGAGTTGCATCTAGCTCAGGCCCGCTAGATCAGCCGGATTACGAGCCGGGTCCGCTGCCGGCTCTGTCAATGTACCTTCCCCTGGGCTTCCAGCACGGCCCCCAATGGGCGTCGGAAGACTTCATGCAAGGAATGCGCTTGCACAAGCTGCTGCCGAGCGCCTCCCAGCCGGAGACAAATTTTCCTCTCAAGGGCGTGAACTACACGGCCACCTTAGGGCCGCCAGGCCATGAGGATCAGGTTTTTCTGCGCCCAACATGAGCAGCAGATTGCCGTACGGCAAAAAGGACGTACGCGCGAAGCCCGGGGAATGGCCTTAACCGGCTCTCTCCCACCGCAAAGCGGTTTGGAACGTAATGGTACCGGCTCACTTCGAGAGCGGCAGGTGCAGGTACTTCGTGATGAAGGAAGCGAGGAAACCCGCCATTGCCGGAAGGATCATCCACCTCACGCCGCGCGCTTGCATTAGAAGATCATGCATCGCGTTGACCTTGGTTTGTGCGTCGGAGGGCTGCGCGGTGACGTGCTCCAATTTCACTTGCAGACGAATGACACGGTCGCGGGTACCGGTGTCGTTGGTCATTCCGATCACCTTCATTGCAGCGACCGCCTCGACGGTCCTCGAGACTCCGATGAAGAACGAGGTGAAGATCGCCCGCTCGGTCTTGTCCCAAGTCGGATTGCCCGTCGATACCGGGCTTGCCGATGCTCAGGCGCCCCAAGAGCCGGGCCAGTGATAGATCAGTTCCGGCGCGAGGAGATCATCATCATCAGGACGGTCGGTCCCCCAAGTCTTCTTTCTGGCAGATCTGCGCATTCAGGTTGTCCGCGTTCGAAGGTCGGTAAGCGCGCTACCCGCGACGGTGCCGATCGTCTGCGCCGAAAGATCAGCCGCAGTGGGCCGGCTACTTCCTGGTGAGCGGCTCCGTCATCACGATTGTCGCCGGCATGCGCTCCTTCCGAAAGGAGCATGGCCGAGTCTCACCTGGCTCATACAGCGCGGTCTGTAGACAAACCTTGGTATAGGTTTTGCAGCCGGTTCTATATCACCTGTTTACCTCTGTAGAGTTGAGCTACCCGTTGAATTGTCTACTTTCGACGTCGAAGCTGGATCATTTGACAATCGGTGGGTCGGCGAAACCTTAAGCTCACTGGATAGGCTGTTGCGTGCTATGGAGGCACGAGGGACAAAGTTGAATGGAAACACATGAGCCCACTTTCGCCTTAGAGATCCATCAGCACATTGTTTCGTTCCTGCAGAAGCCACATGCAGTGATTTTGGACATTGGCTGCTACGACGGCGCTAACTCGTTACGTTTTCTTCGGCTGTGCCCCGAGGGCTGAGCTCTGCTGCTTCCAGCGGCGCCCGGCCGATTGCTCGCTTTAGAGAAAAACATTGGCGCCTATCTTGAAGGTGCCTCTAATCAAAATCGCGGTCAGCGATCAAAAATGGCATCGCCGAATTTCATGCAAACGACGGAGATGGAGAAGCTCAGGAAGATCAGCCTTTAGATCACCATACGAAGACCGTTGATCGACATTCGAAAGAAATAGAGGCACGTCTGCCTGAGTGGCCGTGGTTTTAGATAGTGGAAAATACAGCACGGCTTCCATTATACACTGAAGTCTGTAATGGGAGCAACTGGCGAACCTTTGCACTTGAGCGCTGCCACTATGAATGGAGCCGGAGGTGCTAGGCGAATGATCTGAATCTGCCGCAAGCCTGTGGCCAATGTTGGTCTGGTCCCGCTGACGCGCGATCCGACGCTCTTCGGAGTTGGAAGTTGAATGCCTGCCTTTGATACCGCTATGTTTTTTCTGGCCGCAACAACGTTTTTTGCGGCCCTTGTAAATGGAGCCATCGGCTACGGCTTTTCGTCACTCACTGTACCCCTTGCGCTGGTTTTCTACACCAATCGCATTCTCAACCCCGCCATCGTCATCATCGAGGTCTTCGTCAACCTCTACGTCCTTTGCATCAATCTGAAGAGCGTGCCGGCGGTTTGGAAACGGGTGTTTCCCATCTTGCTAGGGCTCTTGCCAGGCATTGCGATCGGCGGCTATGCGCTGGCCTCGCTGCAGCCGGGCTGGATTAAATTCGCGACCTATACGATCATTCTGCCCCTGATCCTGCTGCAAGCCGCCGGTTGGCGCCGCCCGATCGAGGCAAGCTGGCTAATCGGCCTGCCATTCGGGTCGATGCTGGGCATCCTCTACTCGGTGACGACCATCTCAGGCCCGCCTTTGGCGATGCTGTTCAACAACCAGGGCCTGGTCAAAAACGAATTTCGCGCCGGCCTAGCCCTGGTTCGCGTGGCGGAATCGAGCGTAACCGCGTTCATCTATTATAAGCTCGGCCTGTTCATTTCCGAAAGCGGCAGCCTGCTTTATGTCTTTGTTCCCAGTGTCGTGCTTGGCATTCCGCTGGGATCTTATGTCATCCGCCGGCTTGATCCGGAGATCTTCCGCCGCATCTGCATGAGTTTTGATGCCTGGGTCGTGGGCTTCGGCCTATCACGGGTGCTAATTGAGCTCGCGCTGATGCGGAGCCCGTGGGCCTATGGCGTGATGGCGGCGACGATCCTGATCGATCTTTGCTTGCTGTACACGTTCTTTACCGCACATAACGGCGGCCCTGGGCGACCGCAGAGACAAGCGGGGCGCGCCGAGCGCGAGGTTAGAGCGAGCTCAAGTTGAATGGATCTGGTATTCTGTCCGCATAACGGAAATGCACACGATCAACCTGGCTGGCGTTCCGTTCCAACGACCCTGGCGCGCCGCCGCGGCGCGCTCGAGCTCTTGGCGACCAAACGGCTGATGTTGATCGGCTGCCGCCTGCACCGTCGATTTAGCGAATCCGCTCCTCGACCTCACTCAATCCACAAGCCGTCCGAATGCATACGTGTACTCGAGTGCCATGCGGCGTGCATGTTCGGTGAGATTGGCGGCGGCGCTGTGTCCCCCATCGATATTCTCATAGTAGAAATAGGGCTGGCCCAGCGCAGCGAGCCAGGCGGCTGCCTTGCGGCCATGCGCCGGATGCACGCTCGTCCTTGGTGGACGTGAGGATGAAGGGAACCGGGTAGTTCCTGTCCGGGACCAGCTTCTGATAGGGCGAGTAGGCCTGGAGCCACTCGCGCTGCTCGGGAATGGCGGGATCGCCGTATTCGCCGGTCCAGGAGGCGCCGGCGCCCAGCTTGGTGAACCGAAGCATGTCGGACAGCGGCACCTGCACGATCGCTGCGTTGAAGAGGTCGGGTCGCTGGGTGATTGCGGTCCCCACCAATAGGCCGCCTTGGCTGCCGCCGACCACCCCCAGCCGCCGCCAGCCGCCGCGGAGGGGTGACCTTCCGGCGGATCAGGTCCTCTGCAACGGCGATGAAATCATCCCATGTTCGCTGCTTCGTTGCCGCCTGGGCGGCCTCGTGCCATTGCGGCCCGAACTCGCCACCGCCGCGCAGGTTCGCGACGACATATGCATTGCCCTGCTCGAGCCAGAGCCGCCCCATAACCCCCGCATAGGACGGCAGGAGCGGCATCTGAAACCCGCCATAGCCATGGAGAAGGGTTGGGGTCGCCCCGTCAAGCTTCGCATTCCTGGGCCGCACCAGAAAGTAGGGAATCCGGGTGCCGTCGCGCGAAGTTGCCTCGAACTGCTCCACGATATGCCTGGACGCGTCGAACTGCGGAGGTGCCGTCTTCAGTAGCTCGAGGCGTTGGCTTGCGGCGTCGAAGCAGTAGAGCGACGTCGGCGTGAGATAGTTGGAGACAGCAAACATCACCTCCTCGGTTTCATCGGAAGCGGCCTGCAGGCTGACGCTCGCATTCTCCGGGAGCGGGATCGGCGTGGCCCGCCAGGCGCCCTGATCGTACTTGTAGACGAACGCCTTGCCCTGAACATTGTCAAGGATCCTCAGGATCAACAGGCTCTTCGTAGCCGCGAAGCCGCCGAGCGCCTGCCGAGGCGCCGGCTGGAAGACGAGCGACGGCCTGGCGCTGAGCGGATCCTGTTTCCATTCGTCCAGGTCATACGAGATCATCGAACCGGCCGCAAAGCGACTGTCGCCGGACGGCGTCCAGTCTTCCTTGAGCGTCACGAGCAGACGGTCACTGGCGATGCCGCCGATGTTCGCCTTCTTTGGCAGGTTGAGCTTGATCGGCCCCTTGGGCCCGAAAAGCACATACTCGTACTCGAACCTGCTGATGGCGCGCATGGCCCCGGTCGCATGGACCTTGCCTTCACTGTCCCGCAGCACGAATGGCCCCGTACTGGCATCGGTCGGTTCGCCGCGGAAGACCTCGCGCGCTTGAACGAGCGGCTGAGCGCGCTTGAGCTCTTTCACGACAAAAGGATAGCCGGCCTTCGTCATGGTCCCTTCGCCCCAAAACCTCACGATCGACAAGTCTCAGCTATTCGCAAGAAGTTCATCAGCAGCACGTGCCCTTGTTGAGTGAGGATCGATTCCGGGCGGAACTGCACGCCATAGGTCGGGTGAGAGTGATGGGCGAGGGCCATGATGTCGCCTTCGTCCGAACGCGCTGTCACTGCGAGTTGCGGTGCGCATGAGCCGTCGAGGTCAACAACAAGAGAATGGTAGCGGCCAACGCAAAGTGGGGACGAAAGGTCCTCGAACAGTCCGCGGCCGTCATGGGTGACGTATGACGAGCGGCCGTGCATCGGACGACGTGCACGCGCCACGCGTCCACCGAACGCGCTCCCAATGCACTGGTGTCCAAGGCAGATCCCGAGAATTGGGACGTGACCTGACAGTTCGTGGACGACGGCTATCGATATGCCGGCGTGAAGGGGGGGCCGGGACCGGGGAGATCACCACGGCGCGCGGCTTGAGGCCGGCAAGATCGCTGACGCTAACGGCATCGTTCCGGATCACTGCCGTCGCTGCGCCCAGCTTGCGGAAATAGCGGGCAATGTTGAAGACAAAAGAATCGTAGTTGTCGATGATGACAATCAAAACGCACCAGATGTGTCAGCACGAAACGCATCGAAGATTCGTTGCGCCTTGGCGAGCGTCTCCTCATATTCGGCCCCTGGGTCCGACATCGCCGTGATCCCGCTCCCTGCAAGAAACACAGCCAAGTCATCGTCGAATGTGACCGTCCGGATCGCAATGTTCGTGTCCATGTGCCCGTTGAAGCCGATAAAGCTGATCGCCCCGCAATAGATCTCTCGCGCCACCCGCTCGATCTCTGCGATGATTTCCATCGCGCGCACCTTCGGTGCCCCGGTGATGGAGCCGCCGGGAAAGCACGCGCGCAACAGGGTGACGGCGTCTTCATCTCCTGCAAGTTCACCCGTCACGGTCGAGACGAGGTGGTGCACGGAGGCATAGGATTCCAGGGCACAAAGTGCTGGAACCTCAACCGACTGTGGCGTGCAAACGCGTGACAGATCGTTGCGCAGGAGGTCGACGATCATGGTGTTCTCGGCACGGTCCTTTTCGGACGCGAGGAGGAGTTCAGCGCGGCACCGGTCGTCCCTCAAATCAGGGGACCGCGCGATCGTGCCCTTGATGGGGCGCGTTTCGACCTGCCGTCCGTCAAGCTTGAGGAATCGTTCCGGCGAACTCGAGGCAATGGTCAGCCCGCCGTAGCGCAGCAGGGCCGCAAACGGGGCCGGGTTCAATGACCGCAGCCGGCAGTAGAAGGTGAGCGGATCAAATGAGCTCGGCAGGCGGGCGCTGAAGCGCTGCGCAAGGTTGGCTTGGAAGATGTCGCCCGCCAGAATGAGGTCGATGACGCGTTGCACCGCCGCCATGTAGCCCTCAGGGGTGAAGTTCGACTGCCATGCGCCCGCTCGGCCGGGCGAGCCGTTCCGCGGCGTCTTGGGGGCGGCGAGCCGCGCGGCAAACTCATCGGCCCGCCGGCGTGCGCGCGCGTCGTCGCCCGGGATCCTGCTCCGGCCATCCGGTCGAGACGATCCAGCATCTGTCGTCACGGTGGTCGAAGCTGACGACCACGTCATAGAAATGCAAAATGGATTGCGGCAGCCCCTGACCGGGCACTGCTGGCGCGGACAGTCGCTCCAGCGTCCTGTTCAGATCGTAAGCCAGAAAGCCGGCTGCACCTCCCTGGAAGGGCGGCAGATCGGGACGAGGCTCTTCCCGGTACTTGGCAAGCAGGCGGCGAAGAGCTCGCCACGGATCGCCCGCGAGAGCCTCTCCATTGCAACTCGCCTGTCCGTCCGCGACCATATAGGTGCTGAATGGCTCGCAGGTCAGATAGGAATAACGGCCAAGCAATTCATGCCGTGCCGCGCTATCGAGAAACGTCAGGTGCGGTCGATGCGCGAGACAGTGTATCGCTGTGACAGGCTCAATCCATTGCAGTTCGCGGACATGCATCGGCTTTTCAGTCACCGACAACTAGCGTGCTGGTCAGACGCGCTCCGATTGCGAAGCCTACGCCGATGCGAGCGACGCTCGTCTGGGACCTGCAAGCTCTTGAGACCGATAGCCAATGCTAACCCCCGCCAGTTGACCCGAACTGCCCACTCACTTGGCTTATCGCTGCCGTCGAGGTGAACCGCACATCTGCGGATACATTGTAGTCGGCCGCGAACCGCAACTCCCGGAGCGGGCGGACCCGCCTGATCGATTCCTCGTAGAGAGCGTGCGCTTTGTACGCTGCGAGCTCCGTCTCGCTCTCGAACTCACCATAGACCACCACGTCGATCTCGTTGCCGAGCTGGTCGGTCTTGCGATTGCGCGCAATCTCGAGCCGGCGCGCATGCGGGATTGTGGTGAGAACCGATAGGCGCTCGATGATCTGGTCGATGTGGGCCTGATCTGTGGCGGTGAACAAGACGATGTGACGAATCATGGATAGCCGTAAGCTCATGTCGCAAGAACTTCGCATAACTAGCTTGCGATCGAGCCCGCTGCAATGCTGCAGCTGCGCTGAATCGCCCGGCAAGATGGTCGGTGGCTTGACGCTCTTGCGCTTCGCCCGCCCTCTGCAACGGGATCTTGCCAGATCTCATTCGTGGTCAGGACGCGGGAAGGGCAAGGCGCTCTATCGTTTGAATGTGGCGCGCCAGCAGACTGCAGACTTGATCGATGTTGCGCGCGGCACGGCTTGCAGAATCAGGCGGTGATCCTGATTGGGCCGCGGTCGCCAGCCGCTACTTCGCGCCATTGCGAACGCGAGGCGTGAATTTGCACGCTGTAGTGCGTCGAGGCTCGCCAGCAGGCGCGGCAACGCGCAGGGCGCCGCCAGCGCGTGGTGAAAGGCGCGGTCGGCTATTTCAAACTCCTGAATGGTCTGGGGGCGCAGTCTCGGTCAATCACGGCGAGGTCGATCCGTGCCAAATGGGTAGCGGTGAGCATTGGCGCAACGCGACCACTTCGGGCGCGGCGCGCATCTCGGCGATCTCGTTCACGGGAACTGGTATCAAGCGGGGCACCGCGCACACGCGACGACAAGATGTTGGGCCTGAAGTTGCCGAAAGGCCTCGCGCACGGGAACGTAGCTGGAGTTAAATTCCCGCGCGATATCCTGCCGGAGTGGGGCGTCTGGCCGCAGGCGTCGCTGACAATGCGCTCAGCGATTGACTCCGCAACGCGCCGCGCAATCGACGTAAATGAGCATTCGAATGTCGTCATTCAGGCGAGCGGCCGAATATGTGCGATGACTCGGCGTCGAAATCGTAAGAGAGCCCCTAACGTTGCAGAATTTCTCCAATCTCTGGCGAGTTTTCGCGGTCTTTAGGCGTTGAGAGGGCTTTACATTTTCTCGTGAGCGCCAGCAGGGCGGCGACAATCCTGCAGCCGCTCGGAGCTTCCCCAAGATCATCTCCTTGAGCGGTCAACTAGCATCGCGTCAGCTATTATCGATAATCGCCAAGGATATCTATGATCGGTTCGAGGGTGCGGGAGCAAGTCTTATGGTTGCTGGTGTGAGAGTCGAACGGAATGACAGCGGCAAGAGCGCGCCGGTCCGCAGTGACTGGACCCGCGTGAAGGCCGAAGCGCTCTATGGCATGTTGTTTGCTGACCTGATGTGTCAGGCGCAGAGCGTTCGTCGCGACAACTTCGATCTAAACCACGTCGACACCGCAAGCCTATTCAGCATCAAGGCCGGCGCCTCTCGGGAAGGCCGGGGCTACTGCTCGCAGAGCACGCATTACGACACTTGGCTGAAAGCCAGCCGCCTGGCGTATCGCGCCGATGTGTTCGCCGCCGCGCAGCGCGCCAACGGCGCCGGCGCAACCCAGCTTCTTTATGACCCCACTGGTGCAATCCGACAGACCGCGATATCGATCAGGTCTGCGACATGATCGCGCAGTCAAGGGCCTTGGCCCGGCTCGGCATCACGTCCGCACCTTGCGTAGGTCAACAGCGCAGCGAGCGCGTTCCGCGCAACTCCAGCTTAGGTGAGAAATGCAGGTTACTTTGATGAAAGGCAGAATCGATCGTGCCTCTGTCACCGAAGCCGATTTGCACTCTGAGGGCTCGATATTAATCGATCGTGCGCTGCTGGACGCGGCAGGTTTCCTGATCAACGAACGCGTCCAAATCTACAACATCGAAACCGGAGCGCGCTTCGCCACACCTATGTCATCGAAGCGCCCCGCTGGTCGGGCACGATAGACTTGAACGGTGCGGCCGCGCGACTTGCAATGACCGGAGACAAAATTACGATCGTTGCATATGCCTCGTTTGATGAGGCGGAAGCTAAAATCTTTAAACCCCGCGTTGTGCTGGTTGACCGAGAAAATCGCATCCCGCCGGATTGAAAGCTGCGACACCAACATTGGAGCTCTTGTCCTTCAGCGGAGAATGAATTGTGCGCGATGGCTCGATCTTCGGAGTGAAGCATGAACAACGCGGCCAAGATTGCCGGCTATGTCGCGGCCTTGCACGCTCCGAAACAAGACGACCGGCTGCGCGGCCTCAAGCCACGCGCGCGGATCGATTTCGTGTCGAACGATTATCTGGCGCTGGCGAGCGCGCCGCGGATGAAGAAGGCTGTCTTAGCCGCGCTTGAGGCCGGGACACCGATCGGCGCCGGCGGGTCGCGGCTTCTGCGCGGCAATTGCGAGGAGCACGAACGTCTCGAAGCAGAGGCTGCCAGGTTCTTTGGGGCGGAGACGGCGCTCTTTTTTTGGCGGCGGTTATGTCGCAAACTTTGCTGTCCTGACAACGCTGCCGCAGCGGGGCGATTTGCTAGTGCTCGATTCGCTCGTGCATGCGAGTATTCATGAAGGTGCGCGAGCCGGCCGGGCTGACTTTCGGATCAGCGCCCATAACGATCCCTAGTCGGTCGAAGACACCATTCGTGACTGGCGGAACGGGGCGCGTCTGGATCGTGGCCGAGAGTCTCTACAGCATGGATGGCGATCTTGCGCCGCTGAGGGAGCTGGTCGCGCTCGCGGAGCGATGCGAAGCATTCCTGATCGTGAATGAGGCTCATGCGACAGGCGTTTATGGCGAGCAGGGACGGGGGCTCACCGCGCTTATGAGGGGCGAGAAAATCTCTTGATGGTCCACACCTGCGGGAAAGCGCTAGGCGCTGCCGGCGCGCTCGTCACTGCCACAGGCGTGCTGCGCGACTTCATGGTCAATCGCTGTCGTCCATTTACCGTCACCGTTGACGGCTGTCGCCGTGCGCGAGGCACTCTTGATCCTGGGAGAGGAACCCAAACGTCAGCAGCGTCTGGCTCAGCTGGTCGCGTTCACGCATCGGGAGATAGCCGTGCGCGGCCGTTCGAGTCCTTCGAATTCACAAATCGTTCCGTACATTGTCGGCGACAATGCGCGCGCGATGCGGCTCGCATCGGCGATGCAGGCGCGGGGCTTCGACATTCGCGGAATCCGGCCGCCAACCATGCCGGCGGGCACGGCACGTTGCGAATTTCACTCAGCTTAACGTCACCGAAGATGATGTATCCGAAATGCTTGATGCGTTGATCGAAGAGACGTGCGGCGAATCGCGATGACTGAGCCGATCGTGGTAACGGGCACAGATACCGGAATTGGGAAATCAGTCATTTCCGCAGGCCTCGCAAATCTCCTCGGCGCGAACTATTGGAAACCAATTCAGGCCGGCCTCGAAGGACAGACCGATAGCGAGCTCGTCGCGCGGCTGGGCAGTCTCTCACCCGATCGGATCGTGCCGGAGCTTTATCGCCTTCGAACGCCCGCTTCGCCCCATTATTCCGCCCAAATAGACGGAGTTCGCATCGATGTCGATGGGATTGATGTGCCGGACAGCAGGGAGCGCCCGCTCGTGATCGAGGGCGCCGGCGGGCTCGTGGTCCCCCTGAGTGGCGACATACTTTTTATCGACGTCTTCGAGCGCTGGCAGCTTCCCGTCGTGCTCTGCGCAAGCACGCGACTTGGCACCATCAATCACGCACTGCTGTCGATAGAGGCTCTGCGAAAGCGCCAGATCCGCATTCTCGGAATTGCATTCATTGGCGAACGAAATCTCGAGCCTGAGAGGGCAATTTGCGAAATCGGGCGCGTGCGTTGGTTGGGGCGATTGCCTTGGCTTTCTCCCCTCACGGCAAACACGCTGCAGGCGGCCTTCAAAGACTCGTTTGTCCCTAAGGATTTCAAACCATGATCTGGGCCAAGATCGCCGATTGGCATCGCTCACGCAACACGCGCTTCAATGTGAGATGAAAGGTCGGGGCGGTGACGGCGCTTATCTCCACGGCCTCGATGGTCGCCGTATAGGTCTTCTGCTGCGATTGTGGCTCACTCAGTGTTGAAGTGGTGAAAATGGCGCTCGGCCATGGGCATGACGTCAGCAAGCAGCGAATACGCATTGTCGTGATGCAACATTCCTGCGACCGCGATACGGTTGGCGCGACGTCGGCAGGTGCCAGAAGCGCGTTCAACGCGCGTACTGGGCCCCCACTGTTCTATGTTACTTCAACTCCGTTCGTTGCGATAGGTCGTGTGCGGTGGACACTCGATGATTACGCATGAGCAGCGCTCTGGAGTCCGCTTGATGATACGTTCTAGAACCGCTCACCCTAGACGAGGAGCGGTTGTCAATCGCCGGCCCTGGAGCCCTTCTTCTTTGAAATCAGATCGAAAAATTGGATAGGTGACCGAGAATGGGCGAATGACGTAGTGTCTGTGTGAGAATCCGCTCCATGCGTTTGCGCGTTGAAACCTTGAATCCTGCAACTCAATCGGCGTGTCTTGCTGGATGCAGAAAAAAGGCCGCGCGAACGTTACGCGCGGCCAAGTCAGAGGGAGGAAACGCCCCAAGGGGCCGCTGAAGGAGCATCGAGATGAGTGGATCGACTACTCACCGAGACTCCAAGCTTGTGAGCACATAGATCAATGTGGGGAGATACTTCGTGGTGGTCTATACGCGCGAACAAATGATCGGATAAGCGACTTCTTGCGCCGTTTGGCGGTGATTTTTGCGTATGTATCGCATCTTTTGTGCAAAGATCATCAGTTGCACGCAGTGCCCCAGCCCAATTGGTGAGGTCACGGTGCCCCTTGGTTGTGCAGCCGGAACGTCAATTGACCGATACGCAGTGCGACCGTTCAAAATCCGGAGACGACGGAGTGAACAGTCCGCCGTGAGGGCGACGAGATCGGCGCTATAGCTTTCAGGCAAGAGCCTGGAAGGCGATGTAGCAGTCTGAACGGGTGGTTTTACCACCAGGTCATCGGCAGATTGCTTCAGGGACGCAACTTCGCTGCTGGAGAAAATTGAGCGCCCGAGATCGACCAAGGTTGTGCGGTGGCTTAGGATCGGCATAACTGGCGTCCGCGATGCCCAGAGCGTCGCGAGATGACGGCAGTGTTGCTTCCCCACCGCAAGGATCGCTTTCGTCCTCGCACGGCCAATCTCGTCTGAATCCAAGGAGAAACTTTGTCGTTGCGCCGCAATCTGCATCCGGGGGCGCTTTGTAAGGAGTACGAGCAATTCCGGAGCAGCGATCCCGCGACGGCGGCATCCACAAGATTGAAGATCGAACGCCGACGCGCGGAACTCAATGGGGCGATCGGCCGCACGATGAGAAGGCGCTAGTTGCCTCTGTTTCCCACAAGCGGGGGAACGCCGCACGGGTGATTTTCGATAGTTGACGGAACGGTCCTCTTGCAGATAATCGGATCTGTCGAGGTGCTCCGGATTGATCCGGAGCTAAGAGGGAAGCCGGTGTGATGCCGGCGCTGCCCCCGCAACTGTAGGCGGCGAGCCGCTGTCCAATACAAGTCACTGAAGCCACGCGACTTCGGGAAGGCCGGACAGTAGCGACGACCCGCGAGCCAGGAGACCTGCCCCGACAGCATATTCGTCCACGGGCGGGGTGTCCCGGTGGTGCGCCAAGCAGTTGCCGCCGCGGTGGCTTTTTCTGCACGCGTCCGCCACAGCCTTTGCCCCAACATGGGGTTAAAGCTATGTCTCTTCTCTCGATTCCGGTTGCTACTCTCGGCACGCCGCGCATCGGCCCGCGCCGCGAACTGAAACTCGCGCTCGAGAGCTATTGGGCCGGTAAGTCTAACGAAACGCAGCTTCTTGAGACTGCGGCTGCGCTTCGCGTCGCTAACTGGGCGCGGCAGAAATCGCTAGGCGCAACCGTTGTTCCTTCAAATGACTTCTCGCTTTATGACCATGTGCTCGATACCAGCGTGATGGTCGGTGCCATTCCGGAAATTTATGGTTGGTCCGCGGGCCCTGTTTCGCTCGAGACCTACTTTGCGATGGCCCGCGGCGCACAGCGCGACGACCATAATGCCAACTGCGCTCACGCCGAGCAGGGCGCGGCAGCACAGGAGATGACCAAATGGTTCGACACCAACCATCACTACATGGTGCCGGAATTTCATGAACACCAGATCTTCATGCTTTCCTCTCGTAAGCCGATCGAGGAGTATAAAGAGGCGAAAAGCCTGGGCCACCAGACGCGTCCAGTGCTGGTTGGTCCGGTCACCTTTCTGAAGCTCGGCAAGAGCGCTGATCCGGCATTCGACCCACTGTTGCTGCTTGATAGCCTGCTGCCGGTCTATGTCGACGTTCTCCGCGAACTGGCCCTAAGCGGCGCCGACTGGGTTCAACTGGACGAGCCATGTCTTGTTCTGGACCTCGATGATGCTACACGCGACGCGTTGCGCCGGACCTACGCCCACCTGGCCAAGCAAGTTCCCGATCTCAAGATCGTGCTCGTTACCTATTTCGGAACGATTGGCGAGGATCTGGAAACCGCTTTGAGGTTGCCGGTCGCGGGCCTTCACATCGACCTGGTCCGCGCCCCGGAGCAGTTGAACGCGATTGTCGCCGCCGCTCGACAGGATCTTGTCATCTCTCTCGGCGTAGTCGATGGCCGCAATGTCTGGCGTTCGAACCTTCCAGCGGTGCTTGACCGGCTCGAACCTGCCATCGCAAAGCTCGGCAGCGATCGCGTGCAGATTGCACCGTCATGCTCGCTGCCTCATATCCCGATCGACCTCGAACTCGAGACCGACCTCGATCCGAACGTCAAAAAGTGGCTTGCATTCTCCGTCCAGAAGATCGGAGAGCTCTCAACGCTCGGGCGCGTGCTGGCTCTGGGCCGGGAGGACGCCGCGGATGTACTTGCGGACTGGGAAGGCGCGGCTGTCGCGCGTGAAACATCGCCCAACGCTCACAATGCGAAGGTCGCCAAGCGAATGGCTGCAATTGATGAGAGCAGCGGGCGACGCCGCAGCGCTTTCGCCCGGCGCGCCGAGGTTCAGCGCGCGCGGTTCGGATTGCCAACATTTCCCACAACAACGATCGGATCATTCCCCCAGACGGCAGAAGTGCGCAATGCCCGCGCCGCTCATGCACGGGGAACGATGAGCGATGCACAATACGAGCAGTTTCTCATGGAGGAGACGGCACGCGCGGTGCGCTGGCAGGAAGACATCGGTCTTGACGTTCTCGTGCATGGCGAGTTCGAGCGCAATGACATGGTGCAGTATTTCGGCGAGCAGCTGTCCGGCTTCGCCTTCGCTAAGCATGGTTGGGTTCAGTCCTATGGCTCGCGCTACGTCCGGCCACCCATCCTGTTTGGCGACGTCTCTCGGAGGAAGCCGATGACCCTGCGGTGGTGGGGCCACGCGCAGTCGCTGACCAAGAAGCCACTGAAGGCGATCTTGACAGGACCGGTGACAATCCTGAACTGGTCGTTCGTCCGCGATGATATTCCGCGGAGCGAAGCTTGCCGTCAGATCGCGCTAGCGATCCGCGATGAAGTGATCGACCTCGAGAAGTCTGGCGCGATGATGATCCAGATTGACGAGGCCGCGCTTCGAGAAGGATTGCCGCTGCGTAAGTCACAATGGAAGACCTACCTCGGCTGGGCCGTAGACAGCTTCCGCATTTGCTCATCGGGCGTGGCCGACGAGACCCAGATCCACACCCATATGTGTTATTCCGAGTTCAACGACATCATTGATGCGATCGCGGCGCTGGACGCCGACGTCATCTCGATCGAGACGTCGCGGTCAAAGATGCAACTACTGGACGCCTTCAAAAGCTACAAATATCCTAATGAAATCGGACCGGGGGTTTACGACATCCACTCGCCGCGCGTGCCGGATGCGGCCGAGATGAAAAATCTCATTGCGCTAGCGCGGCATCACCTTTCAGATGCGCAGCTCTGGGTCAATCCCGATTGCGGCCTGAAAACCCGCCGATGGGAGGAGGTGTGTCCCGCGCTCATTAATATGGTCGCCGCTGCTCGTGAATTGCGGGCGGCGTCCTGATCCCGGGGCAATGTCCCATCGCGGCTTTTTTATAGGGAGCACGCATGCATTTCTGCGCCAAAATGCACCCCGCTTTGAAGGAGGAGCCCTGTTATATCGACGCGCATCCCGGAGGATTCGTACCCACTTGCTTGGCTAACTGAAATCAAGCCGGAGGGCGCCATCTAGCCTCGTATCGCGGGCGGGACGATCTTCCTCGGTTGGCCGTGACAGGGCACCGTTCGCGTGAAGATCGCTGCGCCGATCGCCATGTGCCGTTGTCGAAAGGCGTCGCGAGGGATCGCCAGGTGCATCGCGCTGCGATCACGGCTCTCGCCGCGAGCTTCCGTAGCTAGCGTCCCGTCCAGGTGGGCATGTCTGACCGCCACGAACTCGGGATTGGGCAAATTGGGCAGAAGGTCCCAATCCCAAAGAACCAGATCTTATTGCTGATCAAACCGCTAGCAAAGAAACATCCGTAGCGGGAGCGTCCTGGTCGTCATACGTTTCCAAAGCTGTTGCGGCCCTTTGCACGGGTGAACAGCACGGCCGCTGTTCGGTGTGCGCCCTACCATCGTTCGACTGATCTGCCGACGGAAGGGGGCGGAACTGGCGCACCAACGCCAATGCCAATTCCGCAAATCACTTGAGACGACCAGGTATGTCGAGTTTAATGATCTGATGTGCCGTTAACTTACGTGATTCGGAGAGAACAACATGCCCAAAGGCAAGGTGAAGCTGTTTAAGGAAGATAGGGGTTACGGCTTCATAGCGCCTGACGCCGGCGGCGAAGACCTATTCTTTCACGTGAGCAGCTTGGCTCCTGGTGTAGCGCCCAAGCAAGGCGACCGCGTCAGTTATGAAATCGGTGTAGACCGCAAGTCCGGACGTAGTCGAACCGAAAAGGTCGTGATCGGTTGATCGTAGAAAGTTGGGAAGATTGGTTCCCGCCTCATACGACGCAGCGGTCCGGGCGAGCCATCCTCACATCCATAAAGCCCTCCGGAAGGGATTTGACTGAGCTCAACCTTTCACCGTTCCGGCCCGCATGGCGAGCCGGCTCTTGCCCGCAGGCTCCAGCCGTATCGCCGTGTGGTACCAGCGAGGTGTAAGAATTGCCTTTAGGGAGGAGGTTCTTCGTGGCGATACTGCTCTGTTCAATAGGTCGGGAGCCCGCTGCGGACTTCGTCGACCCTCGACACTGATGCTAACCACTGGCACGAGTGGGTGAACATCCATCACCTGATGCTGCTGCAGGCCCGACACCTGCAACAGCGGGGGCGCGCAAAAGATGTGCAGCGCTCCGATGGAGGTGCCGTGGATCTCACTGGCAAGCTCGAGCTCGCCCTCAAAGACCTCCACCGGGTCGCATAACGCATAGGCTCAGGCTGTCTCCGGTGATTGATCTACATCAACGACACCTCATCCCGACGGACGCTACACTGCATCCACCCGCGGGAACGCACCCATAACGCGCCTGCACGCGGGCCGCGGAGGGATGTGTGAAGATTTCGGAGTTGGGGGAAGGAGCACATTGTCGATCGTGTCATGAGTGCACGGTGAGGAGCTTTGCCATCTGCGGAGCGCTCGACACGACCGAGTTGCACGAATTGGCGCAGCTGACGCGCCATGTATGTTTGGAATCCGAGGCTACCGTGTTCGCACAGGCAAACATTGCAACGTCGTTCTTTAATGTGCACGAGGGTACTCTACGCCAGTACAAGCTGTTGCCGGACAGCAGGCGCCAGATCTTAGGTTTCGCATTGCCGGGCGATTTTCTTGGGCTCTCCAGCGTTCCGCAGCACGAGTTCTCCGCTGACGCGATTGGCCGGGTCGCGCTGTGCCAGTTCTCCAAGGAGTCGTTTGCCACATTCGCCGAGAATCGTCCGCGCCTGCTCTGCCGTATCATCGAAATGGCGGGCCGCGAGTTGGCCCGGGCACAAGAACATATGGTGTCGCTCGGACGGCGCTCCGCCGAGGAGAAGGTAGCTAGCTTTCTGATCGGCTGGCGCGACCGATTGAGTGGAATTGGCCGTGGTGGAGAAATTCTTCCCCTTCCGATGAGACGGCTGGACATAGCGGATCATCTGGGGCTCACGGTTGAGACAGTAAGCCGTACCTTCTCAAAGTTCGAACGCAATGGTGTGATTCAAATCTTTGCCGGTAGCGTTGTCCTATTAGATGTCCCCCGCGCCGAAACATTGTCAGGGATTGTAGATTGAAGCGCGTTAGGTTGGGTTCTTTTGTCCTCGTTTGATCAAGGTCAAAGATGCCTCTTTGAACGGTCCTATGGAGGCCGTTAAGCGCACCGATGCGCTCTTGGTTTCTGCCGCCGTGATTTCGATCTTCGTGATTTTGGCAGCTCTTCTTGCTTGGGCTGGGGATCAATCACCGGGCTCGCGCCAGGCGGCACCAGGAGCGCGCAAGCGTCGTCCATTCTGATCGTTCAGGGAGCGGTTGGAGCTGATACAAAATGCCCGCAGGTGTAGCGTAGTTCATCGGCGAGATGATCTCAATCACCCCGCGCGTCGTCCCGCGCCGATTTGCGGCGTTCATGTCCTCAGGTGAGTCCACATAGTAGCCCAAGTATCTGCCGAGGACGGAGGGGGGTGTTTCTTCCAGGTCCAGGGCTTGCGGATTGCGCTAAGTATGCTAAAGCCGCGCTCGGCAACCGGGACTTCTTCCTGAATAAGTGCTGTAGCATCGAGCCCGAGCAAGCCCGACTTGTCGCTAGGAACCAAGCTTACGCGCCAGCTTTAGAGACCAATGGCTCAGATTACAAGACCCAATTCGGCCGGCATTTGAACGGCTTGCCGAAATACGTTAGGGAGGCCGCTGCGCTCAGGCGCAGCTCCTGCCGCTCGATGATCTTCGCGACGCCTTGCTGAGAAAACTCCGTCAGTACAACGGCTGGCTGCTCCCAGGCAGCTCCCTCCGGGTAGTCGATTCTTGGAGCAAAGGCCGCGAAAGACTTCAGGACTCCTTAACGTGTGTGATTGTACCGGAAATGGCGGCAGCGAAAGCTAGGACATAGCCGGGTTGGTGCCGATATAGGAAAGAGCAGTGATTAGCGAGGGTTTTAGTAAGAAAACTCTGGCTGCAATGGATTTGGCCCTAGAAAGGGCATGCCGATTCTTGCCGATTGGACTACCAGAGCATGAGACAAGGAAAGTAGTTGCCGGGAGGATACTTGAATCCGCCAGGAGCGGCAACCAAACACTTGCCGGTCTTACAGAAGCGGGGCGTCGGGCCGTGCATGAGCTGATCGCGAAGAAGAACGGCACTGGTGAGGGGATCGACGTTGACTCGACCTGAAGCTAAGCCGGGTTGAATGAAATCTCGGCTATGGTCACCAGCGCCGCTTCCTGCTGCCTCCTTGCGAAAACATCCGACCTAAATTGCCGGTTTTACCGGCTGCTTTGTGAATTGGAGAAGCGTACGAAGCATCAGGAGATGTCGGGCTTCATATCCTCGCTCCGAAGCGCTAACCGGATTGGCTTTATGAGATTCAAATAGGATGGCTAGCGGATTCCGCTTCATCTGCACCAAGGGACCGGATTGTTGAGGTCGTTCGCCGACACCAGCTGTGGCGCGCCAGAGGCTACTTCAGCAAGGCCAGTGGCAGCGGTGCGAAGGCCAGTTCGACACCCCGCAATGCGCGCTTCTCGGGCCGGTGCCCCGGTCCTGCGTACTAGCATCAAAGAACGACCGATAAGCGGGTCTGCGGCGCGTAACAAGATTGAAATGCCATCGGCGATGGCCGCCTTTGGTCGCCAATTGCCGTTTCGGCGGATGCCGAGCTCCAGGCGATCTATGCGACCGTCTATCAGGAATTCTTCAAGCCGCCGAAAGCACCATACAAACGGCGGCATGCGGCAAGGGCTCTGCGCAGCCACAACGGCCAACGAGCTACACAAGGCGATCCTCGCCGGAGCAATAGCGTGCACGTGACTACCGTCGACGGTCGCTCCGGCTATCGGAGGCGACCAGCATGACGAGACAGCATGATCTGCAGTTCGAACCGTCATCCGAAGGGCTCGACTGGCGTACATGCCGCTTACGCTAAATGATCTCGAAGTACCGCCGGCGTTCAAAGTCGGTGACTCGGTGTTGAATAGCTTCCCACTCCCAGCGGCGAGAGCAAGAAAAGGCCTCAACAAACTCGTCTCCAAAAAGGTCGATAGCTTTTGGAGATTGCGCGAACCGGCTTGTCGCCTCTGACAAATCTTTCGGAAGCCGCTCGAACAAAGGGTGTTTTTGCTCGCTTGCGTCACCAACAACTGGTGGTGCTACAGCGGCATTCTCTTCAATGCCCAGCACGCCCGAGCCGATGGCACACGATAGCGCGAGATAAGGATTCACATCTGCGCCAGTCAGTCTGTATTCAAGGTGGTGTGCAGCCGGGTCTCCCGGAATAACCCGCACTGCACAGGAGCGATTATCTATCCCCCAGCTTGGGCAAATTGGAGCCCAATAGCCGGGCACTAGTCTTTTATAGCTATTCACGTTGGGTGCAGCGAGTACACAAAAGTCCTTCATGTATTCCAGTTGTCCGCCAACGAATTGTTTCATGGTTTTCGAGATGTTGTGGCTAGAGTCGCTGTCGTAAAACGCATTTCGACCACCGACTGACACTGAGATGTGAATATGTCCCGACTGACCCGGCCAGTTCTCACAAACCTTGGCCATAAACGTGGCCATCATGCCTCGCGTCTGCGCCCAAGATTTTATCATCGACTTGAATATGACTGCTCGATCCGCAGCATCTAGAGCATCGCAATGAGAAAGCGAAGCTTCAATGACGCCGGGTCCCGTTTCAAAGTGAAGCCCGCTGAGAGGTAATCTAGCGTTCTCACAAAGCACGAGGATCTCATCAAACAGCTCTTTGTTTGTGACGGCTCGCGTTAGTGAATACCCGAAGGGGCCACGCGTCAAAGGAGACCATTGATCAAAAGACTTGTTATCTATTGTCTCGGGACTCTCCTTGAAAAGCGTAAACTCAAACTCAAAGCCTGCAGTGCAACTGTATCCGTGGTCGGCAGCCCTTCGTAGGACCTTACGGAGGACACCACGTGGGCAGATGCTCTCATGGGCACCCGCAAACTCAGCGAGATAGACATACTGATCATGGCCAATAGATAGGGGACGGCCGGTGCCCGATAGAATACGCAGTTGGGCGTCTCCGAATACTGATGGCGGCTTCTGGGTAAAACTGACCGGAATCACTCGGTCCGAACAATCCCAGGCGAGCACAGCCTCAGAGAACCTCACTGTCCTGTCTCCATGCGGGATATCTTCAGCCATCACGTGCTTCCCGCGAAGGACGCCATCAAAGTCGCACACTCCGATCGCCACCGCGCGGGCGCCATTCGCGCCACGCACCTCGATTTCGCTTGGCATTAATCGTGACCTTGGTTCGTCAACTCGAATACTTCATCCATCCGCATTGCTCGCAACTTACGATAGTCATCTTCAAGCTGCGGCAGATCGTTATTTACGAGATATACGATTCCTGGTGTTGACGCTAAGTCGGTCGTCGGAACCAGATCTTGGCCTATCGGAACGAATGCAATTGCATCCGCGAAGCTTGGAAGCTTGCGGATCGTTTCGAGCCCTGCATAACCGGCAACGACGCCGCTTACATCGGATATAAGCGATACGCACAAGGCGTGAGCCTTCCGCCTGTACGGTCCGCGTTGCCTCATGTGCTCAACAAAGCCAATCGGATCTGCGTAGCGCCACGCGGTGAGCGTCATGTGGTTGTGGCCCAATGCCATCGTCCGCGCTCTTCCTGACATTGTCCCTTGAAGTCTGGCGCCAAGGTCAACCAGAACCGGGCCATTATCGTCGACGATGATCTCGGCATGAGCAGGCCCGTTTACTATCTCAAGCGCCTGCAACGCACCAATCAAGTAGCCGGACAGCTCTTTCACGACGGGATCCGTGCCATCTAGCAACCGCTCGAGCGAGCAGACCGACCCTGCGCCCTGGATGGGAACGGTGTGATAGGTCCATACCTCCGTGACGAACGTTTCCCCGTCAATGGAGATGGTGTTTACGGTGTATTGCTGACCATTTATTTTTTCTTGCCCAAGAGCAAAACGATTCAACGCTCCAGCGCGATTTGTCTTTCCGACGATTGCGCTTACAGCTCGCTGAATATCGCCATCGGTCGAGCAAAAGAATACATCCTCCGTACCTGTGCTGTTCAGCGGCTTGATCACGATCTCGCCAAACCCCTCTTGGAGCGTCCAACTCGTGAAATCTTCTGCACGATTAGAGACCACTTGTCTGATGGATCGCACGCCTGCAGACGTCAAGGCGTCAGACATGATCGATTTGTCACGTCTTGCAGCTGATAGCTTAGTCCCGTTCGAAGGCAAGCCCAGCCGTTCAGATAACGAGTCAGACAGCTCGACGCCAGTCTCACATCCGGCAGCAACGAACTCCAACTCTTTGCCTCGGAGAGCCTCTAGATGATATTCAACGAGCTCCCCGCCAGCCATGCACTCGCGCGGCCGAATTACTTCATGATATAGGTCAGCGTTGAAATGCGGACGGTAAAACGGTGGGATCTGCGCAGCCGACAATACGTGCACAGTCTTGATCCCGTAGCGATTGAATTCTTCCGGCAGGTATCGGCCGGTTGAGAATGCGTCGACTATTACACAATGCCGTTCGTTCATGCGGATCTCCGATACTGGAAGTAGATGTTGCAAACGGCGACAGCCGTTATGAGGACGTTTCCAAACAACGTATATGAGGAAGGCACTATTCGAGAATCGAAGTACTGGAACAGATACGTAGTGATCGGACTCGTCGACAGAACCATATTCACTGTGAATGGCTCTACGCGGCGAATGCCCTCCTGTATCAAGAGCAGCGGAACGACAATCGTCGATAGGGCAACGATGGTGATCGCAGACCAACTCTGCGAGATCTCGAGGACGATGGAGGAATGATCACTCAAAATCAGCAGCAGGAGGATCGTTCCGTAGAAGCGATGAGCCAGCACTTTTCGACCGGAGAATCCATGGTCGAAGAGCAACTTCACAAGAACATTGGTAAGCGCAAGCGATAGACCGGCTATGATTGCCAAGAAGATACCGAAGGATGATCGAGGCCCCCACTCGATTCCGGCGTTGCCGCTTGCCGAAATCCAAACCATGTAGCTCCCAATAATCGCAACCAAAGCGCTCACGGCAATGTCTGAGATCGGGGGAAGCCCGTGTTTTCTGATCAGTGCGTTCAACCACACTGTCGCAGAGGGGCCCACTGCCACCATGAACGTGACGACGATAGCGGGTTCTGCATATTTCAGTCCGACAAATAGCCCAACCCAACTAAAAGCTGTAACAAGATTGAGCGCGACGAAGGCCATGAGCGATGATCTCGTCGCTCTTGACGGTCCGCCTGCACGACGACCCAAGAAGTTGAACGTTATGCATACCAGAGCAAAGGACAGCAGGAGAGTGTTACATATTTCTGCCCCCTGAAAATACGACGCGGCATAAACCTCACCTGCCGCGCTCACGATGACATAGAGAGTGACGAAGAGAACTCCTGCGGCGAAGCGATTCACCGGTTGTCCGCTCTGCTTTTGCGCCCTGGGCGAAAGACGGCAAAGCGAGATGGTTGTTCTCGAATCCATTCCGAGAGGGTGTCCCTTCGACTCCTGAGGACCGCGTTTCGATTGCATCTCACAATACGTCCTGTCGTTCATTTCGGCGGCGGTACGCAGCGCAAGCCTCTCCAAACGCTCTAAAGATGTGCTTGCTCAGGGGATCTGTTGAGACGTGCCATTCGGGGTGCCACTGCACGCCGATCTGGAGCGTCGGCGCGTTAATTATCGAAGCAGCTTCGACGAGGCCGTCGGACGCCCACGCCTCGGCCTTCAGCGCAGTGGCGAGCTTCGCTATGCCTTGGTTGTGCAAAGAGTTAACTTGCGCTTCGAGCGCACCTGCAATTGGAAAGAGCACGCCGTTAGAACATATCGTCACGCTGTGCGTCACATCGTACTGACGATCCCTTGGAAGGTTACCTTTCTCAGCATGCATCTCTCCACTTTCGGGCTTCCACTCCGAAAGGGACGGGTGGAGCGTGCCTCCTAGATAGACATTAAGCTCCTGAAGGCCGCGGCAAATACCCAATATTGGCATTCGGAGGGCGATAGCCCTCTCAATCGCGGCAGCGGACAGCCTGTCACGCGGACGGTCACGTACGCCAACTTCAACTTCTTGCTGGCTCGTCAACGTACAGGGAGCAGTCGAGCCCAAGATGGCGGGATCAATATTGGATTCATCACCGGTCAATACCAAGCCGTCCAGCTTGCGCATAATCGGCAGATCGCGGTCGGCTTCTATGTCGTTAGCATCGATGGTCGGCAATATCACACATGCTACTCCCGAGTAACGAACCAGGGCTTGCACGTATTTGCGCCGCAACCAGTCGCGGTGCACACCATCAACCAAGAGACGATTTGAGGTGACGCCAACCACGCCTTGGATCGATCCTGCCCGTTCCGATATCAAGCTAATTGCTCCCTCGTGCTCGCGCTGGCCAGGGACTGCTCATACTGTTGTCGATTGCGTTCCATCAGCTGAGCCATTACGCTCGGTTGGCCTCGAGGGCCTTTGACGAAAAGCCCGCCCCAAGTTGACGCGACCCGCGCGTACTCCGGATCTTGCATTCGAATCTTTTGAGCTTTGTGCAAGAGCCAGAAAGGGATACCGGGCGAAAGATGGTGCTCAAGGTGGTATTCGTCCAAGTTCAGCCCAAAGATCCTTCGCTCGAGAAAGTTACCTTTTCTGTTCCGAGTGAGGTAAACGTTCTTGGTCTCCATCTCGCACATGGGTGAGTGTTCGGCGATCTCAATAAACCAGCCGAGGACCTGAAACGTGGTGAGATAGGGCACAATCCAAAACAGGACGACAATGTGGACGAGCCCAACAGAATATGATCCGACCAGGATCGCGAGCCAGAAAAGATAAATCCCATACCTGTCGACAAGTATGCCCGCACGGCTCGTTTTCTGGTCCTCGATGTCAGTTATCGAAAAGCGATTCTGCCAAAGATACTTGAGATACGCGACTGTCGCTCCACCCAAGATCGGCTTCCATATGACGTTAAAGGCGTATCGACGCGGAGGTTGGACGTCGTAAACACCGCTCGCCAGGAAGAACTTAAGATCGGGGTCTTTCTCCGGGTCGCCGAGATACGGATGATGCAGGTAGACGTGGGAAATCCGGTATGCCCAGTGACGTTGGAATAGGGGATAGGCCGCGAACAGAATCCCCAAGACGTAGTTCCATGTGGTGTTCTTGGCGAGAGTACGGTGAGCGGCATCGTGAGAGATTGTTGTCAATCCACGCTGGTGGGCGCCGATCAATAGAACAGCGAGCGGATATAGCCACCACGACACATACATCGTCGCGAGCACGCAAGCTGCAATCACTGCATAATCTTTCGCGATATATGCGGCTCCGGTCACGTTATCGGGTTTTAGGTTGGACAGCTGTCTGTTGATCTCGCGGCTGAACTGCACCGTCTCGAAGCGAGACGACCTCAGTTTCCACGCATCTGCCTGTTTCATGGGAAGCCCTTTCTGATAGCCTTTCAGGTGTCAGATTGCCGAAAGCGCTTTGTCCAAGTCGTTGATGATGTCGTTAATATCTTCGATGCCGACGCAAAGCCGGATCGAGCCACCGAATATGCCGGCGGCTTCACGCTTCTCCCGTGGGACGGTGGTGTGAGTAGTTGAGACAGGATGCGTCACCAGCGTGCGCGCATCCCCCACATTTGAAACATGGTACATCAAGTCGACGTTTTGGATGAACTTACGACCTGCTTGTTCATTCTCCACCTCAAACATCACCATGGCGCCGTATCCGTAGCCCGTATCGAGCGTTTGATCGATGATTTCCCGATCAGCTCCTTCAAAGAGGCCCGGGTAGAAGACCCGGTGCACTTTTGGATGTTTTTGAAGAAACTCGGCGACGACTTCGGCGTTTGCGCAGTGCTGCCTCATGCGCAGATGCAGTGTTTCAAGCCCTTGAATGAGTTGAAAGCTTGCAAAGGGAGCGATGGCCCCGCCAGTGTCCCGCAACCAAGTCATTCGAGCTTTTAGCAGAAACTCGCTCTGTCCAAGATCGTCGATGTCCCGCAGCGCGTCGCGCCAGACGATGCCACCGTGCGCGTCGTCAGGATTGTTGAACAATGGAAAGCGGGAGCTTTCTCGGTAATCGAACTCACCGTTGTCAACGATTAGTCCGCCTAGCGTTGTGCCATGGCCACAAATGTATTTGGTCGCGGAGTACGTCGTAATCGCGGCGCCAAGAGCTGACGGCCGGCACACCAGTGGCGTCGTCGTGTTGTCAACGACTAAGGGAATGCCGTGCTTTTTGCCAATCTCTGCCAGCCGCTTAACAGGAAGGGGAACCAGGCAGGGATTCGAGATCACCTCCCCGAACAGGCAAATTGTGCGGTCATCAATCGCAGCTTCGAAACTTTCCGGCGTTCGAGGGTCTGCCGTCCTAACGCCAATACCAAGGCGTCTTAACGTGTTGTGGAGTAGATTCCACGTATTGCCATACAGGTAAGGAGAGGCGACGACATTGTCCCCCACCTCGCCACTCGACAAGTTCGCGATCGCAAGGAACGTCGCTGCCTGACCCGATGCAACAGCGAGCGAATCTCTTCCCATATCAACCGCGGCATACCGTCTTTCGAGCGCACGGGTAGTGGGATTAATAATTCGGGTATAGGTAAAGCCGTCAGCCTTTACGTTGTAGACGTCAGCAATATGGTTTAGATCGCCGTCAAGTTCATACGCCGTATTCTGATAGATCGGCACCGCCACAGCCTTCGTTGTGGGATCGCGACGGTATCCTGCGTGCAGAACGGCGGTTTCAGTGGCAAATGGGTGCCGCGAGCTCGTAGCGAGCGAGCGCGATCTGTCTGTACAAGTGCCAGATGTCTCTCGAGCTGACACTCGTCCCGGAAGGTTGTTGCCGCCAGATCGGAAAAATGTGCGAAGAGCGCACCCCAGCTGCTCGATCCAGCTTGATTGGATTTCTCCGATACAGCCAATGCGAAAGCTCCGGGTAGGAAGATGTAGCTTCGAATAGACGTAAAGATTATGGGCTGCCAAAAAGCTATATAGCCCATCAAAAGCCGCCTGATCCGAAATCCCAGGAGGTGCAGTGAACGCGACG
This sequence comes from Bradyrhizobium sp. BRP22, assembly GCF_020194175.1. Classification (GTDB taxonomy): domain Bacteria; phylum Pseudomonadota; class Alphaproteobacteria; order Rhizobiales; family Xanthobacteraceae; genus Bradyrhizobium. Next base: position 80,038 of record NZ_JADYVX010000018.1, on the reverse strand, counting down.
CAGATTGGCGACTGCAAGTGTGCCGAGAGAAGGGGCGGCACCACGCCTTCGAGTTCTCTTATGATATTGTCCCTTATCTTCTCATACCGGCGGCGCCTGCAATCAATGCCTTCGTCGCCCAGAATCTCCAGTGCTTTTGTGGCGGCCTGAACAATATGCGTGGGAGGAGTAGAGCGCCATTCACCGGTGCGTTCGAACGAAAGCCATTGATCTCGGACGTCGAGCACAAATGATCTTGGTGCGTGACCCGCATTCTCAAGCAGCTCGCGAGAAGCGATGACAAAAGCGACTCCCGGCGGACCTTCTATGCACTTGTTGCTCGACGTAACCAGGACGTCTGGTCCGCCACGGCTTAGATTGATCTTAATGCCTCCGAAAGAACTCATCCCGTCGACGATGGTCTTGACGCCCCGCCGCCCGGCACTCTCTACGATCGCCTCGAGCGGATTGAGAATCCCGGTCGTGGTCTCGCAATGAACAAAACATACGTGCGTGATCGCTTGATCTTGGCTCAGACATTCGGCAACCTCCTCTGGGTCCAACGGCTCGGTGGCGCGCTTGACAAGCTTCACCGCAGGAACCCCCCACAGCCGCAGAATCTTGAGAATGCGCTCGCCATAGATACCGTTTATGCAAACGAGCGGTTTGTCGGCATGCGAGACGAAAGAGGAGAGAGCGGCTTCCATTCCAAACGAGCCGCCACCCTGAATAGGTACTACCGAATAGTGTTCGGCATTTCCCGAAAGATTAAGCACCAGCCGCCTCATGCGGGCCGTCAATTCCTTGAACTCAACATCACGAGATGCAAGGTCGAACTGCATCTGGGCCTTAACCGCCGAGGACAGCGACATTGGACCAGGTGTCAGCAGAGAGCGGTGCTGCTTTGCCACATTATCCTCCATTGTAAGTATATCCATCCGCTCTGGGGCATTGCTGCAGAGCCGGCGGGTGCTTAGGGCCGAGGCGCTACAAATTCGTGGTAGCTGGGGTGCGAGGCGCGTCGTGCACCGTACTGCGTATCGACCGTCTCACGTCGCAAACGCAGGTCAGGCAATCTACTTACGTTGGCCTACGCGCTTCGGGCCGATCTTTGCGGATTCGTTTAGACGATCGCCTAGACACTGACGTAGGCGCCGCGAGTATCCGACGCCCGCGATCACGGGAGTGGCGTAGCGTGGGCCTAAGTCTTTGGTCATTCGCAATCCTCGTTGCTCGTTAGAAAGCGTTGTCGCGACTGGAGAGCTGTCGTCGCCTACTTTCAGATCGTACAACTTGACGCTGCGTACGATTCAAGCCCTGTCGAGAGCTCTTCGCGTGAATATTTCCAAACGCTAACATCAAAGATGTCGATGAGGTGAGCACGGGCCGTCCATGGCCGATCGAACAAAGCTCAAACGCGGAATATGGATACGTGTTGCAGATAGGCCGAGTTCGTTGAGTTGCGAACGACGATTTCAGTGATGAAATTGGGGTGGCGCCCGGAGACCACGGATCGGCTTCTATCGATGCAGGTCGAGCCGCGGCCCGGATGTCGCACACGTAGCTGCGGCTCATCTAAATGCGATATGCAGGGAGGGATGAGCATGTTTTCAACAACGTACGTTCCGTAAGTGGGTGTCGAACGGGTGCCGAAGGGATCAGCAGCTTTCAGCTCCAAATCGGCAACGTTGTCGGGGCGAAAAGGAATGTCCAAGCCCAATATAGTTCCTGCATGACTTGTCCCGATGGATCGACCCGTGGATTGAACGAGCGCTCCACGATACGCTGGTGCCCATACTTGGGTGGGGAACGCCACACCATAAGCTTGGCTGACTCCGCCTGATGATCAAACAGGCTTTCCCATACACAATCGGTGGTTTCCTCGACGATCTGTTTGAATGGCGATCTAGAATACCTGACGCACTCTGCAACACGGGCGCAAGAGGTGCGTCGGGCTGCATCCTGAGTGTTGCGAGCAGATCGGCACCGGTGATCGTCCAGTGTCGATGCCAAAAATCATCTTGCAAATGACGATGACGTGCGTCTAGCCGGCCCGTGGTGCGGCGGCTCGATATTCTAGCAATGAGAATGGCGCCACAATGAGCACGTTGCGCAGTGAGACTGTGCTGGTCATCAAACAATCCGCGCCATTATGAGCTTATGAGCCGTGCCCTCGCTGTTTGCGAGCTGCGTCTCTGGCAAGCCTTCGCACCAGCAGTCGGCCCCCCCAGCGGGTGTTTTAGCGGATGAACGCAATTGAGATTGCCGTGGCGTGCGAGCTGACCCGCAATTAACGTCCGCTCTTCGCGCTGAAAGCAACAGGAGCCTGGCGGGGAAGTGGCCCAGGCTAGGTAAAAAGGTCGGCCACCGCGACTCTTGATAGAATAGAACTGCTATTTAGCCGGAACTTACATTCCGTCATCAGGGCGTCCGGCGCGAGCGACGCGATCCGGATTTAAGGTCCGCTAAGCGCATCTCTTTATGCATCAATAGTGTCGATGCGTCCCATTGAAACAATCGATTTCACCAATTTTGCGGAATGCCGCATAGCAAGAACACAGGTTTGGAGAATAACATTCGGCGGTATCAAGATGGTTATCAATATTCCGCCATCGGAAGAGGCGATTGCAGGTCTCGAATGCTTCTGCAAGGTGGCCAACAGGATCGAACGTTGTCTAAGTCAAACCCATGTGGAAGATGCAGAAGTCCCTAGTAGTCTGGTGCAAATGGCATAGACACTCGACGTCGTTTCTGTGCTGGATCAGGATCAGTTGGCGGATGAGGATTGACCAACATCGTTTTCGCGAGCTTCATCGCAGAAGCATGATCTTTAAGGAACGACTAAGACTGCAAAAGGGAAAACTGAGCCGTTATCGAGCTGTTGCAGACGAGCGTTTGGGCCGAATTCCTTGGTTGTTTTCGATCGAGCACCAGGAAGCGAACCCGACGTTCATTTGGAGCGGATATTAGCCTTCCCGCGGTCAAATTTAGCGGCGAATGCCCTCGCCGTAAATGAACCGTCGGTACCCTCCCTCTGCCGACGGAAGCTGGTGCGATGAGTAGCAGCGTCGCTCCTCCGAGACTGACTTCCCACCCGGCCGCCGAAAAGGGGGCCGGGCTTTTTTTGTAACGAGTATGCGAGGACCCCTTGCATCTGCAGCAGCGCTAGGCCGCTGCTCCATCCGCCGGCCAGGCGTGGTGCGCTTGGCGCGCCGGATCAAGGCTCGTCGCAACCGGTGCCAGGGCGCTTCCCCGATGGCTCGCGATCGATAGCGAAATCAACTCCTTGAGCAAGAGGTCGGATTGGATTGGTGGCGTCCTCGCGCACTCCGATCGCCAAATCAGAACGGCCCATCGTATTAGTTGCTTCCCGCGATGTACCGCGTGACGCAAGCCGAAGACCGAAAAAGGCATTCCCTTGCCGGTGCCGGTTGGAGGATGATGTCCTATCTCGTCGCTTTTGGCAGCTACATGGCGGGCATCTAGGTTTCGGAGATCACCGTTTATTCCGCAGCAGCACCACGTTCGGACGTCATGTACCCGTTCCTTGGGTTGACAAGTTGTACGCTTAGGCAAATGGTGGGGCGGTATTGGTTCCTGTCCTACGACAGGCGAAGAGGGAATGCGACAGGTTCTGGTTAGTAAGCTTGAGCCTGAGTGCAGCCGCCCCCGCGACCGTGACCGGAGAGATCTTCAATTGCCACTGGCCCCCTTACGGCTCGGGAAGGCGAAGATCGAAGGGAAAACCTGCTCCGCAAGCCGGGAGACCTGCCAATGCACCGACTGACCACCGGCGGACGGGGTGTTCCGCGACAGGGAGCGAGCCCGTGCGTCACTGGTTCGTGCACCTCATCGCCCCCGCCATATTTTTTGAGAAGGGGCGATGACCATAACGCTTCATTTCTGTATCACCTGCCCTCCGGACCAAACCTTAACTGGGCGTGAAGCCGCGCCAGGCGCGTATCTGCACAGCGCTATCTTCAAGACTGGCGTAGCGGAAGGCGTCAACCTCAAGCCGATCGAGACTCTGTCCATCTGCAGTCAGGGCTGCTCGATTGCGCCGAGCGCAGCGGCACGCTGGCCCTGCCTCTACGGACGCCTGTCGGACACAAATGCGCGGATGTTGTTGCCGTCAGTACGGCCTCCGTGGCGGCGCCGTTTGATATGCTGCCATGGCGCAGCCGGCAGGAGATATTCGGCGGGCAAGCGCTCGCCCGTATTTGTCAGCTCGACCCCCCGCACCCGGATCAGCCGCATGGTTGTCGAGGACAAGGTGGCAACCTTGATGGCGCGCGAGAATCCGACAGCGTGGGGGGTAATCGAAGCCTGGCTCACCCGCTTGCATGAAGAAGTTTCGCTCTGGAGCCCGTGGCGCAATTCGGTAGCGGCCGCGCTGCGTGAGGCCTCATGAGCGCCGTTGTGATCAAGGGTTGGTGCCCCGGCGCCTTGCGGCCGATGTGCTCAGGGGATGGACTCTTGGTTCGCATCCGGCCGCATGGTGGTAGGCTCGATGCGAAGCAGGCGGCAGGGATCGCTGCGCTGGCCGAGCGTTACGGCAATGGCTTGATTGATCTGACCAACCGGGCAAACCTGCAAATCAGGGGGGTCAGCGAAGAAGGTCATCAGTTGGTGATCGAGGAACTTTCGCGGCTCCACTTGCTCGATCCCGATCCGGGGTCGGAAGCGCGGCGCAACGTCCTTGTCACGCCCTTCCGGAGCGCAAGCGACGATAGCTGTGTTCTGGCTGCAGATCTTGAACAGAGGCTTGTGATCGGGCCGGCGAGCTTGCCGACCAAATTCGGCTTCGCCGTTGATTGCGGGACACAGCGTGCACTGGCCGGCGCCTCCGCCGATATCCGCATCGAGCGCGGCATCGCCGGAGAGCTGATCGTCCGCGCTGATGGCGTGGAGCATGGTTGTCCCGTCGCGCCGGGTGAAGCCGTGAAGGTTGCGCTCGCGCTTGCCGAGTGGTTCGTCAACTCCGGCGGGGCCAAGAGCGGGCGAGGGCGGATGGCAGCGCATATCCGGGCTGGCGCAGACCTGCCGCCCGCGTTCCGTGGCCAGCTCGAGCCGGCTTGCAGGACCGCGGCGCCGCGTCCAGGACTTTATCCGCAAGGCGCGATGTTCGGTGCGGCTTTCGGGCAGTTAACACATGCTGCACTCGCCCACCTTGCCGGATGCGCGCAAGGGCTGCGAATGACGCCGTGGCGGATGATCCTGGCGGAAGGGCTGCGCGAAATGCCCCAATGCGAAGGGTTGATCACGCAAGCCGCCGATCCGATCTTGCGCGTGGTCGCCTGCAGTGGCGCGCCCGCCTGCGGCGCGGCGCATGCCGATACGCGCGCACTCGCCGCGGCACTGGCGCCGCATATCACCGCGGGCGAAAGGCTTCACGTTTCCGGCTGTGCCAAAGGCTGTGCCCATTCGCCGCCTGCCGCGCTTACGCTTGTTGCGACCACGGAGGGATTTGATCTCGTCCGCGGCGGCTCGACCCACGATGCGCCAACCTTACGTGGGCTGAGCGCCGGTCATATGATCACAGATCATTCCGTTCTAACTCGAGAGCGTTAATGCCGCACGTCTATGAAACCAACCCGGCAGCGATCTACCGTCAGTCCTTCGCCGCCATCCGCGCCGAGGCGAACCTCGAGCGCTTCTCGGCCGACGAGAACGGGGTGGTCGTGCGGATGATTCATGCAGCTGGCATGGTGGGTCTCGAAGCGCATATCCGGTTCACGCCTGGCATGGTGCGCATCGGACGGGCCGCGCTGCAGAACGGAGCGGCCATTCTCTGCGACGCACGCATGGTGTCAGAGGGGATCACGCGCGCGCGCCTGCCGGCCGGGAACGCCATCATCTGCACGCTCGACGATCCTGCGGTCTCCACGCTCGCCCAATCTATGGGCAACACCCGCTCGGCCGCAGCGCTTGAGCTCTGGCGGCCGCATCTGGATGGGGCGATCGTCGCCATCGGCAACGCGCCGACCGCGTTGTTTCACCTGCTTAACATGCTGGAAGATCGCAACTTTCCGAGACCTGCAGCGATCATCGGTTGCCCAGTCGGCTTTGTCGGCGCGGCCGAAGCCAAGGCCGCTTTGATTGCCGATCCGCCCGCGCCAGCGCTGACGGTCGAGGGACGCCTTGGCGGCTCGGCGATCACGGTTGCCGCTGTGAATGCGTTGGCGAGCCGGAGCGAATAGCTATGGGGCGCATCATCTGTTGCGGCCTTGGGCCAGGCGACCCAAATCTGATGACCGTGCGTGCCTATCGCGAGGTTCGCGGCGCCAAGCATGTCGCCTATTTCCGGAAGAGGGGACGGCCCGGCCAGGCACGACGCATCGTTGATGGGCTGTTGGCAGAGGATGTCTGCGAGTATCCGATGGAATATCCGGTCACCACCGAGCTTCCTTTCGACAGTCCCGAATATGCTCGACTGCTCTCGACCTTTTACCACGAGTGGGCGGAGCGTCTTGCGCGTCTTACGCGCGCAGTTGATATCGTCGTGCTCTGCGAGGGCGACCCCTATTTCTACGGCTCCTTCATGCACCTCCACGCGCGCTTAGAGGGGCGAGTCGAGATCGAGGTGATCGCAGGCGTTCCCGGCATGACGGGCTGCTGGAATTCGGTTGGTCTGCCGATCGCGCTTGGCGACGATGTGATGACGGTGCTGATGGGCACACTACCGGAGGATGAACTCGAGCGACGCGCGCGCAATTCCGATGCGCTCGTCATTATGAAGACCGGGCGCAATCTGAAGAAGGTGCGACGCGCCCTTTGCGCCGCTGGCCGCCTCGACGAGGCATGGCTGATCGAACGTGGCACTACGTCAGGCGAGCGCGTCGCGCGGCTGAAGCACATGGATGAGGCCGAGTGTCCCTATTTCGCGATCGTGCTCGTCCATGGGCAAGGACGCCGGATGGAGGTCATCGAATGTCCATCAGCTTGAGCGTCGCGGGACTTTGGGCCAAGCAAGGAGGCGCGGGTCAGGCCGGAAATCTCCGCCGGGGCCGACATTGTGGGCTAGGCGCCATACGTTGCACGCGTGCACCTGCGGGAATTATTGACGCTGCAGCCAGCGTACGATCGTGTGGAGTTGCATGCATCGGTGATGTCTTGCGATTGGCATCAAAACGACGCCGCGTTGTCATCATTTCTTCCGGCGGCGCGAGCGTTCTCCCCATGGCATTGGCTGTATTCGAACCGTTCGAATCCTCGTCGCAATGCCGGGCGCTTGCAACTCGCGTTCTGCCCGACGTGACAGCGCGGCTGGCAACGGCGGCGCACAGCGGAGAGCCGCTCGGCCGCGATTCCCGCGTAATCAGTCAAAGCGATCCGCCATCTGGCAGCTTGCTTTACAAGCCGCGGCTGGGGCGACTCACAGTTGTGGAGGCTCACTCAGTTGGCGGCCCGAGCGAACCCGCAGCCCAAGACCCCACCGTCAGCTACACCGCCGACCCTGGTGCGGGTGCCTTCGTGCAATGGACTGCAGTGAAATGAAGGTCGCAGGTCTGGGATTCAAGCGGAACGTCACGGTGGCTGCACTGCGCGAAGCGCTCGCCACCGCTGGCGGTCCCGACGGTCTGGCAGCGGTTGCAACGGTCAGCGACAAAGCTGAAACGGTCTCGCTCAAATTGCTCGCGCGAGAACTTAACGTGCCGATCATAGCCAGGCCGGTGGAGTTAGTGGCCGGGATTGCCACATCCACACAATCCGAATTCATCAAGGCGAAGTTTGGCACCGGTTCGATCGCCGAAGCGGTGGCGTTGGCCGTGGCGGGCCGTGGCGCCCGCCTTGTTTCGAGACGGGCTATTTCGCAGGATCGAACGGCGGCGGCTGCGATAGCGGAAGGAGACGGCGAATGATGGTGCATTGGGCGCAAGTTCGGACCGCAATGAGGCGGATTCCTTTTTGTGGCTGGCGGTCAACATCAGCGATACGTCATCGCTCGCCAATGCGAGACCCTTGACGTGTCCTGGGCGAAAAGTGCACACAGCGGCGAAAAGCGCCGGAGCATAGTCGAAGCTCCGGCCGCCTCAACTAAGCGGGTAAGGGCTCCGATCCGCGACTGGGCCGTGAGGTCGGGGGCGGCCGGAGACCCTTCGAACCAGGAGCGATGAGGACGGCCTTGCAGCCTTGGCGCCAAAGCCGTCGGATGTGACGGCAGAAGGGACGCAGATCATGCATATCGAACCAGGAATCGTTACGGGCGCCAAGCTCGTGTTGAGCTATGCGACCAGTGCCGTCGCCGCGGGCTACGCCATCAAGCTAGCCGCTGAAACCGTGCGCGAGCAGGGGATTATATCGCTGGCGGTGCGCAGCGCCGCGGCAACGGTCTTGGTCTTCTCGTTCTTCGAGCTCCTGCCGCATTTCCGCGTCGAGATCTCGGAGGTACATTTCATTCTTGGCTCGACGCTCTTTCTCCTGTTCGGCGCAGCGCCGGCCGCGTTCGGTCTGGCGCTTGGGCTGCTGCTACAGGGGCTGTTCTTCGTGCCGACAGACTTGCCCCAGTTTGGCATGAATGTGACGACGCTCCTGGTGCCCCTGTTTGCGATCCGCATGCTGGCCGGCCGCATCATTCCGGGCAACACCACTTACGTTGATTTGCAATATCGCCAGGCGCTGGCGCTTTCGACCGCCTATCAATCCGGAATCGTGGGGTGGGTCGCGTTCTGGGCGCTGTACGGCGCAGGCTTTGGGGCCGAGAATCTCATCGCTATTGCGTCATTCGCCGCCTCCTATGTGCTGGTCATCGTGATCGAACCGCTGGCCGATCTCGCCGTGCTGGCCCTGGCGAAGATCCTGCGAGGTGCGACGGCCGATGGCGTGGTTACCCATCGCCTTCACAATGCCGCCTCAACGTGACTCAAGGCGGTGGCAAGTCGGGCCGCCCCTTGCGTAGAATCTGATGCTGACACTCTCCCTGATAGGTATCGGTTGCGGCGATCCAGAGCAGCTTACACTCGCTGCGATCCGCGCCATCAACGCCGCCAACCTTGTGCTGATTCCGCGCAAGGGCACGGCGAAGTCCGATCTCGCCGACCTGCGCCGGAACGTGTGCGCGAAGGCGCTGACGAACGAGCGCACGCGCATTGTCGAGTTCGATCTGCCCGTGCGTGACACGGGGCAGGAGGACTACCGCACGGGAGTGGACGAATGGCACGACCTCGTCGCTGCGACCTGGTCGCAGGCGATTGCGGACCATCTCGGTCCTGATGGACGAGTTGCGCTGCTAATCTGGGGCGATCCGTTGCTATACGACTCGAGCTTGCGGATCGCTCGAAGACTCGATCCGTTGCCGGTCATTGAGGTCGTCCCGGGCATCACGTCAATCCAGGCGCTCTGCGCAGCGCATTCACTGCCGCTGAATGACGTTGGGGAGCCTTTTCTCGTCACCACCGGTCGGCGGCTGCGTCAAGGTGGTTGGCCATCCGGTGTGGATAGCGTGGTCGTCATGCTCGATGGCGGCGCCGCGTTCCAATGTCTTGACCCGGCCGGATTACATATCTGGTGGGGCGCGTATCTCGGCATGCCCCAGGAGATCACCATGGCGGGGGCCCTTGCAGAGATCGGGTCAAGCATCATCGCCGCGCGACAGAAAGCCCGGGTCAAGCACGGCTGGATCATGGATAGCTATATTTTAAAGCGCCTATCCTAGCGCTCTGGGGCGCAGGTTCGCTCGTCCCCAACGACAACGGCAGGACAACATGCCATCCCACTGGGTCTGCTAGGAGCGCCACCCATATCGACGTTGATCACGAAGCGGCTCTGGCTCGCGAGCTGAGCTCGCAAAGCCGCCCGCCTCGCTGGGCCTCTCGAAAGCCTCGCGGTCGAGCTGGCCGGTTTCCAACAAACGGACAAGCGTCTGGGTACGTCATACCGTGACAGGCACGGACAGAGTTGTCATAGGCCGGACCTGAGACGTGTGCGACATCGGCAAACCGCTGGAGAGCGACGTCTTCCAAGTTTTGCTTTGCAGCTTGCATCAAAGTGGGGTGCGAGGATGGCGTGACAAGCGACGGCGAGATGTACGCGCAAGTGTTTCCGAGATTTCGTTGCGGAACCTCGACTGGAAAAGTTACGTGGCGAGGCGCGACCGGATCAGCCCGTAGCCTGGCCGTGAGGGAAAACGACGGTGATATGGATGTCGCGCGCCATGGAAAACTGCCCCCTCAGCGTCACGAGGAATTGCCCCTCCTCGGATAGCTGAGGAGAGAGTGAATGAAGCAGGAACGAATCACTGAAGGCTCTCCGTGGAGTGATCCACGGGGGCAAGTGATGAAGACGCCGGATGACGTGGCGGAGATGTTGCGCCTGAGAGCGTGCGGGTGGGGTCTGAAGCGGATTGCGCAGCAGCTGGGCTGCAGCCATCACACGGTAAAGAACTACGTGGCGGCGGGCGGGGTGAAGCCGTTCAAGTCGCCTGAGCGGCCGAAGCGTCTCGACGGTCTTGAGGATTGGCTCATTCGGCATCGCGGCAATTCCGACGTGGTGCGCCAGGACCTTTTGGCCGAAAAAGGCGTGGCGGTCAGCCGGCGAACGCTGCAACGCGCCGTGCAGCCCTATCGCCAGGCGCTGAAGGCGGAGGCGGAGGCGCTGGCGACGATGCGGTTTGAGACACCGCCGGGCCGGCAGCTGCAGATCGACTTCGGGGAGCGTTTGGTCGATATCGGAGGGGCGAAGATCAAGGCATTTGTTTTTGTAGCAACGCTCGGACACTCGCGACGGCTCCATGTGCGTGCGTTCCGGGCCGAGAGGCAGGAGCACTGGTTCGCCGGGCTCGAGAGCGCATTCACAACCTTCGGCGGCGTGCCGGAGGAAGTGCTGATGGACAATCCCCGGGCGCTCGTGGTGCGCCACGACGCAGTGAGCCGATCGGTTCAGTTTAACGACAAGCTGATTGCCTTCGCAAAACATTGGGGCTTCCGTCCTCGCGCGTGCGCGCCATATCGGGCCCGCACGAAGGCAGAACGGCGTCGGATACGTGAAGAAGAACGCGATCGCGGGGCATTCCTTCCCAAGCTGGGAAGCATTCGAGGCGCATCTCGACAGGTGGGAGCGTGAGGTTGCGAACGTTCGTATCCACGGCACGACCGGCGAGGCGCCGATCATCCGCTTCGCGCGTGACGAGATACATCGGTTGAAACCGCTCGGCGGGCAGCCGTCGTTCGGATCCTTGCGTGAACTGACCCGCGTCGTCGGCAATGATTGCGCCGTCGAGATCGACACGAACAGCTACTCGGTGCCGTGGCGCCTTATTGGCGAGCGCGTGGCGGTGACGATCGCGGCCGGCGAAGTGCGGATCCGCCATGGATTGCACCAGGTTGCGGTCCACAAGCAATCGGACGGGCGCCGGCTGCGGATCGTCGACTCCGCTCATCTCGATGGTGTTGCCGGGCGCAATGGCGCGGTCCGCCGGGCGGAGATCGCGGCGGCGGTGCTGGCGCCATCTCCACCGCCGTCGCTGCTACGTCCTCTTGCCGAATACGAAGCCGTGATCGGAGAAAGCTTCTGATGGTGCGGGCAAAGAAGCTCATTGAAGCAACAACCGATCCGCTCGATGCCATGCTGGCGCGATTGCAGCTCTCCGGCATCCGCGATCAGCTCGACAGCCTGCTCGACGAAGCGGCGCGCGCAAACCTGTCGGCACGTGAGACGCTGATCCTGCTGTGCGAACGCGAGATCGCACGCAAGGATCATCGCCGTATCGAGATGGCGCTGAAGCTCGCACACTTCCCGGCCGTGAAGGAGCTTGCTGGCTTCGACTTCGAGGCGCAGCCGTCCATCGATCCGAAGCAGATCCGTGATCTTGCCGCGTCACGTTGGATCGCCAACGGAGAGAACGTGCTGCTGCTTGGCCCGCCGGGCGTCGGCAAGACGCACCTATCCATTGCACTCGGGGGAGAGGCAATCCTGGCCGGGTATACGGTGCAGTTCACCACGGCGACGACGCTGGTCGCTGGCCTCGCCAAGGCGCACGGCGAGCGACGCCTGGACGAGAAACTGCTCGCGCTGTCGAAGCCAAAGCTACTGATCGTCGACGAGCTCGGCTACCTGCCGCTGGAACCTGACGCGGCACATCTGTTCTTCCAACTGGTCAGCCGGCGCTACGAAACCGGCGCCATGCTGATTACCTCAAACCGCAGTGTTGCCGAATGGGGCACCGTGTTCGCCGATCCCGTGGTCGCCACCGCGATCGTCGACCGGCTTTTGCACCACAGCCACGTGCTGACGATCCGCGGCGACAGTTACCGGCTCCGCGCCAAGCGCAAGAGCGGCCTCATCCAGCCGCCGCCCGCCGGTGACGGCCCTCCGGTCGGCTCCGCCTCCCTCCGGCCCGTCACCGGCGGAAACAACCTTCAACCGAGATCATAACCCAGATGGTGGGGGCAGTTCTTCATGACGCAAAGGGGGCAGTTCCGGATGGCGTTTGACAATATGGAGTTGCGCAACCACCGGAATAGCCGGGGTGTCGCCACAGCGGCGAACGAGAAAAGAGGCCGCTTGTAGTGAACAAGCGGCCTAAGTCTAGAGCGGTTCATGGCTAGGTTGAATCGTTAGGGATTCCCCTGCGGGGCGGTTTGTGATTCAAGATGTTGGCTGGGTCTGGGGGCCAGCATCCGATGAGCCGACCACTTTCCAACGATCTGCGTGAACGTGTTGTTGCAGCTGTGAATGGGGGCGAGAGCTGCCGGGCGGTTGCTACGCGATTTGGCGTGGCGGTGTCCTCGGTGGTGAAGTGGTCACAGCGCTATCGTGCGACTGGTTCAGTGGCGCCCGGCAAGATCGGCGGATACCGCAAGCCGGTGCTGGAACCGCATCGCGCCTTCATCAAGGAGCGGATCAGCCAAACGCCGCATCTGACGCTGCACAAGCTGAAGGATGAACTTGCTGCCCGTGGGGTCGAGGTCTCGCACAATGCAGTCTGGACGTTCCTGCGGCGCGAAGGCCTGCGGTTCAAAAAAAACGCTGTTCGCCCTTGAGCAGGCCCGCGCGGACGTCGCGCGCCGGCGCCGTCGCTGGCAGTCGTGGCAGGCGAGCCTCGATCCTCAGCGCCTGGTCTTCATCGATGAGACCTGGATCAAGACCAGCATGGCCCCGTTGCGCGGATGGGGGCCGAAGGGCGAACGGGTGCGAGGCTTTGCACCCCACGGCCATTGGCGGACGCTGACCCTTCTCGGCGCCTTGCGCTCTGACAGCCTCGTCGCTCCCTGCGTCTTCGACGGGCCGATCAACGGCGAATGCTTCCGGGCTTATGTCGAACAGCAGCTCGTTCCAGTTCTCAAGCCGGGCGACATCGTGATCATGGACAATCTCGGCAGCCACAAGTCGGCTGCTCTGCGCCGCATCATCCGCGGCGCCGGCGCCAGACTCTGGTATCTGCCGCCTTACTCACCCGACCTCAATCCGATCGAACAGACCTTCGCCAAGATCAAGCACTGGATGCGCATCGCGCAGAAGCGCACCCTCGAAGACATTTGGCGACACATCGGCGACCTCGTCACCTCGATGCAGCCTACCGAATGCAGCAACTACTTCGCCAACGCAGGATATGCTTCCATCAAAACGTGAAACGCTCTAGGGAGGAAACGCCTAAGGAGGGCAGCGATAGCGCATCGCGCTACCGCACTACGTATATGCGTCGGCGGTGCAGAAAACGCAAGAGGTCGGGAGATCTCCGGAGACTTCGAGCAAGACCTTGGCATCATGTTTTCGACAAAACGATTCCTCAGACCACGCTTCAAGCGCGCATGAGCGCTGGGTGAGAAAACTACAATTAGGCGAGTCACCGTTAAAGCGACCATTCGCGTTGTAGATCACAGCGGCAGAACCTGCTGGAGGCAGCGGGGCTAAATTGAACCGCGCTTAGCCCAGTTGGTGTTTCGTCACATCGAAAACCTAGTTGGCGAATTCGAGTTCCTCAAGTCCGGTAGCCAATGCCGTCTGCTACTGGGTGAAACACAGCGCGTCAGGTGGAGCTCTCCGCAATTGCGATCGGTCCTGGCAAACTCATGGGATCCATTATTCCAAAGTCCGACAGTATTACTCTCCAGCGCTGAGGCCCCGGCGCCGTACAATGTGAGAGCCAAGCTGGTCGTTGCTAGCACAACGATCCAGAAGAGTTCGACCTTCATTCCGATCAGCGTATCGTTACCGTAACGGACCAAAAAGAATACTAGCCGTCGAGGCTTCCATGGCCGCAGAGGTGGCAGAATTTCAGACGCGCGCCCGATCAAGCCCGGACGGCTGCAGCTAAAGCTTCTTCCAGCCTCGTCTTCTCCAACAAGAGATCCGCAACGATCTTCCGAAAGCGTTGGTTTTCAAGCGTAAGGTCCTCTAACACACCCCGCATGTCATCGATTGTTCGCGCCTCGGCTGACATGCTATTCTCAGGTGTGCGACATTGAGCGAGCGTTGCATCACTCTGATGCAAGGGCATTTTCCGCCAACGATGAAGGGTCATGACACTGACGCCCAGTGCTTTGCAAATCTCCACCTGAGAATTGCCCGCACGGGCAAGCTCGTTTGCTCGGGCAAGCTTGAACAAGATCTCGTCGTGAGAGTGCTTCTTCATCTTTCTTTCTAAAGGCTCGGCAACGATATCCGTGCTGATGATGCCCTGAGTTGAGGCGCATGGGTGAAACTGAGGGCCACCTGAAGCTCAGATTTCAAATACGAAAGTCATGCGGATGTCTACAGGACAAAATGAAGACCAGAGGGGTCAGCGCAGAGTTCGTACATTTTGTGCGCATGACCCTCAAAACAGACTTGAATCGCACGTAGCGTGAAGTTGTAGCATTGGACGTAGTGTTTCCGACCTAGCGAACGAGATCATAACTTGCGTTGAGGAGACGCGAGCGAGCCTTCGGGACTTTGACATTCGGGACTTTGAGATGGCTCTATGGCGCTATTCCTATTCCACCTGCGACGTTGTTCGTATGCTTGCCGACATGTTTCGCCGTGCTCGCTAGCATGCTCATAACGGCGTGACCGTCCTCGGCGGTGCGCACATTGCGCTCGCATCACCCATTTCCCTGACAGCAGTATAATTGACCTGACCTGCTACCGCTTTCATCCAACGGCGGTTAGAGTCTCGGTATTTTTGCTGCTAGACCGAAGTTTGGACCACTCAGAACGAGAGTTTTTCGCCTCTCATCACGTTGGCGGGTTGGTTGCGCCAAGTGGTTCTGCAGCAAAATCGGCGGTCGATTGCCGATCGCCCCATGGGGGCGCTCTTCATTGTACTATCTGCGCTAATCCTCCACCTTTTCCTGGGCGTCCGCAAGGGATAGGAACCAATGGGCGTTGAGGCATTCGGCCCGGAAGCGACCATTGAAGGCCTCGATGAAGGCATTGTCAGTCGGCTTGCCGGGCCGCGAGAAGTCCAGTGTGACGCCGTTGACTGCACTCAGGTCTCACTCGCTATCGCTGCATAATAGCAACCGCTGTGCCAGAGACGTGCTTAACACGTAAGGTGCTGAATCAGCCTCAAACAGCGAATAATTGGGACGTGTCTTCAATCGGACAAGGCTCTGTGGTGTCACAAATGCGACAAGCGCCAATCTACTCCCGCTATCACGACCTATCCCTTCGAACCCTTTTGTACGCCGCTCGATCTCGACTTGGCCGCTGACTTCGCGAATCGCCGAGGACACATGCATTTAAGCGCGGCCTGCTGTCCAAAGACCACGTTCGCGAACTGCCATGGGGTTCCGGAAAGTCCATCGTATGGTGCGCTTGTGCCCCCAAATGCTCGTTCACCAGCACGCGTTGGCAAGTCAGGCGATTGGTGCCGTATGCCACGGCATAGGAGACGTAGGGCTTGGGCTCAAAGGTTCGGTGGTTGGCTCCCGTCCAAGAGTAACTGGAATATTGTCCAATCAGCTTAGAATTGGGCTTGTCGAGAGACGACCGGGGTCACTCGATGCTCCGGGTTGTCGCTCGCGGCCGTGTCCGGTTGAGAACGCGTATGTCCGGGAGCCGACGTTATGGCGCAAATATTCCCTTCATACGGCGCAAAGCACATGGTTTTCAATCTCCCAGCATGGCCCACGAACGTACTTGGTGGCATGTCGATTGCTGGGACACGGAAAAGGATTCGTATGACCATGGGATGCACAGTCGTCGGCGCGCAGGAGTCTAAATGAGACTTGCTCGATTCAAGCAAATCAGCGCCTTAATCTCTGTAATGTGGAGTGCGGTCTCTGGTTTCGCAAAGAATATTCCCACTGGCCAAGACACCTGCCTCTCCTCGACGGTCTGTGTTCGTTCCGCCCGTCCCACCGAGCGCA
The DNA here is from genome assembly GCF_020194175.1 of Bradyrhizobium sp. BRP22. Classification (GTDB taxonomy): domain Bacteria; phylum Pseudomonadota; class Alphaproteobacteria; order Rhizobiales; family Xanthobacteraceae; genus Bradyrhizobium. Next base: position 63,770 of record NZ_JADYVX010000018.1, on the reverse strand, counting down.
CCGCGAGGTGGGATCTGATCTGCATGGATTGGCAAGTAATGCAGCTCGCTGTTCGAAATGGTCCGCTTCAGTAACGATCAACAAGGAATTGATAGGGCGCGCAGCGCGCCTTCTTCGGAACAGCCGCGCTATCGGGCTCTGCAGACATTTTCTCATCTCTCCGGTAGCTTCGATCGTGGGCAACGGAGACGCCCGCTTGGGCTTGTTAGCAATTTTGTGACCGATCAATTGCCGCACTGCATTGCTGAGATCAAATGCAGTGAACGGCCAGATGAAGCAGTCAAGGCTCTTGGACGGAGCATTAATGCGATGATTGCATCGGCTGACTATGATGGACAGCTGCTGAACCTGCCGGATCCCGACTTCGCCGTCCCTAAGACAGACGTCCAGTATCTCGTCAATTGTGCTTATCAGATGTCGGCGTTTGCCCGCCTTGATGCCGTGCAGGCGGAGTTGACGGTGGGAGAGGCGCTGAGCCGTCTCGCCCGCTTAAGCTGCCAGCGGCGGCCTAGCATTGAGGTCCTCTCCTATGAAGATGCGATCCTGACGAACCCACTGCAAAGCGATCCTCGCGTATATTGCCTCGGCCCTGCCGGGGTCGAGGAGCGAGACTTTTGCTTGGGTCATCAACTCATCGAGAGCGAGCTAAAATTGGCAATCGCCGCTCTACTTGAATTGCGTGATGCGGCTCGCGCAGACGCTCATCAATGTCTCGCGCTATGCTTGGAGCGCCTTGAGGCAGCGCACTATTTTCTGACCCGATTTTTTGAACATATGTCGCCCGATCTATTCGGCCAATTTCGTGTGTTTTACGGGAAAAACCCTTACAAGAATAGGCTTGGCCCAAGCGGTCGGTTTTCTGCCCGTATCGTGGCGGTCTCGGTGCTCCTGGTCGGCGAAGAACTCTTTCAACAGAAGCCGCAATTTTATAGGGATTTGTACCGGTTGTCCGAATACTATCCGCAGGGAGGCATTCACGAGGTGTTCCGCTGCTTGTCACCAGACAAAAGCGACACGGAGCCCACGCCAAGTTGGCTGGAAGGGAAAGCGGACTTTCCTAGGTTTGCAACCATTTCGCCCGTCATCGAACGCTGTGGTGGTGAAATCCGAAGGCTGCGCGCTACATGTATTTGTGCGCTGGAACAGTTTACCCGCCTGCATCGTACTACGGCTTTGAAATACACGGTTGAACCGGGTCGTCCAACTATCGGAGTTGAGGCTTCGGAAAGTCTTGAGGCTGTCCTTTCACAGCGGCTGCTAACGGCGGCGCGTCCATCGCCGACGGTATTTGGCTAGGTGAAAAATGTAATAATGCCGAAAGGCGCAGGCATCCGAGACGGATCCAAAGGTGGCGTTCGATGTCTCAGGACCAAGTGATGCTTCGTCGGTTTGAGTCAAGGGACGCTGACGATGTGTGGCATCTGCCTAGAAGCGCATCGGAGGGGGTGATGTGTGTGGCCCGGAAGGAGCGTGGCGGATCATTTACGAAATACTGGAGACGTATACATCACGTCTGGCGGAGACGTCCTAGATGCGCATACTGGTTCCAAGCTCGTTGCTACGGGTGGATTGAAGCTTGTTGGCGAGGACCTCGCAGAGCTGAAGCGGATGCGGGTCGATCCTACCTTCAACGGCGAGGCTTAGGAGGAGGATCCTTTGTGAATGGTCGTTGCTCTAGGATTGAAGCGAATACGACTCGACATGACAAAAATCCAAGTGCGGTCTCAAAGACTTTGATGAGGCCGTTGGATACGTTCGCCGCAACTAAGGGATGTTGCGCGGATATGAAGTGATCGTCTACGACAAGCGGCTGCCGGCGGGGATGAGCCAGCTCACACAATCAACGAGATTCTGAGCCTGGAGAAATCAGTCTGGCTCCGAGGGGAAAGGAGAAGCGCAGCTCCGCGGAAGGGCCGAACGAGACCCACGAGTAAAGACCTAGCGATGCCCAAACGAGGTCAGGGTTAGCCTTTGAGATTATGGAGCAGCGACGTGGTGATGCAGACGTTGCGGCTGCCAGCGCATCATATGTTCGTTCTGCGCTGCGTGATGTGTGCGGCTTACTGATCGCATAGTCACCGAGCTGCAGCGAAAAGCTTACTTGCCGCTTCTGATTGAATTCGTTCCACTTCATCGTGTCTCCTCCCTCTTCAAGCGCTCGGCGTCTGCAGACGCCCTTGGTACCTTTCATGTGTCCCAGCTCTGGTGTTGGCGTGCTTCTTGCTATCCGAACGTCAGCAACTCGTCGTAGCCGAGAACAGACTGTATGGAAGGGCCGGTGGGTGGGACAATGGAAACGTTTTACGGCGTGATCAGACGCCAGGGCATCACGCGTCGCAGTTTCCACAAGTTCTGCAGTTTGACAGCAATGAGCCTAGGGCTCAGTCCGCTCGCTGCAAGCGATATTGCGAACGCACTGGAGACCAAACCGCGTGTTCCCGTGATCTGGATGCATGGGCTCGAATGCACCTGCTGCTCTGAAAGCTTCATCCGCTCGGCCCATCCGCTCGTCAAGGACGTAGTGCTGTCGATGATCTCGCTGGATTATGACGATCCAATCATGGCGGCGGCAGGACATCAGGCCGAAGCCATTCTCGAGGAGACGCGCACCAAGTACAAAGGCCAGTATGTGCTTGCCGTTGAGGGCAATCCGCCGGTGAACGAAGGCGGCATGTTCTGCATTGTTGGTGGCAAGCCGTTCGTCGAAAAGCTCACGGCGATGGCGGAAGATGCCATGGCGATCATCGCTTGGGGCACTTGTGCGTCGTGGGGATGCGTGCAGGCTGCTAAGCCGAACCCGACTCGCGCGACGCCGATAGACAAGGTGATCACAAACAAAACGATCATTAAGGTGCCCGGCTGCCCGCCCATCGCCGAGGTCATGACGGCCCTGCTGACCTTCATCACTACGTTCGGAAAGCTTCCCGAGCTCGACCGCCAAGGGCGTCCGAAGATGTTCTATTCCCAGCGTATCCACGACAAGTGCTATCGGCGTCCTCACTTCGACGCCGGCCAGTTTGTCGAGGAGTGGGATGACGAGTCCGCGCGCAAGGGCTATTGCCTCTACAAGATGGGCTGCAAGGGGCCGACCACCTATAATGCCTGTTCGGCCGTTCGGTGGAACGGCGGCGTCTCCTTCCCGATCCAATCCGGGCACGGCTGCTTGGGCTGTTCCGAAGACGGGTTCTGGGACAAGTGCTCAGTTTACGATCGACTCTCGGCTATCAAACAGTTCGGGGTCGAGAAGAACGCTGATCAGGTCGGTATGGCCGCTGCTGGCGCAGTCGGCCTAGCCATTGCCGCGCATGCGGCGCTCACGGCCGCAAAGCGGCTGAGCCGTAAACCAGTTCGTCCAGCTCAAGAAGAATAACCGCATTCAGGGGAGACCAATGATGGGCACCCAGACACCCAATGGATTCAAGCTCGATGATTCAGGCAAACGCATTGTCGTCGATCCCCTGACCCGGGTCGAGGGCCACCTCCGCGTTGAGGTCAATCTCGATTCCAACAATGTGATCCGCAACGCGGTCTCGTCCGGGACTATGTGGCGCGGCATCGAGACGATCCTGCGTGGACGCGATCCTCGTGATGCTTGGGCGTTCACCGGGCGGATTTGCGGCGTCTGCACCGGCACCCATGCGCTCACCTCGGTCCGCGCGGTGGAGAACGCGCTGGGCATCACCATTCCGGATAATGCCAATTCGATCCGCAATATCATGCAGCTCTGCCTGCAGGTGCACGATCATATTGTGCACTTCTATCATCTGCACGCGCTGGATTGGGTGGACATGATTTCCGCCCTCAACGCCGATCCCAAGGCGACCTCTGCGTTGGCGCAGTCGATCTCGTCGTGGCCACTGTCATCTCCAGGCTATTTCAAGCATCTGCAGATCAGGCTCACCAAGTTCATGGAATCAGGGCAGCTCGGCCCGTTCAGGAATGGCTATTGGGGGCATCCAGCCTACAAGCTTCCTCCGGAAGCGAACTTGATGGCCGTGGCGCATTATCTGGAAGCGCTCGACTTCCAGAAGGACGTCGTTAAGATTCACGCCGTCTATGGCGGCAAGAACCCGCATCCGAACTGGCTGGTTGGTGGCGTGGCCTGTGCCATCAACGTCGACGGCACCGGTGCGGTGGGCGCCGTGAACATGGAGCGGCTCAACCTAGTGTCCTCGATCATCGACCGCTCGATCGAATTCGTCGAGCAGGTTTATCTACCCGACGTTGTCGCGATTAGTTCGTTCTACAAGGACTGGCTCTATGGGGGCGGTTTGTCGGGCAAGAGCGTGATGTCCTATGGCGACATTCCCGAGAACGCCAATGACTATTCCGCAAAAAGCCTGAAGCTGCCACACGGCGTGATCCTCAATGGCAATCTCAGGGAAGTGCTGCCGATCGATCACGGCGATCCCGAACAGATCCAGGAGTTCGTCGGCCATTCCTGGTACAAATATCCCGACGAAACCAGGGGACTGCATCCCTGGGATGGTGTGACCGAGCCGAACTTCCAGCTCGGGCCCAAGGTCAAAGGCACAAGGACCAACATCAAGGAACTCGACGAAGGCGGAAAATACTCCTGGATCAAGACGCCGCGCTGGCGCGGCAACGCCGTAGAGGTGGGGCCGCTGGCGCGATGCATCGTAGGTTACGCACAAGGCAAAGCGGAGTTCAAGGAGCCGGCGGACCAGCTGCTGAAGACAGTCGACCTTCCCTTTGCTGCGCTCTTCTCAACGCTAGGCCGCACCGCGGCGCGCGCGCTCGAATGCCAGTGGGCCGCGCACCAGATGCGCTATTTCCAGCATAAGCTTATGGCGCAAATCAAGGCGGGTGATACCGCTACCGCCAACGTCGATAGATGGAAGCCGGAGAGCTGGCCGAAGCAAGCCAAAGGCTACGGTTTCACCGAGGCGCCGCGTGGTGCGCTCGCGCACTGGATCAAGATCAAGGAGGCCAAGATCGACAACTACCAGTGCGTCGTGCCAACGACGTGGAATGGCTCCCCGCGTGATCCCAACGGCAACATCGGTGCATTTGAGGCCTCGCTGATGGATACGCCGATGGCTGATCCGGAGAAGCCGCTTGAAATCCTGCGCACGATCCATTCCTTTGATCCATGCCTTGCCTGCGCGACCCACGTGATGGGACCGGATGGCCAGGAACTGGCAACGGTCAAGGTCCGGTAGGGAGGTGGCGTTGCAAGACAAATCACCGCGAGCGCTAGCCGCCGCTGTAGCCCCCAACGCGGTAAGCACCGGCCGCAGTGTCGAGCGTGACGTCGTCTACGTCTATGAGGCTCCAGTGCGGCTGTGGCATTGGATCAATGCTGCCGCTATCCTGGTTTTGGCTCTCACCGGTTATTTCATCGGCACAGGAATACCGACCATGCCGGGACAGGCGAGCGACAATTTCCTGTTCGGCTATATCCGCTTTGCGCATTTCTCCGCAGGGTATGTGCTCACGCTCGGCTTTCTCTTGCGCATGTATTGGGCGTTCATAGGCAACCCGGCCGCCAAGCAGATTTTCTACGTGCCGCTCTGGCGGAAGAGCTATTGGGGCGGGATATGGCATGAGATCCGCTGGTACGCTCTCATTGCGGCCAAGCCTAAGGAACGCGTCGGACATAATCCGCTAGCCCAGCTCACGATGTTCTTCATGTTTACGCTGACGATTTCGTCTATGATCGTCACCGGCGTTGCACTGTACGCGCAGGGAGCCGGAAACGACAGCTGGCAATACGAGCTGTTCGGCTGGGCGTTTTCGATTTGGCCGAACAGCCAGGACGTCCACACCTGGCATCATCTCGGTCTGTGGGTCATCGTGACGTTCGCGCTCGTCCACATCTATACGGCCGTTCGCGAAGACATCGTGTCCCGCCAGAGCATCATCTCCTCCATGATTTCGGGCCAGCGCGAGTTCCGCGACTGATGGGCGATGCAGATCCTAACTCCGGAGAACACGAAGCGAATCCTGGTGCTCGGCATCGGCAATATCCTCTGGGCCGATGAGGGGTTCGGCGTGCGAGCAGTGGAGCAGTTCCATCACCATTATGCCGTGCCTAATAACGTCACAATCCTCGACGGCGGCACGCAGGGGCTCTACCTTGTGAATTTTCTCGAGGAGGCCGATTGCCTGATCGTGTTCGATGCCATCGATTATGGACTCGCGCCCGGGCATTTGAAGCTCGTGCGAGATGACGAGGTGCCGAAATTCACCGGCGCCAAAAAGATGAGCCTGCATCAGACCGGTTTCCAGGAGGTCCTAAGTGCGGCCGACCTGCTTGGCCGCTGCCCGCGAGAGCTGGCTCTGATCGGCTGTCAGCCGCTTGATCTGGAGGATTGGGGCGGGCCGCTGACCGCTCCGGTGCGTACTCAGATTGCACCTGCGATCGAACTTGCTTGCAAATTGCTGGCGCACTGGGGTTCTCCGGCAAAACAGCGGACCGTGCCGCTGCCGGAGCGGGAGCGCCTGCTCGCGAATGATATAGATCATGCGAACTATGAGGCGAGGGGGCGACCAATTTAGCGGCTCGCGGATTACCATGTGCCTTGGCTTGCCAATGACCATTGTTGAGACCGACGGCATGTCGGCTCTTTGCGAGTATGGCAATGAACAGCGGCGCGTCTCAGTGATGCTGCTGTCCGAGCCGCCGGTCGGCGCCAAAGTTCTTGTCCATATCGATACCGCGGTGCGCCTCTTGGATGATGACGAAGCGCGGCTGATCGCGGACGCGCTCGACGGCGTTAATGCGGCCCTCAATGATCACGATTGCGGCCGCTTCTTTGCGGACTTGATCGGTCCCGAGCCGCAACTGCCCGACCATCTGCGTTAGCCTGATGCTGCTTGCGGGTATTGCCATTGCCCATGCGTCCACGCAAACCAAATTTCCTGCCGAAAAGCGTTGCGCGTAATAAGTCAATTGGCGTTGCACTGCTGATCCGAGCGCGAACGCGATGCGAAGGACAACGATTGGCACATGCCTTGCTAATATCTCGTCCAGCAGAACCATCGACAATCAGAGAGGCGGCTGATGGAGTTCCAGCCAGAGAAACGTGATCTGACGCGGCTGCGTCCGTCTGAGCTAGGGACCGCAAACGCCGCTATCGGTTTGGCTGCGGCCGATGCCCAAGGGAGGCTCGTCGTGGTGCTGTTGTCGGACGGCAGTTCCGCACCTTGCCCCCAGGCGATCGGCAGCCCAATCTTGCTTCCTGAACTGATCGAAACACTTCACGGGCGCCTGGTCGGAGCGGTGATCGTGCGCGACGCTGAAGGCGAGCTGGACCGGCGGTTCGGCGTGAGCGTCCAGCCGAGGCGCCGACCCTTCCCGCCAGCGCGAGACGCTTGGCTTGAATGCCGAGATCAGCAGATCGATGTCGATCGCATGTCGAAGCTCATTGGCCGCTCGCGAACCAATGGCACGTCCGTCCTCAAAGCGTCAGCCCCCTAGCACACAATGGAACGTCGTATCACGAAACAGGTTTTTGGGTGGGGGCGCCCGACAGCGCTGAGCAGCCGGTGAGCGTTTTTCCGATGATCGAGGAAAGTCTCGTCCATAGCTCGCTGACGGCCGCAGGTGCGGTCGCAAAACCCGCTTCGCTCAATGGCGTTGAGCTCGTAAGGAACTGTCCGAAGGCCATCGCGCTGTTGTCCTCCGTCGCCGCTGCCGCTGCCGGCCAGCGGCGCGAGGTGCCGACGCGGCTGTTTAGGCTCGGCAATCTCACCGATCTCGAGCGTAAGCTGATCGCGGACGTGCTTGGGGAAGGCGAGATCGTCGGCGTCGTTGCGTCGCCGTGTGGCTCTGTGGCGCAAATCCAGGAATCGGCACTTGCGGGAATCTGGCGTGTGCGTATCGAGACGGACGCCGTACACGAATATGTCGAGGTGGGCGCGATCCCGCAGATCGTGCGGCGCGCCGCTAACGACCTCACGTTGAGCGATCTCCTAATCGGCGCGGCCCCAGACGGCGCAATGAACGTGCTGCCAGTGCTCGCGGAAATCCGCGAGCGGGCGCTGACCTGGCGACCGGGTATGCGCTCGCAGATCATTAATTTCACCCTGCTGCCGATGAGCCCGGTCGACCTGGCATTTCTGCAGCAAAGCGTCGGCAACGGGCCGATCCAGCTCATCTCACGCGGTTATGGGACCTGCCGAGTGCTTGCAACAGGCATCCGGAACGTCTGGTCCGTGCAGTTCTTCAATGTCATGGACACGATCATTCTGGATACGCTGGAGGTCGGGGGCGTGCCGACCGTTGCGCTCGCTGCCGAGGAGGATTTGTGGGATTCCGCCGAACGCCTTCAAGAAATCATCAAAGCCTACTTCGAATGATGCGCTTCGAGAAGCTACTCACTGTTCTCGCCCATGCTTGAGTTCGAGGATATGGTGTCCGCTCGCGCGACCGCCGAACTAGCGCTCGCGGCGCTGATGTCTCCGCCCAACCGCGCGGCATCACATGACCGCGATGCGCCACACCTCAGTTCGATCGACCGCCGGCATTTTCTGCTGGGTGTACTGACCGAGCTTCGCGCATGAGCCTCGCTGCACGCAATCAGATCGATGTTACCGTACGGCTTGCTGGCAACGTAATTGCCGCGATCGAAATTCTGCCGCGGGCGCGGCCGCCATTGTCGCGGCTGTTCGCCGGCAGGCCGCCCGCGTCATTGCTCAACATGCTACCTCGAATCTTCTCGTTGTGTGCCGCCGCGCACCAGGTGGCATTCCTGTCTGCGAGCGAGGCAGCCCGCGGCGAGGAGATCAGCATTGCGACACGGCAGCATCGTATCGCCTTGATCGTTGCAGAGCGGCTTGCGGAATTGCTGCGGAGCCTGCTTGTCGGCCACTTCGCGCTCGATACCACCAGTGCCGCAGCGATCCGTGCCCTGATGGATGGGGTATCGATGCTTTTTGGCAGCACAGAGCCCAGCGCCGGCCAGGTTCGACGCGGGGCAACAGCACGGGTTGCGGGCGCGCTGGCAGCGCTTGGCATATCCGACGAAGACGGCGCGCCGACGCTCGCTAGCCCACTCGCGCGTCGCATCGCGGCTCTCGAGGAAGACAACACGTTGAACCTAGTGCAGATGCAGCACTCGTTTCTGTCCGTCGCCGACGACTGCGACGTCATTGAACGGCTGCTCGCGGATGGCGCAGAATTTTGCCATCGCCCTGACCTGGAGGGCCGTATTCCCGAGACAGGTGCGTGGGCGCGTCAAATGATGCGTGATCAGCTCTCGCCAGTCCGATGGGGCCCGGCCGAGCGGCTGAAGGCGAGGATCGCGGAAATCGCCCGAGAGTGCGCTTGGCTCCAGGCCAGTGCTTATGTTGAACCAGCTGAGAATGGGATTGTCGAAAGCTACAGGCTCGGGCGGGGCCGTGGTGCGGCCGCAGTCGAATGCGCCAGGGGACGTCTTTACCACGCGGTCGAGCTTGATCGCCAGGGCCAGATGTCGCGCTTCGAACTTCTCGCCCCGACTGAGTGGAATTTCCATGCGCGCGGACCGGTTGTCCGCAGCCTTGAGGGCGCGGTACTGACGGCGAGACAACAGGGACGGGGAGCGGTTCGGGCGATGATCGCGTCGTTCGAGCCTTGCGTCGGTTTCACACTCAATTTTCGCGACGTTGGCGATGCATGAAATTGCGCTTTGTGAGGCCATCATCGAGATCGTCGAGGAGGAGGCGCGCTGGCGATCATTTTCCAAGGTAAGGACCGTGTTTGTGGAGATCGGAGCGTTGAGCCATGTCGCTCCCGAAGCGATGAAGTTCTGCTTTCCGGCCGTTGTCGCGGGGACCATCGCCGATGGCGCGGCTCTCGAGATCGTCGAATTGCCTGGCGCTGCCTGGTGCATGGCCTGTTCAAGGAGCGTTGAGATTGCCCAGCGCTATTGGGCGTGCCCCTGCTGCGGCAGCTATCAGCTGCAGGTGAGAGCGGGCGAAGAGATGCGAGTGAAAGAGCTGGAGGTCGACTGATGTGTACCTTATGTGGCTGCAGCGGAGGAACGGCGTCGATCGAACACGTCCACAGGCAAGGTGCGCAAGCCGATGACCATCAGCATGATCCTCCGTATGATCAGTACGGTCACCAGCATGATCATGTGCATAGTGGCAAGGATGTGCATCATGCTCACCTCCGTCATGACGGCCATTATCATGTTACAGACAATAACGCGCATGCTCATGGCGGAGGGGCGCTTGTGGATTGCGGGGCCGATTCGGCCGGCTTGAAGGTGGCGGGCATGAGCAACGAGCGGCTCATTCAGATCGAGCGCGACATCCTCTACAAAAACAACAGAATCGCGTCCGAAAACCGCGCCCGCTTTCTGGCCGATGACCTACTCGTGTTTAATCTTGTTTCCGGTCCAGGCGCCGGCAAAACCTCGCTGCTCGTCCGCGCTGTGTCCGAGCTCAGGCGGAGGCGGCCGGTTGGGGTCATCGAGGGCGACCAGCAGACGTCGAACGATGCCTATCGCATTCGCGCGACCGGCGCGCCCGCAATCCAGATCAATACGGGGAAGGCCTGCCATCTCGATGCGGCGATGGTCGCCCAGGCCTTTCACCGCTTGCCGCCGCTCAGCGGGGGTATTCTCTTCATCGAGAATGTCGGGAATCTGGTCTGTCCCGCGGGGTTCGATCTTGGCGAGGCGTGTAAGATCGTGGTGTTTTCGACCGCCGAGGGTGAAGACAAGCCGCTCAAATATCCGGATATGTTCGCCGCATCGTCGCTGATGCTGATCAACAAGATTGATCTGGCGCCGATTCTCGAGTTCGATTTGGCCAAGACCATCGAGTATGCGAGACGCATAAATCCGAAGATCGAGGTGCTGACCATTTCGGCGCGTACAGGCGATGGCTTTGCCGCGCTCTACGCTTGGATCCGGGAGCAGGGAGCGCATCACAGGCATTCAGTCGAGGACGCGATGCGATGAGCGCGAGCGGCGATGCCATAATCCGCGATCGAACGCGGCTGCGCGTGCGCGTCGGTGGCGCCGTGCAGGGCGTCGGCTTTCGTCCGTATGTTTATGGTCTCGCTACGCGCTACGGGTTGACCGGGTTCGTCGCGAACGATCCCGATGGCGTAATAATCGAGATCGAGGGCGACCGGACGTCCGAGTTTATGACCGCTTTGCCGCTCGAAAGTCCTCCGCTGGCGCGCATCGAGCACATGTCCGTTCAGGAAATCGGCGCGCTTGGGGCGAAAGACTTTTCGATCCGCGCCAGCGAAAGTGGAAGGGTGTCGACGCGGATCGCCGCCGATACCACGACATGCCAGCAATGTCTCGACGAGTTGTTCGACCCGAACAGCCGCTATTACCTTTATCCCTTCATCAACTGCTCCCATTGCGGCCCACGCTACACTGTCGCCGAACGGCTTCCCTACGATCGCCGCAACACCGCAATGAGGGAGTTTGCAATGTGTGCGGCCTGCGCGAGCGAATATGCCGATCCGGCGAGCCGGAGGTTTCACGCTGAAGCGATTGCGTGCCCGGCATGTGGTCCTCGGCTCAGTCATGGTGTCAACGACATTGCCGCGGCAATCGCCAGCGGCCAAATCGTCGGCATAAAAGGAGTTGGCGGCTACCAGTTGCTTTGCGACGCTCGCAACCAACACGCCGTGCAGCGATTGCGCAGGAACAAGCAGCGCGACCAGAAGCCGTTCGCGGTCATGATTCGTCTAGCAGAGCAGGTCAGCGAGATTGCGGAGGCGAGTGTTGACGAGCTCGCACTGCTCGAATCCGTCGCTCGGCCGATCGTTCTCTTGCGTTCGCGCAACAATCTAGCGCCCGCCGTAGCGCCTGGCCTGTCGCGCGTGGGAGTCATGCTGCCAATGGCCCCGCTCCATCACCTCATCTTCCACAGGCTCTGTTCCGCGGGTGCATGGCTTGGGAGGGAAGGTGCGGTCATTGTCAGCACCAGTGCCAATCCGGGCGGCGAACCCCTCCCGATCGACAATGCCGAGGCGCTGCGGCGGCTCGGGGACATCGCCGATCTCATTGTGAGCCATGATCGCGATATCCTGACGCGCGCCGATGATTCCGTGCTGGCGGTAGTGGCGGGGCAGCGTCAATTCATTCGTCGCGCCCGCGGCTATGTCCCTGAACCGATCCGGTTGGCGAGATCTGTGCCGCCCGTGCTCGCCGTTGGCGGCGCGCTGAAATCGACCGTCACGGTCACGCGCGGCAGTGAGGCTTTCGTGTCTCAGCACATCGGCGATCTCGATACGGCCGAGGGCATCCGCTTCTTCGACGAGACAATCTGGCACCTCATGTCGATCCTCGACGTCGATCCTGTCGTCATCGCCCATGACCTGCATCCCGACATGGCTGCCACCCGCTTTGCGGAGGCAAGCGGCCGCGCGCTAGTCGCTGTCCAGCATCACCACGCGCACGCTGCCGCCGTCATCGCGGAGCATGGGCTTGCTGGCCCGACGCTTGGTCTTGTGCTTGACGGCTATGGCTATGGGTCCGACGGCGGCAACTGGGGCGGGGAGCTATTGTTGTGTGAAGGCGCCAGCTTTCGACGCATGGGGCATCTCGCGCCCGTGCCAATGCCTGGCGGAGATCGTGCAGCCCGTGAGCCCTGGCGGATGGCGAGCGCAATATTTCAGTTGCTGGGGCGGGGAAACGAAATCAGGCGGCGTTTTGCAGCACAGCCGCATGCCGAGCGTCTGTCGCTATTGCTCAATCAGGCCGGCGGGGCGACCACGACCAGCGCCGGCCGGCTATTCGACGCCGCGGCGGCGTTGTTGGGGGTCGCGACTTTGCAGAGCTATGAGGGCGAAGCGGCGATGAAGCTCGAGGCGCGTGTGCGGCGGACTGCGGTGCTCAAAGCGGGATGGATGATCGATAGCGGCGTGCTGTCCTTTCGTCCGCTGTTTGCGCGTTTGATTGCAGACAACATCGGCGCAACGGAGGGAGCCGGGCTGTTTCATGGAACGTTTGCAGCTGCCTGCGTTGACTGGGTCGCGCGCGCGGCGCGGACAACCGGCGTTGGCAGCGTCGTTCTGAGCGGCGGCTGCTTCCTGAATGCGGTGCTCGCCGACGAAATCCAGCGCGGCTGCATTGCAGCCGGCCTCACGCCGCTGCTGCCACGGCAGGCTCCGCCCAATGACGGTGGCTTGAGCCTCGGACAAGCCTGGATCGCCGCTCTGCACATTGCTGAAGCTCCGTCAGCCCTAGAAGGACCGGCCTGATATGTGTCTCTCGGTGCCAGCTGAGGTCGCGAAAATTCTGCCCGATGACATGGCCATCGTCTCGGTCGAGGGCGTCAGCAAGGAGATATCGATCGTGCTGGTCGACGATCTCGCGGTAGGGGACTACGTCCTTGTCCATGTTGGCTACGCCCTGGCCAGAATCGACCCGGAGGAAGCCAAGCGCACGGTGGAGCTTCTGCAGCAGCTAAGCAACGCGGGGCAGGAGCTCCAGTCATGAAATATGCCGACGAATTTCGCGACAAGACCATCGCACGTGGGCTCGCGCGTGCGATTAGCGCCGAAGCCGACCAGCAAATGGCCTATCGGTTCATGGAATTCTGCGGCGGACACACGCATGCAATCGCCCGCTATGGTCTCGAGGATATACTGCCTTTCAGCGTCCGCATGATCCACGGGCCGGGTTGCCCGGTCTGTGTTCTCCCCGCCAGCCGGATCGACATGGCTATCAGGCTCGCTGAGCGGCGGGACGTCACTCTCTGTGTCTACGGCGACCTGATGCGGGTGCCCGGCTCACAAGGACAATGCCTGCTTCGCGCCAAGGCGCTCGGGGCCGACATTCGGATGGTCTACTCGGCGCTTGATGCGAGCCGGATCGCCGAAGAGACGCCAAGTCGGGAGGTGGTGTTTTTTGCCATTGGATTTGAGACCACGACGCCACCGACGGCGGTGATGATCCGCCTCGCCGAGAAGAAGCGGCTGAAGAACTTCAGCGTGTTTTGCAATCACGTGCTGACTCCCGCGGCGATGCACAGCATTCTATTGGGGCGCGATAATCGCAATATCGGACGCGTCGAAATCGAAGGCTTCGTCGGGCCTGCACATGTCAGTACCATCATTGGCACGGAGCCTTACGAGTTCGTCGCCAAAGAATTCGGCAGGCCGATCGTGATCGCGGGATTTGAACCGCTCGATGTGATGCAGGCGATCCTTATGCTGGTGCGGCAGGTGAACGAAGGCCAACATAAGGTGGAAAACCAATACAGCCGTGCCGTGACGCGCGAAGGCAATCGGCGCGCCAAGCAAGAGATATCGAATATATTCGAGCTGCGTGAGCAGTTCGAGTGGCGCGGACTCGGTCGCGTACCCTACAGCGGATTGAAGCTAAAGCAGGCTTACGCTCAATTCGACGCCGAGCTGCGTTTCGCGATGCATGAAGTGCGTGTTGCCGACAATCCGGCGTGCGAGTGCGGGGCCATCCTGCGTGGCGTGAAGAGGCCAGTCGACTGCAAGCTGTTCGGAACCGTCTGCGCGCCGGAAACCCCTATAGGATCCTGCATGGTGTCATCGGAAGGCGCCTGTGCCGCGCATTGGACGTATGGCCGACTTCGCGATTATCAATTGAGGCGGGCGCTATGAGAGCGAATGCCCATCAGCGCAAGCTCGACATCAAGAACGGGTGTGTCGATCTGTCCCACGGCTCCGGGGGGCGCGCCATGGCACACCTGATTTCCGGCCTGTTTCACGAAGCCTTCGGCAATCAATGGCTCGCCCGCGGCAACGATCAGGCGGCCTTTGAAGCCGTGGGCAGGATGGTGATGACGACCGACGGCTATGTGGTGTCGCCGCTGTTCTTTCCCGGCGGCAATATCGGATCGCTCGCGGTGCACGGCACTATCAACGATGTGGCAATGGCCGGCGCGCGCCCGCTGTATCTGTCGGCGGGTTTCATCATAGAGGAGGGCTTCCGCTTGATGGATCTGAAGATGATCGCGGATTCCATGGGAGAAGCGGCGCGCGAAGCCGGCGTTTACATCATCACGGGGGACACCAAAGTCGTCGAGCGTGGCAAGGCGGATGGGCTGTTCATCTCGACGACCGGGGTCGGCGTTTTGACCGACGGGCTCGATCTCTCCGCTGAGAAGGTGAGAGTCGGCGACCGCGTGCTGGTCTCCGGAAGTCTAGGTGACCATGGTGTGGCGATCATGTCGAGGCGCCAAAATCTCGCTTTCGAGACAGAGCTCGTTTCGGATTCCGCAGCGCTGCATGATCTCGTGGCTGTTATGGTTGGGGCCGGCGGCAGCGGCATCCGGGTGATGCGTGACCCCACGCGCGGCGGCCTTGCCGCGATGCTCAATGAGATAGCGCATCAATCCGGCCTCGGGTTCCATCTGCAGGAAGACGCCATCCCGGTGAAGTCGGCGGTTGCGGCCGCCTGCGAACTCCTTGGGCTTGATCCTCTCCATGTCGCCAACGAGGGCAAGCTCGTTGCCATCGTGGCCTCGGACATGGCCGGTGCCGTGCTTGCAGCCATGAAGGCGCATCCACTCGGGTGCGATGCGGCTGATATCGGCGAGGCCGTAACCGACGATCATCAGTTTGTGCAGATGTCGACCAGCGTTGGCGGACGGCGAGTTGTCGATTGGCTGTCGGGCGAACAATTGCCAAGGATCTGTTAAGCAGAAGCGCAGTTTTGCTGTTTTGTTCAGGACCGCGCTCGAGCGGAACGAGGCGCAGCTCAATCGTTGACATCACTCGCGCTTCAACATCACTCATGTGATAAATTCTTCCCCCCTGGGAAATATCAAAATCAATGTCAGGGAGTGACCATCTCCTCGCTCACATCAACATCGACGGGACGCAGATTTCGCGCGTGAAGTGCAGCGATTGACATAGCACAAAGACACAGGAGAGCGCAGCCGTTAGGCTGCTTCTGGTATAAGCATGGGACAATTACCGTTGCAGACCTCAATCCTGCAAAAGTACTGCGATGCGCGCCTGCCTTGGTACACCATCTATCCAACTGTACCGGAGTTCTCCATGGCGATTGGCCCCACCGATTGTGAGAAATGGCTGAGGTGCCTGCCGGCTGAGGAATCCGTATCGCTGTATTTCCACATTCCGTTCTGCCGGTCGGTCTGCTGGTACTGCGGCTTCCCTACGACTATCACTCGCCGGCATGTGCCGATCCTCAACTATTTGTCGGTGTTGCGTGAGGAGATTCGTTTGGTCGCGGACCGAGTGCCGCAAGGATTGCCCGTAAGCGACGTGCACTTCGGCGGCGGAACGCCGACCGTGATCGAGCCAGCGGAGTTCCTGGCACTGATGGAACTCCTGCGTCGCCGCTTCGCGTTTAGGAAACCGGCTACGCTCGCCGTTGAGATTGATCCCCGCACGTTCACGGTCGAGATGGCCGAATTCTTAGGAGCAGCGGGCGTGAACCGCGCCAGCCTCGGCGTGCAGAGCTTCGATCCTAATGTTCAAAAAGCGATCAACAGGTTCCAGAGTGAGTCGCAGACGACCGCTGCCGTGGAAAATCTACGCGAGCACGGAATAAGCCGCATCAACCTCGACCTCATCTTCGGTCTTCCTCATCAGACGGTGCGGTCCTGCGTCGAAAGCGCGACGGCAGCGGTGGCCATGCGCCCGGACCGGCTGGCGGTTTTTGGCTACGCGCACGTTCCTTCCTACATGAAACGTCAGCGCCTAATCGATGAGGCGGCGCTGCCGGACAACGTGGTCCGTGCCGAACAGGCGGCGGCCGTGGCCGATACGCTGGTCGCTGCTGGCTACAGTCCAATCGGGCTCGACCATTTCGCCTTGCCAGACGACGAGCTCGCGCTGGCGCAGAAAACCGGCCGTCTGCGGCGTAACTCGCTGGGTTACTCCGCCGATACCTGCAAAACTCTGATCGGCTTCGGACCGTCGGCCATCGGCCGTCTCGGCGAGGGTTACGTCCAGAACGAAGTCGCAACGGGCTCCTATAGCCGAGATATCAGAGCTGGTCGCCTGGCGACGTCGAAAGGTTACCGTCTCACCGATGAAGACCGCGTGCGAGCCGCAATTATCGAGCGGCTGATGTGCGATTTGGAGGCCGACGTGCCGGCAATCTCTGCCGCCCACGGGTTTAGCGGGATGCCTTTCCTCCATTCAGCTGAACGCTTGGCGATGCTCGCCAACGACGGGATAGTGGAAATCAAGAAGGGTTTGATCCGGGTGAGGCAGGAGCACCGGTTCGTCACGCGCGCTGTTGCTGCCGCATTCGACGCTTATCTAGACCGCTTACCCTATTAGCACAGCGGATCCAAAAGCGTCACCGCTCCGCGCGTGCGCTTCCGCCGAGAGGGTGGGCGGTTACACAAGGCTGAGTGGCTGCAGCGCTCACGAGTGACGGACGCCCGATTTCCACCGAACGATGCCAGCTTCGCCAGAGTTCGTTTTGATGGCGGGACAGTCTCGCGCTGCGCGGGATAGTGAACAATCCGCGTATCCACAGGGGACGGCCTGCGCCTGCGCCCAGTCAACCACCAACCTTAGCAGTTGGTCGTGATGAGCACACATGGCAATCGGTGGCCAATGAATATCGCACGGGTCGAACGTTAAGCAATTCGGGGCGGTAGTGTGCGGAAGGTTCTGCAAAAGCCTGAGAGGCTGGAGCGGTCATGGTAAGTCCGGTGATTGCGAAGATCACCGCTCATAGAGGAGCTTGGACCCGCCATGACCGTGACGAAGATTAGGACGGACGTCTCTGCAGTCAAAGAGTTGTTGAGGTCGGACAAGGAGTTCCTGAAGCCGCTGATCCAGGGTGCGGTGCAGGAAATTCTCGAAGCCGAGATGACGGAGACGCTGGGTGCGGAGAAAGGCGAGCGCAGCGAGGGACGGCTTGGCTATCGCTCCGGCTACTATCCCCGCTCGCTGATCACCCGGGTCGGCAAGATCGAGCTGAAGGTGCCGCAGGACCGTCAGGGGCGGTTCTCGACCGAGCTGTTCGAGCGCTACCAGCGCTCGGAGAAGGCGCTGGTAGCGGCCTTGGCCGAGATGTACGTGCAAGGCGTCTCGACGCGGAAGGTCAAGCAAGTCACCGAAGAACTTGTGGGGCATGCGTTCTCGGCCTCGGCGATCAGCGCCATCAACAAACGGCTGGATGCGTCGCTGAAGGCGTTTTGCGAGCGCAAGCTCAAGGAACCATTCCCCTATCTGATCCTGGATGCGCGCTATGAGCGGGTGCGCGAGGACGGCATCATTGCGAGCCAGGCGGTGCTGATCGCGATCGGCGTCGACTGGGAAGGCCGGCGTCAGGTGCTCGCGGTCGAGCTTGCCAACCGGGAGAGCCGGTCGAGCTGGAAGGAGTTTTTGGAAGCGTTGAAGGCGCGCGGCCTGCATGGCGTTGAGTTTGTCGTCTCCGACGATCATCCCGGCTTGAAGAAGGCGATCGCCGAAGTCCTCGCCGGCGTGTTCTGGCAGCGCTGTTATGTGCACTTCCTGCGCAATGCGCTCGATTATGTGCCGCGCAAGGTCGACGACGATTGCCTGCTCGAGCTCCGCTGGATGTACGACCGACGCGATCTTGGCGAGGTGCGGCGCGATCTGGCGGCATGGCTTGCCAAATGGGGCGGCAAATACCCCAAGCTCACCGGTTGGGTGGAGGACAACATCGAGGAGACGCTCGCCTACTTCCGTCTGCCGCTGGTGCACCGCAAGCACATGAAGTCGACCAACATGCTGGAGCGCCTCAACGAGGAGATCCGGCGGCGCACCTACGTGGTGCGAATCTTCCCCAATGCCGAGAGCTGCCTCAGGCTGGTGCGGGCGCTGACCGTCGAGCGCCACGAGGCCTGGCTCGAGGACCATCGCTATCTGAACATGGATCTCTTGAAGGAGCACAAGAAGGAGACACTACGCCGGGCGGCCTGACGATGCTCAGGCCCACCAAGGGGATGGGCCACCCCTCTCCGCCGCCGTCGCTCGCCAGCGCTGCGCCTGGGGCGAGCGAGCGACGGCGGCTCCGAGGGGATGGCTTGGCCGGACCCCATGATCAATTTTGCTGAACTTGACGCACAGAACTTTCGGGGCGTTACATGGATTTGCCAGCGCTACCATCGCGTTATGGAGGTGCTAATGCATCGCCTACCGCTATCAAATCTGGTCCAACCGCGATCTCGCCTTTCGTATGAAAACCCATGAATGCACTTTCTGGCGCGATCGGCGAGCGCGGAGGCTTCAAAGGTCTCTTTGGGCTTCGCGCCTATCGGTCGTCCGTCTCTCGCTACCACGATGCCAACCAAGCTCCGTGGAGTGACGCGTCCTGGCTGGCGTGGGAGCCTACCCTTCCTTCTGACTAGGGCCATCTTGCTCGGCCGCCTTTAAACACAAAAAGCTGCGGCTGAGCTCTGGGTCAATGAGGCCGGAGCGCAACCCCATTCAAGGTTAGCAATAGGAGCGGAGTTCGTTATGTATGGTTGCTTTGTCGTGGCTGCATCAATTCAGATATACTCGGCTGCGGCACCGGTTTTCAACTTTCGATCAACTACGAAGCAAAGAGGAGTTCCTATCGCACTCTCCCTAGCAGCGAGTCTCGTCGGTAGTCCGGCGTTCACACAAACTGCTAACGTGCCTAATCCAAGAAACGAAATTCCGGATGAGGTTGCTAAAACAAGGCTTCAAAGGGACTCTGATCTAGCCAGGAAATTCCGGAGACGCCGCCTCAAACCAGCAACGCTTCTCGTCGATGGCTCGGCGCTAGCACAAAGTGCCAGTTTGTCTACCACAAAGCGCTACAGTGCGGATGAACTCGTTAAGACCAGAACTCAAAATGAGATCGACCCATCCGCAAAGTTCGAGAAGCTCCGCGAAAAAGGTATGTGGCTCAATATACCTGGTCCCGCGGATACGATAGATCAGGATCAAGGCGGCACTAGATCCGCGCTGGCAGACGTGGGGATCGGTTATGTTGGCGGGACAGTAAACAGCCTTGTAGACAATCAATTCCCAAATGCAGCGAGAACCAGCATCGCCAATCAACGATATATGGGCCAAAATCCTACATTCAGCACCGTAAATTTCATGATTGTGACCTACGATCTCAGCCGTTTTGGCATTCCCGATGGTCAGATCATCGTAGGAGCACAGCAGCAATATTGGACATGGAAACCCGGGGGGCCAGATAGATTCGGACTCAACACAATTGCCTACTACCAGACGTTTTTCGACAGTACACTCGAACTCAAGATGGGTTATCTCAGAAATGTAAATGAGTTCGGAGGCACATTGGTCGGAGGGAGTGCAGGAGCAAGCGTTTTGGCTCCCTCGTCAAATATCTTGTATCAAGCAGGCATGAGCAACAATGCCGCGCCCACGCCTGCTATGAACGTGAAGTTCAATTTTGATGATCGCCTATACAATAAGGTCTCAATCCAGCGCTCACTCAGTCCAGACGGTCAACAGGCGGAGATAACTGAAAATCCAACCGGCCTAAACTGGAGAACGGCCAACGCCGGCATTCTTTTGGTTGATGAAATCGGCTACAAAAACAAAGCTGCTCCGGGCGTACCCGAGACCTGGTTGCGGGCGGGCGCCGGTTTCAATAACAGCAGCTACAAGAACTTGCAGTACCCGCAGCAACCCAGAGTTAATGCGAACAGCACCTACTACGTCGCTGCAGACAGGCAACTCTGGCAGTCTGCTCTCAAGGGCTCGGCGTATCGTGGTATCTATGGCGGGTTCTCTGTCATGTACGCCCCGCCTGACCTAAACAGAGTCAGTCAATATTACGAACTTCGTCTTTATGCGAAGGGGCTGTTTGACAGCCGACCAACTGATCAGATTGCTATTGTCGCCACTAACACCGTCTGGAGCAACTATGCAGTGGATGCTGCATTGGCTGAAGGGAATCTCGTCCATCGCGACAGCACAGCGATCCTGGGAACCTATACCGCGCATCTGGCACCCGGGATATATGCAAGCGTAGGACTGGCATATATCAACAACCCGACGAGCATTACACACACGCGCGAAACGGGACATGCGCTGAATTTGTTGGTGTCTACGTCGATATTCTTCTAAGCCCTCAAGGCCAAAGCGTGCACTCATAGGCGGATGCACTGCGGATCAAGCTGCTTTTGGTGTCCGCTGTGCTCCTGACGCGAGGTGAATGTTACCTAGAGTCCGAGTGGGGCCACTGCATCGAAAGTACTTACGACATCGAGTTGAGCGCGCGGACGTGTCAAATAGAACATACTGATGGAGTACCTAAAGCGGGATGGGGTTAAGTTGAATCGATTTGGGATTCCCAAATCAGTGAGTTTCTGATTCACCATGCTGGCTGGGCAGGAGGCCAGCATGGATGGGCAAGCCTTACTCTCTGGATCTTCGCAAGCGCGTGGTGGCCGCGATCGAGGGCGGGATGTCCCGCAATCAGGCGGCCAAGCAGTTTGGGGTTGCGATCAGCACGGCAATCGGTTGGATGCAGCGGGTCGATGAGACCGGCAGCGTTGCTCCGGGCCAGATGGGCGGTCACAAGCCGAAAGCGGTTTCGGGAGACCACGCGGTCTGGCTGTCGCAACGGATCAAGGACGGCGATTTCACCATACGTGGGCTCGTTGCCGAGCTTGCCGGGCGCGGCCTGAAGGTCGACTACCACTCGGTGTGGGACTTCGTGCACGCCGAGAAGCTCAGCTTCAAAAAAAAAGCGTGGTGGCTGGCGAACGCGATCGTCCCGACGTGGCACGGCGGCGAGCCCAGTTGACAAAGTATCAAGATCGCGTCGAAGCTGAACGGCTGGTCTTCATCGACGAGACCTGGACCAGGACCGACATGGCTCCCCTGCGGGGATGGGCGCCGCGCGGGCGCAGACTCCCCGCCAAGGTTCCACATGGCCGCTGGAAGACCATGACCTTCCTGGCGGCCTTGCGCCATGACCGGATCGATGCGCCATTGTTCATCGAAGGACCGATCGATGGCGCGAGCTTTCGGACCTATGTCGAGAAAGTTCTCCTGCCCACCCTTCGCCCCGGCGATATCGTGGTCATGGACAATCTCGGCAGCCACAAGGGCAAGGTCGTGCGCCAGCTCATTTGCTCTGCCGGCGCCAAACTGTTCTTCCTGCCGAAATACTCGCCCGACCTGAACCGATCGAACAGGTCTTTGCCAAGCTCAAACATCTGCTCCGAAAGGCGGCCGCCCGAACTGTCGATACCGTCTGCACCGCCATCGGTGAAGCCTTGCCAGCATTCACCTCTGAAGAATGCGCGAACTATCTCGAAAATTCAGGTTATCGAACCTAATGCCATCACGCTTTAATCGCGGGTGGGTATCTGCACGCAAGAGTGGGCAGAGAGATATCGTAGCGAGCAACCGCTAGCACCCAGCTGGAGGAGCAGCCCCGCTGTATGATGCCGGACACTTCATCGCGAAGCCGGCAAACCGCGAGCACGACGCGCCGGAGCCTAGGTGGAAGACCATCACAATGGAGGTCGTAAGTTCGAACAGAGCTTCTATGTGGGCAGTTGGCCGGAATCGACGACATTTCGCGTGGATGGTTGTGGCCGCTCTCGGCACGCCTTGCACAATCGGAAACGACGCGGTCAGCGATCGCGCCTGAGCATGTTAGCGTAATATCAGGCCTTTGGCCGCTGACTTTCGGCCTGTCAATGTCGCCGTGGCAGAACGGGCCACAGCACGGCGTAAGTACTGCTCCTGCTTGCATTCGTTTGCTTGATTGCGCACTTGCTCTCCGGTCCGCCCCCCAGAACAGAGCCAATCGGCTTGTAAAGGTGTAAAGGTCGGGAGTCACGCTGATTAGGCTCTCTAAGACGGGAGGTCCTCTCCACAGGGCAAGTGGCTCAGCCGTGCTGCATAGCGAATCTCCCGTTTGGTGGGGCAAGCGCGATCGCTAACTGAGCCAGTGAATCGTCAGATACGGCTCGCGGAAACCAGATCCTCGTCAGACCCGCGCGGGCCGTCTGACTGAACTACCACAAGCAACGAGCGCGCGTATGAAACCATAGTCGGCAACCGCCCGATCTATTAATTTACCAACGCGCTAGGTGATCTTCATAGGCGGCTGCTTAGTGGCTTTGACGCGCGTCACACTGCGCCGGCCATCAACGCTGACGGGCACGTCGCCATCGACGGTCGCGCGACGAACGACGCGGTGCTGGTCGCCATAATCATTGACTGCATAGTGGTGCGTGGCGCGGTTGTCCCAGATCGCGATATCGCCCTTCCTCCAATTCCAGCGCACGGTGTTCTCAGGCGCGGTGACATGAGACTGGAATATATCAAACAGCTTTTGGCCGTCATATTTGGGGATGCCAATGAAACGCTGCATCAAAGCGCCAAGCACTAGCGTCCGCTCCCTGGTCTCGGGGTGGACACGTACCACAGGATGCTCAGTCTCGAAGATCGTTTTAGTGAAGACCTCGTTAAAATGCTTCTTGTCGACCTCGCGGACACGGGCCATTCCGGCGTAGTCGAAGACGTTGCTGTGAACGGCCCAGAGCTCGTCAGCAATCCGTTGCAGCGGTGGCGGCAGGTCGAGATAAGCGGCCGCCGTGTTCGACCATATCGTATCGCCACCAAATGGCGGGATCACAACGGCTCGCAGCACCAAAATCTTGGGATAGGCATCGGCGAAGGTCCCATCGGCGTGCCACACATCGGCCCGGCCACCGCCGCGCGCGGAGTCAAGCTCCAGAAGCGATGTCGTTTCTTTGCTAACACCGAGCATCGGATGTGGCACCAGTTTCCCGAAACGGACAGCAAACCGCTCCTGCTCGGCATCGTCGAGATGATCTTGGTCACGGAAAAAGATCACCTTGTGCTCGAGCAGCAAGCGGTTGATTGCAGCGATCGTCCGGCCCGGCAAGTCGCCCGAAAGCTTGAGATTTTTGACTTCGGCGCCGATGCGCGCTGCGCGTTTGATCACGTGGGCACTCGGAATGACGTCGATCAAAGCCGCCTCACTCATGGCCATACTCTCCAACTTTGCCGTCTTTGCCGGACGAAGCTATTCAGCTGCCCCAAGAACTGGTGAACGCTAGATTGGGAATTATCGAAATCCGCACCGTTGGTGCGCTCTTCTCGCAAGGCAAACTCGCGGCAGAGCGAAGGTGGCGTGACCGGGCTTCATAGGCAGACCTAGCGCTCGACGAGTGATCCTCCAGCAAGCACCGTGCCAGTCGCGGAAATTGAGCCTGGAATGGTTACCGACCGGCAGGAGCGCTCAACGAGCGGGGAAAATCCGAGCGGCCTTGACCGGATTGGTCGATAAGTCGTCTGGACGGCCTCGGGCAAGCCGCAGCCTGGCGCCAAGAAGCAGAGCCTACGTCTAGGTCGGGACCACGGCTCAGGTCGCACATCGTCATGTGTCCGCTCGGCTCCAGCACGCGAGACGGCGATCAACACATGAGTTTCCGATTTCATCATCAGGCACGTCGGGTTCAAGACAAAGAGGTCGGAAGTGTGACACCGGCAGCGTCGATCGAAACGCATCCCCGGCCGCTGCGCGTGCTTTCTCTCGTGAAGCAAGGCACATCACCGAGTTCCCGGGCCATCGCGCACAGAACTCGAATAGGTGCCAGCTGTCATGCCCAAGCTGGTCCCGGCGATACTTCGACGGCTCATCCTCCGCAGCGATGTTTCTGATTGGGTGGCCTGTTCCCCCGTGAGCAAGTATGCGGCGTACGCTCAATTGGGCTTGGCGGCCGCAGCATTGGGCTCGCGTCATGACCGAGCTGCCGCCAATCGCGGCAAGACCGGCAACAAAATACCAAGGGGGACATGGGCATTCGGCTGCGCCGCCGAACGCGTGCGACGGTCCAGATCGAGCCAACGGGTTTCTGGTCGATAATACCGCCGGTGCATGGTTTGCAGCCATCTGCGAATAATCGAAACCGACTCACAGGAACATTGCGGTCGACGTTTGTCGCGGGTCAATCGACGAAGCGAACCGTAACCCACGAGGTGCTAGGTTTCTGTCTCGCAAGTTCGTAGCATGATTATTGCAGGAGGTTTGGCTATCCTGATCGAAGGACTACCCGATGCGCACCGAGCGGCCTGAGGCGATGCTGACGATTTCCAGCGACGAACGCAGCGCAGCTCACGACCATAACACGGTCGCACCTCGCTTTCTGCGGCGCTGACGCTGGACCGTGAACGTGAGCCAGCCGACGCCCACTGCCTCGGCACATTCACTTCAGGGTAACTTCGGCCTCATCGTGCTACCGGGTCGAACGCGTCACCTTGCTCATCGGTCGGCGGGCAATCAGGCGGGGAGTGTCCGATTCCACCACCTCTCATCAAAAGATCGGCCGCTTTAGCGGCATCCACTCTGCAAAGTCACGCTCGTTCGTGTGGACGGCTACTGGGGATTGCGTTCTCAAACTCGCGCCACGTTGTCAACAAGTTTCCGGGACAGCACACGAGATCTATTCGATGATCTACCCTGGTGGGATTGGGGCATTGCGATCGCCCGTTCCGGAAGGTTGAAAGCAATGGAGGAGATTGCTCGCATGAATGACGGGCTTCAACAGGCGAATGACACGGCTACTGTTGAGGAGCTGCTCGGACTGCTAATCAGCATCCTAGTGTCCGCAAGGCGGCTACCGCGCGGCCCAGTACGAGATGCAGCATTACGGCAGGTAGCGGAATTTGAAAAACGCGTAGGCGTGGTGCTGCTGGAGCGGTGTTACGATAAAGCGGAGCAGAGCTCCCATTGCCGCGGTGGGGCAGGCGCTGCCTACCGACAATCTGGCTCAACTCACGACGGACCCGCGTAAACGCACAAGACATCCGATCTCGCCTTGATGTGACTATTCCAGGCGAATGCTACACGCACTCCATCAGCCGGCCCAGTTGAATGGTTATAGTCAGCAATCCGGGCCAAGCACCATGATGAAGCGCGCCTTCACAGAGTCAAACGTTCACCGCGAACAGGAGCGCGTGCCTAGACCATCGCTGCTATTAGCAATGCCTGCGATATAGGCCGCCTCTGGGGTGGCCCACGACCAGTTGAGACTGAGGTCAGGGTATTGCGAGCGAGGCCGAGGTTGATCGATGTTGTGGTGTTGCGAAGCGCGCGGTTCGGCCCATAGATCAGCACCGAACTGAGCAGATTTGCGCGCATCGTCTTACGCGTTTGCTCCGCCGCGAGGCTTATCCAGTGCGGTATGTAGGCACCTGATCAAGTGCTGTCCTGCGAATGGCTTGGCCAGGAAGCAAATCGCTCCCGCGCTCAGCGCTCGGGCGCGAACGCGATCATCGGGAAAGGCAGTTATGAAAATGAATGGTGCATCGCAACCTTCGGCCCGCATATGTGTCAGCAGGTCCAAGCCGCTCATAGCCGACATCTGCACGTCCGCAATCACACACGAAGTATCATTCAGGTGTGGCGAGCGCAAGAACTCCTCGGCGGATGCAAATGTATGGACGATGTAGCCGCGGGATTTCAAAAGGTTATTTATGGCAGCACGGACGGAGCCGTCGTCATCGACCACAGAAATGAGCGAAGGCGTGAACAAAACGACCCCTCCTAACGCAGCAAAGGCGATTGCCGAAGCATAGTCGGCTGGGTCAAGGGTGGTCTTAAGAGATGAATTTGCATAGTCATACTTAGGCTTGTTCCGGCCGGTTGGGACGAATTCCCAGGGGCTCAGCCATTCTGATTAGATCGGCCAGCGACCGTGCGCCCATTTTCTTCATTACCTGTCCGCGGTAGATCTTGATGGTAATTTCGGCCAGCCCGAGCTCCGCGGCTATTTGTTTGTTCATCAGGCCAGCAGTGACCAGTTTCATCACGGCCTGTTCGCGTGGGCTTAAGGTCTCAAACGAGGACTGCAGGCTGGCAACCGCCTTCTCAACCTCCCGCCTTTTGCGATCCCGTTCGGTGGCGGCGACCACAGCGTCAAGCAGCTCCTGATCGCGAAACGGCTTGGTGAGAAAATCGACCGCTCCGCCCTTCATGGCCTTGACGGTCATGGGAATGTCGCCATGACCGGTGATGAAAATGATCGGAATGCGAAGGTTCAACTTGGCGAGCTCAGTCTGCAGCTCGAGGCCGCTCAATCCCGGCAGCCTGACGTCAAGGACCAGGCAGCTGGCTACATCCGGAAGGCTGGCTTGCAGCATTTCCTGCGCCGATCCGAACGCAATAACGTCCAAACCGACCGATCGAAAAAGATTGGCGAGCGAACGACGCATCGAGACGTCGTCGTCGATCACGAAGACGAGCGCACTTCCGGCCGGCTTCTCCGCCTGCGGGCCTCGGCGAGATGACTGAGAGCGCCCGGTCATGATACGACCTCCTTATGCACCGGCAGGACGAACTGAAACGTCGCGCCGGGTTCCTGGTTGCGCGCAATCGATAGACTCCCTCCATGTGCCTCCAGGATTGAGCGGCAAATCGAAAGGCCCATTCCAAGGCCGGTTGATTTGGTGGTGAAAAACGGGTTGAACACCCGGTCGGCGTCGTCACCGGTGATCCCGACGCCGCAATCAGTCACAGCGAGGTGCACGCCTCCCATTTCGTCCTGGGATGACCGGATCACCAGTTCCCGCGGCCGGTCTCTGACTGGTTGCATGGCCTCAATCCCGTTCATCACCAGATTGATTATGACCTGTTGCAGTTGGACCCGGTCACCCAGGATCATGGGGAGGGCCGGCGCCAACTCGGTTCGCAGCGACACCCGTTGGCTGACCAGCTCGCGTGTCACAAGCGCGATAACCTCGTGGACGATGTCATTGATATTGAGCGGCACCATCTCGATGTCGCTTTTCTTGGCTAGGGCGCGAATGCGCCGTATCACCTCGCTTGCCCGGATGGCGTCCTCGATTATCCACTCCACTGAACAGCGTGCCTCGGAAAGATCAGGAGTGTCCCGATCAAGCCAACCCAGACAGGCTTCGCCATTGGCGACGATGGCGGCCAGCGGCTGATTTATCTCGTGGGCAATGGACGTTGTCATCTCGCCCAGCGTCGTCACTCGCGTCACGTGCGCGAGCTCCGCCTGTGCCTTCCGCAGTTCTCGTTCAGCCTGATCTGCGCGGATGGTTGGGGTGATGTCAGTGCTGACGCCACGATAGCCGAGGAAATTGCCGTCAGCGTCGAAGAATGGCTTGCCACTGGTCCGGACGTAAATTGAAGATCCGGTCCGGGTCACGGTGCGATAGATGAAATCGCGAAATGGAAGCCGCGCCTCGAGTGTCGCCTGATGCTGCCGCCACTTCTCAGGTTCCGCGTCGACGTCGCCCGCAATTTCGCAGCGAAGCAGCCCGACGACCCCCGTGGCCAGAATGCCTGCTGTGCTGGTGTGCTCCGAAAAGCGCGTGACCCGGTGGTCCGGCCCGGTCTCCCAGAGCCAGTCGGAGGCCGTTTCAGCGTAGTCGCGAAAGCGCTGCTCACTTTCGCGCAAGTCAGCAAGAGCCTTTTCGAGCCGTTCCCTAGCTGCGTATTGCTCGGTGACATCCATATGCGTTCCGATGAGCTCGGTAAAGTTGCCATCGCTGCTGACCACGGCGTGCGCAACGGAATGTATGCGCCTTATCGCGCCTTCTGGAAGAAGGATACGGAAATCATATTCGAAGTGGCCTCCCTTCTCTTCGATAACCCGGCACGGCACTTCCTGAAGCCGCGGCAAGTCATCTGGATGGATACGCGACCGGATGGTCTCTATCGACACAGCCTCTTCTGGATCGAAGCCAAACAGACGATCGACTTCGGCGGAGCGATACACAAATTCGACCCGGTGGACGTCCCAGGACCAGCTGCCCGTGTGACTGAGACGCTGGGCTTCGGCCAGATAGGCTTCGCTACGGCGAAGCTGCTGTTCTGCCTGCTTTGCAGCTGTAATGTCCGTCACTGCCCCGACAAACTCGGTATCGCCAGAAGCGGTTCTAGTGGCTCGTGCCACGGCGTGGAGGTGCTTCACCGAGCCATCCGGCAGCAGCAGGCGGTATTCGTGCTCGAAATCCACTTCTTCTCGCAACGCCCGATCGATGGTCTGTTGCACGGCGGCCCGATCCTCTGGATGGGTTCGGTCAAGCACGAGTCGCGGGGTCGGTTTGGTCGCCGGATCGTATTCGAAGATACGAAAGGTCTCCTTTGACCAAATGACCTCGCCAGTAGCGACGCTCCAACCGAAGCTGCCAGTTCGACTCAATTCCTGCGCCTGAGCCAAATGGGCTTCGCTTCGCCGTAGGGCGGTTTCCGTTCGCTTTCGGTCGGTGATATCTTCGCAGGCGACGAGAACAATGAGCTGGTCGTCCGCCCACCGCGTGGCTTTGGCGTTTTCGCGCACCCACAGCACCGAGCCATCTTTCCTGATCTTCTGGATTTCCCAAGTGTGCGATTGGCCGACAATTTCAGTGCACAGGCGGAGGCATTGGCCAACAAGCGCACGATCTTCTTCCAGAAAGACCTTCAGTACGGAATGTCCGATAAGCTCCGAGGGCGAATAGCCGAGCTGTGTTGCACCCAACGAGTTCACGTTCAGGACTGTTCCGGCCGCATCGACCATGAAGTACATGACCGGGTTATGCTCGAAGATCTCGCGCCATCGTTTCTCCCGGTGTTCCAAGTCAGCCTCGCTGCGGCGGAGCTTGGCTGCGGCGTCAAGCGTAGCCTCCCTAGCCAGGCGGACCTTTTCGATCAGGTAAACTGCGGCAAGCGAGGCGACAAGGAGGATCGCAACCACCGGAAGATAGTGCGGAGCATCGAACGCAAGATAGACAGGGGGTGTAAAGAAGTAGGCCAAAGCAGCAATGGACGAGATAGATAGCATGGCAGATGCGATGAGGCTGCCCATAGCGAAGACGCCGAGACCACTACCAAATAGGCGAACGCCGTCGCGACGTGAAAATACCAGGAAGTTAGCGTGACCAGCGCCAGGCAATGGCCACCAAAAACAAACTGGGCGACTGAACGTCCGACCTTGTTACTACAGATTACACGCAATTATATCCTATGAGAAGGATCTGGAGAAACTATACTATCGTTTTTAACCGGGTTTAATTCCACTCGGATTGATTTTTAACGCCTATAGGTTGTGCGAAGAAAGAATATTTCAATATAGTTGAGCGACCGATCTCAGTTGTTCACGCCTAACGGCTTCTGCGCTTTCGAGCCTTTATGACGCCGAAAGAATAGCTTTCGTTGAGAAGCTGGCGGATCGAGGCGGCCCGTCAAAGCCGTTTTAGAACCCATATCCCAGTGCGCGCAGGACCGGCAGGGCCCGGCTAGGCCGGCACTTCGATTGACAAGGTGGGAGACCGCTAGGAACTAGGAACGTGCCGAATGTTGCCGATCGTCCAAAATCTAATTTGCTGCTCGGGCACCAGCGAGCCCTTTCGCGTTGCCCCGCCGGGATCGTTCCCCCGGCGCGTGGTCTCAATGATCGCAGCCAGATTCGCCCGACGGCGAGGATGAAAGAAGGTAGCGCCGAGCTTGTCATATCGGCTTGCAAGTCGGTGGAATTGGTTCAGAACATTGAAGAGCGTTCGACTTAGTTGCGCTGCCGAAAGAGGAACTGCTTCCAGGCGGGATCCAGTTGGGCGGTTGGCCATATTGGGAATGGCGTCTAGAGCTCACGTGGCTACGAACGAGCTCCGCATCGTAGCCTTGTCGGCAATGACAACGGCGCGCCGCTTAAGACCATCGAGCAGGGCTTCGGTGGTGTCGTCGATCTCACAGGGCGATCGGGAGACGGACCGGGCGCCTTCGCGTCACCGGCGCGTGAATATTGGTGGCGACGCGGCCCATACAACGATCTCCACTGTTCTTTGGCTCCGGAGGCTTGCTGATCGACGCGTACAATCGAACCGTCGATCATGTGCACCTTGCCATCGTGAACCGTTGAAAACGGCATCCATCGGCCGATATCGGCCTTGCGCCACGGTTTGACGCGACTGTAGCCGTTGCGTACGCCCCTATCGCTCAGGCAAGTCGCGCCAAGGACCGCCGGTGTGCAACAGCCAAAGATGCCGTTGAGAATACGGCGGTTCTCGAGAGGCTTGCGGCCTCCACGGCATTAGAAACAAGTGGTTCGCTGACACTCCATTCGAACTTTGTCAGTCCGTAGCGCATGATCCGACGCCCGATATCTCATAGCTTGCCTCACACTTCGCCCCGATCGCTACAGAAATTTGAGTACAAGGCATAGGTACACAGACTAGCGACTTGAGCCTTAAAAATACCAGCGTAAACAGGAGAAAATTCAGAGCATGCACGATTGGACGTGTGTATGCTCGTCGGCTCGCTGATGTATGTCAGTCCTACGCTGGCATAGATCCCGGGTATAAGATGCGCGGTATAGGTTCCCGAACTCGCTGAACTGTCGCGATGCGCGAGATTCTCTTCAGCCAAGGCGGCATCCAGTGCAAAGTTGCTCCATCCTGTCTTAGTGACCACAACAGCGGTCTGATCATTCGGCCGAGTTGTCAGACAGTTTCTTCCCGTAAAGACGAAGCCGTAGCAGTGACCCACTTTGTTTAGAAAAGGCGGAGCGTACATTACAGAGAACCCTCCACCGATAGCACGACATGTCGAGCCCTGCGCATCCGACTGCTAAACTTGCCCGTCCGCAGCGACCGCATGGGCTCCACGCTGCTGCGGATACGGCAAGTTCTTGTAGTTGCGTTATTTGAAACCGGCACCCGCCCGTGAGCTGGTCTCACCAGGGAGAGCCGACAGCAGGCCTTTGTGGTTCCGTATTGGTCGAAAGCTGAACGTCGGTGCCGCAGCCAAGTAGATTTCCATTCAACACCGCCATGACACGTGACATGCATACTGCGGTCCGCTTCTGCATTGTTGGATTTGATGATTGCGCCCCGACCCGATTAGCCCGGAGCTGACCAGCATTTGGCGTCGGAAGTCGGTCCAGGTTGACCCTTGGCAGCAGCGCTAGCATCGATGTTGTTGTTGTCGCCCAGGTCGCCGCGTAAATTGTTCCGCTAGGCAACGGGATAGACGAGCTCGCATCGAAGATGAAATTGTCGCCGGAGGCTTGGGGTCGGAGGCTTGAGGGGTCTGGGTCGCGGCCCAGATCGCCAGAGCGCGCGCGGGTCAACTACCAACTTCAGCAATTGATGCAATTGACCGATACATGGGAATCCCCATCAACGGCGGCCACAGCAGGGAACTGCGATGCAACGTATAAAAGCGTCTTAGATGCGATGCCGTATCGGGTGCCTCAATGGCGGCGGTGGAGTGAAGGGTGCTCAAAGCAAAAGCGACAAAGTCCCGGGCAGCAAAGCCGACGCTTTCCGCTCCAGACGATGATCCCTACCTGTGGTTGGAACAGATCGAAAGCGCGCGGGCGCTGAAATTTGTCGAGCGGCAGAATGGCAAGACGCTGCAGGTGTTTGGCGGCGCGGCATTCGAGCGGGATCGCGACGTGCTGACCTCGATTTATGATCGACCGGACAATATCCCCTACATCAGCCGGAGCGGCGGCCATCTCTACAATCTGTGGAAAGACGCCAACAATCCACGCGGCCTCTTGCGACGAACCACTCTGGAAGAATTTCGCACGCCGACGCCGTCATGGGAAGTTCTGCTCGACATCGATCAACTCGCCGTCAGCGAAGGCGAAGACTGGCTTCTGAAGGCCATGGTCTCACTGGCCGGGAATCATAGACGGACGATTTTGAGCCTATCGCGCGGCGGCAGTGATGCCGTCATGTTGCGTGAGTTCGATACCGACGCGAAGACCTTCGTCCGCGACGGCTTCGTCTTGCCAGAAGCCAAGAGCGCGGTTGAATGGCTCGATCCCGATACGCTGGTGCTCTCGAGCTCTCATGGGCAGGGCATGGCGACGACCTCCGGCTATGCGCGTACAGTGAGGCTATGGCGGCGCGGTACGCAGGCGGATCAAGCGCCAGTGATCTTTGAGATCGTAGCCGATCATGTCGGAGCCGGCTGCAATGTCGACCATACCGTCGTGCCGCCACGGATGTGGTTCGTCGATCAGGTGGACGCCTTCAATTTTGCCAACTGGCTCGGCGATAAATCCGGTGCTACGACGAAGATCAATCTGCCAAGCAACATCCGGATCCTCCTCCATCGCGACTGGCTTGCCATCAGACCGCGCGAATCTTGGTCCGTGGCGGGGCAGACCTATGCCGCGGATACGGTGCTCGTTATCTCTTTGGCCGCTTTCCTTCAAGGCAACCGTCAGTTCGAGGTTCTTTTCGAACCGGGCCCACGTTGCGCGCTGCAGGGGCTCTTTTGGAGTGCCGACAAGCTTGTGCTTTCCATTCTCAACGAACTGCGGCCGTTCTTCGAGATCTGCTCGCCATCCGATAAAGGGTGGAGCCGTGCGCAACTGCGCGGGCTTCCCGACATAGGGGTCGTCCACGTCTGGCCTCTTGATGGCGATCCATCCGAAAGCAACGGCGACCTGCTCGTCGATAGCCAGGATCCGCTCACGCCAGCTTCGCTTATGCTGATCCAGAATAACGTCGGCAGTCCGACCGTGCTCAAGCAAGCGCCGAAGATCTTCACCGCGGGTGGGCTGGTGGTCACTCAACACGAGGCCATTTCGATTGATGGCGAGCGCATCCCTTATGTACAGACCGGCCCGGCCGACGAGACGGGCGATGCGCCGGTCCATATGAGCGGCTACGGCGGCTTTGGAATCTCGGTGAGACCGTCCTACAATTCAGCGCTTGGCAAGCTTTGGCTCGAGCGCGGCGGCACCACGGTCCAGGCGAATCTACGCGGCGGCGGCGAGTTCGGTACGCGCTGGCACGATGCCGGCCGGCTCGGGGGGAAGAAATTCTCGCACGACGACTTCGCTGCCGTTGCCGCCGATCTCGTGCGTCGTGGCGTGACGGAGCCGAAGCGGATCGCGGCCCAGGGCGGATCGAACGGCGGCATCCTCATCACCAACATGCTGACGCGCTATCCGGAACGCTTCGGCGCGCTACTGCACGATCCCGCTGATCGACATGCGCCGCTACACCAAGCTTCTGGCGGGGGCAAGCTGGATTGCAGAATATGGGGACCCGGATAAGCTCGAGCACTGGGAGTGGCTCAAGACCTATTCCGCGTACCATGCCGCCAAGCCTGGCCAAAAATACCCGCCGATCCTGATCGCCACGACCCGGCGGGACGATCGTGTTCATCCCGGACACGCGCGCAAGATGGTCGCGAAGCTCCAGACGATGGGCTACGAGGCCTATTTCTACGAGCCGGCGGCGGGCGGACATGGTTACGGGCGGGACAACAGGGAGCGGGCCGCCTTCGAGGTGCTGGGCTTTCGATTCCTGAAGAGCAAGATCGACTGGCTTGACGGCGAGGCTTAGGCGGGCCTGGCGCTTGTGATCCCACAAATTCCAGCGTGATCGTCGCATGACATTTCAGCGGTAGGAGATTGGAAAGAAGCTCGGTTTGACCAGCCCTTTCTGAGCCTTACGCCGTCGAGCGGCATAGGGGGCAGCCGTTCCATTTCTAGCGCTTCAATATTCGCGTGGAGAATACGATTGCGCAGCAGCCAATTTCGAAGCCCAAACCTCAACAACGCGATCATGGCGAGCTGGCCTTGCCTGAGCTAGGCGCCCGTTCGCCTCCACGCGACGAGATGAAGCAGTGGGACGTGGCCGAAATCAATCTTCATGACCTACAGGATCCGCTGATTGGGAAATGCCAGCAATTGGTGAGGGAAGTAGCGATTCCCTATCAGTGGGATACCCTAAACGACCGCAATCCCGAAGCGATACCGAGCCACGCGGTAGAAAACTTCCGTATTGCCGCCGGACGTGCGAAGGGGGAATTCTGCGGCACGGTTTTTCAGGACAGTGATGTCGCAAATGGCTAGAAGTGTTTGCTTGGTCGCTCTGCCAGATACGCAATCCGGACCTGGAGAAAGCCGCCGACGAGCTGATTGAACAGATTGCGGCCGCCCAATCCGGCGACGGCTATCTCAATACCAATTTCATGCTAAAGGCGCCTCAGGAGCGCTGGAGCAATCTAGCTGAATGCTATGAGCTTTACTGTGCCGGCCACTTGATTGAAGCTGGCATCGCCTTCTTTCTGGTTACTGGAAAACGACGGCTGCTGGAGGTCGTTTGCAGACTTGCTGACCACCTCGGCACAGTTTTCGGCGCCAGGGCGCGATCAGCTACACGGTATGATGGCCATCCAGAAATTGAACTTGCATTGACGCGCCTCTACGAAGTACGCAGGAGCAGCGATATCTGACGCTAGCCAATTATTTCGTGGAGCAACGCGGCACAGTGCCGCACTTCTATGACGTTGAATACGAGAAACGCCGGCAATCCTGCCACATCAAATCATCTGGCACGCCCTGGATAGCGAAAATAAATCCTACAGCCAGGCGCACCTACCAATTTCGGGACAGCGGACTGCAACCGGGCATGCGGTGCGTTTTGTATACCTCATGACTGCGGTCGCTCATCTGGCGCGCCTGCGTCAGAACGAGCAGCAACGCCAGGCTTGCCTGCGGCTATGGCAAAGCATACCGCGTACGCGGAAAGTTGCGCGTCGATTGGGCTGATGATGTTCGCGCGCCGAATGCTGGAGATGGAGCTGGAAAGTCGCTATGCCGACGTGATGGAGCGCGCGCTCTATAATACGATTCTGGGCGGTATTGCCTTCGATGGGCGTCACTATTTCTATGTTAACCCGCTCGAAGTTCATCCCAAAACGCAGCGGTCCAATGGCATCTACAATCATGTCAGGCCGGTGCGGCAACGCTGGTTTGCCTGCGCGTGCTGCCCGCCGAACATCGCACGCCTTTTCGCATCAATTGTCATTACATCTATACGTCATGCTCCGACGCGCTCTATATCAGTCTCTACATTGGCAATAGCGCAGCATTATTGGTGGGCAGGTATAAGCCGCGGTTGCTCATGAGCGGCAACTATCCTTGGCGAGGTGGAAATTGCCGTGGAATCTGCACAGCCAATCGCCCACACGCTCGCCTTGCGCCTGCCGGAATGGTGCAGCGCGCCGGAGGCGACCCTGAACGGCGAACCTGTCATTGCGAGTCGCGCAAGGGCTATTTGCACATTCACCGTACGTGGTGGCAGGGAGATCGCGTCAAACTATCGCTGCCGATCCAAGTACGCCGCGTATACGGTCATCCGCGACTTCGCAATTTGGCGGGCAAGGTGGCTGTCCAGCGTGGCCCTTTGATTTATTGTCTGGAAGAAGCCGACAGCGGGAGCGAGTTACACAACGTTTGGTTTCCTGCAGAAAGCCGATTTTCGCTTATCGAAGGCACTGGTCTCTTTAGCGCCAAGATTTGCTGCAGGCTGATGGGGTCCGGTGTGCAACACACGCGTTCTGAAGAAGGGGCCCTTTATCAGTACGACAAGGTAGCGGGACAGCTGCAACCGCAGCGGCTGACATTCATTCCTAACCGCGGCGAAGGCGAAATGCGGATTTGGATTAATGAGCCGTGACGCGAACGCCTGAATGACGCATCAAGGTGCGATCAAGTTTGGCCCCGATGATGCCGTATCATCTCGGGCGCATCGGAGCTGACCCTTGCTTTCTTGACGGGCGGACTATCTTGCACTGCGTCAGCCGTGTTCGGATTATCTACGCTGGCTGTCCGATAGTCGGCTAGGTTGCCGCCCAGAAACAAGACCTCGGTCTCCTCGGTCGGTATTCCCCTCAACCAAACTCGCAATTGCTCATCTCCAGGAGCACGCCCGCGCTCTAAAATACCGTTGATTTTTTTGATCGGCCAAGCGGTGATACTCGGTACCGTGTAGGTGTGTAACTTCTTAGCGTTCCCTGCAATTGCCTTCGCGCCATGCTCGGTGTGGTCATTTGAATAAAGCAGTCGCGAGGGTTCCTCGCACAGTGACACAAAAGCACTCTCTGTAACGCCTTTGGTATGCCATGCAGCGAGGCGCGCCATATCAATTTCGTCCTCCCTTTCGTCGTCCGAGCAGATAGCAGCCTTAGAAACATGCGGGCTAGCGTGAGCGCGCAAATCCGCTAAGGAACGCACGTGCGCGATGGCACTCACCTCGTTGTCTAGGAGCGGCTCGCAATCGATGTCCTCGTTCTGAAAACGGTGTAGCGGCAGATACGATGATGCCACCGTGTCGTTGAAAATGCGGTCTGTATCAATACTGCCAGCGGCAGATCCGGTCGTTCTTGGCCACTGCGTTGTTCGCTGCTCAGCCAGCTTGATCTCGTTCCTGAGCGCCCCAAGGTTCGCTCCGGCCAGCGATGCGGCAAGTTCGGCGCGTCCCCTGACAAAGGATGCGGCTGGGCACCGCTCGCTTTCGTGGATAGCGCGCGCGCTCTCATTGCCGGCGGTCAGAGCCGAGGAGGAGCCAATCTCGGAATGTGTCAAAGCGGCAGCTGAATCTGATGTTTGATGGATTGGCCGCAACTCGCATAGCTGCTGCTCAAAATTCGGTTGATCCGCGGACGCGAATCCTGGTGAGCTGGTTTGTGCGCTCAGGTCGCCCTGCTGTTCCTGCGCCTGCTGTTGCTGCCGCAGGAGATCGTAAGCGAGAATGGGGTCTTCTGCGGTATTCGGTGGATCGATAATCATTCTTTTCCTACCAAGCATAGGTGATTCAGGTTCTATCTTTGGATGGGACGGCTTTCGAGAAGCTGACGAGTCAGGCAAAGAAATGCCGCCGAGGCACCAACTGTTCCGGCACGTCCCGGCTCGGCTGCGGTCACTACGAGGAGCGCGCCTCACAACTTGGCGCATCGCCCATGGGAGGCGCAGCCCATCCTGCAGGGGAGCGGGCACGAATACATCCCGGCATCGCATGGCGGAGGCGGTGGGGCGATGTTGCGACCCTCGGCGCTGCAGCCGGCTCAATCAACCGGGGTCTTGATAGGTCGCAGCAACCGCCCGTCTATTCCGAGGATGCGCCCCTCATTTTGGGGCTTGAGAAGACCCTCATCAAGCGTGGGGCTGCCGAGCTCACCGCCAAGGCACGGGTAGGTCAACTTCTCACCTTGGATCGTTGGCTCTTCGAAAAGAAGAAGCCGGGCATTGCTGCTCGGCTTTACGACAATCGTTGGACAATGATGTCGAGGAGTTTTTGGATAAGGGTGGTACCCCATACGCCCGGGCGGCACTGGCTCATCTCAAGGCCTCCCAGTCGGCGAACGGAGCGGCGCCGATTGTGGGCC
Organism: Bradyrhizobium sp. BRP22; assembly: GCF_020194175.1. Classification (GTDB taxonomy): domain Bacteria; phylum Pseudomonadota; class Alphaproteobacteria; order Rhizobiales; family Xanthobacteraceae; genus Bradyrhizobium. The sequence goes on along the minus strand of NZ_JADYVX010000018.1, from coordinate 25,725 downwards.
GCGCTGTCCTTAATCTTTATCCCGACGACGCAGCCCTCATCAAAGACTTCCCAGCACTCCCGGGAAACAGACGTATGCAACTGCTCTTCGTGGTTTCGGCCACTATTGACCTGCCGCTGAATTTTCATCCAGCCGCGGTTAGAGTCTCGGGTTTTTGTACGCCAAGTGGCGCGGGTGGAGCAACGGACGATCGGCGGAGCTGGTCGGGGTTGCGTAGCCGATCGTCCGTTGCGGCGAGGTGGGCGGCATAGGCCGCGGGGGTCAGGTATTTGAGCGACGAGCGAGGCCGCCGGATATTGTAGTCGGCGACCCAGTTGGCGATCTTGGCGCGGGCATGATCCAGATCGCAGAACAGCGGCTCGTTGAGCAGTTCATCGCGCATCCGGCCGTTAAGAACTCTCGATGAAGCCGTTCTGCATCGGCTTTCCCGGCGCGATAAAGTGCCAATCGATGACGGTGTCCTTGCTCCAGGCCAGCATGGCGTTGCAGGTGAACTCGGTGCCATGATCGGACATGATCATTTCTGGCTTGCCGCCTCGCCCGACCATTGCCGTCAGTTCGCGGGCCACGCGCCGTCCTGAGATCGAGGTATCCGGAATGGCGCCCAGGCATTCCTTGGTGACGTCGTCGACGATGTTGAGGATCCGGAAGCGCCGTCCGTGGCAAACTGATCATGAACGAAGTCCAGCGACCAGCGCGCGTCGGGCTTGGCCTCGACCAGGATCGGAGCCCGCGTCCCCACGGCCTTGCGGCGGGCCCGCCGCTTGCGGACGGCGAGCCCTTCCTCGCGATAAAGCCGGTAGATCCGGTTGATGCCCGATGGCTCGCCCTCCCGCCGCAGCAGGACGAACAGCCGGCGGTAGCCGAACCGCCGCCGCTCGTTGGCAAGATCGCGCAACCGGCCACGCAGAACCGTGTCCGGAGGGCGGCTGGAGCGATAACGGATCGTCGTCCGGTCCGCGCCCACGATCGAGCAGGCCCGCCGTTCCGACAGGCTCATGACGGCCTGCAGATGCGCGACCGCAGCGCGCTTGGCGGCGGGAAAAGCAACTCGCGAAGCGCGGCCGCATCGAGCATCTGCTCGGCCAGGAGCTTCTTCAGCTTCGCGTTCTCCTCTTCCAAGGCTCTCAGCCGCTTCGCCTCGGAAACGTCCATGCCGCCGAATTTTGCTTTCCAATTGTAGATCGTTCGCTTCAGAGATCCCATGCCTGCGAGCCAGGTACGCCGTCTTCGCCCCAGCCTCATGCTCCTTCAATATCAAGATAATCTGTTCTTCCGTGAACCTTGATCGCTTCATCTGTCCGTCCTTCTCCGGGCCGGACTCTAACTCCATCTGGAGGCAATGCGCAGTGGCAGGTCATCTGGTACGATCAAGTAGCTGAGGCTCCCGCTTCGACAGCTGGGTGGAGGCTTGTCGAGTTTCGTACCTTTGCCTCGTTCCGCTGGTCAGGCTTCCGCGAAGCGCGTTGCTCAAAATGGAACGGCGCTCAAGTCGAGCGGGTAAGCTGCTGCCGTCTCCGAAATGGCCAGGCGCAGAAGGCAATCAGGAGCTGGAGTGAGCGGATATTCGTGTCTGCTTTGGTGCCAGCAGAAAGCTCCTTTGTAAGAGCGTTATGTTCGATAATCCCGCCACGTCAGCTCTAGTTGCAGAGACATGCCCATTGATAAGCCTGGAATTCCAGGGGCGTTGGAGAGCCCTCAATAAAATTCTACTTCGAGCCCGAATCTTTTTGTGCTTTGTCGCGGCGAGGTTGCTCGACAAATGCTTTCAGCCATCTGCGAAGCTCGGCTGAGCGGCGGCGATGACAATGCAGAACTTCAGCAAGATTATCGCTCCGCGGCCTTGGTGATCACCAATTGTATTGCAGAGTTGTGGAGGGGAACTTGTTGGCTCGCGGTATGGGTGTGAGAAAGTTAGACCGTACAAGCGATCAACTCATCACGAAGTGCTCTGCGCGACAAGGCTGTAACGGCCTCGACCGGAAACTGTGTTGTTGGTGCACCAATTTCGTACAAACCGTCCAGTTCTGAGCTGTTGGTTGTAGGCATGCGGACACTCGTCTGCTGCGCATTCCTTAACGATGCATATGGGATGCAAATAGAAGTGAGCGAGTGGAATTGTCTTGCCGATCGGAGAAAACAAACGACCTAAAAGGCGGATCAGAAACATCAATCACATGCTTCGGAGGCACTCGGATCACCTCACGGTGCTAGCTGAGGAAACGATGGGGACAACATCGCTGGCAAGAAGGTGTTGACGTCTCGGTTCTGGGCAGGCCTTGACGATCGTCTGTTTTGCCCTCAACGAGGAAAGCCATGATGGAGGGTGAGCGGAGTGGGGGGCGAGGAATTATGAATGCAGTTGAACAAGCGGCCATTTCTGAGTTGCCATCTGTGCTACACAGATCGTCAAGACGTGCTCCCTTGCTTTTTGGTTTGGCGGTACTGGTCATCGGCCTGTGCGGTGCAGGTGCCTATCTCTGGACCACTCTCGGCATGGTTCTCGAAGTACCGGCCCCGAACGAAGCTGCTCAGACACTAGGTTTATCAGCCGAGGATAGGGCGACGCTTTCGGATATGCAGTCGGAACTGCAGAAAACAAGCACCGAGCTCATGGAGCTGAGCCGCGGGCTGGACGTGCAGCAGGCCGACTTGAAGCGAATCTCGGATCAAATTGCAGTGCTGACCTCAAGAATTGAAGCGGCACAAAATGCCCCTGCGACACCTCCTGTTCCGACGGCTGCTCTGCCAACCGCTCCTTCCTCGCCACATCCCGGCACGAAGCCAGTTAAGAGAGTGGGGCGCTCTCCTAAATCAGAAGGACCCATGTCTGTCGGGGGAGCGCCTCTGGTCTTGGAGCCGAGTACTCAACGTTGATGACGTGCCTACTCTTCGGCTCCACTGCACACGTCACACATGACTCCACAAAAGAATAGATCTGGAAGGGGGGCCAACGTCCTACCGACTGACGTACGACGGGCCTGTCGGCGTTATATTTACCCGAACTGGCCTGCGATCCTGCTCCAGGTTCGCCAAACCCTGGTTCAGGCCCTGACCGAAATACGTGCTCAAGATTTTCCGGCCATGTGCGCACGCATCGCGCTGACGAGGTCCCCGAGCTCGTGAGCGATGTCGATGACCGTTCCGCCGTCCAAGGGAATATCTGCCATCATTTGCTCGTCGAACGTCTCAACATCTCCTCGTTCAGCGCTTCCAAGAGGCGGCCAGATCCAAGCTTGATCCCAGCGTATCATCACTTGCTCGAGCTCTAGTTTAAAGCGTACGCGGTATCCGCTGTCGCATCATGTCGTAGTCGAGCTCGGGCACACGTAAGCTCTCGGCCATAATCGCGGTTACCACATCTGCGGGTGGTACGACCGGCCGCTTCGCCCGGATCCAGGCGGATGGCCGTTCGATCACAACCATTGTTCGCCTCATCTGGGCAGATGAGGACGCCTTACGAAAATTCTTCATGTTTGTCCGCGCAGGCGAGCTCGGTGTGCATCGTCAGCGTCACGAGAGGAGAGCCCGACGAATGAGACGTTGCAGCCGCTCGCCGGTGGGTATGCCGAATACCTGCGAGAGAAGGCGCCGATCTCGCGTAATCTGCACCTGATCCACGTTTGCTTCTGTACCGCGTGAGCAATTCGTCCGGGAGAGCCGAGGCGCGTCATCTCGGACGTACACCAACGCTTGGCGTTCCTCACCCCAGACGCAGACCCCACAACTCTATGACAGCGTTCCGGTGACGATGGATGCGGCCCAGAATCTCAAAAATGGCCAGCTGAGCTTCTGGCCGTGCAAAATTTGAGCCCCTCAACATCGCGCGTGCTGAACGCGTGCTTCAAGTCGGTTAGGGAGCGGATATTAACGGCGGTACTGGCTGAGATCATCGATCCGCGGGTTGCGTGACGGCGGTTGTGATCGATTCCATACTGGCATGCCAAGCCGAGAGAACCTGCGTGCCAAACCCCATCTCAATGTTGTCTCGCTCGACCGCCGAGCCATCGAGATGGCGAGCATGACGTTGTCACCGTGTTCGCGGGCGCAACCCATCCGTCCAGGCACTGGATTGATCGCCTTGTCGGAGGTCGGCGGCTCCTGATGCCGCCGACGGGCGAATCGTGGTCGGGGTTTGTTTGCATGTGGTCCGGCGCGCAAACGCGTTCGCGGCCTCTTGGATCGGCAGGGTTGTGGTTTATCGCTGCATCGGAGTACAAGAGACGGCTCGGCGCCTGCATGAAGGGGAGACGCGCTCCGGCGAAATTCCGATTTGCGCAATCGTTCGGTGCGCCGGCATCCGATGAAGGAGGAAAAGTCTGGTGCAGCGAGCGGGATTTTGGCCGGAACGCGAGTAATCTGAGCGGCTTCCGAGCTATACAGTCGGATCATCTCTGATGTTAGTCACGAGAAGGCATGCTGGGCCGCGCACGCCTCATCGCGTCTCAACAGTAGTTGTTGATGTTGCGCCGCGCCGCTCGCGTACCATTCGCGGTGAACCTACGGTGCGCCTGGCATCTGATCCCACTCCAGACCCAGGATGCCGGCGCAAACCCCGGGCCCGCTGACCGCGTGCGCCGGGATTTCGTCTTGTGTCTCCGAGCAGGTCAGGGTACGAAAATTCGTGACAGTGCTGAACTAGCCAGCGTTCTCTATGCCGTCTCTGAAGCAACGAATCGCGTTTAAGAGCAAGTCGGTTGGTCTCTGCATTCGCTGGCCTCCACCCAAGAGGTTCCAGTGAGCCGGACCGGCTGAACGGATACAAGAGTTTTTCTGAAGGCAATTAGTCCGGCGCCTTCGGGCGGGTGCGAGGTGTAACAGGCCGGCTCTTGATCACCTGCGAAGTGATCCCGTCCGGGAAGAGGCGGCACAAAGCTACAGACGGCCGTTCGGCAAGCCGCGGGTGGGTGGATGCTTGGGGTTGTAGCGCCAGATTCGAGTCCGGTGCCCGCGCGCCCCCACGAACGTACAGCATGGGCTGGACGCTGCTCGAGCGGAGTATTCGGAGGCTGACGACGTGGCGTGGTGTCACTGCGTGCACGTGCGAGCACTTGTCAACAGCACCCGAGGCGAGCTCCTGGGGTGACCCGACGCGGGCAGGCCGTCCCGATAAGTCCCTCACGCATCTGATTTCGCGGCGTCATTAGCCTGTTTCAGCGGGGCCACCACTTCTCCTGGGGCCCGAATTGCCGTATGAACGGCAGGAACGGCTATCACTGCGGGCGGTTTCAATTCTATGAACAGCCTGTACTCGCTGTTGCTGGAACACCGGCTTCCAAGCTTGGTCCGGTACTGCATCTCCGCGTGCATCATGGTGGTGTGCGCCGTGCTGCAGATGGCGCTCCAAATGCAGACCGGAGTGCCAGGATACTTCCTGCTGCTGCCCGGCGTGTTTCTCTCTGGCCTCATCTTCGATCGCGGTTCGGGAATATTCGCGGCCTTCATCGCCGTCAGCGTGGGCGCGTACCTTAGCTACGGGGGCGGGTTCGCCCTCAATTACCTCGCCGCGAATGTTCTTTTCGCGATCACGGCTGCGGGGACCGCCACGATCGCCGAATTCCAGCGCGCCGAGCTCAGCCGCGTGATGCTGGCGGACAAAACCAAGACCTTGCTGCTGCAGGAGACGGCGCACCGGACGAAGAACAACCTTACGATCCTCGGCGGGATGATCCGGCTCGAGGCAAGGCATGGTGGGCCGGACGTTGCGGCGGCGCTAGAGCGTGATGTTTTTATACGGCAACATATCCTGAGTTTTTGAGATGGTTGGCGCACTCCTCGGGTGAGAAGAGATCGAGGAGTTCTCCGACCTTTCGCCAGGTTGCCTCGACATCGCGGGGCTCCGCGGCGCGCGTCAGGTGTTTGAGTTTGGCGAAGACCTGTTCGATCGGATTGAGGGCGGGGCTGTAGGGCGGCAGGAAGAGCATATGCGCGCCCCTAGCGCGGATGGCGTTGCGGGCGAGCTTGCCTTTGTGACTGCCGAGATTGTCGAGAATGACGACCTCGCCCTTTGCCAGGGTGGGCGCCAATATCTTCTCGACATAGAGGGTGAAGAGTTGGCCATTGATAGGGCCGTCGATGATGCAGGGTGCGTTGATCCGATCGTGGCGCAGCGCGGCGATGAAGGTCATGGTCTTCCAATGGCCGAAAGGCGCTGATGCCTGGAGCCGTTGTCCGCGCGGGCCCCAGCCGCGTAGCGGCGCCATGTTGGTTTTGATCCAGGTCTCATCGATGAAGACCAGGCGCGAGGCGTCAATCTTGCCTTGATGGGCCTTCCAGCGCGCCCGTTTACCAGCGATATCGGGGCGATCCTGTTCGGCCGGATGGATGGTTTTTTTTGAAGCTCAGCCCCTCAGCATGAACAAAAGCCCACACCGCCCGCACGTCTGTCTTGATGCCACGCTCAGCCAGTTCCCGCGTCAGCTTCCGCAAGGTGAACGGTCCCGAGCGAAGGCGCTTGCGCAGCCAGTCGGCGTTGGCGCCGGACAGGACCGGCTTCTTGTGACCACCGATCTTGCCGGGCGAAAGGCCTCCGGTCTCTCGCCTCAGGTTCTTCCACTTCGTCACACAGGATGGACTGATCTGAAGCGCCGCTGCAATCGAGCGAACGGTCTCGCCTGCATCAGCGCGCTTAAGCGCCAGTTCGCGGATGTCTTCCGAATAGGGTCGCGTCATCCATGCTGGCCCCCAGCCCCAGCATGGAGTTTGAATCAGAAATTCCTCCAATTGGGAATCCCGATTCCGCTAAAAAACAACACGCTCTAGAGGCAACCGCACGCAGGCTGCAGGTCATGGCGGAGGTTTACGATCATCTCTCCCTCAAGCAGGACTCGCGCTCGGTCAACATGCGCTTTTTTCTGACCGACGTGGTCGAGAAGGTCTTCCAGTCCCTGGCTCCATCCGGGCCGGTCGCCTTCCAGGTGATATGTGAGGACGAGGACGTGTACCTTCGCAATGATCACGCGCTCGCCATAGGCATCATCGCGAACGAACTCGTCACAAACTCGCTGAAATATGCATTTCCCGGCGACGCGCCGGGCCCATCGTTGTTGCGTTCTCGCGCGGAGAGGGAGTTGAGTTGTTGGTCACCGACACTGGCACCGGCCTTTCTGCAACAGCCGATCCCGGCGGTTTGGGTTCGCGGATCGTCCAGCTCCTCACCCAACAGCTCAACGGTGAAATCGACTACGAACGGCTCAATCCGGGTCTGCGCGTTCGAGTGCGGGCGAATCCCCGTTGACGCGACCTGACCACATGGCGCCAGACGACATCGTTTCATACCTCAGCTTCGCTCGCGTGGGGCCAATTTTGAAAGTGATGGGTTCATTTGGCGAGGATCGAAGTCCGAGCCGTCCATACCGCTCTTCCATTCGAAATCTTCTGCAGATCTACACAGTCCAGCTCAGATCTGGCGCAAGCAGCAAAGAAGCCCGCAAGTTTGAGACGCGAGTGATGCGAACCTCTGGGCTCATGTAGGAGATTCAGCTTTCAGCAAGCTGACAAAACCATGCATCCCTCAAAGGCGCCGGTTGTTGGGAGAGCTCCACCAGGTGGGCACGGCGAGGGAGGAGGAGCGTCTGCGCGAGGCATCCTCTTTCTATGCGTTATACGCTCTGCACCTATACGGCGGTGCGGGTGTGGGTCCATCGCCGCGACCAACCGACGATCGACCGGGATCAAGCTTTCGATGGATGATGCCCTGCGAGCGTAGCAGTTGAAGCGCCCGGGCGATACGCAAGATGTCGCACGTCGGTCACCACCACCCTTCACATCCGTAGCAGCTGCGACATGATTCCTGCACTGTCCGCACCGCGACACCTGCCAAGATAGCTGGATCCGATTCACCCCCTGCGGCCAGAGTCAAGACCTTCTCGGCAAGGCATGCCTTCAACGAAGAGGACCGCCTCCCTTCGGGCACCATCCGGACAGCATTCTCCAAAACACCTCTCAGCTCAGCACGCACTTTATTTTGCGAGGATTTTGCAGGCATCATGATGCTACTCCACAAAATAGAATCTGTTCGTGCCGGCTCCCACTTACCCGGCCAGTGTTTCCGAAAAAATGGAACCCGGCACCGATGGCCCTTCCGTCCAGTGAGTGTGGCAGTCGGGTTGGGGGCCTCCCCCAACGAATAGAAGAAATATGATAAGGTCATGTGACAGTTGGAAGGCATCGCTACGGCTCGATGGGCGCAACGTAGTGCCACTCGCCAGGTACTGCGACCAGCTGGCCGATAACATTCGCTCGAATTCTGCTCGGTTGTGGCGAATGATATGATCAGGACGACGATCGAGGAATTCAAACGTCTCCCGCTGCTTTCCGCCATAGTTGAGTACAGAAACGGGGGCGACGCAGGTCCTAGGTCGATGCTCGTTCCTCGCCGACCGTGTTTCGGATCAAAGATCCAGCTTACGAGCCGTCACGCTGGGCAGCGTGTGCATGGTGACAATTCTTCCTGTGCGACTTGTCCGGTCCGACAAGTTCCGCCGTACCTCGGCGGATCGCAGCCAGTGTGGCCGTAGCGATTGCGCTGCCGCGGCTGTCGATGCCAGTCCATTGTGCCAACCGGCCGCGCGGATCGATCTCCAAGAGCTTGACGCCGGCATGAACATCGCTTCCGTTACGCACGATGCCGCGCAGCACACCGTCCCGCGAGGCCAACACTGGCAAGCCCGAGAGATGGCCGAGTACGAGGTCTTTGTAGACGGGCGTGCCGATTTCGACCGGCGTTCGCCAATGGCCGGCGAAGCTTGAGTAAACAAAGCGTTCCGCGCCGAGATCACCAAGTCGGCTCGCAATGCCGTCAGCAGCATCGGTCCACCCGTCCCCCTCGACGAGGCCTATCCTGGCTGGCCGGGTTTCGACTGCGACATGGCAGTTCGAGGTTGCGGAAAAGCCTGGACCTAAACCTATTGTCCACGGAGCCAGCCGGCGTAGATCGGGCGTGATCCGGCGCTTCTGCAGACGCGCATCGATCAGCACATCGATCTGACAGATCGGCAGCAGGTCGAGAAGACCCAGCCAGGAGACAAGGACCTGTCCTCGCCTGCTGCAGTTGCCGCGAACCGCTTTAAGCACCTGCATGACATCATCGACGCGTTCACCGACGACATCTTCTATCTGCGCGCTGCCGGCAAACAGCGCGTCATGAAACGCCATCTTGCGCCGGATCACAGGCGGATCGGGATCATACGAGAGCACCGCGCAGTTGCCGCCGCGTGCAAGCTGCACAGCTATGGCGGACGCTATCTCGTTGGTGCCGAGAATGATGGAAAAAAGTTCTTTTCGGTGATCCATTCGTGAAGACATTCGAACTACCAATCGAAGTGTCGTTGTGGTGCCCCTATCGACAAAGTACTTCCCGCTCCACGGTTGCAATCAGCTGGAGCAAGAGCCGGGCCAATAGCCAGACCGACGATCCCATAGATTGCCGCCGGAACGGGCTGAAGTGTGCAGCACGCGCTTTCCGTCCGAGAGCAACCGTAGGCCCGTGTCAAATCCGCCAATCTGTTGCGAACGCGACATTGCGTAAAATCGGGCGCTATCCGCGTTGGTGGAGCTGGCCTCCTCGGCACTTCCAAAGATCCACGCGTGCCGTCCATCATTGCTCGAATGGCAATGATGTAGAGCTTGGCGGCACGCCAAGTATTGATGGGGTACTGGACGACCGCGCGCCATTTCGGCCATCAGTTCCGATTGTCGCCCTGTACCTATGATAGCCAATCTGATGCGCGAAACCATGAAGCTGCGCCGCCTGGTTGTGCGCGACCGCTGAGCCATTGATCGTGGAGAGCTATTGGCCACAAGTGGCTGTCAGCTGAACCCACCCGCGACCGCAAGAAGGTGCAGCTCAAAGGCATAATCGGCAACAGTCCGACGCGATCGTATTGGTGCGTGGTGGTTCCGAGATGTGCAAGAGCTAGTCGCCAAAGCGCACACGAGCTGTCGCCGCGCGGCGAGGGACGTGTTATGAGGAGACCTGCGCAGCGCTGCCTGAGACGGTGCTGGGACTGGAATTATCCGCCCTGTGAAGAGCTCTTCACCGGAGCGCTGAACTCGCGCAGCCAATCGTTCGAGCTGGCCGATAAGGCAACGTTGCTGCTCGACGATCGGTGAGATCTTCGTCATCCCTGCAGAGCGTTCCTCTGGTCCTACAGGAGCAGGAGTTCCGCGCGTCGGCGAGACTATCAGTCGCCGTACTGCCATTGACGCAGCAACCGCAATCCCCAGAGGTGGTGGCGCGAAACCGAGTTTCGCGCAGATCTCGACTGTCGCATTAACGGTCGTGCCCATCCCGCTGCGACCCATACGCGAGAGGCGCAGGGGCATCCCGTCTGCTCAAGGCCGAACTCTTGGGAGAATTTCAATGGCGGTGCCGGCCGTGAATTGAGCTTCGATAGCTTGCGATGGACGTGCGGATGACTTACCGCCGCAACGGCGCGAGCTTGACAATCGCGAGCGGCGGACCGCGACGCTCGCCCAGAAACCTGCGATCGCTCAGGGCCGGCCGACCTTGCCGGCTGCCGTTCCCCAGCGTCTTTAGGCGATACGGCGGAGATGCGGATCGGACGAGACGCCCCTACGGCAGCTGCCGATCGTTCAGCTGTCGCCGAAGCTCCGCCGTTGCGACCCGGCCGAGCGGGTCACCGCACAGGCTAGCTCGATGTACAAGTTGCGGCCGAGTCCGGATGAGCGACGGAGCCCTTGGGAGCAGAAGAGGACCACCGTGGCCGCGTCATCATGGTCATGGGAAAGTTGGGCCGGGTGAAGGAAGGCGGCTCGCCCGTTCGGCGAGCCGCGCCAAACCGGCTCGGCGTTGAAGTGCCGCCAGGTCAAGCGGCTGTGAGCGCGAGTGTCGCGATCGCGACACGCTGTCCGGCCTAGGACAGGCGCGAGATGAAAAATAGCTGAGATAAATCAAGGCGCGACGTTTGGCACGAGCCTTGAAGGAAAGCCGTCGCGCATCGCCTGCCAAGGAGTCGGAGTTGATGGCTTATAAGATAATCGCCTCCCAGTGCACCGTCTGCGGCGCATGTGTGTCCGAATGCCCCAATGCGGCAATCAGCTATAAAAACGACATGTATGTAATTGATCCGAAGAAGTGCACCCATTGCGAGGGCCATTGCGACACGCCGCAATGCGCCGTTATCTGCCCGGTGCCGGACACGTGCGTGCAGGCATAAAGGAGCGACCAATGAACGGGTCCTCCTCGCGCAGCAAGGTGTCGGTGTTTCTGAATGGCGGCCTCGCTGGGCCCGAGCTGCATGTAACTTGCGCGATCGCCCATGCAGAGAAGGGGGCGCGCTGCGGCGGTCGTTGGGCGTTGCCGGAGCCGTCCTTGCGCGAGCGGCGGAGTGGCCAATGGTAGCTGTACAGGAGACGGTCGACCGTGTCCGACGGATCGACGTCGACCAATATCGATATGGGTTCGAGACGCTCATCGAATCCGAAAAGGCCCCCAAAGGGCTTTCGGAAGATATCGTCCGCTTCATCTCAGAGAAAAAGAGCGAGCCAGCCTGGATGCTGGAATGGCGCCTGGAGGCGTATCGCCGCTGGCTGACCATGACCGAGCCGACCTGGGCGCGCGTCAACTACCCTAAGATCGACTACCAGGACCTCTACTATTACGCGGCGCCGAAGCCGAAGAAGACGCTGTCGTCGATCGACGAGATCGATCCGGAGATTCTCAAGACCTACGAGAAGCTCGGCATTCCCTTGCGCGAAGTCGCGATCCTCGAGGGCGTCGAGCCGCCTCCGGGCGGAGAGCCGTCGGAGCAGCGCAGGATCGCGGTCGACGCCGTCTTCGATTCGGTGTCGGTTGCGACCACCTTCCAGAAGGAATTGAAGAAGGCCGGCGTGATCTTCATGCCGATCTCGGAAGCGATCCGTGAGCATCCCGAGCTGGTGCGCAAGTATCTCGGCAGCGTGGTGCCGACGTCAGACAACTTCTTCGCCACCCTGAACTCGGCGGTGTTCTCCGACGGCTCGTTCGTCTACGTGCCGCCGGGCGTGCGCTGTCCGATGGAATTGTCGACCTATTTCCGCATCAACGAGCGCAACACCGGCCAGTTCGAGCGCACGCTGATCATCGCCGACAAGGGCTCGTATGTGAGCTACCTCGAAGGTTGCACCGCGCCGCAGCGCGACGAGAATCAATTGCACGCTGCCGTGGTCGAGCTGGTCGCGCTCGATGATGCCGAGATCAAATATTCGACGGTGCAGAACTGGTATCCTGGCAACTCGGAAGGCAAGGGCGGCATCTACAACTTCGTCACCAAGCGCGGCGAATGCCGCGGCGCCAATTCGAAGATCTCCTGGACCCAGGTCGAGACCGGCTCCGCGATCACCTGGAAATATCCGAGCTGCATCCTGCGCGGCGATCATTCGCGCGGCGAGTTCTACTCGATCGCGATCTCGAACGGTTACCAGCAGGTCGATAGCGGCACCAAGATGATCCATCTCGGCAAGAACACCTCGAGCCGGATCATCTCCAAGGGCATCGCCGCCGGCAAGTCGCAAAACACCTATCGCGGCCTCGTCACCGCGCACCGCAAGGCCACCGGCGCGCGCAACTACACCGCCTGCGACTCGCTTTTGATCGGCGACAAATGCGGCGCGCACACCGTGCCCTATGTCGAGGCGAAGAACTCGTCGGCGACGTTCGAGCACGAGGCGACGACCTCGAAAATCTCCGAGGACGTGCTGTTCTACTGCGTGCAGCGCGGGCTGAGCCAGGAGGAAGCGGTCGGCCTGGTGGTCAACGGCTTCGTCAAGGACGTGCTGCAGCAGCTGCCGATGGAGTTCGCGGTCGAGGCGCAGAAGCTGATCTCGATCTCGCTCGAAGGTTCGGTTGGATAATCCTCATCCCTGGCGGGCCTGCCGTACTGGCGCCTCGGGATGACATCTAGGAAAACTGTAATGGCACTGCTTGAAGTGAAAGACCTGCAGGTCCGTGTCGAGGATCGCGAAATCCTCCACGGGCTGTCGCTGACTGTTAATCCCGGCGAGGTCCACGCGATCATGGGGCCGAACGGCTCCGGCAAATCGACGCTCTCGCACGTCATCGCCGGCAAGCCCGGCTATGAGGTCACGGGCGGACAGATCCTGTTCCGCGGCGAAGACCTCTTGGAGATGGCGCCGGACGAGCGCGCCGCCAAGGGCGTGTTCCTGGCATTTCAGTATCCGGTCGAAATCCCCGGCGTCGCCACCATGAACTTCCTGCGCACCGCGCTGAACGCGCAGCGTAAGGCGCGGGGCGAGAGCGAATATTCGACGCCGGACTTCCTGAAGAAGGTCCGCGAGGTCTCCAAGTCGCTCAACATTCCGCAGGACATGCTCAAGCGCGGCGTCAATGTCGGCTTTTCCGGCGGCGAGAAGAAGCGCAACGAGATCCTGCAGATGGCGCTGTTCGAGCCGAGCCTCTGCATCCTCGACGAAATGGACTCCGGCCTCGACATCGACGCGCTGAGGATCGCGGCCGACGGCGTCAATGCGTTGCGCTCGCCCGAGCGCGCCATGGTCGTGATCACCCACTACCAGCGGCTGCTCAACTACATCGTGCCGGATTTCGTGCATGTGATGGCCAAGGGCTCGGTGGTGAAGACTGGCGGCAAGGAGCTGGCGCTGGAGCTCGAGGGCTCCGGCTACGCGCAGTTTGAGCACGCGGCCTAGAGGCGCAACGAGTTTCGATGAACCTGGTTCTATCAAAAACCGATTCCGGACGTGCGGTAAGCAATGTGTTCGTCAAGGCCAACGGACGGCTACCTGGCGCAGGCTCCGTTGCCGATATCCGCGCGAGGGCATTCGAGGCTTACAAGCGCGCCGGCCTACCGCACCGGCGGATCGAGGAATGGAAATACACCGACCTGCGCGTGCTAATGCACCACGTTCTACCGCTCGCGCCGCAACCGGATGCGGCTGCGCTCGCGCGGGCAAGGGCTGCAGTCGCGCAAGCTGCCGTCGAGAAGAGAGCGGTCGAGGGCGCAGCGAAGCTAGTGCTCGTCGATGGCGTATTCTCGCCCAATCTCTCCGACATCGCCGAGCTGGGCCAGAGCGTCAACGTACGCACACTGCGCGAAGTTCTGGACGATCCAGCTAACGAGGGGCGAGGCGACCTGCTGCTGACCACGACGACAGACGCAGTGATCTCGCTCAATGCCGCGATGGTGACCGACGGCGTGGTCATCACGGTCACCGACGGAACTGAATTGTGCCGACCGATTCAAATCGTCCATGTCGCAACCACCTCGTCGGCATCAAGCTTCACTCGCTCGCATCTGAGGCTTGGCAAGGGCGTGCAGGCGGCCGTGGTTGAAAGTTTTGTAGCGGTCGAAGGCGCCCGCAACCATCAGGCCAATGATGCGGTGATCGTCTCGGTTGGCGAGGCGGCCAATCTTGACCATCTGCACGTCATGGTGGGCGGGGCGGACGCCACCAACATTTCCTCCGGATTTTTCGTGCTCGAGGCGAGCGCGAAACTCAAATTGTTCAGCATGAACTGTGGTGGCGCCGTGAGCCGATACCAGGCATTCATCACATTGGCTGGCGAGGGCTCCGAGCTCTCCGCGAACGGCATCAACCTGGTGAGGGACAAACAGCATGGTGACACGACCTTGATCGTCGACCATGTTGTGCCGCATTGCACGAGCCGGGCGAATTTCCGCGCGGCCGTCGACGACCGCGGCCACTCGGTATTCCAAGGCCGCATCATCGTGCGTCCTGATGCACAGAAGACGGACGGCAGGATGATGACGCGTGCGCTTTTGCTGTCCGACGAGGCTGAAGCCGACAATAAGCCGGAGCTGGACATCTGTGCCGACGATGTCACCTGCGGCCATGGCGCGGCATCCGGCGCACTGGATGAGGCTCTGCTGTTCTATCTACGCGCACGCGGCCTTTCCGAGAAGGAGGCACAGGCGCTCTTGATCCAGGCGTTCCTCGGCGAAGCTATCGAGGAAATCGCCGACCGGACGTTACGAGAATTCGCGATATTACAGGCCGAGCGCTGGCTGGGGGCGAGGGGATGAGCACGCATCCGGCGGTCGCGAACGGCGCTTACGATGTCGCGCGGGTGCGCGAGGACTTTCCAGCGCTGGCGGTGCAGGTCTATGGCAAGCCGCTGGTCTATCTCGATAATGCCGCCTCGGCGCAGAAGCCAAACGCGGTGCTCGATCGTATGATGCAGGCTTACACGTCCGAATATGCCAACGTGCATCGCGGTCTGCACTATCTGGCTAACGCCGCGACCAAGGCCTATGAGGACGCCCGCACCAAAGTGGCGCAGTTCCTCAACGCGCGCCGCACCGAAGAGATTGTCTTCACTCGTAGCGCTACCGAGGCGATCAATCTGGTCGCCCAGACATTCGGCCGCGAGCGCATCTCACCTGGGGATGAAATTGTTCTCTCGATCATGGAGCACCACGCCAACATCGTGCCCTGGCATTTTCTAAGGGAACGCCAGGGCGTCGTCATCAAATGGGCACCAGTGGACGACGAGGGCAATTTTCTCCTCGATGAGTTCGAGCGGCTTCTGACCGAGGGCACCAAAATGGTTGCGATCACACAGATGTCCAACGCGCTCGGCACCGTACTGCCGGTGAAGGAGATCGTAAGGATCGCGCATGCACGCGGCATCGAGGTGTTGGTCGACGGCTCGCAAGGCTGCGTCCATCTGGATGTTGATGTCCGCGACATTGATTGTGATTTTTACGTGATGACCGGCCACAAACTTTATGGGCCGACCGGTATCGGCGTGCTTTACGGCAAATACGCGCATCTGGCGTCGATGCCGCCGTTCACCGGTGGCGGCGAGATGATCCGCGCGGTCTCGCGCGACGGTGTCACATATGGTGATCCACCACACCGGTTCGAGGCCGGCACTCCCCCGTTCGTCGAGGCGATCGGTCTGGGCGCGGCCGTGGACTATATCAATTCAATAGGCAAGCCACAGATCCACAAGCACGAGAGCGCACTGCTTGCTTATGCGCAGGAGAAGCTGCGCGGCATCAATTCCTTACGCATTATCGGAACGGCGGCTGAGAAGGGCGCAATCATCTCTTTCGATATGAAAGTCGCGCATGCGCACGATTTTGCCACCGTCATCGATCGTGCAGGCGTGGCGGTGCGCGCCGGGACCCATTGCGCGATGCCGCTGCTCGAGCGGTTCGGCCTGCCAGCAACGTGCCGCGCTTCGTTCGCCCTCTACAACACCTATGAAGAGATCGATGCGCTGGCGGGTGCCCTTGTCAAGGCGCACAAGCTGTTCTCATGAGGGCAGGAGCGGGCCCGGGACCGTGAGGCGGGTCGTGTATACGCGAATTGTCGCTGCTATGCGAGCACCTTTTATCGCAGGACGTCTCCGCGGGCGAGTGCGTCCGCTCCTTGACGCTGATTAAGACGACGCATGCGACAGCATACCGGCGAACCGCTGCTCTATCCCGGGCGACGCGGCGATGTGCGGCAGAGCTGGCGCTCTCTTCATGATCTCGACTATACCCGCTTGAGTGTTCATGGCGCACGCCGCCTTCGTCATCATTCGCGCTCACGAGACGGTACCTCTCGAGCACAGGGTGGGTCTTTCGGCAGAGTCGAGGAACAGGTTTAGCTGCGTCAACGCGTATCAGCTGAGGCAGCTTCGGCCTCGGCTACACACGAAGACCATGGAACTGAAAATCATTCGGGCGCAGTGGCTTGAGATGCTCAGGCGCTCGAACAAGCCCCCGTGCGTCGGCCGCGACGATCTCCCTGGCTGGTCGACCCAATAGCATTGCAATCAGGATGGCGGCGAGGCCACGCGCAAGGCACATCGCGGGCGAGGTGTGCACCGGTCAGGCTTCGCGATGATGCGTGAGCCAGATTGGCTGCGCAGCCTTGTAGCTGGGTCGCTTCGTTAGATCGCTTCTGGCAGCAGATCCCGGCAAGCACCGCAATATTCTCGCGGGTTTGTGTGGAAAATGCGCGGGTGCAAATCCATGCGTGCCAGCGGCTTGTTTTGTTTCGAACAGGATCAAACGAGCAGATCTGCGGATACGTTCGATGTCGGATTTGCAACAACAGTCCGGTCAGCCGCCCGAGTGTGGCTATCTACTTCCAACTACGTGGATTTTTGTGTTCACGCCGCGGCTGGCATGGTCGTTGCAAACTCTTGGTCGAGAGCCGTCAACGCAACAGGAAACCTTCTGAAGGATATCAGCATGAGTCTCGCCACGACCCAGAGCATCGCGGAAATCAAAGCCCGCAACAAAGAGCTGATTGAGGAGGTGCTGAAGGTCTATCCGGAGAAGACGGCGAAACGGCGCGCCAAGCACCTCAATGTTCACGAGGCCGGCAAGTCGGACTGCGGAGTCAAATCCAATCTCAAATCGATCCCTGGCGTGATGACGATCCGCGGTTGCGCCTACGCGGGTTCCAAGGGTGTGGTCTGGGGCCCGATCAAGGACATGATACATATTAGCCACGGCCCGGTCGGCTGTGGACAGTACTCGTGGGGCTCGCGGCGTAACTATTACGTTGGTACCACAGGAATCGATAGTTTCGTGACCTTGCAATTCACCTCCGATTTCCAGGAAAAGGATATCGTGTTCGGCGGCGACAAGAAGCTCGTCAAAATCATTGACGAGATTCAGGAGCTGTTCCCGCTCAACAACGGCATCACCATCCAGTCGGAATGCCCGATCGGCCTGATCGGTGACGACATCGAGGCGGTCTCCAGGGCGAAGTCGAAGGAATATGGCGGCAAGACTATCGTGCCGGTCCGCTGCGAGGGCTTTCGGGGCGTGTCGCAGTCGCTCGGCCACCATATTGCCAACGACGCGGTGCGCGACTGGGTGTTCGACAAGGTCTCGCCCGAGGGCAAGGCGGCGTTTGAGCCGACCCCCTACGATGTCGCGATCATCGGCGACTACAATATCGGCGGCGACGCCTGGTCATCCCGAATCCTGCTGGAAGAAATGGGCCTGCGCGTAATCGCGCAGTGGTCCGGCGACGGTTCTCTGGCCGAGCTCGAGGCAACTCCGAAGGCGAAGCTTAATGTGCTGCATTGCTACCGCTCGATGAACTACATCTCACGCCACATGGAGGAGAAGTTTGGGATTCCATGGTGCGAATACAACTTCTTCGGGCCCTCCAAGATCGTCGAGTCGCTGCGCAAGATCGCCGGCTTTTTCGACGACAAGATCAAGGAGGGTGCCGAGCGGGTGATTGCAAAATATCAGCCGCTGGTCGACGCGGTGGTCGCAAAGTATCGCCCACGCCTGGAAGGCAAGAGCGTGATGCTGTTCGTTGGCGGACTGCGTCCGCGCCACGTGATCGGCGCCTATGAAGATCTCGGCATGGAGGTCGTCGGCACCGGCTATGAGTTCGGCCACAATGACGACTATCAGCGCACTGCCCAGCACTACGTCAAGGATGGCACGTTGATCTACGACGACGTCACCGGCTACGAGTTCGAACGTTTCGTCGAGAAGGTCCAGCCTGACCTGGTCGGCTCGGGGATCAAGGAGAAATATGTCTTCCAGAAGATGGGCGTGCCGTTCCGCCAGATGCACTCCTGGGACTATTCGGGTCCGTATCATGGCTATGATGGATTTGCGATCTTCGCGCGCGACATGGACATGGCGATCAACTCGCCGATCTGGAAGAAGACCAAGGCGCCCTGGAAGGATATCCAAAAGACGAAACTGTTAGCTGCCGAATAACGCAAGTGACCCGCTCTCTGCCTGAGGGCAGGAGCTGATATTGATGACGATTTTTGAAAGGATCTCACCTATGGCGCAGAGTGCAGAACACGTGCTCGATCACTTCGAGCTGTTCCGCGGATCGGAATACCAGCAGATGCTGGCCAATAAGAAGAATATGTTCGAGAATCCCCGCGATCCGGCGGAGGTCGAACGCATCACGGAATGGGCGAAGACGCCGGAATATCGCGAGAAAAATTTTGCGCGGGAAGCACTGACGATAAACCCAGCCAAGGCCTGTCAGCCGCTCGGCGCGGTGTTCGCCTCCGTTGGCTTCGAGGGCACGCTGCCCTTCGTGCACGGCTCTCAAGGCTGCGTGGCCTACTACCGCAGCCATCTGTCGCGGCACTTCAAGGAACCAAGCTCCTGCGTCTCCTCGTCGATGACGGAGGACGCTGCCGTATTCGGCGGGCTGAACAACATGATCGATGGGCTCGCCAACAGCTACAACATCTACAAGCCCAAGATGATCGCGGTCTCCACTACCTGCATGGCGGAGGTGATCGGAGACGACCTTAACGCCTTCATCAAAACGTCCAAGGAAAAAGGCTCGGTTCCAGCGGATTTCGATGTGCCGTTCGCGCACACGCCCGCCTTCGTAGGCAGCCACGTCACCGGCTATGATAATGCGCTCAAGGGCATCCTGGAGCATTTCTGGGACGGCAAGGCCGGAACAACGCCGAAGCTTGAGCGGGTCCCCAACGAGAAGATCAACTTTATCGGCGGCTTTGATGGCTACACCGTCGGCAATATCCGCGAGATCAAGCGCATCTTTGAGTTGATGGGAATCCAGTACACCGTTCTTGCCGACAATTCCGATGTATTTGATACACCAACCGACGGCGAGTTCCGGATGTATGACGGCGGCACCACGCTGGAAGATGCCGCGAAGGCAGTTCACGCCAAGGCAACGATCTCCATGCAACAGTGGTGTACGGAGAAGACGCTGCCGTTCATTGCAGATCATGGCCATGAGATCGTAGCTTTCAACTATCCGGTCGGCGTCTCCGCGACCGATGAGTTCCTCATGGCGCTGTCGCGCATCACTGGCAAGGATATCCCCGAGGAACTGGCGCGAGAGCGCGGTCGCTTGGTGGACGCGATGGCTGACTCCAGTGCGCACGTCCATGGCAAGAAATTCGCAATCTATGGCGATCCAGACCTCTGCTACGGGTTGGCTGCCTTCCTGCTCGAGCTTGGTGCTGAGCCGATCCATGTGCTGTCGACGAACGGCAACAAGGATTGGGAGGCAAAAATGCAGACGCTATTTGCGAGTTCGCCGTTTGGACAGAACTGCCATGCCTATCCGGGGCGAGACCTCTGGCATATGCGATCGCTCTTGTTCACCGAGCCGGTCGACTTCCTGATTGGCAACACGTATGGCAAGTATCTTGAGCGGGACACCGGCACGCCGCTGATCCGCATCGGTTTTCCGATCTTTGATCGGCATCACCATCACCGCTCTCCGGTGTGGGGCTATCATGGCGGCATGAACGTGCTCGTGAAGATCCTCGATAAGATCTTCGATGAGATCGATAAGAAAACCAACGTTCTCGGCAAGACCGACTATAGCTTCGACATCATTCGCTAATGACGACGCCATGCGGGCCATCGCCGCTCATATCGGCGATGGTCGCAGACGGGCTGATCCTTGCGCACAAGCTCTGTTCAGAGGAGAGACGGATGAGTTCGCTATCGGCCAGGATCCAAGAGATCTTTAATGAGCCGGGCTGCGCCAAGAACGCCAGTAAGTCGCTTGCCGAGCGCAAGAAGGGCTGCAACAAGCAGCTACAGCCGGGCGGCGCCGCGGGCGGCTGCGCCTTCGACGGTGCAAAGATCGCGCTGCAGCCTTTTACCGATGTCGCCCATCTGGTGCACGGTCCGATCGCCTGTGAGGGGAACTCCTGGGACAACCGCGGTGCGGCATCCTCCGATGCCAGCATCTGGCGCACCGGCTTCACCACTGACATGAGCGAAACCGATATCGTATTTGGGGGCGAGCAGCGTCTCTACAAAGCAATCAAGGAGATCATCAACAAGTACGACCCGCCTGCCATATTCGTTTATCAGACCTGCGTCCCCGCCATGATCGGCGACGACATCAATGCCGTCTGCAAGGCGGCTTCGCAAAAGCTGCGCAAACCGATCATTCCCGTCAATTCTCCGGGCTTCGTTGGCTCCAAGAATCTCGGCAACAAGCTAGCCGGGGAGGCCTTGCTCGAGCATGTCATCGGCACGCAAGAGCCGGACCACACCACACCCTACGACGTCAACCTGATCGGCGAATACAATCTTTCCGGCGAACTCTGGCAGATCAAGCCGCTGCTTGAGGAGCTCGGCATCCGCATCCTCTCCTGTATCTCCGGCGATGGCAAATATCGCGAAGTTGCCTCTTCGCACCGGGCGCGCGCTGCCATGATGGTGTGTTCGAAGGCGATGATCAATGTTGCGCGCAAGATGGAGGAGCGGTACGGCATCCCGTTCTTCGAGGGATCGTTCTACGGCATCCAGGATTCCAGCCGTTCGCTACGCGAGATCGCGCGGCTGTTGGTCGAACGCGGCGCGCCTTCCGAACTGATCGGGCGCACCGAGACGGTGATCGCGCGGGAGGAGGCCCGGGCCTGGGCCGCGATCGAGCCGTACAAGCCGCGCCTTGCCGGGAAGAGGGCGTTACTGATCACCGGCGGCGTCAAGTCATGGTCCGTGGTCGCGGCGCTGCAGGAGGCGGGGCTCGAGCTGGTCGGCACCAGCGTCAAGAAATCTACCCAACAGGACAAGGAGCGCATCAAGGAGCTGATGGGGCAGGATGCCCATATGATTGAGGACATGACGCCGCGCGAGATATACAAAATGCTGACCAACGCGAAAGCGGACATCATGCTCTCGGGCGGCAAATCGCAATTTGTTGCGCTTAAGGCAGCGATGCCCTGGCTCGACGTCAACCAGGAGCGCTGCCACGCCTACATGGGTTATGTCGGTATAGTGAAGCTGGTCGAGGAGATTGACAAGGCGCTGTTCAACCCGATTTGGGAGCAGCTGCGTCGGCCGGTGCCGTGGGACAAGATGGTCAAGGGCCGGCAGACCGAGACGATCACGCAGATGGGGGGGCAGGCTGCCGAGATCGCCGCCGATCCGCAGACGATGCGGCGCGCGAAAAAGGTTTGCTTCTGTAAGGAAGTCGATCTCGGCACTCTCGAGGATGCGATCCGCTCGCATGGCCTGACCAGCGTCGAGGCAGTCCGCCAGCACACCGACGCGTTCGGTGGCTGCTGTAAGAGGCGCATCGAAGACGTCCTAGCCACCATCCCGGTTTCCTCGCCGCCTGCCATGCTGCGGGCCGCGGAATAGGACAAGTCATGGCCATTGTTACCACGCCGAAGAAGGCGTGCGCGGTCAATCCGCTCAAGGTCAGTCAGCCGATTGGCGGCGCATTCGCCTTCATGGGCCTGCGTGGGGCGATGCCGCTCTTGCACGGCTCGCAGGGTTGCACATCCTTTGGGCTCACGCTGTTCGTGCGGCATTTCAAGGAGGCGGTGCCGCTGCAGACGACTGCGATGAGCGAGGTGACCACCGTGCTCGGCGGTTATGAAAATGTCGAGCAGGCTATCCTCAACATCTATAATCGCGCCAAGCCGGAGATCATCGGGATCTGCTCGACCGGGGTGACCGAAACCAACGGCGATGATGTCGAGGCCTATATCAAGCTGATCCGCGAGCAGCATCCGCAGCTCGCCAATTTTCCTTTGATCTTTGTCTCGACGCCTGATTTCAAGGATGCCTTCCAGGACGGCTGGGAAAAGACGGTGGCACGCCTCGTCGAGCTGCTGACGGAGGCGCCGCCGGCCAAGGCAGAGCGCGATCCCGCGCGGGTGAATGTTCTCCCGGGATGTCATCTGACGCCAGGTGACCTCGACGAACTGAGAACCATCCTGGAGGATTTCGGTCTGAAGCCATTCTTCCTGCCTGACCTTGCGGGATCGCTGGACGGGCATATCCCGGACGTGTTTGCGCCGACGAGCATTGGCGGCATCGGGGTTGACGAAGTCGCGAGCATGGGCCGGTCCAGCTGGACGATTGCCATTGGTGCGCAGATGCGGCGGGCGGCAGAAGCCATGCAGGCCAAAACCGGGGTGCCGTTTCGCCTGTTCGAGCGGCTCTGCGGCCTCACCCCCAACGATGAATTCATTACTTTCGTGAGCGAGATCAGCGGCCGCCCTGTGCCAGCAAAATATCGCCGCCAGCGCGGGCAGCTGGCAGACGCGATGCTGGACGCGCATTTCCATATTGGCGGGCGCAAGCTTGCGATCGGTGCCGAGCCAGACCTCTTGTTCGACCTGTCCAGCATGCTGCACGAGATGGGTGCGCAGGTCACCGCGGCCGTGACGACCACGCAGTCTCCGGTGCTGGAGCGAATCGAGACCAGGGAGGTGCTCATCGGCGATCTCGAGGATCTGGAAGAGCTTGCTAGGACGAGGGGGAGCGATCTGCTGATTACGCATTCGCATGGCCGCCAAGCGGCGGCGCGGCTGAAGATTCCATTTTATCGCGCGGGCTTTCCGATGTTCGATCGCATCGGCGCGGGACACCAGCTAAAGGTCGGCTATCGCGGCACGCGCGATCTGATCTTCAATATCGCCAATCTCGTGATCGCCGATCGCGAGGAAAATCATCAGCCGACGCCCGACAGCTGGCGGACCTCGAGTCCGCCCTTTAGGCCGCTCGGCCTCAGCTTGATCGACCCAGCAGAGAGGTCGATTGCATGAAGGTCGCATTTGCTACCCAGGACTTGAGGCGCGTCGATGCGCATTTTGGCTGGGCCAAGAACATCGCCATCTATGATGTTGGGCCGCGCGGGCATGTATTCCTGAAGGCGGTCCAGTTCGATGGCGATCTCAAGGAGGACGGCAACGAGGACAAGCTTGCGCCCAAGATCGAGGCGATCAAGGATTGCGCCATCCTCTACGTCGCTGCTATCGGCGGCTCCGGTGCCGCGCGCGTGGTGGCCAACAATATACATCCCATCAAGGTAGGGCAGCCCGAGAGCATCCTGGCGCTCGTTGAGAAGCTCGAGCGCGTGCTCAAAGGTACGCCGCCGCCCTGGCTGCGCAAGGCACTGGCAAAAGACCAGCAGCGTACGCTCGATTTCGAGGAAGAGGACAGCCATGACTGAGGCTGCAGATATCGTGCAAGCTGGAAGCACGCTCGATGCTCCATTTGTGAACGAACTGGTCAAGATTTGGCGTGCCCAGGACATTCATGGCGGCTGGGACGGCAAGAGCGATCTCGATCTGATCGAACCCTATATTCTGGACAGGGAAAAGCGGCGCGCGCTGCCGATCGTTGGCGATCCCGATCCGGATGTGGTTTGGCGGCTGGAGCTGTTTTTCAATGCGGTCGCGCTCTCGATCGAGAAAGCGACGGGAGTAATGATCCAGCCCATGCTGAAGATGCACCATGAAGGCTTTGGCCGCATGGTGTTGATCGGCGGTCGTCTGATCGTGGTAAATAAACAGCTGCGCGATGTACATCGCTTTGGCTTCGACAATCTCGCAAAACTCGCTGCCGAAGGTGACAAATACATCGAAGGCGGCATCAAGATGATCCGGAAATTTCCCGACGTGGCGAACTATTGAGGGCAGCTCATGAGCGATCTTGAAATCGTAAAAGCAGAAATAAAAAAGCTCTCGGCCAAGGCGACGCAGGCAAAGATGGATCTGCACGATCTGTCGGAGGAATTGCCCGTTAACTGGACCTCAATCATGGCGGTGGCGCAGAAGGCGCACGATGCCTTTGCCGAACTCGAGCGCAAGCGCGAGGACCTCAAGGCGTTGGAAAGAGCCTAAAGGGAACCCGATCATGTCATTTGCAACGCGCGACGGCCGCAACTGGACACCGGAGTACCTGATCTCAATTGATGCCAAGAAGTGCATCGGCTGTGGCCGCTGTTTCAAGATCTGCGGTCGCGACGTCATGGCGTTGAAGGGCGTCAACGAGGAGGGCGATCTTGTCGATCTCGACGACGACGAAGACGATGAGATCGAGAAAAAGATTATGGTGATGAATGATCAAGGCGCTTGTATCGGTTGCGGCGCCTGCGCCCGGGTTTGTCCGACCAACTGCCAAACTCACCAACCCGCAGCAACGCAAGCGGCTTGAGAGCGAGTTCTGTCCGGCTTTTCCCGGGGGAGTTGGGCGGTGAAGCCATGAACTGCGCTCGGGAATAGACCCGCTCGGCGCCCGCGCAGTCCTAGGATCGGCTTGGACTATCCGGTCAGTCGTCTCCTGCCCGAGTTCGCCAAGTTGCAGGTGCGCGGTGCTGACGGCACTGAGGGGCCTGCAGGCCGCCGACAATTCGCGAACTGCTGACCCATACGACCGGATTCTCCTATAACTTCATTAATAATCCGCGGCTCGTTAATGCATGCCGCGAAGCGCGCGTGACCGACGGGCCAGGGCGAGGTAACCACGGCCGAAGCGATGCAGCGTCTCTCCTCTGTTCCGCTTGGCTATCAGCCTGGTACAGGGTGGGAATACTCGCTGGCCGCTGATGTGCTCGGGGCTGTCATCGAGAAGGTGACGGGAGCCAGCCTGGGAGCTTTTGTCACCGAGCGCATCGCAAGAGCTCTGCGCATTGAGAGCTTTGTGTTCAACGCACCTGAGGCCATGCGCTCACGGTTCGTGCAGGTGACGCGGCCCGCACAAGTCACGGTCGCACTCGGCACGGGCTACGTTCCGGTGGTGGGACCTGAAGCTGTGCCGTTCCCTCAAACCAAGGGCACCGCCGATTTCGACCCAAACCGCGCCTTCTCTCTGACGATCACTCCGGCGGCGCCGGCATGAGCGGCACTATCGGGACTACTCGCAGTTTGCATGTTTCGCGGGATCGTGAGCACGGATTTCAGGGGATCGTGAGCAGAGATTTCAGACGATCGTGAGCACGGATTTCGCGGGATCGTGAGCAACTTTTCCGCGGCTCAGCCCGCTTCGGCCGACA
>NZ_JADYVX010000179.1 GCF_020194175.1 Bradyrhizobium sp. BRP22 | reverse complement strand
CCGCTTCACCCCCTGCGGCCAGAGCTAATATCTTTTCGGCGAGGCATGCCTTCAACGATGACGTCCGCTTGGCTTCGGGCACCATCCGGACAGCATCGTCCAGCACACCTCTCAGCACGACACACAGTTTAGCTTGCGGGGTCATGGCGCTACTCCACCGACAAAAATCTGTCCGTGGCGGCTCTGGCCCGCCAGCCAGCGGTCCGGAAGCCGGCCCCGCGGAACTTGGCCTCCGATGGGCCT
>NZ_JADYVX010000178.1 GCF_020194175.1 Bradyrhizobium sp. BRP22 | reverse complement strand
CGTCATGAGCCTGTCGGAGCGGCGGGGCTGTTCGATCGTCAGCGCGGACCGGAAGACGATCCGCTACCGCTCCCGCCGCCCGCCGGACGCAGTTCTGCGTGGCCGATTGCGCGACCTCGCCAACGAGCGGCGGCGTTTCGGATACCGCCGGCTGTTCGTTTTGCTGCGGCGGGAGGGCGAACCATCGGGGATCAACCGGATCTACCGGCTTTATCGCGAGGAAGGGCTCACCGTCCGCAAGCG
>NZ_JADYVX010000177.1 GCF_020194175.1 Bradyrhizobium sp. BRP22 | reverse complement strand
CCAGGACGTCGCCGCCGCAGTCGAGCGCGTTGCAAAGTCCCGGAAAAAGTCCCGGACCAAGGTCCGGAAGGCATGTTAAAGCGTTGACTATGCTGCCGATATCGGAAGACGCATACCGCCTTCCAGAACTTTGACGCATCTTCGGCTTGGACCGGGATGTCGCGATCAATGTGATTGAATTTCAAGTGTTTAGCTCGGCAAGGCGATCGCCCGACCACGAACGGAAACCGATCAAAAACCGCCAAA
>NZ_JADYVX010000176.1 GCF_020194175.1 Bradyrhizobium sp. BRP22 | reverse complement strand
CTTGTCGAGTACGTTGCTCACTTTATGGCACCAGCATCGTTGGTGCCGCGTGCCGGGAAAGGCCTCGTCCAGTGCCTTCCAGAAGCCGAGGGCGCCGTCGCCGATGGCGAGTTGCGGGGCAATCCGTAACCCGCGTTGCCGCAGGTCGATCAGGAGTTCGCGCCAGCTCTGCGCGCTCTCGCGCACGCCGACCTGGAAGCCGATCAGCTCCTTCTTGCCTTCCGGCGTGGTGCCAATCAGCACCAGCAT
>NZ_JADYVX010000175.1 GCF_020194175.1 Bradyrhizobium sp. BRP22 | reverse complement strand
CTCGAGCGGTCGAAACATGCGCCTGAGATTGCGCACCTTGGTCTCCTTCGGGAATCGGAAAACACCCGAAGAATCCAATTCGCACCGCTATGCAATACCCCTCTAAGGCCATATGCGATTCCCCTACGGGGCTGGGGGCTGAAGGGATGGAGCGAGCTCGCCAGGTGCAACGCCCAGGAGAGCGTTGCGAGGGGTCAATAGCTTTCCGATTCGGGCAGCATCGTGGTGGCAAAGAGAAAGCAAAGTGGATGGG
>NZ_JADYVX010000174.1 GCF_020194175.1 Bradyrhizobium sp. BRP22 | reverse complement strand
GGCAAGCTACTTCGACACGGTCCATCACCGGCTGCTTGTCAGATGTGTGCGGCGACGCGTGCAGGATGGGCGGTTTGTTGATCTTCTCTGGCGGTTCCTGAAGGCAGGTCACATTGACCGTGACCTGACGTCTCGTTCTGCGTGGCGGCTCTGGACGAGGCGCTGGCGAAGTATGGCACGCCGGAGATCACAGCGCGATGCGAAGCATCGTCGCGACAACACCGACCAGGGCAGCCAGTTCACCAGTGCGACC
>NZ_JADYVX010000173.1 GCF_020194175.1 Bradyrhizobium sp. BRP22 | reverse complement strand
CTCGCGTTCGGATGCACGCCGTCATAACTGTCCGGCGACATCATCGGCATTCCACCTGTTAAGCCGTGTAGACGGAGGCGACATTTCAGCCCTCAGATGCGGGTGAACCGGTTCGTGTTCCTCAACCCTCCAATACTCCAGCCTCGGGGACCATCTCGGCTTAACGGCTTCGCCTCAATCCCCTTTACCTGCGGGCTACGTCACCCTGCCAGTTGACGACAGGTCACCGCCGCTTGGGCTCATGTCCCCTCAC
>NZ_JADYVX010000172.1 GCF_020194175.1 Bradyrhizobium sp. BRP22 | reverse complement strand
TGCAGGCGAGACCGNTCGCTCGATTGCAGCGGCGCTTCAGATCAGTCCATCCTGTGTGACGAAGTGGAAGAACCTGAGGCGAGAGACCGGAGGCCTTTCGCCCGGCAAGATCGGTGGTCACAAGAAGGCCGGTCCTGTCCGGCGCCAACGCCGACTGGCTGCGCAAGCGCCTTCGCTCGGGACCGTTCACCTTGCGGAAGCTGACGCGGGAACTGGCTGAGCGTGGCATCAAGACAGACGTGCGGGCGGTGTGG
>NZ_JADYVX010000171.1 GCF_020194175.1 Bradyrhizobium sp. BRP22 | reverse complement strand
GCAAGACCTGCATGCGATCGGTATGGGATGCGATCCAGTACATTGCGACGACTGGATGCCAATGGGCGCTTCTGCCGAAGGATTTTCCGCCCTTCACGACGGTCCAGTACTATTTTTATGGCTTGCGGCGACAGCGGGGCGTTGGATTTGATCAATGAAGCCTTGGTTGAAATCGCGCGTAGACTTGCTGGACGAGAGCCGCAACCAACGGCGGCGATCATCGACAGTCAATCGGTCAAGACGACCGAGAGCGG
>NZ_JADYVX010000170.1 GCF_020194175.1 Bradyrhizobium sp. BRP22 | reverse complement strand
TCATTCCGACCAAACACGAGCCAGGTTTTCGCCTTGCCCCGTTCCGGGGCTCGGTACCATTTCCGCATCAAAGGTTTGATGCGAGATCGGTATTTGTGCCCCAGCCAGTGCGCCATTTTCCAGAATACGACATGGTCGATGCGCCGGAATACGTGCGCGGTGAAGTCGGTGAACTTATAGAACGCTGCCCATCCCGCCAGTTGACGGTTCAGGCTGGCGATCATGTCGACCGTGCTGACACTATGATTGCCGGAA
>NZ_JADYVX010000017.1 GCF_020194175.1 Bradyrhizobium sp. BRP22 | reverse complement strand
CCGCCCGATACGACAAAAGCCTCGGAGAGTTCCGTGACAGGCTGCTCAGGGCCGGCAAAGAGAAAATGGTCATTCGCATTGCCTTGGCGCGCAAGCTCCTCGTCAGACTCAATGCAAAAGCTCGCGACGCGCGAGCCCAATACGCCAATGCAACTTGACAATCCAGATAGTCGCTCATCCCGACCTTCTCCCCGCGAAGAGCGGGGAGAAGGGGAAGAAAGGGAGATCAATCCGGGCGGACCATCTCGAACATGTTCTCGGGGCGAATCTCGAAATAGTCGCCTCGCCGGCCGGCACGGACGATGGGGCGGGCGGCGGCGGTCTGGTAGACGCCGTCCTTGATCATGGCCTTGTCGATGTGGACGGCGACGACTTCGCCGAAGGTCACCCAGGCCGGCACCTTGTCGCCGCCGGCGTTCTGTAGCTGGACGATCTGGGTCAGCTTGCACTCGAACGAGACGGGACTTTCCGCGACCCGCGGCACGTTGACGATCTTGCTTGGGGCCGCCGTCAATCCCGCGACCGTAAACTCGCTGACGTCGCGGGCGACATGGGCGGCGGTCGCGTTCATCTGCTTCGCCAGGTCCATGGTGGCGAGATTCCAGACGAACTCCTTTGTCTCCTGGATATTGGCGACGCTGTCCTTCCAGGAGGTGGAGGAGAAGCCGATGATCGGCGGGACGTAGCAGAAACCATTGAAGAAGCTGTAGGGTGCGAGGTTGACGTGACCCTTGGCGTCGCGCGAGGAGATCCAGCCGATCGGACGCGGGGCGATGATGGCGTTGAAGGGATCGTGCTTGAGGCCGTGGCCGTTCTTCGGCTCGTAATAATGCAGGTCTTTCGCGGTCACGCTGAATTCCTCGAGGATACGGCGTCATTCCGGGATGGTCCGAAGGACCAGACCCGGAATCTCGAGATTCCGGGTTCGATGCTTCGCATCGCCCCGGAATGACCAGGATGATGTCAATTCGTCAACTTACCACGCGGTGAGAGGCCCGCGATCACAAAATCGATCATCTGGTCGATGGTCGGGCCCGGCTTGGTGGCGCATTGGGCGATCATCTGGGGGTGGAAGAAGCGCATCATCGCGGTGGTGGCGCAGAGCGCGGCAAGCTGCAGATCCGGAGCCTCGAATTCGCCGGAGGCCGCGCCCTGCCCGATCACCTCGGCGATGGTGGAGGCGATCATCTCCATATGGGCGACGCAGACGTCCCAGTCCTCCTGCATGGCGATCTCGACCATCTCATGCAGCTTGGAGTCGCCGACATAGCGCTCGGTGTTCATGCGGTTGATGGTCTTCATCAGCTCGCGCAGGCGGGTCTTCGCCGGGCCCGGCTCCCGCACGATCCGCAACGCCTCGACCTCGACCTCGCCCATCAGCGTCCGCGCCACGCCTTCATGGATCGCCTTCTTCGAATCGAAGAAGCGATACACGTTGGCGGGACTCATCCGGAGCTCCTTGGCGATGTCGGCGACCGTGGTCTTCTGGTAGCCGATCTGGCGGAACAGCCGCTCGGCCACCACGAGGATCCGCTCCCGGGTGTCACTTTCGATATGTTCCGAAACCAGCGTCATCTGTCAGGACTCAATTCGTATTCACTGTTCAACTATTCAGCGGCTTCAGCAAGCGGAATTGCCGGGCGAGCATTGCCGTCATGCTGCGCCGCCGAAGCGGCTTTGTCAGGTACCCCGCTCTCATCCAGGCTCTTGCGGAACCATAGGGCGTAAAGGCCCGGCAGGTACAGGAGCGTCAGGAAGGTCGCGACGAACAGGCCGCCCATGATGGTGATCGCCATCGGGCCCCAGAACGCCGAGCGCGACAGCGGGATCATCGCCAGGATGGCGGCGAGCGCGGTCAAGACCACCGGGCGGGCGCGGCGGACCGTGGCCTCCACGATCGCCTCCTTGCGCGTCAGGCCGTGGGCGACGTCGGTCTCGATCTGATCGACCAGGATCACGGTGTTACGCATGATCATGCCGGCGAGCGCGATCAGGCCGAGCAGCGCCACGAAGCCGAACGGCTGGTTGGCGACGTTCAAGCCCAGCGAGGCGCCGACGATGCCGAGTGGCGCCGTGAGGAAGACCAGGAGCAGGCGCGAAAAGCTCTGCAACTGGATCATCAGCAGCGTCAGCATCACCAGCACCATTATCGGGAAGAGCACGAAGATCGATGCATTGCCCTTGGCCGATTCCTCGAACGCGCCGCCCGGCTCGATCCGGTAGGCCGGCTCGAGATGATTCCGGATTTCCGTGAGCTTGGGCGAGATCTGGTTGGTGACATCGGGTGCCTGCACGCCGTCGACGACGTCGGAGCGCACGGTGATCGCCATGTCACGATTGCGCCGCCACAGGATCGGCTCCTCATGAGCATATTCGATTTTTGCAATCTGCTGCAGCGGCACCGCGACACCATTGCGTGAGGTGATCGTGAGATCGCCGACGCGTGCCAGATCGAGCCGCTCGGACGGCACGGCGCGCGCGATCACGCTGACCTTCTCGATGCCGTCGCGGATCGTCGTGACCGGCGCGCCCGAGATCAGCATCGAGAGCGCCTGCGAGACTTCCTGCGGGGTCAGGCCGAGCGCGCGGGCGCGGTCCTGGTCGACGACCAGCTTGAGGTACGGCGACTGCTCGTTCCAGTCGAGCTGCACATCCTTGACGTTCGGATTCTGCCGCATGACGTAGCGCACCTGGTAGGCGATATCGCGCACCTTCTGGGCGTCAGGACCGATCACGCGGAACTGAACCGGGAAGCCGACCGGCGGGCCGAAATTGAAGCGGTCGACGCGCACACGCGCTTCGTTGAGCGCGCCGTTCGCCACCGCATTCTCGATCTTGGCCTTGATGCGCTCGCGCGCCTCGACGTCCTTGGACAGGATCACGATCTCGGCAAAGGCCTCGTTCGGAAGCTGCGGGTTAAGGCCGAGCCAGAAGCGCGGCGAGCCCTGGCCGACATAGGCGGTGTAGGTCGCAATATCCTTGTCGCCCTTCAACAGGTCCTCGGCCTTCTTGACGGCCGTCTCGGTCACGTTGAAGGCGGTGCCTTCCGGCAGGCGGAGTTGCAGGAACAGCTCGGGGCGCTCGGAGAGCGGGAAGAACTGCTGCTGGACGTGGCCGAAGGCGACGATCGAGGCGATGAATACGCCGACCGTGGAAGCCACCACCGTGATGCGGTGACTGACGCACCACTGCACCACCGCGCGCAAGCCGCGATAAAGCCTCGTCTCATAGATCGCGTGCGGATCGTGGTTGTGGTGCACCTTGATGTTGGGCAGGAGCTTCACGCCGATATAGGGCGTGAAGATCACCGCGACGAACCAGGATGCGACCAGCGCGATCGCGACGATCCAGAAGATGCCGCCGGCATATTCGCCGACCGCCGAATTGGCAAAGCCGATCGGCAGGAAGCCGGCCGCGGTGACCAGCGTACCGGTCAGCATTGGAAACGCCGTTGATTCCCACGCGAAGGATGCGGCGCGCATGCGGTCCCAGCCCTGCTCCATCTTCACCACCATCATCTCGACCGCGATAATGGCGTCGTCGACGAGCAGGCCGAGCGCAATGATCAGCGCGCCGAGCGTAATGCGGTGCAGGTCGAGCGACATCGCGTTCATGACGATGAAGACGATCGCGAGCACCAGGGGCACCGACAGCGCCACCACGATGCCGGTGCGCCAGCCGAGCGCGAGGAAGGAGACGAACAGCACGATCGCGAGCGCCTCGACGAAGGAGTGCACGAACTCGCCGACCGCGTGCTCGACCACCTTCGGCTGGTCGGCGATCTGCTCAATATCAATGCCCTGCGGCACCGCCTTCATGAATTCGGCGGTCGCCTTTTTGACCTCCTCGCCGAGCTCGAGGATGTTGGCGCCCTTGGCGGTGACCACGCCGATGCCGAGCGCGGGCTTGCCTTCCTGGCGCACGGTGAATGTCGGCGGATCGACGAAGCCGTGGGTCACGGTCGCGATATCGCCCAGGCGGAACACGCGGCCGTTGCTCTCGACCGGGGTCTCGGCCACCGCCTTCGCGCCGTCCAGCGCGCCGGTGACACGCAGCGGCACGCGCTGCGAGGAGGTCTCGACCGTGCCGGCCGGGGTTACGTTGTTCTGCTTGGCGAGCGAGTCGAACAGCGCCTGCGGCGTGATGCCGAGCGTGGCGAGCTTGGCGTGGGAGAATTCGACATAGATGCGCTCGTCCTGGATGCCGTAGACATCGACCTTGGTCACGCCCTGCACGCGCAACAGCCGCTGGCGAAAGCCTTCGGACGCCTTCTTCAGTTGCGCGTAGTCGGCGCCGTCGCCGGTCATCATGTAGAGGATGGAATCGACGTCGGAGAACTCGTCATTGACGACAGGACCGAGGATTCCCTGCGGCAACTGGCCCTGCACGTCGACCAGTTTCTTGCGCAGCAGGTAGAAGAGATAGGGCACATCCTTTGGCGGCGTCGAATCGCGGAACGTCACCTGCATCGCCACGAAGGCCGGCTTGGAATAGGTCTGCACCTTCTCGAAGAATGGCAATTCCTGCAGCTTCTTCTCGATGGGGTCGGCAACCTGGGTCTGCATCTCGTTCGCGGTCGCACCGGGCCACATCACGGAGACGTTGACCACCTTCACCGTGAAGAACGGATCCTCGGCGCGGCCGAGGCGCTCATAGGAGAAGAAGCCGGCGGCGCCGAGCGCGATCATCAGGAACAGGATCAGGGTCGGATGGCTCACCGCCCAGCCCGACAGGTTGAAGCGCTTCATGTCACCCTCCAATATCCAAAACCGTTTGCGGCCGACGTATCAGAACGACAGCGACGCAACGACGCGGACCTTCTGGGCCGGGTCGAGCTTCTGCACCCCGAGCGCCACCACCTTCGCGCCTTCCTCGACACCGCCGGCGATCACGACGCAATTGCTCTGATAGGCCTTCACCTTGACCGGCCTCAGCGAGATCTCACCGGCATCGTTGACGACATAGAGCGAAGGCTCGCCGCCCTGGCTGTACAGCGCCGACAGCGGCAGCTTCGCCACGCGCTCGGTCTCGGCATCGGCGAGCGTCAGCGTCGCGGTCATGCCGAGCGAGACGTCGTCGCCGGCTTCCGGCAGCGAGAATTTTGCGAGATAGGTGCGGGTGGCGGGATCGGCCGAGGGCGCGACCTCGCGCAGTTTTGCGGTGTACTTCTTGCCCGCTTCCGACCACAGCGTCACGGTGGCGACGCCGGTCTTGGCGCGGCCGAGCAAGGTCTCGGGGATGGCGACCACCGCCTCCTTCTCGCCGAGCCGCGCCACGCGGATCGAAGTCTGGCCGGCGGCCACGACCTGGCCGGGCTCGATCAAGGTGGAGGTGACGACACCGCGGGTGTCGGCGACGAGCGTCGCATAGGAAAGCGAGTTCCTGGTCAGTTCGACCGAGCGTTCGGCGCGGTTGAGACGGGCGCGGGCCTCATCAGCAGCGGCGCTGCTCTGGTCCAACTGCGCGTCCGTGGTCCAGCCCTTGGCCCGCAGATCCTTGGCGCGTTTCTCGGCGGCGGACGCCTGCGCCAGCACGCCGGTGGCGGCGCGGAGTTCGGCTTCGGCCTGCTCGGCCTGCAGCTTCAGATCGACTTCATCAAGCGTGGCGAGCGGCTGGCCGATCTCGACGGTCTGGCCGACCTCGACGAGCCGTTTTGCAACCTTGCCGGCGACCCGAAAGCCCATGTCGCTTTCGATCCGCGGCCGGATCGTGCCGACGAAGCTGCGCTCCGGGGTCTCAGCCTCATAATGCACCGTGGAGACCAGCACCGGACGCCCGGGATCGGCTTTTTCGGCAACCGTTTCGTTGCAGCCGGCCAGCGAAATAGCCGCTGCCGCCAACAACGCGCCGGCCAAAAGCTTGTAATAATTCGCAAAAATCGAACGGGCGAACATCGGTCTCTCCATCGGGCTGATGTCTGATGAAAAGTATTGATTGATCACTGACGAATGTCAATAATCGTCAGTAGACACCAATTCGTGAGCTCGTTGTCGTCGGGGTCATTGAGAGCTGCTGTGAGCTACCGTCGCGGACGTCGTTCCGGGATGGTCCGAAGGACCAGACCCTTAGATGCGCATTGCGCATCGGGGAATCTCGAGATTCCGGGTTCGCGCTGCGCGCGCCCCGGAATGACGGAGCCGTTGGCTACTTCGCGCTGGCGAATTCGGTTTTGGTCTCGTGGCCGCCGAGGAAGACGAGGAGGCCGGCCGCCAGTGGCAGCAAAGACAGGACCAGCAGGCCGGTCGAGGTATTGCCGGTTGCATCCTTGACCCAGCCGATCAGATAGGGCCCGCCGAAGCCCGCGAGGTTGCCGATCGAGTTGATCAGCGCGATGGCGCCGGCGGCAGCCGTGCCGGAGAGCCAGGCCGTCGGCAATGTCCAGAACACCGCGAAGGTGCAGAAGGTGCCGATTCCTGCGATCGTCAGCACGACCATGGTGATGGTGGGATCGGTGAGATAGCTGGAGACGCCGAGCGCGAGCGCCGTGAGCAAGAGCGGTCCGCCGACATGGGCGACGCGCTCGCGGGTGGCGTCGGAGTGCCGCGCCCACAGCACCATCGCAATGGTGCCGAACAGATAGGGGATCGCGGTGACAAAGCCGGTCTGCGCGTTGGTGAGGCCGAAGGCTTTCACGATCTGCGGCAGCCAGAACTGCATCCCATAGAGCGCGCCGACGAAGCCGAAATAGATCAGGCTGAGCGCGATCACCTTGGGCGAGGACAGCGCTTCGCCGAGCGTGAAGTGCCGCACCGCCTGCTTGGCCGCGACCTCGGCGTCGAGCTTTGCCTTGAGCCATGCCTTCTGCTCCGCGGTCAGCCAGTTCGCCTTCTCCGGCTTGTCGGTGAGATAGAACCAGGTGACGACGCCGAGCAGCACCGAGGGGATGCCCTCGATGATGAAGAGCCACTGCCAGCCCCTCAGCCCCATCAGGCCGTCAAGCCCGAGCAGGAGCCCGGAGATCGGCGCACCGATCACGGTGGACACCGGCACGGCGATCGCGAAGGCGGCGAGGAAGCGGGCGCGGTATTCGGCCGGATACCAATAGGTCAGATAGAGGATGATGCCGGGGAAGAAGCCGGCCTCCGCCACACCGAGCAGGAAACGCAGCACAAGAAAGCTCCACTCGCCGCTGACGGTCGCCATCAGCGCCGAGATCACGCCCCAGGTCACCATGATGCGGGCGATCCAGCGGCTGGCGCCGAATTTCTCCAGCGCGAGATTGCTCGGCACCTCGAAGATGAAATAGCCGATGAAAAAGATGCCGGCGCCCCAGGCGAAGACCAGCGGCGAGAACTTCAGATCCGCGTTCATCGTCAGCGCGGCGAAGCTGAGATTGACGCGGTCCAGATAGGAGAAGAAGTAGGCCAGCACCAGGAACGGAATTAGGCGCGCCGAGATGGCGCGGATGGTCGAGGTCTCGATCTCGCTCTTCGCACTTGCGGCGGCGGCAAGTGTGGTGGTCTGGCTCATGGGTGTCCCCCCGAGGGCTGTTATTGCTGTTGCGAAGGGGTTTTCAGCATCAGCCGCACGGTGTCAATCGGAATTGTGACAAAGGTTCATTGCTGGGCGCGTGGAGCGCGACAGCCTGACGAGCTTGCGCCGGGCTGCGGGCCGGGCTTTAGCTCGGTCTCCCACGAGGCTTTCCCGATCATGATTGTCCGCGTCCTGCTTTGTCTTTCGATCATCATCGCCGGGCTGACGCTGCGCCGGTTCGGCTTCGACGTGGGGTTTCCGGCGTTCGTCGTGAAGTATGGCGGCTCGCTGTTGTGGGGGACGATGGTGTTCTTCCTGGTCGCGATTGCTGCGGCGGGATGGTCACGGCGGACCGTGGCGCTGATCGCGCTTGCGATCGCAATCTGCGTGGAATTGTTCCGGCTGGTGCATACGCCATGGCTCGACGCTTTCAGGCTGACGACCGCCGGCGCGCTGCTGCTCGGCCGCATCTTCTCGGCATGGAATATCGTCGCCTATGCCGCAGGGATTTTGCTCGGTGTAGTGCTTGATCGCCTAGAGCTGCCGGGTCTCGCCAAGAGCCAATAGCCACCGTCATCGTCCGCAACGGCGGACGATCCAGTAAGCCACAGCCCGTCGGCTCAATCACTGCTGCCAGCGATTACTGGATGCCCCGCGTGCGCGGGGCATGACGGACCGTTGAAGGCTACCGCCGTGCCTTGCGCGTCTTCTTTGCGGCCTTGGTCTTCTTCGCGGTCGTCTTGGCTGCCTTGGCCGAGCGCTTCTTGGCGGATGCCTTGCCGGCCTTGCTGGCCGACCTTTTCTTCGCGGTCTTCTTCGCCGCGGCTGCCGCCCGCCTTGCGCCGCCTGCCGTCCGCTTGGGCGCGGCGCGCCGCTTGCGCGGCGGGGCCGTTGCCATCGGCTGCATCATCATCGGATCAGAGACGAGGCCGTCGGCGGCGAGCGGGACGTAGGTCGCCGTGCGCTCGTCGGCCTTCGTGGTCGTCTCGTCCGGCTTCAATGCATCGCCTGCGGCGCTGGCGACGCCCTTCACCGTGTCCGTGATCTTGTCGAGAATCGATTTGTCCTTGCCCATAACGCCTCCCTGAAATTAGTCGCAACGAACCAACCGGCCAGGAGGCTGCGGGTTCCCGAGGCGAAACTTGGAGCCC
Organism: Bradyrhizobium sp. BRP22; assembly: GCF_020194175.1. GTDB lineage: Bacteria > Pseudomonadota > Alphaproteobacteria > Rhizobiales > Xanthobacteraceae > Bradyrhizobium. The sequence goes on along the minus strand of NZ_JADYVX010000017.1, from coordinate 141,311 downwards.
TGGCGCAGTCCGCCGACCTGCCCTTATCAGTCCCGTCATTGCGAGCGAAGCGAAGCAATCCATCTCACCGCTCGCGGAGGCATGGATTGCTTCGTCGCTGCGCTCCTCGCAACGACGGGTAAATCTCATAGGTCGTTAGCGAGCTGGAAGCGCTCGAATCTATGCAGCGCTTCCTCGATGCGAGGCTTGAACTCCTTGCGGGCGCCTCGCTTGGCGCCGTTGCCGACCCAGCTCCATTTCTGCATCAATAGCTTCTTGTTCGGCCGATCGGTCTTCAGGTCGATGGCGGCGACGATCTCGTCCCCGACCAGGACCGGCAGCGCAAAATAGCCGAACAGGCGCTTTTCCTTGGGCACATAGGCCTCGAAACGGTGGCCGTAACCGAAGAACAGCTCGGTGCGCTTGCGCTGGATGATGAGCGGATCGAACGGCGAGAGGATATGGACAAGCATGGGATCGCCCTCGCCCGGCGGCTGCAGCGCCTCCGGGCGCGCCCAATGCTCCTGCTTGCCGGCGCCTTCGAGCGCGACCGGTACCAGCTCCCCTCGCCGCACGCGCGCCTCGATCAGGCGCCGCACCGGCTTCTTGCTGGGCGCATCGAGATGGCAGATGGAATCCAGGCTGACGACGCCCTGGGAACGCAGCGCGCGGTCGAGCAGATAAGCGGTGATCTCGCGCGCAGAGGCCGGCTTCGGTGGCTTGTCCCAGCCGAAATGCCGCGCCATCAGCTCGTAGGTCTTCAGCATGCCGTTGCGCTCGCTGATCGTCAGCACCCCGGTGTAGAAGGCGAGTTGCAGCGCGCGCTTCGACGGCTTGCGGCTCTGCCAGAGATGCTCCTTCTCCACCAACACGTCGTCGTCGATGTCGCGGATGGTGAGCGGTCCCTGCCGGATCAGGCGCATCACCTTGCGCATGTCGGCGGGTGTGACCGAATTGAACCATTTGTGGCCCTCGCGCCGGTGCTGCCGCATCGCCGGCAGGAAGAATCGCAGATCCCCGGCCGGCACATAAGAGAGGGCATGGGTCCAGTATTCGAACACGCTTCTGTCGACGCTCTGGGCGTGGCGCAGATCGGCGCGGCGATAATCGGGAATGCGGCTGTAGAGGATGTGATGGTGGGCGCGCTCGATCACGTTGATGGTGTCGATCTGCACATAGCCGAGATGTTCGACAGCGGCGGCGACCGCCGCCGGCCCGTCGCCGAACGGCACGGGCGTATCGAGCCTTTGGGCCGAAAGCCAGAGGCGGCGGGCGTCGGTCCTGCTCAGGGGATGGGATGGAATCGGGCGGGGCATCGGCCCCAATGTAGAGCATGATGCAGAAAAGTGGACGCCGGTTTTCCGTTCCGGCGAGGCCAAGTGCTTGCGCGGAGATCACCGTCCACGGATTCGCGGCATGGACCGCGAGCAACGAAAAGGCCGCGCCGGTCGGCGCGGCCAAAGCGTAAAGCGGCCTTTAGAGACTGCTTCGCCAGATTACTTGGGTGCTGCCTGGGCCTCAAGATAGTGCTTGCAGGCGCCGCGCATGTTGCCCTTGCTCATTTCGGTGTTGGCTTTGCTCATGCTCTTGGCGATCGCCATCTTGCCGGGCCCTTCCGGCATCGTGTTCATCGCGGCGGTCGACTTGGCCATGTTCTCCGTGGTGCAGGCCATCGGCTTGGCGAAAGCAGGTCCGAAAGCGACAGCCGAGAACGCGGCAGCCAGGATCAGTCGTTTCATCGGAAAAGTCTCCCTTGGAATGAAGGCGGCGTGACACCGGCCAACACAATACGCATTGGCTGGCGGCCGCACTTGCAGTGGAAAGTTATTTTTTCTGTATTGCAACGCGATGAAGCCGAGACGAGCTGCGACCAGCAGTCGCGGTCGTCAACCGGTTTATCGTGGCGACGAGAAAAGCCAATCAGGCCGCCTTTCTCGATTTCGCCGTGCGGACCTGCATCGCCGGGACAGTCCGTCCATCATGCCACCGAAGAACGCGCCGAGAGGCCGCCACCTCCGCAATGATGGCCGCACCGCCGCTACGCAGTACGCAGATGGGCGTTGGCTCCTCGACTGTGATGGAGTCCTTGATCGAGCGCCAGAGCCCAGCGGCCAGAAGGCAAGCACGCCCCTACGTGATCCACATCACATCCGGCAATTTGAACCTGACCTATCGTCGGAGCATCAAAGCGCCAGGCGAGCCAATCCGGCCGGCGCATACTTAGAGGATTTAAGACGATGACCCGCTTTCATGGACTTTCCATCCTGACGATCGGCGCCGCGCTGTCGATGACGGCGGGCCTGGCTTTCGCCGGCGACAGCGTCGTTCGGGCCGACCAGATCGTGAATGCGCTCAAATCCAAGCCGCTGACCCGCGGCCTGTCCACCGGCCCGCAGCAGGTGGACACCGTGGCGACCGCCAAGGAGACGAAATTCGTCGACAGCCTGCGCAACCGTCCGACCCGCTCGCTCTCGCTCGGCGAACGCCAGGAGATTGCCGAGCTCGCCGCGACCAAGCCGCAGATCAACCTCGAGATCCATTTCGACTTCAACTCGGCCGAGATCAGCAAGAGTTCGACACAGGCGGTACAGGAGCTCGGCAAGGCGCTGTCGAATCCGAACCTGAAGGGTTCGACCTTCGTGGTCGCCGGCCACACCGACGCGGTCGGCAGCGACGCCTACAACCAGGAGCTCAGCGAGCGCCGCGCCGATACGATCAAGAAGTACCTGACCGAGCACTACGGCATCGCCGATTCCAACCTGGTCGCCGTCGGTTATGGTGAGAGCAAGCCGAAGGATCCGAATGCGCCGCTCGATCCGACCAACCGCCGGGTTCAGGTCGTCAACATGGAAACCAAAACGGCGGCGCAGTGAAGCCGCGGATCGATCCGTAGCCCGGGTGAAGCGCAGCGCAACCCGGGAACGTGAGATACGGCGATGGGCCCGGATGACGCTTCGCCTCATCCTGGCTACGGCTTGTCGAGCATTTCCCTGATCCTTGCCGCGAGCACGGTCTGCGTCAGCGGCTTCTGCAACAGCGATACGTCCTCGTCGGGCCGATCCTGATCGCCGACGACATTACCGGCATAGCCGGTCATGAACAGCACCTTCAGGTCGGGCTGGAGTCGATGCAGCTCGTCGGCCAGTTCGCGGCCATTGAGGCCGGGCATGATGATGTCGGTGAGCAGCAGGTCGACATGGAATCGTCCGGTCTTGAACAGCGCCAGCGCAACTGCGCCGTTGGCGGCTTCATGGACCTTGTAATTGAGTTCCTGCAGGGTCTCCATCAGATAGGACCGCACGCTGTCTTCGTCCTCGACCACCAGGATCGTCTCGCTGCCGGCACTTGCAGCCACCGGCGCGCTGCCCTCCTTGACGGAGACAGCGGTTGCGGGAGGCGCCTGATAGGCAGGCTTGAGATCGGGCGGCTCGCCGCGCGCATGGGTCAGGAGCTGCTGCGTCAACAGCGCCGCCCTCTGCGCGCTGCTTGAGGCGTTGCCGATCACCCGCGCGAGCCGATCGCGCTTGACGCCGCCGTCGGACTGCACGCTGCGCGCGGCGATTTCGAGATTGCCGCTGATGACCGTCAACAGATTGTTAAAATCGTGCGCGACGCCCCCGGTCACCTGCTGCGACTGTCGCAGCAGGTCCTCGGCCTCGCGGAGTTGCGACGGCGAGGGCAGCGCCAGGAGCTTGGGCAGCAGCGGCCACAGCATGGCGGCGGTGACGATGGAGGCGACGGCCGTCATTAATTTGACGATGCCTTCGATGCCATAGATCGGCACCCAGAGCGTGACGATGGACAACACATGGGTGAAGCCGCAGAACAGGATGAACAGCGCAAAAGCCCAGAACACCCAGCCGAACGCGACGTCGCGCCGCTTCGACACGAAGATGGCCAGCGCCACCGGAATGGAAAAATAGGCGGCCGCGATCAGTGCGTCGGAGATGACGTGGAGCCAGATCAGCCCAGGCTCCCACAACAGGCAAATTCCGTGCGGGGAAAGCGTTGACGAATCGAGGAAACGCTCCAGCATGACCGTCCTTCCACTGCCTTGAAGCAAGTCGATGGACCTACTCTTGCATACAAAAATCCATGAGCGGTAAAGGCCCGTCAAGCCCAGCGGCTCAGATCCAGTTCTGGAACAGCATCAGACGGTTAAAAGTAGCCATCGAGCTACCGATGAAGGCGGCCGAGATCGGCAGCATGGCTGCAAAGCCCAGCGCGCCGATGGCGACGAAGACCCACAGCAGCCAGCGCGGAGCCTGGCCGCGGGTCAGCGCATAGACCAGGGCAAAGCTCGCGGTGGTCGCGGCCGGCAGGTAGTAATAGATGAAGCCGAGCGTGCGCGGCAGCAACGCCCAAGCGAGATAGGGACCAAGATAGAACGCCAGCACCAGGAAGGCATCCGCCCGCCGCACGACGATCCAATCACGCAAGGCAATTGCAAGCGCAGCGAGCGCCGGCCACAGGATCAGGGGATTGCCAAGCAGGACCACGGCGGCAACGTGGTCGTCACCGAGCTTGTCGAAGAGATACCAGACCGGACGCACGAGGAACGGCCAGGACGGCCATGAGCTCATATAGGTGTGGCCGGCGATCGCGGCGGTGGTGTTGTCGGCAAAGATGCGGCGCTGCGCCTCCAGGATATCGGCAAACGAAAATCCATAGAGCGGAACGAAACTGGCGAGATAGACGATCACAGGCAGCAGCGCGAAGCATGCGGCGAAGTGATGGAAACGAAAATCGGGCCAGAGCTCGGGCCGATACCAGTCCTCCGGCCTGGCATCGGCGAACTGCGTGCGCCAGCCCTGCATCAGCCGGATCGCGGCGACGACGGCGATGCAGGTTGCGAGCACGAGCAGGCCGCTCCATTTGCAGGCCACAGCGAGGCCGGATGCCAATCCCGCAAGCGCGAAGCAAAGATGCGGCCGCGCCTGCCGGAAGCCATGGACGAACGCCGCGATCGCGAACAGGCTGAAGGCGAGCGCGAAAACATCCAGCATCGCGATCCGCGACTGCACGAACAGCATCTGGTTGAATGCGGCGATGAGCGTGGCCGCGATTGCCGAGGACTGCCGAGCGAACAGCGCCAGTCCGCCGAGATAGACCCCGACCAGCGCCAGCGCTCCGAACAATGCGGCGGGATAGCGCCACCCGAACGGATTGTCGCCGAACGTCCTGATCGACAGCGCAATGAGCTGTTTGGCGAGCGGCGGATGCATCGGGTTGAGCAGCGGCTCTCGCATCACCGGCTCGAGCATCTGCCGCGCCGCCGGCACGTAATGCACCTCGTCAAAGTAGAATTTTTCCGGCGCGCTCAGGCCGATCAGGAGCAGAAGATGCGCGACGATAAAGATACTGGCCGCGGTGAGAACAGTGCGTGTGGCTGGAACAGAAGGTGATTCGGGCACGATGTCTTCGGGCGATCACGGTGCAGCAATGAATCGATTGTGAGCGCTGCCGATTTTTCTGTCCATTGCATCGAACTTATTTCGCGCTGATCGTCACCAAGCAACGGGGCTGTGGTTCCAATATGGCGGCCGGCTCGGCTTCCGCAATACCAAGGGCTGGGTCGCCGACCTCTTCGTCAACGGCACGGCCGGTCCGCATCCGGTCGGCACCACGGTGCACGGCGGCGTGGGCCTGCGGGTCAATTACTGATGTCTCCCCTCATGGTGAGGAGGCGCGATGCGCCGTCTCGAACCATGAGGCCAAAGCGAGGCCTGCATCCTTCGAGACGCGCTACGCGCTCCTCAGGCTGAGGGGAGAGAACAGCCGTGCGGAGGCAATCGATTACGCCGCCGACTTGCCCTCATAGGCGCGGCGCAGGCCTTCGATATCCAGCTTGACCATGCCGAGCATGGCCTGCATCGCGCGTGCTGCGCCGGCCTTGTCGGGGCCGCCGATATATTTGGGCAGCGCGCTCGGCACGATCTGCCAGGGAACGCCGAAGCGGTCCCTCAGCCAGCCGCATTGCTCGGGCTTGCCGCCATTGGCGAGCAGCGCGTCCCACAGCCGATCGACCTCGGCCTGGTCGGCGCAGTCGATCATGAACGAGGCGGCGTAGGTGTATTCCATCTTCACGCCGCCATTGAGCGCCATGAAATGCTGACCGGCCAAGGTGAACTCGACCACCAGCACCGTGCCGGCCTTGCCGGCGGGACCATCGATGATGTTCTTCTGGACTGTATCGATTCGCGAGTCCGGCAGCAGCGAAACGTAGAACTTCGCGGCTTCCTCGGCGTCGCCGTCGTACCACAGGCAAGGGGTGATCCTGGACATGATAGGCTCCTACGTGTTCAGCGGCAATCAGGCGGTGGCGCATTGAGCCTTGGTGGCGGCTTCGACATCCATCCAGACCACTTCCCAGATGTGGCCGTCCGGATCCTCGAAGCTGCGGCCATACATGAAGCCATAGTCCTGCTTGGGCGACGGATCGGCATTGCCGCCGGCGCCCTTCGCCTTGGCGGTGATATCGTCGACGGCGTCGCGGCTGTCGGCGGAAAGGCAGATCAGGACTTCGCTCGTGGTCCTGGCGTCGGCGATCTTCTTGGGCGTGAACTGCCGGAATTTGTCGTGGGTAAGCAGCATGGCGTGAATGGTGTCGGAGAACACCATGCACGAGCCGGTATCATCGGAGAATTGCGGGTTCTTGGCCGCGCCGATCGCCTGGTAGAAGGCGGTCGAGCGGGCAAGGTCGCTGACAGGCAGGTTCACGAAGATCAGTTTGGACATCATGGGCTCCTTTTGCATGGTGTTCAGCCCAAGGACGGACGGGCGGGCGGGAGTCCGACAGGGGATCTAAAAAAAGTTACACGGTCATTCCGGGGCGCGAAGCGAACCCGGAATCTCGAGGTTCCGGGTTCGATGCTTTGCATCGCCCCGGAACGACACCGAGAGCCCTGAGCCTACGTCGCGATCGGCGTCGGCATGGTCAGGAACGATCGTGTCACATGCCAGAACAATTGCCGGTTGATGGCGAGCACCACGGAATGGGCGGTGCCGGGGAGGATGACGAACTGGCGGTCGCCGTTCGGCAGCCGGTTGTAGAACGCCTCGAGATCGGCGACCGTCGCAATGCCGTCATGTTCGCCGCGGATCAGCAACACGGGCGCCAGCACCTTCTCCGGATGCACCACCGGCAGATTGGCGGTCATGTCGAGATAGGTGCCGGTCGGAATCTGGTCGCCGAACTGCAATTCGGCATCCGCCAGCGCTTCCATCACGGCGGGGTCGGAGGTGCCGGGCTTGTCGCGGGTCGCGATCGAGCGGATCATGTCGCGGTCGCGTTTGCGCATGTTGTGCGAGCGGAAATAGTCGAGCTGCTCGGCGCGCTTTGCCAGTGTCGGCGATCCCTCGCCCTTGTAGGTGAAAGCCGCAAACACCAGCCGATCGATGCGCTCGGGCGCGACCATGGCGTAGGCGCCGGCGCGCAGCGCGCCCGAGGACTCGCCGACGAAATGGTATTTCTGTCGGCCGGTCGCACCAGCGATGACCTCGACCGCGGCTTTCAGGTCCTCAGCGCCGCTCGCGATATCGGAATTGCCCGAGGTGCGGCCGGACTTGCCGTAATTCTCGTGGTCCATGGTCCAGCAGTCGAAACCATAGCGGGCGAATTCATTCATCACGGAATATTCGCCCTTGCCGGGCACGCTGACGTCGAACACCCGCGAGGTCACCGATGAGCCATGGACGAAGAACACCACCGGGCGTGCAGGCTCGCCTGTTTGCGGCGCTCCGATCCGCTTGCGGTACATCCAAAGCGGAACATCGCCCTTCTTCGCCCAGTATTCGCTGCTCCAGATCTCTCCAGCTTGCGATGGAACCGCCGTCTCGGCCTGCGCTGACGGGGCGCCGATGGCGCCGGCGGCGAGACCTGCACCGATGCCCTTGATGACTGTGCGCCTTGGGACCGCTTGTTCGGAACGCGCCATGGCTCGCCTCTCCCGTGGTTCGGATTCTTCGTCCGATCGCAGGTCAAGAGATTAGCAGCGTTGGCGCGCCGTTGCGAGAGAGCACCCATCGTGTTGTCGCACGTGTTGCGAAACTCGGCGCACGCGTTTGTGAACGTTGCCGCGGGAAGAAGCCACGACGCTTGGCGAAACTGGGCCTAGTCTTCGCGCCCGCCAGACCGGAGAAGAATCCGGCGCAATACAGGGAGTAGTTCATGAGCAGCAATCTCACCGAAGAAGAACTTGCAGCCTTGATGCCGTCGGAACTTTGTCAATATCCGACGCCAATCCCGACCCAGATCGTCTCCAGCGACGAATTCTATCCCGACCCGCAGAACGAGCGGCAGCGCGAGGTCGAGGCCCGGCTGCTCGCGATGGCCGACGAGCTCGGCGGCAGGCAGGGCCTCGACCGCCGGAGATTCTTCCAGACGGCGGCCGGCATGGCCGCCTCTTTCCTGGCGATGAACGAGGTCTATGGACCGCTGTTCGCCGTGAACAAGGCTGAAGCCGCAACGCCGGCGATGGCGCAGGAGCGCGCGAATACGCTGAAAGACCAGTTCATCATGGACATGCACACGCATTTCCTGCGCGACGACACCCGCATCATGGGCTTCGTCGAGATGCGCAAGGCGGTCGGCAAGGCCGGCTGGAACAAGCAGCTGAGCGAGCACGAGCAGACCATCGAGGATCTGAAGTTCAACAACTACAAGAAGGAGATGTTTCTCGATAGCGACACCAAGATCGCGCTGATCTCATCGGCGCCATCCGACATCGAGCAGGACTGGTTCCTGACCAACGAGCAGATGGCGGACGCGCGCAAGAAGATCAACGACGAGGCCGGCTCGCGGCGAGTGTTCTGTCACGCGATCTTCACCCCTGGCCAGCCTGGCTGGCTCGACAAGCTCGATGCGGCGCTGGCGCTGAGACCCGAGTCCTGCAAGGGCTACACGATCGGCGACAATACCCACAAGGAGATCAGCCGCTATCCCTGGCGCATGGACGACGAGAAAGTCACCTACAAGGGCTACGAGAAGATGGTGAAGGCGGGCATCAAGAATGTCTGCGTGCACAAGGGCCTGTTCCCGCCGGGCATCGAGAAGCAATATCCGAACCTGCGCGGCTTCGCTGACGTCGCCGATGTCGGGCAAGCCGCGAAAGACTGGCCGCAACTCAATTTCATCATCTATCACTCCGCCTACCGCCATGTCGGCGGCGACCCGAAAGTGGCGCTGGCCGAGTTCGAACGCACCGGCCGCATCGCCTGGACCTCCGACCTCGCCGACATTCCCGCGCAATATGGCGTCAACAACGTCTATGGCGATGTCGGACAATTGTTTGCCACGACCCTGGTGGCGGAGCCGAATGTCTGCGCCGCACTGATGGGCACGCTGATCAAGGGGCTCGGCGTCGACCATGTCTGCTGGGGCACCGACGCACTCTGGACCGGCGCGCCGCAGTGGCAGATCGAAGGCTTGAGGCGGCTCGAGATCCCCGAGGCGATGCAGAAGAAGTTCGGCTATGCGCCGCTCGGGCCTGCGGACGGACCGGTGAAGCGCGCGATCTTCGGCGACAACAATGCCCGGCTCTACGACGTCCAGCCCAAGCGTGCGATGCTGGAACTGAAGGGCGACCGCTTCGCGATGATGAAGGCGAAATACGAGAAGGACGGGCCGGAACCGTCGAATACGCGCTACGGCTACGTGGTGCCGAACGGACAGATTGATCACCGCGTGTTTGCGTAAACCTTGCGCATCACCGTCATTGCGAGCGAAGCAATCCATCTCTCCGCGTGCGGAAGCATAGATCGCTTCGTCGCTGCGCTCCTCGCCAGCAGGAAGGACTGCCTCGCGGCCACGACGGGCAACGACACAATCAGCGGCCGCGATGACGCGGACAAGATCACGGTCGGCGACGGCAACGATCATGTGTGGGGAGGCAAGGGAAAGGACGCCCTACTGGGCGGCAACGGCAATGACTATCTTAAGGGCGGCGACGGCAGCGACGTGCTGAACGGCGATGCGCGCCCATTCGTGTGCACCGCCGCTACGGCTTGTCTGTTCGCACGGTGATCTTGCATCGCGCTTGCGTCAGGCTGGCAGAAACCGGCCCCTGGCTTTTTGACATTTCCGAGGGGAGTTTTACGAATAGACGTGCGGAGGGCGTTGCATGAACGGAGTCTTGCCATGGAGTCTGCTGTTCGACTGCCGCCCAACTCGACCAATGATGCCGACAAGAGCGTCGGGGATGACGCCGCTCTTCTCAAGCAGCTTTCTAACATTGTCGGAAGATCCCATGTCCTGACCGGCATGGAGCAGACCCGGAGATTTTGCACCGGCTTTCGTTTCGGACATGGTCCTGTTGTCGCGGTGGTCCGCCCCGGCACCCTCGTCGAGCTGTGGCGGGTGCTGAAGGTCTGCGTCGCCGCCAACAAGATCGTGATCATGCAGGCCGCCAATACCGGCCTCACCGGCGGGTCGACGCCTGACGGCAACGACTATGACCGCGGCATCGTGTTGATCAACACCATGCGGATAACAGGCATCCACCTCATCAACGAAGGCAAGCAGGTGGTGTGCCTGCCCGGTGCGACGCTCTATCAGCTCGAGGACCGGCTGCGGCCGCTGGGGCGGGACCCTCACTCCGTGATCGGCTCGTCCTGCATCGGCGCCTCCGTGTTCGGCGGCATCTGCAACAATTCGGGCGGCGCGCTGATCCACCGCGGCCCCGCGTTCACGCAGCTCGCCTTGTTCGCCCGGTTGGACGAATCCGGTGACGTTCATCTCGTGAACCACCTCGGCATCAATCTCGGCAATGATCCCGAAGCGATGCTGGAACGGCTGGAGAACGGAGCCTTCACGCAAGCCGACGTCGCGAACGATCCGAACCGGCTGGCGTCCGACCACGACTATGCGACCCACGTCCGCGACATCGACGCGCCGACGGCGGCCCGCTTCAATGCCGATCCGCACCGTCTGTTCGAGGCATCAGGCAGCGCCGGCAAGGTCATGCTGATGGCGGTTCGGCTCGACACCTTCGCCAAGACCGAGCGAACCGGCGCCTTCTATATCGGCTCCAACGATCCCGCCGAACTCGAGACGATCCGCCGGCATATCCTGGCCAAGTTCAATTCGCTGCCGATTTCCGGCGAATATCTGCACCGCACAGCCTTCGACATTGCTGAGAAGTACGGCAAGGATACTTTTCTCGCCATCAACTATCTCGGCACCGCCTGGCTGCCGATGCTGTTCGCGATCAAGGGACGCTTTGACGGGATCTGCGAACGCCTGTCCTTCCTGCCGGGCCACCTCAGCGACCGCGTCATGCAATTCGCAAGCTCGCTGTTTCCCCGTCACTTGCCGAAGCGGATGATGGAGTACCGCGACCGCTTCGAGCATCACCTGATCCTGCAAATGGGTGATGATGGCATCGACGAAGCGTCTCAATATTTGCAGTCGATCTTTCCCTCGAAAAACGGCGATTTCTTCACCTGCACCAAGGACGAGGGCGCCAAGGCGATGCTCCACCGCTTCGCCGCTGCAGGCGCCGCGGTGCGTTATCGCGCCGTCCACGGCCGCGAGGTCGAGGACATCGTCGCCCTCGATGTCGCGCTCCGCCGCAACGACGAGCAGTGGCGCGAAAGCCTGCCTCCGGAGATCGACGCAAAGCTTCTGCACAAGCTGTATTACGGCCACTTCTTCTGCCACGTCTTCCACCAGGACTACATCGTGGCGAAAGGCCATGATTGTCAGGCGATCGAGGAGCAGATGTGGAAGTTGCTCGACCAGCGCGGTGCCGAATATCCGGCCGAGCACAATGTCGGCCATCTCTATCACGCCAAGCCTGCGCTGGTGGAACACTACAAGGCGCTCGACCCCTGCAATGCGTTCAATCCCGGGATCGGGCGAACCACCAAGTGCCTGCATTGGAAGACCGGGTTTGAGGCAGGCCGACCCGAGGCGCGGACGATCAGCGCCTCCTGGACCTCCTGAGCCAGCGGCGCCCGGCAGCACACATTTCGAACCACATCGTCCAGCCTTGATCGTCAAATGGTCGACGCGTCGCTGATCTCGGGTTTTGCGGCATTGGCCGGCGCCGCCATCGGCGGCCTGACCTCGGCGACGACGGCCTGGTTCACCCAGCGCGCCATGGCGCAGACGCAATGGTCTGCCAGCGAAAACCTGCGCCGGCAGGACATCTATCGCGACTTCATCGAGATAGCATCGAAATGCTACATCGATGCGCTCCAGCACGAGAACCCTGACGTTTCGGGCCTGGTCGGGCTTTATGCCAAGATCTCGCGGATGCGGGTGATGTCATCCACCAGGATCGTCGAGAAGGCCGAACAGGTCGCGCAAAAAATCCTCGATACCTATACCGAGCCCGACAAGAGCTTTGTCGAGATGCGAAGCATGGTCAAAGACCATGCCGTCGACCTCCTGCATGACTTCAGCAAGGCGTGCCGGCTGGAGTACGAGCAATATCGCTCGCGGCAATTATAGCGCGGTCAACCGCACCATCATTTCTTCTCGTCCGGATGCCGGTGCACGGGATCGACCCACAGCACCGTCTCCGGCTTCTCCACCGGCTCGATGTCGAGATTGATCGCGACCGCTTCGCCGTCGCTGCGGACCAGCACGCATTCGAGCACTTCGTCCGGGCTGGCGTTGATCTCCTGATGCGGCACATAAGGCGGCACGAAGATGAAATCGCCGGGGCCGGCTTCGGCGGTGAATTGCAGATGCTCGCCCCAGCGCATCCGCGCCTTGCCTTTCACGACATAGATGATGCTTTCGAGATGGCCGTGATGGTGCGCGCCGGTCTTGGCGTCGGGCTTGATGGTTACAGTACCCGCCCACAGCTTCTGTGCGCCGACGCGCGCAAAATTGATCGCGGCCTTGCGGTCCATGCCTGCCGTCGACGGCACGTTCGGATCGAGCTGGTTGCCGGGAATGACGCGAACGCCATCATGCTTCCAGCGTTCGTCATGGTCATGCGAATGGGAGTGATCGTGCGTGCCGGTCATTGCTGGCTTCCCGGAAATGTTGCTGTCGCGGATGCTACCGAAAACCGGCGCTGCAAACCAGTCACTTCACGGCCAGCAATTCGACGTCGAAGATCAGCGTCGCATTCGGCGGGATCACGCCGCCGGCGCCGCGCGCGCCATAGCCGAGATTGGGCGGAATGATGAGAGTACGCTTGCCGCCGACCTTCATCGTGGCGACGCCCTCATCCCAGCCGGTGATCACCTTGCGCTGGCCGATCGGAAACTCGAAGGGCTCGTTGCGATCCACCGACGAGTCGAACTTCTTGCCCTTCTGGCCGTTCTCGTAGAGCCACCCGGTGTAATGCATGACACAGATCTGGCCGGGCTTCGGCGAGGCACCGGTGCCGACCTGGCTGTCGATGATTTGCAATCCTGAAGGTGTCGTCACGGTTTTTCCTGCTGGTTGGGCCGATGCCATCCTCGGCATGGCGGGAACGGAGATCGCAGCCGCGACGGCAGCGATGGTCTTGACGATGGTGCGTCGGGTGGAGCGCATCGCAACTACCTTGTTTGCTTAGGACGAGGACGTCTCTAACGCAAGGCGGGCGATTTCCCTAGCCCTTTTCGACGCGCTATACCTCGATCTTCTCGAGCCGCACCGGCAAAGTTCGGATGCGCTGGCCCGTCGCGTGGAAAATCGCGTTGCAGACGGCGGCATTGGTGCCGACATTGCCGAGTTCGCCGAGCCCCTTGATGCCGGCCGGATTGACTTGCGCGTCCTCCTCCGACAGCAGGATCACCTCGACCTCAGGAATATCCGCGTTCACCGGGACGAGATAATCGGCAAGGTTGTCGTTGACGTAACGCGCATAGCGCTCGTCAAGCTCCGTCGCCTCATGCAGCGCCGAGGCCACGCCCCAGATCAGGCCACCCATCAACTGGCTGCGCGCGGTGCGCGGGTTCATGATGTGGCCGGCGGCGAAAGCGCCGAGCACGCGCGGCACGCGGATCTCATGCGTGAAGCGGTTGACGCGCACCTCGACGAAATCGGCGCCGAACGCATAGGCGATCTTGTCGCCGAACTCCGGCCCACCGACCATGCGCACCTGACCGCTATGCATGGCGCGGAAGGAATCCATCGGCGCGCCCTCGGGCTTCCACTCGCCATACTCCTCGATCACACTGAGGCCGAGCGCATCGAATGCCTTTTCGCGGTCGAGCGGCTGGTCGCTGCGGGCCGCCCTGCTCGATGGCGTCTGGCCGACGCCAACGGTCTCCTTGGCCTTGTCCGAAAGGCTTTCGTTCGGCATTAGCGCCTTGAACAGCCGCTGTTTGATCTGGTCGCACACCATCATCACGGCGGAGCATGTACTCGCGGTCGAATTCGAGCCGCCCGCTACCGGCGCCGGCGGCAGGTCGCTATCGCCGATCAGGACGGTGACTTTCTCGACGGGAACGTCGAGTCTCGCAGCAGCCGCCTGCGCGATGACGGTGTAAGCGCCAGTGCCGATCTCGTGACCGGCGATCTCGACACGCACGCGGCCATCGCGCCGCAGCCGCACGCGGGCCGCGGCCGGCGCCACCTGGGTCGGATAGCAGGTGGTGGCGCAGCCATAGCCGATCAACCAATCGCCATCAGACATCGCTTTCGGCTGACGGTTGCGCTGTGCCCAGCCGAACGCCTTGGCGCCTTCATCGAAGCACGCCATCAACGAGCGCGATGTATACGGCTTGCCGCCGATCGGCTCCCGCATCGTGTCATTGATGCGCCGCAGCTCGATCGGATCCATCTTCAAGCGATAGGCCAGCTCATCCATCGCGCTCTCCAGCGCGAACAGATACGGCACTTCCGGCGGCGAGCGCATGAAGCCGGGGGTGTTGCGGTCCGCACGCACGATCCAGACCAGGCTGTCGACATTCGGGCAATCATAGAGCCGCGTCGTGGTCTTGGTGCCGCCGACGCAATAGGCGTCGGCGCGGGAAGAGATTTCCCAGCCCTCGTGCCGCAGGGCGGTCAGCTTGCCGTCACGCCGTGCGCCGAGCTCGATGCGATGGCGCGTCTCGGCGCGATAGGTCGCCACGTTGAAGCCCTGGTCGCGGGTGGCGACGAGCTTCACGGGCCGGCGCAGGCGGCGGGAAATGCTCGCCATGATCGCGGTGCGCGGCGTCATCGAGCCCTTGGAGCCAAAGGCGCCGCCGACATAAGGATTGACCACGTGCACCTGATCAGGATCGATCCCGAGCTGCGTGGCAACGCCGTTCTTCAATCCGTAGACGAACTGGCTCGGTTCGTAGATGGTCAGACTGTCGCCATTCCACGCGACGCTGGTGGCAAACAGCTCCATTGGGTTGTGGTGCTGCGGTGGCGTTTCATATTCGGCAGAGACCTTCACCTCCGCCTCCTCGAACGCCTTGTCGAAATGGCCGACCTTCGGGTCGTCCTCGAACATCGCAAGCTGGCCCTTGGCGCGGGCCGCGACCGTGCCGGCCGAATGAAAGCTCGTGGTGGGCGTTGCCGCCGTATAGCTCACCTTGACACGATGCGCGGCTTCGCGCGCCGCCTCATAGGTATCGGCGAGCACGACCGCGATGATCTGCCCCTCCTCGGCGATCTCGGAGGATCGCAGCGGCTGATTGGTCGTGGACGCATAGCCGCCATTACTGAAGAACTTTGCAGGCTCGAGCCGCTCCGCATTCTCGTGCGTCACGATGTCGACGACGCCGCGCACCTTCTGCGCTTCCGACAGATCAAAGCTGTCGACACGACCCTTTGCGATCGCGCTGGTGACGAGAAAGGCGTAGGCAGGATCGCGCAGCGGCATGTCGGACGCATATTGCGCCCTCCCCGTCACCTTGGCGACGGCGTCATAGCGCGGGATCGGCTGGCCCATATTCGCCTTGGGAGCGGGAGCGGCTTTCGTCATGGTCAGATCTCCATGGTCACGGCCTGATGCAGCGCGCGAGCGACGACGCGCTTGCCGAGCGCGATCTTGAACTCATTGTGGCGGCGTGCGGACGCACCTTCGAAAGCGGTCTCGGCCGCTCGCTCGGCCAGCGCATCGTCGAACTTCTGGCCCTTGAGCTGTGCTTCGGCGCCGCGCGCCCGCCATGGCTGCGTTGCAACGCCGCCAAGCGCGATACGCGCATCGCGCACCGTACCATCCTGCACATCGAGCGCGATCGCAGCCGACGCCAAGGCGAACTCGTAGGATCGGCGATCGCGCACCTTGAGATAGGCCGAGCGCGGCCAGCGGCCACGGATGGTGAAACCGGAGATCAGTTCGCCCGGCATGAGCATGGTCTCGAGCTGCGGCGTGTCGCCCGGCGCCTTGTGCAGTTGCGCAAACGGAATGGTCCGCGTGCCCGACTTGCCGGTGATGTCCACGCTCGCATCGAGCGCGATCAAGGCTTGCGCGAAATCGCCGGGATAGGTCGCGATGCACTTATCGGATGTACCGAGCACCGCATGGGTGCGGTTGAAGCCGTCCATCGCAGCGCAACCGGAGCCCGGATTGCGCTTGTTGCAGGCCTCATAGCTGACGTCACGGAAATAGGTGCAGCGGGTCCGCTGCAGCACGTTGCCGCCGAGGGTCGCCATGTTGCGAAGCTGCGCACTCGCGGCGAGCTTCAGCGAGTCCGCGACAACGGGATAGTTCTGCTGAATCTCGGGGTTGGCCGCGACATCGGCCATCCGCACCATCGCGCCGAGACGCAGATTGCCGTTCTCGAGGCTGACGGTGGCCCAGGCCGGCGACAGCGGATTGATGTCGACGATTGCGCGTGGGCGCATCACGTCGAGCTTCATCAGGTCGAGCAGCGTGGTGCCGCCGGCGAGCGGCTGGATTTCGGCTTCGGTCAGTGGATTGTTGCCGGCGTCTGCCGCCGCCAGCGCCTGGATTGCCGCGGAGGGATCGGCGGCTCTTTGATAGGCAAAGGATCGCATGATGAGCGCCTCTGTTAGCCGGAGAGGATTTCGGGCGCCGCCTGCTTCACGGCGGCCACGATGTTCGGATACGCCGCGCAGCGGCAGATGTTGCCGCTCATATATTCGCGAATGTCCTCATCGCTGTTGGCGTGACCTTCCTTGACGCAGGCGATCGCCGACATGATCTGGCCGGGCGTGCAATAGCCGCACTGGAAAGCGTCGTGGTCGATGAAAGCCTGCTGCATCGGATGCAGCCGCTCGCCGTTGGAAAGGCCTTCGATGGTGGTGATCTCGTGATCCTGCGCCGACAGCGCCAGCGTCAGGCAGGACAGCACGCGACGGCCCTCGATCAGCACCGTGCAGGCGCCGCACTGGCCGTGATCGCAGCCCTTCTTGCTGCCGGTGAGCCCGATATGCTCGCGCAGCGCGTCGAGCACCGTGGTGCGCGCATCGATGTTGAGGGAATTATCATGGCCGTTGACGCGCAGCGTCACGGGAACGGGAAGCGTGGGATCCTGTGTCGAAGGGATCGTGGACGTCGCGGATCCGGCCGCGCGCGCCGCCAGCGGGAACATCGCGCCACCGGCGGCTCCCGCCAGGAACGAACGCCGATTGAAGGCAGAAAGTGATCGCGGATTTGTCTTGTCATCCATGACGGGCTCCGCTGCGAAAGGAATTGCGGCGCACGCCTGCGCCTCACCGCCCTAACAAAGGCGGTGCGGCGTTGTTCCGGATGACGAAGCACGGCGCTGTGAAGCAGCGCTGGTTCCAAGTCTCAGTGAAGTCGCGCTCAATAGCCGAGCGCGCAGCCGTCCTTGCGCGGATCGGAACCGCCGGTCAGCGTGCCCTTGTCCCAATCGATCCAGATCGCCTGCCCGCCACCGAGCGGAGCCACCACGCTGGTGGTCTTGTGCCCGATCTTCTTCAGATCCTCGACGATCGCGGCCGGTACGCTGTCCTCGAGCTGATAGACGCCCTCATAGTGCAGGCCGCGCGGCATATCGATCGCTTCCTGCACGTCGCAGCCATAGTCGAGGATGTTGGTCAGCACATGGGTCTGACCGACCGGCTGGTACTGCCCGCCCATCACGCCGAACGGCATGATCGCGCGGCCGTTCCTGCTCGCAAGGCTCGGGATGATCGTATGCAGGGGACGCTTGCCCGGCGCGATGCAGTTGGGATGGCCGGGCTGGATGCGAAAACCGCCGGCGCGGTTCTGCAAGAGGATGCCGGTCTTGTTTGAGACGATCGCCGAGCCGAAGGAATGCGCGATCGAGTTGATGAAGGAGCAGACGTTGCGGTCCTTGTCGACGACGGTGATATAGACCGTCGACGGATTCATCGGCGGCGCGACATTCGGCAGGTCGAGCAGCCGGTCCATCCGGATGTTCTTGATGTATTCGTCGGCGAATTCCTTTGCCAGGATGCCGGCGACGTCGACATGCACGTGCCGGGGATCGCCGATATGCTGCTCGCGCATCATGTAGGCGATGCGCGCGGCCTCCGCCTCGAGATGGAAGCGCTCGACGCTGAGCGCGGGGAATTTCGTCAGATCGAAGCGGGAGAGGATGTTGAGCATCACCAGCATCGTGATGCCCGGGCCGTTCGGCGGACACTGCCAGACATCGTAGCCCTTATAGATGGTGCCGATCGGCGCCGTGACCTCGGTCGAATGGTTGGCGAAATCTTCCAGGGTGTGCAGGCCGCCGATGCCGCGCAGCGTCTCGACCATGTCCTCGGCGATCTCGCCGGTGTAGAACGCCTTCGGACCATCCTTCGCGATCGCGCGCAGCGTCTTGCCGAGCTCGGGCTGGCGGATCACGTCGCCGGCGACCGCGGGCTTGCCGTGTGGCAGCAGATAGCGCTGGGTGTTGGTGCCGTTCTTCAGTTTCTCGAACTGGTTCTTCCAGTCGAAGGCGATGCGGGGCGCGACGACATAGCCCTCTTCTGCGGCCTTGATCGCCGGCTGCAGTAATTTGTCGAGGCCGAACTTGCCGTGATCGCCCAGGATCGTCTGCCAGGCGTCGACGGCGCCGGGAATGCTCACCGCATGCGCCGAGGTGAGCGGGACCGAATGGATCTTGCGCTCGAGATACCATTCCGCGTTCGCCGCCATCGGGGCGCGGCCGGATCCATTGTACGCGATGATCTTGCCGTCGCCCCGCGGCTGCACCAGCGCAAAGCAGTCGCCACCGATGCCGGTGGATTGCGGCTCGATCACCGCGAGCAGCGCGGAGGCCGCGATCGCCGCATCCGCCGCCGTACCGCCCTCGCGCATCACGTCGATTGCCGCCAGCGCGGCCTCCGGGTGCGACGTCGCTACCATTCCATTGAGAGAGTGGACCGTGGAGCGACCGGCGAAATGAAAGTTTCTCATTAAAAGTAGCTCGCTTGATTGTTCTGCTGCATGGAGTTCCCGGCGGGGCGGGAGCTACATGACATATTCATGCCGCTCTCGGCAATGGTTGGCATGCCAGAGCTGCGTTGCGCCGGGAATCTGCGAAGGGTTTTCGCTGGCCCGGCTGCCTGATAAACCGGCGGCATGCCGCTGAAAGTCGCCGCCTTCTACCAGTTCGCCAGCCTGCCCGATTACCGGGAGCTGCGCGATCCCCTGCGCGCAATCTGCGCGGGTCTTGGATTGAAGGGCAGCATCCTGCTGGCCAGCGAGGGCATCAACGGCACGATCGCCGGACGCACCGAGGTGATTGACACCTTCGTTGCGGAACTGCAGCACGGCGCACTGTTCGGCGGCCGGCTCGACAGGCTGGAGCTGAAGTTCTCCGAAGCTGCCGCGATGCCGTTCCAGCGGCTGAAAGTGCGGCTGAAGAAGGAAATCGTCACGCTCGGCGACGCCTCCGTCGATCCGACGCGGCAGGTCGGGATCTATGTCGACCCGGCCGAATGGAATGCGCTGATCGCCGACCCTGATACGCTCGTGATCGACACCCGCAACGCGTTCGAAGTCGCCATGGGCACGTTCGAGGGCGCGCTCGATCCCGGCATCAGGAGTTTCGGACAGTTCAAGGAGTTTGCCGCGCAGAAGCTCGATCGGACCAGGCACAGGAAGATCGCGATGTTCTGCACCGGCGGCATCCGCTGCGAGAAGGCGAGCAGCTTCTTGCTCGCGCGCGGCTTCGATGAGGTCTATCACCTCAAGGGTGGTATCCTCAAATATCTGGAGGAGACGCCGGAGCAGGAGAGCCGTTGGCGCGGCGAATGTTTCGTGTTCGACGAACGGATCGCGCTCGGCCGCGGAAAAGAGACCGCCCATGATTGATATCAAGACGCTCGCCGAGCGCATCGACACGCTGGAGACGCGGATTGCCTATCAGGACGATACGATCGAGACGCTGAACGAGACCATCACGGCGCAATGGAAGCAGATCGATGCGCTGACGCGGCAGGTTGAGGAATTGCGCGAGCGGTTGCAGGACGCCGAAAGCAATGCGGCCGTCCCGATCAACGAGCGGCCGCCGCATTATTGAGGTCGCCGGGGTTCCGACCGTCAGCGGAACATTGCCTTCACTTTTTCCCAGAGCGATGGGTCATCGTGCTGGCCCTTGTCCTTGCTCGGCGACGGCTGCGCCGCGCTGACCGGATCGGAGGCCGGGAAGGTGTGCTCCAGGCCGGCTTCGAGTTTCTCGTGCGTCTCGCGATCGGCGGCGAGCGCTTCATGCGGATCATCTGCATGCTTGTCATGCGGTGCCGGATTGAATTTCTCAGCCATAGGCTCCCTCCATTTGCGCCAGATCAACGCGCCGCGCTCTGCGGCGGTTCCAGATCTGCCTTGGCCGGAAGCGGCGCGCCGTGTATCAGAAGCGTCAAAATGTCAGCCGAGCCCGGTAGGAACCTTTCTTGTCCCAGCATTCATCCAAACCGCTTATTGATGTGCTTGCCGGCGAGCGCCAGCCGACCCCGCCGATCTGGATGATGCGGCAGGCCGGCCGCTATCTGCCTGAATATCGCGAATTGCGGGCCAAGGCCGGCAGCTTCCTCGATCTGTGCTTCACGCCGGAATATGCCGCCGAAGTCACGCTGCAGCCGATCCGCCGCTTCAACTTCGATGCGGCCATCATCTTCTCCGACATCCTCGTCATTCCCTATGCGCTGGGACGCTCGGTGCGGTTCGAGGCCGGCGAAGGGCCACGGCTCGATCCGCTCGATACGCCGGAAAAAGTGAAGACGCTCGCCGCGCATGCGGACTTCGCCAAACTCGAGCCGGTCTATGAGGCGCTGCGCCGCGTGCGGCGCGAGCTCGACGACAGGATCGCGCTGATCGGCTTCTGCGGCGCGCCATGGACGGTCGCAACCTACATGGTCGCAGGACAAGGCACACCCGACCAGGCGCCGGCGCGGATGATGGCCTATCGGCACCCCGAGTCATTCGCGGCCATCATCGACGCGCTGGTGGAGAATTCGATCCACTACCTCGTCGGCCAATTAAAAGCTGGCGCCGATTGCCTGCAGCTGTTCGACACCTGGGCCGGCGTATTGCCGCCGCGCGAATTCGAGCGCTGGTCGATCGAGCCTGCGCGCCGCATTGTCGAGGGGGTGCGCAGAGAGGTGCCGGACGCCAAGATCATCGGCTTCCCCCGCGGTGCTGCCGGCATGCTGCCGGCCTATGTGGAAGCAACGGGCGTCAGCGCCGTCAGCATCGACTGGACGGCGGAGCCTGCGATGATCCGCGAACGCGTGCAGAGCCGCGTCGCGGTGCAGGGCAATCTCGATCCGCTCGCACTGATCACCGGCGGCGCCGCGCTCGACCGGGCGATCGATGATGTCCTTGAGAACTACGGCAAGGGCCGGCTGATCTTCAATCTCGGCCACGGCATCCAGCCGGAAACGCCGATCGCCCATGTCGAGCAGATGGTGCAGCGGGTGCGGGCGTATCGGGGTTGAGTCCTTCGATCGTCATGCCCCGCGAAGGCGGGGCATCCAGTAACCACTACCGCGCGTAGCAACAACGGCCTGCGCGTACTGGATCATCCGCTTTCGCGGATGATGACAGCGGAGTTTGCAGGCGCGTCAGCGCACAAATTACCGCGCATCCTCCAGGATCATATCCGACGCCTTCTCCGCGATCATGATCGTCGGCGCGTTGGTGTTGCCCGACATCAGGTCCGGCATGATCGAGGCATCGACCACGCGCAAGCCATCGATGCCGCGCACCCTGAGCCGCTGGTCGACGACGGCCAGCGCGTCATTGCCCATGCGGCAGGTCGAGGTCGGATGATAGACGGTTGAGCCGGTGCGGCGGCAGAAGTCGAGCAGATCCTCGTCGCTGACCACCTTCGGCCCGGGTTCGATCTCGGCCGCGCAATAGGCCTTCAGCGCCGGTGCGGCGAGAATCTTGCGTAGGATGCGGATGCCGTCGACGAAGGCGCGGCGATCGGTTTCGGTCGAAAGATAGTTGATGCGGATTTCCGGCGGCACCGAGGGATCCGCGCTCCTGATACGAAGCGAGCCGCGGCTTTCGGGGCGGAGCTGGCAGACGGAAGCGGTGAAGCCCGAAAACGTGTGCAGGTTCTCGCCCATCTTGTCGGTCGAGAACGGGATGAAGTGGATCTGGATGTCCGGCGTCGCCAAGCGCGGGTCGGTCTTGAAGAACGCGCCCGAGGTGCCGGCGGCGATCGTCAGCGGCCCGCGCCGCAAGGCCGCATAATGCGCGCCGGCCCAGATGCGCCGCAGCGGATGGTTGACGACGTCGTTGAGCGTGACCCGCTTCAGGCAGCGCGTGATCAGCCGCACCTGCAGATGATCCTGCAGATCATTGCCGACGCCAGCCTGGTCGAGCACGACCTCGATGCCGTGCTTCTTCAACAGCTCGGCCGGCCCGACGCCGGACAGCTGCAGCAGTTGCGGCGAGTTGTAGGCACCGCTGGAGACCAGGATCTCGCGCCGCGCCCGCGCAGTGCGGACACGCCCCTCCTGCTTGAATTCGACCGCGCGGGCGCGGCGGCCTTCGAAGACGATGCGCTGCGCCAGCGCCGAGGTCTCGACATGCAGATTGCCGCGCTTCATCGCCGGGCGCAGATAAGAGAATGCACTGCTGGCGCGGCGGCCGCGCCGCGTCGTGGTCTGGAAGAAGCCGGCGCCTTCCTGCGTCGCGCCATTGAAATCGGGATTGGTGGGAATGCCGACTTCGGCCGCCGCCTTCACGAACGCTTCCGACAGCGGATCGTGATGCCGCCAGTCCGACACCGGCAGCGGGCCGCCCGCGCCATGATAATCGTTCGCGCCGCGCTGCTGGTCTTCCGCCCGCTTGAAATAGGGCAGCACGTCGTCATAGCCCCATCCGGCATTGCCGCGCTGGCGCCAGCGATCGTAATCCTCGTGCTGGCCGCGCACATAGAGCAGACCGTTGATCGAGCTCGAACCGCCCAGCACCTTTCCGCGCGGCTGAAAGACCTGGCGCCCATGCAGTTCCGGCTCGGGCTCGGTCTGGTACATCCAATTGACGGTCTTTTCCTTGAACAACTTGCCGTAGCCGAGCGGCACATGGATCCAGATGTTGGTGTCCTTTGGCCCGGCCTCGAGCAGCAGCACCGAGCTCTTGCCATCGGCGCTCAAGCGGTTGGCGAGCACGCAACCGGCGGAGCCGGCGCCCACGATGACATAGTCGAATTCCAAGCTGTCGTTGTTATTGTTCAATTTGTTTCCCCCGAAGTATTTTCCTTGGTCGTACAGACAAAGCTACAATTTGAAAAGACTTATGGCCATGCGCCTTCGCCTGAGGGGCCTGACCGCCGCGCTGAATTGGCTCGGCCCGTGGTCACCACGATCGCCAGCGGGCGCATTTGTATCGATTTGTTAGCGGTCCACGCCTGCGGAGGCATCACAACGTGTTGTTGCGGTGTCGGCCCGCTCGATAATTCATAGTTTGTCAAAGCTTTGCGGCGAGGTTCCGCAATCGGAGCCCGCCTTGGGGCCAAGCCTGCAGGGCGAGGGATGCGGACCTATCTGAGCTCATATTTCTCAAAGCTGTTCGCCGGCGATCTGGCCGCGTTCGGCGGACCGGTAACGGACGAGACGGTGGCCGGCTACATCCGCTCCGAGCAGGTGTCGCTCGTGCTCGGCCATGCGGTCGGCTTCATGCTGGCCAATGTCTGCAATGCGACCATCCTTGCGATCGCGCTCTGGCATTCGCCGGACTGGCTTCGCGCGATCATCTGGACCGCGGCCGTGGCGGGCGGCGCGACATGGCTTGCGTGGCAGTCACGCGCATCGCGACGAATCGCAAAGCCGCAATTCGTCTCTCGCCGCACCATGCATCGATTGGTGCTGAATGCGCTCGTGCTGGGATCCGCCTGGGCGGTCATTCCGGTGGCGTTCTTTGCCAATGCCTCCAGTGGCGGCCAGCTCGTGATTACCTGTCTTTGCGCCGGAATGCTTGCCGGCGGCGCGCTCGCCTTCGCCACCATCCCGATCGCCACTATCGCCTTCACCGCGCCGATATTTCTCGGCTCCACGATCTGCCTGTTCAGCATCGGCGATTTTGCCTACCTGCTGGTTGCAGTCCTGCTCGCGATCTATGGCTTCGTGCTGCTCCGCGCCGTGTTCGTGAACTCCTTCGAATTCGCACGACGCATCATCACCCAGCTCGAGGCGGAGCGGACCGTGCGGCGCGATCCGCTGACCGGGCTGCCCAATCGCATTGCCTTCAACGAAACCCTGGAAGCCGCGCTTGGCCGGCTGGCACGCACCGGCGAGGAGTTTGCCGTTCTGCTGCTCGATCTCGACCGCTTCAAGGAAGTGAACGACAAGTTCGGCCATCCCGCCGGCGACGAATTCCTGATCCAGGCGGCTGCGCGACTGCAGCGCTGCACCCGCGCGACCGAACATGTCGCGCGCATCGGTGGCGACGAGTTCGCGCTCATCATGGCCAATCTGACCAGACCGAAAGAAGCCTTCGAGATCGCCGAATGCTTCGTTGCCTCCTTCGCCGATCCGTTTCTGATCGACGGACGCGAAGCGCTCGGGGCGACCAGCGTCGGCATCGTGCTGGCGCCGCGCGACGGCAACACGCCCCATGACCTCATGAAACATGTCGACATCGCGCTGTATCGCGCCAAGAAGGATGGACCCGGTACGATCTGCTTCTTCGAGCCGGGCGACGACAGATCGGCGCGCGATCGCATGGCACTGCAGCGGGATCTGGAAGGAGCAATCGAACGCAACGAATTGTTCCTGGTCTATCAGCCGTTCATCGAGATCCGCGAGAACCGCATCACCGCCTTCGAAGCGCTGCTGCGCTGGCGGCATCCCGAGCGCGGGCTGGTTTCGCCTGGTGACTTCATCCCGATCGCCGAGGAGACCGGGCTGATCCACCAGATCGGCGAATGGGTGGTGCGCCGCGCCTGCCTGGCGCTCGCGGAATGGCCCGATGACATCCGCGTGGCCGTGAATTTCTCGGCCGTGCAGTTCAACAATGTGGGCATCCTGCAGACCATCGTGCAGGCGCTTACGCAAGGTGGCGTTCGTCCCGAGCGGCTCGAGATCGAGATCACGGAATCGATGCTGATTGCAAAATACGGATCGGCATTGTCGATCCTGAATTCGCTGCTGGATCTCGGGGTGACGGTTGCGCTCGACGATTTCGGCACCGGCTTCTCGTCCCTCACCTATTTGCGCAAACTGCCATTCAGCCGCATCAAGATCGACCAATCCTTCATCCGCGACATGCTGGTGCAGCCCGACTGCGCCGCGATCGTCAAATCCGTGATCGGTCTCGCACAGGATCTACGGATCGGCGTGGTCGCGGAAGGAGTGGAGACCGCTGACCAGCTCGAATATCTGCGCCAGACCAATTGCGACGAGGCCCAGGGCTATTTCATTGGCCGGCCGGTCCCCGCCGAACAGATCCCCGCCCTGCTGGAGAACAAGCAGCGCTCGATCTACGCAGCCTAGCTGGGGTCGTGCGACTTTTTGCGACTGCGAAATGGCATCCGCGATACCAGAGGCAATCGCATCCGATGCCGCGAGGCACGTCGTCGCATCACGGAACCCACCGGCAGAAAAAATCGATTTTCGATTGACGACCGTGGTTGGGCTCGCCAATCTCCGCCGCCATGAACGACATCGGGTTGAGTTTTGGTGAGGGATCGGGCGGTGAGCGGCCACGCAGCCTCACATCTGCGGTGCAGGAACGGCTGCGTACAGACATCCTTTCGACCCGGCTATTGCCCGGCCAGAAGCTCCACATCGCTGGCTTGGCAAAACAGTTTTCCGTCAGCCTTGCCGCGGTGCGCGAGGCGCTATCACGGCTGGTGGCGGATGGACTGGTGCAGGCCTCCGACCAGCGTGGCTTCCGCGTCAGCCCGGTCTCGCTCGCCGATCTCGCCGACGTCACGCAGACGCGGATCGACATCGAGGGATTGGCGCTGCGGCGGTCGATCGAGCGCGGCGATGCCGCCTGGCTTGCCGCCGTCGAGGCCGCCTGGGAGGCGCTCAAGGCGGTGCCCTACCGCTATCCCGACCAGCCGGGCGTGCATTATGAGGAATGGGTGGTGCGCCACCGCGTCTTTCATCGCGCGCTCGTCAACGCCTGCGGCTCGCGATGGCTGCTCGGCTTTCGTGACGAGCTCCACGAACAGAGCGAGCGCTACCGCCGGCTGTCGATCCGGCGCGAGGTCGGCAAGCAGCGCGATGTCGAGGCCGAGCACGCCGCGATCGTCGAAGCCGTGCGCCGGCGCGACGCGGATGGCGCCGTGATCGCATTGTCCAAGCACTTCACGATCACCATGGAATTCGTCGAACTCGCTGCGCCCCGGATCGCGGAGGTGAGCGGCACGAACTGACGGCCGGGAACAGTTCCCGGAAAGCAACAAGCATCCTGGAGGAAACCAAACGATGTCCATTTCCCGCCGCCATGCCCTGGCGTCGCTCATCGCCGTCACCATGCTCGCCGCGCCTGTCGCCGCATCCGCGGCCGAGACAATTCGCGTCGGACTGCCGACCAAGACCTACTGGCCGACGACGATCGCGGAGACCGCCGTGCGGCAGAAGCTGTTCGAAAAGGAAGGCATCAACGCCGAACTGACCATTTACCGCGGCGGCGCCGAGACCTTCGAGGCGATGGCAGCAGGTGCCGCCGACATCATCCTCGATCCGCCGTCCCTGGTGTCGGCCGGGCGCAAGAAGGGCGTGATGTCGAAGCTCGTCGCCAACGCCGCGATGGGCAGCTTCGGCTGGCAACTGATGGTGCCGGTCAAGTCGACGCTTGAGGTGAAGGATCTGAACGGCAAGAAGGTCGCGATCACCTCGGCCGGCTCCGGCTCCGACCTGCTCGCGCTGTGGACCGCTCAGGACAAGAAGCTCGAATTCACCCGCGTGCCGGTCGGCGGTGGCGGGCTGGTGCCGAACCTGCTCGCGGGCAATGTCGATGCCGCCGTGGTCTATTCGCCGCTCAGCTTCCAGATTGCGAAGTCGGGCGAGGCACGCACCATCCTCGACTATGCCAAGGAGGTGCCGCCGAACCTGAGCGCCGGCTGGATCGTGCTCGACAAATATGCCGACGCCAAGCCCGAGGTGGTGCAGAAGGCCGTCAACGCGCTCTACGGCGCGCTGCAATTCATGCGCGCCAACCGCGACACGACGGTGAAGCTGATTTCGGAGCTCTACGAGATGCCGGCCGAGATCGCCGCGCTGGAATATGAGAACACGATTATGAAGCTGGAGACCGATGGCAATATGAGCGCCGCGAACGTGCCCGCCGCCGTGCAGCTTTCGCTCGATCTCGCCAAGCTCGGGGGGCTCAAGGACATCGTGCCGGTGGACGAGATCATCTCCACCAAGTTCAAGCCGGTTCCGACGAAGTTCTGATGTCGAAACTCGAGTGGACTGTATCCGCGATGAACGCTGCGCCCCCTCTCCCGCTTGCGGGAGAGGGTTGGGGTGAGGGTGTCTCCGCAATGGGATTCCCCGTGGGGAGAGAGCCCGCACCCGGCGCTACGCCATAGCCGAAGCTTCGCTTCGGCGTTCTCCTTAAGAACGGCCGCCAAAGGCGGCCTACGCCTCTCCCGCAAGCGGGCGAGGTGACTTCAAAGGCCGCTTGGCGGCGAGGTTGCCAAACGGGAGATGCGTATTCTCCCTCTCCCCGCAAGCAAGCGGGAGAGCTGAAGCGAGATCGAGATGCAGGGTAACTTGACCATAAAGCTGGCGCGGATCGCGATCGTGATCGCGATCTTTGCGCTGTGGGAATTGCTGTCGCGCACCGGCATCGTCAATCCGCGGCTGCTGCCGTCGGCCTCCGATACGCTGGTGACGCTCGGCGATCTCCTGCAGCGCGCCGCCGTGCGCAAGGATCTGATGGTGACGGCGACCGAGGTGCTGGCCGCTTTCGCGCTCGCGGTCCCCTGCGGCGCGCTGATCGGCTTCCTGATCGCGGAGAACCGCTACTTTGCCGAAGTGGCGAAGCCGCTGTTGTTCTTCGCCTTCAGCATCCCGAAATCGATCTTCCTGCCGATGTTCATCCTGGTATTCGGCGTCGGCTTCTCGCAAAAGGTCGGGTTCGGCTTCTTCTCGACCATCTTCATCGTGATCATGTCGACCACGACGGCGGTGGAGTCGGTGAAGGTGGAGCATTTGACGGTCGCCCGCTCCTACGGCGCTACGCCCGCGCAGACCGCGTTCCGCGTCTATCTGCCGAGCATGCTGCCGGTGCTCTTGGAAGCGCTGCGGATCTCCATGATCTTCAACCTTACCGGCGTGATCCTCGCCGAGATGTACGCCTCGCGCGACGGTATCGGCCACCAGATCGCGACCTGGGGCGAGAATTTCCAGATGAAGCAATTGCTGGCAGGCGTGGTCATGGTCGCGGCGATCGCGATGACCTTCAACGAACTGATCAGATGGGTGGAAACGCGATGCAGCCATTGGCGAACGTAACACCGCTAAAGCCTCCGCCGCGCGCCGGCGCGATCGAGGTCAGGAATGTCGGGCAGGTGTTCAAGACCTCGACGCAGGACGTCGTCGCGCT
Organism: Bradyrhizobium sp. BRP22; assembly: GCF_020194175.1. Taxonomy (GTDB): domain Bacteria; phylum Pseudomonadota; class Alphaproteobacteria; order Rhizobiales; family Xanthobacteraceae; genus Bradyrhizobium. The sequence continues at coordinate 112,491 of NZ_JADYVX010000017.1, read as the reverse complement.
CGAAAACGTCTCGCTCGAGATCAAGCCGGGCCGCTTCGTCGTGCTGGTCGGCCCGAGCGGCTGCGGCAAGTCGACGCTTCTGATGATGATGGCCGGCCTGCGCCAGCAGACCACGGGCACCATCACCATCAACGGCGCGCCGATCCCCAAACCCGACCCGGACCGCGTCGGCGTGGTGTTCCAGGAAGCCAGCCTCTTTCCCTGGCTTACCGCGGAGGAGAATGTCGAGTTTCCGCTGGCGCTGCGCGGCGTCGCCAAGAGCGAACGTCGCGCCAAGGCGCAGGAGGCGCTGAAGCTGGTCGGGCTCGACGGTTTCGGCAAGCGTCATCCGCATGAGTTGTCGGGCGGCATGAAGCAACGCGTCTCGATCGCGCGCGGTCTGGTGCAGGATCCGCCAGTGCTGTTGATGGACGAGCCGTTTGCCGCGCTCGACGAGCAGACCCGCATGACCATGGGCGACGAATTGCTGCGCATCTGGTCCGCGACCGGTAAGACGGTGGTGTTCGTCACCCACAGCCTGACCGAGGCCGTCTACCTCGCCGACGAGGTGATCGTGATGTCGGCGCGGCCCGGCCGCATCGTCGACCATCTGCAGGTGCCGCTGCCGCGGCCGCGCACCTATGAGATGCTGAGCGGAGATGCCTTCGGCACGCTGCGCGACCGCATCTGGCGGCACATTCGCAAATCGGCGTGAGGCTTAAGAATGAGCGCGAAAAGGCTGCGGCATCTGATCGTGATCGGCCTGATCGCGCTGTGGGAGATCCTGCCGCGCACCGGCCTCATTCCGGAACTGTTCCTGCCGTCGCTGTCGTCGACGCTCAGGGCCGGATGGAACGAGGCGCCGGAATACGGCCACGCGCTGGCGGTGACGCTCTATGAGGTCGCGATCTCGATGGCGTTCGCCTGCGGCGGCGGCATCCTGCTCGGCGCCATCGTCGGCAGCCTGCCGCGGCCCCGCGTGCTGATCATGCCGATGGTCTCGAGCCTTTACGCAGTGCCGCTCGTGATCCTCTATCCCGTGTTCACGGTCTGGCTCGGCATCGGCACCGAATCCAAGATCGCCTTTGCCTCGATCTACGGCTTCCTGCCGACGATGCTCGCGACCGCGGCGGGAATCCAGACCATCGACCCGCAGCTCATCCTTGCCGCGCGCAGCATGGGCGCGACACTGAGCCAGCGCCTCGTCCGTGTCATCATCCCGGCTGCGATCCCGACCGTGCTGTCGGGCCTGCGCGTCGGCGGTGCGCTCGTCATCGTCGGCGTGGTGGTGTCGGAGATGCTGATCTCGTCCGCCGGCATCGGCTATCTGATCTCGCGCTACCGTACCATACTCGACAGCCCGCATGTGTTCGCCGGCGTGCTGCTGGTGCTGTTCATGGCGATGGCCTTCAACGCCTTGATCAAGTGGATCGAGCGCAAGGCCGCGATCTGGCAGACCGGCACTCGCGCCGGCCAGAGCGCCGCCGACGAGATCGGGTCCGGCGCCGTGCAGCCGGCGACGTAAAGGAATGCATGCGTGTTTGACCTGACGATGAGTTTCGACAATGGCCCGGAGCCGGAGGTCACGCCGCGCGTACTCGACACCTTGCGCGAACGCGACATCAAGACGACGTTCTTCGTGATCGGCGAGAAGCTTTCTGATCCCGCACGGCGCGCGCTCGCAGTCCGCGCCCATGAGGACGGCCACTGGATCGGCAATCACACCTTCAGCCACAGCATTCCGCTCGGCCAGCAGGTGGATGCGAATACGGCCGAGAACGAGATCGGGCGCACGCAGGCTGCGATCGGCTCCCTCGCCCATCCGCAGCGCTGGTTCCGGCCGTTCGGCGGCGGCGGCAATCTCGACGACCGGCTGCTCAAGCCGTCCGTCGTCGATTACCTCACCCGCAACAAGCATAGCTGCGTGCTCTGGAACGCGATCCCGCGCGACTGGGACGATCCTGACGGCTGGGTCGATCGCGCGCTCGATCAATGCCGTTCGCAGCCCTGGACGTTGATGGTGGTGCACGACCTGCCGACCGGCGCGATGGACCATCTCGAGGATTTTCTCGATCGCGCCAAGGCGCTAGGCGCCCGCTTCCGTCAGGATTTTCCGCCCGACTGCGTCCCTATCCGCGCAGGCGAGATCGAGCTGCCAATCGACGCCTATGTTTCCTCCATCGAAGAAAGTGTCAGACCATGAAGATCGCAAGTTTCAAGGCGGCCAATGTCGCGAGCTACGGCATCGTCACCGACGCCGGCGTGATCGACGCCGGCAAGCGGCTGAGGGATTTTCCGACACTCAAGGCGCTGCTTGCGAAGGGCTCGCTTGACGAATTGAAGAAGCTGCAGGGCGACCGCGCGGACTACGCGCTCAAGGATGTCGAGTTGCTGCCGACTGTGCCAGATCCCGACAAGATCCTCTGCATCGGCGTCAACTACGCCACGCATCTTGCCGAGAGCGGCCACCCGACGCCGCCGCATCCGATGATCTTCACCCGTTTCGCCAACAGCCAGGTCGGCGCGGGCCAGCCGATGATCCGACCGCTGGAGTCCGAGCGCTTCGACTATGAGGGCGAGATGGCCGTCATCATCGGCAAGCCTGGCCGTCGGATTTCGCGCGAGGCCGCGCTTGGGCATGTCGCGGGCTATGCCTGCTACAATGACGGCAGCATCCGCGACTGGCAGCGCCACACCTCGCAATTCGCGCCCGGCAAGAATTTCGTCGGCACCGGCGCCTTCGGCCCGTGGATGGTGACGACGGATGAAATTCCCGACATCAGCAAGCAGAGCATCGCCACCCGCCTCAACGGCGTCGAGGTGCAGGCCGCGCCGATCTCGGACCTCGTGTTCGACGTCCCTGCCCTGATCGCCTACTGTTCCACCTTCACCGAGCTTGCGCCCGGCGACGTCATCGTCACCGGCACCACCGGTGGCGTCGGCGCCTATCGCAACCCACCACTATGGATGAAGGACGGCGACGTGGTCGAGGTCGAGATTTCCGGCATCGGCGTGCTGCGCAATCCCGTGAAGGACGAACAAGCCGCCGCGGCGACGCGTGCGGCCTGATCCCTTCGACCAATAACAACAAACAACAAGGAGAATGTCATGAACCTTCCGACGCATCTCTTGCCGACCACCGTAGTCGGCAGCTACCCGCAGCCGGAATGGCTGGTCGATCGCGCCATGCTGTCGAAGGTCGTGCCTCGCACCCGCCTGCATGCGATGTGGCGGTTGCCGGCCGAGCACCTGGAAGAAGCGCAGGACGATGCGACCATCGTCGCCATCAGAGACATGGAGCGCGCCGGCATCGACATCGTGACGGACGGCGAGATCCGCCGCGAAAGCTATTCCAACCGCTTCGCCACCGCGCTCGAAGGCATCGATGACGAAAATCCCGCGATCATCACCGCCCGCACCGGCAGCACGCCGACGCCGGTGCCGCGCGTGGTCGGCCCGGTGAAGCGCACGCGCGCGGTTGAGCTGCACGACATGCAGTTCCTGCGAGAGAACACCGACCGCGCCGCCAAGATCACCCTGCCTGGCCCGTTCACCATGAGCCAGCAGGCCAAGAACGAGTTCTACAAGGACGACGAGGAGCTCGCGATGGCCTTCGCCGAGGCCGTCAACGCCGAGGCGCTCGAGCTGCAGAAGGCCGGCGCCGACGTGATCCAGCTCGACGAGCCCTGGGTGCGCAACAATCCGGACCTCGCAAAACGCTACGCCGTGAAGGCGATCAACCGCGCCCTTGAGGGGCTCACGGTGCCGACCGTCGTGCATCTCTGCTTCGGTTACGCCGCGGTCGTGCCGGGCTCGACCAAGCCGGCCGGCTATTCCTTCCTCGGCGAACTCAATGACACCACGGCCGACCAGATCTCGATCGAGGCGGCGCAGCCGAAGCTCGATCTCGGCGTGCTCAAGGAGCTGTCGTCGAAAAAGATCATGCTTGGCGTGCTCGACCTCGGCAATCCCGAGATCGAGAGCGTGGACACGGTCGCGGGCCGCATCCGCAACGGCCTGAAGCTGGTGCCGGCCGAACGGCTGGTGGTCGCGCCCGATTGCGGCATGAAATACATGCCGCGCCATGTCGCGTTCGGAAAGCTGAAGGCGATGTGCGACGCCGCCGCGCTGGTGCGCAAGGAGATCGGGGGTTAGGTTCGAATTTGCATCCGCGGCGGATGCTGTGCTCCCTCTCCCGCTGCGGGGAGAGCTGGGGTGTCTCCGCGATTGACACTCTTTGAGTGGAGAGAGCCCTGACCCGGCGCGGCGCGCCGACCTCTCCCGCAAGCCGGAGAGGTGAAACGAACCCGCGGCCGCTGCTACGACTGTGACGCCGAGCGCGTGGCTGCCGCCTGCGGTGGGCGGTCGTTGAGCCGGACCACGACGACGATACGCTTGATTTCGCCGTTGCGGTAAGCCTTCAGGAAATGGTCGTAGTTCTTGATCGACACGCAGCCGTTGGAATCGCCGTTCGGGCCGAGCATGTAGCTGTGGGCCAGCAGGCCGGAGCGCCCGAACGTATCCGTGCCGTCGACCGGGATCATGCGCAGCGCCGGCACGCCATGGAACAGCTTCTCGCGCGGCTTCATCTCGTACATGCCGGGCGGCGTTGCGCCGACGTTGCGGGCATTCACGCGGGAGGGGTCATCCATCAGGCTGCCCAGGCCCGAATGCGCCTCGAGCTTGGTGCCGTCAGGCATGTAAACGGTGCGCGCCGTGATGTCGTAGACGGCGGTGGTGCTGTCATAGCCGAGCGTCGTCAGGCTCGGACCGGTACCCGGCAGGATTCCGCCATTCGGCTCCAGGGAGGCCAGCTGCAGCCGTCCCGGCACCCAGTCGGTGATCTTCTGCCATAGCGAGCGATCCTCCGCCTGGGCGACCGGCGTCGGGGGCGGATCATTGACCTGCAGGTTGGCCTCGACCGGGCGCGACCGCGGCAGCGGAATCGTCGTGACCGTGGAGGACGGCGGGCTGGGCTGGCTGGATTGCGCAGGTCCGTCAGCCGCGGTGTCGCGGAGCTGCTCGGTCAGCGAACCCTGGATATGGGCGAATTCGGCGTTGAAATCGGTACGGCTGCCGCGAAGAACCGGGCGCGAGGGGTAGTAGATGAAGGCCGAATCGAGCGTTGAGCGCGTCCCGAACCGATCGTTGAAGGAAATCGCCGCCGACGTGTTCGCCAAGGCCGAACCGCGCAGCAAATCCAAGGGGTTAATCTCTGTGATCCAGGCGGCAAGGGCAGACGCCAACGCAAACGAGGCGACAGAAAATGTCGCCTTGCCCACCCATCGAGCACCACCCCGCGGGCGCTCGGCTGCACCTGTCCCAATGTGACCCATCTAACCCCGGTTCGGCGCATCAGAGCCTCTGACGGGCTCCAGAAGGGATTCACCGAATGAATTGGAGATATCACGGAACAAGACTTGGGCACAATCGAGACCAAATGCCCGGTCGGCCCCCAAAAGTGATGACGGAAAGGCCCGCACAAGCCGTTTAGGGAGCCAGATACCGCAGCAGTTCCGGGTCGTCCCTGACGTCGGCGGCCGGCCCCTTCAGCGCGACGCGGCCACGATCGAGCACATAGGCGTAGTCGGCCACCCGCAGCGCCAGCTCGAGATGCTGCTCGACGATGACCACGGCGATCTCCTTGGCCAGCTCGATCAGCCGTTCGGTGATCTCCTCGATCACGCCGATCCAGACGCCCTCGGTCGGCTCATCCAGCAGCAGCAGTTTCGGATCGCCGAGCATCGCGCGGCCGATCGCCAGCATCTTGCGCTCGCCGCCCGATAGCGTGCCGGCCGGTTGATCGAGGCGCTGGGCGAGTTTCGGGAAGATCGCCAGCACCCGGTCGATGGCGGCTGCGTCGTGACTATAGAGCGCGCCGACCGCGAGATTGTCGCGCACCGACAGCCGCGCAAACACCGAATGCTCCTGCGGCACATAGCCGATGCCGAGCCGCACGCGCTCCTCGGTCGGGCGGCGGCCGATATCCTTGCCGTCGAATTTCAGCGCGCCGTTCCACAGGCCGAGCTCGCCGACAATGGTCTTCATCAGCGTGGTCTTGCCGGCGCCGTTGCGGCCGAGCACGGCGACGCCGCCGCGCCAGGGAATGCCGATATTGACGTCGAACAGCACCTGGCTGCGGCCATAGCCGGCGTCGAGATTGATGATATCGAGGAACTGGCTGTCAGGCACGGCGCAGATAGATCTCCTGTACGTCCTTGCTCGCCTGGATCTCGGCGACCGTGCCGCTCTCCAGCACGCGGCCCTGGTCGAGCACGGTGAGGCGATCGCAGATGTCGCGGATGAAATCGAGGTCATGCTCGACGATGACGAGCGAGCAATGCGACTTGATCGGCTGCAGCAATTCCCCGGTGACGCGCCGCTCCTCCAGGCTCATGCCGCCGGTCGGCTCGTCCAGCAGCAACAGCCGCGGCTTGCCGGCGAGCGCCATCGCGATCTCCAGCCATTGCTGCTGGCCGTGCGACAGCGTCGCCGCCGGCTCATGGGCGCGATCGGCGAGCCGGAATTGCGTGAGCATCGCCATGACCTGGTCGTGCAATATGCCGCGGGTGCGCGACAACACGAGATCGAGCAGCGAACATTGCGCCTGCAGCGCCAGCAGGATGTTGTCGTAGAGCGACAGCGACGGCAGCACGCTGGTGATCTGGAATTTCAGGCTCATGCCGGCACGGGCGCGCTCGGTCGGCGACAGCGCGGTGATGTCGTTGCCCGCAAAGCGCACGATGCCTTCGGTCGGCGTTTCGGCGCCGGCGACACATTTCATCAGCGTGCTCTTGCCCGAACCGTTCGGGCCGATCAGGCCGTGGAATTCGTTCTCGGAGACCGTCAGCCCCGCTCCATCGAGCGCAGTGAGCTTGCCGAACACCTTCCTGATGCCGGTGGCTTCAAGGAGCGGCATGGCTGCGTCCCTTCGCCTTGCCGCCGAAGCTGCCGACGCGCTCGCGTTCGCCAAGCACGAAGCTGATCAGGCCGAGCGGACGGAACAGGATCACCAGGAGCAGCAACACGCCGAGGAGGATCGGCCAGATGTCGCGGTAATTGTCCGACAGCCAGAAGCTGACGCCTTCGATGATCACGGTGCCGATGACGGCGCCGATCAACGTGCCCGATCCGCCGAACAGCACATAGAGCACGACCTGGGTCGAGATCACGACGCCCAGCATGTTGGGCCAGACGAACCCCTCGTGAAACGCATAGAGCCCGCCGGCGAGGCCCGCAATGGCGCCGCCGACGGCAAAGACGATCGCCTTCAGATGCTGCGCCTTGTAGCCGAAGAAGGCGATGCGCTGCTCGTTCTCACGGAGCCCCGCGAGCGCAAGACCGAATTGCGAGCGCACCAGGAAACGACACAGCAGATAGACGACCAGGAGAATGCCGAGCGCGAGATAGTAATAGACCGGCCCCTCCGTAATATCGGTGCTCCCGAGCGACATCGGCGGAATCGAGGGAATGCCGTTCTGGCCGCCGAGATAATACCAGCCGCGCGCCAGGCGATCGGCGGCATAGGATCCGGTGAGCGTGCCGAGCGCGACGAAGATCATGCTCGACGGGTTGCGGCCGAGCAACAGGAAGCCGCCGAGCAGGAGCGAGAATATCAGCCCGATCAGCATCGCCGCGGGCAGCACCAGGAAGATCGAAGTGACGTTGAGGTCGCGCGCCAGCAGCGCCACGCCGTAGCCGGCCGAGCCGAAGAACAGGGCCTGGCCAAAGCTCATGATGCCGGCATAGCCCCAGACGAGGTCGAACGACAGCGCGAACAGCGCCAGGATGATGACGCGGGTGGCGAACACGGTCAGGTAGTCCTGCAGCACCAATGGCAGGAAGACCGCGACCAGCAGCACCAGGATTTCGACGATCGGCAGGACCCTGCGCGGCATCGCGACCCGTGACGTCGGCGCCGCGGTGGCGCCGCGCTCAGTTTTCGAGATGTCCGGCTGTTCGTCGATCCCCGTACGAACCGCCTGCTCGGTTGCGCCCATTCTTCGCTCAGCATTCCTTGGGATCGACCAGCCCGCTGCTGCGGGCCACGATCTCGTACACGCCGCTTTTGGCGACGGCCGTGTACATGTTCATCTTGCAGTGCCGCTTCCCCGGCACCATCTCGGCCGGACCGCCCGGCCCTTCCGCGATCTTGGCGTGATCGAGGGCCGCCGCAACGGAATCGCGATCGATCTTGCCGGCCTCCTTCACGGCGGCCGCCCACAGCTTTAGCCCGCGATAGGTTCCGGTCGCAGCGCTGCCGGCGGCGAACAGGAAATTGCCGGGGAAATCCTTCTCATAGCTCGCCTGGATCTTGGCGCTGACCGGATCGTCCTTGGTCAGCGCCTTGAAATAATCGAGACAGCTCGCGAGTCCCTCGATCTCGTTGGCCTGGTTGATGTTGAGCGTGTTCTCGTCATAGTAGACGCAGGACAATCGGCCGCCATTCTTCAGGAAACCGGCCTCATAAAGCTGCTTGAAGAACGGCCCGACGCCGGGCGGGATCACCGTGTTGAAGACGACGTCGACCTTGTTGGAGATGACGCGGTTGACGGTGGCGCTGAAATCGACCTGGTCGAGCGGGTAATATTCCTCGAAGATCACCTCGCCGCCATTGGCCTCGATCACCTTGCGGGCATAGACGTTCAGGGTGTGCGGCCAGACGTAATTGGCGCTCGGCAGCGCGAAGCGCTTGCCGCCGTTCTTGATCAGCCAGGGGATGAACTCGTCGCATTGCTGTGCCGGCGTCGGCCCGGTGCAGAACAGATAGGGCGTGCACTCCTTGCCCTCGTAGAGCTGCGGATAGATGTAGAGCGTCTTGCCGCGGGCGACGATCGGGTCCTTGATCGCGTTGCGCATCGAGCTCGTGATGCCGCCGAGCACGAGATCGACCTTGTCGCGCTGGATCAGCTTGCGGACATTGCCGACCGCGACCGACTCATTGGACGCAGTGTCCTCGATGAACAGCTCGATGGGACGGCCGAGCAGGCCGCCGGCGTCGTTGATCTCCTTGACCACCATCTTGGCCGTATTGGCGTCGGCATTTCCGGCATAGGCGATCGGCCCGGTGAGGTCGGTGGCGATGCCGACCTTGATCGGACCTTCGGCGGCATTGGCCCATTCGGGACGGATCACCCAGCTTCCCACGCCGGTCGCGATCGCGGTGGAGGCAAAGGCAAAGTTCTGCAGGAACCGACGCCGGCTCAACTTCAAATGATCGCTACGCATGACTAGACCCCTTTTCCCGAAAGCAGGCCTTGCGGCCGGAATTTGATGAAGACGATGGCAAGCACGAAGACGAGGATGTCGGCGATCACGGGCGCCATCACCCACGGCAGCGCCGCGCTCAGCGTGCCGATCACCGCCGCGCCCGCGACGGGGCCGATGAACGAGCCTACGCCGCCGACCATGACCGCGACAAAGCCCTGGATCAGAAAGCGGATGCCGAGATCGGCGAACAGGCTGAATACCGGCACCAGCAGCGCGCCGGCCAAGCCCGCAAGCGCCGCACCGAAGGCAAAGGTGGTGCCGTACATCGCGGCAGTGGAAATGCCCGAGGCCCGGGCAAGCGCCGGATTCTCCAGCGTGGCGCGCACGCGCAGACCGAAGGTGGTGCGCGACAGCAGGAAATAGCAGCCGATCATCACCAGAATGGTGACCACGATGATGGTGAAGCGCCATGCCGAGATATGGACGGTGCCGAGATCGATCGAGCCGCCGATCGGCTCAGGCACCGAGAGATAGAGCCCGCCGATCAGGCCGCGCACGCATTCGCGGATGATCAGGCCGAGCGCATAGGTGCCGAGCATCGCGACGATCGGCGCTGCGTAGAAGCGCCGGATGATCAGCGCCTCGAGCACGAAGCCGAGCGCACCGACCAGGAACGGCGCGGCCGCCATGCCGACCCAGACCGGGATGCCATGGCTGTAGGCGAGATAAGTGATGTAGGCTCCCAGCAGGACGAACTCGCCCTGGGCAAAGTTGAAGATCCCCATCATGCTGGCGATGATCCCGAGCCCCAGCACGACCAGGACGATGATCGCGCCGAAGCTCAGGATTTCGAAAGCGGCGACGAATGCACTACCCATGCATCGCGATCCGGCCGAAGTGCAACGCGGGCCTCCTCACATCTTCTTCCAGTCGCCGGACTTCTCGAAAGCGTGCGCGGCGCGGTAGATGGTCGACTCCTCGAAGTGGCGGCCGACCAGCATCAGCCCGACCGGCAGGCCATCGACCATGCCGCACGGCAGCGACATCGCCGGATGATGGGTGATGTCGAACGGCGCGGTGTTGGAGATCATCTCCAGCGCACGCGCCACATAGTCCTCGCGGCTCGCATTCGCGGGCGGCAGCGGCGGCGCCTTCATCGGCGTCGTCGGCAGCAGCAGCAGGTCATAGTCCTTGAATACCGCGTCATAGGCGGCTGTCAGCCGGCGCGAGATGTTCACCGCCTTGCCGTAATAGCGCGGGCCGAAGGTGTTGTTGATGTAGGTGCCGAACAGCAGCAACAGCTTGGTGGTTTCCGAAAGCGAATCCGCCTGCCGTCGCCAGCCGCGATGGAAATCCATCAGCGAGGTCGAATAGAGATCGGATCGGCTGAGGCCATAGCCGTCACCATACATCATGGTCTGCGTCATGCCCTCGGTGCCGATCGGCATCCAGATCGCGGGACCGAGCAGATGCATCGGGATGGAGACGTCGCTGACGGAGGCACCGAGATCCTTGAAGCGCTTCGCCGCCTCGCGGACGCTTTCATTCACCGCGGGCTCGGCTCCGGCCTGCTCAAACCCTTCCTTGAGCACGGCGATCTTCAATCCCTTCACGCCCTGGCTGAGCGCCTTGGTGTATTCATCAACCTTCGGCGCCTTGATGCGGGGATCGTAGCCGTCGTCGCCGGCGAGCACTTCGAGCAGCAACGCATTGTCTTCCACCGTCGCCGTCATCGGCCCGGTGTGATCGACGAAGATCTCGATCGGCATCACGCCAGTGTAGGGCACGAGCCCCCAGGTCGGCTTCATGCCGTAGGTGCCGCAGAACGACGACGGCATGCGGATCGAGCCGCCCTGGTCGCCGCCGATCGCCATGTCGACCTCGCCAAGCGCCACCACGACGCCGCTGCCCGACGACGATCCGCCGGCCGAATAGCCCATCTTGTGGGGGTTATGCACCGCCCCGGTGGAATTGGTGTGGCTGCCGCCGGAGATGCAGAAGGATTCGCAATGCACCTTGCCGGCGATCTCCGCGCCGGCATCCAGCATGCGCGTCACGATCGTCGCGTCGAAATCGGGAACATAGCCCTCGAGTGTCGCCGAGCCGTTCATCATGGGCACGCCGGCCAGCATGATGTTGTCCTTCAGGGCGACCTTCTTGCCCTTCAGCTTGCCGGAGTCTGCGCCCTTTACCGTTGCCTTGCGGTACCAGGCGTTGCGCGGATTCTCCTCAGGGCTCGGCCGATAGCCGGGCGTGCGCGGGTATTTTACCGGAGGCACCTCGTCGGGCATCGAGGCGACGAGGTTGTAGGCGTCGACCGAGCTCTGCATCAGCCCGCGGAACGAAGCGACGTCTTCGTCTGAAAGCGCGAGGCCGCATTGCGCGGCGACCGCGCGAAGTTGCGTTGGGGTCGGAAGCACGACGGACAAGACACTCTCCCTGGAAGCTTGATGATTGGCGCGGCCGAGCGCATGCGAGAACGCGGTCTCACCTGAAGCCGCCGAGGTATTACAGACGGAAATATTTTCCTTTTCAAGAATTATTTTGCAGAAGCGCGTGCAGGCGCCACTCCTTCCGTGCGTCAGATCGTCTTGATCAGCTTGAAATCGAGGCCGTCTGCTTCGGCGAGATACATCGGCATCTCGGCGCGGCCGTTGCGGATGGTGATCGGCCCGCGCGCGCCGGTATAGACGATGTTGCGGCCCGCGGTGAGCAGCGGCTTGAACGCCAGCGAGCCAGCGCGCTCGGCAGCCGCTTGCAGGAAGCGCAGACCCTCGTAGTTGGATTGGGCCACCGAGCCGATCGGCGGCGCGGTGGGGCCGAACATGGCGTGATACTGGCTGAGGAAATCATCGTTGGCGCGCGAGCCGACGCCGATGAAATAGCCGGAAGCGCAGAACAGGTTCTCGGTGTTGTCGGCGCCGATACCGAGCAGCACGGTCTCATCCATCGCGCCGGCCAATCTGAGCGTCGTTGCCGCCAGGCCGCTCTCGGCGAAGGCGCGGTTGAAGGTGATGCTGTCGGTGCCGATCAGCGAGATCAGCACGACATCCGGGCGCGCGGCGCGGATGCGCGCGAGATGCGCGGAATGATTGTCCTCGCCAACGGGGACGAACTCCTCGCCCACCACCTGCCCGCCGGACTCGGCGATATATTTCTTCACCGCGCGATGCGACTGCCACGGCCAGACATAGTCGCTACCGATCAGATACCAGCGCGAGGCCTTCTTGACATCGGCGAGCCAGCGGATCGCCGGACGGCTCTGCCAGCGCGGCGTCTCGCCGATCGCCATCACGCCCGGCGTGCGCTCGCCGCCTTCGTAGACCGGCGTGTAGATATAGGGCACCCGGCCGCCGGTGACCTTGCGCAGCGCGACGCGGACTGCGCTGATATGCGAGCCCATGATCACGTCGACTTCGTCGAGTGCGACCGCCTCTGCGGCGCGGCGCACGACGTCGTCGATCGGGCCCCCCGCATCCAGCATGGTCAATTCGATCTCGCGGCCCAGGATGCCGCCACGACGGTTGATTTCGGAGACCGCGAGCAACACCGCGTTGGTGGTGGCGGGCCCCCAGATGCCGGGCGAACCGGAGAAGGTGAGGAAGTTCGCTACCCGCAGCTTGTTATGTGCGCCGCCTCGCTTGCTGAAACCGACATCAGCAGGATGCCAGGACGGGTCGATCGTCGGCGCCGAAAGGCCTTTGAACATGAAGGGCGGCATGGGGGCGCCGCCGCTGTTGACGCTGACTGTTGAGAGCACGCCCACTCCTGTCCGACACTTCGCCCCTTGTCGCAGGGCGCATCGGTGCGCCCGCCGCCGGTTTCCACCCGTTCGACAAATATCCTAGGCGAAAATATTGAAAGTTCAACAATTGGCATGCATATAGAACGGGCAATCAGCGCAAGTCATTCGCTCACCAGGGTCAAAACAAAGTCTTCCATCGTGGCCAAACCGCCAAGCCAAGATACTCCCCTTAACGAACACCTCGCTTACCTGCTCGCGCAAGCCAACCGGGAAATCAACCGGCAACTTGAAATGCGTCTGGCCAAGGAGGGTGTGCCGGTCGAGCAGTGGCGAATCCTGAAGGTCCTGTCCGATGGCAACGGACGTTCGATGGGCGAGCTTGCGGAAGCCGTGCTGCTCAACCATCCGACGCTGACGAAGATCGTCGACCGCATGGTGTCCGACGCCCTCGTCTACCGCGTCCAGGATCCCAAGGACCGTCGCAAGGTGCTGATGTTCTGCTCCGAGCGCGGAAAGATCCTGTGCCAGCGATTGAACTCGCTGGCGATGAGCCAGGAAGCGCATATCGTCGAGAACTACGGCAACAAGTCCACCAACGAATTGAAGCGGCTGCTCGAAAGCCTGATCGACAGCGCGAATTGAATTGAGTCGGCCGCACTCACAGATTGCCCAGTTGCCACGCTATCTCCGCTCGTCATTGCGAACGGAGCGAAGCAATCCATCTTTCCACAAGCAGCACCATGGATTGCTCGCTGCGCCGGCAATGACGTAAGGAGGAATCACGGCCGCAGATGCGGCGTCGTATTCGGTGCGGGCGCCAGTTCGAGCTCGGTCTCCTCGGGCAGCTTCTCGCCGTGCACGGCGAGCGGCCGACCAATCCAGAGCGGATCCGTCAGATGGTCGCGGCGCGGATTGGTCGTGTTCGGATGCACGAGGATGCTGAGGCTGCCATGGTTGAGCATCAGCCATGGCACGAACTCGGCAAACACCTCCCTCGCGAAAGCCACCTGATACATGGCCTGATCGTGCGGCCCGACCTTGACATCGTGCCATCGGCCGAGCGTGACCAGGAAGCGCTCGCCGATCCGTGTCCTCAGGCGCTCAGCCTCCGGCCGCGTCGCTGCCGGATCATAGTAGATGTGGGCGTGATAGCTCGCGATCTCGCCGATCGACCGCGGTCCATCTTGCTGCGAATCGCTCATCCGTCTTCACCTTCGAAAGACCCGATCTTCATCTCCGCTTGATTTGGGCCAGATCGCTCATATGCGCAAGATCAACCATGCGTCCGTGGCTGATGACGGCGGCAGGCGGGGCATGAAAGCGAAGCACGTTCGTGACGTCAGGATGATCGAGCACGACGAGATTGGCGGGGTATCCTGCCTCGATCCCGTACTTCGCCAGATTGATCGCTGCCGCCGGTCGCGACGTGATCATATCATGGAGCGTATTGATCTCCTGTTCCTTGGTCATCCACAACAGATGCGCGGCGAGAAACGCCACCTCCGCCATGTTGTTCCGGCCGAATGGATAATAGGCATCGGAAATATCGTCCTGGCCGAGGCAGACGTTGACGCCCTGCTGCAGGAGCTGCTTGACCCGCGCATGCAGCGGGCCGGTGTGGGGATCGCTGACGATGCTGACGCGCGCCTGCCGCAACAGCTCGGTCAACTCGCCGAAATAGGCTTCGGGATAGAGCGACATTGCGCGGCAATGATGCGCCAGCGCCCGTCCCTGATAGCCGCGCGCGATCGCCTGGCGCGCCATCGCTTCCAGCGTCTTCATGCCGGGATCGCCGACATCGTCGAGCAGCATCGAGATATCCGCGTTGAACTCGGCGGCAAGATCGAAACAGAAATCGATGTGGGCCTGCATGTCGCCGGCACTGGATTCGATCCAGGGAATGCCGCCGACAACATCGGCCCCTATCGCCATCGCTTCCCGCATCAACACGTCGGCACCGGGCTCGCGCGCAAGCCCGTCCTGCGCGAAGGCCACGACCTGGAGATCGACGATGCCGCGGAATTCCTCGCGGACCGTCAGCAGCGCCTTGACGCCCTCAAGCCGTGCCTTGGCGTCGACATCGGCAAAGGCACGGATATGCAGATTGCCATGCAGCGCCGCCAGTGCGACCGCGCGCCTGGCGTTCGGAATGATCCAGGACGCATCGTATTTTTCCTTCACCGCGGCGGCGAGATCGATCGCCTTCGCCGCCTCGCTCATGCCGCCGCCGTGATAGGCCTCGAGCGCCGCTTCCGACATCATCGGCAGTGTCCACACCTTGCAGAGATGCAGATGAGCGTTGACATAAGGCGGCGTGACCAGATTTCCGCCGGCATCCAATGTCAGGCGGGCATCGCTGCCGAGGCGCGGCGCTATCTCGGCAATGACGCCATCCGAAATCGCGATGTCCGCAAGCGTGTCGCCCTGGCCGAGCAAACGGGCGTTTCGGATCAGGAGGTCAGTCATCAGAGAATTCCAGTCAGGCAGGAGAATTGGGAAGCCGGGCCCTCGTTTCGAGCGCCGCAATGCACATCTGATGCAAGAAGGATACCGCTCCTGGAGGCGGGCCGTTGACGCCTGCCCACCCGGGCAGTTTCCAACGGCGCAGGAGCATGCCCAGATCAAGGACAATTCAACGGAGTGTTGCCATGTCCGATCCCTCAGTGCTCGCCACATTCTCCAGCGCGATGGCCGACATCGTCGCCCGCGCCGCACCTGCCGTCGTCTCCGTGCACTCGCATCGCTCGCGGGCCTCGGGCTTCGTCTGGAAAGCGGGCCTGATCGTCACCGCCGACGAGGCGCTGGCCGAAGAAGGCGAGGTCATCATCAGGCTTGCCGACGGAACGGAGCGTCCTGCGACCATCGCCGGACGCGATCACACCACCGATATCGCATTGTTGCGCACCGACACCTCCAACCTCGCGCCGATCAAGCTTTCACCCGAAGTGCCGGCACTCGGATCGCTGGCCCTGGTCGTCGCCGCCGAGCGTGGCGTACCCGCGGCGGCGCTTGGCCTGATATCGCTGGTCGGCGGCCCCTGGCGGAGCCTGCGCGACGGCGACATCGATGCGCGCATCGAGCTCGACGTCCGACTGAGATCCAGTCACGAGGGCGGGCTTGCACTCAATGCCGCCGGCGAGGCCATCGGCATGGCCGTGCTCGGCGCGCGGCGCGTCCTTGTCATTCCGGCCGCGACCATCGGGCGCGTGGCAAGCCGGCTCGAAACCTATGGTCGGATCGCGCGCGGCTATCTCGGGCTCGGCCTGCAGCCGGTCAAGCTCGACGACGGCATCGGCGCGATGGTGATGAGCGTCGACAAGACCGGCCCCTCGGCCGCCGCCGGCATCCGGCAGGGAGACGTGATCGTCGGCTGGAACGACGAGAAGATTTCCGGCGTGCGGGCGCTGCTCAGGGCGCTCGGGCCCGACAGCGTCGGCGCCACCGTGGACGTGGCGGTGCGGCGCGGCGGCGAGCCGGTGCGGTTCAAGCTGACGGTCGGCGAAAGGCCGGAGACGTGAGCGAAGAAACCTCCCCTCCGCTCGTCATCGCCATCGACGTCAGCGATCCTGCGCTCGCGGACCGGCTGGCTTCGCTGCTCGCCGGTGTCGCAGGCGTGCGTCTTGCCGCGCCGGGCGAGACGGCGAGCATCGCGCTGGTCTCGCGGGATCAGCCGGCGGGCGAGCGGTCGGAGATCGAGCTGACGCCGCGCGAGCGCGACGTGCTGGCGCTGATGGCCGAGGGCGCCTCAAACAAGGCGATTGCGCGGCAGCTCGGGATATCCGTGCACACCGCCAAATTCCACGTCAGTTCGCTGCTCGACAAGCTCGATGCCACCGGCCGCACCGATGCGGTGGCGCATGCGGCACGGCGCGGGGTGATCCATCTTTAGGGTGGAAGCGGGGTCCTGTGCCGCATCGCCTGCCGAGGCCGCCGATGGTAGTGATTGCCGGCGAACTCCGTCACGGGGCCCTATGCTGGACCGCATCAAGAACGCTGTCAGGACTTGGGCGCGCGCGCTCAAGCGCGACAGTCGCGCCGTCTATCTCGCCGCCCGCGATCCGCGGGTGCCGTGGTATGCGAAGCTGCTCGCCATTGCGGTCGCCGGATACGCGCTCTCGCCGATCGACCTGATTCCCGACTTCATTCCGGTGATCGGCTATCTCGACGATCTCGTGCTCGTGCCGCTCGGCATCTGGCTCGTGATATCGCTCGTCCCGAAAGAGATCATGGTCGAGTGCCGCGCCAGGGCGAGCGACGCCTCGCCCCCCGCGAGCCGCACTGCGATGGCCGTCATCATCTCCGTCTGGATCGGCGCGGCACTGGCCCTCGGTTGGGCGGCCTATACGCGCTGGGGTTAGAGCTTCGGTTCTGATTGAATCAGAACCGAAGCTCTAGATTCTTGTTTTGACGCGTTTTCTTCACGCGAACCGGTATCCACTTCGCTCGAAAACGCTCTAAAACGTCGCCCGTACCCCCGCATAGAAGGCGCGCGGCCGCGCCGGGCTCACCGAGCGCGGATCGGTGAACTCCGTGCCGCCGGCGGGGAAATTCGGGACGTCGCCGGTATCGAAGAAGGTGCCGTAGGTCGCATAGCGGCTGTCGAGCAGATTATCGATGCGGGCATAGATCTGGAAGTTCTTGGTGAACTGGTAAGAGGCGTGGGCATTGAACACGGCGTACGACGCAAGCTTCGGCGCCTGGTTGGATTCGTCGCCGACAAAATACTGGCCGCTGACGTAGATCGCGTCCGCGCCGACCTTGAACTGATCGGTGAGCGCATAGTCGAAGCCGGCCTTGATGCGATGGCGGGGAACGGCGGGAACCTGGTTGCCCGGCAGGATCTGCACATTGCCGTTCTCATCCGCGAAGGGGCTGTTGGAGCCGACCTGCAGCGCATCCAGGAATCGCGCGTCGACAAAGGCGTAGCTCGCGTACATCTGCAGCGCGGATGATTTTACCTGGATCTCGGCCTCGACACCCTGCCGTCGCGTCGAGCCGACATTCTGGAAATAGCCAAAGCCCTGCAGCTCCGGACTTGGGATCGCAAGAATGTCGTCGCTGTTGGTGGCGCGGAAGCCGCCGACCTTCCAGGAGAGCGTGCCGATATTCAATTCCTTGGTGCCGCGCAGGCCGGCTTCCACGGTGCGCGATACCACCTGCTTCAGCGGCGGATCGGAGACCAGGAAGGCGGCGACGATGCAGGGGCGCGCGGGATCCGAGCAGCCCAGCTCCAGCGGCGTTGGCGCGCGATTGGCTTCGGAATAGCCGGCATAGGCGGTCAGCTCGGGCGTGATCTTGTAGGTGCCGCCGATGATCGGATTGAAGCGGTCATAGGTGTGGAAGCCGCTCAGATCGCCGCCGAGCTGGTCGTCGAGCCTGATGCGCGCATTATTGAAACGACCGCCTCCCGTGATCGAGAACGCGTTCGTCACATCGAAGGTGTCGAGCGCATAGATGCCGGTATATTGATTGGTGGTGCGCAGTGAGACCGGGCCGATCGAGATGGGATCGCCGGACTGGCCGAGGAAGATGCCGCTGCCGCTGACCACATAGTTCGGGCCGATGGTGCCGAGTTCGGCACTCGCGTTGAAATACGTGACGCTGGTATCAAAGCTCCCGCCGACGGTGAATTTGTTGTTGTGGCCGAATAGCTGATCCTCATTCGTCGCCGCCAGTTGCATGCCCCCCGTGGTCGACCTCGTCGTGGTGCGGTCGTTCTCGCCCAGCACCGCGCCCGCCGGAAACGGATTGGCGAGCTGAACACCATTCACGCCATTTGCGGGGACATCATCACTGTTGAAGCAGAGGAGCCCCGCATCGTCCTCGCAGGGCTCGGTCTCGGTCGGATTGCCGTCTTGCGTCCTCTGCTTGAAGAAACGCAGACGCGCGGCGCCCTCGATGGTCCAGGTCGGCGTCGCTTCCACCCTTCCTGTCAGGTTGAAGTAACCGACCTTGTTGGCAGAGGTCTGCGGTGTCGTGTAGGTCGCCCCCCAATATCGCTGCAGCAGCTGGACGGGCACCGTCGCTGCCGCGCCAAACTTGTTGTCGGCAAGCCCGATATTGAGATGGAATTCACTGACGTCATTCTTGTGGGCGATATCGCCGTAGAAGCGACGGATGTCGGACTGGGAAAAGTTGCGATAGCCGTTGTCGTGCAGGCCTTCGAGTGCGCCATAAACGGCAAAATTGTCGATCTGCTTGCCCCATTGCGCCGAACCCTGGAAACGGCCGAACGAAGCGCCCATGCTGTTGATCTCGGCGCCCTGATAGAAAAAACCGTCCTTCATTTGAACGACGACGGCGCCGCCGAGCGCGTTGAGGCCGAAGGCTGGATTGTTGGTCACAACATCGATGGACCTGACCGCGCTGGTCGGAATCAGGTCCCAGTTGACGGTGTCGCCGAAGGCTTCATTGACCCTCACCCCGTTCTGGTAGACCGCAAGGCCCTGCGGCGTGCCCGCCACGGGAGACGCGACGAAGCCGCGGAACTGGATGTCCGGCTGAAAGGGATTGCCGGCGACCTCGTTGATGGTGATGCCCGGCACGCGCTGATCGAGCGCGGTGGTGATATTAAGCGAATCGGTTCGCGCGATTTCTCTGCTGTCGACGACATTGACGGCTGCCGGAATCTTGTCCGCCTCGACCGTCGCAGCCGAATCCGAGGTCGGGGTCGGCGCGGTCGGGACATACACCACCCGTGGCGATCTTGTTCGCGCGCGGGTGGGACCCGTGGCGGGACGGCCGCGCCTGGCGCGGTCGCCCGGCGTCACCTCCACCGGCGGCAATGCCTCGACCTGCTGCCCCGCGCCCTGGGCAAAACCAGTCTCGTTCGCAACGACAACAACAACACCTGTCGCAATCGATGCGACAAGCAGCACCCGCACGCCCATTTTTCCCACCCGTTCCACCCACCGTCCGGCTGTTGTCGCCGGTTCAAACGATACTAGAGTGCAATGCCGGCAATACGCCACCTGCAAGTGTTCCCGAAAGTATCGGGAAAAATTCCCGACCCGTCATAGCCGCAGGCATCGGCCAGCAACAATATCTGCTATAGGCCGATCTCCTTGAATTCCTTCCCGGATATTCCAATGAAGCCAATCTCCGGCACACAGCCGAAGCGGTCTGATACCGCGCCACTCATGACGCCTACGGAATTGCGCCGGCGTTGGCGCGCTGGAGAGGAGGTGGCGTTGCTCGACGTACGCGAGGAAGGCCCCTACTCGCTGGCCCATCCCTTCTTCGCGGTCTCGCTGCCGCTTTCGCAGATCGAGCTGCGCGTTCTCGATCTGATCCCTCGCTTCAGCGCCCCTATTGTCGTTTACGACGCCGGCGAAGGATATGCGGAGCGGGCGGCGAAACGGATTTCAGCGCTCGGCTACACCGATGTATCGATCCTCGACGGCGGCCTGGAGGCGTACCGGGCGGTCGGCGAGGTCTTTCGCGACGTCAATGTGCCGAGCAAGGCGTTCGGCGAGCTCGTCGAGGCGATCCGCCATACACCTTCGCTGTCGGCGAACGAGGTCAAGGCCCTGATCGAGACGGAGCCCGATCTGGTCGTGCTCGACGCCCGCCGGTTCGAGGAATACCGCACCATGAGCATTCCGCGCGGCGTCAGCGTTCCCGGCGGTGAACTCGCGTTTCGCGCCAGGGAAATCGCGCCTGCGCCCGGCACCACCATCATCGTCAATTGCGCCGGCCGGACGCGCAGCATCATCGGCACGCAGTCGTTGATCAATGCCGGGCTTCCGAACAGGATCTTCGCGCTGCGAAACGGCACCATCGGCTGGACCCTGGCGGGACACCAGGTCGAACGCGGCCGGACCGACCGGTTCCTGCAGCGCCCAGGCGCAACTTATTCCACCGCGCTCGCCAGCGCGACGCAATGGGCGCAGCGCGTCGGCGTTCCTTCCCTTGATCGCGACATGTTCGATCGCTTCCTCGCGCAGGCGAACGAGCGCACGCTCTACCTGCTCGATGTGAGGACACCGGAAGAATATGAGCGCGGGCATCCGCCCGGCTTCGCCTCCGCACCCGGCGGGCAGCTCGTCCAGGCCACGGACGAATGGGTCGCCGTGCGCGGATCGCGGCTGGTGCTGTTCGATGACGATGGCGTTCGCGCGCGCATGGCCGCATCCTGGCTGATCCAGATGGGCTGGGAGGCTCACATCGTCGGGCCGGACGTGATTGAGCCGACCGAGGCCGGCACGCCACAACCGCGCCGCCCGGCGCCGGTGGCCTCCGGCCCCGCGATCGACGTCGGCGAGTTGATCGCACACCGCAACGACTGGATCGTCATTGATCTCGCGCGCAGTCCCGCCTATGTCGCGGGACATATCCCCGGCGCGCACTTCGTGCTGGCGTCGCGTTTCACGGAGGATCTGCCGCGACTGCCCGGCGAGGGAACGATCGTTCTGACCAGCGCCGACGGCGACGAAGCCTGGTTCGCGCTCGCTGACGCCATTGCCTCGACACCTCGCAAAGTGGCCGTGCTGAAAGGCGGAACGAGTGCCTGGACCGACAGCAATCAGCTGCTCGAGCGCGATCGGCATTCCTGGATCTCGCAGCCCGATGATGTCTACAAACGACCCTATGAGGGAACGGACAACGCAGCGGCGGCAATGCAGGCCTATATCGATTGGGAGCTGCACCTTGTCGCCCAGCTCGCAAACGATTCAGTGTCCAACTTTCACGTCGTCTAGCGCGCTGCGACATCAGAGCTGGGAGCGCGCTCCGGTGGGAACGAGCGCCTCCACTGTGACGCCGTCAGCGGACGAGACCGTCAGCGAGCCGCCCAACGCCAACAGGCGCTCGCGCATGCCGGTCAGGCCGAAGCCGAACCGGTGATCGGGGCTCAAGCCGCGGCCATTGTCGCGGACCCGGACCCGCGCACAGCCGCGAATTCCCCGCACTCCTTCCACCTGCTCCGCGGGCTCGACGGTGACCTTGACCGCGGTCGCGCCGGCGTGACGGAAGGCGTTGGTGAGCGCCTCCTGGACGACGCGATAGATCGTGAGATCGGCGGTCTCTCCGGTCTCGCCGAGGGAAGGCGAAATGCTGGTTTCGATCGCGACCTCCGGATGCGATTCCTTCCACAGGCGGAACAGCGCGGAGAGCGCCTCGTGAAGGCCGAGCTCGGCGAGCCCGACCGGCCGCAGCTTCTCCAGTATCCGGCGCGTGAACTGCTGCAACGCATTGACTTGCTCCAGCATCGCACCGCCGTGCTTTCGCACCTGGTCCGGACCTGCTTCGGGCGCATCCGACAGCCGCATCAGCGCACTTGCATGGGCGCGCAACGCGAACAAATGCGGGCCGAGTTCGTCGTGCAGTTCGCGCGCGATCTGCTTGCGCTCCCGGTCCTGCAGCGAAACCGCACGTTCGGCGAGCCGCCGCTTGTCCTCGATCGCCTCGCCTAGCGTGGCCGCGAGGTGGTTCAGCTTGCCGCAAATCGCAGCCAGTTCCGGCGCGCCGCCCGGCATCACGCGAACATCGTACTGCCCGGCCTCGATCTTCGCCATGGCTTGCGACAGCGACTCGAGCGGCGCCAGCGCGCGGCCGACAACGCTCCTGATGATCAGAAAGAGCACAATGACGATCGCGGAACCGACCGCGAGCTGGGTGACTATGCCGTCCCAGATCTCCGCCATCTCGTCATTGGGATGCGAGGTGATCACGAGCGATTCCGATCTGCCGCGGATGTTGATCGGTACGCTAACGGACGTCGTCTCCGGATGGACGAGCGCGACAAACCAGGCTGGCGGTGACCGTCCCTCCTCGGGGTTGTCAGTCGCTGCGTCCTTTCCGGACTTTGCCGTCGTACCATCCTGCCGCGCGATGCTGACGTGACGCAGCCGGCTCAGATCGCGAACGATCTCGTCGAGCCGGGCGTCCGGATCCGGCGCCTCGTTCAGCCCGGCAACGATCGTGGTCACGAATTCCCGCGCCAACCTGATAACGCTCTGGTCTTCGGCCTGGACCCGGGGCCCCGCCTCCACGATGAGCCGGGCGATGTTGATGGCAAGGCCGAGCGCGAGGACCAGCGCCAGCAGCAGGTTGATCCGCCCGCGCAAGGAAAGTTTCTGCCACATCGCCGTTGCCCACGATCACCCGCGTTCGGTTCCTCAATTAAGAGGAGCGTTGACAGACAAATAGCGCGTCTGTCTAATCGAAGGGTACAGCAATCGCGCTGGAGATGCATGAGCGCGCCCGTCGGGAAGATGTTCATGCAGTCTGATGCGGTGCAGCAACGGGCTGACGCAGCTATCCGGGACTTCAAGCATGCGCGTTCTGATCGTTGACGACCATCCGATCGTCGCTTCCGGCTGCCGCACCGTGTTCGCCGACGAGCCGGAGATCGTGCTGCTCGAGGCATCGGACGCCGAAAGCGGCGAACGCGTGTTCCTCGCGGAGCATCCCGATATCTCCGTGGTCGACATCAATCTGCCGACCGTCTCCGGCTTCGAACTGGCACGGCGGATGCTGGCGCGGGACGATTCGGCGCGCATCATCATGTTCAGCATGAACGACGATCCGGTGTTCGCCGCCCGCGCCATCGAGATCGGCGCCAAGGGTTATGTGGCGAAGACCGGCGATCCCAACGATCTCGTCGAAGCCATCCACGAAGTCGGCAATGGCGGCGTCTATCTGCCACCCGCGATCGCGCGACGCGTCGCCTTCGCCGGGCCTGCCGCTGCGCAGAGCCCGCTGTCGAAGCTCAATCCGCGCGAGATAGAGATCCTGCGGCTGCTCAGCGCCGGCAAGACGCTCTCCGAGATCGCCTGGCTGGTTCATTCCTCCTACAAGACGGTCGCCAACACCTCTTCGATCATGCGCCAGAAACTCGGCGTGCGCACCTCGGCCGAGCTGGTGCGGTTGGCGATCGAGAGCGGCGTGGCCTGAATTGCGCACGCATGATCCGGAAAAGTGGGCACCGGTTCTCCGAAAGGATCATGCGCAAACAAACAAGCGCCGGAGTTAGAACATCATGACGATTCAAACCGTTTCGACCAACAAATCCCATGGCGGCATCCAGGGCGTGTACAAGCATGCCAGCCGCGAAACCAAGACCGACATGACCTTTTCGGTCTACGTTCCCCCGCATCCGGCGGGCGCGAAGCTGCCGGTGGTGTTCTATCTCTCCGGCCTGACCTGCACCCATGCCAATGTTACGGAGAAAGGTGAGTACCGCGCCACCTGCGCCGACCTCGGCCTGATCTTCGTGGCGCCCGACACCAGCCCGCGCGGCGAAGGCGTGCCCGGCGATCCCGCCGGCGCATACGACTTCGGGCTTGGCGCCGGCTTCTATGTCGACGCGACGCAGGATCCGTTTGCCCAGAACTACCGGATGTGGGGTTATGTGACCCAGGAATTGCCGCAGCTCGTTGCCGCGCATTTCCCTGTCGATCCCGTGCGGCAGTCGATCATGGGCCATTCCATGGGCGGTCATGGCGCACTGACGGTGGCGCTGCGCCATCCCAACCGCTACCGCGCGGCGAGCGCTTTTGCGCCGATCGTGGCGCCATCACAGGTGCCCTGGGGCATCAAGGCACTCGGCGGCTATCTCGGCGATGACAGAAGCGCCTGGCGCAGGCATGACACGGTGGCGCTGATCGAGGATGGTGCGCGATTTTCCGACCTCTTGGTGGACGTGGGTGATGCCGACTCGTTCCTTGCCGAACAGCTTCGCCCGGAACTGCTGCAACAGGCCTGCGCGAACGCGCAGATCCCGCTCCTGCTGCGTCGTCAGGAAGGCTACGACCACAGCTACTACTTCATCTCCACCTTCATGGGCGATCACCTGCGCTGGCACGCGGCGCGGCTGACGGCCTGAAACAATTTCATCGCGGCGCGCGACACGGCGGCAATCGACATCGTTGCCGCGACGGCTGATCGCGCTCTCATGATCGTGATCGTGCGGAATCGAGGACGTCGCAACGACAAAATGCGGGGTTGCAAGCCAGAACAATTCAGTCATCTTGCAGGCCAAGAGGTTCTCCATCGCCGGGTCAAGGCGAGGAGCGTCGGGAGGAAACATGGTCCGATGGCTGGTCGCCGCAATCGGTCTGGTCGCAATGGCGAAGCCTGTGCTTTCAGCCGAGCCGATCGAGATCGGCATTGGCTATCTCGGCCGTGCCGGCGTTCAGCAGAAGCTGTCGCTGGTCGAGCAGCCCGCCGAGAATGACGGCATCGCCGGTGCGCGGCTTGCGATCGAAGACAACAACACCACCGGAAAATTCCTCAACCAGCGTTTCAACCTGGAAGAGGTCCGGCTCAGGGAAGGCGAGGACGTGGCGAAGGCCGCGACCGCGCTCGCCGATCGCAACGGTTTCATCATCGCCGATCTCCCGCCGGATGCGCTGCTGCAGGCGGCGGATGCGCTGCGCGATCGCGGCACCGTGCTCTTGAACGCCGGCGCGATCGACGACCGGCTGCGCGAGCAGGACTGCCGCGCCAACGTGATCCACGTCGCGCCGACACGGTCGATGCTGGCGGATGCGCTGGCGCAATATCTGGTGTGGAAGCAGTGGAAGCGCTGGTTCCTGGTGGTCGGCTCGCATGACAAGGACAAGCTCTATGCCGACGCGCTGCGCCGCGCCGCGACGCGGTTCGGCGCCAAGATCGTGCAGGAGAAGACTTTCGAGGACACCGGCGGCGCGCGCCGCACCGACAGCGGCGTGACGCTGATCCAACGGCAGATGCCGGTCTTCACCCAGCAGATTGCCGCCTATGACGTACTGGTTGCCGCCGACGAAAGCGAGGTCTTCGCGTCCTATCTGCCCTATCGCACCTGGGACCCGCGGCCGGTTGCGGGCTCCGCCGGGCTGGTGCCGACAAGCTGGGACGCGGCGCAGGACCAGTGGGGCGCGATCCAGATCCAGAACCGCTTCGTGAAACTGAATTCGCGGCGCATGACCGCGCTCGACATGCAGGCCTGGACCGCCACGCGCATGATCGGCGAAGCCGCCTCGCGCACGAATTCAGGTGACCCGAAGAAGCTGTTCGCTTTCCTCAAAGGGCCGGATTTCTCGGTGGCCGCGTTCAAGGGAACGCGGCTGACGCTGCGAAACTGGAACCAGCAGCTTCGCCAGCCGATTCTCCTGGTCGACGGGCGCATGGTGGTCTCGGTGTCGCCGCAGGAAGGGTTCCTGCACCAGGTCTCCGAGCTCGACACGCTCGGCGTCGACCGCCCCGAAACAAAATGCAAGCTGCAGTGAGGGAGAGATCGCGCATGTGGCGCCGTTATTTACTTTCCGGAACGGTCCTTTGGCTTGCGGCCGCCGCACCCGCCTCTGCCTTCATGGCCTACGTCTCCAACGAGAAAGGCAACACGGTCTCCGTGATCGACACCGATAGCTGGACCGTGACAAAAACCATCAAGGTCGGCCAGCGACCGCGCGGCATCGAATTCAGCCGCGACGGCAAGTTCGTGATGGTCGCGGTCGGCGACGACGACACCATCCAGGTGATCGACGCCAAGAAGCAGGAGGTGGTGGACACCCTGCCCTCGGGCCCCGATCCGGAACTGTTCGCTCAGGATGCCGCGGGCAAGGTCATGTATGTCGCCAACGAGAACGACAACACGGTAACGGTGATCGATCTCGAGAAGCGTGCCCGCATCGGCGACGTCCAGGTCGGCGTCGAGCCTGAGGGCATGACGATCAGCCCTGACGGCAAGATCCTGATCAACACGTCCGAGACCACCAACATGGCGCACTTCATCGACACGTCGACGCGCCAGATCGTGGCCAATGTGCTGGTCGATGCCCGACCGCGGTTCGCCGAGTTCAAGCATGACGGCTCGGAATTGTGGATCTCGTCCGAGATCGGCGGCACGGTGTCGATCATCGATCCGGTCAAGCACGTGGTGACCGGCAAGGTCACTTTCAGCATTCCCGGCCTGCGCAGCGAAGCGATCCAGCCGGTCGGCATCGGCATGACCAAGGATGACAAGACCGCGTTCGTCGCGCTCGGCCCCGCCAACCGCGTCGCGGTGGTCGACGCCGTCAGTCACAAGGTCACCAAATATCTCCTGGTCGGGCAGCGGGTCTGGCACATGGCGTTCACGCCGGACGAGAAATACCTGCTGGTGACCAACGGCGTCTCCAACGACGTTTCCGTCATCGACGTCGCCGCGCAAAAGGTGATCAAGACCATCCAGGTCGGCGAACTCCCCTGGGGCGTTACGATTGCACAGCCATGACAGCAGCCGAGATACCCATCGCTAGCCAGCCATCGCCGGACATGTCGGCCCGCCGCGCCCCCGCCGGTGCCGCCGCCTTGTCGATCGAAGGCGTCAGCCATTCCTATGGTGCACGCCGCGCGCTGATCGATGTGAGCTTCGACGTCGCGCCCGCGAGCTTCACGGCTCTGCTCGGCCTGAACGGCGCCGGAAAGAGCACGCTGTTCTCGCTGATCACGCGGCTGTTCGGCATCCAGGCCGGGCGCATCGGCATTTTCGGTCACGACATCAGCCGCGCCCCGGGCGAGGCGCTGCGGCTGCTCGGCGTCGTGTTCCAGCCGCGCACGCTCGATCTCGATTTATCGGTGACGCAGAACCTGCTTTATCACGCCGCCCTGCACGGCATCGGCCGGCGCGAGGCGCGGTTGCGCAGCGGCGAGGTGCTGGCGCGGATCGCGCTCTCCGACCGTGCCGGCAGCAAGGTGCGCGATCTCTCCGGCGGCCAGATGCGCCGGCTGGAGATCGCGCGTGCGCTGCTGCACCGGCCGCGCCTGTTGCTGCTGGACGAGGCGACGGTCGGTCTCGACGTCAAGGCCCGTTCAGACATTCTTAACCACGTCCGGCAGCTCGTATCCGAGCAAGGCATCGGCGTGCTCTGGGCGACGCATCTGTTCGACGAGATCACGGCGAGTGATGATCTCGTGGTGCTGCACCAGGGCAAGGTGCTGGCGCGCGGCCAAGTCTCGCGCGTGATCGCCGACACCGGCGCGCAGGACATCAACACCGCCTTCATGCGCCTGACCGGGGCCGTAGGCAAAGTCGGGAGCGAGGCGTCATGAGCTCCATCACCGTCACGCCGTCACGACGCGGCTTTTCCTTCGGCGAATACGTCACCTGCCTCAACGGCATCGTGTGGCGCGAAGCGCTGCGCTTCCTGCATCAGCGCGAACGCTTCGTCTCGGCACTGGTCAGGCCGCTGGTGTGGCTCTTCATCTTCGCCGCCGGCTTTCGCCAGGTGCTGGGCATCTCGATCATCCCGCCTTACGAGACCTACATCCTCTACGAGGTCTATATCGCGCCCGGCCTGATGGCGATGATCCAGCTTTTCAACGGCATGCAATCCTCGCTCTCGATGGTCTATGACCGCGAGATGGGCAATATGCGCACGCTGCTGGTGAGCCCGCTGCCGCGCGGCTACCTGTTGTTCTGCAAATTGCTGGCGGGCACCGCAGTCTCGCTGTTGCAGGTTTATGCCTTCCTCGTGATCGCCTGGCTCTGGGACATCGCGCCGCCGCCGATCGGCTATCTCACCGTGCTGCCGGCGCTGGTGCTGTCGGGGCTGATGCTCGGGGCACTCGGCATGCTGATCTCCTCCGGCATCAAGCAGCTCGAGAATTTTGCGGGGGTCATGAACTTCGTGATCTTTCCGATGTTCTTTGCCTCATCCGCGCTCTATCCGCTGTGGCGGGTGCAGGAGGGCAGCCCGATGCTTTATTATGTCTGCCAGCTCAATCCGTTCACCCATGCGGTCGAATTGATCCGCTTTGCGCTGTATGGCCAGATCAACTGGATTTCGCTTGGCGTCGTTGCCGGCTGCACGGCGGTCTTCATGATCGGCGCGATCCTGGCCTACGATCCCTCGCGCGGACTAGCGCGGCGCGGGCCTGCCGGAGGGGAGACATGATCGGGCGCATCGCGATCGCATTGCTTGCCGTCGCGGCTTCGACCGGGCTCGGTCGCGCCGCCGATCCGCGCTATCCGGACTGGCCCTGCGCGCAGGCCAAGGTACCGGAGATTTCGCTCGCGGCGGTGTGGGCGGGACCGCCGCTCGACGACGTCCAGGGCAAATGGAAGGAGGACGCCAGGATCACCGCATTGGTGGAGAAACTGGCCGCGCGGCGCACATCGCTTGATGATGCGCAAAAGGCGATCACCGACTTCCTCGCGGCGTCCGCGGGCGACAAGACCACTGCCGGCAAGCTGCTGTTCACAGGATTGTTCGATTCGCTCAATGCCCAGCGTTCCTCGGTCATGAACGGCATCGAGCGGGTGACGCGCAAGCAACGCGAGGCGGCCGAGAGAATCCGTGCCGATACGCTCGCGCTGCAGGCGCTGCAGAGCGCGCCCTCGCCCGATCAGTCCAAGATCGACGAGCTCAGCAACCAGCTCCTGTGGGAAACCCGGATCTTCGAGGACCGCCAACGTGTGGTCAGATTTGTCTGCGAAGTACCGACAACGATCGACCAGCGCCTGTTCGCGCTTGGCCGCACAATCC
Organism: Bradyrhizobium sp. BRP22; assembly: GCF_020194175.1. Taxonomy (GTDB): domain Bacteria; phylum Pseudomonadota; class Alphaproteobacteria; order Rhizobiales; family Xanthobacteraceae; genus Bradyrhizobium. Next base: position 83,106 of record NZ_JADYVX010000017.1, on the reverse strand, counting down.
AGCAAGAGATGGAATAGCGCCAATTCCGGCGCAAAAAAGGTCAGCGTCGCTGACCTTTGGGGTCGGTTCCAGCGGATGGATCCGGGAACCAAATCGGATTCCACCCTCTTGTCGTCCAGGCAATCTCGCAACCGGGAGAGTTTTTGATGAGAAAGGCAACGATCATCTTGGCGGGCGCGACAGCCGTCAGCATCCTCACGACCGCGGCCTTGGCCCAGCAAAACATGACGGGAACGATCACCAAGATTGACCGGCTGAATGGCACTATCTCGATCCAGCAGACGCAGAGCGGCACAGTCGGCGCAGGCAGTGGCGCCATTCAGGAGTTCAAGGTGACTGATGTGAACAAGCTTGAACCCTTTCACGCCGGCGACAAGGTGAACTTTTCCGCCGCTGAAGGCGGCGGCACCAAGACCATCACCGATCTCAAGAAGCAATAGTGTCATCCCACGAACCTCGGTCCTAGCGGCCGAGGATTCGCCCGAGCGAAGCCGCGCAGTCTACTTCTCTTCACCCGTCCGCGGCTCGGGCCGGGCTTCGACGAGCGGCAGGCCTGCGCGCTCCCACCCATCCGATCCCAGGGGATACCAGGAGATGTTGGAATAGCCGTAGGTCAGCGCGCGCCTGGCTGCGTTCCACGACATCCAGCAATTCTCCTGGCAATAGATCACGAGCAGCGCCGCCTTGTTGCCGCCCGAGGCGTGCTCAAGGCCGCGGCGAAGATAGTCTTCGGTCACATCAGCGAGCTTTCCGTAGCCGGTGTCGGGCAGCCAGATGCTGCCGGGGATGTTGAGCCGCGGCTTATCGCGCCACACTGTGCCTTCGGGCAGGTTGGCTGGCTTCGGCGGGCGCGGCAGCACATCGACAAAGGCCCCGGTCTTGTCGCGCCAGATCGCCTCGGCTTCCGCGGTCGAGAGCACGCGCGCGCCGGCAAGCGTCGCAGGAACCGGCGCGCGATAATTCTCCGTGCGGTATTCTTGCGGCTCGGCTGCCGGCTGCTGGGCGTGGGCTACGGCGATGAGCGCCGCGGCGGCAACGATCAGGCTGGCGAGCCACCGCCTCATGGCGATTTCGTCGCCGTGTCCGGGCCGATCGGCCGTTCATTCTCGTCCAGCAGCGGCACGCCGAAATCGAGCAAGATCTTGTTGATCTCGCCCTGGTTCTCCTGGATCAGGCGGTTGAGCTGGCGTTTCCAGTTCTGGTCCGCCGGGCGCACGCCCATGCCGATGCGATAGATGAGCTTCGGGCCTGTCGTTTCCTTCACCAGCGGCGTGACGTGCAGCGGCGGATTGCTCTTCCTGGCATAGAATCCAGCCATCGGTCCCCACAACACGCCTGCATCGATCTCGCCTTTGGCAAGATCCTTCATCATCGCTTCCGCGGAAGAGTCGACGCGGGTGTCGATCATCAGCGGATAGGGTTTTGCATTGGCCATCAAGCCTGCCACGGCCATGTTGGTGGCGGGCGGCGTGCCGGCGACGACGCCAATATGCTTGCCCTTCAGCCGCTCGTCCTCAAGCGTGGTCACATCGTCAAGGCCGCTGCCCTGCTTCGCGATCAACGCATAGGCCGTGCGATAATAGGGATTGGTGCCCTGGGCGAGTTCATCGCCTTGCGGAAAGCCCATGATGACGTCGCAGCGGTGCGCGCCGAGCGTCATCCGCACAAAACCGGTCGCCTGCGGAAAATACGTGAACTCAAGCTTCTTCTGCAGTTTTTCGGCAAACAGCTCGGCGAGCTTGTTCTCGAAGCCTTCGCCCTTGTCGTTGGAGAACGGCAGGTTGCGCGGGTCGGCGCAGACGCGCAGGACCTTGGGATCGATCAACTCGATGGAGAGATCACCGCTGTCCTTGGTCTGGGCGCGAGCAGCACCATAGCTGGCCACCAGCGCGGCAATCGCAAGCAGCGCCGGCAACCAGCGGCGATATCGTCCGGCACCCGCCATCGCGTTTCCTCCTCTTTGTTGTTTGCGGCTAACCATAGATTGCCCGCCGCGTCATGACGTGCAACAGCTTCGTGATAATCTCGCTTGGCGTGCTGCAGCGCAAACAGGCGTGACGCGAAGTGGCGTCGATCGCTTCGTGCATAAACTTGGGCGGAAACATGGCTCGTGTCGTCTCGCTGATCGCGCTCGTCGCAGCACTGTGCATGTCGACCCTAGCGCAGGCGCAGGAACAGGAATTGCCTGTGAGCGAAGTCGCGCCCGGAATATTCGTGCATGTCGGCGAGATCGCCCTGATGACCGGTGAGAATGAGGGCGCGATCGCCAATGTCGGATTCGTCATCGGTGACAGCGCCGTCGCCGTTATCGACAGCGGCGGCAGTGTCCGCGAGGGACGGCGACTATTGGCCGCCATCCGCGCCCGCACCGACAAGCCGATCAGCTATGTCGTCAACACCCACGCCCATCCCGATCATGCCTTCGGCAATGCTGCGTTTGTGGGCGATGGAACCGTTTTCGTCGGCCACAAGAAGCTTCCCGACGCGCTGACGGCGCGAGGCCAGTTCTATCTCGAGGCCTTCCGCCGGATGATGGGCGCGGACCTGATCGATGAGGTGCGCATCGTGCCGCCCACGATGCTCGTCGACGGCAGCCTCTCGCTCGATCTCGGTGGACGATCGCTCGCGCTAAGAGCATGGCCGACGGCGCATAGCGACAACGATCTCACCGTGTTCGATGAGAAGACCCGGACCTTGTTCGCCGGCGACCTCGTATTCGTCACCCACGTCCCCGTCGTGGACGGCAGCATCAAGGGCTGGCTCGGCATCCTCAGCGAACTCGGCGCCCTGCCCGCGCAGCGCGTGGTTCCCGGTCACGGGCCCGTGAGCGAATGGCCACAGGCCTTGGCCGATGAACGCCGCTACCTCGAGACGCTGGCGGCCGACGTGCGCGCGCTGATCGCGAAGGGCAAGCCGATCACCGCTGCGGCCGAAACGGCCGCGGCATCGGAGCGGCCGCACTGGAAATTGTTCGATGATTACAACGCCCGCAACGCAACTGCAGCATTCTCGGAATTGGAGTGGGAATAGTATTGGCGAGGCCGTATAGTGCAGGCGTTGCTTCCATCCTCGCTGCGAGGAGAACGACCATGTTCGGAGCACCTTTCCGTCTGCTCGCTATCGCCGGCCTGCTCGGCATGATCGCATTTGGCGCTCGCGTCGCGCCCGCAGTGAGCGCGGAGACCTATGATCCCTGGCCAGGCCTGGTCCAGGACATCTTCAGCAACCGTCAGATGAATGACGGCAGCAACGTGATCGCGGTCGAGATGCCCGCCCGCGCAGAAGATGCCGCGATCGTGCCGGTGACGCTGCGCACCAAGCTCGCGCCCGACGATAGCCGCCGCGTGCGGACGATCACCCTCGTCATCGACCAGAACCCTGCGCCGATGGCGGCCAAGTTCGAGCTTGGGCCGGACGCGGGTGTCACGGAAATCTCGACCCGCGTGCGCGTCAACAACTACACCGACGTGCATGCCGTCGCCGAACTCACCGACGGCAAGCTCTATATGGTGAAGACCTACGTCAAGGCGTCCGGCGGCTGCGCTGCGCCTGCACTCAAGAACGCCGAGGAAGCCAAGGCCCGGCTCGGCCAGATCCGATATAGGCAGCTTTCGAAATCCGGCGCAGGTTCCACCAGCGGAGCCCGGGAGGCGCAGGTCATGATCGGCCATCCCAACAATTCCGGCCTGCAGATGGACCAGGTGACGCAGCTCTATATTCCTGCCTTTTATGTCGACCGGCTGCAGCTCTGGCAGGACGACAGCCCGGTGCTGAAGATGGAAGGCGGCATCTCGATCTCCGAGGATCCCAACATCCGCTTCACCTATGTCTCGAATGGCGCCAAGCGTTTCCGCGCGGAGGCCAAGGACACCGACGGCCACGTCTTCGAGCACGAATGGAAGATCGATTCGGATAGTTGAACGGCCAGGCGGACCGACCCGCCCGTATCAGAAGCACCTGACTTCAGCTTCGGCCTGCGCCCGGCGGAGTTCGTTGAGGGCATTGGTCGCCTGCTCGGACGTGCGGAACGGCGAACCCATGTCGCCCCTCACCTGCGACAGGCTGAGCACCGTTTCGGCGGTGACATAGCGGTCATAAGGAATGATCGATGCGACGACGTCGATCGAGCACGAGCATTGCTCGATGGCCTGCCGCGTTTCGCCATTCGCCTTCAGGCAGCCGAATACGTATTCCGCGCGGGCGGCTGTCGGATAGTCGTTGACTTCCTCCCCGCGCGCGACCGAAGCGGTTGCCGCGAACACGATCAAAGCGGCGACAATAGGTCGTACCGGTCCCGCAAACGTCATGGCCATCCTCTCGCTTCCAATGGCGCAAGCTATGCTATGACTACGCGATAGAAAAGAACACGTTCGAGGAAACGGCTCAACAGAATGAGTGCCATGATTCGCACGCTGCTGGTCGCCGCGATCGTTGCGGTGACGCCGCTCGCTGCCTGCTTTGGCGCGGACACGATCCGCGTTGCAGTGCAGAAAACCGGCACCTTTGCCTGGGAACTGGCGGTCATCCGCGCGCATGGCCTCGACAAGAACGCCAACCTCACGATCGAGGCCACCGAGCTCGCAAGCCCCGAGGCGGGCAAGATCGCGCTCCGCGCCGGCAATGCCGACGTCATGGTCTCCGACTGGCTGTGGGTGTCGCGCGAACGTTCGCTCGGCGCCAAGCTTGCCTTCTATCCCTATTCGAGCGCGCTCGGCGCGGTGATGGTGCCGACATCGTCGCCGATCCGTTCGCTGACCGATCTGCGGGGACGCAAGCTCGCGGTCGCCGGCGGGCCGATCGACAAGAGCTGGCTCCTGCTGCAGGCATCGCTGAAACAGGAAGGCCTGGACCTGAGATCGGGAGCGACCATCGTCTACGGCGCGCCGCCGCTGCTGGCGGCCAAGGCGGCCGGCGGCGAGGTGGACGCCGTCGTCAATTACTGGAATTTCTGCGCGGCGCTGGAAGCCAAGGGCTTTCGCCGCGTCGCCGGCATCGAGGATATCCTGCCGAAACTCGGCGCCAAGGGCCGCATCGCGATGGTGGGCTACGTCTTCGACGAAGGCTGGGCCAATGCGAACCGCCACGCGGTCGAGCGTTTCATCACGATGACCCGCGCCGCCAAAGAGATCCTTACGACGTCCGACGACGAATGGGAGAAGATCGCGCCCTTAACCGGTGCAGCGGACGCTGCCACGCTGCACGCCTATCGTGATCGCTATCGGGAGGGAATCCCGCGCCGCCCGATCGCGGATGAAGAGGCTGACGCCCAGGTGCTCTACCGGGTGCTCGCCAGGATCGGCGGCAGCGAACTGGTGGGATCGGCGACCGAGCTCGCTCCCGGCACGTTCTATCACGCAATCCCAGGAGATTGAGCCGTGCTGCGCCTCCTCTCCTTCCTCCTGTTCCTTGCGACGTGGTGGATTGCGGCGCTCCTGATCGGTGACGTGAAGCTGCCGGCACCGCCGGCGGTGCTGACGGTGATGCTGCGAGAAGCAGCGTCCGGCGCGCTGTTCATCAATCTCGGCGCCACGCTGGCGCGGGTCGCGCTGTCCTTCACGCTCGCAATGGCGCTCGGCGCCGCCATCGGCTACCTGATGGGCCGGGTCAAGCTCGCCGACCGGATCGGCGATCCCTGGCTGATCCTGCTGCTCAATCTGCCGGCGCTCGTCGTCATCGTGCTCGCCTATATCTGGGCCGGGCTCACCGAGGTCGCCGCGATCACGGCGATCGCCGTCAACAAGCTGCCGACCGCGGTCGTCACGCTGCGCGAGGGCACGCGGGCGCTCGACCGCTCGCTCGATGAGATGGCGACGGTGTTCGCGATCCCGCGCGGCAGAGCGTTCAGGCACGTGATCCTGCCCCAGCTCGGGCCCTACATCGCGGCTGCCGCACGATCGGGACTCTCGCTGGTCTGGAAGATCGTGCTGGTTGCGGAATATCTCGGGCGGCCGAACGGCGTCGGCTTCGAGATCGGCGTCGCCTTCCAATTGTTCGACATTCCGCTCCTGCTCGCCTATTCGCTGACCTTTGCCGCGATCGTGCTCGTGATCGAGACCGTGCTGGTGCAGCCATTCGAATTTCGTGTATCGCGGTGGCGGCCCCGTGCAGCTTGAGGTCGATATCACCGGCAAGCATTTCGAGAGTGCGGCGGGCGAGCGGCACGACGTGCTCGCCGCCATCAAGTTCTCGCTTCACGCGGGCGAGGTCGGCGTGTTCGTCGGTCCTTCCGGCTGCGGCAAGAGCACGATGCTGAAGATCCTGGCCGGCCTCGACCACGATTATCAGGGAAGGATCTCCAGGCCGGCGGCGGCGCGACTCGGGATGGTATTCCAGGAGCCGCGGCTGTTGCCGTGGCGGTCGGTCGAGGACAACATCCGGCTCGCCGCGCCACACATTGAAGAGAAACGGCTCTCAGAACTCTTCGCCATCCTGGAATTGACGGAGCATCGCAGCCATTTCCCGGGCGAGCTTTCGCTTGGCCTGGCGCGCCGCGTCGCGCTTGCCCGGGCGTTTGCGATCGAGCCGGATTTCCTCATTCTCGACGAGCCGCTGGCCTCGCTCGACGATGCGCTCGCCGCGCACCTCCGCGAGCAGATCGCAACGCTCGTCGAAAGCCGCGCGATGATGACGCTGCTGGTCACGCACAATCTCGACGACGCCGTTTGCCTGGGCGACCGCCTGTTCCTGCTGTCGGCGCGCCCTGCCCGAATTCTGCAGGAAGTGCCGATCCCGACGCCGCGCACGGGACGAAGCGCCGCCGAGATCAGCCACATCAAGGCCGACCTGGTGCGGCGCCGGCTTGCAAAGATATGAGACCTGGTCTTCATAGTGAGAAAATTTGGGAGGTCTCGATGCCGCGCCGATTGATTGCTGTCGCCGCCTTGCTGGTCGCGCTGCCCGGCGAACTCTCCGCGCAAGCCAAGGGCAAAGGCATCAGGCTCTGGAATCTCACGAGCGCGACCATCGCCGGCTTTCAGCTTTCGCCGCCCGGCAGGAACGAGTGGGGTCCCAACCAGACCCTGAACGACAAGGACAAGGAAGTCGATCATGACGAACGGCTGCGCCTCGTCGACGTCGAGCCCGGGCGTTACGACGCCAAGGTAAGTTATGCCGGAGCGAAGCAGTGTTTCGTCCGCGATATCGAGATCAAGGCCGATGCGGTGTTCTCGATCTCGGACAAAGACCTGAAGGACTGCAACAAATAGTTCAACCCGCCAGGGGAGTCGTACCCTTCTCCGCTCGATCATTGCTGTGCGGATATTCGCAGCGCCATTTGACTGCGGTCCATTTCGGATGCTCGTCGACCCATTGCGCGATATAGGGCGGCGCTGCCATCGCACATTGGCGCAGCGAACCATTAAAGGAGAGCACGAGACGGGTCTCCTCGCAGGTGGCGGGCGACAGGACGGCACAGACGGTCACGACGAGATCGATCGGATTCATGCCTTCATTCCCTGATGCTTCAGCGTTGGCACAACAAGCTACGTAGACCGCAACGGCAGGTTTCGCCTCCACGTGAAAGCCGGAACCTCTGTCGGAGGTTCCTAGAAATTCATGCCAAACACAAGCCGCGCCTGATGACGCTCAAAATTGACGAGATCAAGTGCGGCAACCGATCCGGCCGGACGGCCCCAGGCCTGAACGCTCCAGGCCGCCGTCAGCCGCGACCGCTCCGATAATTGGAGATAGGCGACCGGACCGATGAACAAGGCTTGCCCCTCGAGCTCGTTCAGCCCGATCCCCTCATAGTGGCGGAGATAGCGCGCCTCGCCGCCAAGGAAAACACCAGGCCTGATCTGCGCCATCACGCCGACGGCCGCGCCCACCGTCGCCTCCTGCTCCACAGTGCGGGAGCCCAGAAAACGTGTCCACTCCGGCTGGTAGACGAAATTGAGCGCGGCAATGAGGAAATTCGGCACCCATTCGCGTTCGAAAGCCAATGTGAATTCGGTGCCGAAATTGCGGATACGGCCAGCCGTGGTCTCGTCGACGCGATCGGTATGACCTTCCACCGCCAGGGTCATGCCGAACGGCGCCGTCTCCCGATTGAGAAAGCGGTAGCGGATATCCAATGAGAGACCTTGCCAGGTCAGTTGGCGCCGATCGTCGAGACCGCTGACGCCGGAGATCTGATGCGCCACAAAGGCGCCGCCGAGCTCAACACGAATATCGCGGGCCGGCACGAACTCCAGTTCGAATTCCTGGGTAACCGCGCGATAGCGGCCGCCATTCCTGGAAAATCCCCCAGTTGTCTCCGTCTGGAATTCGCGCTCGCCGACATGCCCGATGTCGGTGCCGATCATGAAGCCGAACAAATGCTCGGTATCGATATCCTCGGCGCGCGCGCCGACGGAAGGCAGTGTGACGAAACACACAGCAGCCGCCCGAAGCATCGTCGCGCGAAAAGACATCCCATTCCCAACGGCAAAATCGAAAGCGTCAGCTTCGCTGACAAGAACACCCTTACCACAGCATCAAGCCCGGAGGCAGCGATTGGACGCTTGATCGCAGTGACCATTTCGGCTGCAATGCAGCGCCCGGAAGGGCCCGCGGAAAAAACAATCGTCAGGGAGAACAGACCGAAATGGCACGAGTTCTGGTACTTTACAAGAAGCCGAAAAACGCCGAGGCATTCGATAAGTATTATGCGTCGGTTCACATTCCGCTGGCGAAGAAAATCCCGGGGCTGACCAAATACGACATCAGTACGGCACCGCCCAGGACGCCGGCGGGCGAGAGCAACATCCACCTTGCGGCGACGCTGTATTTCGATTCGCTCGACGCGCTGAAGGCAGGCATGGGCTCGGCGGAAGGAAAAGCCGCAGGCGCCGACCTCGCCAACTTTGCCGACGGCGGCGCCGACCTCTACATTTTCGATACCAAGGAAGTTTGAGCGGCTCTGCGACAGAGCCCAATGAAAACGCCTGCCGCGGCTGAGCAGACATTGCTGCACGAGCCGGGCAGGCGCCTGACGTCTACTTGCGCGATGCGCAGGCGTACATGTTGATTTCCATGCCGACCTGGACTTCGACGATCTTCGGAGTCTTCCAGCTCATTCGATCCTCCCAAATGGCTTGGCGCGAGTTCACGCCGAGATCGAACCTATGGCCAGCTCGCGAGCGACGCAAGTGGACAAGATCGACCCGCGAGAGCATCTGCGTCGCAGTTGAGCACCGATAGTTCCCTCCTGTGCAAAGCAGTTCCCTCTCGGGCAAAGCCCGTCCGGATCAATCGGACGATGCAGCCTTGCGCGCGACGCCGTTCAAGGACGACGCGTTCAGCAGTCCTTGTCCTTGCTCGCCATTTGGCCTTCGGACTTCCTGCCTTCGGCCTGCTGGGCTGCTGTAGGCTCGCCCTGCATCTGCCGCTGCACATCCTGCGAGGACGTGGCGACATCGTCGCTGGCGCGGTTCATGGTGCTGGTCGGCGGATGCTCCTTGTCGCTCGCCATGCCTGTCGTGGTCTGGCTGCTGGTCGATGCGGGGCCGGAGCCTGCATCCTTCAGATTGGCGCTTTGGCCCTGGGTATCGCAGGGTCCAGCCAGTGCAGTGCCCGCGCTCAACAGTAGAGCGGAGCAACCTGCCAAGATGATGCGTCTTGTGCTCATGTCTCGTCTCCTTGTCCAACCGGCGCGTGCCCCGGCGTGCCAGGATGACGGAAGAACCGAAGCGCGTGCCCCAAGGTTCCGGGTGGCCGGACAAATCTCGATGCTGTTCACTTCCACCGCATCAGGTCGCCAGCGCATCAGAGGTCGTATATGAGAGTGTCGCTCCGCATTTCACTCGTTCCGCTCGTCGTCATCTGCCTTGCGTCACCACTCGCCGCCGAAGAACCGCCCCGGCCCGGGCACATGCAGGCCCCGGCCACGCAGACCGGCAAGGAGCGGCTCGGCAGGAAATGGATGGACGAGCAGCGGATCGATAATTGCAACGTGCCGCTCGATAAGCGCGGTTCCAGGCCGCGACCCGGCGCCTGCTTGCATGGGTCTGCCAGCTGATCAGGTGTCCTATCGCATTAACCGCAACAGGGCGCGACCGGCGGGCGACCGCAATTCCTTGGCGTCCAGTGTTCCATCCTTGTCCGGATTCGCCGCGTTGAACCGCTGCTCCACGACGGCAAGATATTCATCCAGCGTCAGCGTGCCGTCATGATCAGGATCGGCGGCCGCCAGCTCCTTGGCGTTCAGCCGGCCGCGCAGCTCACGCGCATCGAGCGTGCCGTCTTGATCCGGGTTCAGTTTGGTGAAGAGCGCGGAGGCCGCCTTCTTTACCTCGGCCAGATCGAGCGTGCCATCATTGTCGGTATCGAACGTCTTGACCGGGTCGGCGCGTTTCGGCGCGCCCAGAGCCGGTCCCGAAAACGCCATAGCAGCCAATGTCAAGACAACAAGACCACGCCATTTCATCTCTGATCTCCCTGGTAGCGCCTGTGCGACAAGGGCAGCAGAGAAGCTTGCACAGATGGCAGAGCGCACGCCGGCCGCCCACGGCGCGCTTGAGGATCTAGTCTGAGGTCGCCGAAAATTCCACGGTGGGGCCGGCCTGCTGCTGCCGGTGAACGGCTGATGGCACGATGCCGAAATATTTCCGGAACACGCGGCTGAAATGCGAGGAGCTGGAGAAGCCCCACGAAAATGCGACATCCGTGATCGTCTTGCCGGGCTGCGCTTCCAGCTCCTCGCGGCAGTGCTGCAGCCGGGCGCGCCAGATGTAGTCGCTCACGGTCATGCCGCGCTCGCTGAACAGCATGTGCAGGTAGCGCTTGGTGCAGCCCAGCGCCCTGGAAATCTGGTCGATGCAGAGATCCGGATCGCGCAGATGTTCGCGGATGAAGAACTGCGCCCGGATATAGGTTGCTTCCGCACCGCCATGATTGAACGTCGTCTCGGCTTCACGCAGCGGCAACAGCAGAAGATCGATCAACGAATCGGCGACACCCATCGCGTTGTAGGGGGACAATCGGGCCGCCTCGGAAAAGGCCGCATGCACGAAATCATACGCGATGCGGCCGGTGCCGCTACGCGCCGAGAGCTTGCAGGCCGGCATCCGCGTCGAACGGAAGCCGCGCTCCTGCAGAAGCGCCTTCGGGACGATCACGACCTCATGCCGTGTCAGTGACGGGCTGATGATGGTGTGTGGGCTGGAAACGTCGTAGGCGAGGCAATCGCCCGGAACGAGCTCGAAATGACGGCCGTCCTGCTCGAAATAGGACACGCCGTGGGTCTGGAACAGGATCTTGATATAGGGATGGTCGTTCGCTTTCGACCGCGCGTTCAGATGCGCGATACGGTGCTGGCTGACCTCGATCTGGCAGAGTTTCAGCCGCGAGACCGTGGTGTAGTTGACCCGTGCATCGAGCGACAGCGCGTCCATCGGGTCGACATCAAACCGGCCGCATAGGTCGGTCAGAGCATCTGTCCAACATTGGACCTGCTTCTTCGGCGTCAAACCGGAGGTAGTGAGCGAACGGATGGTATCGGGCATATCCAGCCACCGATTCGAGATCAAAGCGTGACTGCTCGCCGCAAGAGGCTTTGGTTACCGTAAAGCACCGTTACCCCAATCTTAATGCGGTCTTGAAGCCTGAGCAGCGTTCCTCCTGACAACCTGGGATAATCCTCGACTTTACTTCAAGTGCCGTCAAGGGAAATCAATCTCGCGCGCCTGCGGCCGGCGGCACATCAGCGCCGCACTGCGCTGCACCGCAAGCAAAAAAGTTCTTCGAGTTTCACTTTTGAGCAAGCCGGCCTTCTCTCTTGGGCAAGTCGCGCATCCATGAAGGGGATAGGGAAGAGGAACCAAGAAAAGCAAACCGTTTCGGCGGAAGGCATAAAACTCATCATTGGGAGGAAATTACTATGCGCAAGGTGCTATTCGCGACCTCTCTCGGCGCCATGGCGGCGTTGAGCGGAGGTGCTGCCAGTGCCAATGAAGAACTCATCAAAATGTCGCAGAACCCGAAAGATTGGGTGCAGCCCGCAGGTGACTACGCGAATACGCGTTACTCAAAGCTGAATCAAATCAACGCCTCGAATGTCGGAAAGTTGCAGGTCGCCTGGACGTTTTCGACCGGCGTGCTGCGTGGCCACGAGGGCGGGCCGCTGATCATCGGCAACATGATGTACGTGCACACGCCCTTCCCGAACAAGGTCTATGCTCTTGACCTGTCGCAGGACAATAAGATCGTCTGGAGATACGAGCCGAAGCAGGATCCGAACGTGATCCCGGTGATGTGCTGCGACACGGTGAATCGTGGCGTGGCCTATGGCGATGGCAAGATCTTCCTGCACCAGGCCGACACCACGCTGGTGGCGCTTGACGCCAAGACCGGCAAGGTGGAGTGGACCGCGAAGAATGGCGACCCGGGCAAGGGCGAGACCGGTACATCCTCGCCGCTCGTTGTTAAGGACAAGGTTCTGGTCGGCATCTCCGGTGGCGAGTTCGGCGTGCAGTGCCACGTCACGGCCTACGACCTCAAGAGCGGCAAGCAAGTATGGCGTGCCTATTCCGAAGGGCCTGACGACCAGATCAAGGTCGATCCTGTGAAGACCACCGAACTCGGCAAGCCGGTCGGCAAGGATTCGAGCGTCAAGACCTGGCAGGGCGATCAGTGGAAGATCGGCGGCGGCTGCACATGGGGCTGGATGTCCTATGACCCGCAGTTGAACCTTGTCTATTACGGCTCGGGCAATCCCTCCACCTGGAACCCGAAGCAGCGTCCGGGCGACAACAAATGGTCGATGACCATCTTCGCGCGCAATCCGGACGACGGCATGGCCCGCTGGGTCTACCAGATGACGCCCCATGACGAATGGGACTATGACGGCGTCAACGAAATGATCCTCGCTGACCAGCAGATCAACGGGCAGGACCGCAAGCTGCTGGTCCATTTCGACCGTAACGGCTTGGGCTACACGATGGATCGTGCCACCGGCGAGCTCCTGGTCGCCGAGAAGTACGACCCGAAGGTGAACTGGACCAGCGGCGTCGACATGAACAAGAGCTCGCCGACCTACGGCCGGCCGAAGGTCCTCGACCAGTACTCGACCGACAAGCAGGGTGAGGATGTCAACGTCAAGGGCATCTGCCCGGCCGCGCTCGGGACCAAAGACCAGCAACCGGCCGCCTACTCGCCGGAGACGCAGTTGTTCTACGTCCCGACCAACCACGTCTGCATGGACTATGAGCCGTTCAAGGTGAGCTACACCGCGGGTCAACCCTATGTGGGTGCGACGCTCTCGATGTATCCGCCTCCCGGCGAGTCGCACATGGGCAACTTCATCGCCTGGGACGCCAAGACCGGCAAGATCGTCTGGTCCAACAAGGAGCAGTTCTCGGTCTGGTCCGGTGCGCTCGCCACCGCAGGCGGCGTGGTGTTCTATGGAACGCTCGAGGGCTTCCTGAAGGCGGTCGACGCCAAGACCGGCAAGGAGCTTTACAAGTTCAAGACTCCCTCCGGCATCATCGGCAACGTCACGACCTATGAGCAGGGTGGCAAGCAGTATGTGGCGGTGCTGTCCGGAGTCGGCGGCTGGGCCGGCATCGGCCTTGCTGCCGGTCTGACCGATCCGACCGCCGGTCTCGGCGCAGTCGGCGGCTACGCGGCGCTGAGCAACTATACTGCGCTCGGCGGAACGCTCACCGTGTTCTCCCTCCCGCAGTGAGCCGAACGTCGTTCCGGCGCGTGGACCATCCACGCGCCGGTTTTGCCTGTATCTGATCTTGAGGACATGCTCTTGCGCAAAAGCTGGTTCGTGGTGGCGGCGATGATCATCGCCGTATCTGGAGGATTCGCCCTTGCCGACGACGCGGTCGATCCGGCCGCCGTGAAGGAAGAGAATGGCAAATATCTGGACAAGGAAGGTAACCCGACCTTCAAGGTCGCAGCCGATGGGACGGTTGATTGGTACACCTACTCCGGATATCGGCGGTATCATTCGGAATGCCATGTCTGCCATGGCCCGGACGGCATGGGCTCGACCTATGCGCCGGGATTGGCGGGTTCGCTGAAGACCATGAGCTATGCCGACTTCCTCGGCGTCGTCGCCAGCGGCCGCAAGAACGTCAATACCGCACAGGAAAATGTCATGCCGGCGTTCGGTGACAATCCAAACGTCGCCTGCTACATGGACGACCTCTATGTCTACCTGCGCGCCCGCGCCAATGATGCGGTTGGGCGCGTACGCCCAGCAAAGCATGAAGGGAAGCCCGAGGCCTACAAGCAGGCGGAAGAGTCCTGCATGGGCAAGAACTGAAGCTGCGGAGCGCAGGCGACAAAACGCTTTACGGAGAGATCAATATGAAAACACGCGCCGCAGTCGCATTCGAAGCCAAGAAACCGCTCGAGATCGTCGAGCTCGACCTGGAAGGCCCGAAGGCCGGTGAAGTCCTGGTCGAGATCAAGGCGACCGGCATCTGTCATACCGACGCCTACACGCTTGACGGCTTCGACAGTGAGGGAATCTTCCCTTCCATCCTCGGCCATGAGGGCGCCGGCATCGTCCGCGAGGTCGGTGCGGGCGTGACCTCGGTGAAGCCGGGCGATCACGTGATCCCGCTCTACACGCCCGAATGCAGGCAGTGCAAAAGCTGCCTGAGCCAGAAGACCAACCTCTGCACCGCGATCCGCGCCACCCAGGGCAAAGGCGTGATGCCGGACGGCACCTCGCGGTTCAGCTACAAGGGCAAGACCATCTACCACTATATGGGCTGCTCGACCTTCTCGAACTACACGGTGCTGCCGGAGATCGCGGTGGCGAAGATCCGCGAGGACGCCCCGTTCGACAAGAGCTGCTATGTCGGCTGCGGCGTCACCACGGGAGTCGGCGCCGTGGTCAATACCGCGAAAGTCACGCCAGGCTCCAATGTCGTGGTGTTCGGCCTCGGCGGTATCGGGCTCAACGTGATCCAGGGCGCCAAGATGGTTGGCGCCGACAAGATCATCGGCGTCGACATCAACGACTCCAAGGAAGATTGGGGTCGCCGCTTCGGCATGACGCATTTCGTCAATCCGACCAAGGTCGGCGGCGATATCGTCCAGCACCTGGTCGGTCTGACCGATGGCGGCGCCGACTACACCTTCGACTGCACCGGCAACACCAATGTGATGCGCCAGGCGCTGGAAGCCTGCCACCGCGGCTGGGGCGTCTCCGTGATCATCGGCGTCGCGGAAGCCGGCAAGGAAATCGCCACCCGGCCGTTCCAGCTCGTCACCGGGCGGGTCTGGAAGGGCACGGCCTTCGGCGGCGCGCGCGGCCGCACCGACACACCGAAGGTCGTTGACTGGTACATGAACGGAAAGATCCAGATCGATCCGATGATCACCCACGTGCTCAAGCTCGAGGAAATCAACAAGGGGTTCGACTTGATGCACGAGGGCAAGTCGATCCGTTCGGTCGTCGTCTACTAGCCATCCTTCGCCAGTCGTGGGCCACGGCTTGCGAAGGGAAGACTACCGCCTCGAAAGCATGCCCCGCGGGCCCACCCCCGAGGGTCATGCTCAAGGAAAGGAGGGAGCGGGATGAGCGTCCCCGCTCCAGCCTCAACAATGTCAAACACTAGGAGGATTGACCCATGACTGTTCAACTCCACCCATCGATTGACAGCGGCGTGAAGAAAGGCTCCGGCAACTTTGCCGGCGGCACGCTGGTCTGCAAATGCACGGACCGGCCGGTGAAAGTGGCGATCAAGGGCGACGTCGCCCATAACCACGCCTGTGGCTGCACCAAATGCTGGAAGCCGGAAGGGGCGATGTTCTCGATCGTGGCGGTGGTGCCGAGACAGAACCTGACGGTGCTGGAAAATGGCGACAAGCTGCAGATCGTCGACCCCGCGGCTGTGATCCAGCGCTATGCCTGCAAGGCCTGCGGCACGCATATGTATGGGCGGATCGAGAACAAGGCGCATCCGTTCTATGGCCTCGACTTCATCCATCCCGAACTCTTCGAGGAGAGCGGCTCGGCGGCGCCGGGCTTTGCCGCGTTCGTCTCGTCCGTGATCGAGTCCGGCGCCAAGCCGGAGGAGATGCCGGCGATCCGCGGGCGGCTCAAGGAATTGGGGCTCGAGCCCTATGACTGTCTGTCACCGGCGCTGATGGACGCGATCGCGACCCACGTAGCGAAATCCAAGGCCGCCTAATAAGGCTGCCTGATTTACCCGCACACCGCTGGCGGTGCCTGCCTCCGCCAGCGGCGCTATCGCTGCTCGCACCGCAGCATTTTGAGCTGCCCGCACCCATCCTTGTTCCCGTCAGCAGGCCAGTTCCGGCTTTTCCCAATCCGCGCCCGCTTGGCGGCAGTGTATTTTTCGCGTCCGCGTTTGCAAAAATATCCTGACGGTCTTGGATCAGCGAGCGGTCGGCCCCGCTTTTGACAAACGGCAAATGCAAAACACTTGGCTGTGAAGTCAGCGTCGCATCGGTTTCTGCTAGCATTCTATTTTCCCCGATGCGCGCGGGCGGCGCGTTTCATTTGAACATAACAAAGGAGCAGCCGGATACGGACTACCGGACCGATCGTGCAACGGGCTCCCCTTCAGCATCTCCAAGGAGCGACCCGCCGCACGAGACCCAAGAGCGGTCGCGAGCGCAGGGAGAAATATGTTCTCGCTCGTGGCCTGCAAACATCAACAGCTTAAGAAGAGCGAGGGACGATCATGGTCAAGTTGAAGATTAATGGTCAGGAACGGAATTGGGACGGCGACCCCGACCTGCCGCTACTCTGGTTTATCCGTGATGAAGTGGGGCTCACCGGCACCAAATTCGGCTGCGGTCAGGCGCTGTGCGGCTCCTGCACCGTGATCATGGACAAGCAGGCGGTGCGCGCCTGCATCACCTCGGTGTCGGACGCGGCCGGCCGCGAGGTCACCACCATCGAGGGTCTGCATCCGACCGGCGATCACCCGGTGCAAAAGGCCTGGCGCCAAGTCAATGTGCCGCAATGCGGTTATTGCCAGGCGGGTCAGATCATGCAAGCGGCTGCGCTGCTGATGGACAATCCAAAACCGTCACACGACCAGATCCGCGAATCCCTGTCCGGCAACATCTGCCGCTGCGGCTGCTACCAGCGGATCGAGAACGCAGTCCATCTCGCATCGACGGGGGTGTGACATGAATATCCTCACCAATCCCAACAAGCTTCGCGGCTTCGAGAAGCACATCAAGGTCGAGAACGTTTCGCGCCGCAGCATCCTGAAGAGCCTGGGGCTCGCCGGCGGGTTCGTGCTCGCTGCACCGGTGATGATGCGCCCGAGCTTCGCATACGAGACCGGCGCGGGGAAAATGCCGCACGGCGTCGTGGTCGACCCGCGCGTTTTCGTCTCGATCGCGCCTGACGGCATCGTCACGATCGTGGCGCACCGCTCCGAGATGGGAACCGGTGTACGCACCAGCCTGCCCCTGATCGTGGCCGAGGAACTGGAGGCCGACTGGTCGCGCGTCCGCATCCAGCAGGCGCATGGCGATGAGGTCAAGTTCGGCAACCAGGACACCGACGGCTCGCGCAGCACGCGCCACTATCTGATCCCGATGCGCCAGATCGGCGCTTCGGCCCGCACCATGCTCGAGCAGGCTGCGGCGAAACGCTGGGGCGTGCCGGCGAGCGAGGTGAAGGCCGTCCATCACGAGGTCGTCCACAGCGCGAGCGGGCGCAAGCTCGGCTTCGGCGAACTCGCAGCCGATGCCGCAAAACAGTCGGTGCCGAGCATCGAAGGCCTGAAGCTCAAGAACCCGAAGGACTTCCGCTATCTCGGCAAGGGCGAGATCGGCATCGTCGACCTCCACGACATCACGACGGGTGCAGCCCATTATGGCGCCGACGTGCGACTGCCCGGCATGAAATATGCCGTCATCGCCCGTCCGCCGGTGACCGGCGGCAAGCTCGTCTCCTTCGATGGCGCGGAAGCGATGAAGGTCTCCGGTGTCGAGAAGGTGATGGAAGTGAAGGGATGGCCATGGCCGTCCAAATTCCAGCCGCTCGGCGGGGTGGCCGTGATCGCACGCAACACTGGCGCCGCGATCAAGGGCTGCAATGCGCTGAAGGTGACCTGGGACGACGGCGCCAATGCCAAATACGACTCGGTCGCCTATCGCGCCGAGCTCGAGGCGGCCGCGCGCAAGCCGGGCCTCGTCGTGCGCAAGGAAGGCGATGCCGAGGCGGCGTTGAAGAGCGCCGACAAAGTCATCGTCGGCGAGTACTACCTGCCGCATTTCGCCCATGCCAGCATGGAGCCGCCGGTTGCGGTCGCCAACGTCAAGGGCGACAAGGCGGAAGTCTGGGCTCCCGTGCAGAGCCCGGGCGGAACGCGCGAGGACGTCGCCAAGACGCTCGGCATCCCCGAGGAGAACGTGACCGTCAACGTCACGCTGCTCGGCGGCGGTTTCGGCCGCAAGTCGAAATGCGACTTCGCGCTTGAGGCCGTGCTGCTCTCGAAGGAGCTCGGCGTGCCGGTGAAGGTGCAGTGGACGCGCGAAGACGATGTGCGCCACGACTTCCTCCACACGGTGTCCGTCGAGCGGATCGAAGCGGGCCTCGACAAGAATGGCAAGGTGATCGCCTGGCGGCATCGCAGCGTGGCTCCATCCATCGCCTCGACGTTCGCCGCCGGAACCGTCCACCAGGCGCCGTTCGAGCTTGGCATGGGGTTGATCGACAATCCGTTCGAGATCGCCAACATGCAGTGCGAGAACCCGGAGGCAGCCGCGCATACCCGCATCGGCTGGTTCCGCTCGGTGTCGAACATCCCGCGTGCCTTCGCGGTGCAGTCCATGGTCGCCGAAATCGCCCATGCCACCAACCGCGACCCGAAGGACATGCTGCTCGAACTGATCGGCTCGCCCCGGATCGTCAACCTTTCCTCGGTGAAGGATCCCTGGAACTATGGCGAGCCGTATGACAGCTACCCGATCGACACCGCGCGGCTGCGCAAGGTGGTCGAAGTGGTCGCCGACAAAGGCGGCTGGGGACGATCGGTGCCCAAGGGCCATGGCCTTGGCATCGCGGTGCACAGGAGCTTCGTCAGCTATATCGCGACCATCGTCGAAGTCGCTGTCGACGACAAGGGCAAGCTGACGGTGCCGAGGGTCGACACCGCGATCGACTGCGGCACCTATGTCAACCCCGAGCGCATCCAGTCGCAGATCGAGGGCGCGGCGATCATGGGCATGAGCCTCGCCAAATACGGCGAGATCACCTTCAAGGACGGCAAGGTGCAGCAGGGCAATTTCGACGATTACCCGGTGCTCCGGATCGACGAATCCCCTGGCATCACCAACGTCTACATCGTGCCGCCCGCAACCCCCGATACGCCGCCGAGCGGTGTCGGCGAACCCGGCGTGCCGCCGTTCGCGCCGGCCTTGATCAACGCGATCTTCGCCGCCACCGGAAAACGCATCCGCGCGATGCCGATCGGCAAGCAACTGGAGGCGTGAGGCGGAACGCAAGCGCGCATCAATTGTTTCATCGATCTGGAGAGGAGACAGATCGATGAAACATAATTTCCCGGCGCTCGCGGTGTCTCTACTGGCGGGCGCCTTTCTTTTGAGTGAGCAGGCGGCGAACGCGCAAACCAACACGTCACCACCACCCGCGACCGCCACGCGGCCGGCGAAGACGCCCGCGGAGCAGAATTCCTTGCCGAATAATGCCCCGCCGGCCACCACCAACCAGACCACCGGTGAAGCGAGCCGCGATCCGACGATCAGGAAGATGAACGAGGACGAGAAGGCGAAAGTCGACAACAAAGGCAAATGATCAATTCCCAACGAAGAACGGCGGACCTTTCGGTCCGCCGCTCCTTTTCGCCGTCCCGTGTGTCGCTATTTCTTGACCGCGAACACCCAGACGACGCCCCCCTGAGGCACGTTGTTCTCGACGCCGACATTCTGCGTGACCAGGCCATCCTGGATGCGCTGCGCGTCGACGCCCCAGCCCGACTGGATCGCGATGTATTGCGTGCCGTCGATCTCATAGGAGACCGGCATGCCCATGATGCCGGAATTGGTCTTCTGCTCCCACAACAACTGGCCGCTCTTGGCATCGAAGGCGCGGAAGTTGCGATCGTTGGTGCCTCCGACAAAGATCAGATCGCCCGCAGTCGCCAACACCGAACCGAACAGTTGCGATTTCGGGAAGTTGTGCGACCACACCTTCTTGCCGGTGGCCGGATCCCAGGCCTGCAACTCGCCCATGTGGGTGGCGCCCGGGCGCACCGTCAGGCCGATATCTTCCGGCTTGGTGCCGAGCCAGAGCTGGCCAGGAACCAGCGGTGTCTTCTCGCCGGAGAAGCCGCCGCAGAAATTCTCGTTGGCGGGAACGTAGACGAGCTTGGTCCTCGGGCTATACGACGCCGACGGCCAATCCTTGCCGCCCCACAGCGACGGGCAGAATTCGACGCGCTTGCCGAGCACCGGCTTGTGCTCGGGATCGACGATCGGCCTGCCAGTCTCCTTCTCAATGCCCTTCCAGACATTGGTGTACACGAACGGCCAGCCGGTGACGTAGTTGATCCGGTCGGGCTTCGCTTCGAGAATCCAGAAGATCGCATCGCGCCCGGGATGCACGAGCGCCTTGAACGGGCGGCCTTCCCGTTCCAGGTTGACCAGGATCGGCGCCTCGACCTCGTCCCAGTCCCAGGAATCGTTCTGGTGATACTGGAAGTGCGTCTTGATCTTGCCGGTGTCCGGATCGAGCGCGAGCACGGAACTGGTGTAGAGATTATCGCCGGGATGCGCCGAGCCGGGCCATGGTGCGGCGTTGCCGACGCCCCAATAGATCGTCTTGGTCTCCTTGTCGTAATTGCCGGTCATCCAGGCCGATCCGCCGCCGGTCTTCCAGTCATCGCCGCCCCATGTCTCGCTGCCCGGCTCGCCCGGCGCGGGAATGGTGAAGGTGCGCCACAGTTCCTTGCCGTTGTTGGCATCGTACGCGACGACATAACCACGGACCCCGAACTCGCCGCCGGACCCGCCGACGATGACCTTGCCGTCGACGATCAACGGCATCAGCGTCATGTACTGGCCCTTCTTGTAGTCCTGCACCTTCGTATCCCAGACCACCTTGCCGGTCTTGGCATCGAGTGCGACCACATGGTCATCCGTCGTCGCCAGATAGAGCTTGTCCTGCCACAGCCCGACGCCGCGGCTGGTCGGATGCAACTGGAACAGATCCTCGGGCAATTGACGCTTGTAGCGCCAATATTCATCACCGGTCTTGGCGTTGAGCGCGATCACCTGCCCCATCGGGGTGGCAACAAACATGACGCCATTGTTGACGATCGGCGGCGCCTCGTGGCCTTCGATCACGCCGGTGGAGAAGGTCCATACCGGCGTCAGGCTCTTCACGTTCTGTGTGTTGATCTGCTCGAGCGGGCTATAGCCCTGCCCGTCATAGGTCCGCCGATACAGCATCCAGTTGCTTGGCTCGGGATTCTCGAGCCGCTGCGAGGTCACCGGACTGTAATTCTCGATCGGGCCTGCCACCGCAGCGGTTGAGACAAGGCACGCGAACGCCGCTGCACTCGTGAGAAGCCATTGTTTCGTGGTCATTAGATGCTACCTCCCTGCTTTGTTCTTTGTTCAGAACTTTTGATTGCACTTACCCAATTTGAGCGAATTATTTGGTTCTTTGCCTCAGGCACCTACCTTTCCTACGAACGCCGCAGACACGGTGAGCGAACCGTCGGTGAGAGCCAACGGAAGCGCCGCCAGACGACGGGTCGCCGGCCCGAACACGACGTCCGCGCCGTGCCGCGGGTCATATTCGGAATTGTGGCAAAAGCACTTGAAGACGTTCTTGTCGTTTTCCGCCGACTTCACCCAGCCGGTGGTGGGACATCCGGCGTGCGCGCAGATCAGCGAATAGGCGACGATGCCGTCAGCCGAGCGCGCGCGCGTGTCGTCGTCGAGTTCATCGGGATTGAGCCGGATGACGAGCACTTCATTCAAACGCGAACCTTTGCGGACCACCGAGGTGGCGGGATCCTTCGGCCAGGCGCGTACTGGCGGGCCACCGAGCTTGAGGTCGTCTGATTTGATGACCTGGCCGGCGCGCTCTCCTTCGGAGAGAACCAGGAGATCGCCCTTCTTCGGCCGATCGTTGCTGCCGGGTTGATCCTCTTGCGCCGCAGCAGGCCCGGTGGCCGCAACGCAGGCGCCGGTGGCAAGAACCTTCAGAAGCGAACGACGTGTCTGGTCTGGATGATGCATCTCGAGTTCCATCTTGGGTTGAGGTGTAACACCGAGTTGAATTCAGACCCGGTGCAAATGAGCGCCGGAACTCTGCCAAAAAGAAGGCAAGCAACGACTCCGTCGAACCGAGTCGTTCTCTCTCGCCATTCATTGTTGGCGGCAGCCGCGATGCTCAAACTCTCATCACATCACGCGTGGAGCAACAGTGCATCATGATGATTTTGCGGATCAGGTTGGATGTTGCTGAATTTGTGCGGCGCGCAAGGAACGTGTTGCGGTGCGGATGCTGGCGCCGGTGTCTCGTGTAATAGCCCGCTAACACATCACCATCACCGCGCTTGCGTGTGCGATGCAGTTCGCGTGTCGCGCGTGTTCGCTGCACTCAATGAATAGTTCGCATTTCACAATGACCACATCGGCATCGTCCCGTCGAAAGGCGAGACGGCACGGGGGAGAGAGCGGATTCGAATGTCAAAGAGCGGACCGGTAGGATGCGAAGCAATCCATCTCTCGGCACGTGGAGGCATGGATTGCTTCGTCGCTTCGCTCCTCGCAATGACGGACGGCGAGTTCTGATTCAAATGTCAAACAGCTTCTCCGCGGTCATCCGCCCGGCTTGACCGGACGATCCAGTATTGCAGAGGCGGTGGTGCTTATGCCGAGAGGCCGCGGGATACTGGATGCCCGCCTTCGCGGGCATGACGGTGGAGTGGATGTGAGTTCGCGTTCTCGCGGCGCATGGCGTCCGAGCTTTGCGTCTCGTTCCACCCTCGCATTGAAGTGAGGGCGCAGGGAAAGCCGGGTGCCGGTCGCACCCGTGGGCCCCGTGCAACAAAAAGCACGGGGGTAGGACCACAGGTCAACCGAAGCAACTCCGGCTTTCCCTGCGCGATGGTTTACGGCTTACTTCGTGCTCTTCTCGGTGACCGGGCTTTCTTGCCACCGTCATCTCTCGCGCGAACCTCTTCGCGCAAAAAACTTAGCGCCAGCGTCGGGGCGCCAGAACCACACGACTTCGCCGTCCGCAACGCGCGTGCTCGTCAGTCACACGCATCACGTCCACCGCATCTCACCGCACGTTCGTGACGATCGCGATCCGCCCCTCATCCGCCGTGAGACGCGCGAACTCATAGACTGATTTGCGTTTCGGAAAAACAGAAATATTTTTGCCGCGAGGGCTGGACAGACCTATGGGTGATTTGCCCGTCCGGAGCGGAAATCCTTCGTTCAACACTCGCCGCTTTGGCATGGCGCCCGACTTCATTTATGATCATTTTTTTCGCAGATCAGCTACGGGAGGCAAGAAATGAAGCGATCAATTGCCTTGTCGGCGTCGCTAGTTATTGGTTTTTCCGTTGGAAGCAATGGAAGCGCGAGCGCTGTAACTTACTGCCAATACGTCGGCTATCCCGCCAATTGCGTGGTTCGGCCTGACGTCATCGTCGCGCCAAGCCGTGATGCTCGCAGAATGCCACCATCGATTGATGCCCGCCCGAGCGGCGTTGTAAGGCAGGACTTATTCGATAGGAATAACCCGAACAACCTGCGATCGGATTGGCCGAGCCCACCCGCTCAACCGGCCCAGTTCTGAAAGTGGCGCCGCCGCGCGGTCATGGCGCGGAGTAACGCAGACTGCCAAATTCGTGCGGGTTTCCAATGACCCAACGCGGACCATGCGTTGATCTATGTCAACGCATGCTGTCCGGCACCTACTTCGATGTACTTGGTTGGGCACTTTTGGCCCATGGCAGAGATCCAGCAGGGAGGATCGGTCATGAAAATGTCTGCACTGTTGTTCTCCTGCGCTAGTTTGACCGTGCTCACGATTGTCCCCTCGATGGCACAGCAGACGATTGGCGCTGCGGGTTCGCCCGGCGCCACGACCACGATCGACGGCAGGCAACTCCCGCCGCCCGATCCGACCTTTGGCGGCGTGATCAAGGACGACGCCCTGCAGTCCAGGCCGTGGTGGGCACCGCGCATCGTCCCGCCGCAAGGCGCGCCGAATGTGCTGCTGATCATCACTGATGACGCCGGCTTCGGCGTGCCGAGCACTTTCGGGGGCGTCATCCCGACTCCGACGATGGATCGCATCGCCAATGAGGGCCTGCGCTACAATCGTGTCTTCTCCACGGCCCTCTGCTCGCCGACTCGCGCGGCGCTGATCACCGGGCGCAATCACCATTCGGCCGGCTTCGGCGTGATCTCGGAGCAGTCGACCGGCTTCCCGGGTTACAGCAGCATCATCGGGAAGGATAAAGCGACGATCGGGCGGATTCTCCTGGACAACGGCTATGCGACCTCCTGGTTCGGAAAAGACCACAATACGCCCGCATTCGCTGCGAGCCAGGTCGGCCCCTTCAACCAGTGGCCGATAGGCATGGGTTTCGAGTACTTCTACGGCTTCGTCGGCGGCGACGCGAACCAGTGGGAGCCAAATCTCTTCCGCAACACGACGCAAATCTATCCGTTCCTGGGTAAGCCGCCGGGCACCTGGAATCTCGTCACCGCCATGGCCGACGATGCCATCGACTGGATGACACGCATGCACCAGACCGACCCGTCCAAACCGCTGTTCATCAAGTATGCGCCGGGCGCCACGCACGCGCCGCACCACCCGACCAAGGAATGGGTAGACAAGATCGGCGCGATGCACCTGTTCGACGACGGCTACGAGAAGCTTCGCGAGCGCATCTTCGAGAACCAGAGGCGGCTCGGCGTAATCCCGAGTGACACCAAGCTCGCGCCGTGGCCCAAGGAAGTGCTCAAGCCGTGGGACCAGCTCACGGCAGAGGAGAAGAGACTATTCATCAGGCAGGTCGAGGTCTTCGCCGCCTACGCGGCCTATAGCGACCATGAGATCGGGCGCGTGATTCAACACTTCCAGGACCTGGGTCGGCTCGACAACACGCTGGTCATCTACATCAACGGGGACAACGGCACGAGCGCCGAAGGCGGGCCGCTCGGCACGCCGAACGAGGTCGCGTTCTTCAACGGCCTGAATGAGTTGCCTGTCGATGTGCAGATGAAGTTCTACGATGTCTGGGGCACCGAGCAGACCTACAACCACATGTCGGCCGGCTGGTCATGGGCGTTTGACACGCCATTCGACTGGTTCAAGCAGAACGCATCCAGGCTCGGCGGCGTCAACCAGAACATGGTCGTGTCCTGGCCGGCCCGCATCAAGGACAAGGGTTCCTTGCGCGAGCAGTTCGTCCACGTGATCGACGTCATGCCGACGATCCTCGAGGCCACAGGCCTTCAGGCGCCGGAGTATGTGGACGGCATCAAGCAAGCGGCGATCGAAGGCACGAGCTTTGCTTACACATTCGATGGACCGAACGCCAAGGTGCCGTCGCGCCACCAGACGCAGTACTTCGAGATGTTCGGTCAGTGGGCTCTCTACCACGACGGCTGGATGCTGAGCACCAAGGTCAATCGCGCGCCTTGGCAGGCGTTCGGCCCGGCCAACCCCGATCCCCTGAACAACCAGGTGCTGCAGCTTTATGACCTGAGCAAGGACTTCAGCCAGTCCGACGACATCGCGGCCGCGAACCCGCAGAAGGTCAAGGAGATGAAGGAGATGTTCATCGCCGAGGCCAGGAAGTACCAGGTCTTCCCGCTCGACGCATCGGTCGCGGCGCGCATCATCGCGCCGCGACCGAACATCACCGCCGGCCGCGCGGAGTTCGCGTACACGCGACCGATGACGGGATTGCCGCAGGGCGATTCGCCACTGCTGCTCAATGCGTCCTACACGATCACCGCCGATATCGACGTGCCGCAGCGCGGCGCGGAGGGCATGATCCTGACCTCGGGAGGGCGCTTCGCCGGCTACGGCTTCTACCTGCTGCAGGGCAAGCCGGTGTTCCTGTGGAACATGGTCGACCTCGAACGCATCAAGTGGGAAGCTCCGGACGCACTGTCGCCGGGCCGGCATACGGTCGAGTTCGACTTCAAATATGACGGCATTGGCGTCGGCACGCTCGCGTACAACAACTTCAGCGGTCTCGCACAGCCCGGCACCGGCACGCTGAAGGTCGACGGCAAGCAGGTCGCCACCAAGCGGATGGCGAAGACACTGCCGATGATCCTGCAGTGGGACGAGAGCTTCGACATCGGCTCCGACACCCTCACCGGCGTGAACGATGCCGACTACAAGCCGCCGTTCCCGCTGACCGCCAAGCTCAACAAGCTGACGATCAAGGTCGACCGCCCCCAACTCTCGCCTGCAGACATCAAGACCCTGCAGGCGGCGATGCGAGAGAAGGCCAAGGCGGAGTGACTCCATAACGCCGGCCGAGGCCCCGATCTCGCCCGTGGCCCATCCCTCGCGACGTCGCTGGCGCGGCTCCTCGTGATCAGGGCGCGTCATCCCGGGGCGATGCGCCAGCATCGAACCCGCAATCCATTTCTCCACCTGCGCCTGCCGCCCGATGGATTCCGGGCTCGCGCCGAGAGGCGCGCCCCGGAATGACGGGAGCGGCGTCTAAACGAAATCGATGTGCTTGTTCAGCGGCAACTCGCGGATGCGCTTGCCGGTGGCGGCGAAGATGGCGTTGGCGAGTGCTGGAGCGGCGGGAGGAACCGGGGGCTCGCCGATGCCGCGGATCGGGCTGCCGTTGTCGATCGCGCGCACTTCGATCGTCGGCGCCTGATTGAGACGCAAGCCTTCATAGGCGTGGAAGTTCGTCTGTTCGGCGACGCCGTCCTTGAAGGTCAGTTCGCAATTGACGGCGTGACCCAGTCCCCAGATCACCGCGCCCTGAACCTGGTTCTCGAAGTTTGTCGGGTCGAGCACTCTGCCGACATCGGCAGCGACGAACACCTTGTCGATCCTGATACCCTGCGGCGTATTCGAGACCTCCACGACCTCGGCCACCGGCACGCCGAATGACAGCGTGAACGCGATGCCGCGGCCGCGATCCTTGCCAACGTCGCTGCCCCATTTCGACATCTCGCCGACAGCTTCGAGCACTTTGCGCGATGGCTCGTGCCAGCACAGCCGGATCAATTCCTTCAGCGGATCGACGCCCGCCTCGTGAATCAACTCATCGAGAAAGCCATTGTGCAGGAAGCCGTTTGCCGACGCGCCGACCGAGCGCCAGGAGCTCACCGGCACCAGTTCCGGCACACGATAGCCGGTGACGCGATAGTGCGGAATCCGGAACGGCTGGTCCCAGGCGCCCGCAACGATCGCGATGTCAGGCCCGAAGGTCGGCATATGCAGCCGGCCGATCTGAGAAGCCGTTACCGAAGGACAGGCGACCTTGAGGTCATACGCCTCGACCTTTCCATCCCTGACCGCACCACGCATGCGCGCCATGCCAAGCGGACGCGGGAAGTCGTGGGTCATGTCCTCTTCGCGCGTCCAGGTCATCTTGATCGGATGCCCGGGATAGGCCTTTGCGATCTCGACCGCCTGACGGACATAGTCATCCTCGAGGCGCCGGCCAAAGCTGCCGCCCGACATCAGCGAATGAAGATGCACGTTGTCAGGCGCAAGCCCGCTGACCTCGGCCGCCGTCGCCACCACGAACAGCGGTATCTGCGTGGCTGTCCAGATATCGAGCCGTCCGTCCTTGAGCTGCACCACGGCGTTCATCGGCTCGAGCGGCGCATGCGCGAGATATGGCACCTTGTATTCGGCCTCGATCACGCCGGCGTCCTGCAGCGCCGCCTCGACATCGCCCTCATCCTTGAGCCGGCTGTCCTGCCGCTCGCCGGTGAACGAGGACGCGACCACCTCGAACATCGCCGCGCTGGAAGGAGGATAAGGCGCCGCACCCCAATCGCATTTGATCAGCTCCGCCGCCTTGAAGGCGCGCCAGGTGTTGTCGGCGATCACCCCCACCCCACCGGTGATCGGCACGACCGCGATGACACCCCTCGCCTTCGCGGCGGCGCTCGCATCGTATCCCTTGATGCCGCCGCCGATGGCGGGATTGGCGCGGACCGTCGCATAGACCATGCCAGGCATCCTGATGTCGATGCCGAAGGTCGCAGTGCCCGTGGACTTTGCGACGATATCGATGCGCTGCATCGGCTTGCCGAGATAGCGCCAGTCCGCCGCAGGCTTGAGCCGAACCTTTTGCGGCGGCTCGATCTTGGCGGCTTCCGCCGCCAGCGACGCGTAACTCAGCACCTCGCCACGCGGCGTGATGACGTTGCCGTCCCTGGTCTTCAACTGATGCTTTGGAATCCCGGTCCGCCTCGCCGCTGCCTGCAACAGGACCTCGCGGGCGGCTGCGCCAGCAATACGCATCTTCTCGTAGGCATCAGGGACTGACGACGATCCGCCGGTGATCTGCAGACCCAGGAACTTGCTCACCGCATCGCCGACGACGCGCGTCGTGCGCGCCTTGAAGCTACTATCGGTCGCCGGAACGGGCAGACCTTCGGCCGCCGCAATGCCGTTGTAGTAAGCGGCGCTCGGCGATCCGAAATCGACCCTGATGTCGTTCCAGGCGATATCGAGTTCCTCGGCCACCAGCGCCGCAAGTATCGACGCCACACCCTGTCCGAGATCGGCGCGCGGCGTGATGATGGTGACGCCCGACTGATCGATGCGCACGTAAGGCGTCAGCGCCGCCTGCCCATCGCCAAGATCCTTCAGCAGCGGATTGATCGGCTCGCGCTTATAAGCATAGACGCCGAATGCGACGCCGCCCGCGATCACGGCAGTGCCGATCAGGAAGGTGCGCCGGGCAATGGTGCCGACCCTGCTCATGTCGGACGCCCCTTGAGCTCACGCGCCGCAGCCCTGATCGCGGCGCGGATGCGCGGATAGGTGCCGCAGCGGCACAGATTGCCGGACATCGCCTGGTCGATATCGTCGTCGCTCGGATTGTCGTTGGCGCTGAGCAGCGCGGCGGCCGACATGATCTGGCCGGACTGGCAATAGCCGCATTGCGCGGCCTGGTGTGCGACCCAGGCCTTTTGCACGGCGTGCAGTGCTGCCGGCGTGCCCAATCCTTCGATCGTGATGACGTCCGCTTTGACATCGCCGACCGGCAGCGAGCAGGAACGCACCGGCTCGCCACCGACATGCACCGTGCAGGCGCCGCACATCGCGATGCCGCAGCCATATTTGGGACCGGTGACGCCAAGCACGTCGCGCAACACCCACAGCAGGGGCATCTCGTCTTCGACGTCAACCTCATGCGTCTTGCCGTTGACGATGAGTCGCATGCGACCTCCGGAACCTGTGCGATGACGATCCTCGATCGGCATGCACGTCTTCTCTGCCGTTCGCGTCAGAGCGGCGGCAGCCTATGCCAAAGCCCTGGCTCTGTCATAGCGGTTCGGGAGGCAGTTCACACACGCGTGTGCGCTTCGCGGCATCACGCCGCATGCAGGAGGCACAGCAATCGTAGCCCGGATGGAGCGAACGCGTAACCCGGGGACCGCCCGCAGACGCGGTTGCAGATGCCCCGGTTTTGCGCGGAGACTGTCATCGGGCGCGCGTTCGCGCGGCCGGTTGGCTCCGCCCGGGCTGCAAAAGTGTCAGGCGCGACGGCGCTGCGGCGGGGTGCCGCCGACATTGGCGTCCCAGTGGCTCCAGCTCACGCTGGCGAGGCTTCGCCCGTCGGTGGCCAGCGGCCGCTTGGTTCGCCGCTCGTAATCAGCAATGCAGCGCTCCGCTTCCGCGATCTTCCGCTTCAGCTCGCTGATCGCTTTCTCGGTTTCCCGGTTGAAGGTCGGGATCGGAGCGCCAGCGAATCGGGCGATCTCCAACTGCTTGAGCGCAGCGCGGTTCTTCCTGACCTGCGCCCGTTGCCAGGCGATATGGCTATTGCTGTCCGCCGTCATGTCGCAGCCATCAGTTTGGATCGTTGCGCAGCATTGGGCACTTCGATATCGACCTCGAGCATCGAGACAAATTTGCCCCGATCCATCTTGACCACGACTTTCTCCGGATCGAGATCGACATGCTTGGAAACCACGGCGAGGATTTCCGACCGCAGCAGTTCCAACAGTTCGGGCGCACCGCTGCCACCCACCCCGCGCTCATGCGCGAGCAGGATCTGCAGCCGTTCCCGCGCGACCGGCGCGGAGCCGGAGCGGCCGCCGATAAGCCGCAGGAGATTCATCATGCCGCCCTCCGTCGTAATAGCCTGTTCATCAGTCCCTTGCGCTCGACCGGCACCGTCATGGGCACCGTCTCGCCCATCAAGCGGCGCACCGCGTCCATATAGGCGCGGGACGGCGCGCTGGTCGTGCTGTTCAGCGTGACCGGGCAACCGACGTTGGACGCACGCAGCACGTCCTGGCTTTCGGGGATGATGCCGAGCAGCGGCGTTGCCAGGATTTCCAGGATGTCGTCGATCGAGAGCATCTCGCCGCGTGAGGCGCGCGAGGCGTCGTATCGGGTGACCAGGAGGTGCTTCTCGACCCGCTCGCCGCGCTCCGCCTTTGCGGTCTTGGAATCCAGCATGCCGATGATGCGGTCGGAATCGCGCACCGAGGACACTTCGGGATTGGTGACGATGACCGCCTCGTCCGCATAGCGCATCGCCAGCGTCGCGCCGCGCTCGATGCCGGCCGGGCTGTCGCAGAGGATCCAGTCGAACTTGGCCTTCAGCTCGTTGATGACCCGTCGCACGCCCTCATCCGTCAGCGCGTCCTTGTCGCGGGTTTGCGAGGCCGGAATCAGCCATAGATTCTCCAGCCGCTTGTCGCGGATCAGCGCCTGCGAGAGCTTGGCGACGCCCTGCACCACGTTGATGAGGTCGAACACGACCCGCCGTTCCGCACCCATCACCAGGTCGAGGTTGCGCAAGCCGACATCGAAATCGATCACGACAACGCTTTGTCCCGCTTGCGCGAGCGCGGCACCAAGCGCAGCCGTGGACGTCGTCTTGCCGACGCCTCCCTTCCCAGACGTCACGACCAAAACCTTGGCCATTTTCTCCTCCTTTGGTCGATCAATTCAGCGCTGTGATTTTGAGGGCATCGTCTTCGAGCCATGCCTGTGCCGGTCGGTTGCGCAGGCTCTCGCCGATGTCCTCTGCGGTCTGGTAGTAGCCATCGATGGCCAGTAGTTCGGCCTCGATCCTCTGGCAGAAGATTCGAGCCGATGAATTGCCGTTGATGCCGGCCATCGCCCGGCCGCGCAGCGTTCCGTAGACGTGGATGGAACCGCCGGCGACGATTTCGGCGCCCGAACCGACCGAGCCCAGCACGGTGACGTCGCCATCCGCGAAGACGATCGACTGGCCGGAACGCACCGGCTGGTCGAGCAGCAGCGAGGTCTGCTTCGGCTTCTGCGGCTTGGCCTGGGGCTTTTGCGGCTCAAATTGCGGGAGCCCGCAAGGCCGGCCGCCCGTGAGCAGCGGCGGCATGCTCTTGGTGAGATGGTCAGGGCTGACGCCCTCGATGCCGAGCACGCGGATGTTGCGCTGCTCGAGGTTCGCGACGAGATGGGCGATGGCGCTCTGGCTGAGGTCCAGCGCGGAGAGATCGAGCACCACCGGCTTGCCGACAAAAAAACCGGGCGAACGGGCGAGCGTCGCGTCGATTTCCCCAAGCCAGTCCATGATCGGAACCACAGGGGAAAACACAAAAGCAACGTAGGATCGGCCCCGCATGCGGACCAGTTGACGTGTTGACTGCACAGGTGCGTCCATCGCGGCCGACTCAGCTTCCTTTTCGAATGGTTAAAGATCGGTAGCCATGGTTAATCATCCGTTAACGGCGGCGCTTTTTCACGGAAAAGGGCATAAGAGCCCCGTCATGGCGTCCGGAAGGCAACACCACGACGACGGCCGGCGCCAAATCGGCCCGTAACGCCCCGTAGCCCGGGTGGAGCGCGAGCGTAACCCGGGACACCTGCATCAACGTTGGCCAGTGGTCCCCGGGTTACGCTCGCGCTCCACCCGGCCTACGGGGCAGAGGTGTCAAGATCACCGCGAACCGGCGATGGTGCCGTAGCGGAGGCCCTTTTCCTTGAGCCAGCGGCGATAGGCGACGGAGGAACCGTCGGCGCGGGTCGGGATCTCCGCGCGCGGTTCGAGCGGCAGCCGCAAGGGACGCTGGTTCTCGACGATGATGCGGTCCTGCGAAAAGATCACCTGCTCGAACTTCAGCATGTCATTGTAGGCCGACTGCGCGTCCACCAGGAACATCACCGGCTGGGCGCGGCACAACTCCTCCTCGATCGGCTGGATGAACAGCGCGATCGCATCGAGCCGCGACGGAGCCGACGGGCACACCCGGTAGAGCATCACCGTGAACGGCGACGGCACGCGGTAGGTGAGCTGCACGAAATCGCCGGCGGATTCCGTCACCGCGATGCGCGGCTGGAAGAAGCGGCAATTGGTCGCCCAGACCTCGTCGACGTCGCGGCGGATCTCGCTCTCATAGGCGGGCACTTCCGTGTGCGGCTCGGCCCCGAGGATGTCGTTGTGCACGTAGGGAAAATGCGCCATGTCGAGAAAGTTCTCGATCACGCGTGGCGCGGAGGTGCGCATCTTGACCCAGCCGCAAATCACGAAGCGGCGGTCCTCCTCCGCGGCTTCGGGGATGTCGAAGATCTCGCGCTGGGGTTCGCCGAGCGTGGTCCAGAGGCAGCCGTAGCGCTCGCGGATCGGCAG
This sequence comes from Bradyrhizobium sp. BRP22, assembly GCF_020194175.1. Lineage (GTDB taxonomy): Bacteria > Pseudomonadota > Alphaproteobacteria > Rhizobiales > Xanthobacteraceae > Bradyrhizobium. Next base: position 50,329 of record NZ_JADYVX010000017.1, on the reverse strand, counting down.
CGGCGCAGCCGGCGTTCCCGCGACGACCTCGCGCACGCGCGGCGCGCCATCGGTGCCGCGGTCGACGATGAGGTCCTGGCCGAGCAGGCGCGTGCGGCGCGGCACCGCCGTCACCTCGGACAGCGTCTCGATCGCGTACCATTCGTTCAGCGCGACGGGATCGGTAGTCTTGGCCATCGCTCCCCCGTCAAACCGCGCCGGTCCACTGCACCGAGCCGTGGACGTGCTCGGCGAGCCAGGCGGCGCGGCGCGCGAACAATCCCGGCGCGACCTCCTGAACATGATCGATCAGGGTGCGGAGGTCGGCGGTCTTGAGTTCGCCATCCTCGACGATGATGCGGCCGTCGACCATGGTCAGCGCGACATCGCCGCCGCGCACGGCATGCACCAGATTGTGCTGCAGGTTGAAATAGGGGCCTTCGCCGAACAGCGGCGTCATCCGCGGCGTGTCGGTGCGCACCGCGATCAGGTCGGCCTTCTTGCCCACTTCGAGCGAGCCGATCTCGTGGTCGAGGCCGATGGCGCGCGCGCCCATGATCGTGCCCATCCTCAGCGCGGTCCAGGAATCGAGCGCGGCGGCATTGAGCGACTTCAGCTTGCCGAGCAGCGAGGCCGCCTTCATCTCCTCGAACATGTCGAGATTGTTGTTCTCCTTCTCGCCGTCGGTGCCGAGGCCGACGGCGAGGCCGGCCTGCAACATCGCCTCCACCGGCGCAATTCCGCTGGCGAGTTTCATGTTGCTGACGGGATTATGCGCGACCGAGACGCCGCGGCGGGCGAGCAGCGCGATCTCGGAATCGTCGAGCCAGACCGCATGCGCGATCATCGCCCTCGGCGTCTCGAACAGACCGAGATCGTCGAGCACGAACATCGGCCGCTTGCCATAGCGCTTCTCGAATTCGGCGACCTCGATTGCGGCCTCGCTGCAATGGGTGTGGAAACCGGTGTTGTAACGCTTCGCCATCTCGACGGCGCGGCGTTGTGCGGCATCCTCGGAATAGAAGAGATGTTCGAGCCCGACCCAGACCGAGATGCGGCCGCCCTCCTTTCCGTGCCAGGTCTCGATCATCCGCTCGTTGTCGTCGAGCGTGTCGAAATAATTGTAGTCCGGGTGCTCGCCGACATAGGGCACCGCGACGAGGCGGTTGCCGATGGCGGTGGCTGCCCGCGCGCTGCCGTCCATGAAGCGCCACATGTCGACGGTCGTGGTGGTGCCTGACAGAACGCTCTCGGCGTAGCAGAGATAGGACGCCGCCTCCGCCTCGTGCGGCCTGAGCATGCGGTGCATCGGGTTGATGTGCAGGCGCAGCCAGTCCCACACCGGCAGGTGCTCGGCGGTGCCGCGCAGGAAGCCGGAATGCATGTGGCAGTTCACCAGCCCCGGCATGACCAGGCAGTTCCGGAGATAGGTAACCTCGGCCGCAGGCTCGGCGGCGCAGAGCGCGGCGCTCCTGCCGACGGCTGCGATGCGGCCATCGCGCACCAGCACGGCGCCATCTGGGATGACGCGATTGGCTTCGTCCATGGTCAGGACAAAGTCGGCGGCGATGATCCGGTCCTTAGGTGCGCTCATGCCGCCGGCTCTGCAGGTTTCATGCCGGTGATGAAATCGGTGGCGCGCTCGCCGATCATCACCACGGGCGCATGGGTGTTGCAGGACGGAATGATCGGGATTACCGAGGCATCGGCGATACGCAGGCCCTCGACGCCGCGCACCCGGAGCTGTGGATCGACCACGGCGCGCTCGCCGGTGCCCATCGCGCAAGTGCCGCAGGTGTGAAAGAAGGTCGAGCACCTCATGCGGATGAACGCGATCTTCTCGGCACGTGACATCAGGCGGTCCGGTGCCGCTGGCGCTGCGATCAAGCCGGCAAAGGCCTTGGTGGCGGACAGCGCCGTGATGGTGTCGATGCCGGCGATCAAAGCCTCCAGATCGGCGGGCTCGGCGAGGAAGTTCGGCTGCAGGTCAATGGCTGCGCCAGGCTCGGCGCTTTCGAGCCGCAGCCGGCCGATACTCGCGGAACGCATCAATCCCGGCGACATCGCGAAGATATCACCGGAGAGATCGTAGGCCGTCGCGACCTCGTCGCCGGCGTGACGGCCCTGCACGACGAAGGCGTGGAGATCGGGAGCGGCCAGCGCTGCATCGCTCTTCCAGTTCATCATGCTGCCGCCGCCATTGCTACGCACCGGCCCGAGCGGCGCCTTGGCGCGAAAGTTCATGCCCATCAGCAGCGGATGATCCTGCAGATTCTCGCCGACGCCTGCGAGGTCGGCGATGACTGATACGCCGAGCCGCGCCAGTTCCTGCGCCGGTCCGATGCCGCTCATCAACAACAGCCGCGGCGTATCGATCGCGCCGAGCGCCAAGATGATCTCGGATTCCGCGCAAATCTCTACCACCGCGCCATCGATGATCGCGCGCACCGCGTGCGCGCGGCGGCCGTGGAAGGTGAGACCGATCGCGAGCGCATTCGTACGGATGGTGAGATTGTTTCGATCTGCCACGGGGCGCAGATAGCCGCGCGCCGCGTTCCAGCGCTTGCCGCCGCTGACGTTGAGATTGGCGAGGCTGGCGCCCTCATTGGTCGCGCCGTTCGGATCGTCGATCACGGGAATGCCGAGCTCGGCGGCGCCCGCAAGCATCGCCAGTGCAATCGGGTGCGGATCGCGCGGGCGCTCGATGCGCAAGGGACCGCCAGCGCCGCGATAGTCGGAGGCCCCGCCCTCCCAATCCTCGGCGCGCTTGAAATAGGGCAGCAGGGTGCGGAAATTCCACCCTGTCGCGCCGGCGGCTTCCCAGGCGCCGTAGTCGGAGGGATGGCCGCGATACCAAAGCATCGCATTCAGGCTCGACGATCCCCCGAGCACGCGCCCGCGCGGGATCGCGATGCTGCGGCCGTTCAACTCCGGCGATGGGGCGTAGCGATAGCCCCAATCATAGGGGCCGCCGAGCAGCGCGGTCCAGTTCGCGGCATCCTCGATCGCACCAATACCGATGTCCGAAGGCCCGGCTTCGAGCAGGAGCACGTTCGCATCACTGCGCTCGGCCAGCCGCCGCGCCACCACCGCGCCGCCGGACCCGCCGCCGACCACGATGTAATCATAGGCGGGACGCAGCGCAGTCATGTTGCGATGCTAGTTGCTTCACCTCTCCCGCTTGCGGGAGAGGTCGCGGCGCGAAGCGCAGCGGGAGAGGGGGCGCAGCTCCATTGTGGCGCTGATGTCATCATGCGTCAGTTATGCTCGCTCGGGCCCATGATGACGATGTTCTCGGTGCGCTCGACGTGGCGGACGAAGATGTATTTGTCCTCGCGGCCGTCGCTGTGCTTGCGCTTGATGTCGGGCTGCACCGTGCCGGAGACCTTTGCCACGATCAGGTACGGCTCCCGTGCTGCCAAGCCTTCCGCACAGTGCTTGTCGAATTCCTCGACCGTGCGTGCGGTATAGGCGCGCGTCACGCCGGCGCCGCGTGCGATCGCGGCGATGTCGACGCGGCCGCTCGCGGTGTGCGTCGGCGGGCCGCCGATCGACTGGTAGCACTCATTGTCCCAGACCACGATGAAGAGGTTGTTCGGCTGCTCGTTGCCGATGGTGGCGAGGATGCCGAGGTTGAACATCATGCCGCCGTCAGTATCGAGCGAAACGATGCGCCGATGCGGCAGGCCTGCGGCCAAGCCGAACGCCTGCGCGCTAACGCAGCCGAGCTGCTGCTGGAACAGGCTGGCCTCGCGCATATGCGGGGCGGCATTGTACCATTCGTCGACGCTGGCGCCGAGCGAGAGGATCACGAGTTCGTCGGAGAGCCTAAGCGCCAGCGCCTTCATGCAGTCGAACCGCTTCATCGCACCACGCTCCCGCCGAGCGCAACCGCCGAGTGATAATAGGCCGAGTAGGACCAACTGAACGCATCGGTGATGGCGCGCTCGATCTTCTCCTCCTCGGTGACGATGCGATAGGGAATGCGCAGCGCGTTCAGCACCGGCTCCATGGTGATGCCGTGCGGGATCGCCCACCAATTGTTCTCGCCGAGCTCGCCGCGATAGCTCATCAGCATCACCACGGGGATGCCGGCCCCTAACCCCATCCGCGCCAACGGCTCGACGGAGGCGCGCAAGCCCGAATTCTCCATCACCAGCGCCGCGCGCTTGCCCGACAGGAACACGCCGCCGCAGATCGCAGCGCCCTCGCCTTCGTTGGTGACGCGGATGGTGCGGATATCAGGATCGGCGTCGAGCGCCGGATAGAGTTCCTTGAAGAGAGAATCCGGCAGATAGCAGACGATGCTGACGCCTGCTTTCTTCAAGCCGGAGATCACGGCGTCGACGGCAGATGGCTTCATGCAATTTCCTTTTTGGTCAAGTTGGCAAAGCATGAGGTGTTCTGAATAGGCCCTGATTTCTCACCAGCATGATGCGTCCAGCGCAACAGTCTTACCCGCCGGACAAGCCCTCGATCGCCCGCGTCAGCATGGTGGCGAGGCTCGACGCTGCTTCCGACATGCCCGACTTGGTGCGCGACAGCAGCACGAGCTTGCGCGGCCGCAATTTGGGATCGCGCAGCGGCACGAACACCAGCGCGCCGCTCCTGATCTCGCGCTGGACGCCGATTCGCGTCTGCAGCGCGACGCTGTTGCCGCGCATGGCGAGATCGGCCATGACCGTGATCGAATTGGTCAGCGCCCGCCGCCCGAAATCGATCGATGAGCCGTTCAGCGCCTCCTCGATCGAGGCCCCGAGCGAGAGGCTGGCGTCCGACAGCACCACGCGCTCGCCGGCGAGATCGAACAGCCGTAATTCGCCGCGGCCGGCGAGCCGGTGCCCGGGATGCATCAGCGCCCCCATGTTCAGCACGGTGCCGGCAAGCCGCTGCGCATTCCGCGGCGTCTTGATGTCGAAGGCGATGCCGATGTCGCATTCGCCGTCGGCCACCGCGTCGAACGCATGCTCCGATCCCATCACCTTGATGTCGACGGTGATCGCGGGATAACTCTCCCAGAACGCCGACATCACGTCGAGCAAGAGCCCGCGCGCGATGCTTTCCACGACAGCCACGGTCACCGTGCCGCGCCGAAGGCCTTGCAGGTCGTTGATTTCGGTATAGGCGCGCGTCATCTCGCCCTGGCTGGCGCGCGTGCGGTAGAGCAGGATCTCGCCGGCGCTGGTGAGCTTCAGCCGCTGGCGGATGCGCTCGAACAGCGGCGTTTTCAGCTCGTCCTCGAGCTGGCCGATCACGCGGCTGATCGAGGACGGCGCGACGTTGAGCACGCGCGCGGCCTGGCGAATCGAGCCGAGCTGGGCGACGAGCTGGAAATAATGCAGGCGCGTCGAGATCAGGCCGAGCCGGTGTGGGTCCATCTGCTACTCGAACAGCGGCGCGAGCCGCATCTCCGGCACCAGCACCAGGCCCTTGTCGGTGATGCGGATTTCGGGAATCACCGACAGCGGGATCAGGTTGAAGCCCATATAGGGAATGGTGCAGCCGGCTTCCTGCCATGCCACCTTCAATTTCTGCACTTCCTCCGCGACCTCGGTCACGCGCTTGTCGGAGAGTAGGCCCGCGATCGGCAGCGGCACCATCGCCGTCACCTTGCCGTCGGCGACGACGCAGACGCCGCCCTGATGATCCTTGACCGCGGCGAGCGCGACCTGCATGTCATCTTCATTGGTGCCGGCAATGATGATGTTGTGGCTGTCATGCCCCACGCTGGAGGCCACCGCGCCGTGCTTGAGGCCGAAATCCTTCAGCAGGCCATGGGCGACGTTGCCTGCCGACTTGCCGTGGCGCTCCACCACGGTAACGAAACAGAGGCCGTAGCGCTCGAACAACGGCTCCCAGTCGTTGGCCGGCTCGATGGCGACGCGGTCATGGATCAAGGTGATGCCGGGCAGCGCGGTCCTGATGGCATTGACGGTGCAGGCTTCGGTCGGCAATGCCGGCGTCAGCTTCACTTGCTCCGGCAGCTTCACCGTCGAATAAGCGGCCTGCGGATAGCGGTAGCGCTTCGACAGTGCAGCATCGAGCAAGGGCGTGATCCTGCGGTTCTCGACCACGCATTCGCCGCCATACCAGGTCGATTGCGGCTTCAGCGCATCATCGAGCAGCACCAGGTCGGCGCGCCGTCCGCCGCCGAGGCCGCCGATCTCACCTTCCGCACCGAAACGCGTGGCGCCGTGCAGCGAACCCATCGACCAGGCCTGTTCCGGCGACATGCCGGCCTTGACCGCCTCGCGCACCACCCAGTCGAGACCAAACTGGAGGAGATCATCGGCGTCGCGATCGTCGGTGCAGACGGCAACGCGCTTATGCGAGGCGCCGAGCTCGGTGATGGTGCGGATCGCCTGCGGCAGCGAATGCCAGGGCGTGGTCGGCGGACCGCCGCGCAGGAACAGCCAGATGCCGGCCTCGAGCAGATCATCTGCGATATCGCGGTCGATCGCCTCATGCGTATCGGTGACGCCGCTCGCCGCATAGGCGGCGACGAATTCGCGGCCATAGACGTGGCCCGACACCGGCCGCCCGCGCTTGAGCGCCGCGGCAAGAATGGCGTGGCTGCGCTCGTCGCCGAGCGTGACGGGGACGAAATCCATCTTCTCGCCGAGCGCCACCGCCTCCGGCCAGCGATCGAACAGGCCGGCGATCTTCTCCGCGGTGAGATCGCCGCCAGCGGTCTCAAGCTCCGGCGAGGTCGCCGGCACCGTGCTCGGGACGGTCAGGAAGATCGACAGCGGCGCCTCGCGCGCATCCTCCAGCATCGCCTCGACGCCGGCGACATCCATGACGTTGCCGATCTCGTGGCTGTCGCAGAAGATCGTCGTGGTACCGTTGAGCAGCGCCGCTTCCGCATAGGCGCAGGCCGTCACCATCGAGGATTCGATATGGATGTGCGGATCGACCAGCCCCGGCGCGATGATGCCGCCGGCGACGTCCTTGATCGCAGCGTCGCCGCCGGCAGCCCTGTGCGCGCCGGCCGGCTTCACCGCGGCGATGCGCCCGCCTGCGATCCAGATCTCCCTGTTATCGATGATCCGTTCCGAATAGGTCGAGAGCACGCGCGCGCCCGTGATGACGAGGTCGGGCGCCGCGCGGCCCGAGGCGACGTCGGCGAGACGACGGGTCATGGTGTGGAGCGGCTGGATGGAGAAGCGGGTGAGCCTGGTCATGGCGGCCTCTTACATTGGGCGTTGCGCAATCGGCCTCAATAATAGTCGGGAATACCCGGCATGGTCACGAATCCCGGAATCGTCCGCACGCGGCGCATCCAGCGCCGCAGTGCCGGATAGGCCTCATGTTCGATACCGAAATCGCGGCTCAGCGCGATTGCCGGGAACAGCGCGAGATCCGCAAGCGACGGATTGTCGCCGACGAACCAGGCGGCGCGATCAAATTCACGTGCCGTCATGTGATCCTCCATCAGGCGGAAAGCGCGGCGCGCGGCAAGGCTCAGGGCCACTTCATCGCCGGTTTCGTCAAACATCGCCAGCCGCCGCGCGAAGAAGGCGGCATGGAGATCGCGGATCGCAAATTGCAGCCACATGGTCACCGCGCCGTGATCCTTCGGCGCTGGTGGCAACCATGTGTTACCCGCGTCATAGGCACGGGCGAGATAGGTCATGATCGCTTCCGCTTCGCTCAACACCACGGCGCCATCAGTGAGGATCGGCAGGCTGCCGCGCGGATTGAGCGCCATCAGGACAGGTCCGAGATGTTCACGGCCCGGCACCATGTTGACCGCGACCTTGCGATAGGACAGTCCGAGGATGGAGAGGAGCAGCCGCACCTTGTAGCAATTCTCGTCGAGTTCGAAGTCGTAGAGAGTAATCCCGCTCACGGCGCCACCTCGTGGCGGAGTTCGCGGGCCTGCGGTGTTCCTTCGACATCCCGCCGCAAAGCTTCGCCCCAGGCGGAAACACGCTTCTGGCTGTCACTGCCATGGATGTCGGGCGATCCCGCGATGACGATATGCAGCGCGGCTTCCACGTCGGACAGCGGTTGCACCGCGACGAGGATCTCATCAGTGCCGTTCTTGAACGAGACCAGCGCATCCGTGCGCGACCGCTGCGTCGCCCCGCCGGCGTTCTTCAGCGGCGGGCATTCGGCCAGGACGAGCGCGTCGAAGACCTTGGCCGCCGAAGCATCGACATAGAGGCTGCGCACCGGCGTGACCGCAGCGCGCTCGGCAAGCTCGATCTCTTGCGGCGCGGCGCTGTCGAGTTCGTTCCACGCCCAGACGATGCCAAGCCGCTCGATCGAAGGATAGGTGGCAACGCGGATCGTGCCGGGCACGGCGAGATCGGGATGCGCCGGAATGTAACGGCACTGCGCCGCGGTGTCGTACTGCCAGCCGTGATAGAGGCAGGCGATATGATTGTCGCGCACGAACCCGAAACTCAAGCGCATGCCGCGATGCGGGCAGCGGTCTTCCCAGACATGGGAGGCGCCTGCGCTGTCGCGCCACACCACGAGTTCGCGGCCGAACAGCCGCGTACCGGTGGACGTGCCGCGCTCCAGCCCCTCCGCCAGCGCGACCGGATACCAGCCTGTTTCCATCAGCCCATCTCCATCACGACAACCCGCAACGCGGTGCAAGACTTACGCCGAGATCATGATCCGATTTGATGGAATCGGATCATGATCTCATCTCTTTGTTTGAGCATGATCTCCGCGCAAACGCTTCGCGTTTGTCGCGAGGGAAAACCGGTTTCCACTTTTCCGGATCATGCTCTAGGCATTTTTCCGCCTGACATCCCGCACCAGGCAGTCGATCGGCCCGAGGCTGCACGCCATCTCGAACGCGTCGACCAGCGCTGGCTGTCCCGAAACCGCCACCTCGATGCAGTCAGGCGTCGCCGTCTCGATCATTGCTTCGAGCTGCAACCGCCGCGCGCGGTGATTGACGAACTCGACGAAACTCTCGACGTGAAACTGTCCAGTGAAGACGATGACGGTTGCTCCCTGCATGCGCTCAAATCCCCGCGTTTCGATTTATTCGAGCGCGCCGCGATCAGGGCAAGCGGAAAGATTGCCCATGCATATCGTTTGAGCAGCGAAGCAGCGATCTGCTTGTTTTTTAAGGCATCGTTGCCGAACGTTGTTGCGCTGGATCGATCACTGCAATCGAAAAAAAGCGCCTATGCGAAACAGCCAGCGACGGACAGGCTGAATGTGCGCAAGCGTGCGGGATGGGCCGGTGATGCCGCCGATGCGCGGGCTGCGGCATGGACCTTGCTACGGAGATTATTCGGTAACCGAGCGCCGACACGCTGTGTCAGCGATCGGCTTTGCCCGGAGTTTCCGGCTGGTTCTTGGCCACGGCGACCATCCGCAAGAGAACACGGGCTCCAACACGAGGCTTAGCTCAACCATGTCAGACCTCCGCCATCTGTCCCGCCGGCGCTTCCTGAATCTCGGCGCCGCCGCCGGCTCCTCGCTCCTGCTGCCGCCGGCCTTGATGCGCTCCGCACACGCCGCGGCACCGCTGCCGACGATCGCCGAGAAGGACGCGGTCATCGCCTTCGGCCACACCGGGCCGGTGACCGACGAAGGCTGGACCTGGAGTCACGACCAGGGCATGAAAGCCGTGAAGGCGGCATTCCCGCAAATCAAGACCGTGTTCGTTGAGAGCATTCCCTATTCCGCCGACGCGACCCGCACCTTCCGGCAATTTGTTTCGGAAAATGCCTGCATGGTGTTCGCGACCTCGAACTATGGCGACTTCCTCTACGACGTCGCGAAGCGCTCGCCGAAGGTCGCGTTCTACGAATGCGACGGCCGCAACCCGCTCGATAATCTCGGCACCTATTATGTCGCGCACTGGTACCCGACCTACGTCACGGGCGTCGCCGCCGGGTTGATGAGCAAGAACGGCAAGCTCGGCTATGTCGCATCGTTTCCGGTGCCGTCAGTGTTCTCCGGCACCAACGCGTTCCTGATGGGCGCGCGCTCGGTCAATCCGAACGCCACCATGCAGGTCATCACCATCAATTCCTGGTTCGATCCGCAGGCCGCCACCCAAGCCGGCACGGCGCTGCTCGACAATGGCTGCGATCTCCTGTTCGGCATCATGGACGAAGCCGGCTATCTGCAGGTCGCCGAGAAGCGCGGCGCCAAGGCGGTGATGTGGAACACGGATATCCGCCGCTACGGGCCCAAGGCCTACATCAGCTCGATCATCGTCGACTTCAAGCAATACTATGTCGGCGAGGTGAAGAAGCGGCTCGAAGGCACCTGGACGCCCTCCACCACCATCCTGCCGATGGGCGCCGGCATCGATCGCGATGCCTGGGGCGAGAGCGTGCCCGAGGATGTCCGCAAGCAGGCCGACGCCGTGCGCGAAAAGATCCTCGGCGGCTGGTCGCCCTTCGTCGGCGAGATCAAGGATGCCAAGGGCAATGTGAAGGTCGCGAGCGGCCATCGCATGACCGAGACCGAGCTCTACAACTGGGATTGGCCGATCGCCGGCATCTCCGGGCTCTGAAGCTGACCGCGATGGCGATGCCTGAGGTGACCGCGCGACCCCGGCCTGCCCCCGGCACGCCGCCGCTGGTGCAGCTCCGGGGCATCGCCAAGTATTTTCCCGGCGTCGTTGCCAACCAGGATGTGGATCTCGAAGTTTGGCCCGGTGAGATCCACGCCCTCCTGGGCGAGAACGGCGCCGGGAAATCCACCTTGATGAACATCCTGACCGGCATCTACCAGCCCGATGCCGGCGAGATCATCATCGACGGCTACCTGAAGAGCTTCGCCTCGCCGGTGGAGGCGATCGCGGCCGGCATCGGCATGGTGCACCAGCATTTCAAATTGGTGCGTGCCTTCACCGTCGCCGAGAACATCCATCTCGGATGGTCGGAAACGCCGCGCCGGATCAGCCCGCAGGAACTGGAGGCGCGCACCGCACAGCTTTCGGCTTCGCTCAATCTCGCGGTTCGCCCGGGTGCGCGCGTCGACGAACTCTCGACCGGCGAGCAGCAGCGGGTCGAGATCCTGCGCGTGCTGGCGCGCAAGGCACGCGTGTTGATCCTCGACGAGCCGACCGCGGTGCTGACGCCATCGGAGGCGCGCGAACTGTTCAAGGCGCTGAAGGAATTTGTCGCCCGCGGCAACGCCGTGATCTTCATCAGCCACAAGCTGGACGAGGTGCTGGAAATCTCCGACCGCATCACCGTGTTGCGCGGCGGCCACAAGGTCGCGACCGAACCGACCAGCGCCTGCAGCGAGACAATGCTGGCGAAACTGATGGTGGGGCACGAGATCGTCCTCGACGACCTCCGCGCGCGAGGGCCGAACGCGGTCGCAAGGTCGAACGAGCCGGTCGTCGGCCTGCGCGAGGTGACGGTGCGCGATGGCTCGGGCCATGCCGTTCTCAACAACATCTCGCTCGATATCGCAGGCGGGGAGATTCTCGGTATCGCAGGGGTCGCCGGCAACGGGCAGAAAGAGTTGAGTGAGCTGCTGACCGGGATGCGCGTGGCCAGCTCGGGACAGATCATGCTTGGCGGGCGCGACGTCTCGGCTTCTGGTGCCGCCGACTTTGCCGATTTCGGCGTCGGCCATATCCCGGAAGACCGGCTGCGCAGCGGACTTGCGCCCGCGCTCAGCGTCACCGACAACGCGGTGATCCGTGAATATGACCGCCCGCCGGTCTCGCTCGGGCCGTGGTACCGGCCGCGCGCCGCGGCGGCGCTGGCGCGCAAGATCGCGGAAGCTGCCTCCGTGATGGTGCCGAACTATTCGATGCCGATCCGCAATCTCTCGGGCGGCAATCAGCAGCGCTTCGTGGCGCGGCGCGAGATGCGGATCGCGACCAAACTGCTCGTCGCCGCCTATCCGAGCCGCGGCCTCGACGTCGGCGCCATCAACACCATGATGCGCTATTTCGTCGAGCTGCGCGACGCCGGGGTCGGCATCGTCGTGATCTCGGAAGAGCTCGAGGAACTATTCAATCTCTCCGACCGCATCGCGGTGATGTTCCATGGCGAGATCATGGGGATCGTCGATACCGCGGGCGCCGATATCGAGCGGATCGGCCTGATGATGGGCGGCCAGCGCGCGACCTCGCCGGCGCGCGCGGCTGCGATGGTGCATTGACGATGGCGATCCGCGTGCAACGCCTGCCATCGGCCTCGCCCGCCATCGCGCTTGCGGCGCGTGCGATCGCGATCCTGCTCGCGCTCGTCACCGCCGGGCTGTTGCTCGCGGCCGGCGGCGCACAGCCGCTCAAGCTGGCGCAGCAGGTGTTGAAATCGACCTTCGGCTCGGGTTTTGGCCTGGAGGATGTGGGTCTGCTGGTGACGCCGCTGATCCTCACCGGCCTTTCCGTGGCCGTCGCGCTTCGCATCGGCGCCTGGAATATCGGCGCCGAAGGACAGTTCTATGCCGGCGCCTTCGCGGCGACCGGCGTGGCGCTGTTCATCCCTGGTCCTGCCATCGTGATGCTGCCGCTGATGTTCGTGGCCGGCGCGCTCGGCGGGCTGGTCTGGATCCTGGTGCCGACGCTTGCGCGGGCTTATGCCGATGTCAGCGAGCTCATCACCACGCTGCTGCTCAACTTCGTCGCCACGCTGCTGGTCTACTATGTCGCGACCGGCCCGTGGCTCGATCCCGGCGGGCATGCGCTCGGCACCACCGCGCGGCTGAAGCACGACATCCCCGAATTCATCGGCATGGTGCATTGGGGCTTTCCGATCGCGATGCTCTTGGCCGTGATCACGGCCGCGGCCTTCAGCTTCACGCGCTGGGGCTATGAGGTACGGATCGCGGGCTCCAACCCGCAGGCCGCCAAATATGCCGGCATGCCGTTCCGTCGCCACCTGATCGTGGTGATGCTGCTGTCGGGCGCCATCGCCGGCATCGCCGGCATGCTCGAGGTCGCCGGCACCGTGCATCGCCTGCAGGGCGGCATCTCCAATAATTTCGGCTATCTCGGCATCATGGTCGCGGTGCTCGCGCGCGGCTCCTGCATCGGCGTGATCGCCGGTGCGGCGCTGATGGCTGTGATCCTCAACTCCGGCATCATCCTGCAGACCCAGGGCGTCAATACATCTACCGTGCTCGCGATCACCGGATTAATCCTGTTCTTCACGGCGATCGGCGACGAGCTCGCCCATTTCCGCATCGTCAGCAGCAAACCGGCCGAGGCCTGAAGATGGATTTGATCGCGGGCATCCTGCACACGTCGCTGCTTGCCGGCGGCGTGCTGGCGCTGGCCGCGCTCGGCGAGGTGCTGGCCGAGCGCGTCGGCGTGGTCAATCTTGGCGTGGAAGGATTGATGGCGCTTGGTGCGATATCCGGAATCGTCGCCGTCGTCACGACCAAAAGCCCGATCGCGGGCTTTGCGCTGGCGCTCGCGGTGGGTCTGTCGGTCGGCATGGTGTTTGCCGCGATCACGGTCTATCTGCGCGCCAACCAGGTGTTGTGCGGCCTGGCATTGACCTTGATGGGCACGGGCTTTGCCGCGACTATCGGCAAGGCCTATTCCGGAATCCCGGCGCCGGCGACGTTCACCGGCCTAGAGATCCCCTATCTCAGCTCGATCCCGCTGATCGGCCAGGTGCTGTTCACGCAAAACGTGCTGGTCTACCTGATCTACGTCATCCTGCCGGTGATGCTGCATGTCCTGATGTTCCGCACCCGGCACGGCCTCAACCTGCGCGCGGTCGGCGAGAATCCGGCCGCGGCGGACGCCGCCGGCATCGACGTGCAGCGGATCCGCTTCTGGTATGTCACCGCGGGTGCGGCGCTCGCCGCCGGCGCCGGCGCCTATCTCACGCTGGCCTTCGTGCCGTCATGGTCGGAGGGCGTCGTCGCCGGGCGCGGCTGGATCGCGGTGGCGCTGGTGATCTTCGCCGGCTATCGCCCGCTCAATGCGGTGCTGGCGGCGCTCCTGTTCGGCGTCATCACCTCGCTCGGTTTCGTCGGGCAGGCGCGCAACTGGCCGATCGCCGCGCCGGTGCTGTCGATGTTGCCTTATCTCGGCACCATCGCCTTCATCGTCGTTCCCGTGGTCGCCTGGCACCGCATGCGCCAGGCGATGGCTGCGCCTGCCGCGCTCGGCATCCCCTATTATCGTGACCTGCGGTGAGCCCATGTCGACGCTGCTCGTAAAGAACATCGATCATCTCGCGACCTTCGACGATGCCAATCGCGAGATCAAGGGCGGTGCGCTGTTGGTCCGCGACAATGTGATCGAGGCGGTCGGCAGCAATGCGGAGCTTGCGCATCTTGCCGCCGACGACGTGCTCGATCTATCCGGCCATCTGGTGATGCCGGGCATGGTCAACACCCATCATCACATGTACCAGAACCTGACGCGCGTGATGGTGCAGGACGACGAACTGTTCGTCTGGCTGACCACGCTCTATCCGATCTGGGCAAAGCTCGACGACGAGGCGATCCATGTCTCCGCCCGCGTCGCGATGGCCGAACTGATCGCCTCGGGCTGCACGACAAGCTCCGACCATCTCTACATCCAGCCCAACAATGTGCGGCTCGACAGCACGATCCAGGCGGCGCAGGAGCTGGGCCTGCGCTTCCACGCCGCGCGCGGCGCGATGTCCCGCGGCAAAAGCCAGGGCGGGCTGCCGCCGGACAATTGCGTCGAGAAGGAAGAGGACATCCTCAAGGACGCCGAACGGCTGATCCAGACCTACCATGATCCCAGCCGTCACGCGATGAGCCGGATCGTGCTCGCGCCCTGCTCGCCTTTCTCCGTCACCCCAGGGCTGATGAAGGAAGCCGCCCAGCTTGCGCGCAGCCACAAGGCCGTGCATCTGCACGCCCATCTCGCCGAAGACCTCGACGAAGAGGTCTATTGCCGCGACATCTACGGCATGCGGCCGGTGGAGTTCGCGGGCTCGGTCGACTGGCTCGGGCCTGACGTGTGGTTCGCACACGCGATCTTCCTCGACTCCAGCGAGATCGAGACCTTTGCGGAGACCGGCACCGGCATGGTGCATTGTCCGTCCGCCAACATGCGCTGTGGCCAGGGGATTGCAAAAATCCGCGAGATGCGCGACGCCGGCGTCACCTGCGGGCTTGGCGTCGACGGCTCGGCCTCCAATGACACCTCGAACCTGTTCCTCGAGGCGCGGCTGGCGCAAATGCTGCAGCGGGTGGCGCCGCACCGCTATCTCTCCGAGGCGCCGGGCGGCCGCGGCGGGTTCGGCGGCAGCCCGAAGGCGCTATCGGCGCGCGAGGCGCTCGATATGGCGACGCGCGGCGGCGCCAGGCTGCTCGGCCGCGACGATATCGGCTATCTCGCGCCCGGCATGAGCGCGGACTTCATCGCCATCAGGCTGAACCAGCTCGGGCTCTCCGGCACCCAGCGAGATCCGCTGGCGGCGATGATCATGTGCGGCCCGTTCAAGGTGGACTATTCCTTCATCAACGGCCGCAACATCATCCGCCGCGGCGAATTCGTGCATCACGATGTCGAGGCTTCGCTTGCGGATCACGCGAAGATCATGCAACGAATCTACCAGCAATAGGCTGACCGCAACGAAGCGGAGCTTGCACCATGAATGGGACCATCGACCCCGGCACGCTGAACCAGTGGTACGTGCTGGATGCGCTCACCGACATTCCACAGTCACCCCGGCGCAACCGCCTGCTCGGCGTTGAACTGGTCACGTGCCGCGATGCCAATGGAGCGATCATCGTCTCGTCCGAAGACCACGACGATCCGCTGCCGGTGCGCGAGCGCTACGGCTATCTCTGGACCACGCTGGGAAAGCCTGGTCGCGACGTGCTGCCGATCCCTGAAGCCGACGAGGCGGACCGGCGGCATGTGGTCTGCGGCGCGGTGTCGGTGCGCTCCTCGGGCCTGCGCATCGTCGAGAACTTTCTCGATATGGCACATTTCCCGTTCGTCCACACCGATATCCTCGGCGCCGAGCCGCACACGAAGGTGCGCCACTACACCACCGAGATCCGCCGCGATGTCGACGAGGTCTGGGCCACCGACTGCGAATTCTTCCAGCCGCAGGCGGCGCTGTCGGCGAAGGACGGCATCGTCACCCAATATATGTACCGAGTCGCGGCGCCCTTCGCGACGCTGCTCTACAAGACCTGCCCGAATGCCGCCGATCGCTGGGATGTGATCTGCCTGTTCGTGCAGCCGCTCGACCCGGACCATTGCCGCGCCCATCCGGTGATGTTCCTGATCGACGACACCTCCGAACTCGCCGATCTCGTGCAATTCCAGCAGATGATCTTCCTGCAGGACCGCATCATCCTGGAGAACCAGCGCCCGCGGCTGCTGCCGCTGGAACCGCGCGCGGAAATCCCGACCCGGGCGGACGCCTCCTCGGTGGTTTACCGGCGCTGGCTGAAGGAAAAAGGCGTAACTTACGGAACCACGCTCGGAACGATTTAAGGCAGGCTCCCCGGCGGCGGCATTTTCGTAAGGTATTGGAACATCTTCCGGCTGATGCGTTGGCAGGCAGTGCGCTGTCTGTCACAGGCGCGCCAAACTATGGCCGTACCGGCGTTAAATACACGCGATTCCCGTCACCCCTCATGATCGCTGCGTTTTCATGCCGAGCAAATATCTCCGATTCATCACGATTGCGCTTACCTGCCTGCTGCTGATCTCGCCTGCGCGATCGCAGATGATGCTCCCGAACACGTCGCCGCCGCCTCCCCCGCCTCCGACAGCGGCAGCGCAGGCGCAAGCAACGCTGGACATCCTGCAGGACGACCAGAAGCGGGCGCAACTAATCCAGACGCTGCAGACCATCGCCAAAGCATCGTCCTCCGGTGCGCCGGCACAGCCGGGCGCTCCGGCCGCTTCGTCGCCGGCGTTCGCCGATAATCTCGGCGTGCAGCTTCTTGCCGAAGTCTCGGACTGGTTCGGCGATGTCTCGGACCAGCTCGCCACCGCGGCACAGACCGTGTCCGATTTTCCGATGATCTGGCGCTGGCTGGTCAATCTCACGACCAATCCGTACATGCAGCAGATGCTGCTCGACACGGCCTGGCGGCTCGTGCTCGTCATCGCCTGCGCTTTCCTGGCGGAATGGATCATCCGCCGCGCCATCCGCCGTCCGCTTGCCGCCATCGACCGCTATGTTCCGCTGCGGGCACGGCACGCCGATACCGTGCGGGATGCGACTGCGGCCACCGAAACGCAACCGGTCCGACGCTGGCATGCGACGCTGACTTATGCCTGGCAGCTCGCGATGCGGTTTCCCTTCGCACTGGCGCGGCTGTTCCTGGACCTAGTGCCCGTGATCTGCTTTGCGGCGATCGGCAATCTCCTGCTGGCAACCGACATCGGCCGCGCGCCGACGCCACGCGTCGTCATCCTGGCGATGGTCAATGCCTACGTGATCTACCGCAGCATCCTTGCCGTCACCGCGGCGGTGATCTCGCCGGCCTCCAGCCAGCCCAGCCTGTTCATCATCCGCGATGAAGCCGCCGCCTATCTCGACATCTGGTGGCGGCGCATCGTCGCCGTCACCGTGTTCGGCGTCGCCTTCGCCAACATCGCACTGCTGCTCGGCCTGTACCGGCCGGCCTATCACGCCGTGATCCGGCTCCTGATGCTGGTGGTGCACCTGTTCGTGGTTGTCATCATCCTGCAATGCCGCCGCAGCGTCGCCGACTGGATCCGGGCACCGGAAGGCTCACGCGGCCCGCTTGTGATGATGCGCAACCGGTTCGCCGATGTCTGGCATATCCTCGCCATCGTCCTCGACCTCGCGCTGTGGACGGTGTGGGCGCTGCGGGTGCAGAACGGCTACACGCTCTTGTTCCGCTATTTCGTCGCCAGCATCGCGGTGCTCTTGATCGCGCGGCTGGCGTCGATCGCGATGATGGCGGCGCTCGACCGCGTGTTCCGCATCAGCCCGGAATTCACCCGCCAGTTTCCGGGCCTCGAAGCGCGCGCCAACCGCTATTTCCCGGCATTGCGCGGCATCGTCTCGGGCGTGATCGGGGTCATCACCGTGATCGCGCTGCTCGAGGTCTGGGGCCTGGATGCGGCGGAATGGTTCTCCAGCGACCATATCGGCGGACGCCTGCTGTCGGCGCTGATCACGGTCGGCGTCGCCGGCGTGGTGGCGCTTGCGATCTGGGAGGCCGTGAACGCCGCGGTCGACCAGCATCTGCTGCAGCTTTCGCGCGAAGGGCGCTATGCCCGCGCCGCGCGGCTGCGCACCTTCCTGCCGATGCTGCGCACGACCCTGCTGTCGGTCATCCTCACCGTGGTCGCGCTGACGGCGCTGAGCCAGCTCGGCGTCAACATCGCGCCGCTGCTCGCCGGCGCCGGCATCGTCGGCATCGCCATCGGCTTCGGATCGCAGAAGCTGGTGCAGGACGTCATCACCGGGCTGTTCCTGTTGCTCGAGAACGCGATGCAGGTCGGCGACACCGTCACGGTTTCCGGATTGACCGGCGTGGTCGAGAACCTCTCGATCCGCACGATACGGCTCAGGGCCGGCGACGGCTCCGTCCACATCGTGCCGTTCAGCTCGGTGACATCGGTCACCAACACCAACCGCGGCATCGGCAATGCCTCGGTCAGTGTCAACGTGGACTACAGGGAAGATCCCGATCGCGTCGGCGCCGTGCTGAAAGAGATCGGCGCCGAACTGCGCAAGGATCCCGCGTTCCAGCACATGATCCGCGGCGATCTCGATCTCTGGGGTGTCGACAAGGTCGATGCCACGATGACGACCATCGTCGGCCAGATCCAGTGCACGGACTCCGGACGCTGGCCGGTGCAGCGTGAATTCTACCGGCGCATGAAGAAACGCTTCCACGAACTCAACATCCAGATCGCCCGGCCGCCGCAGACGATGCTCGTGCTGCAGTCGCCATTCGAGCGGAAGGACGAGCCGCGCGGCGCGGAAGCCGCGGAGTAGCCGCAGCGATATTTCGTCTAACGGCATGATCCGATCAGATCGGATTCCGTGCACAGGACAGGTGCGTCCGGTTCGAGTCCACTGCGGCCACGAGCCGCATCTGAATTTTCAAAAAGCGAGTATGGTAGTTGCCAACGCGCTTGGGAGCGGTCGCCGCATCTGCGCGGTAGTTGCAAGCGCGCTGTCGGATGATACGATCTACAAACAATAGGGGAAACGCTCGAAATTGCCGCGTTGCAGCGCGAAATTGAGCGGCGAATTTCTCCTCACGAAAAATCGGCAATAGACCGATTGCAAGAGGGAGGACTGCAGAATGAAGCTGGCCAACACTGGTTTCGAACTTCCGGCATGCTCGACGGCTGCTACCGGCCGCGGGTAGGCCCTTGTACGGCTACATTGTGCGCCGGCTGCTGGCGCTGATCCCTACGCTGCTGTTTGCCAGTCTGATCGTGTTCGCCACGGTGCGGATGATTCCGGGCGACGTGATCGACATGATGCTGAGCCAGAACGATCTGGCGGCCGACAAGCTGAGCCGCGAGCAGCTCGTTCAGGCGCTCGGTCTCGACAAGCCGATGGCCGAGCAATACCTGATCTGGATCGCCGGCATCTTGCGCGGCGATTTCGGCCGGTCGCTGTGGCAATCGACCCCGGTCCTCGAGCTCGTGCTGCAGCGCCTGCCTGTCACCTTCGAGCTCGGTCTCATCGCGCTGGCGGTGGGTCTCGTGATCGCGCTTCCGATCGGCGTCTACTCCGCCGTCCGGCAGGACACGGTCGGAGATTTCGTCGCGCGCTCCTTTTCGATTCTTCTCTTGGCCGTGCCGAGCTTCTGGATGGGCACCATGGTGATGGTATTCCCGTCGATCTGGTGGGGCTGGTCGCCCGAAGTGAACTACGTGAAATTCGGCGACGACCCGATCCAGAACCTCAAGCAGATGATCGTGCCAGCCATCGTTCTCGGCGCGAGCCTGTCGGCGATCACGATGCGCATGACGCGCACCATGATGCTGGAGGTGCTGCGCCAGGACTATATCCGCACCGCCCGCGCCAAGGGCCTCAATCAAGGGCTCGTCATCATGCGGCACGCGCTGCGCAACGCGCTCATCCCGGTGGTCACGCTGGTGGGTCTGCAGGCCCCCTTGCTGATCGGCGGCGCCATCATCATCGAGCAGATCTTCGTCATCCCCGGCATGGGACTGCTGCTGCTCGACGCCGTGAATCAGCGCGACTACCCCATCATCACCGGCGTGTTCCTGACGGTGGGACTTGCGGTGATGCTCATCAATCTCATGGTCGATCTCAGCTATGGCCTGCTCGATCCCCGCGTGAGGACCCGATGACCGCGATCGAGCAGGCCAATGCCGCCCTGGACCAGGAGGAAAGACGACACCCGGCGCTGCAGTTCCTTGGCCGGCTGTTCCGCGAGAAGCCGTTTGGCGCAGCGGCCGGAGTCCTGTTCCTGATCTTCGTCTTTGCCGGGCTCTTTGCGGATGTGCTGGCGCCCTATGGCTTCAACGAGATCAATCCGATACAGCGGCTGAAGGCGCCGTCATGGGCACATCTGTTCGGCACCGACAATCTCGGGCGGGACCTGTTCTCGCGCTGTCTGTATGGCGCCCGCCTTTCGGTGATCATCGGCTTTTCGGCGGCGTTTCTCGCAACCGTCATCTCGGTGCTGATCGGTGCGTTGACCGGCTATATCGGCGGCCGCTTCGATCTGATCACGCAGCGGTTTGTCGACGCCTATATGTCGTTTCCCGAGCTCGTGATCCTGATCGCCGTCGTGTCCGTGGTCGGTCCGGGCATGCCGCAGATCATCGGCGTCCTGAGCCTTGCCTTCGGCATCGCCGGCTCGCGCATCATACGCGGCGCCGTCGTCTCCGTGCGCGAGCATATGTATGTGCACGCCAGCCAGTCGATCGGCGCCTCCACCAGCCGCATCCTTTGGCGGCATATCCTGCCCAACATCATGCCGCCGATCATCGTGCTGTTCACGACCCGCGTCGGCGCCGTGATCCTCGTCGAGTCAGGACTGTCGTTCCTCGGGCTCGGCGTTCCGCCGCCGGCCCCGACCTGGGGCGGACTGCTGTCGGGCAGCGGACGGACGTACATGTTCCAGGGTCCATGGCTGGCGCTGGCGCCCGGCCTCTGCCTGACCGTCGTGGTTTATGCCACCAACGTCTTTGGCGATGCACTGCGCGATCTGCTCGACCCGCGCATGCGCGGATCGCGATAGCGCGGCGGCGATACAAGAACAAACAAAGAGGAGGGAGTGAAACGTGGATCGAGAGACAAGATTCAGCAGCCTCGCGCGAAGCCTGGCAATCGCAGCCACGCTTGGCCTGTCGCAGTCGCCTGCCCTGGCGGACGAAAAGCCGCAAGTGGGGGGCACGCTCAACATCGGCATGGTCTATGTGACCCTGTCGCCGTTATCGTGGGACCCCGCCGACTGGACCTGGAAATTCCAGCAGGACACCGGGCTGATGTACGAACAGCTCTTTGCCGGCGATCTCTCCAAGGCGAAGCGCAACGGCGGCAAATACAGCTTCGTGCCGGATGCCTGGCTGCCGAGCGACGCCATCAGGGGTGAACTCGCCGAAAGCTGGGAATGGAAGGAAAATCCGCTGCGTGTCGAGGTCAAGCTCCGCAAGGGCGTGATGTTTCCCGAAAAGCAGGGGGTGATGGCCTCACGCGAGTTCGTCGCCGACGACGTCGTGCAAAGCTATTACCGCCTGGACAAGAGCCCGAAGAAGGTCCCGACCTATTTCGATCACGTGCAGAAGGTCGAAGCGGCCGACCCGCACACCGTCGTCTTCACCTTCAACAGCTATCACGCCGAGTGGGATTACCGTTTCGGCTGGGGCTACTATTCCGGCATCGTCCCGAAGGAGGTGGTCGACGCCGGCGCGGGCAACTGGAAGAACGCCAACGGCACCGGCCCGTTCATGCTGACCGACTACGTCCAGGGCAGCGCCGTCACCTTCTCGAAGAATCCGGTCTACTGGGACAAGGAAAAGATCGGCGGCCAGGAATACAAGCTGCCGTTCGTCGACAAGATCGTCTATCGCACCATCAAGGATGAGGCCACATTCCTCACCGCGCTTCGTACCGCCAAGCTCGACCTTCTCGAAGCGATCAGGTGGAGCGCCGTCGACGAATTGAAGAAGAGCGCACCGCAATTGCAGTGGTCACGTTCGCTCGGCACCGGCGGCACCTTCCTCGCCATGCGCGTCGACACCAAGCCGTTCGACGATATCCGGGTGCGGCGCGCGCTGAACATGGCGGTCAACAAAAAGGAGATCGTGGCTTCCTACTATAACGGCGATGCCGAACTGTTCGCCTATCCCATGCACCCGGACTATATCGGGTATTACGAGCCGCTGGAGAGCATGCCCGACAGCGTGAAGGAACTCTTCACCTACAATCCTGACAAGGCGAAGGCCTTGCTGAAGGAAGCCGGATACCCCAACGGCTTCTCCTTCAAGGTCCAGGTCTGCTCCTGCTCGCCGGACCACATGGACCTGCTGCCGCTGGTTGCGGCCTATCTGGAGAAAGTAGGCGTCAAGCTGGAGATCCAGCCGATGGAATACGGCGCCTTCCTCTCCGCCATGACCACGAAGACCAACGCCGCCGGCTATTTCATGCTCAACGGCCACACCAATCCCACAACGTCGATCCGCAAGAGCTTCGTCACCAAGCAGACCTGGAATCCGTCGCAGTACTCCGATCCCGAGTTCGACAAGAAGATGAACGCTGTCTACCTCGAGCGGGACGAGTCCAAGCGCCAGGAGATGATCAAGGCGTTGACGCGCGAGATCGTGGACAAGGCCCCCTATATCTGGCTGCCGGTCGGTTACTTCTATACGGCCTGGTGGCCGTGGGTGAAGAACTATGGCGGCGAACTGCGTGTCGGCTCCGAACGGCCCGGTCCTATCCATGCTCGACTCTGGATCGATCAGGACTTGAAGAAGAAGCTTGGTTATTAGACAGCACTGTCATTCCGGGATGGTCCGAAGGACCAGACCCGGAATCTCGAGATTCCGGGTTCGATGCTTCGCATCGCCCCGGAATGACAGCAGAACACGGTTCGCGTGAAGAAAACGCGTCAAAACAAGGAATCCAGAGCTTCGGCTCTGATTCAATCAGAACCGAATATGCTCTAGCAACGATGAGCCTCGCAATGACGACGGCAGCCAAACCGCTCCTGAGCGTACGCAACCTCGTGACCCGCTTCGGTCGCGGGCGGGGGGCGGTGACTGCCGTCGATGACGTCTCCTTCGATGTCGGCGTGGGAGAGACGGTGGCGATCGTCGGCGAGTCAGGCTCAGGCAAGAGCGTGACGGCGCTGTCGATCCTCCGCCTGATCCCCTCGCCGCCCGGCCGCATCGAAAGCGGCCAGATCCTGTTCGAAGGCACCGATCTCACGAAACTTTCCGAACGCGAGATCATGGAGATACGCGGCAACCGTATCGCCATGATCTTCCAGGAACCGATGAGCTCGCTCAACCCGGTGCTTACTGTGGGATTGCAGGTTGCCGAACCGATCAATGTGCATCGGCGCAAGCCCTGGGATGCGGCGCTTGGCACGGCAAAGCAACTGCTCGGCCGGGTGCGGATGTCGGACACGGAATCGCGGATCCGTGCCTATCCGCACCAATTCTCGGGCGGCATGCGCCAGCGCGCCATGATCGCGATGGCGCTGGCCTGCGAGCCACGGCTGATCATCGCGGACGAACCGACGACTGCGCTGGACGTGACCGTTCAGGCGCAAATCCTCGATCTCCTGAAGGACCTCGCGCAAGGTTCTCGCTGCTCGCTGATCCTGATCACGCACGATCTCGGAGTCGTCGCGCGCTATGCGGACAGGGTCGTCGTGATGTATGCCGGGCGCGTGGTGGAGCAGGCGCCTGCGCACGAGCTCTATGCCAATCCCCGTCACCCCTACACGCGCGGCCTGATGGCATCGGTGCCGCGGCTCGACGGCGACACCAGCAAGCGCCTGGTGCCGATCGACGGACAGCCACCCAACCTCGCCCGGCTGCCGGCGGGATGCGCGTTCGCGCCGCGCTGCAGACAGGCCACGGAGCTCTGCCACCGCGAGCGGCCAGCCCTTACTGAGACGGGACCGCAACACCAAACCGCCTGCTGGCTGGAGGCACCCGCCCATGTCTGAGGCCGACGTCCTCCTCCGCGTCAATGATCTGCAGGTGCACTTTCCCGTGCACAACGGAGCGGTGTTCCGGAAACAGGTGGCGACGGTCAAGGCCGTCGACGGCGTTTCCTTCCACTTGAAACGCGGCGAAACGCTCGGCCTTGTCGGCGAGAGCGGTTGCGGAAAGTCGACGACGGGGTTGGCGATCCTGCGGATGCTGGAGCCATCTGGAGGACGCATCGAGTTCGAAGGCCAGGACATCACCCATTTCGACAAGTCCAGCCTGCGTCCGCTGCGCCGGCGCATGCAGATGGTCTATCAGGACCCGTTCGGGTCGCTCAATCCGCGCATGAAGGTTCGCGATATCATCGGCGAACCGCTCGAGGTTCATGGCCTCGCAAGCGACAGGCGCGCCTTCGATCAACGGATCGCCCAGTTGATGCGGACGGTCGGCCTGCTGCCCGACATGGCCGACCGCTTCCCGCACGAATTCTCCGGCGGCCAGCGACAGCGGATCGGCATTGCGCGCGCGCTCGCGCTCGAGCCCGCGCTCATCATCTGCGACGAGCCGGTCTCGGCGCTCGACGTGTCGATCCAGGCGCAGGTCGTGAACGTCTTTGTCGAACTGCAGCAACGGCTCGGTATTGCCTATCTGTTCATAGCCCACGACCTTGCCGTGGTCCGCCACGTCAGCGACCGCATCGCCGTCATGTATCTGGGCCGCATCGTCGAAATCGCCGCGCGGGACGAGATCTATCGGAAGCCGCTTCATCCTTATACCGAGGCACTGCTTGCGGCCGTGCCGGTCGCCGATCCCGTGATCGAGGCCGCCCGCAAACGCATTCCGGTCTCTGGCGAGGTACCGAGCGCCACGAATCCTCCGTCCGGCTGCCGCTTCCACACGCGCTGTCCGTTTGTGATGGATCGCTGCCGGCACGAGGATCCGGCGTTGCGCGATCTCGGCGCCGGCAGGGCCGTCGCCTGCCACCTCCACGACATGGCCGCACAATAATGCCGTCAAGCAGGTCGCCGCGGCGCAGTGATCCGGCTCCGTACACGCAGAAATACCTAAAGCGCCGCGAGGCGATCATCGGTACCTCGGCGCGGCTGTTCAACCGCGATGGCTTGAAGGGCGCAACCTTTGCCGAGATCGCCAGGGACGTCGGTCTCCTGACGCACAGCATCACCTACTACTATCGCCGCAAGGAAGACCTTGCGGCGGCATGTCTGCTCACGGCGATCGAGACGACCAGGAACGTGGTCCTCGACGCGGCGCGGGAGAGCCGACCGGAAGACAGAATTCGCAGCTACGTATGCGGCTACGCCGATCTGCTGGCGGAAATCGCCACCGGTACGCGGGACGAATTGGTGTTCTTCAACGATATCCGGGCATTGACCGGAGTTCATGCGCGTCGCGTGTTCGACGCCTACAACGATCTGTTCCGCAGCGTGCGCTCGCTGCTTCCAGAGAGCGAGTCCGCGGAAGATCGCATGTCGCGAAATGCCCGGACCCACCTCCTGCTGTCGCTCGTCAACATGATGCGGGCGTGGATCTCGCGCTATGAGCCGTCCGACTATCGGCCCGCGGCCGAGAGGATGTCGGCGATCCTGATCGATGGCCTTGCCCGGTCACCCAAATATTGGTGCGAAGGCGGAGCGCCCGAGCTCGGTTGGCCGCGGGCTGCGGCCGC
Organism: Bradyrhizobium sp. BRP22; assembly: GCF_020194175.1. Lineage (GTDB taxonomy): Bacteria > Pseudomonadota > Alphaproteobacteria > Rhizobiales > Xanthobacteraceae > Bradyrhizobium. The sequence goes on along the minus strand of NZ_JADYVX010000017.1, from coordinate 24,626 downwards.
ACGGGATGTCGTTCCCGAAGCGTTTTTGCGCGCGGCCACCATGATGGTCAACGAACAGGGCTATCCCGGCGCATCGCTGGAGAACATCGCAAGCAGCCTCAACCTGACCAAGGGATCGTTCTATCATCACTACGCGAGCAAGGATGAATTGATCATCGCCTGTTTCGAGCGCACCTTTGACGTCGTCCGCAGGATGCAGTCGCTCGCCATCGAGCGCAGCCCATCCGGCTGGGCTCGCCTCTGCACCAGCGCGCGCGAGCTCGTCCGCTTCCAGCTGTCCGATCAGGGACCGCTGTTGCGGATCACCGCCTGGGGTGCACTGCCTCTCGGCCAGAGAAAGGATGCTCAGGCGGGACTCAACCGTCTCACCGAACGTTTCGGCCGATTCATCGTCGAGGGAATGGAACAGGGCGAGGTTCGCCTGCTCGACGCCTCCATTGCCGCGCAGCTCGTGTCGACGATGGTCAATGCCGCGTCCGAGCTGGAGCGCTGGGCGCCGGGGGTCACCGCGGAGAACGCGGTTCGGCTCTACGCGCGCCCTCTCTTCACGGGCCTGTTGTCGACCGAGAGCTCGGCCGCATGAGCCGATCGGATTGATGCGCAGGTGCGATGAAGCGGCGCTCCCTCGCTGCTTGCGGAAAAGGGTTGGGGCTCAAGCTATCTCCGCGATTCACGCTGTCCTCGCGTGAGGAGAGAGCCCTCGCCGGGCCCTTGCGCGCGGACCTCTCCCGCAAGCGGGAGAGGTGAAAGCAAAGCGTATCACGCCTAGCGCATGATCCGGAAAAGTGGAGACCGGTTTTCAGATCATGCTCAAACAAAGAGCTAGAGCGGGATAATGATTCGAAGAAAAGTCATCACGCTCTAGCGCAATGACTTGCCGTTCTTCTCGCTGGCGCGGCGGAAAGCGTCGGCAAAGGCGTTGCCGGATTGCTCCTTCTTGCGTGGCGCGGAGGATTGCATCGGCCCGCGAGAACCCTCGCGCGATGAGCCTTTGGATTCCTTCTTGCCGGTCTCGTCGTCGAGCCGCAGCGTCAAGCCGATGCGCTTGCGGGCGACTTCGACCTCCATCACCTTCACCTTGACGATGTCGCCGGGTTTGACGACCTCGCGCGGATCCTTGATGAAGTTCTTTGACATCGCCGAGATGTGAACCAGCCCGTCCTGGTGCACGCCGATATCGACGAACGCGCCGAAGGCGGCGACGTTGGTGACGGTGCCCTCGAGGATCATGCCGACCCTGAGATCCTTGATCTCCTCGACGCCCTCCTTGAACACCGCGGCCTTGAACGCCGGGCGCGGGTCGCGGCCGGGCTTTTCCAGCTCGCGCAGGATGTCCGTGACCGTCGGAAGGCCAAAGGTCTCGTCGACGAATGACTGCGGCTTCAATTGCCGTACGATCTCGCTGTTGCCGATCAGCGCCTTGATGTCGCTCTTGCTTGCCGCGAGGATCCGGCGCACCACCGGATAGGCTTCGGGATGCACGCCCGAGGCATCGAGCGGATCCTCGCCGTCATTGATGCGCAGGAAGCCGGCGCATTGCTCGAACGCCTTCGGCCCCAGCCGCGGCACCTCCTTCAGCGCCTTGCGCGACTTGAACGGCCCGTTCGAGTCGCGGTGCTGCACGATGCTTTGCGCGAGGCCCGGCCCGATGCCCGACACCCGCGACAACAGCGGGACGGAGGCGGTGTTGACGTCGACGCCGACGGCGTTGACGCAGTCTTCCACCACGGCGTCGAGCGAGCGCGCCAGTTTGCTCTCGCCGAGATCATGTTGGTATTGCCCGACGCCGATCGCCTTGGGATCGATCTTGACGAGCTCGGCGAGCGGATCCTGCAGGCGCCGCGCGATCGACACCGCACCGCGCATGGTGACGTCGAGCCCGGGCAGTTCCTCCGATGCATAGGCCGAAGCCGAATAGACCGAGGCGCCGGCCTCCGAGACCACGATCTTCGTCATCTTCAGGTCCGGCAGCCGCTTCACCAATTCGGTCGCGAGCCGGTCGGTCTCGCGCGAGGCCGTGCCGTTGCCGATCGCGATCAGGTCGACGCGGTGTTGAATCGCGAGCTTGCCGAGGATCGCCAGCGCCTCGTCCCATTGCCGCTGCGGCTCGTGCGGATAGACAGGGGTCGTCGCCAGCACCTTGCCGGTTGCGTCGACGACGGCAACCTTGACGCCGGTGCGGTAGCCGGGATCGAGCCCCATGGTGACGCGCGCGCCGGCGGGCGCCGCCAGCAACAGGTCGCGCAGGTTGGAGGCGAACACCCGCACGCCCTCGGTCTCGGCTGCGGTCCACAGCCGCATGCGCAGGTCGATGTTGAGATGCACCTGGATCTTGGTGCGCCAGGCCCAGCGCACGGTTTCGATCAGCCATTTGTCGCCCGGACGGCCGAGATCGGAAATGCCGAAGCGCTTCATGATCTTCAGCTCATAGGCGCTGGGCACGCCGGCCGCCGGCGGCTCTGCCTCCGGCTGCATCTGCAGGTCGAGAATCTCTTCCTTCTCGCCGCGGAACAGCGCCAGGATGCGGTGCGACGGCAGCTTGTGCAGCGGCTCGCTGAAGTCGAAATAGTCCTTGAACTTCTCGCCTTCGGTCTTCTTGCCCTTGCGCACGGTCGAGACCATGCGCGCGTTCGCCCACACCTCCTCGCGCAGCGCGCCGATCAGATCGGCATCCTCGTCGAAGCGCTCGACCAGGATCGCACGCGCGCCTTCGAGCGCAGCGGCAACATCGGCCACGCCCTTCTCGGCATCGACGAAGGCCTTCGCCTGCGCCTTTGGATCGTGTTGCGGCTGCGTCAGCAGCAATTCGGACAGAGGTTCAAGCCCAGCCTCCTTGGCGATCTCGGCCTTGGTGCGGCGCTTCGGCTTGTAGGGAAGATAGATGTCCTCGAGCCGCGCCTTGTTGTCGGCGGCCATGATCTGTGCTTCGAGCGCGGCATCGAGCTTGCCCTGCTCGCGGATCGAATTGAGCACCGCGGTGCGGCGCTCCTCCAGTTCGCGCAAGTAAGTCAGCCGTTCTTCGAGCGTGCGCAACTGCGCGTCATCGAGCGCGCCGGTCAATTCCTTGCGATAGCGGGCAATGAACGGCACCGTGGCGCCGCCATCGAGCAACGTGACGGCCGCCTCGACCTGCTGCTCGCGCACGCCAAGCTCTTGCGCTATCTGCTGATGAATCTTTGCCACGCAATTTCCTCTGCACCACTCCGAAGCAACCGAACCACCGGTCGCGAGGACGCCGCTTATGGACCATGCCCGCCGATCTGATCAAGCCGCGGCAAGAGACAGTTCACAAGTGCGGCCCGCACGAGCGGCGAATCGGTATCGCGGTCTGTGCGCTGCCAATCTGCCGAAGATGTGTCGAAGGAAAGCGCCGCGGCGGCACTTCCTGTTGACGCCCTCGGCGACGCGTTTCGACATTTTCCGATTTGGCCGGCTTGACGAACGATAGATTTCATGATGTTCTTTCTTTGTTCTTTCGATCTTAAGTTGCGTGCAGGGGGTATTTCATGGATGACGGGTATACCGGCGCCGAATCGTTTCAATTTGTCTTCCACAATGATGATGAGACGCCTCTGGAGTTCGTCAGAGAGCTCCTGCGCGCCGTGTTCGGCAAGTCGGAACGGGAGGCGATCCTGTTCGCGGCCGAGATCGACCAGCAGGGCAGCGCCACCTGCGGCCCTTTTCCGTCCCGGGTCGCGGCGGCACTTTGGAAAACCGCGCAACAGCGCATCAACGCAGCCGGGTATGGCCTTCAGATCACCAGCGAGGCAGTAAAGGCCAGCGAACCCTGCGATTTGTGCGGCGCTCCGCCTCCGGTGACGGAGGTGCAACTCGAGGACAAGGTCGCCTGCCTCTGCAGCGACTGCCTGCTCGCGGCAAGAGATGCATCCGAAAAATTGCAGGGCGAAGAATTCAGATACACATATGTCGCGGTTGACTGGCACTTTGCCGGCATTCCACGCAACCAGCTCGTCACGCGGGCGCGCGGCTTTCCGGGTCATATGCGTGCGGACGTTCAGGTCGCGCTTGAGCGATTGCTGTCCTCACCGATCCACTTCTTCGGCGTTCACGAAGAATACCGCTATGAGACGCTGACCTTCGCGGGACTGATGAACGACGGGCGCAATGCGCCAGTGATCGCTCCGCCGCAGTACTATGAAGTCGATGTCGGCGAGCCGGCAGCGGTGAAATGTCTCAATAATGGATTGTGGCTGTGCCGCACCGGCGAGCTTCGCTACGCGGTGCTGCTGTCCATTTACCGCGAATCCCGTAACGAGGACGCGATCCGGATCGAGATCGCGGTGCCGACCGGCGCGACCGGCGACAGCTTCGTTCAGCGCTGCTTTTCGGAGCTCGAGCAAGCGGTGCAGGCAGCGCGCTCCTATCGCGGCAAGATTCTTTCGCTTGACGGCGGAGCCGAGTATCGCGGCCGTTCAAGAGGAGTGACGGTGCACCGGTTGCCGCCGGTCGACCGCGAGGCCGTGATCCTGCCCGAACCGACGCTAAGACTGCTTGAGCGCAACGTCCTGAACTTCGTCGGCAACCGGGACGCGCTGCGCCGGCTCGGACAATCGACCCGCAAGGGTATCCTGCTTTATGGGCCGCCAGGCACCGGCAAGACTCACACCATTCGCTATCTCGCGACCAACCTGCCGGGACATACGACACTGATCATCACCGCCGAACAGATCGGGCTGCTCGAAGCCTACATGAATCTGGCGCGCCTGCTACAGCCGGCGATGGTGGTGATCGAAGACGTCGATCTCATCGCCGTCAGCCGCGAGCTGATGGGCCCGTGCGAGGAATCGATGCTCAACAAGCTGCTCAACGAGATGGATGGATTGAAGGAGGATGCCGACATCCTGTTCGTGCTCACCACCAACCGTCCCGAAGAGCTCGAAAGCGCGCTGGCCGGCCGTCCCGGCCGCATCGACCAGGCGATCGAGGTGCCGCTGCCGGACACGATCGGCCGCGGCAAGCTGGTGCGGCTCTATGGCAGGAACCTGCCGCTTGACCAAAGCATCGTCGACGAAGCGGTGCAGCGCACGGATGGCGTCAGCGCCGCCTTCATCAAGGAGCTGATGCGGCGTCTGGCGCAGGCCAGCATCGCCCGCGACGGCGGCAAGTCGGTGATATCAGCCGATATCGACGAGGCGCTCGACGACATGCTGTTCGCCGGCGGCCGGCTCAATGTGAAACTGCTCGGCGGCGCGCAGGAGATGGCCGCGGAGTGACGCACGCCCACGTGAAGGGCCGCCACGACCACCGGGCTGCGGCGGCTGGCGGCCTCTTCTTTCGACCCTGCTTCACCCTATATCAAGGGGCGATCCTGCCATGCCGAGACAAGGACCGCCGGCTTGACCGAGCAGCTCGCCCTTTTTGCCGACAATTCCTCCGCGTCATCAGCGCCGGAGGGATTGCGCTACGTCGCCGATTTCATCTCGTCCGAAGTCGAGCGGGAACTAATCGCGCGCATCACCGCGCTGCCGCTGCAGCCGTTCCAGTTCGGCCAGTATCAGGGCAAGCGGCGCGTCGCCTCGTTCGGCTTTCGCTATGATTACACCGAGCGCCGGCTGCGCGAGGCCGACTCCATGCCCGACTGGCTCGGCCCCGTGATCGAGCAGGTCGAGGCCTTCGGCGGGCCACAGACCGAGATCGCCCAGGTGCTCTGCACCGAATACGACACCGGCGTCGGCATCGGCTGGCACCGCGACAAGCCGCAATTCGACCGCATCCTCGGCCTGTCGCTGGGATCGCCATGCAAGTTCCGCTTCCGCCGCCCGGCCGGCGACAAATGGGAACGTTTCACCCTGGAGGCGCAGCCCCGGTCGATCTACCTGCTCTCCGGCGCGGCCAGGCAGGTCTGGGAGCACAGCATCCCAGCGGTCGAAGCCCCCCGCTACTCCATCACCTTGCGCACCATGCGCAACTGAGCCGCGCGCACCTGCCCCGTAGCCCGGCTAACCCGGGGCCGCTCGCAAACGCGGATGCAGATGCCCCGGGTTGCGCTGCGCTCCACCCGGGCTACGAAAATCGGCGCGACCTCTTCCTCTGGGAGAGGTAAAGCGGCGCGTGTTACACTCCATCTGATTCAACATCGGGAGCCCCATGGCACGACGAACCGGCAGCGCCGACCTACCGCTCCACAACGGGCGCGTGCCCGCGTGGCTCGGCCAGCGCATGTCCACGCTCGGCGCGATCATCACCCAGGCAATCGTCCACCATTACGGCCGCGAGGAGTTCCTGCAGCGCCTCGCTCATCCGTTCTGGTTCCAATCCTTCGGCGCCGTCATGGGCATGGACTGGCATTCCTCCGGCATCACCACGTCGGTCATCGGCGCGTTGAAGCGCGGACTCGCGCCGCTGCAAGGCGAGCTCGGCATCTATGTCTGCGGCGGCCGCGGCAGCAACTCGCGCCGCACGCCGGACGAATTGACCGCGCTCGGCGAACGCACCGGCTTCGACGGCGCGGCGCTGACGCGGGCCAGCCGGCTGGTGGCCAAGGTTGACAGCGCCGCCGTCCAGGACGGCTTCGAGCTTTACCTGCACGGCTTCTTCGTCACCGAGGACGGCAAGTGGACCGTGGTGCAGCAGGGCATGAACGGCGACAAGCGGCAGGCGCGCCGCTATCACTGGCATTCCGAGAACCTGAAGAGCTTCGTCGACGAGCCGCACAGCGCCATCGACGGTCACTCCCAGGGCGAGATCATCAACCTGACCGACCATCGTGCCGAACACTCGCGCATCGCGCAGCTCGATCTGCTCGGCGCGCTCGGACCCGACGGCATCGCGCGCGAATATGCCGCGCTGTCGAAACAGCCTGACGCGCAGCCGGAGCTGCCGCATTTGATCATGCCCGCGCATCACGACGTGCGCGCCAGCGACGTGTTCACGCGCCGCCTGCACGGCACGCTGGCGGCGGCCGCCGAATGCGGCCCGCGCGATTTTCCGCAATTGCTGTTGACGCCGGGTGTCGGCGCCCGCACCGTGGAATCGCTCGCGATGGTCGCCGAAGTCGTGCATGGCGCGCCCTACCGGTTCAAGGATCCCGCGCGGTTTTCGCTCGCCCATGGCGGCAAGGACCGCCACCCCTATCCGGTGCCGATCAAGGTCTATGACGAGACCATCCGCGTGCTGAAATCCGCGATGCAGCAGGCGAGCCTCGGCCGCGATGAAGCGATGCAGGCATTGAAGCGCCTCGACAATCAAGCCCGCCTCCTGGAGCGAACTGCAACCGGCCCATCGTTCGATGGGTTCGTCGCGCAAGAGCGCAACCACTCGCCCGCGCTCGGCGGACGCTCCGTGTTCGGATGGGAAGCGGATACCGCGGGCGGCAAGCGCGCAATGCCGCGCAAACCGAGGTAGCGCCGCCGGCATTTGCGCGAATTCACATCACTTGCAGCCGTCGCGCCTCCTTGAGCGCTGTCTTCATCAGCGGCCTGACCGATTTGTCCTCCCGGCCAACCATCACGCCGGCCGCGAGTGCGCGTGCCCGCCTGTTCTCGCGCGGGGCCTGCAACGCAGCCGCCAGCGCCATCTTCCGGTGCGCCACAAAATCGTTGAGGGCGCCGAGCGCATCCTGGATATTCTTGAGATGCCTGGATAGCCGCGCAAGCCTCTTTCGCTCGCGCCTCGCCGGAAAAAGCCCCTCGAAGAAGTCCACCGCATATCTGATCTTCTTGATCCTGATCCGGAGCTTGTGCCGCGCGCGCGGCGACAGGCGATCAAGCTGAACGCCTTCCTTGCGTGTCTTCCTGGTACGACGGCGCAGGACATCGGCCGCGAATTTTTCGATCGGAACGTCGGCTTGCCCGTTTGCCTCGGACGGCTTCAACTCGATCCACTCCAGCGTGTCGACCAGCAGCCTGCGGAACCGTTCCGAACTCACCGCCCGTTTCGCTCGCGCAAAGGCGTGGGCGCGCTTCTCGCCGAATTCGTCCTTGATTGCCTTGCCGCCGCGGCTCAGCTCGCGATCGAGCGTGATCGGCTCGACCTGCTCCCTGATGAACACGTCGATCTCGCGCGCAGGCGCGAGTTCGCCCGTAAGCCACTTCAGTTCGCGCTTGACGGCTCCCGTCCTTGAGCGCGGCAACACCTTCGAAAACAGCGAGATCGCCGCGCGCAGCCGGCGGAGCCCTACGCGCATCTGGTGAACGCCTTCCGAGTCAAGATTGCGGACCGCATCCGCATTTCCGGAGAAATGACGAACCGTCGCCCGGGCGATCACCCGGAACGCTTCGCTCGCCGTCATGCCGGCCTCCAACTCGATCGGCTCAGCGAATACGACCTGTTCCTCCCTGCCCTGCGCGAGGCCATAGCCGCGGTCCGATTTTGATCGCAGATCGAGCTCGGCTCCCGACCGCCGCTCGATCGCTCTGGCAACACGGAACAGATCGGCCAGCCGGCCGCTCTTCAGCTCGAGCTCGAATTCCTCGATGGGACTCGCACGGTGTCCCGCGACGATCCTGCCCCGATCGATGGCGAGCTCGATCTCGCTCTTCCTGGTTCGGACCGGAACGGTGGTGCGATGAACCGACGTCTTGAATACGGGCTTCAGCTTGCGTCGCAGCTTCCTTGAAGCGAGTGGCTCAAGCGGCGTGCCATCGGCTCCGCGAAGGTCCGGTGCGTCGTCCTTGATCTCGGCTTCCCATTCGCCTCGGCCAAGCTGCGCACCGTTCGCCGCCTTCACCGTCTGGATGTTCGTACGGCCATTTTGCCGCACGCGAAGCGTCAGGCCGTGGCGCCTCAGCTTGTGTTTTCCGGTATCGAAATAGGTCGAGACCAGATCGCTGTCCGATCGCTCGCCCATTTTGCCACCGGGAATGCGCCAGCCCGCCAGAGATTTGAGATTGCGCGCGGCGACGCTGAATTTCAGTTCCGTCTCGACAGCCATGCTTCCTCTGTGCTGCTGTTTGATCCGGGCCGATTTAGCCCCGGTCGCATAACTCCCAAGAACGGTGAAGAGTGCCGGGTCGCAATCATTGTTTCAGCTCGGCGGGCCATCCCATCATTTCGGCAATCGGAACGCTCCGCTCTGCACGGCCCTGCTCGCCTCACGTGCAGTCAGTTCCAGGTCATGTCCTTCGGTTTGCAGTGCATGCCGTTCTGTTCATGAGCCTCCGGCAGATAGGGGCGGAATCGCGCCGTTCTTGATGAAATGCCAGAAGTCATGGGCATGAAGATGCACCTTGGACGATCCCGGCTCCGTGGCAAGAGCTTTCGCCGTCGTCGTCTTTCCCGACCCTGGCGGACCGGTGAGGATAAGAATTTCGCCTGCACCAGCAATCATCGCGTTACAGGATATAGTGCAGTGTTTTGCAGTTCCAGGGCGGAGCGAACTGACGGCTCTTCTCGTCAGTTCCACAAGCAGAGGCGTTGAGCGAAATCAACGAGTCTCCGCATGTGCGCGGCAGACTGGAACCAGCGCAAGGAAATGGCCAGATTTCCTTTGTGACCTCAGAGAGGTGTTTCTGATGTACGCCATGGTCCTGCAGGCGCCGAATGCACCGCTCGTACTTGAGCAGCGTCCCGATCCGTTGCCGGGGCCTGGCGAGGTGTGCGTCAAGATCTCCGCCTGCGGCGTCTGCCGCACCGACCTGCATGTCGTCGACGGCGAATTGCCTGACATCCGTTATCCCATCATTCCCGGTCACGAGGTCGTCGGCCGCGTCGATGCGCTCGGCGAAGGTGTTGGCGGCTTCGCGCACGGCATGCGCGTCGGCGTGCCCTGGCTCGGCTTCACCTGCGGCACCTGTCCCTATTGTCGCGAAGGCAAGGAGAATCTCTGCGACCATCCGCGCTTCACCGGCTACACACGCGATGGCGGCTTCGCCAGCCACCTGATCGCCGATGCGCGCTATTGCTTTCCGCTCGGCGAGGATGGCGACGATGTCGCGCTGGCGCCGCTGCTCTGCGCCGGCCTGATCGGCTGGCGCTCGCTGGTGATGGCGGGTGACGGCAAGCGGCTTGGCATCTATGGTTTCGGCGCCGCCGGCCATATCATCGCGCAGGTCGCGCGCTGGCAGGGCCGCGAGATCTACGCCTTCACGCGCGGCGGCGATGCCGAGGCGCAGCAGCTCGCCCTGTCGCTCGGCGCGAACTGGGCGGGCGCCTCCGGCGACAAGCCGCCGGCCGAACTCGATGCCGCCATCATCTATGCGCCGATTGGTGCCCTGGTGCCGCAGGCGTTGCGAGCTTTGCGCAAGGGAGGTCGCGTGGTCTGCGCCGGCATCCACATGTCGGACATACCATCTTTCCCTTACGATATTCTCTGGGGCGAGCGGCAGATCGTCTCGGTCGCCAACCTGACCCGCCAGGATGGCAGGGATTTTCTCAAGGTCGCACGCCAGGCCGGCATCGAGACCACGACCACCACCTTTCCGCTGGATCAGGCCAATGAGGCGCTGGCGCGCTTGCGCAGCGGCAAACTGGTCGGCGCAGCGGTGCTGCAGCCATGACGTCATCGTCCCGTCCTCAACACACGACCGACCAGGATCGCGTGCTCGATTTTCTCGGCAAGCGCTCCGGCGGGCAAGACACCCAGCGCGTCGACACGCACGGCTCGATCGTATTTCTGAAGCCCGATCGCGTCTACAAGATCAAGCGCGCGGTGCGCCTGCCCTACCTCGATTATTCCTCGCTCGCCAAACGCAAGCACGCCTGCGAAGAGGAAATCGCCGTCAACCGGCGCTTCGCGCCTGAAATCTACCGCGGCGTCGTGCCGATTACGGAAGGCGAAGCCGGCCCTGAAATCGGCGGCAAGGGCGACGTCATGGAGTGGGCGGTCGAGATGGCGCGGTTCGACGAGAACCGGACACTCGATCATCTGGCGGCCAGGGGCGAGATCACGGCAGACCTCGCCGAGCCGTTGGCCGAGGCCATCGCAGCGTCTCACCATAGCGCGCCAGTTTCAGATGGTGAGACCTGGCTCGCATCGCTTCCCGGCCTCATCGAACGCAACACGATCGCGTTCCGCGGCCACGCCGCGCTTGCAGGCGCCGAGGTCGAGCGCCTTCATACTCTGAGCTGCGACCTCCTCGCCAGAAACCAACCGCTTCTGAAGCAGCGCGCCGCTGGCGGGATGGTGCGCCGGTGCCATGGCGACGCGCATCTCGGCAATATCGTGTTGATCGACGGCAAGCCGCGCCTGTTCGATGCGATCGAATTCGATCCCGTCATCGCCACCACCGATGTGCTGTACGACCTCGCCTTCCCGCTGATGGACCTGCTGCATTTCGACAACCGCACCGCCGCGAACGGCCTGCTCAACTTCTATCTGCAGGCGACCTGGCAGCAGAACGCCGGCGCGCTTGCCTTGCTGCCGTTGTTCCTGTCCATCCGCGCCGCGATCAGGGCCAATGTGCTGCTGACCAAGCATGCGCAGGGCGGCGGTGCGGCCGTGCTGTCCGATGCGCAGTCGTATTTCAAGCTCGCACGCGATCTGATCGCCCCGGGAAAACCGTCGCTGATCGCGATCGGCGGCCGTTCCGGCACTGGCAAGAGCGTGCTGGCGCGCACCATGGCTGAGCGGGTCCGGCCCGCGCCTGGCGCGGTGTTGTTGCGCTCGGACGTAATCCGCAAGGAGATCTTTGGCGTCGGCCCGCTCGTGAAGCTGCCCGAGGTGGCCTATGCGCCGGGCGCATCCGAACGCGTCTATGGCGCGATGCTCGATCGCGCCCGAGCCGTACTGTCCCAGGGACTATCCGCCGTGGTCGACGCGGCGTTCCTGAAGGAAGACGAGCGCAACCAGCTTCGTCCGCTGGCGGCGTCCTGCGGCGCCGATTTCTCCGGGATATTCCTCGTGGCCGAGACCTCCGTCCGCCTCGCGCGCATCGGCGCGCGCCGGAACGACGCGTCGGATGCAACCCGCGACGTGGCACTATTCCAGGAAAGCATCGACACCGGCATTATTGACTGGGCAATCGTGGATGCGTCGGGCTCGCCGGAAGAGACGCTGGAGCGGAGCATCCCACATCTTCCGCGCGATCACCTGTAGCCCGGGTGGAGCGCCAGCGTAACCCGGGACCGCTCGCAAACGCAGATACAGTTGTCCCGGGTTACGCTACGCTCCACCCGCGCTACGGAGCTGACTAGTGCTGCAGCACGTATTGACCCGGCGCTTCCTGCAGCGCATTGCCGTCATTGCCCGCTCCACCCATGGGCGGCGGCGAAACCGGTTCGCCGGAATGGGCATTCAGGAACGTGACCCATTCGTGCCACCACGAGCCTTCGCGCTTTGGCGCCACCTTCAGCCATTCATCCGGCCCGATATAGAGCCCGTCCTTCAGCTTGGTCAGGATCTGGTACGAATGCCACGGCTCGTTGGGCGCCGCGACGACGCCGGCATTGTGACCTCCGTTCGTGAGCACGAAAGTCGTGTCAGCATCCGCGAGGAAGTGGATCTTGAAGGCCGATTTCCAGGGAGCGACGTGATCGCGAAGCGTGCCGACGACGAACATCGGCGCATGCAGATCGGACAGCGAGATCGGCTTGCCGTCGACGCGATAACGCCCTTCGGCAAGGTCGTTGTCGAGGAAGAGCTGGCGGAGATATTCCGAATGCATCCGATAGGGCATGCGGGTCGCATCCGCATTCCATGCCATCAGGTCGCTGAGCGGCTGCCGCTCTCCGATCAAGTAGTCGCGGATCATCCGTGACCAGATCAGGTCGTTGGAACGCAGCATCTGAAAGGCGCCTGCCATCTGCGTGGTCTCGAGCACGCCGCGTTGCCACATCATGTCCTCGAGGAACGCGACCTGGCTTTCATTGATGAAGAGCGTGAGTTCGCCGGCCTCGGTGAAATCGGTCTGCGCCGCCAGCAGCGTCACCGTGCGCAGGCAGTCCGGCTTCTCCTTGCTCAGCCGCGCCGCCGCGATCGACAGCAGCGTGCCGCCGAGGCAATAGCCAGTGGCGTGAATGGGCTGTCCGGGGATGATCCGGTTGATGACCTCGATCGCAGCGTCGACGCCGAGCCGGCGATAGTCCTCCAGACTGATGTTGCGATCCTCGGGCGTTGGATTGCGCCAGGATATCATGAAGACCGTGAAGCCATTCTCGACCAGGAAATGCACCAGCGAATTGTGCGGCGACAGATCGAGGATGTAGTATTTCATGATCCAGGCCGGAACGATCAGGATCGGCTCGGGACGGACGTGAGGTGTGGTCGGCGAATACTGGATCAGCTCGATCAGTTCGTTGCGATAGACCACCTTGCCGTTGGTGACGGCGACGTTCTGGCCGACGACGAACCCATGTTCCGGTCGACGACCGGTCACCAGCGCCTTCCAGTCCTCGACCCAGTTGTGCACGCCGCCGACGAAGTTGCCGCCGCCGGTCTCGATGATCTTGCGCAGCACCTCGGGATTGGTCAGCGCGAAATTCGTCGGCGCCAGCACGTCGAGGCCCTGCCGGATCGCGAAATCCGTAATCGCCGCATCCTGCCGCGCCACTCCATGGACGCCGGTGGTCGCGGATTGCCACCATCGCTCCGTCAGCAGGAATGCCTGCGCCAGCATGTTGAAGGCCGGCAACTCCCAATCCGGATCCGAAAACCGCCGGTCGTTCGGTGCCGGCGCAATCTGGCTCCAGGTGCCGTAGACCGGATGCGGATGCGCAAGCGCCTCCAAAAACCTCACGGCATCGCGGATGGCTTCGCTCGCCAGCGCAAGCTGCTTGCCCGGCGATATCGCCAGATGAAGCTGCCAGTCGAGCAGCGCCAGCGCGAGCGCCGCGGGCGACAATCCGCCGGTGCCGCGGGCGATCGTGGCATGGGCCAGGCGATCGATCACGTCGAACGTCGATGTCGGTTCGGCCCGTGCCGGTGCCGGCGCCGCGGGGAGTGCCGTGCCGACCTGCGACGGCGGCTTGGCGGGCTCGAATGTAACGACCTCGGAATTCATTGCCTGTGCTGTCATGCCAATCTCCACAAACCAACCTTATGCTGCCGGGGCTGCAGGTCGTTTGAGCTGCGTCAAACTGGTTTGCCGCGATCTCCCTCATGGATCAGACGGTCCGAACCGCGTCCTGCGAGAACCCCATGAGCATCCTGTCTTCCTCCCAGCCGAAGTCAGAGGCGTTCTGGTGCATGCCGACCGAGACGCTCCTGTTATCCTTGTCCTCGCAGCGTGGCGGGCTCTTGCAGGCCGAGGCAAAGGGTAGGCTGGCGCCGCTCGGCCCGAATTTGATGCAGCCGTCCCAGAGCCGATCGATCCTCAAGAAGATCGTCCAGCGCATCCTCAATCCGCTGGTCGCGATCCTGATCACGGCGGCGGCCATTTCCGGTATCAGCGGCGACGTCGGCAGTTTCGTCATCATCCTGCTCGTGATCAGCACGTCGCTAACTCTCGACATCGTCCAGGAGCACCGCGCCGAACAGACCGCCGAGGCGTTGCGGCAGTCGGTGGCGATCCAGGCCGACGTCGTGCGCGACGGGGCGATTGTTTCGCTTCCCGTCAGCGAGCTGGTGCCGGGCGACATCGTTCACCTCCGCACCGGCGACCTTGTGCCCGCGGACGGGGTCGCGCTGGAAGTGCATGAACTCCAGGTCAACGAAGCGTTGATGACGGGCGAACCGTTTCCCGCCAGTAAGAGCACCGCGCCATGCATGGCCACGCTGCCCGCAGAGGCCAGCAACGCGCTTTTCGCCGGCACCAGCGTGGTCAGCGGCAGCGCCGTGATGCTGATCGTCGAAACCGGCAAGCGGACGCGCTTCGGCATGATTGCCGCCGAGCTTGCCACCAACGCGCCGCCGACGGCGCTCGAGCGCGGCGTGAACCGGCTTGGCACCCTTATCCTCAGGCTGACACTGTTTCTCACCCTGTTCGTGCTGCTGGCGCATCTGGCCGCGCATCGCCCCGCCATGGAGGCGTTCCTGTTTGCGCTGGCGCTCGCCGTCGGCCTCACGCCCGAACTGCTGCCGATGATCATGACGGTGACGCTCGCCAAAGGCGCGCAGCGGATGGCCGCGCGGCAGGTGATCGTCAAGCGCCTTTCCGCCATACACGATCTCGGCGCGATGGATACGCTGTGCGTGGATAAGACCGGCACGCTGACGGAGGCCAAGATCACGCTGGCGGCCCATGTCGATCCTGCCGGCCGGACGAGCGAGCGGGTGCTCGAACTGGCGCGGCTCAATGCTGCGTTCCAGACCGGCGTGCGAAGCCCGATCGACGACGCCCTGCTGATGGCGGCAGGGACATTGAACAAGTGGGAGCGCATCGCCGAATGCCCCTTCGATTTCCAGCGGCGCTGCCTCTCCGTGTTGGCCTCGGATGGTGCGCAGCGATGCCTCATCGTCAAGGGCGCGCCGGAATCCATTCTCGCGCGCGCAGCTATCGTCGAGATCGACGGGCAGGCCCGGCAGCTCGACGCCGAGCAGCGGGCGAAGCTCGACAGCCTCCAGGAGGGCTACGCGCGCGACGGCTTTCGGCTGCTGGCCATCGCCGTCAGACCGATGCCGCCCGATCAAGCGACCGTCTGCGTGGAAGACGAAACCGGGCTGACGCTGATCGGGCTCTGCGCATTCGCCGATCCGCCAAAATACGACGCCCGTGACGCGATCGAGAAGCTCGCTTTGCTCGGCGTAACGGTGAAGCTGATCTCGGGCGATCATGCCGCCGTGGTCACCCATGTCGCGCAGGCTGTCGGACTGCCGACGCGGCGCGTCATGACGGGAGACGAGATTGCCGGTCTCACCGACCGCGCGCTTGCGGCACAGGTTGGCCATGTCGACCTGTTCGCCCGCGTCGATCCCGACCAGAAACGGCGCATCATTGCCGCGCTCCGCCATCGCGGCCATGTGGTCGGCTTCATGGGCGATGGCGTGAACGACGCACCGGCGATCCACACGGCCCATGTCGGCATATCCGTAGCCGGCGCGACCGAGGTGGCGCGGACGGCCGCCGATATCATCTTGCTTGCGCCCGACCTCTCGGTTCTCGGCTCCGGCGTGCGGGAGGGGCGGCGCACCTTCGCCAACATCCTCAAATATGTGCGCATGGGCACGAGCTCGAATTTCGGCAACATGCTGTCGATGGCGCTGGCCTCGGTGGTGCTGCCCTTCCTGCCGCTGTTGCCGCTTCAGATCCTCCTCAACAACCTGCTCTACGATCTCTCGGAGGTCGGCATTCCCTTCGACGAGGTCGATGCCGAGGACGTCGCGCAGCCACAAGCCTGGGACATGGCCGAGATCCTGCGATTCACGCTGGTGATGGGAACGGTCTCATCGCTGTTCGACGCCACCACCTTCGTCATCCTGCTGAAGGTCTTCCATGTCGACGCCACTCAATTCCACACCGGGTGGTTCCTGGAATCGATCGCCACGCAAATCCTGGTCATTTTCCTGATCCGGTCGCGCCGGCTGCCCTGGCGCGGCAGCCGGCCGGACCGTGTGCTGGTGATCTCCTCGCTCGGAGCACTGGCCGTGGCCACCGTGCTGACGCTCGGGCCGTCGGGACCGCTGCTCGGATTTATCGGCCTGCCGCCGGCATTGCTCGCGACCATCGCGCTGATCACGCTGGCCTATCTCGGCGCGGCCGAAGCGGCCAAGCGCGTTGCGATCAGATCCCGGCGCAAGCGCGCCAGGAAGTCCAAGTGGGGCGGGATGTAGCGCAGGACAGCTTCAGGCGAAGCCGAAAAATTCCTTGCCGCGGGCAATGATCTCCGTGTCGGTCGGATGATCGCTGGCCTCGACGCGAAGAGTGATGTTCGGGTACGTGTCCTGCAGATGGTGCAGCAGCTCGGTCTTCTCAGTCCCCGGCCCCATGATCAGGACGTCACTACAATTCTGCAACGCCTGTCCCACGCTGACCAGGAAAGCGGGGTCGCTCTCGACCTTGCCTGAGCCGATGCTGTTGGCCTTGTGGTGAAGATGGGTCGAGGAAAGATGCGCCGGCACCACGATGGAATCCACGCCCGTGAGGCCCATCGAGAAGATCTTTGCCGTGAGATGATCGATCCAAACGACGGCATGCGCATGCGTCGCGGTATTTCGTGTGCCAGAACTGGACATTGCTTCTCCTTGCTTCAATTCGGCTTGATAGCTTTCGATTGCTCAGCCCATATATTGGCCGCCATTGATCGACAGCGTCGATCCGGTGATGTAGCCGGCCTCATCGGCGGCGAGAAAGACGACGGCGCGCGCGATTTCCTCGGGCCGGCCGAGCCGCCCGATCGGGATCTGCGGCAGGATTACATCCTTCATGACTTCCGGCGAAACCGCGTCCAGCATCTCGGTGTGGGTGTAGCCGGGACAGATCGCGTTGACGGTGATGCCGGCGCGCGCGCTCTCGAGCGCAAGCGCCCGCGTGAAGCCGAGCTCGCCGGCCTTCGCGGCCGAATAATTGGTCTGACCGAACTGGCCCTTCTGGCCATTGATCGACGCGATGTTGATGATGCGGCCAAACTTGCGCGACCGCATGCCCTCGATCACGTGCCGGCACATGTTGAAGAGGGCACTGAGGTCGGTATTGATCACCGCGTCCCATTGCGCCTTGGTCATCTTGTGCAGGCTGCTGTCGCGCACGATGCCGGCATTGTTGACGAGAATTTCGATCGGCCCGAATTCGGCCTCCACCTGCTTCACGCCGGCGCCGCAGGCGGCGAAATCGCCGACGTCCCATTGAAACACCGGTATAGCTGTTTCAGCGTGAAACGCCTCGGCAGCCTTGGTGTTGCCGGCATAGGTCGCCGCAACGCGGTAACCTTCCGATTGCAGCGCCCGTGCGATCGCGGCGCCGATGCCCCGAACACCGCCCGTGACCAATGCAACGCGTGCCATGTCGATCCTCCTTTGCGCCCGCGATCTCGGCGTGAACCAATAAAGAAGGCCGGCCAAACGCCCTTTGATGTGGGTCAACAAGGGACGTAAATTGCGCTGACATAGTGACTTGGCATACTGACTTAGCCGACGACGACAAGCGCCCCGCTGGCTGCTTTCGTCGCTCATCACGGAGAGGTTCATGTACAGGAACATCCTGGCGCTGGTGCCCACGGAGTTGTCGGCGCGCCCGGTCGCCGACGGCTCGATTTCGCTCGCGGCCGCGTGCCAGGCCGAGCTCGAGGCGCTGGCGATCGGTTACGAGGCAAGCAGCATCCCGATGACCGCGGAAGGAGGCGCCGCGGTTGGCTCGATCTACGAGATCGAACGACAGCGCGCGTTCGAGCGTGCTGACGGCGCGTTGCGGGTGTTCGAGGCGCAGGCGAAGAGTGCCGGCATCACCTACCGCTGTCGCGGCCTCGGCGCGCTTCCGGGTGACGCGGTCGACATCGTCGGCGCGGCTGCAAGGCTGCACGACCTGACGATCGTGTCGCAGCCCGAGCGCGACCGCGACACTTTCGACAACAGCCTCGCCCAGGAAACCTTGTTCGAGGCCGGCGGCCCGGTGCTGTTCATGCCTTACACGTTCAGGGGCGCGCTCACGGCAAAGCGGATCGGCATCTGCTGGGACGGCAGCCGCCTAGCGGCGCGCGCCGTGCATGACGCCATGCCGCTCCTGAAGACGGCCGAGGCGATCACGGCTATCACCGTCAACGAAGACGACAATGTGCCGAGCGAGGCTTCGCCGAGCCATCTCGCGCGATACCTGGCACACGCCGGCATCTCGGTCCGGCTGACCTCGCTCAGCATGGACGATTCCGAGATCCAGGCGGGCATCCTCTCGCTCGCGGCAGACGAGTCGCTCGATCTGCTGGTGATGGGCGGCTATGGGCACTCGCGCCTCAAGGAAACTGTGCTCGGAGGCGTCACGCGCGACATGCTGCGCTGCATGACCGTGCCGACGCTGATGTCGCATTAGATCTTGTTTTGACGCGTTTTCTTGACGCGAAGCCGGTCTCCACTTCGCTCGAAAACGCTCCAGTCTCGGGAGAAATATGCCATGCGCGCCCACCAGATCATGACCAGCGACGTCATCACGATCAGCCCTCATGCATCCATCATGGATGCCGCCAACATCATGCTGCGCTGTCACCTAAGCGGCCTGCCGGTGATGGGCGAAGACGGTACGCTCAAGGGCATCGTCTCCGAGAGCGACTTCCTTCGCCGCGGCGAGATCGGCACCGGCCGCCGACGGTCGGGCTGGCTGCAGTTCTTCGCCGGCCCCGGCCGTGCCGCCATCGATTTCGTGCATGAGCGCGGGCGTCACGTCGAAGACGTGATGACGCCCGATCCGATCACGGTGGACGAGCAGACTCCCTTGGATGAGCTCGTGCGCATCATGGAAAAGAAGGGCGTGAAGCGCCTGCCGGTGATGAGCGGCAAGATGCTTGTCGGCATCATCACGCGCGCAAACATCCTTCAGGCGGTCGCGAGCCTCGCGAAGGAAATCCCCGATGCGACCGCTGATGACGTGTATATCCGCGATCGGATCCTGCGCCAGATCCAGGACACCGACTGGCGGCCCGCCGGCTTCCAGGTCACCGTGCGCAACGGCGTCGTTCACCTGCACGGCGTCATCTTCGACGACAGCACGCGCAAGGCGGCCATCGTTCTCGCCGAGAACACCGCCGGCGTTAAGGAGGTTCACGATCATCTCTGCTTCGTGGATACCTATTCGGGCTTCTATGTGGAGCCGCCGGAAGACGTGAAGGCTACGGGGTGAAGCGCCCCAGCTCTGCAATTCACTTTGCCGATCGGCTGGATGCGCAGGACACAGATGACGACGACCATGCTGCTGTCGCTGTAACACGACGGCGTCTTAAAAAGGGTCTGACAATCCCTACAATGTCGTCGGATGTTTTTTCTCAGAAGAGAAGCAAACTTTCCGACTGCTCATTCGCTCTGGAAGGTCGAGGCGGGCAACCGAAAAGCTATACGAAAGTATACGCACGCGGCCGCCAACAACTGCCTTCACAGTTTATTCGCGACCAACTCTTTCAGAACTAAAGCAAATTCGTCTGGACGCACCGGTGATCAAACTCGGGCGCTTTGCAATATCTAACACCCGCTAAGCATCTATAACGAGCATCATAGCGCGAACGGCATATGCTGTTCAGCATCGCAACTGTTGCACTCGTAGAGTTCCTCGGTCGCAGGCGACCAAGCAGGCCGACCGAAACAGAAAGGATGAGCGATGCTTACGCAGGCTTTCAACGAGCGGCTGGGCCCTCCTCGCCTCAGCCTCCCGATCGGCTCGGAAGCGCACGACGTCCATCCTGACACGGGGCTCCTCCAGGAGCACAAGTGGCGCGACCTCAAGTCGGACGGTGCGGCCGCTCTCGGAGAGATCGTGATCTCGCGTTGGGCGGGTTCGCAAACCGGTTCCCGATGCGAGGAGGCGGCAACGCCGTCCGGCCGATATGTCGTGGCGATCGCCTTGAAGAGTACACGCCTTACCCTGACACGGGGGCGCCAGATTATCTTTGACGGCGTGATGCCGGCGGGCACGCTGCATGTCACCGCGCCCTTAACGCAACTCGGTGCTCAGTTTCACGCCCCATACGACTTCCTGCACTTCCATGTCCCGGCCGACTATCTCCATGGCCACCGCGCCGCAGCCGAGCCCTGCACGGCCGGCGAAGACCTGGGCGATCTCATCCTGCTGCGCGACTCCTTTGCCGAGCAACTCGGCCGAGCGCTGATCGAGCGCGGCAATGCCCGGGATCCGGCCTTCACCCGCTGCATCGGTCAAATGCTGGCGATGCACATCGCCCGGCTCGAGACGCCGCGGAACAAGGTCAACGCGCTGCCGAAATGGCGGCTCAGGCGCGTCGAGGAATATGTCAATGCCAATTACCATCGCAGCGTCAGCCTTGCCGACCTGGCCAAGTCCGCCGGCCTGTCCCGCATGCATTTCGCGGCCCAGTTCCGGGCGGCGACGGGGTATCGTCCGCGCGAATATCTGCTGCATCGGCGCGTCGAGCGCGCGAAGGCGATCCTGTCCGATGGCGAGACGCCCCTCGCCGAGGTCGCATTGGCGGTGGGCTTCTGCACCCAGGCGCATTTCTCCACCGTCTTCAAGCGGATGACCGGAGAAACGCCGGCGCGCTGGCGCTGCGCCAGCCGAAGCGCATCGCCCGCGCCGATCGACCAGAGCGTTCGGACAAAGATCCCGTTCGGCGGGACAAGGGTTGGAGCGCGGCACACGGATCGGTTCGTTGCTGCCGGCAACCACGCTTCACTCGGATAGCATCTGAGGCGGTATGTCGGGACCAGCGACACCCGCCGCACCATAGCCATTTGCAATCTTTCGATTGAAGATCGGCATCGCCGCCGTGGCAGTTCGCGCGAGCATCGCGGGACTTGCCGCGCCGGGCGACATTATTCCTATTTCGACCTGTCGGACGCGGAGCCGTGGGGTAACACCATCGGCTCCCGGCGTAACACCATTGGCTAAGGTTGCTCGGCGTCCGGAAAGCAATATGATCCCGAGGATTAGGTGCCTCGACGATCTCAGGTCGTTTGGAATTCGGTCGGGCCACCGCGACGTGCTGCTCCGGTGCGCATCAGGCTCATGCAATGAAGACGGAGAGCGTCGGCCACTTGCTTGATTGAGGTCCCGAATGGGCGACCGCATGCAGCGTGCCGTGCGCGAGGCCGGTGCGGATTCGGCCGTGCCGGAGGCCTTTTCGTTCGGCTCGTTTCGGTTGCATGTAGGGCAAAGGAGGCTCGAGAAGGACGGCAATCCGATTCAGCTCGGCGGCCGCGCGCTCGATCTTCTCATCGCGCTCGTCGAGCGTGCGGGCAAGGTGGTCGGCAAGAATGAGCTGTTGGCCACGGTGTGGCGTGATGTCATCGTCGATGAAGGCAGCCTCAGGGTGCAGATCGCGGGCCTTCGAAAGGCGCTCGGCGACGGCGAGGCAGGCGCAAGATACCTGACTACGGTTTCGGGACAGGGCTACTGCTTTATCGGGCGGCTTTCGCATTCGCACGGTCAAGAACAGCCCCCGATCGGACCAACCTCCGAACCGTCGCACAATCTGCCGGCGCGCCCCATACGGATGATCGGACGCGACCAGACAGTTCGCGACATCTCCGCCAAGCTGCGGAGCGAGCGATTCGTCACCATTGTCGGTCCGGGCGGCGTCGGCAAGACCACCGTGGCGGTCTCCGCCGGCCATGAGCTGCTCGAAGAGTTCGCCGGCGCGGTCCGCTTCCTCGACTTTGGGGCGCTCCAAGACCCCGCGCTCGTTGCAAACGTCGTCGCCTCGACGCTCGGCCTGCTCAGCCAATCCGGCGACCCTTCGGACAGCCTGGTGAACCTGCTCCGCCACAAGCGGATGCTGCTGATCCTGGATTGTTGCGAGCATGTGATCGAGACGTCCGCCGCGCTGGCCGAGCGGCTCCACGCCGAGGCGCCGCAGCTTCACATCCTGGCCACCAGCCGGGAGTCGCTGCGGGTCGAGGGCGAGCATGTTCACCGTCTGCAGCCGCTCTCGAGCCCACCGGATGACGCCAGCCTGACGGCCGTGCAGGCACTCGCCTTTCCCGCAGTCCAGCTGTTCGTGGAGCGCGCGGCGACGAGCGGTGGCCGGCTCGCCGAATTGAGCGACGCGGACGCACGCCTGGTTGGCGGGATCTGCCGCAGGCTGGATGGCATTGCCCTTGCGATCGAGCTCGCCGCCAGCCACGCCAGCGCCGGCAATATCAAGGATACGGTCGCGCTGCTGAATGACGCGTTCAAGTTCCTGGGCGAAGAAGGACAGCGCGCCGTGCTGCCGCGGCATCAGACCCTGCGCGCGACGCTCGACTGGAGCTACAAGCTGCTGTCGGAGCCGGAGCGCGTGGTGCTGCGGCGGGTGTCGGTGTTCGCCGGCACCTTCACCTTGGAAGCCGCCCGCTCGGTTGCAGGAACAGACGGCGCCGACGATGGCAAGGTGATCGCGGCCGTTGCGAGCCTGGTCGCCAAGTCCATGCTCGTGGCAAGCGCGAGCGGCATGTCGACGCGATACAGGCTGCTCGACACGGCGCGGGCCTATGCCCTGGAACGGCTTGCCGTCAGCACGGATGCCGATGCGACGGCGCGGCGCCATGCCTGCTATTTCCTGCATCTGCTGCAAGGGATCGGCAACAGCTCGACCACCTCACCGGAATTGAACAGCTTTGCGGCAATCGCGGACCAGTTCGGAAACATACGCGCCGCGCTGACCTGGTGCTTCTCCGAGCGCGGCGATCGTGCAACCGGCATCGCCCTGGCTGCAGCGGCGATGCCCTTTTTCCTCAAATTGTCCGTGTTCGCCGAATGCCAGCTCTGGGCGAGGCGCGCGATCGAGCAGCTCGAGACGACAAATCACGGCCAGAAATACGACCTCGATCTTCACGCCGCCCTGGGCCTGGCGCTGCTGCTCACGAAGGGGACCACCGACGATGTCCACGCTTGTCTCACGCGAGCGCTGCGACTAGCCGAAGAGATCGGCGACGTGCCGAGCCAGCTTCGCCTGATCGAGCGGCTCCACGTGTTCCAGATGAGGACAGGAAATTTCACCGACGCCCTGGCACTCGCCAGGCGCGGCGAAGCCGTCGCGTCCGATCACGGCGACCGCATCAGGCTTGCGCATATGCGGATTGCGCTCGGCGTCTCCTGGCATCTTGCAGGAGACACAACGCTGGCCCGATCCCATGTGGAATCCGCGTTGTTGCAATTGCCGGGATCCGAAGGTGATGTCGACGATCCCCTGAACTACGATTATCTCAGCCGCGCCCGGATCACCCTGGCGCGCATCCTCTGGCTTCAGGGATATCCCGACCAAGCCATCGACACCGCACAGCGAGCGATCGCCGACACGATGCGGATCGGCCATCCGGTCAAGCTCTGCATGGCGCTGCTTTGGGCATTCTCGATTTTCGTCTGGAACTCGGAAACGGAGAATTACGAGGAATACGCCGACAGGCTGATCCTGGAGGCGAGCAAGCACGCGCTGGGCCCGTACCAGACGATCGGCTACGGAACCAAAGGCGTCGTCCTGGTGGCGCAGGGTCAGGTCGAGACCGGGATCGCGCTGCTGCGCGGGGCGCTCGAAGTCATGCACAGCCATCGATATGGTTCGCTTGCGGATTTCCGCATCGCGCTGGCGCAGGCCCTGGCCACGATCGGGGAAGAAAAGGAAGCGCTGGATACGATCGATCTGGCGATCGCTCGTGTCGGGCATAACAAGGATCTGTTCTGCATGCCCGAGCTTCTGCGCGCAAAGGCGGAAGTGCTGCTCGCGGCGAGCAGGCCAGATTTGATGCAGGCGGAGCGCTACCTCAAGGAGTCGATTGACTTGGCCCGGCGGCAATCGGCGCTCGCCATGGAGCTGGTTGCGGCGACCCACCTGGCAAGACTTTGGCTCCGGCAGGGCCGTGCTGCCGAGGCGCGGCAGTTGCTCGCGCCGACCTATGTCCGCTTCACCGAGGGTTTCAACAGCCGCGCGCTCAAGGCGGCCAGAGAGTTGCTGGATGAGCTGAGTTCGCAGCATCCGTGCTCGTCGACGGAGGCAAGGCTGGCAATTCGGGGATCGGCCCGATCCGCCTGACGCCGATCGGCGACCGCGATCATGCGAACTCGAAAGCAGCATGCAGATCCGAAAGACCTGCTCCGATCCGATCTGGCATGCTCCTGCCTGTAAGCATTCAAGACCATCGGCTCGCAGCGCCAGTCCCAAGGCAACGAGCCTCGGGGGCCGTCCTTCCCCCCGCCCTATCCCCGGAC
>NZ_JADYVX010000169.1 GCF_020194175.1 Bradyrhizobium sp. BRP22 | reverse complement strand
ACAGTTGCGCTGGACATATTTCCGTGACGTCGAAGAGTCTCATAGCTGGAAAAGAAGTCCTTAGACGATCTCCCGAGGCTCCGCTCAAAAACCTCTAATACTCTTCTCCCGACCTGGGTGAAAGACTAAGAGTCTGACTCAAAAATCATGACTTAACGTTGGCCGATCTGGCGATGCGGCGCAGCAGCTGTCGGGTTGATGCGACAAGGAGCCATGCTTCAGCCGAGGTGGCGGAGGCCTCCCAATCCTTGGCGA
>NZ_JADYVX010000168.1 GCF_020194175.1 Bradyrhizobium sp. BRP22 | reverse complement strand
CTCGTTGGCGAGGTCGCGCAATCGGCCACGCAGAACTGCGTCCGGCGGGCGGCGGGAGCGGTAGCGGATCGTCTTCCGGTCCGCGCTGACGATCGAACAGCCCCGCCGCTCCGACAGGCTCATGACGACCTGCAGATGCGCGACCGCAGCGCGCTTGGCGGCGGGCCCTACCATTTTTTTGAAAGCAGCTCGCGAAAGGCGGCCGCATCAAGCATCTGCTCCGCCAGGAGCTTCTTCAGCTTCGCGTTCTCCTCC
>NZ_JADYVX010000167.1 GCF_020194175.1 Bradyrhizobium sp. BRP22 | reverse complement strand
CTCGTTGGCGAGGTCGCGCAATCGGCCACGCAGAACTGCGTCCGGCGGGCGGCGGGAGCGGTAGCGGATCGTCTTCCGGTCCGCGCTGACGATCGAACAGCCCCGCCGCTCCGACAGGCTCATGACGGCCTGCAGATGCGCGACCGCAGCGCGCTTGGCGGCGGGCCCTACCATTTTTTTGAAAGCAGCTCGCGAAAGGCGGCCGCATCAAGCATCTGCTCCGCCAGGAGCTTCTTCAGCTTCGCGTTCTCCTCC
>NZ_JADYVX010000166.1 GCF_020194175.1 Bradyrhizobium sp. BRP22 | reverse complement strand
GAGCGAACATTGCCCCAGTAGGTGCCGATGCCGCCGCCGTTGGCAGCAAGCCAGACGTTCTCGTTCCAGGTGCCGACGATGCCTTCGAGCGAGTCCGACACCGAGTTAAGGAAGCACGAGATCGGCAAGCCGCGCGTGGTGCCGCCGTTGGAGAGCACCGGTGTGGCCGGCATGAACCACAGCCGAGACATCGCATCATACAGACGTTGGGCATGCGCAACATCGTCCGCGAAGGCGCAAGACACCCGGGCGAAC
>NZ_JADYVX010000165.1 GCF_020194175.1 Bradyrhizobium sp. BRP22 | reverse complement strand
CCAGTCCGGCGGCCAGCTTCTGTTCCACCTCGTCAGCCGGCTCTACGAGCGCGCCTCCGTCATCGTCACCACCAATCTCGCCTTCGGCGAATGGCCGAGCGTGTTTGGCGACGCCAAGATGACCACCGCGCTGCTCGACCGGTTGACCCACCACTGCGACATCGTCGAGACCGGCAACGACAGCTGGCGATTCAAAAGCCGAGACGACGATCACATCACCCGCGCTCGTCTCGCCTCCGCTATCCCGACCAGCTC
>NZ_JADYVX010000164.1 GCF_020194175.1 Bradyrhizobium sp. BRP22 | reverse complement strand
GATATCCACCATCCCGAGATCGAGGAGTTCCTCGAGATCCGCAAGGCGTCCGGCGACTTCAACCGCAAGAGCCTCAACCTGCATCACGGCATCAACGTCACCGACGAGTTCATGCGTGCCGTAGGCGTCGGCACCGCAGTCTCTCTGCGCAGCCCGAAGACTAACGAGGTCGTCCGCGAGATCGATGCCCGCCAGCTGTGGCAACGCATCCTTGAGAACCGGCTGCAGACCGGCGAGCCTTATCTCTTGTTCATC
>NZ_JADYVX010000163.1 GCF_020194175.1 Bradyrhizobium sp. BRP22 | reverse complement strand
CCTTTCAGCGCATACGGCTCTCTGTTCAAGCTTGGCCCATGGCCATAGCAACATCATGATAGTGCGAGGTGACAGTGCTGCGGGCTTCTTTTCGGAAGATGTAGGGATTATCCTCCGGATTGCGCCATCGGAACTGCGCCTTCGGACTTGAGACAAGCCGGTAAAGTGCTTTTCCGGGCGGCCCGCCGCGTTCATTCCGACCAAACACGAGCCAGGTTTTCGCCTTGCCCGGTTCCGGGGCTCGGTACCATTTCC
>NZ_JADYVX010000162.1 GCF_020194175.1 Bradyrhizobium sp. BRP22 | reverse complement strand
AACCCCTTCGCCTTTTCCTTGGGTATCGTTGTGACGACGGACATGCGCCCGTGCGACCCTCGCTTGCGAATGATCCTGTGCCCCAGAAAGACGAAGCCGTCATTGACGTGGGTGACATGGGTTTTCTTCATATTCAGCGTCAATTTCAGCTTGCCTTCCAGAAAGGCGCGGCATTCTTCGCGGATTTCCTCTGCTTGAGCTTTGGTCCCTTTTACGATGACGACAAAGTCGTCAGCGTATCGGCAATAAGCAACC
>NZ_JADYVX010000161.1 GCF_020194175.1 Bradyrhizobium sp. BRP22 | reverse complement strand
CGGCATCGATCATCGCGGCGAGGAGCGCACCGCGGTGTGCTGCCTGTCGTCGCTCAACCTCGAGACCTGGGACCAGTGGAATAAGGAGCCCGGCTTCATCGAGGACGTCATGCGCTTCCTCGACAACGTGCTCACCCACTTCATCACGGTGGCGCCGGACGGAATGAAGCGTGCCCGCTACGCCGCCCTGCGCGAGCGCTCCGTTGGCCTCGGCGTCATGGGCTTCCACTCGTTTCTCCAGGCCAAGGGCATTCC
>NZ_JADYVX010000160.1 GCF_020194175.1 Bradyrhizobium sp. BRP22 | reverse complement strand
GACCGCGGATCAGCGGACCGCGCGCAAGATCGAATGGCGTGCGCCCCTCTTCTTGGCACAGATCCAAAAATGCCGCTTTTGCATCCGATCTCTCCCGCAGATCGTGCTCAACTATCGGCAGACCCGCATCCGGCGGCAGAACCTCAACCCGGGGCTTGCCCTGGATCGCGACAAACACACTGCGCAGCGCCTCATGACGCGCCAACACACGGTCAAGGCTGCGCTGCCAGGCGCTGCGGTCGAGCATCCCGCGCA
>NZ_JADYVX010000016.1 GCF_020194175.1 Bradyrhizobium sp. BRP22 | reverse complement strand
CTCTCCAAAGACTTCGAAGGCTCTGCTGCCACTGAGCTCGCATGGCTGCTCATCGCCCATCTGAGGCTCCTAATTCGCCGCCTGGCCAGACCTTGAAGACGTCTTACGCTTTTTTGAGTCAGGCTCTCAGGATGAGGGTGGTGTGCGTGGCAGCCATCGTGAAGCTACGTACCAGGACGCCCGCGGATCATCACCAGCACGGCCGCGATCAATTCGAGCGCGATGCAGCCGTAGAATGGCAAGGCGTAGCTGCCCGACACATCACGCAACAGGCCGACCACGCCCGGGCCGAACGCATAGGTGATCTGGTTGATCGCCGTGACCAGACTCACCAGCACGCCGAACGAGCGCGGGTCGAATTCGCGCTGTACGATCAAGGCCGGCAGCGTGATCAGATTGCCGACCGAGAAGCCAAACAGGGCGCAGGCCGCAACCAGCGCCCACTCGTTGCGCAGATTGATGATGACGAGCAGCGCTATCGCCTGGCTCACGAAGGACAACGCCGACGCCAATCGCTGATTGAGCCGGTCGATCACGAAGGAGAAGCTCACGCGCCCGACCACCGCCATCGCGGTCAATAGCGCCATCGCCAGCGCCGCGCGCTCGCGGCCGATCACCTGATCCAGGAACGCGATCAGGTGCACGATGAAGCCGACCTGGGCGAACAGCACCAAGGCAAACGCGATCGTCACCGAAAGGAAGCCGAGATCGCGCAGCGCGCGGGCGCGGATCTGCGTCGGTGACGGCCCTCCGGCGGCCGACAGCGCCACCGCCTCGATATGCGCCGGCGGCTGGCCGACGAAGATCAGGATCACCGGCACCATCAGCACGACCATCGCGATGGCCGCCGCGGTCATCGCGCCGGAGAAACCGAAAAAGCCGATGCCCGCGACCAGCAGCGGCACGCCGGCGATGCCGCCAAAGCTCGCGCCATTCAGCGCCAGGCTGATCGCCATGCCGCGCTTCTTGTCGAACCACAGGCCGAGCGTGTTGGTGATCATGCCGAGGCTGGTGCCGGCCCAGCCGAAGGCGAGCACGGCGTCGGCGAGATAGAGCTGCCAGGGCTCGCGCACCTGTCCGACGGCGAGCGCCGCCGCGGCCATGGCGCAGGTGCCTGCGACCAGGCAGGCGCGCGGGCCGAACGCCTTGATCGCCTCGCTGACGAAGACGACCAGCCCTGCGCCCGCGAGATAGAAGAACGTGGTGCCCGACGAGATCAGCGACGCCGGCCAGCCGTGCATGCGCTGCAGCTCGGCGACATAGACGCTCTGGCCGTAAAAGCCGAGCCCCCAGCCGAAGGTCGCGAGCAGGAAGCAGACGACCACGATGCGCCAGCCGTCGTAGCGGAGCGAGGTCTCGTCGGTGCTGGTGTGAGTTGATGCGTCCACGGTTCTTGCTTGTCGTTTGTTACGCCATCACGCGTGTTAGCAGAAACGCCTGGCCATCATTTCGATCTGCGCCGAATTGTCAGCAGATGTCAGCAAGTCCTCAGATACTTGGTTCCGGATACTCATCGACGGTGCGCAACTTCGCGCGCCGCTTCGCGAACGATACGATCGCCAGCACGGCGAGCCCTAGCAACACCGGCGGGAACACCACAAGATTGACCGCCGACCAGCCGTAGCTGGCAAGCAACTGGCCTGATGAGAACGAGCCGATCGCCATCGTTCCGAACACCAGGAAATCGTTGAACGCCTGCACCTTGTTGCGCTCCTGCGGCCGGTGCGTCTCCAGCACCAGTGCGGAGGCGCCGACGAAACCGAAATTCCAGCCGACGCCGAGCGCGATCAGCGTCGCCCAGAAGTGCAGCGTGGTCAGGCCGGAGAGCCCGATCGTCGCCGCAAGCGCCTCGAGCAAGAGGCCGAGCGCGACGATGCGCGGCGCGCCGAAGCGGGCGATCAGCGATCCCGTGAAGAAGCTCGGGCCGTACATCGCGATGATGTGCCACTGGATCGCGAAATTGGAATCGCTGACCGAGAGGCCGCACATCTTCATCGCGAGCGGCGCCGAGGTCATCACTAGGTTCATCATGGGATAGACGATGATGCCGCATAGTGCGGCGGCGATGAAGCGCGGCTGCCGCGCGATCTCGAGCAGCGGCCGGCCGCCATGCAGATCGACCGCGGCGGGTTTTGGCGCATCGACGCCCGCCAGCACCGCCATCGCGACCAGGGCGACGACCGCCTGCACCACGAAGCTGAAGGCGAAGAGATAAGGCGGCCAGATGTCCATGGTCCATTGCACGAGCTGCGGACCGAGCACGCCGGCGAACACGCCGCCCGCCATCACCCAGGACACCGCCTTCGGCCGGAACGCGGCACTGGCGCCGTCGGCGGCGGCGAAGCGATAGGATTGCGCCACCGCGCCATAGAGCCCGCCGAGAAAGGTCGCAACGCAGAACAGCCAGAACGCGCCGCGCAGAATGGCGAAGGCGCCGAGCGCGCCGGTCAGCGCGCCACAGCCGGTGCCGATGATGAAGGCCGCGCGGCGTCCATAGGCGCGCGAGATCGCACCGGTCGGCAGCGTGCCGGCGGCAAGCCCCAGCACATACGTCGACAGCGGCACGGTCGCCAGCGAGACGCTGGGCGCCAGCGTCGCGCCCACGATCGAGCCGGTCGCGAAAATGACGGCCGAGTTGGCGCCGGTCAGCGCCTGCGCCGCAGCCAGCCGCAGCACATTGGCGCGCGCCCGCGCGTCGTCGGCGATCTCCTCGGCGGATGTGGCAGTCATCGACGTTCCCATTCCAAGGCGCCCGGCTGGGAACCCCGCTGTTGCGCGCACTATGGAGAGAGGACGCCGCCCGATCAACCAGCGCAAACGGGCACTCGTCATGCGGGCGGGTGGGGAGGCGTTGCGTGTCTTGGATTACGACGACGCTCGCGAATTTCTCTCCGCCGTCGTTCCGGGGCGTCCGAAGGACGAGCCCGGAATCCAGTTCTCCGCCGGGGTATGAGGCGCAATGGATTCCGGGCTCGCGCTTCGCGCGTCCCGGAATGACGGAGAGTGAGGAGTCCGCGGCCCATCCCTCGAGACGCCGCTTCGCGGCTCCTCGGGATGAGGATGAGTCTGTGGCGCACACGAATGGGTGGGTTACGCTGCGCTAACCGACCGTACGATTACCGCGCAGGCGGCGCGATGTAGACTTTCCAGCTTACGGCGGGGCCGGGGTGGCCGTGGAAGAAGCGGCGCGTGGTCATGATCAGGCGCTCGGCGTGCGGCGCGTTCTTGTCGATCCAGCTCTCGAATGCCGGCAGGCGACCGTCATTGGGATCGAACACGCCGATGAAGCCGAGGCGCTTGGCTTCCGCTTCGCTGGCGAGTCCATTGCTCCAGATCTCGCCCGGCGTAAACGGCGCGGGATGATCGGGGCTGTAGAACACCAGCGGCATGATCACCTCCGTGGTGCCGGCCACCACGGACCAGCGCGAGGCGAATTTGCGGTGCCAGGCTTCGGTGAGCTCGCGCGCCAACTCGGCGCGCGCGCCATAGGTCGCCACGCTGTTCGGATTGGCCGCGATCTCGCGCTCGGCAATGGTCGGCGACGCAAACAGCACGACGATGGTGATGCCGAACCAGATCGCGCTGATCCGAAACAGTGCCATCTTCGGGATCCGCAGCCAGGGGATCGCAACCAGCGCCAGCGGCGTCAGGAAGAACAGCGAGATGCCCCAGTCGGTCTTGATATAGATTTCAAAGAACAGCGCGCCGAGCGGCGGCCCGATCGCGACGATGAGCTGGATGATCCAGACGTTGAGCGCCTGCGAGAGATTGACGCCGGGATTCGGCCCAAATGACCAGTTGCGCGTGAACAAGGTCGACGGCCGCCGCACCAGCGCGCTCCAGCCGAGCGCGAGCGCCGCCAGCACGATGCAGCCGGCGAGCAATCCGATATTGTGGCTGATATAGCCGTTCACCAGGTACAGACTGACCGCGCGATTGTCGATGCTGTAGACATCTCCGGCATAGGTCAGCGGTGCGAAATGGGATTCGCTCAGCCAGACGATATGCGGGATCATCGCCACGATCAGCGTTGCGATCGCAACCCACGGCGCCGGCGAGGCCAGGAAGCGCAGCCGCTCGGGATGGATCAGCGCGGCCAGGCCGATGGCGCCGATCATGGTCAGCACCCAATATTTGGTCATCAGCGCCAGCGCGCCGGCAAGGCCAAGCCAGATGCCCGAAATCGCAGTGCGCTTCTCGAACGCGTAGAGATAGGCCAGCACGACCGGCGGCAGCGTCGCAAGCTGCAGCAGGTCGGCGTTGTACTTGTAGCCCTTGAAGTTGAAGATCGGATAGAGCGCGAGCATCACCACGACGAAGAAGGCGCGGCGGCGGTCGACGACGCGGAGCGCGATCAGCCAGCACACCACGAGGCTGACGCCGACCACCGCCATCGCCAGCGCATAGGTCGCCCAGTCGGTCACCGGGAAGATGCGGAACCAGAGGCCGGCAACCCAGCCCGACAGCGGCGGATGCTTGCCATAGCCGAGCTGGAATTTCTGGCCCCAGGCGAAGGCTTCCGCGACATCCATATGGATGTCCTGCGCGGATTTCAGATTGACCAGGATCAGCGTCCACAGCACGGCATGGGCAAGCGCAAAGCCGGTGACGAACCACAATCCGGTGACGGGATCGGTCGCGCGCGCCGCCAGCCACGCCGCCAGGCGCGAGATCGAGTATTTCCGCCTGGTGCGCGCCGCAATGGGCAGGGTCGATGCAGTTGGCATGCAGCCTGCCTAGCCTGTTTTTCGGGCGAATGAAATCAGCTTGACGTGAAGGAATGGTTGCCGCTTCGGGGTGCGAATGCTATCTCGCGCCCCATGACGACCGTCCCTATTCCGAACATCCGCAACTTCTCCATTGTCGCCCATATCGACCATGGAAAATCGACGCTGGCCGACCGCCTGATCCAAATGACGGGCGGCCTGTCGGAGCGCGAGATGGCGGGCAAGGAACAGGTGCTCGATTCCATGGATATCGAGCGCGAGCGCGGCATCACCATCAAGGCGCAGACGGTGCGGCTGAAATACCGCGCCAAGGACGGCAAGGATTACATCTTCAACCTGATGGACACGCCCGGCCATGTCGACTTCGCCTACGAAGTCTCGCGGTCGCTGGCGGCCTGCGAAGGTTCCCTGCTCGTGGTCGACGCCAGCCAGGGGGTCGAGGCGCAGACGCTCGCCAATGTCTACCAGGCGCTCGACAACAACCACGAGATCGTGCCGGTCCTGAACAAGGTCGACCTGCCGGCGGCCGAGCCCGAGAAGGTCAAGCAGCAGATCGAGGACGTGATCGGCATCGACGCCTCCGACGCGGTGATGATCTCGGCCAAGACCGGCCTCGGCGTGCCCGATGTGCTGGAAGCCATCGTCACCCGCCTGCCGCCGCCGAAGGGCGACAAGGATGCCACGCTGAAGGCGCTGCTGGTCGATAGCTGGTATGACGTCTATCTCGGCGTGGTCGTCCTGATCCGCGTCGTGGACGGCGTGATGAAGAAGGGCAGCCGCATCCGCATGATGGGCACCGGTGCCGCCTATGACATCGAGCGCGTCGGCTTCTTCACGCCGAAGATGCAGCAGGTGGACGAGCTCGGCCCCGGCGAGATCGGCTTCATCACCGCCGCGATCAAGGAAGTCGCCGATACGCGCGTCGGCGACACCATCACCGACGACCGCCACCCGGTGAAGGAAATGCTGCCGGGCTTCAAGCCGGCGGTGCCGGTGGTGTTCTGCGGCCTGTTCCCTGTCGATGCCGACGATTTCGAAACCTTGCGTGCGGCGATGGGCAAGCTCAGGCTCAACGACGCCAGCTTCTCGTTCGAGATGGAGACCTCGGCCGCCCTTGGCTTCGGCTTCCGCTGCGGCTTCCTCGGGCTCTTGCACCTGGAGATCATCCAGGAGCGGCTGTCGCGCGAGTTCGATCTCAATTTGATCGCGACCGCGCCGAGCGTGATCTACAAGATGAAGCTCACCGACGGCAGCGAGATCGAGATCCACAATCCCGTCGACATGCCCGACGTGGTCAAGATCGCCGAGATCGACGAGCCCTGGATCGAGGCCACCATCCTCACCCCGGACGACTATCTCGGCAGTGTGCTGAAGCTGTGCCAGGACCGCCGCGGTTCGCAGAAGGAGCTCACTTACGTCGGCAGCCGCGCGATGGTGAAATACGATTTGCCGCTCAACGAGGTGGTGTTCGATTTCTACGACCGGCTGAAATCGGTATCCAAGGGCTATGCGTCGTTCGACTATCATCTGACCGATTACAAGCCGGCCGATCTCGTGAAGATGCAGATCCTGGTCAATGGCGAGCCGGTCGATGCGCTCTCCATGCTGGTGCACCGCACCCGGGCCGAAGGCCGCGGCCGCGCCATGGTCGAGAAGATGAAGGAACTGATCCCGCCGCACATGTTCCAGATCCCGATCCAGGCCGCGATCGGCGGCAAGGTGATCGCCCGCGAGACCGTGCGCGCACTGCGCAAGGACGTCACCGCGAAGTGCTACGGCGGCGACATCACGCGCAAGCGCAAGCTTCTGGAGAAACAGAAGGAAGGCAAGAAGAAGATGCGGCAGTTCGGCAAGGTCGACATCCCGCAGGAAGCCTTCATTGCCGCGCTGAAGGTCGATAGCTGAGACGCTGTCATTCCGGGGCTCGCGTCAGCGAGAACCCGGAATCCAACGGGCCACTGGCACGGGCGGAGAAATAGATTCCGGGTTCGCGCTGCGCGCGCCCCGGAACGACCCGGGGGCATCACCTTGCCCTCTCCCACCGAATAGGCCACCATCGCGTTCCCGCTCAAAAACAACAACAGCGAGGAAACGCATGAGCAAGGTGGAAGGGTTCGATCTCGTCGCGAAGGCGCGTGCGCTGGCGCCGTTGATCACAAAAGATGCCGACGAGATCGAACGGACGCGGCGGCTGACGGCCGCGGTGACATCCGCGCTGGTCGACAACGGCCTGTACCGGGCGCTGTTGCCGAAACGCTTTGGCGGCAGCGAGGCGACGCTGGAAGCGTTCATGCAGATGCAGGAGGAGATCGCCAAGGCCGATGCCTCCACCGCCTGGTGCCTCGGGCAATGCAGCGTCTGCGCGATGACCGCGGCCTATCTCGAGCCTGACGCGGCGAACGAGATCTTCAACGTCGCGCCGGGCATTCTGGCCTGGGGCGCGATCGCGCACGAGGTCAAGGTGGTGCCGGGCGGCTATCTCGCCAATGCGCGCTGGGAGTTTGCGTCAGGCTCGCGGCAGGCAAGCTGGCTCGGAGCGCATGTGCGCGTGGTCGAACAGGACGGCTCGCCGCGCAAGAAGGCGGACGGCTCGGCTGAAATCCGCACCATCCTGTTTCCGGCGGCCAGCGCGACGATGTACGACGTCTGGGACGTGATCGGGCTGAAGGGCACCGGCACTGATTCCTATTCGGTGGAGAATCTCTTCATCCCGGAGAAATTCGCCGCGCTGCGCGACGATCCTTCGGCCTTGCGCGAACAGGGCCCGCTGTACAAGCTTTCGACCAACATGGTGTTCGGCATGGGCTTTGCCGCGACCGCACTCGGCGTCGCGCGCGCCACGCTGGATGCGGCGATCGAGCTTTCGCGCGGCAAGACGCCGCAAGGGTTGAAGGCCATGCGCGAGAACAATGCGGTGCAGGGATTGATCGGCCGCACCGAGGCGAGCCTGCGCGCCGCCCGCGCCTATCTCTATGCGACCGCAGCAGAGGTCTGGCGCGATCTCGAGCACGGAGATGCGCTCACCGAAGGCCATCGCGTGGCGCTGCGCGTCGCCTCGACCTGGACCATCCATCAATCAGCCGCCGTGGTCGACACCGCCTATCACATGGCCGGCGC
Source organism: Bradyrhizobium sp. BRP22 (assembly GCF_020194175.1). Taxonomy (GTDB): domain Bacteria; phylum Pseudomonadota; class Alphaproteobacteria; order Rhizobiales; family Xanthobacteraceae; genus Bradyrhizobium. The sequence goes on along the minus strand of NZ_JADYVX010000016.1, from coordinate 150,019 downwards.
CACGGCCGTGTTCGCCGCCAACAGGTTCGAGCGCCGCTTCCGCGACATGCACGCGATCGCGCAGCAGATCCAGGCCCGCGACACCCATTACGAGGACGCCGGCCGCGCGATCCTCGCAGGGAATCTCGGGGGACCGCCGACGACACGGTGAGCGATGGTGAAGAAAGCCGGCAAAAAGTCCTTGAAGCGCGCGGGCGCGCACGGCGCGATGGAGGCGGTGTTCGAGGCCTATCCCCAGCCGGTCAGAGCCAGGCTGAAGGCGCTGCGCCGGCTGATTTTCGCGACCGCCAGGGCGACAAAGGGCGTCGGCGCGCTTGAAGAGACTTTGAAGTGGGGCCAGCCGAGCTATTTGACGCCGGAGACCGGCAGCGGCAGCACGATCCGGATCGACCAGGTGAAATCGGTCGCCGGCCAATATGCCGTCTACTTCCATTGCCAGACCAATCTGGTCGAGACGTTTCGCGAGCTCTATCCGGAGCTGCACTTCAGCGGCAATCGCGCGATCCTGCTCGATGCGAGCGAAGCGCTGCCGGAGGCCAAGCTGCGCCACTGCGTGGCGCTGGCGCTGACGTATCATCTGAACAAGCGGAAGGTGGCGGGCGCGAAGTAAGCCCTCCGTGATTGCGAGCGCAGCGAAGCAATCCATAGTGCCACGCGCTGAGACATGGATTGCTTCGCTGCGCTCGCAATGACGATCGAAGACCTCGGCTTACGCCACCAGTGCTGCTTCGTCGGTGGCCTCGCCGCGCTGGGCCTGCAGCAGGCTGACGATGTCGCAATTGGGCCTGGCGCGGCTGAACAGGAAACCCTGGCCCTCGTGACAGCCTTCGGCGCGCAGGCAGCTCAGCTCGGCTTCGGTCTCGACGCCCTCGGCGGTGATGGTGACGCCGAGGCCTTTGCCGAGGCTGATGATCGAACGCACGATCGCCTGCGCGTCGCGGTTGGAGCCGAGGTCGCGCACGAAGGACTGGTCGATCTTGATCTTGTCGAACGGGAAGCTGCGCAGATAGCTGAGGCTGGAATAGCCGGTGCCGAAATCGTCCATCGAGATGCGCACGCCGAGCGCGCGCAGCGCGTGCAGCGTGGCCAGCACCTGACTGCTCTTTTCGAGCAGCAGCGTCTCGGTGATCTCAAGCTCGAGCCGCCGGGCCGGCAATCCTGACTGGCGCAGCGCATCGGTGACGAGCGAGAGCAGATTGCCGGTGCGGAATTGCAGCGGCGAGAGGTTGACGGCGACGCGGACATCATCCGGCCAGTGCGCGGCATCCATGCAGGCGCGCCGCAGCATCAAACCGCCGAGCGGATTGATCAGGCCGGTCTCTTCCGCGACCGGGATGAACTCGCCGGGCGAGATCATGCCGCGCTCGGGATGCGGCCAGCGCACCAGCGCCTCGAAGCCGGTGATGCGGCCGGTCGAGAGATCGACCAGCGGCTGGTAGAAAGGCCGCAAGCCGTCGTTCTGGATCGCGTCACGCAAGTCCATCTCGATCTTGCGGCGGGTCTGGGCGCGCGCGTCCATCTCGGCCTCGAAGAAGGAGAAGGTGCCGCGGAATTCGGCCTTGGCGCGCGACAGCGCCATGTCGGCGCTCTTGAGCAGTTTCTCGGAGTCATCGCCGTCGCCGGGCGACATCGCAATGCCCATGCTGGCGCCGATCACGATGGAATGGCCGTCGAGCAGATAGGGTTCGCCGATCGCCTCGAGCAGCCGCTTCGCCAACAGCACCGCATCCTCCGGACGCGACACGCCGCCCTGCACGATCGCGAATTCATCGGAGTTGAGACGGGCCAGCGCATCTTCCTCGCGCAAAGTCGAACGCAGGCGCTTTGCAACGCCGCGCAACAGCTTGTCGCCGACGCCATGGCCGAGCGTATCGTTGACGGCCTTGAAACTGTCGAGGCCGAGCACCAGCACCGCAACCTTCTCGGCGCTGCGGCGGGTGTGCAGCAGCATGTCGTCCATCTGCTGGCGCAACAGATTGCGGTTGGGCAGGCCGGTCAGCCCGTCATGCTGGGCCATGAAGGCAAGCCGCGCCTCGGCGCGCTTGCGCTCGGTCATGTCCATCAGCGCCAGCAGCACCGCCGGCCGGTCGCCATGCATCAACTCGCGCGAATAGATCGCCAGATCGATCAACGTGCCGTCGGCCCGCACGTGCTTCCAGGTCCGCGCCGCCTGCTCGTCGCCGTCGCGGCCGCCGATCCATGGCAGTTCGGTGTCGAACGCCTGCAGGCTGCGGATGGTGAGCTTCTCGAATTCGGCACGGCTGAAGCCATAATGCTCGACCGCGGCATCGTTGACGGAAAGGATGCGCTCGCCGTCGAGCGAGCAGACGATCATCGGCACCGGATTGCCGTCGAACAACAGGCGGAACGACGCCTCGCGCTGCTTCAACTCGGTGATATCGACGCGCAGACCGACGACACCGCCGTCCGACGTCAGCCGCTCCTCGATCAGGATGACGCGGCCGTCGGCGAGCTTCTGCTCATGCCGCTCGCCGGGCTGATAGAGCTTCTCCAGCCGCTCGGCGATCCACGCCTCCTCGCGGCCGACCGCCTCGGGGTAATCGCCGCGGGCGACGCCGACCCGCAAAGTATCCTGCAGCCGCGCGCCGCGCTCGAACTGATCGGAGCTGCGGCTATAGATCTCGGCATATTTCTTGTTCCAGAGGATGTAGCGGCCTTCGGCGTCGAGGAACACGATGCCCTGCGGCAGGATGTCGATCGCTTCGCGCAGCCGCTCGTTGGAGCGGCGCGCATCTGCGATTGCAGCCTCGGCCTCGGCGCGCTTGCGCACGATCTCGCCGATCTCGGACGGGATGCGCCGCTTGCTGCCTGTGAGCCTCTGGCCGGGTTTGACCGGACGGCCGGGAATTCTCGCCGCCACCCTGCGCTTCAGTTTCTTAGCCGTTTTTGGCCGCATCTTCGGCATCGACTTTTTGCCCCACACGCACTCCCGCCGGCCAGTTTTCTCCGATAAGTGTCTGAAAAAATGGTATCTTCTGCGCGCCCCAAATTGGAATCCGGCGTTGGACATGCCTCTTTGGAAGGCGAATTTGCGCGTCCCGCAATACCGTCTGACGGCGTGGGCGGGGCGAAAAGCAAATCGAAAGGGCAAATCAGCCATGCGTGCGCGGCAACTTTCCCGCACCGCGCGCAGCGATGCCACGGCCACACTAATGGCGCGTATTCCGCACGAAATTGCGCCATTGCGCGATAGGGTTAGTGCCCGGTTAAGCCGCGAGGCAGCATCGAAGCCATCGCCAATTCGACGAGATCGCCGCATCTGCTGCCGCCAAAAACGCTTCGGGCATCTGCCGGTTCGGGCTATCCTCCATCGCAGGGGACGCCAGGTTGCGGATGGCGGACGAGGCGCGAAACATCGCCTCGGGGAGGGGACCCGATGCGCCAATGCACGCACAATCGATCTCTCACCATCAGTTCACTGCTAGCGGCGACGCTGGTCCTGCTCTCGACATTTGGGCCCGGCGTTGCCGGAGATTATCCAGACCGCACCGTCCGCATCATCGTGCCATTTCCTGCCGGCGGCACCGCGGATGCGATCCCGCGGCTGGTAGCAGATTGGCTGTCGCGCAAATGGGGCCAGCCGGTCGTGATCGAGAACAAGACCGGTTCAGCCGGAAACGTCGGAGCCGAGGAGGTCTACAACGCCGCCCCCGACGGTTACACCCTGCTCTCCGCGCCGCCGCCGCCGCTCGTCATCAACCAGAACCTTTATCGCAAGCTCGGCTTTGATCCGGCGAAGTTCGAACCGATCATCGTGATGGCGCAGGTGCCGAACGCGATCTTCGTCCGCCCGAACGGCATCAACGCATCCAGCGTGCCGGAGCTGATCGACTATTTGCGCGCCAACCCCGACGTGGTCACGGCCGCCACGCTTGGTGGCGGGACCACCTCGCACCTGACCTCCGAACTGTTCGAGACGATGGCCAAGGTGAAACTGCGCCAGATCCCCTATCGCAGCACGGTGCCGGCGCTGCAGGGCCTGCTTGCCGGCGACGTCGACCTGATGTTCGACAATCTCGGCGTCACGATGCCGCTGGTCACGGCCGGCAAGCTCAAGCTGCTGGCGGTGGCTTCGCCCAAGCGATTATCGGCCATGCCCAACGTGCCGACGATCGCCGAAACGCTGCCCGGATTCGAAGCGGTCACCTGGTACGCGATCGTGGCGCCGCCCGGGACGCCGAAGGCGATCGTCGAGAAGATCAATGCGGACGTCAACGAAGTGCTGGCGCGACCGGACATCCGCGCCAATCTGCGAAAGCTCTCCGCGGAGATCTATGGCGGGTCGGTGGAGCGGACCGCCAAATATATGCGCAGCGAAGTCGACCGCTGGGGCGCGGTGATCAAGTCGGCCAACATCGAGATGCAGTGAACCGGTGACGACTGCGGCGAATTCTCTGCTGTGGGAGATCAAGCGATTGCGATCATCCCTGCTGCTCGCGGAACGCCGAATCCATGTTACGGTAACGACGTTCGAGTGAATCCCATGACGTCCCGCCCGATACTGACCCTGCTGTTTCTTGCAGCTCTATCGCTTGGTGCCGACGTGGCGTCGGCGCAGGACAAGGGTTCGGTCAATCCGAAGCCGCTGCCGCCGCTCGCCAATCCCAACGACCCCAAGCTCGGCGCCAAGGAATTGTTCGCACGCAAGGTGCTGCCGGCGGCGATGCCGACGCGGGTGATCGGCTCCTATACCAAGGGCTGTCTCGCGGGCGCGGCGCAGATGCCGATCAATGGCGACACCTGGCAGGTGATGCGGCTGTCGCGCAACCGCAACTGGGGCCATCCCGCGATGATCGCGCTGTTGAAGCGCCTGTCGGCGAGGGTGCACAAGGATGCCGGCTGGCCGGGAATTCTGGTCGGCGACATCGCGCAGCCGCGCGGCGGGCCGGCCTTGAGCGGCCATGCCAGCCACCAGATCGGGCTTGATGCCGACATCTGGCTGACGCCGATGCCGGATCGCAGGCTCTCGCGCGAGGAGCGCGAGGATATGTCGGCGGTGATGATGGTACGCGAGGACAGGCTCGACATCGATCCCAGGGTCTTCACCCCTGGCCAGGTGCTGATGCTGCGCGACGCCGCGCAGGAGCCGGGCGTGCAGCGGATCTTCGTCAATGCGGCGATCAAGAAGGCGCTGTGCCGCGAGGCAAAGGGCGACCGTAGCTGGCTCTCCAAGATCAGGCCGTGGTGGGGGCACGACTACCACTTCCACATCCGCATGTACTGCCCGCCCGGCGCCACCGAATGCGAGGGACAGCCGTCACAGTCCGAGGGCGAAGGCTGCAAGTTCTCCGACCTCGCCTTCTGGTTCTCCGACGCGGTGCTGCATCCCAAACCGCCGCCGATACCGCCAAAGCCGAAGCCGCCGATGACTCTGGCAGAGATGCCGGCTGCCTGCAAAGCGGTGCTGAATGCGCCTGACGCGAGGCAGTAACATCTTCGCCAGGGCGCTATTCCCACGGCGGCTTGATGGGCTATTGTCCAGCCGGCCTGCGCCGCGCGCGCAAGGCGCCCACCGCGGGACGATGGCCCCGCTCATTCAATCAAAAGCCACATAGGCGCGGCAATGACCGCGCGCATTCAACCATTGCGAGGAGCGATCATGCGTCTCAGTGCACGTAACCAGATCAAGGGCACCGTCGTCGAGGTGAAGAAGGGCGCGACCACGTCCCATGTTCGCGTCGACATCGGCGGCACGGTGGTGACGTCCTCGATCACGAATGAAGCGGTCGATGATCTCGGCATCAAGGTCGGCGGCAAGGTCATCGTCGTGGTGAAAGCCTCCGATGTCATGATCGCGGTGGACTAGTCATGCGTCGGTCATCTGTTCTGGTTGCGTTGCTGCTGCTCGGCAGCGCACCCGCACTTGCAGCCGAGGAGCCGAGCGGCTGCGACAAGTTCAAATGGCCGATCGATCGCGAACGCGGCGCGCTGACCGCGCCCGATCGCGCCAAGCTGAGTTCGGGCAACGAACTTGCCGCATTGCCCGCCAGCGGCATTACGCTGACGCTGGTGCCCCCGGCGGAGGCGAAACTGCCGACGGTGCCGGAGCGGGCACCGAAGGACGGCACCTTTGCCGGCTTCATCAGCTTCAAGAATGCGCCCAAGGCCGGCCTCTACACGATCAGCCTGTCGTCCGACGCCTGGGTGGACGTGGTGCAGGATGGCCATTTCCTCAAGCCGAAGGGGTTCAGTGGCGCCACCGACTGCGAGGGCATCCGCAAGACAATGAAATTCGAGCTTTCCGCCCGCCCATTCGTGCTGCAGATCAGCGGGGCCAAGGAGAATTCGATCTCGGTCGCGATCCTGTCGACGGAATGAGCGGCGAATAGACCCGGGCGAATAGGCAAAGGGTCGGCTTTACCCGGGCTGCCGGCCTGTCTATTGTCTGATCATCGCGATGTCCCGACCGACCGTCAGTCCGTTGGGATCACCGGAACGGCGCTTCCGTCTGTCGCAAAATCTCATCGATTCAACCAACGCCCGAAGTGCGCGCGTCATTGGCGCGCATGCGGGCTTGATGGAGCGCCTATCATGCACCGCTTTGCCGGAATTGCCGCCGCTTTCGTGATTTTGCTGGGCTCAGCCGCCTCGCCTGCGACCGCGCAGGAGAAGACGCTGACCGTTTTCGCAGCCGCCTCGATGAAGAATGCGCTCGACGACATCGACGCTGCCTACACCGCAAAGACCGGCGTCAAGGTCAATGCGAGCTATGCCGCCAGCTCGGCATTGGCAAAACAGATCGAGCAAGGCGCGCCGGCCGACGTGTTCGTCTCCGCCGACACCGACTGGATGGACTACGCGATCAAGCAGAAGAACATCAACGAGGCGACGCGAATCAATCTGCTCGGCAACAGCATCGTGCTGATCGCGCCGAAGGACTCCAAAATCGATAGCGTCAATATCAGCGCAGGCTTCGATCTCACCAAGCTTGCCGGTGACGGCAGGATCGCGACCGGCGACGTCAAGGCCGTCCCAGTTGGCAAATACGCCAAGGCGGCGCTGGAGAAGCTTGGCGCCTGGCAGGCGGCCGAGCCGAAATTCGCGATGGCCGAAAGCGTGCGCGCGGCGCTGACGCTGGTCGCCCGCGGCGAGGCCGTGCTCGGCATCGTCTATGCGACCGACGCCAAGGTCGAGCCTGGCGTCAAGGTCGTCGGCACCTTCCCCGCCGACACCCATCCCGCGATCATCTATCCGGTCGCGGCGACGACGACGGCCAAGCCCGAGACCGCTGGCTACCTCAACTTCCTGAAATCGTCGACGGCGAAGACGATTCTGGAGAAATACGGTTTCAAGTACCTGATCACGCCAACAACCTGATACGCGTGTTCGAGATCTCGCCGACCGAGTGGACGGCGATCCTGCTGTCGCTGCGGGTTGCCGTTGTCGCAACGCTGGTCGCGACCCCCCTGGGGATCGCGCTGGCGTGGCTGCTTGCGCGTCGTGATTTCTGGGGCAAGTCGATGCTCGATGCGCTCGTGCATCTGCCGCTGGTGCTGCCACCCGTCGTCACCGGCTATCTCTTGCTGCTCGCGCTCGGCCGCCGCGGCTTTCTCGGCGCCTGGCTTGCCGATCATCTCGGCATCGTGTTCGCATTCCGCTGGACCGGTGCGGCGCTCGCCTGCGGCGTGATGTCGTTTCCGCTGTTGGTGCGGCCGATCCGGCTTTCGATCGAGGCCATCGACCGGCGGCTGGAGCAGGCGGCGGGAACGCTGGGGGCGGCGCCCTGGCAGGTGTTCCTGACCGTGACCTTGCCCCTGGCGTTGCCGGGTGTGCTCGCCGGCATGGTGCTCGGCTTTGCCAAGGCGATCGGCGAGTTCGGCGCGACCATCACCTTCGTCTCCAACATTCCCGGCCAGACCCAGACCATCTCGTCGGCGATCTATTCGCTGATCCAGACGCCCGACGGCGACCTTGCGGCGATGCGACTCGTCATCATCTCCACCGTGATCGCGATGGGGGCGCTTGTTGCATCGGAGTGGTGCGCGCGGCGCGCGACAAGGCGGCTGCACGGAAACTGACCATGTTGCGCGTCGACGTCACCAAGCACCTTGGCGAATTCACCCTTTCGGCCGCCTTCACCAGCGAAGGCCGCGTCACCGGGCTGTTCGGCGCCTCGGGCGCCGGCAAGACCTCGCTGATCAACATCATCGCCGGACTGCTGAAGCCCGACCGCGGCATCATCTCGCTCGACGGCGAGACGCTCGACGACACCGCGGCGCGCGTGCATGTGCCGTCCCACCGGCGGCGCATCGGCTATGTGTTCCAGGACGCGCGGCTGTTTCCGCATCTCAATGTCCGGCAGAACCTCGATTACGGGCGGCGCATGAACCGCTTAGCGGATGATCCGGCGCAGCGCGGCCGCGTGACCGATCTGCTCGACATCGGCGATCTCCTGGACCGTCGTCCCGGAAAGCTCTCCGGTGGCGAGCGCCAGCGTGTCGCGCTGGGGCGCGCGCTGCTGTCGAAGCCGCGCCTGTTGCTGCTCGACGAGCCGCTGGGTTCGCTGGACGAAGGGCGGAAGGTGGAGATCCTTCCCTATCTGATCCGGTTGCGCGATGAAGGCATTCCCATGGTCTATGTCAGCCACGACGCCGCCGAACTGCGCCAGCTCGCGACGCAGATCGTGATGCTGCGTCGCGGAGAGGTGACCGCGTTCGGCGGCGTGAAAGTGCTCACGGGGAGCTCGACGTGATCTTATCGGTCGACATTGAGCACTGCACCGGTGCGGGCATCGACATCAACTTCCATATACCGCCCTTCGATATCCCGCCCCTCGATTTGCCATTCGTAACCGGCAAATTCAGCGTCAGATACCGTTACAATGCCGAGGTCAGTCGCGATCGCCAGTGCTCTCTGCATTGATATCAGATCGCCTGAGTCATAAGCCCTGGCCTGTGTCGCGATCCCGAGGGTCATAACCGCAACCGTCGCGAGGATGAGTTTTCGCATGGGCTCACTCCTGGTGTCATCTTTCGTCACCCCTTGCAAAAGCCCTCACGGCATATTCGTTCCCCATTTCTCAGCGAAGTGCGCGGTTCCGCAGGAGTTGCGACCGCTCGTTGGCCGCGATTTGGCGACAAAACGACGGTTTCGCCGCGTGGCTGTGCAGGATCGAGCAAGGTCCGAAGATGTCGGATTGCTTCGATCACGCAGCCGTTGCCGCCACGTGACAGTTTCCCGATTTGCCAAATCGGCCCGAGCGCGCCAAATTGTTGCCGGAAGAAAGGCGTGCCATGCGTATTGCTGGTTGGGTTTTGCTGCTCGCAGGATTCGTCCTGTGCCTCTCGGTGGCCTGGGCCGCTCTCGGCTTTCTATTGATGGGCATCGGCCTGGTGTCGCTGCAGGTCGACGAGCGGAAGCGCCGAAAGGCGGAGGAGGCGGCAGCCATCGCCGTCGCAGGCCCCGATGCGAGTCCAGAACCGGCCGCCGCACTTGCCGAGGCGCCTCCAGTCCACGCGGAAGCGGCTCCGGCCACTCCGGAACCTCCACCACTGCCGGCAGCGGAAGCGACGCAGCGCGCCGATGCTTCCGCTTACGACAAGGAAACCTGGCACCGCCTGGTCGAGAGCGATCCCGATCTGGCGCGACTGGTCGCGGTGCTCGCCGACTACGGCCAGCACCATGTCGACGAATTCGCCAGCAACTATCTTGCCAAGCCCGACAAGAGCCGCCTCGCTGTGATCGTCAACGAGATCATCGCGAAAGCGGCACGCAAGGAATCCGCGCCGGCGCCGCCCGAAGTGCGCCGGCCATCGATCGATACAAATCAGCAGCCGCCATCACCGCTCGCGCGGACCGAGCCGGATCGCAGTCCTGCGAAAATCCACGCGCCAAAGGTGGCCGCGGTGCCGTCCGCAGCAGCCGATGTCCGCAACGGAACAGCCGCACGCATCCGCATCGCCTCCGAGATTCGCCCCGAGCCAAATTCGGAAGGGGACAACGACAGGATCGCAGCGCCCGAAGACGACCTCAGCGAATTGATCAGGAAGTTCGCAAACGATGCGAGCTTCGTCAGACGATGAGCTGATCATTGCGGGGCGAGGGAGCTTCGTAGCCCGGGTGGAGCGCCAGCGTAACCCGGGACCGCTCGCAAACGTTGATGGAGATGTCACGGGTCGCGCTTCGCTCCACCCAGAGGCTACGCGCTCGTTCTCAAACGCCCGCGACCGATGCCCAGATTTCGGCGAGCTTGCGCTTGAACCGCTGCAGCCGAGTCAGCGGTACGGCCGCCTCCTCTTCCTCCGGCAGGCGCAGGCCGACGACATTGACCCTGCCGCCGCCGAGGCTGCGTGCGACGAGGACGATGGTATCCAGCGCCAGCTCCGCACCTTCCTTCGGCGCGCGATCCAGATGGATATCGAAATAGTCCGACAGCGTCAGCTTCTTCTGGTCCTCATCGACGGTCACGCCATAGATCTCGGCAAGCTCGCCAAGCGTATGCTCGCCGGAGACCACGAAGTCGCCGAGCAGATGCGGGTCGGGCGCGGTGCTCGGCGGCATGTCGACGAAGAAACGGTCGAGCGCTTCGGCCCGCTCCGGCGGCGCCAGCAGATAGAGATAGTCGCCGGGCGCGATCGGGTCGGCCTCGGCGGGCGAGAGGATGTTCTCGTCGCGGATCACCAGCGTCGGCCTCGACCAGGACGGCAGTAGTCCGCGACGGAAGAACAGGCTTTTTGCGCCGACGGGATAGCCGACAAGCTGCTGCTCGAGCTGGCCCGGCAGGTCCAGTTCGACGCGCCGCGGGCCGCGGTCGAGGCGCGGCAGCGCTACATGCAGCCGCCGCGCCGCGAATGCCAGGGTCCAGCCCTGCAGCAGGAGCGAGATGATGACGACAACAAAAGCGACATCGAAATAGAGATAGGCTTTCGACAGTCCCACCAGCATGGGGATCGAGGCGAGAAAGATTGCGACCGCGCCGCGCAAGCCGGTCCAGGCGATGAACACCTTTTCCCGCCAGTTGAAGCGGAACGGCGCCAGACAGACGAATACCGCCAGCGGCCGCGCCAGCAGCATCAGCGCCAGCGCCACCACCACCGCGCCGCCAAAACTGCTGAGCAGCCGATGCGGCGACACCAGGAGCCCGAGCAGGACGAACATCACGATCTGCGCCAACCACGTGGCGGCGTCCAGGAACGTGACCACCGAGTTGTGCGCGCGCGTCGGCCGGTTGCCGATGATGATGCCGGCGAGATAGACGGCGAGGAAGCCGGAGCCATGCACGATCTGCGCGGCGCCGAAGATCACAAGGGCCGCCGTAGTCACGAATGGCGCGTGCAGGCCCTGCGGCAGGGCGACGCGGTTCAGCGCGATCACGACCAGCCGCCCGCCGATCACACCTATGATCGTCCCGAGCACGGCCTCCTGGGCAAACTCCAGGATGATGTGCGCCGTCGAGCTCTCTCCGATCGAGATGAACTCCACCAGCATCAACGTGAGGAAGATCGCAAAGGGATCGTTGGTGCCGCTTTCGGCCTCGAGCGTCGCGCCGACGCGTGGGCGCAGGCGCAGGCCCTGGGTATGGACCAACAGAAACACCGCCGCGGCGTCGGTCGAGGCCACCACGGCCCCGACCAGCAGCGCCTCGGCCCAATTGAGGTCGAGCATGTATTTGGCGACCGGCGCCGTGACCAGCGCGGTCAGCAGCACGCCGACGGTCGCCAGCACCATCGAGGGCGCCAGCACGGCACGGATGCTCTGGAAGCGGGTGCGCAGTCCGCCATCGAACAGGATCAGCGCCAGCGCCACCGAGCCCACCAGATAGGTGGTGCGGACGTCGTCGAACTGCAGGTGGCCGGGGCCGGAATCGCCCGCGAGCATGCCGATCACGAGGAAGACCAGCAGCAGGGGGGCGCCAAAGCGCAGCGCCAAAAGGCTCGACAGGATGCCGGCCATCACGAGAACTGCGCCAAGCAGGATGGCTATGCTGACCTGATCGAGAGAAGCCATACGCCGTGCGGAAGGAAAGCTCTTTGCTGGAGCATGATCTTTTCGGAAAACCGGTACCCACTTTTCCGGATCATGCTCCGGAGTTGCAGTGCATCCTTACCGTCGCCACAGTTCGACGCCAACCCATTTCTGACAGCGGCGGCGGTTCACCTGTCCGGCTTGCGGAAGAGGTGACTCCAAAGGCCGCTGCGGGGCGAGGTTGCCGAATGGAAGGTGCGGGTTCTCCCTCTCCCGCTTGCGGGAGAGGGTCGGGGTGAGGGCTCTCTCCACGGCGAGACTCTTCGTGCGGAAAGAGCCCTCACCCTGCGCTGCGCGCCGACCTCTCCCGCAAGCGGGAGAGGTGACTCTAAAGGCGCTGCGCGGCGCGGATGCAATTCGACCTTGCCCTCGCTCTCCCGTTGTGGCGATGGTCCGCGCGCCGCGTTTGTGGGATCGTGGCGACCGTTCGAATCAAATTCGCTTGAATCCGCAGTTCACGAGATTTCGCCGATGGAAATGGACCTGAAGGACGTCATCGAGACCCTGCAGATGGCCGCGCGGTCGGTCGGCGCGGAGGTCACCTCGCCCTGGTTCTATCTGCAGTTCGGCATCATCCTGGCCGCCGCGGGCATCGCCTATGCGGCCGACGCCGCGATCCGGGCACGGGTCGACATGGATTCGCTGGCGTCGCATTTGCCGCTGCCGCTCAGGCATTTCGTGCGCGTCGTGGTCGGCAGCGCGTCGACCGCGGTGTTTGCACTCCTGATGATGGCGGCGCGCATCACGATGGCGCATTCGACCTGGCCGAGCCGCAGCTACCTGATCGCGGTCTCGGCCAAGCTGGCGCTGGCCTGGCTCGTCATCAGCCTGGTGGCCTCGGTGATCCGCAACGCCTTCATCGTCCGGCTGGTGTCGCTGGGGGCCTGGATCGTCGCCGCGCTCAGCATCATCGGCCAGCTCGACGCGACCGCCGAGACGCTGGATTCGGTCGCGATCGAGGTCGGCGGCCTGCGGCTGACACCGCTGCTGCTGATCAAGGCCGGCGCGCTGGTGATCCTGGCGCTGTGGCTGACCAATATCGCCAGCAATTTCGTCGAGAGCCGCATCAACCGCGCCACCGACCTGACGCCGTCGATCCAGGTGCTGCTGATCAAGATCATCCGCATCGGGCTGATGGTGGTTGCGATCGCGATCGCGCTGAGCGCGGTCGGCATCAACCTTTCGGCGCTCGCGGTGTTCTCCGGCGCGGTCGGTGTCGGTATCGGCTTCGGCCTGCAAAAGATCGTCGCCAATTTCATCTCGGGCATCATCCTGCTGGCCGACAAGTCGGTGAAGCCCGGCGACCTCGTCACCATCGGCGACAGTTCGGGGCGCATCAGTGCGATGAAAACGCGCTACATCTCGGTTGCCGCCGGCGACGGCCGCGAATTCCTGATCCCGAACGAGGACCTGGTGACGCAAAAGGTCGTCAACTGGACCTATACCGACAAGAACACGCTGGTGAAGATCCCCTTCGGGACCAATTACGACGCCGATCCGCGGCTGGTGTGCAAGCTTGCCATCGAGATCGCCGCCGCGGCGCCGCGGGCATTGAAGGGCAAGCCGCCGAACTGCATCCTGACCGAATTCGCCGAAGCCGGCATGAAATTCTCGCTGACCTTCTGGATCGGCGACCCCGATGGCCTCGACAACGTCAAAAGCGAGGTGATGCTGGCGCTGTGGGACGCCTTCAAGCGGGAGGGCATCCGCGTGCCCTATCCGGTGCGGGAACTCCGGGTCCGCGGCGCGCTGCCGGTCGAGACCGTGATCGAGGCTTCGAGCTAAATCCATGGCAAGACAGGCCATTTCGGCCCCAACCTCGGCTTGCACTGGCCGCCCCGATCATTAAATTAGGCGAATTACCGTCCCGTTCTGACAGCCTCCCGCCGAATGACGAGCCCATGAGCTATATCGAAGCAACCGACACCTCCCTCCGCAAGACCGGCCAGATCAAGCTGCACGGACAAAGCGGCTTCGTCGGCATGCGCAAGGCCGGTGCGCTGGTGTCAAAATGCCTCGACGAGCTCACCGACATCGTCAAGCCGGGAATCCCGACCTCCAGGATCGACCAGTTCGTGCGCGAGTTCGCCTTCAGCCATGACGCCTATCCGGCGACGCTGATGTATCGCGGCTATCGCTATTCGACCTGCACCTCGCTGAACCATGTGGTCTGTCACGGCATGCCGGGCGACCGCCCGCTGAAGGAAGGCGACATCGTCAATATCGACGTCACCTTCATCGTCGACGGCTGGTATGGCGATTCCAGCCGCATGTATGCGGTCGGACCGATCGCGCGCAAGGCCGAGCGGCTGATCGAGGTGACCTATGAGGCCATGATGCGGGGCATCGCCGCGGTGAAGCCCGGCGCCACCACCGGCGACATCGGCCATGCGATCCAGAGCTATGTCGAGCCGCAGGGCATGAGCGTAGTGCGCGATTTCTGCGGCCATGGCCTCGGGCGCATGTTCCATGACGAACCGAACATCATCCATGTCGGTCGGCCCGGCGAAGGCGTGGCGCTGAAGCCCGGCATGTTCTTCACCATCGAGCCGATGATCAATCTCGGCAAACCGCATGTGAAGATCCTGTCCGACGGCTGGACCGCGGTGACGCGCGACCGCTCGCTGTCGGCGCAGTTCGAGCATTCGGTCGGCGTGACCGCCGATGGCGTCGAGATCTTCACCCTGTCGGAGCGCAACGGCGAGAAGCCGTGGAAAGTGGTCTGATCAGAGCGTGATCTGATCAGTCATCGCCGCCCATGCGCCGATTGAGTTCAGCCGGCGCGTAATTCTCCCCGATCGACATCGCGCAGATGCGCGAGAGATGGACGTAAGGCAGCCCGGTCTCCTTGGCCCAGGCGTTGAACTGCGCCTGCACCTTGGCGAGATCGCCCTTCGACTTGACCTCCTCGGCAACATCGAGGCCGGCCTCGCGCAGGCAAGCGACGACATCCCTTGACGTGACAAAACCGTCCCAACCGAGGAACCGCAGCAGCATCTGGCCGGTGTTGCCGCCGAGCCGGCTGCCGCGCTTGACCAGCAGGTTCAACAGCCCGACTTCGTCGGAGGAGGGCCAATTGCTCAAGAACTTGCCGAAGCTGCCGTGCTCGCCCGCGATCTCCTGCACGAAACGGGCGTTGTCGCGCACCGACATGATCTTGGCGCCATTGCGCACGATGCGCGCATCGCTCGTCAGCCGCTCCCAGAATTCATCCGGCTCGAAGGCGAGTTTTTTGGGCTGAAAGCCAAGGAAGGCCTGCTCGAAGCCTTCCCATTTCGCCTCGATCACGCTCCAGGCAAAGCCGGCGCAGAATACGCGCTTCGTCATCTCGGCGAGGACGCGATCATCCTTCAGCTTCGCCAGGGATTTCGCGTTGGGCACCGGCGGCAGCAGCTTCTCCACCGCCTTTGCGCCGCCCTTGCGCTTCTCGGCCCGCGCCCGAATGGCCTTGAACGACGTCACGCGGCGAGACCTCTTTGCGTTGGCAGGGACGGCCCGATCATAGCGTGACGCAGGCCGCGCTGCCAATGCGAAGCATCGCGCAGATCTCAGCCGCCGCCGACGCGCTTCAGGTGCTCGGCGGCTTCCTTCACCAGGGTTTGCATCAGCGCCTCGGCGGGGAGTTCGCGGGCCAGTGCGGCGCCCTGCCCTGCCCAGAGCGGGGTGAAGTCACGGTTTTCCTTCCGCTCTGCCGCGGCGCGCAGCGGCGCCAGCTCACCCATCGCCAAGGGAAAATCCGGCGCGGCGTCGGAAAAAGGACCGACCTCGGCTACGAAGCGGTTGACCAGGGCGCGCGCGGGCCTGCCGGAGAGCACGTTCGTCACCACGGTCTCATTGTCGCTCGCCTGCCGCAACGCCTCGCGGTGCAGCGGTGGCGTCGCCGCTTCCGGACAAAGCAGGAAGGCGGTGCCGATCTGCACACCGGACGCACCAAGGGCGAAGGTCGCAGCGATGCCGCGTCCATCGGCGATGCCGCCGGCGGCGATCACGGGCACGCCGACCGCGTCAGTGATCTGCGGCACCAGATCGAAGGTACCGAGTTGCGGGGCGCGCGAGCGGCGCCGGTCGCGATCGAGGAATGTGCCGCGGTGACCACCGGCCTCATAGCCCTGCGCAATGACCGCATCGACGCCATGGTCTTTCAGCCAGCGCGCTTCGTCGACCGTGGTTGCCGACGAGATCACCTTGCAACCCGCCGCCTTGATCCGGTCCACCAGCGGCGGCACGGGCAAGCCGAAATGAAAGCTCACCACCTCGGGCCTGGCGTCCACGACGACCTCGCACATCGCGCTGCCGAACGGCGCAAGATCGATGCGCGGCCGCGGTGTCGCCTCGTCAAATCCGAGCTCGCGATAATAGGGCAGCAGCCGGTCGTGCCACGCACGCTCGCGGGCGGCATCGGCCTTCGCCGGCTCGTGGCAGAAGAAATTGAGGCTGACCGGCTTGCTGGTCAGGCTCCGCAGCCGTGCGATGATGCCGGCGGCGAGCTGCGGGTCCATGGTAGCGCAACCGATCGAGCCGAGGCCGCCGGCATTGGAAACGACAGCAGCGAGTTCAACCGTTGCGAAACCCGCCATCGGCGCCAGCACGATCGGGTGTTCGATCCCAAACAAGTCAAGCAGACGGCGATCGGGCCACATTGCGCATCTCCTACCAGCGGCCTGCGGAAGCGCCGCCATCGACATGCAGGATCTCGCCGGTGACGAAGGCCGCCTTTTCGAGATACATCACGGCCTCGACGACCTCCTGCGTCTGGCCCATCCGGCCGACCGGCTGCAGCCCGGCAAGAAAGCCGTGCGCTTCGGGCGAATGCATCGGCGTGCTGATCACGCCCGGCGAAACCGCATTCACCCGGACATTCCGGGTGGCATATTCGATCGCGAGCGAGCGCGTAATCGCGTTGAGCCCGCCCTTGGTCAGCGCAGCAAGGCCGGCCGCCAGCGACGCCATCGGCTGTTCGGCGATCGTCGCCGTGATGTTGACGATGTGGCCTGAACCCGCCTGCAGCATTCGACCTGCGACCTTCTGGGTCAAATGAAAGAAGCCGGCGAGATTGACCGCGACGGCCTTTGTGAAATCGCCTGCGGAATATTCGGTGAAGGGCTTGGCGATGAACACGCCGGCGTTGTTGACGAGCGTATCTATTCGCCCGAAGCGCTCGATTGCGAGTTTGAAGATGCGTTCGGCCGTCTCGGGTTGGGCAATGTCGCCTTCGATCATGAGCACCGACGGATCGTCGCTCTTGCCGATCGAACGGGCGGTGGCGACGACCCGGTAGCCGCTTTCGCGATAGGCTTTCAGCAATTCCGCGCCAATCCCGCGTGATGCGCCGGTGACGATGACGACCTTTCGCTCCGAAGTCATATTCGCTCCTCGTAATTGGTTGGGGTGTATCGGAGCGAGTAGATGCACGATGCGACCGAGCGCGGCTTTGCCTCGGTTGCTCTGCTGTTGTCATTTCTTGCCGCTGTGGCCAGATCAGCGGACGCAGATCGATCTGTTACATCCGTAACAAATCAGGCCACGACGCTACGCCGGTACTGCGCCGGCGTCTGCCCCGTCGCCTGCCGGAACGCGCGGGTGAAATTGGCCTGGCACGAAAATCTGAGGCGAAGCGCGATATCGGCCAGCGGCTGCTCGCGTTCTCCAAGCAGTTCCTTGGCGCGTTCGAGCCGCCTGACGCTGACATAGCGATGCGGCGATCGGCCGACGGCGGCCTTGAAGGCGCGGGCGAAATGAAACTGGCTCAGGCACGCAATCGATGCCAGGCGGCCGACCGTCAATTCGCCTTCCAGATTGGCCTCGATGTAATCAAGCACGCGCGCCAGCCGGCGGCGATCAAGCCCCGCGCGAGCGACGGATGCGAAGAAATCCTGGCATGGCTTGCCGAGGTGGTTTTGAACCAGTCGTGCGGCCAGGCTCGAGGCCAGCGTCTCGGCGAGCAGCCTGCCCGCAGAGGTCTCGCGCTGCAGCTCGGATACCAGCGCATAGGCAATCTCGGCCACCAGCGGATCGCGAGAACTGCTTTCATGGCGCAGCGACACCATGACGGATGGAGCGAGCGCTGCACCAACGCTTTCCAGCGAAAACCGGCTCGGCGGAAGATAGATGTGCAGCATCCCTGGGAGGGGATCGGACAGGTCGATCAGACCCTGCTCGACCACCGGCGGAGAAAGCCAGATGGTCCCGCGTTCGGACACGCTGCGGTCGGTGATGCCATACCTCTCGCGCGTGACCACGGAGCCGCTGCCGCGGACGTCGACGCAAATCTCGGTGTCGGGCTGCGGGCTCTTCCAGGCGATGGTGCCGCTGTGACTGCGAAGCTCCGCCGTTATGTCCGACCAGCCGCGATCGGCGGAAGACGCCAGAAGCCCGCAAGCGCCGTAGCTTTCGAGCCCGTGTGTCCCTTGATGCGTGGAATTCATTCGACATAACCCGGTATCTGGCAATCGGCGACAGTCCCCCAATCAGCTCAATGTGGCCGGCTCGCAGCCGAATCGCAACGATTCCCGGCCGCTCATCACGCGGACGCGATCAAGGCCCGGCCGATCCTCTGGCGCATGTCGAAGGCTTCGATGCGCCCGTGGCACTTCATGGTTGCAAAAACCGCGCGGCACGGCATGTTTGGCGCCGATGCCCGCCAAGACCAACGCCACTCCGGACCAGTCCGCCGAGACGCCGCATTACCACGGCCATCGGGAGCGCCTGCGCGAGCGCTTCCATACCGCCGGCCCCGACGCGCTGAGCGACTATGAGCTGTTGGAGATGGCGCTGTTCGCCTCGATCCCACGACGCGACACCAAGCCGCTGGCCAAGGAATTGCTGAGGCGCTTCGGCTCGTTCGCCGAGGTGATCCATGCCCCCGTCGCCCGGCTGCGCGAGGTCGACGGCATCGGTGAAGCCTCAATCAACCAGCTCAAGCTGATCGCCGCCGCCGCGAGCCGCGTCGCCAAAGGCGAGGTGAAGCGGCGCAATGCGCTGTCGTCATGGAACGACGTGCTCGACTATTGCCGTTCGAGCATGGCCTTTGCCGACAAGGAGCAGTTTCGCCTGCTGTTCCTCGACAAGCGCAACCAGCTCATCGCGGACGAGGTGCAGCAGATCGGCACCGTCGATCACACGCCGGTCTATCCGCGCGAGGTGATCAAGCGCGCGCTCGAACTGTCCGCCACCGCGCTCATCCTCGTGCATAACCATCCGTCCGGCGACCCGACGCCGTCGCAGGCCGACATCCAGATGACCAAGGCGATCATCGACATCGCCAAGCCGCTCGGCATCGCCGTGCACGACCACATCATCGTCGGCAGAGGCGGGCACGTGAGCTTGAAGGGGATGCGGCTGATCTAGCTCATGATCCGAAAGGAGTGCGACATGGAATGGACGTCCGATCAGGACCGGATCGACTGGGATGTGTTGTCGGAGCTCTATCGGATCGCGCCGCTGGGCGACAAGAAGCCGGAGGACCTGAAGCGCGCCTTCGCAAACAGCATGTACAAATGTTTTGCGTTCGAGGAGGGTACCCTCGCCAGTGCGGGACGCGCGGTCGCGGATGGCGTCGATTGCTCCTACATTTGCGATATTGCGGTTCATCCGCGGTTTCAGGGGCGCGGCCTCGGCAAGGAGATCGCGACGCGACTGCGGGATCTGTCGCGCGGCCACCGGAAGATCATCCTGTACGCCAATCCCGGCACCGAACCGTTCTACGAAAAGCTCGGCTTCCGGCCCATGCTCACGGCGATGGCGATCTTCAGCAATGAGGACGCCGCAATCAAAAGGGGCCTGATCGCGCCTTCAACTGATCGCGGCGACCGCCAGCGTCATTGAACTGGTCCGATGTTTCAACTGCAATCGAGTTCGGGATGCGTGGAAATACCCTCGTAGTGGCCAGGCGATAGAGGGCCCGGGCGTTTGTCGGCTCGCTGTCCCTTTTCCACGGGGCGGGCCATGTCGCGAATACGCTACCTAAGGCAATGTCCATGACCCGAAACAGTCTGCCCCCCTCCGACGTCGACACCCTGGATACCGCCATTGTCGGCGCCGGCGTCGCCGGCCTCTATACGGCCTGGCGCTTGCTCCAGGGCGGCTGCCGGCCGGACGATATCGCCGTATTCGAAGCTTCCGAGCGTATCGGAGGACGCCTGTTCAGCGTGAACATGCCGGGGACCAGCGGCATCCCCGCTGAATTCGGCGGCATGCGGTTTCCTGCCAACCAGAGGCTCATCACGTCACTCGCGACGCAGCTCGGTCTCGCAATGCGCGAATTTCCGGAGGGCGGCGCGACGAGCATTTCATATGCCCGCGGCAAGCGGTGGCGCGCCGGAGACCTCGCCCGGAAGCAACCGGTCCCGTACGCACTGCGCGCGGATGAGCTTTATCTCAATCCATTCGAATTGATCTTCAAGGCAGTCCAGCAGGTGCTGCCCGCCATGAAGACCATGGAGCCGCATGAGTGGGCGAAGACAAAAGAGTCCCTGACGCTCGACGGCCGCCCGTTGATCAATTGGGGCTTCGCCAACCTGCTCAGCCGCTTCCTGTCGGACGAGGCATTGCAGTTCGTCGAGATGGGCCTTGGTTACAGCTCGGTCGTGCGCAACTGGAACGCGGCGGACGCAGTGTCGCTGGTCATCGAGTATGTCAGCAGCCCTACCGAGAAGACCCTGGTCGACGGCACGCAGGCCCTGCCGGACGCCCTTGCGGCCGCCGCCATACGCGAGGGCAGCGCCATTCACCGGCGGCACCGGCTGGTGTCGCTACGCGTTCCGGCCCAGACGAGTGACGATCTGCACGAACTCGTCTTCGCAACGCCTGATGGGTCGCGCACGGTCCGCGCAGGCCGTGTCGTGCTCGCGCTGCCGCCCCGCGCCATTGAACTCATTCCCGACTGTGCCGCATTGAAGGATTCGCGCACTGCCGCGTTGCTCGCGACCGTCACGCCGCGGCCGCTCGGCAAGATCTTTCTCGCTCATGAGGAGCCCTGGTGGAGTCCGCTGGGTCTGACAAGCGGCCGGGCGACGACCGACCTGCCGATCCGCCAGATCCACTATTTCGGCACCGAGCCAGGGCGCCCGCCCGGCGCAACGGGCTACCTGACCCTGGGCTATTTCGATCGTCCGCAGCTCGACTACTGGGCTGGCTTGCGACGCCTTGAGCAGCCAAGCGGCAGCGGCTTCACCATGCTCGATCCCAATGGTCCGGTATCCGCCGAAGTTCGCCGGCAGATCGCGGTCGTGCACGGGCTCGATCAGCCGATGACGGCGCCGCAGTCAGTCGGCTTCATGAACTGGGAGGAAGATCCGTATGGTGGCGCCTGGCACACCTGGAATCAGGGCGTGAAGAGCTGGGAGGTTACCAAAGAGATCGCGGCACCGGTGCCCGGAACAGCGCTGCACATCGTCGGTGAGGCGTGGTCGACCAACCAGGGTTGGGTGGAGGGAGCGCTAGAGACGGCAGAGGCCGTGGTCGGCATGATGACGCGCGTGCGTGCAGGTTGAAGCTCTCCACGCACGGCGCCCGGCTCACGGCGCGACCCAGCGCCGCACGGCGTCCATTGTGTCGGCGGGCGTGGTGTTGAAGCAGATCGAGGCCTCGGGCGCCAGGCGGTGGACGAGGTTGAGAATCTTCTCGAACAGCAGGAGATGCGCGGCGCCTTCGCGCAAGCCGGCACCGATGACGACGCAGTCGAACCGCTTCGACTCCAACGCCGCGACCACCACCGGCTCGGCGGTATCGCCAAGGTCGACCAGGCAGGCATCCGCCTCATAGCCGTGGTTGCGCAACTGTTCGATCTGTGCGTCGAGATAGCTCCTGATCAGCTCCGGCGTGAGTTGCGGAAAGGCGCTGAAATCCGCGAATGCGGGATCGATGCCGATTGCAAGCACGGTCGTCGCCATAGCGCGCTCCTGGTCCGAAGCCGGATCGAGACATGAACAGCCAACGCCGCACACGCCAATGGCGTTCCTCGTTCCCGCACAAGGACAGGTGAGAGCGAGTGAAGAACTGCTCGAAGAAAGCGCCGAGCACGCGGTTTTGCGTGTTCGGCCGCGACGCAATATCGGAGCTCGGCAATTTTGTCAGCGGTAGCGGGATATTTAAGGGACCGTTCACACCATGCTGAGAAGCTTCTGGTGACATTTGGAATTTTGATTCGCCGATCGTGAATACCAGATCGACAATTTCGTCGCCTGGCTCGCCAACGCAGGAACCCAGACATGTTTGGAAGCCGGAAATCGCGTGCCGGTGAGATTGCCACGACTACTGCCGACGCCATCACCGCCAACCTGATGGTCGCGGATGCGTCACTGACCATCACCTACATGAACCGTGCGGTGACAAAGCTGCTCACCGACGCGGAGGCCGACATCCGCAAGGAGCTTCCGGGCTTCTCGGTCGCCAAACTGATCGGCAGCAGCATCGACGTCTTTCACAAGAATCCCGCCCATCAGCGCCAGGTGCTGGGGCAGTTGAAGTCGCCGCATCGGGCGACCATCAGGTTCGGTGGGCGCGCCTTCGATCTCGTGGTAACGCCGCTCGGGACCGACAACGGGCAGCGCTCGGGCTTCGCCGTGGAATGGTTCGATGCATCGGTCCGGCTGCAGAACCTGGACTTCCGCGCGCAGATCATTGCGATCGGCCGCGTCCAGGCGGTGATCGAATTCAATCTCGACGGCAGCGTCATCACCGCCAATGAGAATTTCCTGCGCGCGCTCGGCTATTTGCTGGCCGAGATCCAGGGCAAGCACCATAGCATGTTTGTCGAGGCCTCGTTCCGCGACAGCCCGAACTATCGGGAGTTCTGGCAGAAGCTGAATCGCGGCGAGTTCGAGGCTGGCGAATTCAAGCGGATCGGCAAGGGTGGCAAAGAGGTGTGGATTCTGGCGTCCTACAATCCGGTGTTCGATGAGAACGGCAAGCCGTTCAAGGTGGTCAAATTCGCAACCGACGTGACCGAGCAGAAGCTGCGCAATGCCGATTTCGCCGGCCAGATCGCGGCCATCGACAAGTCGCAGGCGGTGATCGAGTTCGCGATGGACGGCACCGTGAGAACGGCGAACGCCAATTTCCTGAAGGCGCTGGGCTATACGCTGCACGACATCAAGGGCCGCCATCACAGCATGTTCGTCGATCCGGCCGAGCGTGACACACCGGCCTATCGGGAATTCTGGGCCGCGCTGAACCGCGGCGAATACCAGGCCGGTGAATTTCGCCGCGTCGGCGCCGGCGGACGCGATGTCTGGATTCAGGCCTCCTACAATCCGATCATGGATCTGAATGGCAAGCCGTTCAAGGTCGTCAAATATGCCTCCGACGTCACTGCCCAGGTTGTCGCGCGGCTGAAGAGCGAGCGCGTCCGCGGCATGATGGAGCAGGTCGCGGCCGGGGCCGAGGAATTGAACGCCTCGGTACGCGAGATCTCGGAGGCGATGGTCAAGTCGAAGGAGACGGCCGCGGCCGCCACAGACCATGTGCAGTCCGCCGACCACCAGGCGCAGCGGCTGACCGCCGCGGCGGCCTCGATGAGCGGCATCCTGCAGATGATCGGCGACATCACCGGTCAGATCAACCTGCTCGCGCTGAACGCGACGATCGAGTCCGCGCGCGCCGGCGAGGCCGGCCGCGGCTTTGCGGTGGTCGCCGCCGAGGTCAAGAACCTCGCCAACCAGGCCAAGCAGGCGACCGACAAGATCGGCGTCGAGATCGACTCGCTCAATGGCATTTCCGCCGACGTCGTCACCGCGCTGGGCACGGTTCGCCGGTCGATCGAGGCGGTGGGCGAGTATGTGACGTCGACGGCCGCCGCGGTCGAGGAGCAGAGCGTCGTCACCAACGAGATGTCGTCGAGCATGCAGCGCGCCGCCAACGAGGCCGCCAGCATCGGGTGACGGCGGCGAATGCTGACTTCACCTCTCGCGCTTGCGGAGAGACACAGGCCGCCTTCGGCGGCCGTTCTCCTCACCCCAACCCTTTCCCGCAAGCGGGAGAGGGAGCGCAGCTCACCGCGGCTACACCCTCAACCTGATCGACTCATGCTCGAGCTAGAGCAGCTACTGGTCGCGCAGCATGATCAGGGGATCGGCGCTGTCGGGGACCTTGCGCCACTGCGCATTGTCGTCGGCCTCGAACTGCCAGGTGTCGCCCTTCTGCGACATCAACAGCATCTGGCCGTGATCGAGCCGCCAAAGTGTCGGTGCGAACGCCGTCACCGCCGGATCGCATTTCGGCTTCAGGAACACCTGAAAATTATCCTGGCCGGCCTCGGTGTTGGTCAGTGTCAGGCCGCAGATCGCCTGCCCGTTGGCGCGCACCATCGACCAGTCGCCGATCATCTGGTCCATCGACTTGGCGAGTGAGCGCGCGGCGGCGAGGTTCTGCAGGATGTAGACACCCTCGCCGGTCCGCAGCCCTTCAAAGATGCCGCTCTCAACCTCGGTGAAATCGATCACCGGTTCGCCGGCCGCGTTCTGCAGCCGCACAATGTCGAGGCCCCTGACGTTCCAGGCGGCAATGTCCTTGGCGAAAGGCAGCGCTGCCGGACACGAAGGCTCCAGCTCGAGCTTGAGGCCTTGCGCCGTCGCATCACCCTTCAGCGTGACGACACAGGTCTTGCTGCGGTCCGTGGTCGCAAGCTCCCACTGCCCGATCATTTCCTTCTTCAGCGATGCGGCATCCTGGGACGACGCAGGTCCGGTGCCGCCAGCCATTGCAAGCAGCACTGCAGCCACGATGCTGAGACGGCTGACCGACATCTGATCAATGTCCCTTATCAACGCCCCTCTACCGGGGTCTCCGCGACGGGCGTGAGCGGCGGCTTGCCGGCGAACCAGCTCTTGAGATTGTCGACCACGAGCTGATCCATGGCATTGCGCGTTACCACGGAAGCCGAACCGATATGTGGCAGCAGCACGACATTCTGCATCGACTTCAGCTCGTCCGGCACGTTCGGTTCGGTGGCGAACACGTCGAGGCCGGCGGCCAGGATGGTCCCCGATTTCAGCGCCGCGATCAGCGCCGGCTCGTCCACGACTGAACCGCGCGCGACGTTGATCACGACGCCGCGCGGGCCGAGCGCCTTCAACACCTCGGCGTTGATCATTTTCGCAGTGGAGGCGCCGCCGGGCACGATCACCACCAGCGTGTCCACCGCCTTCGCCATCTCGATCAGCTCGGGATAATGCTGGTAGGACACGCCGGCCGCGGGCCTGCGCGAATGATAGACGACCGGAACGAGCGAAGCCTCGAGCCTGCGGCCGATCGCCTGCCCGATCCGCCCCATGCCGACGATGCCGACCTTGCGGTCGCGCAGCGAGCCGACGCTCAAGGGATAGTTCTGCGTCTGCCAGAGGCCGGAGCGCACATAGCGGTCCGCCTTGACGAATTCGCGTAACGTGGCGATCAGGAGGCCCATCGCGACATCGGCCACCTCCTCGGTGAGGACGTCGGGCGTGTTGGTGACGACGATGTTGTGCTCGCGCGCATAGGCGGAATCGACATGGTCGTAGCCGACGCCGAAGCTCGAGGCGATCTCGAGCTTCGGGAATTGCGCCAGCACGGTCTTGTCGGTCGACACCGTGTGATAGGTCACGGCGATGCCGCGGATCCTGGCCCTGGTCTCCGGCGTCAACCGCTCGAGGTCGGCGCGACTTTCGGCGGTGTGCAGGATGAACTGGTCCGGAAAGCCATTCTGCAGAATGGGACGGATCGGCCCGTAGACCAACAGGTCGACCTTCTCAGACGAGATACTTCCAGCCATCAGCTTTCCTTTCCAAGCGCGCTCTCGTGCCAGCGCCGCAATACCAGATGCGAAATTAGCGCCAGCAGCCCATAGATGACAATCCCGGCGACCGAGAGCAGGAACAGCGCCGCGAACATACGTGGAATGTTGAGACGATAGCCGGACTCCGCGATGCGGAACGCGAGACCGGAGCCTGCGCCTGCGGTGCCGGCCGCGATCTCGGCAACGACCGCGCCGATCAGCGACAGGCCGCCGGCGATCCTTAAACCCCCGAGAATGAACGGCAGCGCCGCCGGCAGTTTCAGATAAGCCAGCGTCTGCAGCCGCGTCGCGCCGTAGAGCTGAAACAGCCCGGCCAGATTGCGGTCGACCGAATTGAGCCCGAGCGTGGTGTTGGACAGCACCGGAAAGAACGCGACGATCCAGGCGCAGACCACCACGGCGGTCTGTTGCTGCAGATAGATCAGGAGCAGTGGCGCGATCGCGATCACGGGCGTGACCTGCAGGATCACCGCATAGGGGAACAGCGAATATTCCAGCCATTTCGACTGATTGAACAACAGCGCCAGCACGATGCCGCCGATCGCAGCGGCCACGAAACCTTCCAGCGTGGTCAGCAGGGTGACACCCAGCGACTGCGACAACACCGGCCAATCGCTGATCAGCGTTTCGAACACCGCCACCGGTCCTGGCAGCACATAGGGCTGGATATCGTTGATGCGAACGATTGCTTCCCAGAGCAGGATGGCGGCCGCAAAGACGACGACCGGCAATAGCAGGCGGACCGCATGCAGCGAGGACTTCATGCGCCCGCGTGCCCCGCATAGGCCGGCGCGAGCGCGTTGGAAACCTGGCGGCAGAAGGCAGCATATTCCGCGGAGGTGCGGAACTCCTCGCCACGCGGCTCGGTCGCGCTGACGTGAAACTCCGCGCCGATCCGCCCCGGCCGCGCCGTCATCACGATCACGCGCTGCGAGAGATAAACCGATTCGAACACCGAATGGGTGACGAAGATCACGGTCTTGTGCAGCTTGCGCCAGAGCGCGAGCAGATCGTTGTTGAGGCGGAACCGCGTGATCTCGTCCAGCGCCGCGAACGGCTCATCCATCAGGAGAATATCGGGATCGGTGACCAGCGCCCGCGCCAATGAGACCCGCATCTTCATGCCGCCGGACAATTCGCGCGGATAGGCGCGCGCGAATTCGGCAAGTCCGACCTGCGCCAACGCCTCGTCGATGCGCGCATCCGCCTCGCCTGTCGGCGCATGGGCAAGCTTCAGCGGCAGGCGGACATTCTCGCGCACGCTTGCCCACGGCATCAGGGTCGGCTCCTGGAACACAAAGCCGATCGGGTGATGGCCGCGCATTTCCGCCGCGAGACGGGAGACGCCGACGGTGCCGGCGGTCGGCGCGGCAAGGCCCGCGATCAGCCGCAGCGCAGTGGATTTGCCGCAACCCGACGGCCCGACCAGCGACACGAATTCTCCCCGCTTGACGTCGAGGTCAACAGGCCCGAGCGCCGCTACGCCGCTGTCATAAATTTTCGTGACACCGCGCAGGCTCACCGCAAGCGGGGAGCCGGCGTCCAGTTCGCTCGAGGCTTGCCCGGCCATCACGTGAGCAATCTTCGGGCTCAGTGCTTCGGTCGAAGGTTGAGCCCAACGCCCTTGTTGACGAAGCGGAGCGTATAGGCCTGACGGAAGTCGATGTCGGAGCGCACGACGCCGGCCCGCACCATCTTGTCGAAGAAATTCGCCATCCGCTCGTCGCTCATGGCGCCGATGCCGTTCTTCAAGGAGTCGCCGGAATCGACGATGCCGTATTCCTTCATCTTGTCGATGGAATAGCTGATCAATTCGTCGGTCATCTCAGGGTTGAGCTTCTTGATCATGGCATTGGCGGCGGCATTGTCGCCATAGAGATAGTTGTACCAGCCGATGATGGAGGCGTCGACGAAGCGCTGGACGAGATCGGGCTTCTTCTCGACCAGCTCGCGGCGGGTCTCGATCAGGGTCGAATAGGTGTTGAAACCGTAATCGGCGAGCAGGAAGACTCCCGGCTTGAAGTTAGCAGCCTTCTCCACCGCAAACGGCTCCGAGGTGACATAGCCCTGCATCGCGCTGTTCTTGTCGACGATGAAGGGCTGCGGATTGAAGGTGTACGGCTTGACCTTGCTCTCACTGAATCCGTACTCGGATTTCAGCCACTGGAAGTAGGTCGTCATCCCCTCCTTCGAGACGAGCAGCGTCAGCGGCTTCAGATCCTCGAGCTTGGTCGCCTTGACCTCCGGATGGGTCAACAGTACCTGCGGATCCTTCTGGAACATCGCGGCGACGGCGACCAGCGGCACGTTGTTGGTGACCGCATCGAACGACTGCAGCGAGTTCGCGCTCATGAAGAAATCGATCTTGCCGGCGATCAGGAGGATGCGGTTGTTGTTGTTGGGACCGCCGGGAACGATGGTGACGTCGAGACCGTAGTTCTTGTAGGTGCCGTCGGCCACCGCCTGGAAGAAGCCGCCATGCTCGGCTTCCGCCACCCAGTTGGTGCCGAACGACACCTTGTCCAGGGTCTGGGCCTTTGCGGGCGCAAAGGCCGCAGCCAGGGCGAAAACAGCTATAGTTAACGCTCGCAGCAAAAAGGCCCGGTTCATGGTTGGACTCCGTCGCTGGTTATGGCCCATGATGGGTGATGGACGCCGAATGCGTCCGCGGCAGGGCCGGCAAATTACCTCGCAAATCCGCGCAAAGGAACGCTTGGCAGAGAAACGTTTGGGATGACTTCGACTGTTCCACCCCGCGACTGGACCGAAATCCGCTGGCCGGAGATCGCCAGCGGCGATTCGGCGCGCTGGATCGCGGTGCTGCCGCTCGCGGCGACCGAGCAGCACGGGCCGCATCTGCCTCTTGGCACCGACATCATGATCGCCGAAGCCTATCTGGCGCTTGTCCACGAGCTGTTGCCGGTCAGCCTGCCCGCTACGTTCCTGCCGCTGCAACCGGTCGGCATTTCCACGGAGCATCTCGATTTTCCGGGCACGCTGACGCTGCCGATCGACGTCGCATTGAAGACGTGGACTGCGCTCGGCGAGAGCGTGGCGCGCGCGGGCGTCAAGAAGCTGGTGATGGTGACGAGCCATGGCGGCAACAGCGCAGCGATGAGCCTGGTCGCGCAGGATTTGCGCGCGCACCACGGGATGCTGGTGGTCACCACGAGCTGGTCGCGACTGAGCGCGGCGGAAAAGTTGTTTACGCCTGAGGAAGTGCGCCACGGCATTCACGGCGGCGCCGTCGAGACCTCGATCATGCTGGCGCGCTATCCGCACACGGTGCGGCGAGATGCGATCGCGGATTTTCATCCCGCCAGCATCGCGATCGAAAAGGATCACCGCAGGCTGTCGACGCAGCGGCCCGCGCCATTTGCCTGGCAGACGCAGGACCTGCACCCAAGCGGGGCGGTCGGCAATGCGACGAAGGCTTCCGCGGAGGAGGGCGAACGCCTGCTCGATCACGGCGCACGCGCATTCTGCGAGCTGCTTGCGGATGTCGATAACTTCGACGTGAACAAGCTCGCGACCGGACCTCGCTCATCCGATAAGCCGCTGTTCTGACAGCCGAATCATCGACTCTGCCAGCTTTCCTCCTCGGCTTCGAACCGAAATCGTGGAGGCTCCGTCCAACGGTGCGTGCGGGCCATCAGGGCACCGCCTTCAACAGGATGGAGTTATCCATGTCGATCAAGACCAAGATTGCCGCTCTCGCTCTCGCCACGCTCGCTGTCACCGGCACGATCGCGACTTCGACCACGCAGGCGCAAGCCAAGCCGTTCCATCACCATCACTGGGGCTGGGGCGTCGGTGCTGGCCTCGTCGGTGCGGCGGTCGTCGGCAGCGCCATCGCGGCGAACAACGGCTACTACTACGGCTATCGCCGCTGCGGCTGGGTTCGCCAGTATGATGCGTTCGGCAATTACATGGGCCGCGTGCGCACCTGCAATTTCTGAGCGATCGACGGAGTGGTTTTGGTTGACGCATTTTCTGCGCAGATAGGTCGACGCAATCTGCGTAAACTCGATTGCTACGCGAACCGATAAACCTCCTTCCCGAAAACACGTCGACCGTGGATTGTGCGTCCGGCACGGGCGCCTCATCCACCCCGTGTCGTACCCGACCCGCCCGGTCGTCCCCCGGGCGGGTCGTCGTCTCCTCCCCCGACCGCGACAAGGTGATCGCCCGCCCTGTTGCAAAACTGTCATCAGGCGATGCCATCCAGCGATCACGGCACCTGCACCTTCTTGCTATTGCGAATTATTCGCAATAAGGATTGCAGTACAGTGTGGCTTCCCCGATCTGGCGCAAGCTCGGGGAATCAGGACATGCGACCGGTGCAGAGGCGGCGTGATGATTTCGTGTTGGGGATGGCGTCGTAGCAGCGCTTTGGGCACGCCGAGCTGTCGCGATGTTCAGTTTGGAAATAATCCTGCCATGCCGCGCCGCAGCCGATCGTTCGAGCAGATCCTTGTTCTTGGTCACGCGGCGATCGCGACCTTTGCCCTGAGCGGCCCGGCGCTTGCGGCCGACATCAGGCTGCCGGTCAAGGCGCCCTACGCACAGCCGCTGTTCGACTGGACCGGGCTCTACATCGGTGCGCATGCCGGCTACGGCTTCGGCTCCTCGAACGCGGTGCTGGCCGATCCCCTCGTCAGCGCCGCCAGCAGCAGGGTGAGCGGCATGATCGGCGGCGTGCAGGCCGGCTACAATGTTCACCTGCCCTCAGGCCTGCTGCTTGGCGTCGAGGGCGATCTGACCTTTCCGAACTATCTGCCCTCGAATTCGGTGGTGACGTTGCTTGCGACGCCGCGCTCCGACTTCGTCGAGCAATGGGACTATATCGGCACGATCCGCGGCCGGCTCGGCTATGCGAGCGGCCCATGGCTTGGTTATGTGACCGGCGGCTTCGCCTATGCCGGCGGGCGCTTCCTCAACACGCCGGCCGCGACCGGCGACGAGGAGAAGGAAATCCATGTCCGCCTTGGCTGGGCTGCCGGCGCGGGCTTCGAATATGCCTTCGCCCCACACTGGACTGCGCGGCTCGAATATCTCTACAGCCGGTTCGACAGGGCCAACATCCAGTTCCTGCCGTCGGGCACACAGTATTCCTCGAGCCTGGATTTCCAGTCGGTGCGCATCGGCCTCAATCGCAAGATCGACTGGCCGGGCGCCCCAGGCCAGACACCGAAGACCGACATCACCGATCCCGAATCCGACCGCTGGGAGATCCACGGCCAGACCACCTACCTGCCGCAAGGCTATCCGGCGTTCCGCGCGCCCTACACCGGCACCAACAGCCTGACGCCGGCGCGGCAGGCGCAGGCGACCTGGAGCAACAGCCTGTTCCTGAATGCGCGGCTCTGGGACGGCGGCGAGGTCTATTACAATCCCGAGCTGCTGCAGGGCTTCGGCTTGAACGATACCGTGGGCCTCGCCGGCTTTTCCAATGGCGAAGCGCAGAAATCGAACTTTCCCTACCCGCATTACAACACCTCGCGCCTGTTCCTGCGCCAGACCTTTGGCTTCGGCGGCGAGCAGGAGGAATTGCCGAGCGGGCCAACCCAGCTCGGCGGCAAGGTCGACGTATCAAGATTGACGGTGCAGGCCGGCAAGTTCGCCGTGCTCGACGTGTTCGACGGCAACGCCTATGCCAAGGACACGCGCAGGGATTTCATGAACTGGGCGATGTGGGCCCCTGGCGCCTTCGACTATTCCGCCGACAAGGTCGGCCTGACCTACGGCGTCACCGCCGAGCTCAACCAGAAACGATGGGCGCTGCGCGGCGGATATTTCCTGATGCAGTCGGTGTCGAACGCCAACAGCTTCGACACCAACGTGTTCGAGCGCGGAACTTACGTGCTCGAATATGAGGGACGCTATTCTCTGTTCTCGCTGCCCGGCAAGATACGCACGATCGCCTGGCTGAATAGCGCCTTCTCCGGCAGCTATCGCGAGACGCTGGACAATCCCGCGCTCAATCTCGACATTGCGCTGACGCGGACCGGCCGCATCAAATACGGCTATGTGATCAATCTCGAACAGGCGCTCTCCGACGATCTCGGCCTGTTCGGCCGCTGGAGCTGGAATAACGGCAAGACCGAGATCATGGCCTTCACCGACATCGACGCCTCGCTGTCGATGGGCGCCTCGATCAAGGGCACCAGATGGGGTCGGCCGGATGACGTCATCGGCATCGGCGGCGCGATCAATTCGCTGTCAAGGGATCACCGTGATTTCATCGCCGCCGGCGGCCTCGGCATTCTGATCGGCGACGGCGCGCTGAACTATCGCCGCGAACGCATCCTCGAAGCCTACTACGCCTACGCCCTGACCAAGCAGGTCACCTTGACGGCGGACTATCAGTTCATCACAAACCCCGCCTATAACGCCGACCGTGGCCCGGTGCACATCTTCTCGGGAAGGCTGCACGGGGAATTCTAGAGCATACCTTCCGCAAGAAGATCGTGCTCAAGCGAAAGGACGGCGCGGAAGATCGATTTAAAGAACCGTTGTCCCGCCGCTTCGCCTGGGGTGATGAGGAGCCGCCATGCTCGAACAATCCGCTGAGCCCAACCTCATCGACATCCGCGGCGTCTGCCGCTCCTTTCCCAAGGGCAGCGGCGAGAACCTGCTGGTGCTCGAAAATGTCGACCTGACCATCCGCGCCGGCGAGATCGTCGGCCTGCTCGGCCGCTCCGGCTCCGGCAAATCGACACTGCTCCGCATCATCGCCGGCCTCGTCGATCCCTCCTCGGGAGAGGCGGTCTGCCGCGGCAAGAAAATCGCAGGTCCCCCGAACGGCGTCGCGATGGTGTTCCAGTCGTTCGCGCTGTTTCCCTGGCTCACGGTGCTGCAGAATGTCGAGCTCGGGCTCGAAGCGCTCGGCATCGATGGCGCCGAGCGGCGCACGCGCGCGCTGGCCGCGATCGACCTGATCGGCCTCGACGGCTTCGAATCCGCCTACCCCAAGGAATTGTCCGGGGGCATGCGCCAGCGCGTCGGCTTCGCGCGTGCGCTGGTGGTGGATCCGGACCTGCTGTTGATGGACGAGCCGTTCTCGGCGCTCGACGTCCTGACCGCCGAGACGCTGCGCACGGACCTGATCGATCTCTGGACCGAAGGCCGGCTGCCGATCAAATCGGTGCTGATGGTGACGCATAATATCGAGGAGGCGGTGCTGATGTGCGACCGCATTCTCGTGTTCTCGTCCAATCCAGGCAGGGTGGCGACCGAGATCAAGGTCGACTTCCCGCACCCGCGCAACCGGCTTGATCCGGCATTTCGCCAGCTCGTCGATAGCATCTATGCGCGCATGACACAGCGGCCTGAACCCAGGTCGACCGCCGCGGCGGAGGCGATTTCCGGCGCCGGCGTCGGCATGGTGCTCGACCATGTTTCATCCAACGAATTGTCCGGCCTGATCGAGACGCTGGCAGGGCCGCCGTATCACGGCCACGCCGACCTGCCGGTGCTCGCCGGCAGCCTGCAAATGGAAACCGACGAGATCCTGCATCTCGGCGAGTCGCTGCAGCTGTTGCGTTTCGCGCGGTTGAGCGAAGGCGACCTGGTGCTGACGGACGCCGGCCTGCGCTTTGCCCATCTCGAGACCGACGCGCGCAAGAAACTGTTCGCCGAGCACCTGATCAACTATGTGCCGGTGATGGGCCTGATCCAGCGCGTGCTCGACGAGCGCCCGTCCCACACCGCGCCCGCCGCGCGCTTCCGCAACGAGCTCGAGGACTACATGTCCGAGGATTATGCGGATGAGACGCTGAAGACCATCGTCTCATGGGGACGTTACGCCGAGCTGTTCGCCTATGACGAACAGTCGGAGACGTTCAGTTTGGAGAACCCTCATTAGAGCGTGATGATTTTTCTTCGAAACATCATCCCGCTCCATCTTTTTGTTTGAGCATGATCTTTTCGGAAAACCGGTATCCACTTTTCCGGATCATGCTCTAGCGATCGATCCCGTAGCCCGGGTGAAGCGAAGCGCAACCCGGGATAGCTCCTTCCCCTGAAAGGGGGAAGGCTGGGATGGGGGTCAGCCCCGGGCGCAACTGTGCATGTGGAGAGAGATGATCCCCACCCGGTTTGCGCTTGCGCGCAAACCAACCTCCCCTTTTCGAGGGGAGGTTGCGTGCTACCCCGCCGGCTGGAACGAGTCGGGGCGGGCCATGGCCCAGGCGTCGCGGAAGCGGCGGTCCTGGGTGCCTTCGAGCAATTCACCCGGGCGCAGCGACGGATACAGCTCGGCAAAGGTGCGGACTTCCGTGGTCGACGTCCGCTGCGTGAAATGGATCGGCCGCAGCTCCTGCGGATGTTCGAGGCCGGCGGCGGCGAGCAGCTCGGCCAGCGCATGCAGCGTCGCGTGGTGATAATTGCAGACGCGCTCGATCTTGTCGGGGACATAGAGCGCGCGATTGCGGATCGGGTCCTGCGAAGTCACGCCGGTCGGGCAGCGGTCGGTGTGGCAGCTCAAGGACTGGATGCAGCCGAGCGCGAACATGAAGCCGCGCGCCGAATTGCACCAGTCGGCGCCGATCGACATCGCGCGCGCCATGTCGAAGGCGGTGGCGATCTTGCCGGACGCGCCGATCTTGATGCGGCTTCGCGCATTGATGCCGACCAAGGCGTTATGGGCGAAATTGACGCCCTCGCGCATCGGCATGCCGAGATGATCCATGAATTCGAGCGGCGCGGCACCGGTGCCGCCCTCATTGCCGTCGATCACGATGAAGTCGGGATAGATCCCGCTTTCGAGCATCGCCTTGCAGATCGCGAGGAACTCCCAGGGATGGCCGATGCAGAGCTTGAAGCCGGCGGGCTTGCCGCCCGAGAGCCGGCGCATTTCGCCGACGAACGCCATCATCTCGAGCGGCGTCGAGAACGCCTTGTGGGACGCCGGCGAAATGCAATCCTCGCCTAGGGGAACGCCCCTGATCTTGGCGATCTCTTCCGAGACCTTGGCCGCCGGCAGCACGCCGCCATGGCCGGGCTTGGCGCCCTGGCTCATCTTGAGCTCGACCATCTTGATCTGCTGGTCGGCGGCGACGCGCACGAACTCGTCCGGATTGAACGTGCCATCGCGATTGCGGCAGCCGAAATAGCCCGAGCCGATTTCCCAGATGATGTCGCCGCCCTTCTCGCGGTGATAGGGGCTGACGCCGCCTTCGCCAGTGTCATGCGCGAAGCCGCCCTTCCTGGCGCCGGCGTTGAGCGCGCGCACCGCATTAGGGCTGAGCGCGCCAAAGCTCATCGCAGAGATGTTGAAGACGGAGGCGGAATAAGGCCTGGTGCAATCCGGGCCGCCGATGGTGATGCGGAATTTCTCGTTCGAATAGGGCTTCGGCACCACCGAATGATGCATCCATTCGTAGCCCTCGCGATAGACGTCCTCCTGGGTGCCGAACGGCCGCTTGTCGAGCGCCATCTTGGCGCGCTGATAGACCACGGCGCGGGTGTCGCGGGAGAACGGCATGCCGTCCTTCTCGCTCTCGAAGAAATATTGCCGCATCTCCGGGCGGATCTCTTCGAGCAGGAAGCGCAAATGCGCCGAGATCGGATAGTTGCGCAGCACCGCGTGGTGCTTCTGCATGAGGTCGCGGACGCCAAGCAGCGTGAGCGCGCCGAAGATCAAGAGCGGCACCAGGATGAGGTCGATGATCTTCCGGTCGGAGATTCCGAGCACGAGCAAGAGCGCGGTGGCGACCGCGCAGATCGTAAGCACGATGAAGCGCGGCGAGAATGGAAGCAGCAGCGTTTCCATGAAACCCCTCAGCGGACCCGGGCGGGTCGTTATTGGCGAGCGGGGGAGCCTATTCCATCCCGCCCCGTCCACCATACGGTATAATGGGCGTTCGGGTTCACAGATGTGACACCGACGCTACACGATCCGGGGGAGTGTATTGCGCTGCAACGAAGGAGAACGCGGCCGCTCTCCGCCGTCATTCCGGGACATCGCGCAGCGATGGGCCCGGAATCCATCGGGCCGCAAACGCCGGCGGAGAAATGGATTCCGGGCTCGCGCTGCGCGCACCCCGGAATGACGCAGGAGAGAGTTGGCTGAAAAACCGACGCCGATCAGCGCTCGACGAAGGCCTTTTCGATCACGAAATGACCAGGCGAGCTGTGGTTGCCTTCGGTGAAGCCGCGGCTCTCGAACAGCTTGCGCAGGTCTTCCAGCATCGCCGGGCTGCCGCACATCATGATGCGGTCGGTCTCGAGATCGAGCGGCGCCTGGTGGATGTCGTTGAAGAGCTGGTCCGACGTGATCAGGTCGGTGATGCGGCCACGGTTGCGGAACGGCTCGCGCGTCACAGTCGGATAATAGAGCAGCTTCTCGGCGAGCAGCGGACCGAACAATTCGTCGTCACGCAGATTGGCGACCAGCTCCTCGCCATAGGCAAGCTCGGCCACTTGGCGGCAGCCATGGACCAGCACGATGGTGTCGTAGCGGTCGTAGACTTCGGGGTCCTTGATCAGGCTCGCAAAGGGCGCGAGGCCGGTGCCGGTCGACAGCAGCATCAACCGCTTCCCGGGGATGAGATTGTCGGTGATCAGCGTGCCGGTCGCCTTGCGGCCGACCAGGATGGTGTCGCCTTCCCGGATCTTCTGCAGCTTGGAGGTCAGCGGCCCGTCCTGAACCTTGATCGAGAAGAACTCGAGCTCTTCCTCGTGATTGGCGCTCGCCATCGAATAGGCGCGCAGCAGCGGCCGGCCATCGATCTCGAGACCGATCATGGCGAACTGGCCGTTCTGGAAGCGGAAACCCGTATCGCGGGTGGCTCGGAAGCTGAAAAGCGTATCGGTCCAGTGACGAACAGAAAGTACCTTCTCTCGATAGAACGCGCTCATGTGTCTGGTTTTTCCGATTGACCTTACATAAACGAAGTCGATCTAGCGGCGGATCGACCGCACGAAAGTGACCGACATCAAGGAGGAGCCCGCCTGCCGTCGCGCCGCTGACACACATAATGGAATTCATCCATTGTGCAATTGCGAACTCGGCATGGCTGTCGATTGATTTCGCAGAATGGTTCAAAACATCGTTGTTAAGGTTTCCGCCGCGGCGCAATTAACTTGCCGGAAACGACGCCGATCGAGCAATTAATTCCACAACAGGCCACCGAGAGAGGAAAAATCGACTTGGCGATCCCAAGCAGCCAGCGGATCTTCGTCGACGCGGTCGCGAAATACTGTCTTGCCCGTAGGATTACGGTCGAGGTGAAGTCGGATGGCTGGCTGATCGTGATGCAGCGGGGCGAGCGGCGGCACCTCGCCTTCGGCTATGACGTCGGGCTGAACAGCGCGGCCGCGCACCAGATCGCCAATGACAAGGCGGCGACCGCCGAGGTTCTGCAGTGTTTCGGCGTGCCCTGCATCCCCCACACCCTGTTCCTGGGGCCGAAACTTGCGGCCTATGCGCCGGCGTCCGGCTCCTGGGAAACGATGCTGCGGCTGCTGGCCGAGCATCCCACGGGACTCGTCGTCAAGCCGAACGAAGGAACGTCGGGCGACGGCGTCGTCCGGGTGACGACAAGGCTCGCCCTCGAACTCGCGGTCGGCAGGATTCTGGCGGTCTATCCGAGCCTGGCCATTTCGCCCTATGTCGAGATCGAGGACGAGGTCCGTGTCGTCCTGGTCGATGATCTCCCTGTCGTCGTCTACAGCAAGGAGCGCCCGTTCGTGATCGGCGACGGCAGCCATTCGCTGATCGAGCTTGCGCTCGCGGCCACACCTGCCGGGCGGCGATCGGCGGTGCTATCAGGCCTGATTGCCGAGCTCGGCCGCGGCGGCCTCGACGCGATCGTCCCGGCAGGCGAACGGCGCATCCTCAACTGGCGTCACAACCTGGATTTCGGCGCGCGGCCGGTATTGCTGAAGCACGGCGAGACGCGCGACGCCTGCATCGAGATCGCAATCAAGGCCGCCCGGGCGATCGGCATCCGCTTCGGCTCGATCGATGTCGTACGCACCGGTGGCACCTGGCGGA
Organism: Bradyrhizobium sp. BRP22; assembly: GCF_020194175.1. Taxonomy (GTDB): domain Bacteria; phylum Pseudomonadota; class Alphaproteobacteria; order Rhizobiales; family Xanthobacteraceae; genus Bradyrhizobium. Next base: position 112,262 of record NZ_JADYVX010000016.1, on the reverse strand, counting down.
TCCTCGAAATCAACGCCGGAGTGAAGATGGAAGCGCTGAGCCGCTCGCACCCGGAGCTGGTTTATGCCGCGTATGAAGCGGCGCTGGACAGGGTGTTCGCGTAGCGAGGCGGCAGTGACACTGTGAGACCCTCATGGTGAGGAGCACGGAACGCGCGTCTCGAACCATGAGGCCCCGCCGGTGGCCTCGCCCTTCGAGACGGCCGCTCTGCGGCCTCCTCAGGGTGAGGGGACAGGTTGGAGTGCGCTGCTCTCTCTTCCGCGTCAGTGCCGTAGGCTGGCAAAGCGAAGCGTGCCCACCATCACGAGCGGAGTGCTTGATGGTGGGGACGCTTCGCTTTGCCCGCCCTACTTTTTCGCCGGACCAATCTAATTGCTCGTCCCCTCGCTATCATCCAGCGCCTTGAAGGCCTCTTCGAGTTGCGGCGAGATCGCGACGTTGAGGCGCTCGCCGGTCGGAAGCCGCGCCACGAACCATTTGTTGTAGAGCGGAATCAGATCGCGGCCAGAGCCGAGCTTGCGGAAGGTGCGCTCGACCACGTCCTTCAATTGCGGCTCGCCCTTGCGGTACATGATGCCGTAGGGATCGTACGACAGATAATCGCCGACCACGCGGAGCTTGTCCTGTGACTTGTGCCTTGCGATCAGTCCGTAGAGCAGGATGTCGTCGGTCGCGAATGCATCCGCCCTGCCCTCGGCCAGCATCTGATAGGACTGCTCATGGTCGGGCGACGTCACGATGTTCAGCCCGAGCGAGAACTTCCTGTCGACATTGTGCATGGCCTGCTCGTTGGTGGTGCCCTTGGTCACCACCACGGTCTTGCCCTTCAGATCGGTCACTGCCGAGACCGCGGAGGTCTTCGGCACCATCAATTTGGTACCGGCGACGAAGATCAAAGGCGAGAATGCAACCTGCCTGGCCCGCTCGGCATTCGCCGTGGTCGACCCGCATTCGAGATCGATCTTGCCCTGCACGATCGCGGGAATGCGGTCGTCGGAAGTCACCTTGACATAGTCGATCCTGAGATTGGCATCGTCGACCTCGACGCCGATCTCCTCCACGATCGCCTCGCACAGTTCGAGGCTGTAGCCGATCGGCCGATTGGAATGGTCGAGGAAAGAAAACGGCGGCGAGCTCTCGCGGTAGCCGAGCCGCACCGCATGCGTGTTCTTGATATTGGCGAGCGTCGGGCTAAGCCCCTCGCTCGCCGTCTGGGCGGCGGCCGGCATTGCCAGCAGACATGCTGCCAGCAGCAGGCCGCTGCCCCATATCGCCTCTTTTGGGGGCTGATGCATGCAGCTCTCCCGTCAATGCGCCGGAACCGCGTCACCCGGCACCGCATCGGACGGCACGGCGTCATCAGGCCCGAGTTCGTGCTCCTCCTTCAATTCGCCTTCCCACTTCGCGACCACGGAGGTGGCGAGCGAGTTGCCGATCACGTTGGTGGCGCTGCGGCCCATGTCGAGGAAGGTGTCGATGCCCATGATCATCAACAGGCCCGCCTCGGGAATGCCGAACTGGCTGAGCGTCGAGGCGATCACGACGAGGGACGCGCGCGGCACGCCGGCGACGCCCTTGGAGGTGATCATCAAGGTCGCCAGCATCGCGAGCTGGGTGCCGAGTGGCATGTCGATATGATAGGTCTGCGCGATGAAGACGCTGGCAAAGGTGCAGTACATCATCGTGCCGTCGAGATTGAAGGAATAGCCGAGCGGCAGCACGAAGGCCGAGATCCGCGGCGAGGCGCCGAAGCGATTCAATCCTTCCAGCGTCTTCGGATAGGCGGCTTCCGACGAGGCGGTCGAGAACGCGATCATCAGTGGCTCGCGGATCAGGCGCAGCAGATGGCTGTAGCGCGGCCCGATCACGATGAAACCGACGATGATCAGGATCGCCCACAGGATGAGGAGCGAAACGTAGAAGCCGCCCATGAACACGACGAGCTTCCAGAGCACGCCAAGTCCGTTCTTCGACACGGTGGCCATGATCGCGGCCCACACCGCAAGCGGCGCGAACAGCATCACATAGCTCGTGACTTTCAGCATGATATGGGCGAGATCGTCGATCAGGGCCATGATCGGCTTCGCCCGCTCCGGCATCGCGCCGAGCGCGACCGCGAAGAACACCGCGAACACCACGATCTGCAGGATCTCGTTCTGCGCCATCGCGTTCGCGATCGAGGTCGGCACCAAATGGATCAGGAATTTCTCAAAGGAGAAGGCCGAGACCGGCAGGCCGGTCGACTGCCCCTTGTCGGGCAGCGTGCCCGGAAAGTTGGCGCCGGGCTGCAGCAGGTTGACCATCACGAGGCCGAGCAGCAGCGAGATGAAGGAGGCGCTGACGAACCAGCCCATGGTCTTCGCGAAAATGCGCCCAAGCCGCGCACCGGAGCCCATATGCGCGATGCCGCCGACCAATGTCGCGAACACCAGCGGCGCGATGATCATCTTGATCAATCGCAGGAACAGCATCGCGATCAGGTTTACGTCGGCTGCGATCTCCGCCCGGCTATCGGGCAGGAAGTTGTAGACCAAGGCCCCCATCACGATGCCAAGCGCCATCGCGATGAGAATGTACTGCGTAAACCTGCTCGACATGCTCCTACTCCCGTAAGTCACCCGGCAAGCGACGGAGTGTGGCAGATTTACGCACCGGCGCAACACGGTTTCGACCTGTACGCGCATCGATGAATGTTCCAGTTGTAGAATTGACACGCGAGGAATAGCGTCATGCACAGCGCACAATCTATGCAATTGAACACGTAGCGAGCGCTCGGTTGCATCCGGATTGAACAAAGAGGGGAGAACATCATGAGCGACGCGATCAATCGTCAGATCCTGCTGGTGGAGAAGCCGACCGGCAAACTCGGGCCTGAACATTTCAGGCTGGTCAACGGCAACATCCCCGAACCGAAGGACGGCGAAGCCGTGCTGCGGCTGCGCTATCTCTCGCTCGACGCCGCCAACCGCGCCTGGATGCATGGCGCGACCTACCGCGCGGCGGTGGAGGCCAACACGGTGATGTCCGGCGGCGGCATCGCCGAAGTGGTGACGTCGAAGGCATCAGGTCTTGCGCCGGGCGACATCGTGTTCGGCGACACCGGCTGGCAGGATTATGCCGCGGTGCCCGCCAAGCATCTCAGCAAGATGCCGAAGCTCGAGCCGATGACGCATCTGCTGAGCGTGTACGGCATCGCCGGCCTCACCGCCTATTTCGGCCTGCTCCATGTCGGCAAACCCAAGGAAGGCGAGACTGTGGTGGTCTCGGCCGCCGCCGGCTCGGTGGGCTCGATTGTCGGACAGATCGCCAAGATCAAGGGCTGCCGCGTCGTCGGCATCGCCGGAGGCAAGGACAAGTGCCACTGGCTGACCACCGAACTCGGCTTCGACGCCGCAGTCGATTACAAGGACGGCGGCACCTACAAGGCGCTGCGGTCCGCCGCGCCTGCCGGCATCGATGTTTATTTCGACAATGTCGGCGGCGACATCCTGGAGGCCTGCCTGCCGCAGATGAACAACCGCGGCCGCATCGCGTGCTGCGGCGCGATCTCGCAATATGACGGCGTTCCCTCCGCCCACGGCCCGCGCGGCGTGCCCGGATTGATCGTCGTGAAGCGGCTGATCATGCAGGGCTTCATCGTGATGGACTTCATGGACCAGCGCGATGCCGCGCTCGCCGACCTGCAGTCCTGGGTCGCCTCCGGCAAGCTCAAGGTGCAGGAAGATGTGATCGACGGGCTGGAGAACGCACCGGCGGCGCTGATCGGCCTGCTCGCCGGCGAGAACCGCGGCAAGCGCATGATCAGGGTTTAGGTTTAAGCATATAGCCGTCGTCCCGGCGAACGCCGGGACCCATAACCACAGGCAGGCGTTGTGGCGCGAGCAAGCGGTTGCGGCGGAGCATACAACAAAGGCCTGTGGTTATGGGTCCCGGTCAAGCCCGGGACGACGGGGGATAGGGTCTCCTACGGCGCGACACCTGGTGTTTGCGTCACGGTCTGCGTCTCCGGCGTCTTTGCCTTGCGCGACTTGCGCCAGTTCTCGAAGCGCTGCACCACCACGAAGAACGCGGGCACGAACAGCACGGCGAGGCAGGTCGAGGCGATCATGCCGGAGAACACGGTGATGCCGATCGACTTTCGTGCATTGGCGCCGGCGCCGGTCGCGAGCACCAGCGGCACCACGCCGAGGATGAAGGCGAAGGATGTCATCACGATCGGGCGGAATCTGGCGCGCGCTGCAGCGATTGCGGATTCGACCAGCGGCTCGCGATTGCGCACGTGATGCTCGAGCGCGACCTCGACGATCAGGATCGCGTTCTTCGCCGACAGCGCGATCAACAGGATGATGCCGATCTGGGTGTAGAGGTTGTTGTCGATCCGCAAGCCCGACAGCACCAGCATCGGACCGAGCAAGGACAGCGGCACGGCGAGGATCACCGAGATCGGCGCGTACCAGCTCTCATATTGGCCGGCGAGCACGAGATAAACCAGCAGCAGAGCGAGGCCGAACACGTAATAGAGCTGATTGCTGACCGCCTTTTCCTGATACGACATCGCCGTCCATTCATAGCCCGCGCCCGGCGGCAGCGTCTTCGCGGCGATCTGCTCCATCAGCGCCATCGACTGTCCCGAGCTGTAGCCCTGCGCCGGCAGACCGATGATGGAGGCGGAGGGATAGAGGTTGTAGAGACTGATCAGAGATGGCCCGACCGATGGCGTGATCGTGGCGACGGTGCCGAGCGGGATCATCTCGCCCTGGCTGTTGCGCACCATCAGGTTCTGGATATCGCGCAGGTTCAGGCGGAATTTCGAGTCCGCCTGAACATAGACCTGGAAGGTGCGGCCGAACTTGTTGAACTGGTTGACGTAGCTTGCGCCGAGATAGGACGATAGCGTCGAGAAGATCTGGTCCGTCGTGACGTTCAACGTCTGGGTCTTGGTCCGGTCGACCTCGACGTCGTATTGCGGCACCATGGAGCGGAAGGACGAACTGACGCGCTGCAGCGCGCTCTGGGTCTGCGCATTGGCGACAACGGCGCCGGTGATCGCCTGCAGCTTGGCGTAATCGGCATTGCCGTCGCGCAGTTCGACCTGCATGGCGAAACCCGCGGCATTGCCGATGCCTTGAATGGGCGGCGGCGGAATCACCAGGATGCGCGCCTCCTCGATCTCATTGAACTTGTCGTTCAGCCCGAACACCAATGAGCGCAAATCCTCGCCAGCCCCGCGCTGGCTCCAATCCTTCAGAATCAGGTAAGCGACGCCGGCATTCGCCAGGCTCGAACTGTTGTCGAGCGCGGAGATGCCGGCAATGGAGACAACCTGCTGCACGCCGGGCGCCTTGCGGGCTATCTCGCTGATCCTTTCAAGCACGCGCTGGGTACGGTCGAGCGCCGCGCCGTCGGGCAATTGCACCGCAGCCAGGAGATAGCCCTGGTCCTCGATCGGGATGAAGCCGGTCGGCACCCGGGACAGCCCATAGCCGGCAATCCCGATCAGGATCAGCGCAGCCACAACCGAGATGTTGCTATGCCGGACGAGGCCGCTGATCAGCCGCGCATAACCGCGCTCGAGCCGCTCGTAGACAGCATTGAATCCCCGGTAGAAGAAATTGCGCTGCTCGGGCGGCACCGGCGGCCGCAGCCACAGCGCGCATTGCGTCGGCTTCAAGGTCGCGGCATTGACGGCGCTGAGCAGCGCGGTCGCGGCGATCACCAGCGCGAACTGCGCATACATCCGCCCCGTGAGACCAGGCAGAAACGCCGCCGGCAGGAACACCGAGATCAGCACCAGCGTGATGCCGACGATCGGCGCGAACAGTTCGTCCATCGCCTTGATCGCCGCGTCATGGCCGGAGAGGCCGCGCTCGATATTGTGCGCGGCGCCCTCGACCACGACGATGGCGTCGTCGACCACGATGCCGATCGCCAGCACGATCGCAAACAGCGTCGAGAGGTTGATGGAGAAGCCGAGCGCCGCCATCGCCGCGAATGCGCCAATGATGGTCACCGGCACGGTGGTCGCCGGCACCAGCATCGCGCGCCAGTCCTGCAGGAACACGAGGATCACGACCAGCACCAGCAGGCCGGCCTCGATCAGCGTCTTGTAGACCTCCTCGATCGAAGCCTGGACGAAGATGGTGGTATCGAACGGCGTGTCGTATCTGATGTCCTGCGGAAACTGCCTGGCCAGTTCCGCCATCTTTGTCTCTACCGCCTTCTTGACCTCGAGGGCGTTGGCGCCGGGCGACAGAAACACGCCGATGCCGGTGGCCGGCTTGTTGTTGAGCGAAAAGACCTGGCTGTAGGTCTGGGCGCCAAGCTCGACCCAGCCGACATCGCGCACGCGCGTGACGTCGCCGACATTGCCGGTCTTGACGATGATGTTCTCGAACTGGCTCCTGTCATCCAGCCTGCCGGCGACGTTCAGCGTGTATTGGAATGCCTGGCCGGGCGGCGTCGGCGGCATGCCGACCTGCCCGGCGGTGACCTGCTGGCTCTGCTGCTGGATCGCCTGGATGACGTCCTGCGGTACCAGATCGCGCGCCTGCAACTGGTTTGGATCGAGCCAGACCCGCATCGAATATTGGCCGGCGCCGAACACGGTGACGTTGCCGACGCCGGACAGCCGCGACAGCTCGTCCCTGACATTGATGGTGGCGTAGTTGGAGAGGAACAGGCTGTCATAGGTCTTGTTCGGCGAGGTCAGCGTCACGAACAGGAGGATCGAGGTCGACCGCTTCTGCACCGTGACGCCTTGGCTCTGGACCGATTGCGGCAATTGCGACAGCGCGCTCGAGACCCGGTTCTGCACCAGCACCTGCGCGAAGTTGAGATCGGTGCCGATCTGGAAGGTGACCGTCAGCGTATAGGTGCCATCGGCGCCGCTATAGGACTGCATGTAGAGCGCGCCTTCGACGCCGTTGACCTGCTGTTCGATGGGCAGCGCCACGGTGTCGATCACGGTCTTGGCGGAGGCGCCGGGATAGCGCGTCGTCACCTGCACGGTCGGCGGCACCACGTCCGGATATTGCGCGACCGGCAGGTTGAACAGCGCCACGCCACCGATCAGGATCATCAGGATCGCGATGACGTTGGAAAGGACCGGCCGCTCGATGAAGAATTTCGAGATCATGGCGGCCCCTCATTTCGCCGCTGCGGAGGCTTCGATCTTCTGCAGTTGCGGATCGACCTTCTGGCCGGGGATCGCGCGCAGCAGACCTGCGATCACCACGCGGTCGTCCGGCTTCAGCCCGCTGTCGATGACGCGCAACTCGCCTTCGAGCTGTCCTGCCTGCACCTTGCGCTGCTCGACCACGTTCTCACCGTTGACCACGAGCACATAGCGGCCGGCCTGATCGCTGCCCAGCGCGATATCGGGCACCAGCAGCGCGTCCTGCTGCTGGTCATAGGGCACGCGGACGCGGACGAAGAATCCGGGCAGCAGCACGCGCTCCGGATTTTCCAGGATGCCGCGCACCGCCAGCGTGCCGGTCGACTGGTTGAGGGTCGGTGAGATGTAATCGAGCCTGCCCTTGTGCGGGTAGCCGGTCTCGGTCTGCAGGCCGACCTCGACCGGCAATTGCCTGATCTCGTTGACGGTGAGGCCGCGCCGCCTCGCGTCCTCGCGGATGCGCAGCACGTCCTGTTCATTGACGTTGAAATTCACCCAGATCGGGTCGAGCTGGACGATTGTGGCAAGCTGGGTCGGCGAGGACACGCCGACGAGTTCGCCGACCGAGACCAGATGCGCGCTGACGATGCCGTCGAACGGCGCCGCCACATTGGTGTAGCCGTAATTGACTTCAGCGATCTGGGTATTGGCTTGCGCCTGCTGCAGGCTGGCCTGGGCGTTGTCGCGCGTCGCCGTCGAACTATCCAGTGTCGCCTGCGAGACAGCCTGGCGCTGCACCAGGTCGACCTGCCGCCTGTAATCGGTCTCGGCCTGCTTCAGCGTTGCCTGCGCGCCGGCCTCCGCCGCCTTCGCCTGCTCGAGCTTCAACTTGTAGGTTTCGGGCTCGATGGTGAACAGCGTGGTGCCCTGCTTGACGAAGGTGCCGTCCTGATAATCGATCGACTGCAGGAAGCCCTGCACGCGCGCCACCAGGTCAACGCTCTTCACCGGCGCAGTGGTGCCGGTCGTCTCCAGGAAACGCGTGATGCTGCGCTGCACCGGAGTGGCGACTTCCACCTTTGGCGGCGGCGGTGGCACGAAAGTATTTTGCTCGCAGCCGCTTAAGCCGACGAAGGCGAACAGCAGAAAAGCGACGCGCAACAGGAGCGTGGCGGCCGGTCGCTCGCCATCGTGCAAACCGCAACAGGCCGATGGGCGCGCAAGCTTCATTTCGGTGCACAGCTCAGCTTGCCTCGGAAAGAGGCGTTCATCCGGAGACGACTGTCGCGCTCCATCCATAGCAACAATTGGCTTGCAGTGGAACCCGAAACAGAAAATGATACCGCTCGCCAAGATTGCTGTACCAGACTCATTTTCACGAACGACGTTCGCATGAATGAACTTCGGCTGAAGCGGCGGCCTCCGTCGACAACAAGGGGTTTGCTGACATGATCAAGATATTGAAACGCGCGTGCGGGCGGGCCTTGCCATTGTCCGTCGTCCTGTTTGCGACCGCAGCGCTGGCGCAGGCGCCGACGGAGGCGCAGCGCGCGGCGATCAAGTCGCAGTGCCGCAACGATTACATGGCGCATTGCTCCGCTATTCCGCCCGGCGGCGAGGCTTCGCTGCAATGCCTGCAGAAGAACATGTCGAGTCTATCACCGAGCTGCGCCGGCGCGGTGCGTGCCGTGGAAGTCCCCGCCGCGCCAAAGGCGGAGACGGCGCCCAAGCCCGACGCGGCTCCAGCCACAGCCAAGACCGACGCCGCGCCGGCGCCGGCCAAGGCGGACACGCCGGCGACGCCCACCACCGTGAAGCCTGCGGCGCCGAAGGCGGCAGGCACGCCGGCCAAGCCGCAGCCGAGCGAGGCACAGGTCTCCGCGATCCGCAGCGCCTGCCGCTCCGACTATCAGAAGTACTGCCCGGGCGTTCCGACCGGCGGCGCCCCCGCACTGAAATGTCTCGAGAAGAACACGGCCAGGCTCTCCCCGGCATGCGGCGAAGCGTTTGCGGCCGCAAGCGGTGGCGCGGCGCCCGCGGCAGGCGGTGGTCCCGCCGCGGCGGCTGCCGCACCGGCGGCGGCGCCGGCTGCGCCCGCAGCCATCGCGCTGCGGCCCTTGCGCCCGCGCGAAGAGCTGTTCGTCGCGCGGTCGGCCTGCGGCGCCGACGTACGCTCGCTGTGCGGCGGCGTTGTGCCTGGAGGCGGCCGGATCGTGCAGTGCCTGGCCACTAATGCCGCGTCGCTGTCGCCCGCCTGCAAGGAAGTGCTGGCACAGTTCGCGACGCGGTGAGCCTCGGCGACCCGCGGGCTATTCGCTGCGAAAGGCGAGAATGAGCTGAACAAGCCTGACCGAAAGCGCGACGTAAGCGAGCGACATCACGATCTGATACGCGACATGCCAATTCAACCTGGCGAGCTTGTAGAGCCCGTCGATAAAATTGAGCAGGAGCAGGATCACGCCGAACAATTCGACGCCGCGACCGATCAGGCCGTGACGCAGATAGCCGAACAGCGCGATGGCCGGCTCATTGCTCGAGACATGCGCGCCAGCCGAAACGATCAAGGTGCCGATGATCATCTTCTCGACATGCGAAAATATCTCCTTGGAGGCCGGTTCGACATAGCCGGCATAGAGGGCAAGCCATCTGGACCTGATCTCCGACATCGTTTCCCCCTGCATTCGACGATTGCCGATCCATCAAACGATAATGAAGAGAAAACTCCAAACCGCTTTCGATCACCAACCAAGTAGGAGAAAGTCATGCGTGCATTTCTGCTGTTGGCCGCCGCACTCGTTTCCTTCGCTGCGGTTCTGACGTTCGAGATCTCCAACGCCAACGCCGCCGTCTGCGCCCGCGGCGTCTACCGCGCCGGCTGCGCCGGCTATCGCGGCGCGGTGGTCGTCCGCAAGCCGGTTGCGGTCGCCTGCCGCTGGGTCGTCGTCGACGGGGTAAGGGTCCGCCGCTGCGTCTGACCAAAGCGCCGCGCCGCTGCCGGGATTGTTCCGGCCACGGCGGGACGCCGCAGGGCAAATTTTCCGGTGGCGCCCTCGACGTCCCGCGGATAGTCTATGCGCAAAATCGTAAGTACACTGTCAATCGGGAGGAACATCGTGCGTATCGCCGTGATCGGTGGAGGTCCCGGCGGCCTCTATTTCGCCTATCTCTGGAAGCGGCGACACCCTGACGCGGTCGTCGAGCTATTCGAGCAGAACCCGGCCAATGCGACCTGGGGCTTCGGCGTCGTGTTCTCGGACCAGGCGCTGGAATTCCTGCGCGCCGACGATCCCGATACGGTCGAGGCCATCGCGCCGAAAATGGAGAGCTGGAGGAACATCACGCTCAATTTGCGCGGGGAGAGCGTCGAGATCGACGGCGTCGGCTTTTCCTCGATCGGCCGGCTTACGCTGCTCTCCCTGCTGCAGGAGCGCGTGCGCGCGGTCGGCGTCACCCCGCAGTTTGACAAAGCGATCCAGTCAGTCGATGCGCTGCAAGGCTATGACCTGATCGTCGCCGCGGACGGGCTGAACTCGCTGGTGCGCCGAACGTTCGAGGGCGATTTCGGAACCTCGCTGTCCTATTCGTCCAACAAGTTCGCCTGGTACGGCACGTCGAAGCGGTTCGAGACGCTGTCGCAGACCTTCGTGAAGACCGAACGCGGCGCCTTCAACGCCCACCACTATCGCTATTCGCCGACCATGAGCACGTTCCTGGTCGAATGCGACCGTGCGACCTGGCACGCCTACGGCTTTGCCGGCAAGGACGCCGAACACTCCAAGGCCGTGTGCGAGGAGGTGTTTGCCGAGACGCTCGGCGGGCAGCCGCTGATCTCCAACAAGTCGGTGTGGCGCAATTTCCCGTGGATCTGGAACGAGCACTGGTCGTTCAGGAACATGGTGCTGATCGGCGACGCGCTGCACTCCGCGCATTTCTCGATCGGCTCCGGCACCCGCCTTGCGATCGAGGACGCCATCGCGCTGACGAAGGCGCTGGAGACCGAAGCGCATGTCTCGACCGCGCTCGCCCGCTACGAGGCCGAGCGCAAGCCGATCGTGAAGAAGCTGGTGACCGCGTCGCGCACCAGCGCCGACTGGTACGAAAAATTCCCCGAGCACATGAAGGCCGACCTGATGGATTTTGCCTTCAGCTACATCACCCGTTCGGGACGGATCGACGACGCGCGGCTGCGCACGATGTCGCCGAACTTCATGGCAGGCTACGAGGCATCGAGGAGCAAGTCATGAACGAGATCGCCGACCAGGTACCGCCTGACAGCCCGGGCGCGCGCGAGATCGGCTTTGCGCTCCCCGAACGCTATAACGCAAGCCGCATCCTGTTCGACAATCTCGCACACGGCCGCGGCGAGCTGACGGCGCTGACCGGCCCGGCGGGACAGCGGACCTACCGCGAGCTCTGCGCCGAGGCCGCGCGCTGGGGCCACGGCTTCGCCTCGCTGAGCCTTCACCGCGGCAACCGTATCCTGCTGTTCCTCGACGACACCCCGGCCTATCCGGCGGCATTTTTCGGCGCCGTCCGCGCCGGCTTCGTGCCGCTTCTCATCAACACGCTGACGCCACCGGACCTCCTGCAGTTCTACCTTTCCGACGCGAGCGCATCGGTTGCGGTCGCCGACGCCGAATTCTGCTCGCGCTTCAATGCCGAGGCCTGCAAGGACACGCCGCTGCAAACGCTGATCGTGGTCAATGGCGCCGCCGCCGAGCACGCCGCGCTGCAGGTGCTGTTGGCGGATGAATGGCTGCCGCATTTCTCGACCGAGCTCACCGAGGCCGATACCCACCGCAACGAGATGGCGTTCTGGATGTATTCCTCCGGCTCGACCGGCCGGCCGAAGGGCATCGTGCATTTGCACCACGACATGGCCTATAGCGAGCAGACGTTCGCCCGCAACGTGCTGAAGCTGACGCCTGGCGATATCTGCTTCTCGGTGCCGAAGATCTTCTTCGCCTATGGCTTCGGCAATTCCATCACCTTTCCCTTCTCGGTCGGCGCCGCCACGCTTCTCCTGCCCGGTCAGCCGAAGCCAGCATCGATCTTTGCGGCGATCGAACAGTATCGTCCGACCGTGTTTTTCGGCCTGCCGACGCTCTATACGTCCCTGACCAAGGCCGACGGCGCTGACAGGACCGATTTCTCTTCGCTGCGCATGGCGATATCAGCCGCGGAAGTGCTCTCGGCCGATGTGTTCAATGGCTGGAAGGCGCTGACGGGACTGGAGATCATCGAAGGCCTCGGTTCGACCGAGGTGCTGCACATCTATCTCTGCAACCACGCGGACAGGAAGAAGCTGGGCGCCGCCGGCCTGCGCGTGCCCGGCTACGAGATCCTGCTGCGCGACAAAGACGGCCGCGAGGTCAGCGACAACGAGGAAGGCATTTTGTGGGTGCGCGGCGATTCCAACACGCCGATGTACTGGAATCGCCCCGACAAGACCGCCGAGACCGTCCGCGATGGCGGCTGGATCTACACCGGCGACCGCTTCATCCGTGACAGCGATGGCTTCCACTTCTTCCGCGGCCGCGCCGACGATTTGATCAAGATATCAGGCCAATGGGTCTACCCGCTGGAGGTCGAGCTCTGCCTCGCCGATCACCCTGACGTCCGCGAATGCGCCGTGTTCGCCGCCGAGCTGCCCGACCGCCGCATGACGCTGAAGGCGGTCGTGGTGATGAACGACCGCGCGTTCGAGGCGGAAGCAACGGCGAAGCGGCTTCAGGATTACGTGAAGGCAAAACTATTGCCCTACAAATATCCGCGCGAGATCAAGTTCATCGGCGAGCTGCCGAAAACGGGGACGGGCAAGATCGACCGGCAGGCGGTGATGAAGATGTGACATCCGCTTGTCATCAGCATTCGTAATCTCTCGTTTCCGCACATCTTGTCTTAACGTCGAGAACACCTCGTGCTCGTGATGCCTTGGTTACAGCCGTAGCCGAATTTTTCTGATCACGACACCATCGCGTAGCAGCTCCGCGCCAGTCTGCAGGGTGGCGGCCGTTGCGAGGTTCGCGGTGAGCGTGGTGCAGAACGGGCGGACAATATCGGCGACGAATGCGATCCCGCACGGTCGCGCTGAAATGACGGCGCTGGTCAATGTCGCCATTCTGAACGGCTTCGGACGCGCGATGGGCGATGCGATCGTCGGCCTGCAGGCGCTCCATGTGGCGATCCTGGTTGGCGCCATGCCCCCGCGGCCGTTATTGTTCCGGCTTCCTGGCCTCCCTGGCATGGTCGAAGCCATCCATGCCGCCGCCGACTTCGCCGACATCAAGACGCTTGCCTGGGAATTTGCCACGCCTGATCGACCGCTTGATCCGGGTGAGGCGGTCACACGCGTCATCGACATCCGCGACTTTGCCTTCGATCCGGAGTTCCAGTGCAGGTCTATGATCGATTTCTTCCTGCAGCGCCTCGGCGTGGCGCCGGAGCAGGTGCCGGCAGGCTGGCGGCGGAATAGCTGGCTGGCATCGCGGGTCAGAACGATACGACCTGCGTTGCCGAGCGGCTATATTTTGGTCTGCCCGAAGGCGTCGATGCGACTGCGCGACATGCCGGAGGAGATCCACGCGCAGATCCTCCGGCGCGCGCTTGCGCTCGGGCCCGTGGTGACGCAAGGCACCGTGCCCGATGCGCTCCGCCGCGACGTCATTCATCTGGAGCCCTGTGCTACGCTCGCTGATCTGTGCGGCGTTGTCCGTCATGCACGCTGGATAATCTCGACTGACACGGGGATGGTGCATCTGGCGGACGCGTTCGGCGTAGGCTGCCTGGCGTTCTTTCCGACCCATCGTCCCGAATGGCGTGTCCGTGATTATCCGCGCACTCTGTCGTGCGAGTTGCCCACCCGATTGCCGCGTGGCATCGAGTTCGCGCGAGACCCGGGTGATTATGCGCTGGCAAGGTCGGGCTGGTTTCCCTGTGGCGACGATCTTGAGTGGCTCGATCGCGCTATGGATCAGGCGCGCGACTGTTTCGGAGCCAGAGAACGGCTTGAAAACGCCGTGAGGCGAGAGGATCAGGCAGCCAATCCCGTGCCGCCATAGAGCCAGGCGAGATCGCGATAGTAATCCTCCGAGGTCTTCGCGCTCATGATGGCGTTGCGGAGGCGGGCATGTTCGCCGGCTGGATGATAGATGTGCTCGCCGATCGCGCGCGACCATAATTGTACCTGCGCGGTGCGCGGGAAGCGTTGCGCACGGTAATGCTCCAGCGCCACCACGTGGTCATCATGGTGCGATAGCATGTGTGACAGACACACCGCATCCTCCATCGCCTGGCAGGCGCCTTGCGCGAAATATTGCAGCATCGGATGCGCGGCATCGCCGAGCAGCGCGACGCGGCCGTCGACCCAGCGTTCGTTCGGATCGCGGTCGCACAGCACCCAGAGCCGCCAGTTCTTGCCGTGACGAATGATGCTTTGCGCACGTGCATGGACGTGCCGAAAGCCCTGCAGCACCTCTTCGTCGCTGACCGGCTTGCCCGCGACCGGCTCCGGCGCGTCGTTGTGGTAGGTGACGACGAGATTGAACACCTTCCAGTCGGACAGCGGATAATGCACGATGTGGCACTTCGGCCCGGCCCACAGCGTCGCCGCATTCCAGCGCAGATCCGCCGGCATCTGTTCGGTCGGGATCACCGAACGATAGGTGGTGTGGCCGGACACCCGTGGCGGCCCATCTGATGTGACCTGTTTGCGAATATTCGACCACAAGCCATCGGCGCCGATCAGGAGCTTGCCCGTAACGCGCCCGCCATTGGCGAGCCGTGCGGTGACTGAGGAACCATCCTGCTCGTAGCCGATCACCTCGCTGCTGACACGCAGCTCGATCAGCTCATGCTCGCGGCAGGCACGCAGGAACACGCCGTGAAGATCGCCGCGATGCACCACGGCATAGGGATTGCCGAACCGCGTCCGGAACGGCTCGCGCAGGTCGACATGAGTGATCTCTTCGGCGGTGAGCGCATCCATCAGGCGGAGCTGGTCGATATAGACGGCCATGCGCCGCGCAGCCTCGCCGACGCCGAGATAATCGAAGGCATGGAAGGCGTTCGGGCCGAGCTGGATGCCGGCACCGATCTCGCCGAGCGAGGCGGACTTTTCCAAGAGAATCGAGCCGATGCCCTTCTGCGCAAGCCCGAGCGCCGCGGCAAGACCGCCGATGCCGCCGCCTGCGATCAGGACTGGAAGCTTGTCCTTCGCCATCAGCCCAACTTCCCGAGATGTTCGAGGGCATCCTCGGCGCGCAGCGGCACGCGCGAGGCCTCGTTGTTGAGATCGACGAGCTGCGCGAGCAGCGCCAGCAGCATCTTGCGGTCGGAAGGCTTGAGCGGCTGCAGCATCCGCGCCTGCGCACGGTCAACCAAAGGCATGATCTCGCGCAAGAGCGAAGCGCCCTGCTTGGTTAGCGTGAGCAGCTTGACGCGCTTGTCCCCGGAATCGGGCTTGCGCTCGATCAGACCTTTGCTCTGCAACCGCTCGATCACATTGCCGAGCGTAGAGCGGTCGAACGCGATCACGGCGGAGAGCCGCGTCGCATCGATGCCGGGATGGGTATGGATCGCAATCAGCGCGGCATATTGCACCGGCGTCAGGTCGAACTGCCTGCACTCCTCGATGAAAATCGAGACCGCGATCTGCTGCATCCGCCGGAACAGATAGCCGGGCGCGGTATAGACCGCGTCCATGGTGATCGGGCTCTGCTTGCTATTCGGCATCGGCTTGCTTGTCCGGAGCGGCGTCGGCAAACGCCTTCAATTCCCTCGCCGCGGCTTCCGCCTTGAGCAGCCGCGGAAAAGCGCTGACATCGACGCCGAAGCGCCGCGCATTGGCAAGCTGCGGCACCAGGCAGAGGTCGGCCAGCGTCGGTGCAGCACCGAAGCAGAACGGCCCGGCTTCCCCCGCGGCCAATATCTCACAGGCCGAAAGCCCCTCGCGGTTGGCCCAGGCCGCCCATTCCGCCACCTTGTCTTCCGGCAGGCCGAGCTGACGCAGCCGCGCCAGCACTTTCAGATTCTGCACGGGATGGGTGTCGCAGGCGATGGCCTGTGCGAAGGCGCGGACTTTTGCGCGCTGCAGCGAATCCTCCGGCAATAGCGGCGGTTCGGGATGGGTTTCATCGAGCCATTCGATGATGGCGAGCGACTGGGTCAGGATCGCGCCCGCGTCGCTTTCCAATGTCGGCACCAGCCCTTGCGGATTGATCGCAAGATAGGCCGGAGCGCATTGTTCGCCTTTGCGAAGGTGATGCGGCAGATGCTCGACGGTGAGCCCCTTCAGGTTCAACGCGATCCGCACCCGATAGGACGCGCTGCTGCGGAAGTACCCGTGCAGCTTCATCGGAACCTCCCCTGATGTTTTCTGGTTTTGCTCGTGTTGACGCTAGCCATATTGTCAGTATGCTGTCAATTAGCGAACAAGACAGAAATGAACGGGAGGCTTGCCATGGAAGCCGTGCAGAAGACGCCGGAGCGCGAGGCGTTCTACAAGAAGATCGACGGCCAAAATCTTTCTGCGCTCTGGAACGTGATGAACGACCTGATCACGCCGGAGCCGAGGAGCGCCTGCCGCCCGCATCTGTGGAAGTTCGATCAGATCCGCGACTACATGAACGAGGCCGGCAAGCTGATCACAGCGAAGGAAGCCGAGCGGCGGGTGCTGGTCCTGGAAAATCCGGGCCTGCGCGGCCAATCGAAGATCACGACGTCGCTGTTTGCCGGTGTGCAGATGGTGGTGCCGGGCGATATCGCCCCGGCCCATCGCCACAGCCAGTCGGCGCTGCGCTTCGTGCTCGAGGGCAAGGGCGCCTATACGTCCGTCGACGGCGAGCGCACCGCGATGTCCCCCGGCGATTTCGTGATCACGCCGTCGATGACCTGGCATGACCATTCCAACGAGACCAGCGAGCCGATGTTCTGGCTCGACGGGCTCGACATCCCGATGGTGCAGTTCTTCGACGCCTCGTTCGCCGAGGGCGCGAAGGAGGACCAGCAGCAGATCACCAAGCCCGCCGGCGACAGTTTTGCGCGCTACGGTCACAACCTGCTGCCGGTCGATCAGAAACGTACCTCGAAGACGTCGCCGATCTTCAACTATCCCTACAGCTACACCCGCGAGGCACTGGAGCAGGCCAAGGCGCGCGATGAATGGGACGCCTGCCACGGCCTCAAGCTGAAATTCTCCAATCCCGAAACCGGCGATTACGCGATGCCGACCATCGGCACCTTCATCCAGCTCATCCCTAAGGGCTTCACCACCGCGCGCTATCGCTCAACCGACGCCACCGTGTTCGCCGCCATCGAGGGCAAGGGCCGCACCAGGATCGGCGAGCAGACCTTCGAATGGGGTCCGCGCGATCTGTTTGTGGTGCCGAGCTGGCGCTGGGTCACGCATGAGGCGGATGTGGATTCGGTATTGTTCAGCTTCTCCGACCGTCCGGTGCAGCAGAAGCTCGATCTGTTCCGCGAAGACCGCGGGAATGCGTGAAATTGAATTCGTCATTCCGGGGCGATGCGTAGCATCGAACCCGGAAGCTCGAGATTCCGGGTCTGGTCCTTCGGACCATCCCGGAATGACGGCCGCGCCACTTACCGCCAGTGCAGCAGCTTTGCCTCCAACAAACTAATCAGTTTCCCCACTGCCAATCCGAACAGCGACAGGATCACGACGCCGGCGAGCAACTGATCTGTCTGCATCAGATTGCCGGCCTGCAGCACGAAGGCGCCGATGCCGTACTGCGCGCCGATCATCTCCGCACTCACCACCAATAGCAATGCGACAGATGCAGTGATGCGGAAGCCGGCCAGGATCGAAGGCAGCGCGCCCGGCCAGATCACGCGGCGCACGATGGCGTGGAACGGCACGTTGAAGCTTTGTGCCATGCGGATCAGATTGCGCGGCACCGCATCGACGCCGCTATAGACCGAGATTGCGGTGGAGAAGAACACCCCGAGCGCAATCGTCGCGATCTTCGGCTCTTCGCCGATCCCGAGCCATAGGATCAACAATGGCAGCAGCGCGATCTTCGGGATCGGAAACAGCGCGGAGATAAAGGTGATGCCGACGCCACGCGCCAGCGTTGACAGGCCGATCGCGAAACCGACGATGACGCCGGCCAGCGTGCCAAGCAGCCAGCCGGTGCCGATCCGCATCACCGACCAGCCGAGATGCTGCCAGAGCGCGCCCGACATCGCGAGCTTGTAGGTTGCGACCGCGATCGCCGACGGCGCCGGCAGGAACAGCGGATTGACCCATCCGGCGCTGCCGGCGAGCTGCCACAGCGCGACGATAAGCGCGAGAGCGATCCAGCCCGACGCGCGGCCCGCGCGCGGTGTGAAGCCGGCGCCGCGAAATTCGACCGGCCGCGATCTGGTGTCGATGTCTGACGGCGTCTCTGATGGCGCGCGGTCAAGCATGCTGGACCTCGCGCTCGGCATCGATCGCCTCCTCACGGATCAGCGACCATAATTCGTCCTGCAACACCAGCAGCTTTTCGCGTGCGTTCCTGTCGCCGCGCTCGCTGCGCGTCGTCGTAATAGGCACGACTTTGCGAATGCGCCCGGGCCGGCGCGACAGCACCACGATGCGGTCGGCAAGCCGCACCGCTTCCTCCAGATTATGCGTGACATAGACCGCGCCCATCGCACCATCGGCGAGCAGGCGGACGAAATCCTCCATCAGGAGTTCACGCGTCTGCGAGTCCAGCGCCGACAGCGGCTCATCCATCAGCAGGATTGCCGGCTTCACGGCGAGCGCCCGCGCGATGCCGACGCGCTGGCGCATGCCGCCGGAAAGTTGCTTTGGATAGGTGCGGCGAAAATCCGAGAGCCCGGTGCGGCGCAGCGCGTCGTCGACGATGGCGCGGCGCTCCGCTGCACCGAGCGCCGTGTGCCCGAGCGGGAACGCGACGTTTTCTTCCACCGTGCACCAGGGCAGCAGGGCAAAATCCTGGAACACGAACGTCAGCGGATTGAGGCTGTCCTTTGGCGGCGCGCCGCGCAGCTCGGCCGCGCCGCCGCTCGGCTGCAACAGGCCGCCGAGGATCGACAGCAGCGTGCTCTTGCCGCAGCCGGAGGGGCCGACGATCGCAACCACCTCGCCCGTGCGTACCGTGAACGAGACGTCGTTGAGTACGGCGAGCGTGTCGAAGCGGTGGCTGATATGGTCGGCGATGAGGTCCATCAATCCGGCTTCACATATTCTTTTGCGATGATGCTGTCCGCGTCAAAACCGTTGTCGACGAAGCCCTGCTCCTGCAACCAGGAAATCTGGTTGGCGACGTTCTTGACGTCGAGCTTGCCGTCGGGATCGATGTAGGCGCAATTGCCAACCACCTGCTCGACCGGCAGGTTGGTGTATTTAGCGATGATCTCGAGCAGCGGCCTGGTCTTCTCATCGATCGGCGCCTTGCCGTCCTTGATCGCAGCCAGGATCACATCGTGATATTCGCGATCCGCCTTGAGCAGGGCCGCGAGCAATTTCGTCACCAGCGCCTTGTTGGCAAGCGTCTTCGGTGAGGCGAACACGGCGCCGAGCTGCCAGGGCGTCTCGTCGCCGACCCAGCCGAGCAGCTTCGCACCATTCGTTTCAATCAGCGGGCGCGCGGTCGGGGCCGGCAGCAGCGCGGCATCGACGGTTTCGCCCTTCAGCGCAGCGGCGGCGTTCGAGAGCGACTGCAGCGGCACCAGCTTCACCTCCGAAAGCTTGAAGCCGTATTTGTCGGCGAGCAGGCCGAGCGAATAGTGAAAGCTCGAGCCGACCTGCGTGACCGCCACGCGCTTGCCGGCAAGATCCTTCGGCGTCTTCAGCCCGGCCGCATAGGCGTTGTTGGAAGCGAAATAGCCGATCAGGGGATAACCGGCCTTCTCGCGGCTCATGCCGCCGATCACCTTCAGCGTACCCTTGCCGGCGAGATTGTAGAGCCCTGCCGTGAAGGCGGTGACGCCGAAATCGACATCACCCGAGGTGGTGGCGACCGCGATCGGCTGCGCGGCGTCGAAGAATTTCAGCTCGACATCGAGCCCGGCCTCGCGGAAATAGCCCTTGTCCTGCGCGATGAACACCGGCGCCGAGGACGACAGCCGGAGCACGCCGATCCTGGCCTTCAGCAGCTCATCGGCCCGCGCGATCCCGCTCGCCGTCAGTGCCAGCAGGCCCGCAAGCGCAAGCCGCGCAAAACGCTTCATCCCGTCTCCTCCTTACAATCCGGCAGGCACGTCCTGGTCGCGCCCGATGAAGGCGCCCTGTTCTTTCAGTCCTTGCTGCAGTCTCTCCACCGCGATGTCGCGCGCTTTGGTATTGCCCGACAGCGCAAGCGCGGCCGCCGAGCCCGCGGCTTCGCCCATCGCAAAGCAGGCGCCGGAGACCCGCGCCGCCGACTGTCCCTCATGGGTCATCGAGGCGCAGCGCCCGGCGATCAGAAGATTGTCGACGCCTTCAGGCACCAGCATGCGATAGGGCAGTTCGTTGAAGCCGCGCGATTCCGGGATCGGCGGGAACTTGAAGATGACATCGCCGGCGACGTGGGCCTCGATCGGCCAGCCGTTGACGCCGATGGAATCCTCGAACGAAGCACAGCCGAGCACATCCTCGCCGCTAAGCTTGTAACCACCGACCACACGCCTTGTCTCGCGGATGCCAAGTTGCGGCGGCAGGTCGACGATGTAGGAGTTCTCGAAGCCCGGCACCGTGCGCAGGAATTCGAAGGCCCGGATCGCCTGGCGGCGGCCGTCAATCTCGCCGCGGGTGAGATCATCGGGCTCCAGACCATTGATGGCGGTGCCGTCCTCGCGCGCGAGCTGGGTGAAGTTCACCCGCCATTCGACCGGCGAGCGCTGCGGCCGCACGATTGCGGACTTGCGCGGAAACTTGTGGGTGCCGGCGGCCTCCGCCTGGTCCATCAGCGCCGGGATCGTCCGCCAGGCATCGCCTGCCTTCTCCGGATCGATGCCGTTGAGACGGAACATCATCGATGGATAGAGCATGCTGCCCTTGGTATCGCCGACCTCGTACGGCGCACCGGCCCAGGCCGCGAGATCGCCGTCGCCGGAGCAATCGATGAAGATGTTGGCCAGCACCGCCTGGCGGCCGGCTTTGGTCTCGACCATCAGCGCGCCGATGCGCTGCTCGTCATCCATCACCACGCCGGGGCCGAGCGCATGGAAGAGGATATCGACCTTGTGGCTCGCCAGCAGATCGTCGGCCGCTATCTTGTAGGCCGCGGTGTCATAGGCCTGCGCCAGGATCTTGCCGTGGATCAGGTGCGGCTTGTTCAGGCCATTGAGGCGATCGATCCGATCAAGCAAATCGGAGGCGACGCCCTGCACCACCCGATGCGCTTGTCCGTGGACATTGGCATGGAGCCCGCAAAAATTGGTCACGCCGGCGGCGGTGCCCATGCCGCCGAGAAAGCCGTAGCGTTCGATCAGGAGCGTGCGCCGCCCGGCCCGCGCCGCGGCAACCGCCGCCGCAATCCCGGCGGGCCCGCCGCCGAGCACCGCGACTTCATATTCGCCATAGATCGGCACGCGCCGCGCGGGTTCTTCGATAGTCTTTGGCACGTTTGCTTCCCGGCCCTAGGCCGCCGGCAAGGCCGGCTGAAGGACTTCGTTATCGTAACAAGTGGCTAGCAAAGAATGCCTGGCCAGGAAATGGCTCGCGCGCAAAGTTGATGTTGCCCGCGCTTCACGGAACTGGGACAACAGGCCGGCAAAGGACAGGCAACATTGAAACTCCTCATCCTCATAGCCCTCGGGGTCACGGTCGGCGTCGCTCCCGCATCAGCCGCGGTGGAGCAGTGCCGGTTCATCCAGGCGAAAGCCGAGCGGGAAGCCTGCTACGAGCGGCAGGCCGCGGCGCTAGAGGCAAAGCGCAAGCCCGAACCTGTCTATGACAATAAGCCGATGGAGGCGTTGCAGCAGATGCGCAGGGATGACGAGGAAGTCTATCGAAGCCTGCGCAGCATCTGCCGCGGCTGTTGAGCCGCGCTGCTAGAGCGTTTTCGAGCGAAGTGGATACCGGTTCGCGTGAAGAAAACGCGTCAAAACAAGAATCTAGAGCTTCGGTTCTGATTCAATCAGAACCGAAAATGCTCTAGCCGGCCCCCTCTCCCGCAAGCGGGGCGAGGTCCAGCTCGCCCGCAGGAGCCGATCACTCCGCCTTGATCTTGGCGGTGCGGATGATGTTGCCCCAGCGTTCCGTCTCGGACTTGATGAAGGCGCGGAAATCCTCGGGCGTGCCGCCTTTGACAACGGCGCCCATCTCGCGAAGGCTGTCCTTCACCTTCTGATCGCCAAGCGCAAGGTCGATCTCCTTGTTCAGCCGCGTCACGATCTCCTTGGGCGTGCGGGCGGGAACCAGGAAGCCCCACCAGACGGTGGCCTCGACGCCAGGAAAACCGGCCTCGGTGACCGTCGGGACATCCGGCAGCAGCACCAGCCGCTCGCGCGAGCTGACCGCGACTGGCCGGAGCTGGTTGGCACGGATCTGCGGCATGCCCTGCACGGGATCGACGAACATGAAGGAAACGCGGCCGGCGATGATATCGACCATCGCCTGCGCGCCGCCCTTGTACGGCACGTGCAGCGCCTGGATGCCGGTCACCTGCTTGAAAATCTCCGCCGCGAGATGGCCCGAGGTGCCGGTGCCGGCGGAGGCAAAGGTGAGCTTGTCCGGCGATGCCTTGGCCATGTCGACGATGTCCTTGACGGTCTTGGCCTCGAATTGCGGCTGCACCACCAGGATCAGAGGCGAATATCCGACGAGGGCGACCGGCTCGAGGTCCTTTTCCGCGTTGAAGGGCAGGCTGTCGAACAGCGCCTCGTTGGTCGCGAGGTTGTTGGCGGCGATCAGGACATTGTAGCCGTCGGGATCGGACTTGGCGACGAAGGCGGTCGCGATGTTGCCGCTGGCGCCGGGCCGGTTCTCGATCACGATCGGCTGGCCGAGCTGCGGGCCGGCCTGCTGCATCACGGTGCGCGCGACGATATCGACCGCGCCGCCTGCCGAGAACGGCACCGCGACATGGATCGCCCGCTCGGGATAGCCGGCCGCGCGCGCCATTCCGGTCAAGCCGGGCGATAGCGTGGCGCCGGCAAGCAGCGACAGGACGGTGCGTCGGTCGATCTGGTCTGTCACGGGCGGGCCTCGTTCGATGTTGCTGGTTTGACGGCGCCACCGGTTTCGGGCCAGCGCAGCAGCGCCGCGGCGGTGCCGCCGAGCACCTGCCTGCGATCGCCGTCGGTCAGGAACGGAAGCTCGCGCCGCATGTGGTCGAGACATTCCAGATAGGAGCACGGCAGACGCGTGAGATCGGATCCCCACATGATGCGATCGGCACCGAATGCTTCGAAGGTTCGCTGCAAATAGGGTCGCAGGCTGGCGAACGGATAGGAGCTGTCCGTGTAGCACGGCAACGAGCTCGCCTTGATCGCGACATTTGGAAACTTTGCCAGCGCGAGCAGTTCGTCCAGATCGGCAAAACAGGCTTGATCGCGCAGTGCGCTCTGCCGCGCCATGTGGTCGAGGATGATGGTGAGACCGGGATAGCGGGCGGCCAGCGCCGCGATCTCCTTGAGCAGGCCAGGCGCCAGCGCCATCAGCGGAATCTCGAGCCGCTGGCAGTCGGACCAGAACCATTCGATGGCGCCGGGCTCCAGCCAGCGTGCCCATTGCGGCTTGTAGAAGGTCATGCGAATGCCGAGCATCCCCGGCTGGTCGAGCCAAGTCTGCAGCCGTTCGCGCGCGCCGGCTTCATCCGGATTGAAACGGCCCATCACCGCGAAACGCTCCGGAAATCGTTGCGCAGCTTCAAGCGCCGTATCGTTGGAATCGCCGACCGGCGACGGCGGCACGATCACCGCGCGGTCGACGCCGGTGCGGTTCATCATCCCGATCAATTCGTCGGCGCCGAGCGGCTCGGGCCGATGCGGCCGCGCGCCCGGGACCGCAACGAAGGACGGCTTGCCGATCTGTTCGGCCGGCCAGGGCCGATCGGGACGATGCGCTTCCCAGAGATGAACCTGCGAGTCCGTGATCACTAGCTATCCCTGACTCAGTTGAAGAATTCAGCGGGAATGCGGCTGTACACGCGCCGCGCGTTGCCGGCGAAGATCGCGCGCTTCTCGTCTGCGCTCAGCAGCGGCGAGCCATCGATGTAGCGCCGCGTATCGTCGTAGCTGAAGCCGGTCTGGGGATCGATGCCCTTCACCGCGCCGACCATCTCTGAAGCAAACAGGATGTTCTCGGCCGGGATCACCTTCGTCAGCAGGTCGATGCCGGGCTGGTGATAGACGCAGGTGTCGAAGAACACATTCTTCAGCACGCTTTCGGACAGCGGTGGCCGCTTCTGGTCCTGCGCGATGCCGCGGTAGCGGCCCCAATGATAGGGTATGGCGCCGCCGCCATGCGGGATGATCAGTTTCAGCGTCGGAAAGTCCTTGAACAGATCCGACATCAGGAACTGCACGAAGGCGGTGGTGTCGCCGTTGATGTAATGGCTGCCGGTGGTGTGGAAGACTGGATTGGCGGCGGCGCTGACATGGATCATCGCGGGCACGTCGAGCTCGACCATCTTCTCATAGAGCGGATACCACCAGCGGTCGGTCAGCGGCGGGTCCTTCCAATAGCCGCCGCTTGGATCCGGATTGAGGTTGCATCCGACGAAGCCGAGCTCCTCGACGCAGCGCTTCAGCTCCGCGATGCAGTTCTTCGGCGCAACGCCGGGCGACTGCGGCAACTGGCAGACGCCGATGAAATTCTTCGGATAGAGTTTTGTCAGTCGATAGATCAGGTCATTCGAAATCCGCGACCAGGCCTCGCTGACTGCGGCGTCGCCGATGTGATGGCTCATGCCCGAGGCCCGCGGCGAGAACAGCGTCACCGACGTGCCGCGCTCGCGCTGCAGCCGCAGTTGCGCGCCCTCGACCGATTGCCGCAACTCGTCGTCGCTGATCTTCAGTGCGTCGACCGAAGGCATCTGCGAGGGATCCCCGATCGCCGCGATTTGCCGCTTGCGCCAGTCGAGCAGCGCCCGCGGCTCCGTGGTGTAATGGCCGTGGCAATCGATGATCAGTCCGCTCGGTGCCTGTGCCCGGCGCAGCCCTTCGGTCGCTTCGATATTCGTCGGAGGCGAAAAGTGAGAAGACCCACCCGAAGCCATCACCGCCTGGAAGGCCAGCGGGTCCCCGCAACACGAACAGTTGTTCGGGTGGACCGATCCGGAAAAAGCAAACACGGCATACTCCCTTGCGAACGTCGCGTGCGACGTCGCGATCAAACGTCAATCTTGCAGCCGAGCCGGGTCAGCGCCGCATCGACCCAGGCGCGGTCGAGCTTGCCCTCCTTGATCAACGCGAGCTGCCTGATCTCGGCCGCATGCTTGGCCTCGGTCGCCTTCAGCACCTCGGCCGTGACATCGAAGGGCACGCAGACGATGCCGTCGCCATCGCCGACGATCAGGTCGCCAGGCGCGATCACCATGCCGTCGATCGCGATCGGCACGTTGATCTCGCCCGGACCATCCTTGTAGGGTCCGCGATGGGTAACGCCGGCGGCATAGACCGGGAAAGTGCCGGCATGGAGCGTATCGTAGTCGCGGATCGCGCCGTAGATCACGATGCCGGCGACGCCGCGCCGCTCGGCCTGCGCCGCCATCATCTCGCCGATCAGGGAATTGGTGAGATCGCCGCCGCCGTCGACCACAATCACATCGCCCGGTTCGGCGATGTCGATCGCCTTGTGCACCATCAGATTGTCGCCGGGACGTGTCTTCACCGTGAAGGCCGGACCGGCGAGCACGCCTTCCTTATGGATCGGCCGCAGCGCCGCACCGCCCGCAGTCATCCGCGACATGGAATCGCTGATATTGGCGACCGGCAGCTCGCGGAATTTCGCGACAGTGCCCGCATCGACCTTGCGCGTGCGTTTGCAGATCTGGAATCCAATCATCGCCTCGCTCCCTTGCCACTCGGATTGTTCGTTGCTTGCCGCCGATGTACGCGCGACCGAGCCATTTCGTCCAATATGATATTGACAGCCCGGCTATACGTTTTGACTATAAGAGGATGGATTATCGCCAGCTTCGCTATTTCATCGCGGTGGCCGAAGAGCTCAGCTTCAGCCGCGCCGCCCGACGCCTGAACATCAGCCAGCCGCCGCTCAGCATCCAGATCAAGGCGATCGAGGCCGAGGTCGGAACGGCACTGTTCAGCCGCAATCGGCGCAAGGTCGAACTCACGCCGGCCGGCGCAGTGCTGCTGGACAATGCGCGTCGCGCGGTGAAGCAGCTCGAGCAGACCACCGAGGCGGTGCGGCGTGCCGGCCGCGGCGAGGCCGGCACCATCCGGCTCGCGTTCACGAGCTCAGTTCCAATGCGTGAAGCCTTCGCACAGATGCTGCGCGCCTTCCGCAGCCGCTATCCCGATGTGCAGATCGAATTGCAGCACCTGGGAACCGGCTCGCAATTCGCGGCCCTCGCTGACGACCAGATCGATTTCGGCATCCTGCGGCCGCCAGCCGTGCTGCAGAAGAACCGGAATATCAAGCTGATGCCGTTATGGCGCGACCGCTCGCGGCTGTTCTTTCCGTCGACCCATCGGCTCGCCGCGTCGGCCGCACCGGTCGAGATGACCGAGCTGGTCGATCAGCCGTTTGTCGGCGTCGAACCTGTCGTCAATTGCGGCATGCATGAACATCTGATGACGCTGTGCGGCGCGGCCGGCTTCACGCCGCGCATCCAGCAGGAAGCGCGCGAGCTCAACACCGTGCTCGGCCTCGTCTCCGCAGGCCTCGGCATTGCCGTGCTGCCTGAGTGCTATACGTGCATGGCGATACCGGGCGTTTCCAGTCGCCCGATCGCAGGCATCGACGCCGAGAGCTGGCTCATGATTGCGATGCGCGATCGTAGCATGCCGCCACTGATGCAGCGCTTCATTGATGTCGCCTGCAACCGCGGCGCGGATGCACCGCATCTGGTGCCGTCGAAGACGGTCAACGAACGGGCCAAGGCACAGGCGAAGATCGTCCCGCTCCGCTGAGCGTTCGCGGGCGCGCTGCGGCCGCTGCGCTATCTAAGCGCCGGATCGACCAAATTCAGCGCGGCTACGCCAATTGCTGCGGGCTTAGGCTGCCGAGCCACGTGCGCGCCGAGTGGATGTTGTGAAAATCCTTGATCGCAATCTGTTTGGCCAATTTCGAATGGATGCTCCCTATCGAGACCTTCCCGAAGAAGGTCAGCGATACCGCTGTGGCCACAGCCTTCAAGCCTGCCGCCCGCGCTCGCGGCAGCCAGTCTTCGACGATCCACTTCTGATCTTCCGCATGGACGATCGGCAAGTCCGAATCATCGCCCAGGATCCTGTCGGCGGCGTGCTGCGTGAGCATGCCCAGGATGATCTCATGGATGAAGCGAAGCTGGGCGCTGGTCGCGTACTTCCGCCACACCACCGCGATGCAGGAAATGCTTTCATCGTAAGAAAGCGAACAGATCGGGTTGTCCTTCGGATTGTTCAACAAGTGGATCCCATCGGTGGATTCGCCTTCGATGATCCGCTTCAGCTCCGCCAGAGAACTCGCGCCCATTCCGATCCTCTTACTGCTGCCTGCGTCCCCACGCGCAACGGCGGCATACTAGCGATCTGCCGGCGCGTTTGGAACATCGTGCCGGGCGATTATAGTCGGAGCGTCGTCTGGTTCCATCTCTCGCGCTTGCGGCTCACGCTGCAGGCTTTCGATCATTGCCCGTGCAATCTCGCGCTCACCCATGATGACGGTATCTGCGCCCAGTCGCGCGAGATGCTCGACCTCGGCGTCCGAATGCGCGCGGGCGATGGTCCGGATGTCCGGATTGGCCGCGCGCGCCTGCTGCACGATCTGCCCGGCTTCGAACGCCTCGGGAATTGCGACCACCAGGTAGCGGGCCGCGGACGGATTGGCGGCGGCAAGCACGTCGGCGCGGGCCGCATTACCCATGATCGCCTCGATGCTTTTCTGCTTGAGCCCGCTGACGATCGCATCCGCATCCTCGATCACAAGGAACGGCTGGCCCGCCTCCTTCATCGCGTTGCCGACGATGTTTCCGACCCGGCCGTAGCCGACCAGGATCGCATGACCGGTCAGGCCCGTGACCGGGATCTTTTCGCGGGCGGGAGGAGCAGCCGTCTCGGGCGACGCCCCGCCTCGATCAAGGCGCGGTATCAGCCAGTCCACGCCTGCGAAGATCAGCGGATTGAGCATGATCGAAAGGATCGATCCGGCCAGGATCAGGTCGCGACCTTCCTTTGGGAGCAGATTGGACACAACGCCAATCTCCGCCAGGATGAAGGAGAACTCGCCGATCTGGGCGAGACTGGCGGAGATCGTCAGTGCGGTGGAGACCGGGTGCCGGAACGCCAGCACGATCAGGAAGGCCGCAACCGACTTGCCGATCGTGATGATGAAGAGCGTGCCGATCAGCGGCCATGGTTCGCGGACCACGCTCATCGGATCGAACAGCATGCCGACGGAAACGAAGAACAGCACCGCAAAAGCGTCCCGCAGCGGCAGCGACTCCTGCGCCGCGCGCTGGCTGAGCGGGGATTCCGTCAGCATCATCCCGGCGAAGAAGGCGCCGAGCGCAAGCGAAACGTCGAACAGCTTGGTCGCGCCGAACGCAACGCCGAGCGCGATCGCCAGCACGGCGAGCCGGAACAATTCGCGCGAACCGGTATGCGCAACGTAATGCAGGATCCAGGGAATGAGCCTGCGTCCCACCACCAGCATCAGGGCGATGAACAGGCCGACCTTGGCGACCGTGAGCAGCAACGTGCCGGTGAGGCCAAGACCAAGGCGCGCTGCGAGCGGACCGACGGTCTGCGCATCGCCATTGCCACCGAGCACGCTCGCAAGTGCCGGCAGCAGCACGAGCGCGAGCACCATCGCCAGATCTTCCACGATCAGCCAGCCGACGGCGATCTTGCCGCGATCGGTATCCATCAACCGGCGCTCCTGCATCGCGCGAAGCAGCACGACGGTGCTGGCGACCGATAATGCGAGCCCGAACACGAGGCCGGCCCCGATCGTCCAGTCCATGGCCAGCGCGAGCGCAAGCCCCATCAGCGTCGCAACCGCGATCTGGACCACGGCGCCAGGCAGTGCGATGGCGCGGACAGACAGCAGATCGTTGAGAGAAAAATGCAGGCCCACCCCGAACATCAGCAGGATGATGCCTAGTTCCGCCAGCTCCGTTGCCAGCGACTGGTCCGCGACGAAGCCGGGGGTGAAGGGACCGACCGCAACTTCGGCGAGCAGATAGCCGACCAGCGGTGGAAGACGGAACCGCTGGGCCAAGGCACCGAACACAAAAGCCAGTCCAAGCCCTGCAACAATGGTCGCGATAAGTGGCGTATGATGCAGCATTTTCAGCTTTTGGCACAATCTGTCGCCGATGTCCCGCGACCATTTGTGGCGAAGTGTCTCATTCGCCGCGCGGTCTGCACCCGACGAGATTGGCAGTAGCTTCGCAGCCCGGGTGAAGCGCAGCGCAACCCGGGACCTCTGCGTCGACGAGCGGTCCCGGGTTACGCTGGCGCTCCACCCGGGCTACATACCAGGACGATGACAACCGATACGCAGTCCCTCAAGATCGAGGTCGAACACGCCGGCGCGGTTTCGGCGCTGCTGCTGCGCCCGCCGCAGGCGCGCGCCATTTACGTGTTTGCCCACGGCGCGGGCGCCGGCATGACGCATGCCTCGATGGAAGTGATTGCCGCTGGCCTTGCCGCGCGTGGCATCGCGACGCTGCGTTATCAGTTCCCCTACATGGAGAAGGGCAGCAAGCGGCCTGACCCGCCGGGCGTTGCGCATGCCGCCGTGCGCGCTGCGGTGGCGGAAGCCGCGCAGCGATGCGCCGATCTGCCGCTCTTTGCCGGCGGAAAATCGTTCGGCGGGCGGATGACCTCACAGGCGCAGGCGATCAAGCCGCTTGCCGGCGTGCGCGGCCTGGTGTTTCTCGCCTTCCCGCTGCATCCGGCCGGAAAGCCATCCAGCGAACGGGCAACGCATCTTGCGGATGTCCAAATCCCCATGCTGTTCCTGCAGGGCACGCGCGATGCGCTGGCGGAATTGAAGCTGCTCGAGCCGGTGCTCAAGGAACTCGGCTCATTGGCGACGCTGCATCTCGTGAAGGAAGCCGATCACTCGTTTCATGTGCTGGCGCGGTCGGGCCGCAACGACCGCGAAGTGATGGACGAAGTGCTCGATGCGTTTGCGGCGTGGGTGGATTCCATCGTCCGGCAGGCATAGTCTGGTAGCTTGGATGATCACCGAAAGGTCCGCCGATGCACCGATCCCGTCTTGGTTTGCACGCCGTCACCTTATTTGGGCTCTTGCTGGGCTGCGGCTCTGCCGGTGCGGCCACCACCAGCGTGCCGGCAGCCCAGACCCTGGGCGTCACGATTGAAGAGTTCGGCTATCTCGACACCTCGGGCGAGCCCACCGATCAGACCGCCGCCCATCAAAAGCGCCTGCAGGCGTTCATGGCCGCGCTCCGACGAGATGTCGAGGCCGACGCACGCTACCGTCTCATCCCGCCCGCGACGGACGATCGGGCAACGCCCGCCGAGCGCATCGAGGCCGCCGCACGAGGCGGCGCCAACATCCTGATCACCGGCGGCGTTCAGAAGATGAGTACCCTGGTCCAATGGGCGACCGCGGCGGTCATCGACATTGGCGCCAACCGGGTCCTGTTCGAACGGCGCTACTCGTTTCGCGGCGACAATGACGAGGCGTGGGATCGCGCCGAGAGCTTCCTGTCCCGCGACGTCCGCGCAGCGCTGGCGTCGCAGCTATCGGCCTCTCCAGCGGCTGCACAGGCACCGATCGCGCTTGCGGTGTTCGACTTCGAGCTGGAAGATACCACCGCGGCCGCTGCGGCCAGCGGCGTCACGGCTTCGGATACCGCGCAACTGGCCGACGTCACCAGCGGCGTACGCGAACTGTTCGCGCAATCGGGTCGCTACCGCACGATCGAGATCGGCGATACGAACGCGGACGCCGTCAAGTCGCATACGCTGCGAGACTGCGGCGGCTGCGAGGCCGGCATCGCCCTGAAGCTCGGCGCGGATCAATCGCTGATCGGCGTGGTGCGGCGGGTCAGCCGCACCGAGTACACGATCGGATTTCAAGTCCGCGACGCCCGGACCAGCGCCATCGTTTCGCGGGCCGACAGCGGCCTTCGCATGGGCGCCGATTACTCGTGGCGGCGGGGCGCCGTGCGCCTGGTCAAGGATCACCTGCTCGAGGACCGTGCCCAGCAGTAGGTCGCCGCACGGCACCCAGCGCCTTGCGATCGTCAGAGCATGTTGCCGACGATCTTCGTCATCTCGGCCGCCGAATATGCCCGCAGCGTTTCGCTGCGAACATTGCCGAGCGCGCCGAGGCTCAGACTGAGCGACATGGCGGACGATTCGTCCGGCGCTTCGATGAAGGTGACGATGTCGTATCGCCCTTGGGTCCAGACGATCTCCTTCACCTTCACGCCGAACGTCTTTGCCATCTCCTTGAAAGCTTCCGCGCGCTTCGGAGACTCCTTGGCGCTGCGGATTCCCTGATCGGTGAACTTCGCCAGCACGACGTAAGTTACCATGGCCGTCCTCCTTAGGTTGGGACCCTGTGCAACTTGGCATGAGGAAGTCGCGTCGAGCATGCCACAGCGGCACGCACACAGCCACAGGCTCGTTGAGAAAGGTCTCCGTCGGGAAGGTCACGGGGCGTGACCCATTTTGCCACGCAGCTTGATCCGGGTTACGATAACGTCATGGCACCGACAAGAATCCTGATCGTCAATCCCAACACCACCATCACGATGACCGAGACCATCGCCGCCGCAGCGCGCGCTGCAGCGTCGCCCGGCACCGAGATCTCCGCCGTCACCTCGGCGATGGGGCCGGTCTCGATCGAGGGCTACTACGACGAGGCTTTCGCCGTGCCGGGCCTGGTCCAGGCGCTGTTGAACGCACAGGATGCGAATGCCGGGATCATTGCCTGCTTCGACGACACCGGATTGGATGCGGCGCGATCGGCGGCGCCATTTCCGGTGATCGGCATTTGCGAAGCGGCGCTCATCACTGCGGGCCAGCTCGCAAAGCGCATCGCTGTCGTCACCACGTTGCCGCGCTCGGTCGTGCCGCTGGAAGAGCTGGTGCGTCGCTATGGGTTCGCCGAACGAGTCTCGGTGACGGCATGCGATGTGGCGGTGCTCGATCTGGAAAAGCCTGGCTCCGGTGCGCAGGAAAAGCTTTGCGCTGAAATCGAGCGGGCGCTGGAAAAGGGCGCGGAGGCGATCGTGCTGGGCTGCGCCGGCATGGCCGATCTTGCGGCCGTCTTGTCGAAAAAATTCGGTGTGCCCGTCATCGACGGCGTCGCTGCCGCTGTGAAGCAGGCCGAGGCGCTGATCGGGCTGAAGCTTACGACCTCGCGCCGTGGCGCCTACGCGTTTCCAGGCGCGAAGAACTATATGGGCTTGCTAAAAGAATTCGCGCCATCAAAGAATGCGTAAATCCGTCATTGCGAGGAGCGACCGTGACGGAGCAATCCATATCTCCGCGAGAGGCGCTATGGATTGCTTCGCTGCGCCCGCAATGACGGCTGGAAACGTTCACGCCGAGGACGGCGCGCCGTAGATCCGGTCGCGCAGGCGGCGCATGCCGGCAAGCCAGCGGTCGCGGCTCGACGCCTTCCGCTGCATGTATTCCTGCACCTGCGGGTGCGACAGGATCAGGAAGCGTTCTTCCTCCATCGCTTCGATCACGATGCGCGCGACTTCGGCCGGCTGCATCACGCCATCGACCCGCGCCGCGCTCGGCCCCGGCGTGGTCATGCCCGTCTGCACCGACTGCGGGCACAGCACGGAGACGCGGATGCCGCGGTCGCCATACTGAATCGCAAGATGCTCGGCGAGCGCAACTGCGGCGTTCTTGGTCACGCCATACGGCATCGAGTTCAGCGAGGCCAAAAGACCCGCGGCCGACGCCGTGTTGAGAAGATAGCCGGAGCCGCGCTCGAGCATGCCGGGCACCAGCGCCCGCGCCGCGAACACGTGGCTCATCACATGCACGCGCCAGCTCACGTCCCAGTCGGCATCGGCGGCCGTCTCCTGTCCCTTGCGCGACAGCCCGGCATTGGAGAAGAAGACGTCGACTGGGCCATATTTTGCCTCCGCCGCGGCGACCAGCGCCTTGATGTCCTCTTCCAGCCCGACATCGGCGGTGACCGCCAGCCCATCGATATCGCCGGCGACGCTCGCGAGCCGCTCGCGCGTCGTCTTGAGATCCGCGACGACGACACCGCGCGCTCCAGCCTCGGCATAGGCCCGCGCCACGGCCTCGCCGATACCACCAGCCGCTCCCGTCACGACGCAGACCTTGTCTTTGACACGCATGGCGGAGCGCTCCTTTTCTTACCGATTTGGCTTCATTTTTTCGTCGCCCGGCGCCGCTGGCAACCGCTTTCTGAAGGAACGCGTCTGGTCTCGTTCGGACGCAATCGGACCCTGCGGAACCGCCACGACGCGGCTTGACTCGGGTGGGAAATTTGATTTCATATATGGAACTAAATAACCATATATGAAATGAGGAAACCATGGCCCTGCTGTCGGAAGCTGCGATCACCCACTACCGCGAGCACGGCTACTACGCCCCGATCAGGGTCATGTCCGCGGCCGAGGTCGAAGGCATTCGCAAGCGACTGGAGGCGCATGAGGCCGCGCACGGCGCGCTCAAGGGATCGATGCGGCACAAGAGTCATCTGCTGTTCACCTGGCTCGATGGGCTGATCCGGCATCCGGCCATTCTCGACGCAGTCGAGAGCGTGATCGGCCCCGACATCCTCTGCTGGAGTTCCACTTTCTTCATCAAGGAGGCGCGCGATCCCGGCTTCGTCTCCTGGCACCAGGACTCGACCTATTGGGGCCTCGACCCCGCCGATATCGTCACCGCATGGGTCGCGCTGTCCGAGAGCACCGCCGAGAACGGCGCCATGCGCGTCATTCCCGACACCCAGACGCTGGAGCAAATCGCCCATCGCGACACTTTTGCCGCTGACAATCTGCTGACGCGCGGTCAGGAGATCGCGGTCGATGTCGACGAGAGCAAGGCCGTGATGCTGCAGCTTCAGCCCGGCGAGATGTCGTTGCACCACGTCCGCCTGATCCATGGCAGCGACCCCAACCCGTCGGCGAAGCGCCGGATCGGCTTTGCGATCCGCTATCTGCCGACCCATGTGCGGCAGGTCGTGGGCACGAATGACAGCGCCACGCTGGTGCGCGGGGTCGACCGCTACAACAACTTCGCGCCGGAACATGCCCCGGAGAGCGATCTGTCCGACGCCGCGATGGCCTTCCACGCCCATGTCATGGGCGACCAGCAGAAGGTCTTGATGCGGAACACGCAAGCGGGCGCCATGCGATGAGCATGCCGCCGATGGAGAGCAAGCCCAGATGACCGACCCGATCACCGACCCGAACGATCCCCGGCGCCGCATGTTCGGCGATTACCGGTTGAAGCCGAACAGCGGGGTCAATCCACCCTACTCGCCGGCCTATCCGGTGGAATGGGGCTGCACGTTGCGGACGGTCGAGATCATGACCCGCGTCGCCCCCGGCAAAGTGGCGAGCCTGCTCGCGGATACCCCGTTCGAGATCGCGAGCGACCGCGTCGCCTTCCGCTTCATGGTGTCGCCGGGCCATTCGCTGGCGGTGCATGCCGGGCAGATGTTCGACCTGATGATCACCGTGCCCGTGCGCTACAAGGGCCTGTTCACCGAGACGCACATCTTCATGTATTGCAGCGACCCGATGGGCATCTGCGCCGGCCGGGAAGTCTTCGGCTACACCAAGAAGGACGCGCACTACAGCTTCAATGAGCAGCCGGACGGCTCGATCAATGGCTCGGTCAGGCGGCGGGGCATCCCGCTGGCGAATTTTTCCTTTACGCCCGATCCGAAGGCGCCGGTCGTCCGCATCGTTGACGGCGACGAACTGCCCGCCGGCGAAATCCATGTTCGCCGGTTGCCGCATCCGGAGCGCCTGGAGACGGCCTATGCCGATATCGCCTATCGCCGCACACCGCTGAAATATTCCGCACCGCAACCCGGCCGCGCTTCGATGACGCTGCACGCAAGCGAATACGACCCGATCGCCGATCTCCAGCCGGAGATCCTCGGCGCGCATTTCATGGTGTCGGAGGTCTATGGCGGCGGTTTCGAGGTCGAAGACCGGCGGCTCATCGAGCGGCTGATTCCGTGAACGACAACATCGACCCGCGCGCAAAGCACGCGCGGGCGCACACATCCGCGCGTGAGCTCGGACCATACATGGGAGGGTTTTGAATATGATAAAGTATGTTTCGTTGAACCGTCGCCGGCTGCTGGCCGGCCTCGGCGGCATGGCATTGGGCTTCACGAGCCTGGGTGCCCAGGCGCAGGAGCCCGGGCCGCTTCGGCTCGGCGTGCTCACGGACATGTCGAGCCTCTATGCCGACGTCACCGGGCCCGGATCGCTGCTGGCGGCGAAGATGGCGGTGGAGGACTTTCAGGCCTCCCCGCACAAGATGACCAGGCCGATCGAGGTCATCAGCGGCGACCACATGAACAAGGCCGATCTCGCCGCCAACATCGCGCGCGAATGGGTCGATCGTAGCAATGTCGATGCCATCATCGACGCGCCGAATTCCGCGGTGGCGCTGGCGGTGCGCAACGTCGTGCAGCAGAACAACAAGACGCTCCTGGTATCGGGCGCGTCCTCGTCCGACCTCACCGGCAAGGCGTGCTCGCCAAACCTCGTGCACTGGACCTACGACACCTACGCGCTGTCGTCGGGCGCCACGCGGGCCGTCGTCGGCAGCGGCGGCAAGACCTGGTTCACACTGACCGCCGACTATGCGTTCGGGCATGCGATGGAGGCGGACATCAAGAATGTGGTGCAGAAGCTTGGCGGCAAGGTCGTGGGTGGCGTGCGCACGCCGATCAACACCCAGGATTTCTCCTCCTTCCTCTTGCAGGCGCAGGCCTCGAAGGCCGAGGTCATTGCCCTGATCAACGCCGGCGGCGACACCATCAATTCGATCAAGCAATCGGTCGAGTTCGGCATCCCGCAGGGCGGCCAGCGCGTGGTCGCCACCGTCCTCTATCTCAGCGACGTGCATTCGCTGGGGCTGAAGGTGGCGCAGGGCCTGCAGTTCACCGAGTCCTTCTACTGGGATCTCAACGATGACACCCGCGCCTGGGCCAAGCGCTTCGCTCCGCGCAACAACGGCCGTTACCCCACCGCGCTGCAGGCCGGCGTCTATGCCGCCACGCTGCATTACCTCAAGGCCGTCGACGCGCTCGGCGCCTCCGGCGACGGCAAGGCGGTGGTGCAGGAGATGAAGAAGCTGCCGACCGACGATCCCCTGTTCGGCAAGGGCAGCGTTCGCGCCGACGGCCGCAAGCTGCACAACATGTATCTGTTCGAGGTCAAGAAGCCGGAAGAGTCCAAATATCCCTGGGACTATTACAAGCTGATCAAGACCATCCCGCCCGGCGAAGCATGGCGTCCGCTGGAGGAAGGCGGCTGCGACTTCCTGAAATCATGAACGGCGACGTAGCGCTCGTCACCGGCGGTGGCGGCGACATCGGCCGGGCGATCGCACTCGCGCTGGCCCGGACCAGCCGGGCGGTCGCCATCGTCGATATCGATGAAGCGGCGGCCGCGGCAACGGCGCGCCTGGTTGAGGCGGCCGGCGCCCGGGCGCTCGCCATCCGCGCCGACGTCTCGAGCGCGGCGGAGACCGCGGGGTTTGTCGAAGCGATCGAGCAGCGGCTTGGCCCGATCGGCGTCTTCGCCAACAATGCCGGCATCGAAGGGGTGGTCGCGCCGCTGCACGAATATCCTGATGATACGTTCGACCGGCTGTTGCAGGTCAATGTGAAGGGCGTCTTCCTCGGCCTCAAATACGTGCTGGCCCGGATGATGCCGCGCGGCCGCGGCGCGATCGTCAACACCGCATCGACCTCGGCAATCCGCGGCCGCGCCGGCCTTGCCGGCTATGTGGCGTCCAAGCATGCGGTGCTCGGCCTGACCCGCACCGCCGCGCTGGAGGTGACCGGCACGAAGATCAGGGTCAACGCGATCCTGCCCGGCCCGATCGAGTCGCGCATGATCCATGACCTCGAGGACCAGGCCCGCGAGCGCTCGGTCGCGCCACGCCGAAGCGGCGGCGCGCCCTACGGGAAGCCGGAGCATATCGCTGAAGTCGTCGCGTTTCTCGCGTCCGACGCCGCCGCGCATGTCAATGGCGCCGCCTGGGTCGTCGATGCCGGAATGACGGTAGGTTAAGGCACGCCGCCGATCTTCTCCGAGACGATCTTCGCGGCGGCGCGCAACTCGGTGGCGATGGTGGCGGCTTCACTGGCGGGGATGCGGTCCTGCCGCACCAAGGGTACGGTCAACGCGGCGACGGCGCGGCCCGAAGCTTCGACGATCGGGCAGCTATAGGCGAGGATACGGGTATAGCCGTCGTCATTGGAGAAATTGCCGCCCTCCGCCGAGATTCGGTCCAGCGCCGCGAGCGCCTTCTTGCCGCTGATCCGATCATTGGCGGCGATGACGTCCGCCAGCTCCTGACGCCGGCCCTCGAGCTGGAATGCCGCCAGCACCTTGGCCGATGCATATTGCTGGGTCAGCGGAAACACCGCGCCGACCTTGACCGACCAGCCCATCAGCCATTCCGGCTCGATCCGCGCGATCACCATGAACTGCTCGCCATGCAGAACGGTGAGATGACAGG
This sequence comes from Bradyrhizobium sp. BRP22, assembly GCF_020194175.1. Classification (GTDB taxonomy): domain Bacteria; phylum Pseudomonadota; class Alphaproteobacteria; order Rhizobiales; family Xanthobacteraceae; genus Bradyrhizobium. The sequence goes on along the minus strand of NZ_JADYVX010000016.1, from coordinate 74,335 downwards.
ACAGTTGCACGCGGCCGGCAAGCTGCTCCATCACAGGCAATGCGGCCTTCAGCAGCCGTTCGGTCGGCGGGAATTGCGAGGCGATCCGGAACAACTTCAGCGTCAGGGTATATTCCCCCGTCGCGGGATCGCGCGTGACATAGCCGCGGCGCTCCAGCGCCACCAGCATGCGGAAGATCTCGCCGACGGAACGGCCGACGCGCTCGGCCAGCTGCTTCTGGCTGAGACCGCGCGCCTCCGCCGACAGCGCTTCCAGAAGATCCAGCCCCTTTTCAAGGGCGGGAGCGCCCGGTTGCACCTTCTTCGCTTTCTTCATCCGTGAAGCCTTGGGACATGCCAGCACATTATCTCCCGGCCGCGCATGCGGCAGGGAACGAAGTCTGGATGTACCTGATCACCCGCGCGACGAAAAGTTATCTGCGCGGCTGGCCCGCGCGGCAATCTCCACGGGTGTGGATTGCCTCAGCGAGCGGCTGCGACCGGCTCTGCGCTTCTCACGGCCGGGTCTGAGAACAGGCGACCGTAATCCACGACATCGCCGTCGATGCCGTTCGACCTCATGAGGTGCCAGGCCATGCTCTGGTTGCTCGTGAGCACGGGGATTCCCGAGACCCGCTCGAGTTCGGCGATAACGGGCGCCGACTTGATGGCTGTGCAGCTAATGAGGCAGGCATCGGCGCGTGGGTCGATTGCGTCCCTCGCCCAGTCGAGGATCGCCGCGGAGCTGAGGCCGGCCATTTCTGAATTGGTGTTGATCCCCAGATTGGCGCCGCCCGCGACCTGGAAACCGCTGGCCTCCAGGAACGCGATCTCGCGCGCATGCACCTCATCGATATAGGGTGTCAGCAGCGAGACCCGTCTGGCGTTCAGGCGCGTCAACCCGGCCAGGATCGCATCCGCCGTGGTGAAGCAGCGGATGCCGGAGGCCGACTGGATGCGCTCACGGATGCCGCCGGCGAGCTCCGGCGCGAAGGTCGAAACCGCCGTGCAATGGAACACGATGACATCGACCTCGGCGTCCGCCAGCAGCCCGGAGGCGGCCTCGAGCCGATCGAGCATGCGCATCAGCTCCGGTCTCGAGCTGCCGCGTAGCGCCAACCGTGTCACCAGCATGGAGACTTGCCGCGGCAGCATGGCGCGGATCTCCGGCTCGGCCACCGAATTTCCGGATGGAACGAGCAGGCCGGCGCGCAGCCGGCTGCCGTAGTCGATATCGGGCAAGGTCGGCATGGTCGTGCCCGTCAGGCCGCGACGTCGTGCTGGGCAGCATGCAGATAGCTGCAGTTGATGTAGTCGGCGGCCTGCGACTTGACGCGATTGGGCACCGCGCGGATCAAGGAGCTGATCTCGATCAGCGCCTGCACCGCGGCATCGCTCGCATCGCCATCGCGCGGGAAGATCTCATCCCTGGCGTATTCGTCCCAGGCGCGCTCGGCATAGCTCTGGGCAATGCCGGTTTCGGCCATCGCGATCGGGGTGACGCCGGCGCGATTGGCGAAGAACCATTCATGTGCACGCACGAAGGCGCGCATGAAGCGGTGCATCGTGTCCGCATTTGCCTTGGCCCAGCGGCTGTCGACATTCAGCGAGGTGAACTGAAAGTATGGCACCTCCTGGCGAGGTTCACACAGGCTCGGATAGCCCTGGTCGATGGCGATATAGTTCAGCGGCGCGCCCTGCAGGCCAGCATCGATCTCGCCGGACTGCAGCATCTCCCACCGCGTCAGGATCGGCCCCACCGCGCGGATCTTGTAGTCGCGCGGATAGTCCAGGCCGCGCGCGGAAAGCAGCTTCATGACCAGCGACGAGCTGCCCGCCTCGATCGAGGAGACACCGACGGTCTTGCCGCGCAGGTCCTCCGCCGTCCTGATGTTCTTGCCAGCGATGAAGGAGAAAGGCAGCCGGTTGACATTGCCGCCGATGATTTCGAGGAAGCCGCCGGCCTCGCTGTCAAGGATCACGTGCTCGGTGATCCCGTAGCCGAGCTCGGCGCGGCCGTCACGGATGCGATTGGTCACCTCGTCGACACCCTCATAGAGCTCGATTGCGACATCAAGCCCTTCATCGGCGAACATGCCGCGGTGCTTGGCGATCCAGACCGGCATGTTGAAATAGTTCCGCGAGACCGCGGTAAATGTCAGCTTCTTCATTGGCTTGCTCCCTTAGACGACCGAGGCCGCGCGGTCCTGCAGCCTCGCTTCTGGCGCGGCGGAGAGCCGGATCGGCGTCCGCGCCCCTGATGTGATGACCACGGCGCCGCCGAGCAGCAGCACGCCCGCAATCAGGAACGCGCCGGAATAGCCGCCGGTGGCCGCCACCACATAGCCGGTGATAATCGGCGCCGCAGTGCCGAACAGATTGCCGCCCATGATCAGGAGACTGGTGGCGGCGCCATTGTAGCGGCCATCGGTCATCAGGTCGGCGGTAAGCGCAATGTTCATCGCCATCGCGGTGGCCACACAGGCGAGCGAAATGCTGATCAGGGTCGTGATCACCCAGATCGAATCGACCAGCGGCGCGGCGAGGATCACCGACGACAGCAGCAGCATCGCGGCAATCAGCTTGCGGCGGTCGGCGTTCGCTCGACCTGATTTTTTCAGCAGACGATCGCTGAACCAGCCGAGCCCAAGGCCGAGGATCGCGGCCACGCCATAGGGAATGGCGGAGAACAGGCTCGACTTGAGTATGTCCATGCCACGCGTCGCCGCGAGATAGCTCGGCAGCCAGGTCATGAAGAGATAGAGCGTATAGCCGGCGCAGCCTTGCGTGAGCGCCAACGCCCACATCGAGGGGCTGCTCAACAGTCCTTTCAGCGCGGCCGACTGATTCAGTTCGCCGGCTCCGCGTGCGGCGATGGCGCCACGGTTCTTCAGGATGAAGTCGCGCTCCTCGGCGCCAAGCCATGACGCACGCTCCGGCTGGCGATACAACGCGAACCAGAGCAGCGCGAGCACGACGCCAGCGGCGCCGGTGATATAGAACGACTCGCGCCAGCCGAACGCGACGATCAGCGAGCCGACCACGACCGAGCCGACGCAGAGCCCGGCATGGGCGCCGCAATTGAGGAACGCCGAAGCGATGCCACGCTCGCTCTCCGGCGCCCATTCGCGGATGATCTTGCCGCCGGCGGGATAGCTTGCGGACTCGCCGATGCCCAGCACCAGGCGCGACGCGAACAGCGAGGAATAGGTTGTCGCAAGGCCGGTCCAGATCCCGGCCAGCGACCACAATCCAAGCGTGGAGTAGGTGACCGCGCGGCCGCCATAGCGATCGGCGAGCATGCCCATCGGAATCAGGCAGATCAGATAGGTCCAGAGAAAGGCGGAGAAGATATAGCCCATGTCGATCGGCGTCAGGCCATAGGCCTCCGAAATCGACTTCGCCGCGACCGAGAGATTAACCCGGTCGAGATAGTTGATGAACATCAGCACGAACAGGCCGATGTAGACAAGATACCGCTTCTGAAGGGCCACCGCGTTTCTCCCGCCGTCTCTTGTGTCGTTGATGGCCGTACGATGTCACAAAGCGGTCAGATAAATAAAACTCATAATTTTCATGTTGGATATGAGGTTGATTCATACGAATGCGCCCACGATGAACGCTGTGCCCCCTCTCCCGCTTGCGGGAGAGGGTTGGGGTGAGAGCTGCATCCACACTGGGACTCTCGACGCGATTTGCGAACGCCGGAGTCGAGTTGTGCGAGCTCAGCTGTTAGCAGCCCCTTCGCGGAGAAATCCTCACCCCAGCCCTCTCCCGCAAGCGGGAGAAGGAGTCCGATTTGTTTGCGCGGCGGGAGTGAACGTATCCATGCGCCTGATCGGAACACACGCCTAAAACTGCTTCGCGATCAGCGCGCGCAGCCAGGTCTGGCCGGGATCGAGCGCGAAGCGCGGGTGCCATTCGAGGTCGATCGCGAAAGTGACGTCATCGAGCGGAAAGCGGACTGAGGTGCACGGCAGTGGCGTTTCCTTGTCGCGCGCCCATCGTGCGGGGATGGCTGCGACGAGGTCGCTGCTGGCCACGATATGGCGCGCATCCCGCCAGCTCGGCACGTTGAATACGATGCGGCGATAAAGTCCGCGGATGCGCAGTGCGTCATCGATCACATTGGTGCCGATGGTGCCGGCGACCTTGACATGCGAGAGCGAAGCGTAGAACGGCAGCGTCATCCTGCTGTGACGCGCCGGATTGGTTTTTCGCATCAGCACCACGAACCGTTCATCGAGCACGCGCAGCCGCTCGCGCCGGCCTTCCGGATTCCCTGATGAGGCGAGCCGTACGTGAATTTCGTCGCCGACGATCTCGTCCTCGCGCGGATCGCCGGTGAAATGCGCCGCATTGATGCGGATGCCGGGCGCTTCCTTCCTCAGGATGGGACACAATCGCTGCAGCAGGTGGCCTGATACATATTCGGAGATCCGCAGCGTGAAAGTTCGCTCGGCGGTCGCGGGATCGAAACTTGCCGACTTGTCGATGGTCCGTTCGATCTGCTCCAGCGCCGCATGCGTCGCGTTGGCAAGTTCGAGCGCACGCAACGTCGGCTCCATCCCGTCGGGCGAGCGGACAAACAGCTCATCATTGAAGGTGTCGCGGAGCCGCCGCAGCGCGTGACTCACGGCCGACTGCGTCAATCCCATGCGCCGCGCGGCCTTGGACACGCTGCGCTCGGCGACGAGGGCCTCGAGCATGACCAGCAGATTGAGATCGATGGTTCGGGGACGCATGGCAGGCCGGCTATGGGCGGAGAGATTCTCGGTCTAGCCCTATCATGGGCCGATCCCGTTTCTCAAACCGTCGGTCCGAAGCCGGACGGCCGCATCGGACGATCGCAACAGCCTATGTGGTCGGCGCTGGATAGATCAGCGACGGATCGTCGATGTCCTGAACCGGCAATTTCTCGACGCCGGCCACCGCGTGCAATGCACCAGCGGCGGCATGGCCGCTGGGATTCGAGACCCGCGCCGGTTGCGTGTCATCGCTGCTAAACTCGGGCGCTCGGCAAGGCGAAGGCCGTCGTCGCCGATTCCTGCACGAAATTGTCGAGAATCACCGCCGCTCCAACGGCAATGACGACAGCGAGCAGGCAGGCCAGGACGAACGCGCGCATCATGCTTTCTCCTTTTCACGTCAAGTTGTAGCACAGTTCCGCAAGCCGACGAGTTCCGTTTCGCGGACAAAAAGCCGTGTTCAGACGGGAAGCGCAAACGCTTCGGCTTCGATGTCGATGAAGGTGCGCCCGAGCGCGCCAACCGATGCGTAGAAATCGGCCGATTTTGCCCGTTCCAGGTCGATGAAGAAGCGCCTGATCCAGGGAGAAAGATGCCGCTCGAAGACATCGCGATCGGCGCCATCGGGCGCGGCGATACCGCCACCGGCAAGGCCCGCCATGATCTCGCAGAGGAATCCGGCGTGGTCCTCCGGCTCCGTCCGCTCCGGTGTCTTTTCGATGCCGAGGCTGTCGAGCGTTTCCCGCACGCGGACGAGCGGACGCCCATACAAAGTTTCGGCGAGATAATGCGACGCATAGGGCAGCAGTGCGCCCTCCCCCAGGCCGGCAAACAGCGAAAAGAATTCGCGTGACGCGCGCTCCGCATTGGTCCGGCGCGCCGCTTCGGCCAGCGCGATATGCGCCATGCCGATCGGGCTGGCATCGCCGCGCAGGCCGGCGAGACGGGAAAGAAGCTGCCCATCCGGGCCTCGGGTCAGCAAGGTCGCGAGCAGCGCATATTCCTGCGCCCGGGCGTGGTCGATCTCATCGACGATGCGCGCTGCAGAGCTCTTTGAAATTGAATCCGTCATGGTTCGATCCGGAAAGACATGCCGCCTTGTCGATCGCTATCGGGGCAACGCGCTGCCGTGACGCCGTTTTCGCGGAGCATCCCGTGCTTCCTCGGCAGGTGGTTGCTCTCCCTCCGCGCCCATCTCCTGTGGTTCGTTCGATTGCGCAGCGGCATCCGCGACCGCCGGCTCGTCGATCGCGGGCGGCTGATCGAGAACGGGCTCTGCGGAATCGGCTGCCGCGGGCCGAACCGGATCGACCGGCTGTGACGTGTCCGCAAGCGCCTCCGGAATCTGCTCCAAGCGTCTCGAGACCTGCGCGAGAAGGTCGGCGGCGTTTTCCGTGGGATCGAGCGGGCCGAAGCCCGGGATTGCGTTCGGATCGTTGAAATCCCATTGGTTCTCCGCGATGCCGATGAAATCGCGGATGGCGGGATCGCTGGTCCAGGCACGGCGCAATGCGGCGCGGGTCAATTCGGCCGGCACGCCGGAGCGCAGGAACGCGGCGATATCCGTATTGGCGGCGATCGATTCGATCGACGGCAGGCTGGCGAGGTCGAACGGCTCATCATTCGCCACGTCGGCCGCCGGCGGCGGAGGCGCTTCTCCACTGTCAATTGGAGCGGCCTCCGTGTCCTGGCGTTCCTTCGCGGCCTGCTTCAGCCGTGCCCAGCGGAGGAAAACATTGTGCTCTTCAGCCACTGTCCGTTCTCTCTCGTATCCTAGCTCGGCGGCACCTACCGGTCGCGCTGCCGCTTGATGAAGGGGCGCTCGACATGATGCTCGGCAACAAATCGCTCGACGACCTCCGCAATGCCGGCGGGCATCGGCACCGCCTCGACCAGGTTGCTGCCGGCGTCGGTGAACGCCTCGCCCTCGGCCGGATCCGCGGTGACGGCGAGCAGTTCGTAGGGCGGCTCAGAACCGGTCGGGCGCAAGTTGACCCATAGGGCGGGCGAGCCGGACGCGAGATTGTCGCGATAATTGGTGGTCTCGGTGCGGTGCAACTCGATCATGGCTTCGCCCGCGTAGAACAACGTCACCTCTCCTTGCCTATCCAGCGGCGTCCATGGCGCGGCCGACGGGCTTCCGGCAAGCACCGAAACCGGCCGCCACAAAAAGTCTGCCCAGGCACTGCGGCCCTTGCGCCGCTCGACCACGACGCCCACGGAAATGCGCTCCAGTGCCGTCGATATCAATTCACTGCCTCCGCGTTCGCAATCGGCAAACCGGTGATGAGGTTTTGCGGCTTCAGCCGCAACACCCCCTCCGCCGTCATGGCGAGCAGCAGATAAACCGGCTCGCCCCTGACCGTTTCAATCATATAGGTGGGATCGCGGAACGTCAGCCGGAACAGCCCAATCAACTGGGCGCGCGCCTCCTCGTCGAAATCATCGCCATGCCAGATCGCGTCCCCAATGCGCGTGGCCTCGGCGCTGAGTCCGACATACCAGTTCCATGATACCTCGCGCAGTTCCGCCACCGGCTCGACCTCAACCTCGATCGCCAGCAGATGCGCAACCCAGCGGGCGATCACGTCACCGAGCGCGATCAGGCCGCGCTCGCCGACGGCCAGGTCGAGCGCCAGGTCGAACCGGTCGCTGCGCTCCCAATAGCCATCGGCGGTGGTGCCGTTCAGCACATCGACCTCGGTGACGTCGGGCAATCCGAGCAGCGCCATCAGCGGCGACGCCGAATGGCGGCCGGTCACGGACCCGCGTTCCTCGTCGATGGCGAGGACAGAGGCCCCTTCGATCATCAGCTTCTGCGGGCGGAAAAACAGCTCGGCGGCGCGCAGCATGAACGCATCGCCGCAATCGTCCAGCGCATTGCGCAGGATCAGTTGCACCAATTGGCCAATGAAGAGCTGGGGAAAGGCGATGTTGCGCCTGATGATCGCGAGATACGCAGCCTCAACGCTCCGATGCTTCACGAGATGGTCGCGCCAGGCGATCATCATCTGCCAGTTCTCGCGCGCATCGGCGTCGGCGATCGCCTCGATCTGGCCAGCCGCGACAGGCCGCCGCGGATCGCGCAGCAGGGCGCGGTGCAGTTCCTGCTCGGCCGCGCAGGCGTCCGGTGGCGGCATCAGCTCGGGCCGCGCCAGGTACGCCTTCAGGAAGTCGTCGGTGACCAGCAGCCGGCCGTTCTCGTCCCGGTCGAGCAGGTGATGGCCGCACGCGAGCCAGAAATCACGCGGCGCGCTCATCTGATGCTCCCTGCAAGTCCGCCATACCGCCATCGTATTTTGCCGGAGAGACAGTATATACTTCCATAAATTCCCGGCCAGTTTCGCCGGCTGCCCTGTGTAGCTACACGAGTTCGTGACCGCATGCCTGAGACTGCGAGGCGTCTTTTCATCTGTTCGTGCGAGGGCACGATGCCGCTCGACGGCGATGCTATCAGCCGCGGCTGCCATCACGAGCCCGCGGCGGCAACGCAGCTCTGCCGCGCCGAACTCGATCGCTTCCGGACCCTTGCCGCCGAAGACGGCCCGCTCACCATCGCCTGCACCCAGGAGGCGCGGTTGTTCTCGGACGTCGCCGCGGAAAGCGGCCGCACGCAATCCATACAATTCGCCAACATCCGCGAGACTGCCGGATGGTCCAATGACGCCGCGCGCGCGGGGCCAAAGATGGCGGCTCTGCTTGCCGCCGCGGCCGAGACTGCACCGTCGCCGCCATCGGTCGAATTCGAAAGCGGCGGCGTCATCCTGATCTGCGGCCGCAATGAGACCGCGATCGAGGCCGGCAATCTGCTCAAGGACCATCTCGACGTCACCGTGCTGATCGAACCGCCCGCCGCCATCGCGCCGCCGCGCAGTGACGAATTCCCGGTGGCGAAGGGAAAGGTGATCGCGGCACGCGGCCATCTCGGCGCCTTCGAGGTGACGGTCGACGATTTCGCCGAAGCGGCACCCTCCTCGCGCGGCACGTTGCTGTTCGGTCCGACGCGCAACAATGCGCGATCGAATTGCGACATCATCCTCGACCTGACCGGTGGGACGCCGTTGTTCCCGGCGGCGGACTTGCGCGACGGCTATCTGCGCGCCGATCCGGATCATCCGACCGCGATGCTGCAGGCCGTGCTCAAGGCGCGGGATCTCCTCGGCACCTTCGAGAAGCCGCGCTACGTCACGTTCGACGCCAAGCTGTGCGCGCATTCGCGCTCGGGGCGCACCGGCTGCACCCGTTGTCTCGATCTCTGTCCCGCGGGCGCGATTACACCGGCCGGCGATCATGTGGCGATCGATGCCGACATCTGCGCAGGTTGCGGGCAATGCGCGGCGGCCTGCCCCACCGGCGCCGCATCCTACGCGCTGCCGCCGGAAGACACGTTGATGCGCAAGCTGCGCGCGATGCTGATCGCCTATCGCGAGGCCGGCGGCGAGCAGGCGGTCGTGCTCGTGCATGATGAGGCGCATGGCGCGCCGCTGATCGACGCGCTGGCACGGTTCGGCGACGGGCTGCCGGCCAACGTGCTGCCGTTCGCGGTCAACGAGGTCACCCAGGTCGGACTTGAGAGCATCGCCGCGGCCTTCGCCTATGGCACCTCCGCGATGCGCTTCCTGCTGCGGGCGAAACCGCGTCATGACGTCGCGGGCCTGAAGCGAACCATGGCGATCGCCGATCCGATCCTGGCCGGCCTCGGCTTCGGCGCGGAGCGGATTGCCACCATCGAGACCGACGATCCGGACACCCTGCTCGAAACATTGCGCGCGATCCCGTCATTGTCGCCTGCGCCGCATCCGGCGAGTTTCCGGGCCACGGGGAAGAAACGCGACGTGCTGCGTTTTGCGCTCGGCGAATTGCATCGCGCCGCACCGGCGCCGGCCGACATCATCGCGCTGCCGGTGGGCGCGCCGTTCGGCGCTGTGGAGGTCGATGCGTCCGGCTGCACACTATGTCTCTCCTGCGTATCGGCGTGCCCGACCAGCGCCTTGCGCGACGATCCCGAGCGGCCGGTGCTGCGCTTCGTCGAGGACGCCTGCGTGCAATGCGGCCTGTGCAAGTCGACCTGTCCGGAGAAGGTGATCACGCTGGTGCCGCGGATCGATTTCGGCGCCGTCAGGGCCCCTGCCCGCATCCTCAAGGAGGAAGAACCGTTCTGCTGCATCCGCTGCGGCAAGCCGTTCGGCGTCAAGAGCACGATCGAGCGCGTGGTCGCCAAGCTCGAAGGCAAGCACTGGATGTACAGGGGCGCACCGCGCAAGCTCGACGTCATCAAGATGTGCGACGATTGCCGCGTCAACTTTGTCGCCGAACAGGGTTTTGAATCCTACGGCGTGGCGAGCCCGACCGTCCGCACCACCGACGATTACCTGCGCGAACGCGACGCGCAGCCGAGCGGCACCGACCGCGACCAACACTGAAGGGCTGGCATTTTCACTCCGCCGCTGTCGCCGAGGGCCGGGTTTCGCTGGCGAGCTTCTTGGCAATCCATTGGTCGTGATGCTCTTTTGCCCAGTTGAGATCGACCTCGCCGGTGCCCATCGCCTCGAACGCGCCTTCCATCCCGACCGTGCCGATATAGATGTGGCCAAGGATCAGGGCGACGAACAGGATGGCCACCACGGCGTGCACCACCTGCGCGAGCTGCATGCCGAGGATATCGGTGCCATAGAAGGGAAACAGCAGCAGGAATCCCGAAACTGACACGGCAATGCCGGCCGCGATCGACAGCCAGAACACCAATTTCTCGCCGAAATTGAAGCGGCCGGCCGGCGCGTGTCTGTTCTTGATGAAGCCGCCGCCCTGCTTGAGCCAGTCCATATCCACCTTCTCCAAAAGATTGTCCTTGAAGAAGATCACTGTGATCAGGAGGAGGCCCGCCACAAACGCGAAGCTCGTGAAGTTGTGCACGTACTTCGCGATCTGCGAGATGGCGGCGAATAGGTCCGGCCCGACGAGCGGCAGCAGCAGGGCCTTGCCGAAGGTGATGTTCAGTCCGGTCAGCCCGAGGATGACAAAGGACGCCGCCGTCAGCCAGTGCGCGAAGCGCTCGAACGCCTCGAACCGAACCACCTTCCTGCCCGAGCGCCCGGCTGAGATCGGCAGCTTTCCCAGAATCAGATAGGCGATCGCCAGCAGCGCGACCGTGCCGAGGATCACCACCCCGCCACCCCAGCGCAGCAGGACCTGGTGGAAATAGTCCCAGGTCCGCCCCGCGGGCTGGATCAGCACGCTGGATTTGATGTCGGGAATGTCGACGCGGCCGGTGATGCGCGGCTCCTGCTGCAGCAGCTCGCGCTGGCCGGTGACGCTTGCGGTCGGATTGGGCGCGCCGTCGGGACCGAGCTTCTGCGCGAACACAGGCACTGCCGCCGCGATCGCGAGCAGCATCAGGACGAAGGTCGCCAGACGAAAGCGTGCGAGAAACGTCATGACTGTTACCCTGTTCTCATCCTGCGCCCATCGCAGGCCGTATGAGCTGTCCGCTCAGACCTCAACGTCTTCGTGATAGGCCGTGGTCCAACCCCAGGCGCCGGAGCCATAGCCGCGCTTGCGCACCCGCTCGCCGTAGATCTGCGCGATGATGTCGCCATCGCCGGCCAGCAGCGACTTGGTCGAGCACATCTCCGCGCACATTGGCAATTTGCCCTCGCCGAACCGGTTCGAGCCGTATTTGGCGAATTCCGCCGCGCTGCCCGGCGCCTCCGGTCCGCCGCCGCCGGCGCAATAGGTGCACTTGTCCATCTTGCCGCGCGAGCCGAAATTGCCGACTTGCGGATATTGCGGCGCGCCGAACGGGCAGGCGTAGAAGCAATAGCCGCAACCGATACACTGGTCCTTGTTGTGCAGGACCACGCCGTCCTCGGTCGGGAAGATGCAGTTCACCGGACAGACCGCCGCGCAGGGCGGGTCCGTGCAATGCATGCAGGCCATCGAGACCGAACGCTCGCCGGGCTTGCCGTCATTGATGGTGACGACGCGGCGGCGGTTGATGCCCCACGGCACCTCGTTCTCGTTCTTGCACGCGGTGACGCAGGCGTTGCAATCGATGCAGCGGTCCGCGTCACAAAGGAATTTCATGCGTGCCATCGTCTGTTCCTCTCACGCGACCCTGATCTGGCAGAGCGTCGCCTTCGGCTCCTGCATGCCGGTCGCGGGGTCGTAGCCATAAGTCGTCAGCGTGTTCACGCTTTCGCCGAGCACGATCGGATCGGCGCCAGCGGGATATTTGGCGCGGAGATCGGCGCCCTGGAAAAAGCCGGCGAAATGGAACGGCATCCAGGCGACGCCCTTGCCGACGCGCTCGGTGACCATCGCCTTGACGCGGGTCCGCGAGCTGTTCTCGGCGCCGGTCACCCACACCCAGCTGCCATCCTTGATGCCGCGCTCGGCGGCGTCGGCCGGATTGACCTCGACATACATGTACTGCTTCAGCTCGGCGAGCCACTTGTTGGAACGCGTCTCCTCGCCGCCGCCTTCATATTCCACCAGCCGGCCCGAGCTCAGGATCAGCGGGAACTGTTGTGAGATCGCGCGGTCGACCGCCGCCTTCTGCACGGAGAAGCCGATATTGGGCATCCGGAACTGCTTGGCATCGGGCAGGGTCGGATAGTCGGCGACCAGGTCCGGACGCGGCGTATAGATCGGCTCGCGATAGACCGGAATCGGATCGGGCAGATTCCAGGCAATCATGCGCGCCTTGGCGTTGCCGTAAGGCGAGCAGCCGTGCTCGATCGCGACCCGCTGGATGCCGCCCGACAGATCCAGCGACCAGGATACCTTATCGGGGTCGGCCGAATTGACGCGCTGGATGATCTCCATTTCCTGCGGCGTCAGCTCCTTGTCCCAGCCGAGCTTCTTCAGCACGCCCAGCGTGAATTCGGGATAGCCGTCCTTGATGTCGGAGCCGGCCGAATAGGAGCCCTCGGCGAGGAGATTGTCGTGATCCTCGCGCTCGACCTCCTGACCGTTCTCCATCACCTTGCGCTTGACGACGCGCTCGACGCCGAACCGCGCACGGAAGGTGCCGCCGCCATCCTTCACCGGAAGATTGGTGTTGTAGAGGATCGGCGTGCCCGGGTGCCTGAACTCCGGCGTGCCCCAGCACGGCCATGGCAGGCCGTAGTAATCGCCGCCGACTTCCGGATCGTCCTTCGGCGCCCGCAGCGTCACCAGATCGAACTTGTGCTGGTTCTTCATATGGGCCTTGAGCCGCTCCGGCGATTGGCCGCAATAGCCGGTCGACCAGCCGCCGCGGTTGATCTCGCGCAGGATGTCCTCCGCCGAGACCGCGCCATTCTCGACCTTGATGTTCTTGAACATCAGGTCGGCAAAGCCGAGCTTCTTGGCGAGCATATACATCATGTCGTAGTCGTTCTTGGATTCGAAGACCGGCTCGACGATCTTCTCGCCCCATTGCAGCGAGCGGTTGGAGGCGGTGCGCGAGCCGTCCATCTCGAAGCTCGTGCAGGCCGGCAGAAGATAGGTGCCGTTCTTGCGCTCGGAGATCACCGACCACGCCGTCGGATAGGGATCGCACACCACCAGCAGCTCGAGCTTCTCGATGCCGCGTACCGCTTCCGGCATCCGGGTGATGGTGTTGACGCCATGCCCCATGACGAACATGGCCTGCACCGGATTGGGCTGGCTGATCTGGTCCTTCGGCAGCAAGGTCGCATCGAACCAGCGCGTGCTCGGAATGCCCGGCGTTTCCATGAGCTGCTTGGTCGGGAAGCGCGACTTCATCCAGTCGTAATCGACCTCCCAGACCCGGCACCAATGCCGCCAGGCCTCCTCGGCGAGGCCGTAATAGAGCGGCAACGTCGTCACATCGAGGCCGAGATCGGTTGCGCCCTGCACGTTAGTGTGGCCGCGGAAGATATTGGCGCCGGCGCCGGGCCGGCCGACATTGCCGGTGGCAAGCAGCAACAGGCAACTGGCGCGGACATTGGCGGTGCCGGTGGTGAACTGGGTCTGCCCCATCGCCCAGATCAGCGTCGCCGGCTTCTCCTTGGCGAACAGTTCGGCGATACGCTTGACCTGCGCCTCCGGCAGGCCGGTGACACGCTCGACCTCCTTCGGATTCCACTTCGCCGCCCGCTTGCGGATCTCATCGACGCCGTAGACCCGCTGGCTGAGGAATTCCTTGTCCTCCCAGCCGTTCTCGAAAATGTGCCACAGCATGCCGTAGATGGTGGCGATGTGGGTGCCCGGACGCACCCGGACATATTCGGTCGCATGCGCCGCCGTCCGCGTCATCCTGGGATCGACCACGATCATGTTGGCGCGGTTGAGCTCCTTGCCCTCGAGGATGTGCTGCAAGGAGACCGGATGCGCCTCGGCCGGATTGCCGCCCATCAGCAGGATGGTCCTGGAGTTGCGGATATCGTTGTAGCTGTTGGTCATCGCGCCGTAGCCCCAGGTGTTGGCTACGCCGGTGACGGTCGTCGAGTGGCAGATGCGGGCCTGGTGGTCGGAATTGTTGGTGCCCCAGAACGCCGCCAGCTTGCGGTTGAGATAGGCGGCCTCGTTGGTGAACTTGGCCGAGCCGAGCCAATAGACCGAATCGGGACCCGACTTCTGGCGGATCTCGATCAGCTTGTCGCCGATCTCGTTGATCGCGGTCTCCCAGGAGACCCGCGTCCACTGGCCGTTGACGAGCTTGACGGGATAGCGCAGGCGGCGCTCGCTCAGAACGTCGTCGCGGACCGCGGCGCCCTTGCAGCAATGCGAGCCGCGATTGATCGGGCTGTCATAGTCCGGCTCCTGCCCGATCCAGACGCCGTTGGCGACCTTGGCGATGACAGAGCAGCCCACTGAGCAGTGGGTGCAGATATTCTTGCGGGTCGAGACGGGCGCGCCGGGAGGCGCCGGCGGGCCGGCCTCGGCCTTGCGCACGCCGTTGAGCGCGAGTTCGCCCAGCGCCGCGAGCGTGCCAGCCGCAATGCCCGAACGCTTCAGAAAAGTTCGGCGGTCCAATCCGCCGCCCGGCCTGTCTGCGACGACAGGCTTTGCACTTCCTCGACGACGATCCGACTTCCTGATCAGCACGAACGCCTCCCTCTAGCGGGCGCCGGGATAGCTGTTGACACGGTAGAAGTCTCGAACCTCCGCGGAATCGGCTCGATAGCGTGCCCTGCGCTTGTCCTTCATATCGACCGATTGCGCGGGTGTAGGCCTCGGCAGCAATGCACCGACAGCGACTGCGCCGCTACCCGCGATGGTGAGGCGAAGCAGATCACGCCGAGGAATTTTTCGCTTGGGATTTTCCTTCTCAGGATTTTCCGTCATCGCGGCGCGCTCCCTAACCCAGGTTCGCTTTCGTTAAGTTACTCCGCGCGATGCCGGACTTCAATTGCGAACCGGTCGCCTCGCACTGCAGCAACCGTTACCGGATTTTGGGTGCGGTTTGCCAGAAGCCGCGTTTCAAATTCGCACGATCACGTCGGCCCGCCGCGCGCCGCGACAGCCGGCCGCAGCCGGGAAAACCTGGACGTGCTGTTGTTTGAAGGTAACCGGCTAACGCGAATCTCTTGGGGATCCTAACCCCACCCCAGGGGTAAATTGAGCAGCCCGCGAAACGCCCAGCCGCCGATCCGCACCGGCTCATCCTCGACGAGGCGGAGGTTCTTCAGCCTGGCAAAGACGGTGGGGAGCGCGACATCGGCGATCATGGCGCGCGAGGCCCAGGCGCCGGCGCAGAAATGCGGACCGGCGCCGAACGCGATGCTCTTGCTGGTATCGCGGCCAAGGTCGAACTCATCAGCGCGCTCGAAATGCTTTTCGTCGCGATTGGCGGAGCCGAACATCAGGAAGACCCGGTCTTCGGGCTCAAAGGCAACGTCACGGATCGTCCACGGCTTGGCGATGCGGCGTGGCGACATGCCGATCGGCGAGATCCAGCGGGCATATTCCTCGAACACCTGCATCCACGGAATCTTGCCATCCAGGACCAGTCTCAATTGATCGGGATGCGTCAGCAGTGCCCAGGCGGCGCCGGCGATCGCATCGCGCGGTTCGTTTTGACCGCCGCTGATCGACAGCTTGATGTTGGCGCGCACGCTGTCCATCGGCATGCCGGACGCGAGCATCACGCCGAGCAGGCTTTGATCGGGCTTCTTGCTGAGGACCGGCAGCATGTCGTCGATGGCCGCATCGATGCCCGACGTCGCGGCGTGACAGCGGGCCTCGACGGCGGGGTCTCCAATGTAATTGGCGATGCCGTCGATCATGCCCTGCGACCAGGCGTTCATGTCCTGAAAGCGCATGTTGGTCAGGCCGGTGATCGATTTCAAGCACTCCGCCGAAAACGGCAGCGCGAAGTCGCGCACGAAATCGCAGGCGCCCTTTGGCTCAAGCGCGGCAATGATGCGGTCGGCATGGGCCTGGAATTGCGCCGTCCAATGAGATTTGACGGTCTTCGGAGACACGGCAGGAAAGATCGCCTTCCGCTCCGACAAATGAGCCTCTCCGTCCTTGCGCATCATGTTGTGGCCCATCAGCCTGTTCATCAGGCCTGCGGGCTGGTGCGATGAGAAGACGTCGATCTGCTTTTCGGAGATGAAAATGTCGTCGCGGCTGCATAGCAGCGTGCTGCCGAGTTGCGGCACGAACGCGATGGGAGCGTCGCGGCGGAGCTTCGCAAGCATCGGATAAGGATCGCTCCAGAATGCCGCGACGTCGATATCGATACGAGGCGCAGTGCTCACGGTTTGGCCCTCCGGGTATTCCTTAGGAGTACCCCGAGGGCTGGCAGCCGTCTGTCCCGCTGGTTGGGGACAAGAGTGCGAGGGCGGCCTCGGCTAATGCGCGCCGCGGGGCAGCGCCATCAGACGCAATGCGATGGCGAACAGTTCGTTTTGCGAGGAGATGCCGAGCTTCTCATAGGCTCGCTTGCGGTAGGTGAAGGTCGAGTGCAGGCTGATCCCGAGATCGGCAGCGATCGCCTCGGACCCATAGCCCGACAGGATCCGCAGGCAGACCTCCTTCTCTCGGCCGGTGAGCTTGAGGAACGGCTCGCGCGTTGCGAACAGCGCCTGAAGCTTGGTCGGCGCCTCCGCGACAACCTCCTCCTGGCAGTGACGCGCCACGATCGCGGTGATCGCCGGCGCCATGTTGCAGAGACGCGCAGCTTCGTTGCGACCAAACCGGCCCTGATCGGCGGTCCTGTAGAAGTTCACGTAATAGCAGGCGCTGTCGACCCAGATCGCGGCGGCGATCTTGTCGACGATCTCCGCATCCTCGAAAAACATCTTCCGGTAACTGTCGCTGTACATGCGGCGGGAGAAGCTCGGCAGCACGATCGGGCGCGGCGCTGATCGCTCGTGCAACATCGTCTCCCGGTTCGGGTCGGCCAGATGGAAGTGCTCGGAATACGCGACGCCGAGGTCGGGCCCTATGCCGATGTTACCGATTCCCAGCGCACAACGCGCCATTCGCTCCGTCTCGAAAGCAAACACCATGCAATGGCCGACATCGGCCACGGTGCGAACCGTATCCATCAGGACGCGCGAGAACGACGTTCGGCCGATGGCAAGCACCATCGGCGCAAGGACACTCGTCGAATCTCCTGGTTCCACGGCTGCCGACCCCATCATCTCCTCCGAATTTTTCTTTAAGCCTATCAGCAACATCCGCAGCTTTGAAGCGGTCTCGCGCAGTGTCTCGCCATCCTTCTGGGGCGGCATGTGTCCCCAATCACGGGGACAGACGCACGCCCGCGACGCAGGCGATAATTGCAAGCGCGGGCGGCTCCGGACGTCCTCGGCGTATCCGCGCACATTGAAAAAGAGAATTCGTGCGGGAGGGACTACAAATGAGGCTGGGCCTTACCGGGCTTTGGATCGTCGTGACCGCGGTTCTCTGCGCCGCGGATGCGAAGGCGGACATCAAGGTTGGGATCGTTGTCTCCGCATCCGGACCAGGCTCGGCGCTCGGGCAACCACAGATGCGAACCGTCGCGGCGCTGCCGAAGGAGATCGGCGGCGAAAAAATCGTCTACATCCCGCTCGACGATGAATCTGATACCACAAAGGGCGTCCAGAACGCGCGGCGCCTGGTGATCCAGGACGGCGTCGATATCCTGATCGGATCGTCGCTGACGCCGGTGACGATGCCGATGCTCGACATCGCCATGGAATCGAAAACCCCGATCATCTCGCTGGCAGCCGCGACCGCCATCGTCCAGCCGATGGACGACCGCCGCAAATGGGCGTTCAAGGTGGTGCCGAACGACGACCTGATGGCGGCGGCCATTCTCAAACATATCGCGAAGTCGGGGATCAAGACGCTCGGCTATATCGGGGTTTCGGACGGATATGGCGAGGGCTATTACAAGGAAGTCAGCCGGCTCGCGCCGACGCTGGGCCTGACGGTGACGACGCATGAAGTTTACGCGCGCGCCGACACCAGCGTGACGGGCCAGGCCTTGAAGGTGATGGCGACCATTCCGGAGGCGGTGTTCATCGCATCCGCGGGCACGCCGGCCGTGTTGCCCCAGCAAGCCCTCCGCGAACGAGGCTATGCCGGCAAGATTTTCCAGACCCACGGCGTCGCGACGGAAGAATTCATCAAGCTCGGTGGCGCCAATGTCGAAGGCGCCGTGTTCACCGGGGAAGCGTTCACCATCGCAGAGGATCTGCCGGCAAACGATCCGTTCCGGCTGGCGCGGGATGAGTTTGTCGCTGCCTACGAAAAGGCCAATGGCCACAGGCCAAACATCTTCGCCGCGCATTTGTGGGATGCTGTCGCGCTGTTCAGGCGGGCGGCAGTAAACGCCGTGAAGACCGCGAAGCCGGGTACGCCGGAATTCCGCGCTGCGCTGCGGGACGAACTCGAGCGCGGCAAGGACGTCTATCTGAACAACGGCCTGTCCACCATGAGTCCGAGCGACCACAACGGTTACGACGAGCGGTCCGCCTTTCTCATCAAGGTGGAGGGTGGGAAATTCCGGCTGCTGCGGTAGCGCAAGCAAGATGAGGGAGGATTTGAATGAGCGCACTCGGCTCATCTGCCACGGCCAGCACCGTTCCGCATCTGGATCTTGATCCCTTTGCGATCGAGTTCTTCGCCGATCCTTTCCCGGCCCATGAGGTGCTGCGGGAAGTTGGGCCGATCGTGCATCTCCACAGATGGGACGTCTACGGCGTTGCGCGATACGCCGAAGTCCATGCGGTGCTGAACGATCCCATGACTTTCTGCTCCAGCCGCGGCGTGGGCTTGAGCGATTTCAAGAAAGAAAAGCCCTGGCGACCGCCGAGCCTGATTCTCGAAGCCGATCCGCCCGCACATACCCGCACACGCGCCGTGCTCAGCCGGGTGCTGTCGCCTGGCGTCATGAAACAAGTGCGCGACAGCTTCACTGCTGCCGCCGAAGCCAGGGTCGACGCGCTCTTGGAAAGCGCAGCTTCGATGCGATCGAAGATCTTGCGGAGGCCTATCCGCTGGTTCAGACCTTCTTCCGCACCACGACGAGAGAGGTCGAGCTCGAGGGCACTGTAGTCGGCGAAGGCGAGAAGGTCCTGATGTTCCTCGGCGCGGCCAATCGCGATCCGCGGCGCTGGGGACAGGCCCGACAGCTACGACATCAATCGGCGCACCAGCGGCCATGTCGGCTTCGACTCGGGGATCCATATGTGCGTCGGCCAGCTCGTGGCGCGCCTCGAAGGCGAGGTGATGCTGTCGGCCTTGGCGCGCCGCGTCGCGAAAATCGAGATCACGGGCGAGCCGAAGCGCCGCTTCAACAATACGCTGCGCGGGCTCGACAGCTTGCCCGTTACGATCACTCCGGCATGACGAGGCGACGATGACTGCAGTCACCTTCATCCACCCCAATCGCCGCAGCGATCGCCTCGAGACCGGCGACGGCGAGAGCGCCATGCAGGCCGCGACCCGTCACGGGTTGGATGGAATTCTGGCCGAATGCGGCGGCAACGCCATGTGCGCCACCTGCCATGTCTATGTCGACGATGACTGGCTGGCGCGCCTCCCTGCGATGGGCGACCAGGAGGATGCCCTGCTCGACGGCACCGCTTGCGACCGCCTGCCGAGCAGCTACCTATCCTGTCAGATCAGGATGACACCCGAACTCGATGGACTTGTGCTGCGCCTGCCGGAACGTCAGGTCTGAGCAACGATCGGCACTCGACGGGGCGCGGGTAAGCGGCTTGGAAATGTAGCGGCGCATGCGGCACAGAACGCAGCCGCCATAAAAATCGTCCCTGTACGCCACTTCGGCTGTAACAACAGACCGCCGACATTCGGCGTGGCTTCAAGGAGTTGTGTATGGACCGTCAAAGGCGTTCGCAGGCATAGCCCTGAGCGAGACAAATCCTATGGGCAGGAATGGTGAAGCGAAGGTCTTTGCTTGGCTGGTCGATCGCAGCCATTCCAACGATCCTGGCCGCCCTGGTCGTGATATGTTGGGTCGCCCTTAGAGCCAGCTTGCCGATACTCGATGGCTCCGTTCAAGGCAAAGGACTATCCGCCAAGGTCACGATCGACCGGGATGCGCTGGGCGTACCCACGATCAGCGGCTCCGACCGGGCGGATCTGGCTTACGCAACGGGTTTCCTGCACGCTCAGGATCGGTTCTTCCAAATGGATCTGTTGCGACGCTCGGCCGCGGGCGAACTGGCCGAGCTTTTTGGACCGGCAGCGCTCGACCTCGATCGCCGCCAGCGCTTGCATCAATTCCGAATGCGCTCCCTCGCCGTGCTCACCGCCGCCTCACCGGACGAGCGCCGCCTCATCGAGTCCTATACCCGCGGGGTCAATGACGGGTTGAACGCGCTTTCCGCCAGGCCTTTCGAATACATGCTGCTGCGGGCGACGCCTGCCCCCTGGCGACCGGAGGATTCGGTCCTGGTTGCGTATTCAATGTACTTCGAACTGCAATACGATGAATTGGAATCCGTGCTGGCACGTGCTGCGCTACGTGATCACACGCCCGACGACATGTTCAGATTCCTGCTGCCCGATGTCACTCATTGGGACGCGCCGCTGGACCGGGCGGCCAGCCCGATGGTCCTGATGCCCGCTCTGCCCGCGGCCAAGCCAAATTGGTCGCTTTCGCTGGCGCGATCGGAATCGCAGCTCGACGAGAAGCCCATTGCCGGCAGCAACAGCTGGGCCGTCGCCGGCCCGCACACTCGCCATCGTGCAGCCCTGCTGGCGAACGATATGCATCTCGGCCTGCGGCTGCCAAACATCTGGTATCGTCTGTCGCTCATCTATCCTGACGCCAGCGGAAAGATGCGTCGCGTCACTGGCGCGAGCCTGCCCGGCGTGCCGGCTGTTATCGTTGGCAGCAACGGTCGCGTGGCCTGGGGATTTACGAACAGCTCAGGGCACTACCTGGATTTGATCAGTCTTGACGACAACACCGTAAATGGCCTCCGATATCGCGAACCCGGTGGCAGCCGCTTCGAGACGGCGGCGCGCCAGATCGAAAGCATCAAGGTGAAAGGAGAAGCCCAGGTTGATCTACCCATTGCCGTGACACGTTGGGGACCTGTCATCGCAATCGGCAACAAGAACTACGCAATTCACTGGACAGCTCACGATCCGAATGCGATCAACCTGCATCTTCTGCGCATGGAAGATGCCGACAATGTCGCGTCGGCGATCAAGATCGGGCGGACAAGCGGTATACCCACTCAGAATCTCATCGTCGCCGACCTGGACGGCCACATCGGCTGGTCTCTTGCCGGTCCATTGCCGAGACATTCGGCGCCAAGCGACGGTCTGCCGATCTCCGGGCCCGACAATCACACCTGGTCGGAATATCTCACGCCAGACGAGTATCCGGTAAGGTACGATCCCTCATATGGACGTCTATGGACCGCGAACAACCGCCAATTGAGCGACAAAGATCAGGACAAGATCGGAGGCAAGGACGCCGACCTCGGGGCGCGCGCGAGCCAAATCCGGGATGACCTGTTCATGAAAGATAGCTTCGACGAGAGCTCGTTCCTGTCCATACAGCGTGACGATCGTGCGCTCTGGATCGATTTCTGGCGGCGCCTGCTGACGGATGCGCTCGATGACGCTGCGCTGGACGGCCATCCGCAGCGCGCCAAGCTCAAACAGCTCGTGACGGAGTGGAACGGCCGCGCTGACGCGGACGCGATCGGTTATTCACTGGTGCGCAGCTTCTATCAGTCCATGTACGACGCGTGGTTTGGCGGTCTCGATGCCGAACTTCGTCAAGTCCATCCGAGGGCCAGCTATCGTGTCGCGAACCGACGCGCGGAGGCCGTGATGGAAACGCTGGCCGAGCGCCACGCATGGATACCGTCTGAGATTTCCGACTGGCGAGCCTTTCTGCTCAATCGCATCGATCTGGTCATAGCGAAGGCCACGCACGGCGGAGCGCAGCTTCAGGATGCGCGCTGGGGCAGCACGAACACGTCTCGCATAGCGCATCCATTGCTGCGCTCTCTGCCATGGCTTCGTACATGGTTGGCCGTGCCTCCAGTAGGCTTGCCAGGTGATGTCAACATGCCGCTGGTACAGGCACCCGAGTTCGGCGCCTCCGAACGGATGGTCGTGGCCCCCGGCCATGAAGACACCGGTATCTTCCACATGCCGGGAGGCCAGAGCGGCCACCCGCTATCCCCGTTCTTTCTCGCGGGCCATGAGGCATGGGTGCGTGGCGATCCCAGTCCGTTCCTGCCCGGCCCCACAATTCACCAATTGATCATGCTGCCCTGAGAGGAGTCGTTTCTGCGACATCAGCCTCATCGCCGGCGAACGTGCCTTCACTTCGCTCCGCTCCCCCAGGAAGCCGCTTCATTCATCGAGGATCTCGAAGAAGATCAATCGAGACTTGTGAAACCCACGCCCCCGGCGATTCCATGGTGAACGATTGGCGGTTTCCTCTTGTGTGAACGGCCAGCAAGGCCGTGATCGTGTCGCTCTCGATCTTCGTAGCAGATCCGTTTGCCCGGTCGGTGGTCGATCCGCGGGGCGGCAATATCGAACTAACCGGCGCCGAGTTCGATCTGCTCTTGACCTTTCTTGATCGCCCCGGCCGCGTGCTCTCGCGAGATCAACTGCTCGATCTGACACGGG
Source organism: Bradyrhizobium sp. BRP22 (assembly GCF_020194175.1). GTDB lineage: Bacteria > Pseudomonadota > Alphaproteobacteria > Rhizobiales > Xanthobacteraceae > Bradyrhizobium. The sequence goes on along the minus strand of NZ_JADYVX010000016.1, from coordinate 51,533 downwards.
GGCGCGATGGCGACGTCCTGGACCGCTCGATCGATGTGCTAGTCAGCCGCCTGCGACGCAAGCTTTCGGACGGCGGTGCGACCCACATATTCAAGACTGTCCGCAACGGTGGCTATCAGCTCGCCACCAGGGTCACTCAATTGGACGAACAGGTATGAACTGCGGCGTGCGTTTGGCCTTTGGTTCGCGCGCATGGCGAACAACGCCTATATTTATTGGGCTTCTTGCATTTTGAGACTGGCGATCCCGGGAAGACTCGAACTTCCGACCTACGGTTTAGGAAACCGCCGCTCTATCCGGCTGAGCTACGGGACCGCGAACCCCCATGTGGAGTTTCGGCACCTCATAGCAGACTGAAAGCCTGATCGCCAGACTGTGTAGCGGGATAACGCCGCCGGCTGAATTCCAGGCGTCCGTGAAGGCCGCCTGAGCTGGAACATTGAAGCCTCATCCCGCATTGTTGAAGGCCGGCTGGCCGCGGATATCGACTTTGCCGGGCGTCGACTTGCAGCGAGGCGGATCTTGGACTGGCAGCAGATCGGTACGCATTTCCTGGTGCTGGCCACGGCTTTCGTGCTTGCCGTGCCGATCGGCTGGGACCGCGAGCAGAGCGCCCGCAGCGCAGGGCTGCGAACTTTCCCGCTGGTGGCGATGGCCAGTTGCGGCTTTGTCCAGGCCAGCGAAACGCTGCTCAGCGGCTCGCCGGACGGCATGGGCAAAGTGATCGAAGGGCTGATCACCGGCATCGGCTTCATCGGCGGCGGCGCCATCCTCAAGCATGGCACCTCCGTTCACGGCACGGCGACAGCGGCGAGCCTATGGGCGACTGGGGCGATGGGGCTTTCGGTCGGACTTGGCAGCTTTGACGTGGCCGTGACGATTGCCGTCTTCACCTTCCTGACATTGAAGCTGCTCGCCTTCGTCAAGGAAGAGAGCCAAGCGGACGGCAACAAGGCCGAGTGAGGCCGCCTTGCCGTGAACACATCGCACCCGGTTGGCCGGCTTGCAGCAGTCATCCCGGCGCATAGGCAGATCGTGCTGCGAGGCACCGCCATTCATCGCAACGCTGCCGTCCCTAGCATCGGCGGCGTGAACGATCGAAAACACTTTTTGGCGAATTTCTATGAACTGCCCCACAATGCGCTGAGGCATAATGACCTAAGATTGTTCGTTGACAATATGGCAACCGAGACAAAAAGATCGCGCCCCGGGTGGATCATCTGGAGGATTTGCGATGACGATCCTGTTCCAATCCCACAGCGGCCGCGAAAAAGAGAAAGGTCCAAGCCCCCTCACTGCACGCGCCATTGCACGTGCTGCACCACCCGCGGTGCCTGATATCGCGGTCGATGAGCAGGCCGACTTCGGCTACTTCGTTCCGCCGCTCGACGCGCCGGAGCATTACCTGCCTGAATCGCAGACGACGGTGGACGAGATCGACGGGCTCGGCAATCTCATGATCGAGGCAGGCGGACCTGGTGGTGCGGACTCAACCATGCCGCCGGTGCTGACCTATTGGGGCCAATTCCTCGACCATGAATTGACCGCACGCACCGACCGCGAGACGGCGATCAGCAAGATCGAGAACGCGCATCCGCCGGTGCCGTCTTCGACCGTCGAAAGCAGCTTGAGAAACGCGCGCACGCCGCGCTTCGATCTCGACAGCGTCTATGGCGGCTCGCCGGTGGGTCCCGACATCACAGCCGACGTCGCGACCGTGATATCGGGCCTGCGCCATCCGACGCTTCGAAACAAGATGCGCGTTGGAACGTCGATCAATCCGGCTCCCCTCCCGGATGGGCTGGACGAGCACCGCGACCTGCCGCGTTACGTGCAGGTGCAGCCTGCGGTCCGCAACGCAGCCTTGCGCGTTGCCCAGGCGTCGCTGCCTCCGTCGGAATTCGCCAAGTTCTCCGACACGTTGCCGCAGCGTGCGCTGATCGGAGACACCCGCAACGACGAAAACCTCGTCGTCGCGCAGTTTCATCTGAGCTTCCTGCGGTTTCACAACCGGGCCATCGACTTCCTCGAAAGCCACGACACCGGCTGGATTCCGGATTTCGCATCGGCCCAGACGCTGACGCGGCTGCACTACCAGTGGCTGGCGGTCGAAGGCTACCTGAAGGGCGTTTGCGATCCGGCCGTGGTGAACCGCGTCATTCAGGACCGGGCGTCGCATTTCTTCAAGTTCAGGGCCGAGTTCGACTCGCGTCGGCAGAACACCAGGCTCGGCAACGCACTGCCGCTTGAATTCTCCGTGGCTGCCTACCGCTTCGGCCACTCGATGGTCCGCGGCGCCTACGACTACAACAAGAACTTTGGGCCCGAAGCCGGGATAGCTCCAAGAGCCACCCTCAATGATCTATTCGAGTTTACCGGTGGCGGTGGCGCCATCAACACCGGCAAGCGCCTCCCGAAGATCTGGGTGATCGATTGGGCGCGCTTTGTCGGCAATCTGACGCCGCCACGTGTGGCCCGAAAGATCGACACCGCGCTGGCGCCGCCTTTGAACGAGATGATCAAGGAGGGCAATGACGAGACCGACCCGCAACTGAAGGCGCTGTTCAAGAGCCTCGCACGCCGCAATCTCCGCCGCGGCTACAATCTGAGGCTTCCCACCGGACAGGCTCTCCATAGCCATCTCAGGCAGACCGGCGCGGTTCAATCGGCCCCGATTGCCGACATATCGACCGTCTTCGGTTCGAAGCCGGACCTGCGCAACTTCCTCAAGAACTCGCAGTCCAAGTTCCATGAGCGGACGCCGCTGTGGTTCTACATCCTGGCCGAAGCGGAAAATGGCGGCGGCAATCGGCTCGGCGAGGTCGGCAGCTTCCTGGTCGCTTCGACCTTCATCGGCGTCCTTCTGGCGGATCCCGATTCCGCGCTGTCGCGCGGGTTCCACCCGAAACAGAGCCCGCTGCGGATGAACGACAACACGGAAATCGATTCGATTGCCAAATGGATGCGCTTTGCAAGCGTGATGGAATAGTGCATGGAACTCGCCGACCTCCCCCGCGCCTTGGGGGAGGTCGGCCCACACGATTGCTTATTGAGGGAACTTTCTGTACGCCTGACTGGCGGTGGTGACCCTTATCGCGTGTCGGCCAATGTGGTCGGACCTGGCTCCTTCATCTTGAAATTTCTTGAAAATTTTAGTTGAAGCGAGACGTCATCGGTGCATCAAGCATCTCCGATAGCTTGTGGACGCGCGGTTCCGTCGTGACAAGCGCCATGAAAATGCCGACAATCCGCCCAACTCTCCCGCTGCTTCGAATCTGGCTGGAAATGCCTCTGTGATCGCCTCGCGTCTGTTGATGCTCAGTGTTGCCGTCGCCGGTGCAGCCATGCTCGCGCCGGCGCGCGTTGACGCGCAATGGTGGCGCAGCACCCCGAGGGATTTCGAGGAATGCGCTGACATCGCCGAGAAGGCGAAGACGAAGCAAGAAAAGACGTCGCAACTTGCCGACTGCAACGCGAAATTCGCCGGTCGCCGCAAAGTGGGTGGCGGCTACACTTATTATGACTTCCTCCAGGATCGTTCATTCGACATCTCCGGACCCAACCCCACGCCGGAAGAACAGAAGAAGATCGACCAGGAATATGCACGCTATCTGGAAAAGCAGCGTCGCGAGAGCATGACCGCGGCGCTGGCCTTGAAGCAGCAGCAGGAGGCGGAAGCGCAAGTGCAGGCACAACAGCCGATGCAATCGCCTGCGCAGCCAGGCATCGAGAAAGTGACATTGCGGACCGAGACGGTGCGGGTGCCGGTGCCGGTGGCAAGCCCGGTCAAGCAGGCCGAGCGCATCAGAGCCGCCAAATGCGCGAAGGACTCGTTCTCCTGCGAGTGGCCACGGCTGTCCTCGAGCTGGAACGAGTTCAAGAAGATCTTTAATTCGCAGCCGCAGGCACCGTCCACCAAGGCCAAGCAGCGTAGCTGAACGCGTTGGGATCGTAGCCCCGGGTGAAGCGAAGCGTAACCCGGGGCCGCCTGCGAACGCCTCAAGGAAAATGTCCCGGGTTGCGCTTCGCTCCACCCGGGCTACAGAGACTCACTCCACGATCGAACAGCGCCTTAGAGCGTTTTCGAGCGAAGTGGATACCGGTTCGCGTGAAGAAAACGCGTCAAAACAAGAATCTAGAGCTTCGGTTCTGATTCAATCAGAACCGAAAATGCTCTAGCGCGGATGATAGGTCCGCTTGGTGCGGCGTGGCACGACCGGCTTGGGTGCCGGCATGAACGGCTCGTAATAGGTCGGCGCCCTCGATGCCGCCCCACCGCTCTCCTGCAATCGCGCATCATAGCCCGGCGAGGGGACGACCGTCGGCGGCGCGGCATGCGAGGGCGCGACTGACGCTGCAGCCAGTGCTGCAATCGACCACAGTGCTGCGAAAATCCGTGTCATCGATCGTTCCTCGTCATGTCCGCGCTGAAATTCGCGCAACATCGGTATCTTTTCAACGCATCAGCCGCGGATTTGCTCCGGCGTCAGCCGGGGCGAGCCCTTCCCCGCCGCCTCGGCTTGCTTGACCAGATCGACGATTCGCCGCGACAGCGGCGCCTTCAGTCCGTGCCGGTCGGCGATGGCTGTGATGACTCCCTGCAGATAATCGATCTCGGTACGGCGTGAGCGCTTGAGATCCTCCCACATCGAGGAGCGCGCCTCAGGGTCTATCTTCATGGTGCGCCCGAGCAGCGGCTCGAAGATCGCATCGGGCAGCCGCAACAGCGGCGGCATCAGGCCGGCCGGAATCGGCGTCGGCGAGACCGGCTCGATGCCGTCAGCCCTGATCACCGCGAGGCCCTCCGCCATCTGGTCGGCGAACAGCTTGCGCCAGCTTCGCTGCGCAAGCTGCCGGCGCAGCGGGATGTCGGACAGCGCATTCAGCGCGTTGTTGAGATTGAGGATCAGCTTGCCCCACTGCACGCCGTCGATATTGTCGGTCGGGCGCATCGCAAGGCCGGGCACCGACAATGCTTGCGCCGTGCGAGCGGCATCCTGTTCGACGACGATCGCGCCGGAGGTCGAGCGGTGAAACCTCCCCCCGCCCAGCGCGACCACGTTGAACGGCACCATGCCGCCCAGCACCCTTCGTCCCGGCAAGCGCTGGCGCAACAGGCCGACATTGCCGACGCCATTCTGCAGGCTGATGATGACGGCATCTTCAGGCGCATGGCGGCCGATGATGTCGGCCATGTCTCCGGTATCCGCGCTTTTGACTGTCACCAGCACCGCGCCCGCCTCGTTAAAAATCGAGGGATCGTCCGACAGCGTGATCTCGCTCACGGAGAGCCTTTGCTCCGAACCGTCAAAGCCGGTCAGGCACAGCCCGTTGCTCCTGATCTCATCGACCACGCGCGGCCGCGCCAGCAGCGCCACCTTGCGACCGGCGGCGGCCAGCATGCCGCCGACAAAACAGCCGATGCTGCCGGCGCCGGCGATCCCGATCGGTCGATCCAAAGCATTCATCCGACGTTCAACCTCCCAACCATAACCGATAGCAGAGTTGGTATTTTGTGCCTACCGAGCGGAAGCGCAGCCCGCGGCCATGCCTTGTAACCGTCATGGGGCGCCGTTATGTTTTCGCCGCGGGGCAGATACGCGGGAGAAAACGATGGGTTTACTCGACGTACTCAACGGCATGCAGAACGGCCCGCGTGGGCCCAGCACGCCGAGCGCCGAATCCGACAAGGGCGGCATGTCGCCAATGACCATGGCCATCCTGGCACTCCTGGCCTGGAAGGCGGTCAAGCATTTCACCAATCAGCCCGGCGAAGCACCGAAGTCGGCTCCGGCCCCGTCGCCGACACCTGCTCCCCCGCCCGGCAATGTCGTCACTGCAGGCTTGCCCGGCGGCGCCGGCGGCGGCTTGAGCGATCTGCTCAAGGGTGGCCTTGGCGGACTGCTTGCGGGCGGCGCCGCAGGTACCATCCTGAGCGGCGGACTTGGCGATCTCCTCAAGCAACTCCAGGACAACGGTCTGCGCGACCAAGCCGATTCCTGGGTCAGCAACGGCCCGAACAAGCAGGTCGCGCCGGGCGACCTCGCCAATGCATTGGGCGCCGACCAGATCGACCAGATCTCCGCGCAAAGCGGCCTGTCGCGCGACGACCTGCTGCGCGGCTTGAGCCAGTATCTGCCCGATGCGATCAATCATCTGACGCCGGACGGACGGCTGCCGAACGACGAAGAAGTCTCGAGGCGGATCTGACTGCCAGACGCTGATCTCTCGCCTCAGGAAAGGACGACCGCCATGAGCGGCATTCTCTGGATCATCATCGTCGGCTTTGTCGCTGGCATCATCGCGCGGATCCTGTCGCCGGGCCCCAACAACCCGAGCGGGTTCATCCTGACCACGGTGCTCGGGATCGCCGGTGCGTTTCTCGCAACCTGGGTTGGCCAGGCCATCGGCCATTACAGCCCCGACCAGGGCGCCGGCTTCATCACCGCCACGATCGGCGCGCTGGTGGTGCTGTTCATCTGGAACCGGCTGGTGGCCAACGGGATCATCTCCGATCCCGGCAAGCGATAGCGCGGTCGTCCGCTCCGTCATCGCAAACGCGCGCAAGGTGGGCATGCTTCGCTTTGCCCACCTCACGCGACGCGTTGCGCTCGCTATCGGAGATTTACGAAATCAGATGCATCCCCGCATCCATGCGCACGCATTCGCCGGTCATGTTGCTCGAGGCCGGCGTCGCCAGGAAGCAGACGAGCTGCGCGATATCTTCGGCCGTCGAGGCCACCTTCAGCGGCACCCTCGCCACCACGGCATCGCGCACCTGCTTGGCGCCGGCTTCGCCGCGGCCCTTGGTGAACCACGGCGTATCGATATAGCCGGGACACACCGTGTTGACGCGAATCAGCGGCGCGAGCGCGCGCGATAACGAGAGCGTCATGGTGTTGAGCGCGCCCTTGCTCGCGGCATAGGCGATCGAGGAGCCGACGCCCGAGACCCCCGCAACCGACGAGACATTCACCACCGCCGAGGCGCGCCCCGATGCTTTCGCGGCGGCCTCAAGCAGCGAACGCGTCGCGCGCACCATCTGGAACGGACCGATCGTGTTCACCGCGTAGATGCGCTGGAAATCTTCCGCCGAGAGCCCCTCGAGATTGTCATGCGCCACATGCTTGGTGGTGCCGGCATTGTTGATCAGCGCATCCACTCCGCCCCAGGACGCGGCCGCGGCGGCGATCTTGCGGCAGTCCTCGTCGCGCGACACGTCGCCCTGCACCACCACGACCTCGGCGCCGGCACTGCGGCAGTGGTCGGCGGTCTCTTCGGCTTCCTTCTTGCTGTTGGAATAGTTGACGACGACGCGCCCGCCGCCCTTGGCCAGGATCTGCGCGGTCGCGGCCCCGAGGCCGGACGCCGAGCCCGTTACGATTGCGTTCAAACCACCCTTCGACATCAGCACTCCCTCTTGCTTTGCGCTCAAATATTCTGCCGTTGGCATACCATATCGTGCGGCAAGCGCGACAAGCCTAAACTCCGTTGCATGGAATTTATCCTTCCGCCGGCGAGCCGCATGCCGCCGCCGCAGGCGGCCCTGCGGACAGCGCTTGTCACGGCTATGGCTTTTCCGCATCATAAAGCGCAAGAACGCAAACGCACTTGGCGCGGCAGTTTGGCGCGCCCGGAAGGTGCCAATTCCATAGCCTGAGGAACGCCGTGGCGGAGAGTGAGAATATCGTCGTCGAGACCGCAGAGAAAATCTTTGCGGATCTCGCCGACGCCCAGACCATCAACAGTGACAAGACGGGGAGCTGGAAAGCGCCGCTGTGGCAGGCGCTGAGCGAGGCCGGCCTGCCGCTCGCCTGGGTGCCGGACGATCTCGGCGGCTCCGGCGCCAGCCTCGCCGAAGGGTTTGGCGTGCTCAACGCCGCCGGCCGTTTTGCGATCGCGGTACCGCTTGCCGAGACCATGCTTGCGGGCTGGCTGCTGGCGCAGGCGAAGATCGCTTCTCCCGACGGCGAGATGACGGTGGTCCCCGCGAGCCCGAAGGACCGCATCACGCTCAATGCCGATGGCACCCTGTCCGGCCGCGCCCGCGGCGTGCCGTTTGCAAAATCGGCAAGGCATTTCGCGGTGCTGGCGCACGGCAATGGCGGCATCTCGATCGCGCTTGTCGAGGCTGGCAAGGGCCGGATCGAGGCCGGCCTCAATGTCGGCTACGACGAGTCGGATACCGTGACGCTGGACAAAATCGAGCCTGTTGCGATCAAGCCGGCGCCCAAGGGGTTTGACCAGACCACGCTGATGCTGATGGGCGGCGTGGTCCGCAGCCTGCAGATCGCGGGCGCGCTGGAATCGATGCTCGATATCTCCGTGCGCTATTCCAACGAGCGCGTCGCCTTCGAGAAAAAGATCTCGAAATTCCAGGCGGTGCAGCACAATCTCGCACGTCTTGCTGGCGAATCCGCAGCCGCACTGGCCGCCGCGACCTCCGCCGCAGACGCCGTCGCCAACGCGACTTCGTTCGATGACGCGGTATACCTCGAAGCGGCATCTGCAAAGATCCGCTGTGCCGAAGCCGCGGAGAAAGGCGGCGCCATCGCACACCAGGTGCACGGCGCCATCGGCTTCACCATGGAGCATATCCTGCATCGCTACTCGCTGCGGGCGCTGGCCTGGCGCGACGATTTCGGCTCGGAAAGCCATTGGGCGGTCGAGCTCGGCAAGCGCGTCGCCGCCCGCGGCGCCGACGAATTGTGGCCGCTGGTGGCCTCGCGCTGACATCAGGGACAGAGCCATGACCGCAGCCCTTCGTTTCGATCCGATCCGCCTGCCGGCGGAATGCGAGCAATTGCGTAAAGAGGTGCGCGCCTTCCTTGCCGAGGAGATCGCCGCCGGCACCTTTGATCCGAACAAGCCCAACCGCGAGGACACCGACGCGCCGGAATTTTCCCGCCGGGTCGGCGCCAAGGGCTGGCTGGGGATGACCTGGCCGAAGAAGTATGGCGGCCAGGAGCGCTCGTTCCTGGAGCGCTATGTGGTGACCGAGGAGATGCGGGTCGCCAATGCGCCGACGCGTCGCTTCTTCGTCGCCGACCGTCAGAGCGGGCCGGTGCTGCTGAAATACGCGCCCGAGCATATCAAGATGGACATCCTGCCGCGCATCTGCCGCGGCGAGCTCTGCTTCGCGATCGGCATGAGCGAGCCGAACTCCGGCTCCGACCTGTTCGCGGCGAAGACGCGCGCGACCAAGACCGATGGCGGCTATCTCATCAACGGCAGCAAGATCTGGACCTCCTCGGCGTATATCGCCGACTACATGATCGCGATCTTCCGCACCTCGCCGCCGACCAAGGAAAATCGTCGCCATGGCCTGACCCAGTTCCTGGTCAAGATGAAGCAGCCGGGCATTGAGGTGAACCCGATCGGCCAGATCACCGGGCAGTACGAATTCAACGAAGTCGTTTTCACCGACTATTTCGTGCCCGACGATCACGTGCTCGGCGAGATCGACGGCGCCTGGAAGCAGGCGACCAGCGAACTCGCTTACGAGCGCAGCGGTCCCGAGCGCTTCCTCGAGACTTACTACGTCTTGACCGAGCTGGTGCGCGCCGTCGGCGACAAGCCGGACACCCGCAGCGCCGAAGGCATCGGCCGCCTGGTGGCGCAGCTTCACACCATGCGCCGCATGTCGGTCTCGGTGGCCGGCATGCTGCAGGCCGGCAAGGAGCCAGTGGTGGAGGCGTCCATCGTCAAGGACATCGGCACGGTGTGGGAGCAGCAATTGCCGCACCGCGTGCGCGACCTCGCCGCCTTCGTCGAGGAGACCGCCTCCAACCGCGAGACGCTGGAGAAGCAGCTCGAATTCGCGCTGCGGACCGCGCCGAAACTGACGATCCAGGGCGGCACCACCGAGGTGCTGCGCGGCATCATCGCCCGCGGGCTTGGTTTGCGCTAAAAGGAAACGCTCATGAGCAAATATACCGATATCGGTGTCGAGAAGCAGGGCCATGTCGGCCTGATCGAGATTCGCAAACCCCCGCTGAACTTCTTCGACGTCGCGCTGATCAACCAGATCGCGGACGCGCTGGAGGAGTTCGATGCCGATATCGAAATCCGCAGCAGCGTGCTCGCCGCGCAAGGCAAGGCGTTCTGCGCCGGCGCCAATTTCAGCGATCCGGCGCGGCAGGAGCAGGAAGAGCGCGCGGCCTCCGATCCGGCCGCCAATCTGCCGATCAACCATCTCTATGTGCAGGCGGTGCGCATCTTCCGCAACAAGAAGCCGATCGTCGCTGCCGTCCATGGCGCTGCCATCGGCGGCGGACTCGGACTTGCCGTCTCCGCCGACTTCCGCGTCACTTGTCCCGAGGCGCGCTTCTCCGCGAACTTCACCAAGCTCGGCTTCCACCCCGGGTTCGGCTTGACGGTGACGCTGCCCGCGCTGGTCGGCAAGAACAATGCGGAATTGATGTTCTACACCAGCCGCCGCGTCACCGGGGAGGAGGCCTATCGCTGGGGTCTCGCCAACGTGCTGGTGCCGCAGGACCAGGTCCGCGCCGAAGCGTTGAAACTCGCGCAGGAGATCGCCGAATGCTCCCCGCTCGGCCTCGTCTCCACCCGCGCCACCATGCGCGGCGACCTCGCCGATCGCGTGCTCGCCGCCACCAACCATGAACTGGTGGAGCAGACCAAGCTGCGCGCCACGGAAGATTTCAAGGAAGGCGTGAAAGCCACCGCCGAGCGCCGCGTGGCGAATTTCAAGGGACGGTAGGTATCTTGTAGCCCGGAAGGAGCGAAGCGCAAGCCCGGGGCAGGTCAGTCCGCGGCGGGACTGTGTTCCGGGTTGCGCTCCGCTCCACCCGGGCTACGCTTCATTGCGTCAGGCGAAAGCTGACGCCGCCCAACGAGAATTCATCGCCGGCGACAGTTATTCCTTTCGTCCTGGCGGCATCGCGCACCTTCGCGACATCGGCGACCCTGAACGTCAGCGCGCTCATGATCTCGCTTTCGCCCGCGACAAAGCGGAAGGTGCAATTCGGCAGCCGCAGCTCGGGCTCGCCGCCGACGGGCACGTCAAGAATCCGCCCCCAATGCGCTGCGAGCACGTGCGGATCCGGACTCTGCATCTCGACTTCGGTCAGCGCACGCGTCACATCTTTGCGGATGTGCTTCTGCCATTCCGGCCCGGCCGGCGGATAAGGACCCAGAACATCGTCGCTGCCATCGGTGTGATTGAACTCGATGAAGGCGGCGCGGCAATCACGCGGGTGGAGCTGCACGCCGTGATAGGGCGCATGCGTGATCACGTTCGCGGTGCGCACGCCGATGCTATTCGCATGCGCGGCGCGTGCATCAGGATCGTCGCAGCAGAAGATCGCCATATAGCCGCCGCGGCCGCCGGTCTTCTCGATGAAGCGGCCCGCCGCCGTGCCCGGCTTGAACGGCGCCACCACTTCGAGAAGGATGGTGTCGACCGGCAGCAGCGCGTTCTCCAGGCCATATTTCGCGACATTCTCGTCGCGATAGCAGACGCTCAGCCCCATGATGTCGGCGATGTCAGAGATTACCGGCTCGAGCTTCGATGCCACCAGGCAGATCTGGCGCAGCCTGAGATAGCCGGCCATCGCTACTCGCCCTTGAAGACGGGCTTGCGCTTCTCGACGAATGCTTTCGCCGCCTCCTTGTGGTCGGCTGTTTCCCCGCAGCGGGTGTGATGGATGGCTTCGCCATCGAAGCAATCCTCGAGCGACAGATGCTCGGCATTATTGATGTTGCGCTTGATGTAGCCGAGCGCGATCGAGGGCCCCTGCGCCAGCGACAGCGCGAGCTCGCGCGCGGCCGCGTCGATCTCCGCATCCGGCACCACCTTGGTCACGACACCGAGCGCATGTGCCTCCTTCGCCGTCAGCACCGGCGAGGTCAGATAAAGCTCGCGCGCCTTCGCGCTGCCGAGCAGCTGGGTGAGGAAATAGGTCCCGCCGTAATCGCCGGAGAAGCCGACCTTGGCGAAGGCGGTCGTGATCTTGCAGGATTCGCTCGCCACGCGCAGGTCGCAGGACAGCGCGATCGACAAGCCGGCGCCGGCCGCGGCACCGTCGAGCTGCGCCACCACGGGCTTGGCCATCTGATGCAGGATCCGCGAGACCTCCATGCCGCGACGAAGATTGGCAAGCTTGGCCTCGAATGGCAGCGGCGCCCGCCCCTCGGCCATCGACTTCACATCGCCGCCGACGCAGAAAGTGCCGCCGGCACCCTTGATCAGCACCGCGCGCACCTCGTGATCGTCAGCCGCGCGCCGCGCCGCCTCGACCAGGCCGCGCGTCATGTCCGGGTTCAGCGCGTTGCGCCGCTCCGGCCGGTTCATGGTGATGGTGAGCAGGCCGTTGTCGAGGTTCTGCAGGACGATGCTGTTTTCAGTCATGGGTTCGGCTTTCTTGGTTGTTGTTCGGAATCGATCTGCCCGCATCGTCATTGCGAGGAGCGTAGCGACGAAGCAATCCATCTCGCCGCTTGTGGAGACGGATTGCTGCGCTGCGCTCGCAATGACGACCACGTTTCCATCACTTCTTCACCAGCGGGCAGCGCGAATTTTCCAGCGTCTGGAAGGCCTCGTTGCCCGGAACGGTCGCGATCAGCTTGTAGTCGTCCCAGCGTCCCTTCGACTCCGACGGCTTCTTCACCTCGAACAGATACATGTCGTGCACCATGCGGCCATCCTCGCGGATCCTGCCGTTCTTCGCGAACATGTCGTTGATCGGGGTCTCCTTCATCACCTTCATGACGGCCGCCGCATCCGTGGTGCCCGCGGCCTTCACCGCGTTCAGGTAATGCGTGACGGACGAATAGACGCCGGCCTGCGCCGACGTCGGCACGCGCTTGGTGCGCTCCATGAAGCGCTTGGTGAATGCGCGGGTGTCATCGTTCAGGTCCCAGTAGAAGGCTTCGGCGAGCAGCAGCCCCTGCGCGGTATCGAGCCCGACGCTGTCGATGTCGGTCACGAAGGCGAGCAGCGGCGAGAGTTTCTGGCCGCTCTTGGTCAGGCCGAACTCGGCCGCCTGCTTGATCGCGTTGATGGTGTCGCCACCGGCATTGGCGAGCCCGATCACCTTGGCCTTCGAGGCCTGCGCCTGCAGCAGGAAGGAGGAGAAGTCGGAGGTGTTGATCGGGTGACGCACGCTACCCAGCACCTTGCCGCCGGTCTTGACCACGACATTGGTCGTGTCCTTCTCGAGATCCTGTCCGAAAGCATAGTCGGCGGTCAGGAAGAACCAGGTGTCGAGGCCGGATTTCACCGCCGCAAGGCCGGTCACGTTGGCCTGCGCGAAGGTGTCGAACACATAGTGCACGGTATAGGGCCCGCAGGCCTCGTTGGTGAGGCGGATCGAGCCCGGGCCGTTGAACATGATGATCTTGCCGCGAGCCTTTGCGATCTCGCTTGCGGCGAGCGCGGTGGCGGAGGCCGCGACGTCGAAGATCATCTCGACGCCCTGATTGTCGAGCATATCGCGCGCGATGTTCGCGGCGAGGTCGGCCTTGTTGAGATGGTCGCCGACAACGACCTCGACCTTGCGGGCCAGGACCTCGCCGCCGAAATCCTCCACCGCCATCTTGGCGGCGGTTTCGCTGCCCGGGCCGGTGATGTCGGCATAGAGGCTCGACATGTCGAGAATGCCGCCGATCTTGAGCGGCGGCTTGCCCTGCGCCAGCGCCGCGCTGGCCGAGACCGCCAGCATGCAGGCGAACGCGCCCGCCAGAATTCGTTTCATGAAACCTCCCGGTTGATCCGCCGCATTGCCTGCGATCTACCATTTTGCAGCGCGATCATGCCGCATGGGATTGATGGCAGCAAGCCGCGGCGAAGGGTCAATTCGTTGCTGGTTTTCCGTTAAGCGGAATGACCTTCGGCATCGTCAGCCGCATGTACGATACATCGATATCCATCGAAGTTTGCCTGGGCTGCGGAGCGCGGGCCGCTGGACCAAACAGCCCTTGACCACGAAGCGCCGTGCGCTCGGCAACTGCCTGCAATCAAGCCCCGCAGGCGCGCCCGACGCGCCATGATCAAAAGCGCGTGCCCGGCCGCTGATTTCGGTTGCTTCCCCTCAGCCGCCATTTTCTCGCCAAGTTCCCGACCATTCCCCTAGCGCACGAGAAACATTGATGAATCCGCAGTCTCCGTGTTGCTCCCGAGACACGCCGCATCAGTAAAGCCACGCCGCGCGTACCGCTTTTGTTGCGGTTGCGAGCGCACCGGGGTTACGGTCATCAACAACATTCGGTAGCCCTTCGAGGAGGAGCCATGAACGCCTATCGCGGCCGCAGCGGATTGGTCGGCCGGCATTTCTTTCCGCGGCTGCGCACCATCGCCACCGCGCTGTTGCTGCTGCTTCCGATCGTCGCAAGCCCGGCGCAGGCTGCGCCGGAAACGGCGGCCGCTCGGGCCTCCACCGCGCACGTCTATCTGCTCCGAGGGGTCCTGAACATCTTCTCGCTGGGACTGGACGAGATTGCCGCGAAACTGCAGGCGCAGGGCATGCGGGTGACCATCACCAACTATGTCTTCTGGTCGTCACTGGCCGACGAGGCCGCGGCCGAATACCGGAGCGGCAAGATCAAGACCGTCATTCTGGTCGGGCACTCCTCGGGTGCGACCTACCTGCCCGATATGGTCGCCAAGCTGGACCAGCTCGGCGTTCCCGTGAAGCTCGCAATCGGGCTCGACTCGGTGTTCCACACCAGCCTCTCGGGGCGCGTCGGACGATACATCAATTTCTACGTCGCCAACGGCGCCGGCACGCCCGTCGACAGGGCCAGGGGATTCCAGGGCAAGCTCGAGAACGTCAATGTGCAGAGCGTGCCGGGTGTCGGGCACCTGACGATCGAAAAGAGCCAGATCATGCAGCAGAAGGTGATCGGCGAGATCGACGCCGTGGTCTTCGGTCGGCCGGCGCCGGCTTCACCGCGGCCGCCGAGCGAAGCTAGCGCCGCCGGATCCCGCTCGGCAACCAGTGCGGCGGCGCGCAACTAGATCTTGCTGTCCTGTCTACTTGTTGCGGCGCAGAGGTTGCGCCGCAATTCTGCCAATTCCTGCGCGATAGTTGATCGTGAACGCGGGCAAGTGGCCTGCCGGCGATCGAGAGCCGGCGTATCTGCGCGCCGAGATCACAGGCGGAAGGCGCATGATCAATCCGAAACCGGTTATGGCCGTTGTGTTCCGGGCGATGCTTGTCGCCTGTATCTGGTCGGCCGGTTGCGGTTTGACGCTCGCTGGTCCGGTCGCAAAACAAACCAATAGCGCCACCGCGGTGGCCACACCGCCGCCCCCGCCTGCCGCCGAGCAGCCCGCGCCGACACCACGGGTGCGCGCCTACCTTTTCCGCGGCGCCATGGGCCCGATCTTTTCGCGCGGAATGGACCGGTTGACCAGCCGGCTCCAGGAAGTCGGCGTCCAGGCCGACGTCAACGAGTTCACGATCTGCCGGATCATCGCGGCCAGGGCCATCCGCGAATACAAGGAAGAGCCGCTTCCGATCGTCCTGATCGGGCATTCAATGGGCGGGCTTTGCTCGGTGATATTCGCGGAGGTGCTGCGTGACGAAAACATCCCGGTCAGCCTGATCGTCACCATCGACCCGGCGCACGCAACCGGGAACGTGCCGCTCAATGTCGAGCGGTTCATCAACATCTTCCTGTCCGACAGCGTGCTGGGCGGCGGCGATGTCGTCGCGGAGCCGGGCTATCAGGGCCACTATGCAAGCTACGACTTGAAGGACCACAAGGAAGTCACGCACATCAACATCGACAAGATGGATACGATCCACGACCAGGTGGTGAAGGCGGTCGTGCAACTCGGAACGACGCCGATGCAGGTCAAAGGCGAGACGGCGCCGCTGCGTTACCTCGTTCCACAGGATGAGCCGCTCGAATTGTGGGACAGCGGCATTCCGCAATCCGCCCGCACCGGCGATACCCTGCAACGCCTTGCGACGGTAAACCAGGTCCCGCTGTGGTCGCTTACTCAGGCCAATCAGCTATCGGATAACGCCCCGCTGACCGCAGGTCAGCGCATCGTCATTCCGCGCCATTTGATGCCGGTCGGGCAGCAGCCGCCCGTGACGGCGACGACAGCGGAAGCGGCAAAGCGATCGGCAACTCCGTCTGCCCGTCCTTCGCGCGGAGAGGCCTCGAGTGACAAGTCGTCGTCCCCACGAACACGGTGACAGATCTCCGCGCAGCGCTAACCTGTAGCCCGGAGCGAAACGCGAGTGGCCCGGGTTACACTGCGCTCCACCCGGGGGGAGATAGAGATCTGCGCTAGCCGGCCGGCAGGAACGGGATCAGCATCGGTACGCGCCGGCGGTAGGCTCCATATTCCTCCGGGCCGAGTTCGGCGCTGAGGAACACCTCCTCCATCCGCGCCTTCTGCGCCATGCCGAGCGAGATCAGCACTGCGCCGAGGATCGCGGTGGCCGTCCCGACCGCAACGCCAGTAGCCAGCATGCCCGCGATCAGGCCGGTGTAGATCGGATGGCGCACCATACCATACGGCCCGGTGTCGATGACGTGGTGCCCTTCCTTGTGCGTGATCGCGTTCGACCAGAATCGTCCGAGATGGATTCGCGCCCACCATGTGAAGGAGATTCCGGCGAGCGTCAGGATCGCCATCACGTAGATGCCGAAGCTGCCGAACTGCCACAGCGGCTTTTCCCCCAGCACCCGTCCGGTCCACGGCAGGAACAGGATCGCGCCCACGAGAATGGGAATGCGATACTTCAGCGAGTCCGTGGTCATGACGTGCTTCTTGGTCTGGCCGGACCAGACCGACGCCGCCACCCAGCTAGCGACCCACAGAATCCAGATGATGGCGAGCAATTGCGTGGGCCAGGTGGCCGTCCACCCGCTCCAGACAAACGCGAACCATTGACCAGGATCTTGCTGCATATTGCGACCGTATCAGGCGGTTGGATCAGACGCCAATCCGGCGCGTGGTATTGAACGATTGGGCGCTCCGGCTCGGCGCCGGTTCCCATTCCGCCTGATTGTGACCGGAGCCAAGCAGATGCGCAATGGTTTCGCGAAGCACGGGCTCGACGGGCCCGGGCGCGTAGCCGAGCTCGCGCTGCGCCTTTTCGATCGACAGCGCCTCTGCCCGCCGCGCGATCCGGACGCCTTCAGCCGTGCCGGATGGCGGGCGGCCGGTCACGTGATCGGCAACGAACTCCAGGATGCCGGCGGTGAACTCGGCAAGACGGCCATTCATCGCAAGGCGCGGCGTGCGGCGGCCGCTGACTTCCGCCATGATCCGGAGCACCTGCCTCAGCGCGATGCTTTCGCCGCCGAGAATGTAGCGATGCCCGAACCGCCCGCGCTCCATGGCAAGGATCAGCCCTGCCGCGACATCGCGAACGTCGACCAGGTTCACCACGAAATCCAGATAGAGCTGCACGCGCTGATTCAGGAAAAGCCGGAGCATCTCGGTCGGCGGCGTGAAATTGTGGTCGTGGGTTCCGATCGGCATCGTGGGACAGCCGATGACAACAGGATATCCGGATGCCGCCTGTTGCATCGCGTAGCGTTCGGCGAGCATCTTCGAGCGCGTATAAGGCCCGGGCATGTCATCCGGCAGCAGCGCATCGTCGGCCAGGCGATCATCCGATCGCGAGGCGCGGAACAGGATCGATTCGGTGGAGCAGTGCAGCAGCCGCTTCACGCCGCGCTTGCGCGCGGTCCCGATCACGACCTCGCTGCCGCCGCAATTGACGTCGTGGAAATCGGCTTTCCGCGGCAGCCACATCCCGGGCAGGCCGGCAAGGTGATAGACCTCGTCGACGCCGTCGAGGGCGCTGTGCACGAGTTCGCGGTCGAGCACCGATCCCTTGACATACTCGACCTTCGGCAACGCCCGGGACGGCGGCTGCAGATCGAGCACGCGGACACCACAGCCTTGCGCGACAAGCGCCGAAACCAGGTGCTTGCCAATGAAGCCGTTACCGCCCGTAACCAGGATTCGTGTCATTGCGGTGGGATGCAGTACCGGCTGGATTACTGGGAATACGACAGGGAATCTTGCGGAGGCTCAATAATGCTCGCGAGATCGTGTCGGAAGCCCAGTGCAATGAACAGTTTCGCCATCACGAACATCGGTCCGAGCAGCAGATGGGTGGGGTGGTCGGCCATCGAGGGCTTCCTGCGTTCGAACACCTGGTGCCCGATGGTCTGCGAGGCTATCCCTACCACAATGAGGACCGCCGTAAGCAACCACATCGTCGTGGTGGTCACGTTACCGACGATCCAGGAGGCTACCGACAGCAAGGCGACCGCTCCGCAAAAGATTCCGGCACCAAGCGCGAGATCGAGCAAGAACCAATAGAACAGCACCGGCAGGACGGCGATGACGGCCGCGTTGACCTCGACTCCGAACAGGTTGAAGGACCACAGGCTGAGCGGGAGAACGGCCGCCAGGAACAGAAACACGATGCCGAACACATGCATCGCGCAATTCCAGGGATCACGATGATATTCGACGTAATCGGTCAACTGCCGCCGAAAGTACGAGTTCATGCAGCACTTATCTTTCCTGTTGTGCCGGGACGCGCGGCAAGACCTGCTTGCGCGAAACCCAGCGCTCCGGCTTCATTGCTGGCCCCCGCCGGCAGGGTGCTACTTATGCTCGCAATCAGCCTCAAGTCAAAATGCCCCCGGCATGGTGTGTCCCGCAGATCGGACGCGGACCGCCGTCGTTACGGAAAATCATGTCCTAATTCAGTCGACTAGCAGCGGCGTCATGACACGGGCCCACAAAGTGACAGCACATCACGCGAAATTTTGTGCACAAATGTTGCCGTTCTGCCTCATCCTCGCAGTGGTAACCGATTCCGCCCGAGCGTCGGGATGCGCTTTCGAAGCCTTGGGCGAGGGCCGGGTCGCAGCCGTGACCGACGCGCGCAGCTTTCGCCTCGAGGACGGCCGCGAAGTCCGCCTCGCCGGCATCGAGATTGCCGACCGACAGAAGGGCATCGCGGCGCTGTCGGCGCTCGTCATGGGGCGCGACATCTCGCTGCAGGGCGAGGACGACGCGCCGGACCGCTACGGCCGCCAGACAGCTTTCGTGTTTGTCTCGGGTTCTGATTCGTCCGTGCAAAGTGAACTGTTGAAGCAGGGCCAGGCGATGGTATCGCCCGAGGTCTCGAATCGCGACTGCGCTACGCTGCTGCTCGCCGCCGAGGCGGAGGCGAGGCAGGCCAAGCGCGGAACCTGGGCCGACGGATCGGCCATAAAAAACGCGGAAAGTCCCGGCGTTATTTTGGCAGGGATCGGGCGCTTTGCGGTGGTCGAGGGGAAGGTCTTGTCGGTCCGCCAGGCGGGGGCAACCACCTACCTCAACTTTGGCCGAAACTGGACACGGGACTTTGCTGTGACTATTTCAAGGCGCGTAGTGCCGGCGCTCGAGGCGGCCGGGCTTACGCCTAAGTCCCTCGAAAATCGAAGGATTCGTGTCCGCGGCTGGGTCGAAGCCCGCAACGGGCCACGAATTGAACTGTTCCGGGTCGGGCAGTTGGAAGTGCTTGGCGGGAACTAAAGCATGATCGGGAAGAGGGGAACGGTTCTCCTTGCGACAAACGCCAAGCGTTTGCGCGGAGATCGTGCTTAAACAGACAAACGAGCGCATGATCCGAACGCGGAAGCTTGTCTTCCACGAATCGTGCGCAAACAGGGATGGGGTCATGATCCGGCCTGCCGGACCGTGATATGTTCCGGCAGCTTGAGAGTAGCTGACGTGATTGAGGGTGTGCGACGGCGGGACAGGACGGGCCGCGGCCTTTTGGCTGCGCCGGCGCTGTTGTGCGCGGCCACCCTGCTGTCCGCCTGCGGCAATCTTAGCATCGGCCGGATCGAGACCGCAGCTCCCGTCGCGACGCCCCAACCGAAGCCAAAGCCCACGGTGGCGCAGACACCGGCGACCGAGCGCGAACATGAGCGTATCCTGGCCACCTATGGCGGCGCCTATGACGACCCGAAGCTGGAAGCCCTGATCAGCAAGACCGTCGACCGGCTGGTCGCAGCCTCCGACCGTCCCGACCAGGGCTACAAGGTGACGATCCTCAATTCCGGCGCGGTGAATGCCTTCGCGCTGCCGACCGGACAACTCTATGTCACGCGCGGCCTGATCGCGCTCGCCAGCGACACTTCGGAGTTGTCTTCCGTGCTGAGCCACGAGATGGCGCATGTGCTGGCCAAGCACGCCTCCATCCGCGAGGACCAGGCGCGGCAGGCGGCGGTGGTGACACGCGTCGTCACCGACATGGGCAACGATCCCGAACTCACCGCGCTGGCCCTCGCCAAGACCAAGCTCACGATGGCGAGCTTCTCGCGCCAGCAGGAGTTCGAGGCCGACGGCATCGGCGTTGGTATCGCCGCACGCGCACATTTCGATCCCTATGGCGCATCGCGCTTCCTCACCGCGATGGAGCGCAACGCGGCGCTGAAGGTCGGCAAGACCTCGTTCGATCCGCGCGCACAGGATTTCCTGTCCTCGCATCCGGCAACACCCGAGCGCGTCGCCAACGCGCAAGCCGCGGCACGGCAATATACGGCGCCCGAAGGGTCCGAACGCGACCGCGAGACCTATCTCGCCGCGATCGACAACATCGTCTATGGCGAAGATCCGAGCGAAGGCTTCGTTCGCGGCCGCCGCTTCCTGCATCCCAAGCTCGGCTTCACCTTCCAGGCGCCCGAGAACTTCACGCTCGACAACACCGCGCAGGCGGTGATCGGCGTGCGCGAAGGCGGCACGCAGGCGATGCGGTTCGACGTGGTGCGGGTGCCGGCCGAACAGTCGCTCGGCGAGTATCTGAACTCCGGCTGGATGGAAGGCGTCGACAAAGCGTCGACCGAGGACCTCACCGTCAACGGCTTCCCGGCGGCATCCGCCACCGCGCGTGGCGACCAGTGGCAGTTCAAGGTCTACGCACTGCGCTTCGGCAGCGACGTCTACCGCTTCATCTTCGCGGCCAAGCAGAAGTCGACCGAGAGCGAGCGCAATGCGCGCGAGACCGTCAATTCGTTCCGCCGCCTGACGCTCGAGGAGATCCAGGCCGCGCGCCCGCTGCGCATCAAGGTCATCACCGTGCAGCCCGGCGACACCGTGGAATCACTCTCCCACCGCATGGGCGGCGTCGACCACCCCGCCGAACGCTTCCGCGTCCTCAACGGGCTCGATGCCCACACCCAGGTCAAGCCCCGCGACCGCGTCAAGATCGTCGTGGAGTGACGATCGCACCGGCGCCGCCTGCCATTACTCGATGATGTTTTCGCGCAAGCCGCTCAGCCAAAGCGCCAGCAGCGTCCACACCGCGCCGGACAAGAGGTAGGCGCCGGCGGAGATCAGGCCGAAATGGGTCGCGAGCAACAGCGCGGCGAGTGGCGCAAATCCCGCGCCGAACAGCCAAGCGAGGTCCGAAGTGAGCGCGGAAGCGGTGTAGCGGTACATCGGCGCGAAGCTGGAGGCGATCGCGCCCGAGGACTGGCCGAACGACAGGCCGAGCAGAATGAAGCCCAGCACCATATAGACGGTCTCTCCGACGGGACCGGCATCGAGCAGTTGCGGGGCAAAGCCGCTATAGACCGCGATCGCGATCGCCGAACCGATCAGCAATGACTTTCGTCCGACGCGATCGGCGATCAGTCCCGAAGCCACGATGGCGACGACGCCGAAGGCCGCGCCGATCATCTCGATGATGAGAAAACGCACCGGGCTCTCGCGCGTGAACAGGAAGATCCAGGACAGCGGAAACACCGTGACCATGTGGAACAGCGCAAAGCTCGCCAGCGGCGCGAAGGCGCCGAGCAGGATGTTGCGCCCCTCGCCGCGGACCGTGTCGGTGACGCGGGCCGGCTGCAGCTCGCGCGTCTCGAACAGCGAATCATATTCCGGCGTCGCCACCATGCGCAGCCGTGCGAACAGGGCGACCACGTTGATCGCGAACGCGACGAAGAACGGGTAGCGCCAGCCCCAGTCGAAGAAGTCTTCCGCCGACAGGTTGCCGGCGAAATACGCGAACAGCGCGCTCGCCACGATCAGTCCGAGCGGCGCGCCGAGCTGCGGCACCATGGCGTACCAGCCGCGATGATGCCGCGGCGCATTGAGCGCGAGCAGCGATGCAAGGCCGTCCCACGCCCCGCCCCAGGCCAGACCCTGGACGCCGCGCGCCAGCGCCAACAGCCAGATCGCGGCCACGCCGATCGTCTCATAGCCGGGCAGGAAGGCGATCGCGACGGTTGCAGTCCCCAGGAGGAACAGCGCGATGATCAGCTTCGCGTTCTTGCCGTAGTGGCGGTCGACCGTCATGAAGATGACGGACCCGAGCGGACGCGCCACGAAGGCAAGCGCGAAGATGCCGAAAGAATAAAGTGTCCCCGTCAGCTCGTTGGTGAATGGGAACACCAGGCGCGGAAACACGATCACGGACGCGATCGCATAGACGAAGAAATCGAAGAATTCGGAGGTGCGGCCGATGATGACGCCGATGGCGATCTCCCCCGGATGCGCCGGTTCGTGACCTTTCGTCACCGGGTGGCCGTGAGCCATTGCAGGGGCCTGTGTCATCGCCATCGCGCCTATGCCGTCCTTGACTGAGGCGGCCGCCGGGCGGTGTTGCGCTCGAGCGGCCGGAAAACCGCTGTTTGGGCCGCTATTGCGCACTGCAACATTGGACAAATTGTCCAATGTCCTCCGTGTTGCATCGCAGCTACCCCTTGTTCCACATAGCAAAATTCCAACAAGGTTCCACCGTGCGTGTCTTGAGGATTCTGGCGCTGCTGCCGCTCGCAGCCGCCCTTTCGGGGTGTGATTTCGTCGTGCTCGCCCCGGCCGGCGACGTGGCCGTGCAGCAGCGCGACCTGGTCGTCATCTCCACCGTTCTGATGCTCCTGATCGTCCTGCCGGTGATGGCGCTGACCGCGCTGTTCGCCTGGCGCTACCGGCAGTCGAACACATCGGCCCGCTATGAGCCCGAGTGGGACCATTCCACCCAGCTCGAGCTCGTCATCTGGTCGGCGCCGCTCCTGATCATCGTCTGCCTGGGGGCGCTCACCTGGATGGGCACCCATCTGCTCGATCCCTATCGTGCGCTCGGGCGCATCGCGGCCGATCGTCCGATCGAGGCGCAGGACAAGCCGCTCAATGTCGAGGTGGTCGCGCTCGACTGGAAATGGCTGTTCATCTATCCGGAATACGGCGTCGCAACCGTCAACGAGCTCGCAGCTTCCGTCGATCGCCCGATTCGTTTCAGCATCACGGCGTCCTCCGTGATGAACTCCTTCTACATCCCGGCGCTGGCCGGCCAGGTCTATGCCATGCCGGGCATGGAGACCAAGCTGCACGCCGTGACCAACAAGCCCGGCATCTACAGGGGCTTCTCCGCCAATTACAGCGGCGCCGGCTTCTCCGGGATGCACTTCGCGTTCCACAGCCTCGCCGCCGCCGACTTCGACAAATGGATCGCCGGCGTGAAGGCAAGCGGCGGCATGCTCGGCCGCAGCGACTATCTCGTGCTCGAACGTCCGAGCACCAACCAGCCGGTGCGCCGCTACGGCTCGGTCGATCGCGACCTGTTCAAGGCGATCGTCAACATGTGCGTCGAGCCCGGCAAGATGTGCGCGAGCGAGATGATGGCGATCGACGCCAAGGGTGGCCTTGGCCGCGAAGGGCTGAACAACACGCTGCCGCTGGCCTACGACAAATATGCCCGCCGTGGCGCGGTGTTCGGGCCCGAGCCGACTTATGTCGCCGGCATCTGCTCGGTCGACGAACTGAAGGGGCAATCCGCGGCGAAGAGCAACGTCCCGTTCGACACGACGCCGCTGCGCGGTGCCGGCCTCAAGCGTCCGCCGTTCTCGCCCGCCAACCCGTCCTCGACATCCCTTCTCCTCGGACCGCGTCCGAAATCAGACTCCTAAAGAGCGCCGCATGTTCGATACTTCTTCCCTCGCGAAAGTGATTTTCGGCCGCCTGACACTGGAATCGCTGCCGCTGCATGAGCCGATCGTGGTCGGCACCTTCGTCGTGGTCGCGCTCGGCGGCATCGCCCTGCTCGGCGCGGTCACCTATTTCCGGCTGTGGGGCTACCTATGGCGCGAGTGGTTCACCACCGTCGACCACAAGCGCATCGGCATCATGTACATGATCCTCGGCATCGTGATGCTGCTGCGCGGCTTTGCCGACGCCATCATGATGCGCCTGCAGCAGGCGATCGCCTTTGGCGGCTCCGAAGGCTATCTCAACGCCCACCACTACGATCAGATCTTCACCGCGCATGGCGTGATCATGATCTTCTTCGTCGCCATGCCGCTGGTCACCGGGCTGATGAACTATGTGGTGCCGCTGCAGATCGGCGCGCGCGACGTCTCGTTCCCCTTCCTCAACAATTTCAGCTTCTGGATGACCGTGGGCGGCGCGGTGCTGGTGATGATTTCGCTGTTCGTCGGTGAATTCGCGCGCACCGGCTGGCTCGCTTATCCGCCGCTGTCGAACATCGGCTACAGCCCCGATGTCGGCGTCGATTACTACATCTGGGGATTGCAGGTGGCCGGTGTCGGCACGACGCTATCGGGCATCAACCTGATCTGTACCATCGTCAAGCTGCGCGCGCCGGGCATGACGATGATGCGGATGCCGGTGTTCACCTGGACCTCGCTGTGCACCAACGTCCTGATCGTCGCCTCCTTCCCGGTGCTGACGGCGGTGCTGGCCCTGCTGTCGCTCGATCGCTACGTCGGCACCAACTTCTTCACGAACGACTTCGGCGGCAGCCCGATGATGTACGTGAACCTGATCTGGATCTGGGGCCACCCCGAGGTCTACATCCTGGTGCTGCCGGCGTTCGGCATCTTCTCCGAGGTGACCTCGACGTTCTCGGGCAAGCGCCTGTTCGGCTACACCTCCATGGTCTACGCCACGGTCGTCATCACCATCCTCTCATATCTGGTCTGGCTGCATCACTTCTTCACGATGGGCTCGGGCGCCAGCGTGAATTCCTTCTTCGGCATCACCACCATGATCATCTCGATCCCGACGGGAGCGAAGATGTTCAACTGGCTGTTCACGATGTATCGCGGCCGCATCCGCTTCGAATTGCCGATGATGTGGACGGTCGCGTTCATGTTCACCTTCGTGATCGGCGGCATGACGGGCGTGCTGCTGGCGGTGCCGCCGGCCGACTTCGTCCTGCACAACAGCCTGTTCCTGGTCGCGCATTTCCACAACGTGATCATCGGCGGCGTGGTGTTCGGCGCGTTTGCCGGCATCGCCTACTGGTTCCCGAAGGCGTTCGGCTTCAGGCTCGACCCGTTCTGGGGCAAGCTGTCGTTCTGGTTCTGGGTCACAGGCTTCTATTTCGCCTTCATGCCGCTCTACGTGCTCGGCCTGATGGGCGTCACCCGCCGCCTGCGGGTGTTCGACGACCCGAGCCTGCAGATCTGGTTCGTCATCGCCGGCATCGGCGCCTTCCTGATCTTCCTCGGCATCGTCTCCTTCCTGGTGCAGATCGCAGTCAGCGTGCTCAAGCGCGAAGCGCTGAAGGACGTGACCGGCGATCCCTGGAATGCACGCACGCTGGAATGGGCGACGTCGTCGCCGCCGCCGGCCTACAACTTCGCCTTCACACCCGTCGTCCATGACAACGACGCCTGGTGGGACATGAAGCGCCGCGGCTATCGGCGTCCGCTCACCGGGTTCAAGCCGATCCACATGCCCAGCAACACCGGCACGGGCGTCATCCTCGCCGCGCTGGCCACCGCGATGGGGTTCGGCCTGATCTGGTACATGTGGTGGCTGGCCGCCGTGAGCTTCATCGGCCTGCTCGCGGTCGCGATCGGCCACACCTTCAACTATCACCGCGACTATCACATCCCGGCCGATGAGGTCGTCCGGGTGGAGGATGCGCGCACGCACCTGCTTGCCGCCGGAGCCAAGTCATGACACTTGCCGTCGTTCCCCCACAGAATTCCGAACCGGTCTTCTACGTCGTCGACGAGCACGAGCATCCCGAAGGCGCGAGCACCATGCTCGGCTTCTGGATCTACCTGATGAGCGACTGTCTCATCTTCGCGATGCTGTTCGCCACTTTTGGCGTGCTCGGCGGCAACTACGCGGCAGGCCCAGCGCCAAAGGACCTGTTCGACCTGCCGCTCGTGGCGGTCAACACCTCGATGCTGCTGCTGTCGTCGATCACCTATGGTTTCGCGATGCTGGCGATGGAGAAGTCGCGCGTCGGCGCGATGCAGGCCTGGCTCGTGATAACCGGGCTGTTCGGCCTGGCGTTCATCAGCATTGAGCTGTTCGAATTCGCCCACATGATCCACGAGGGCGCAACACCACAGCGCAGCGCGTTCCTGTCGTCCTTCTTCACGCTGGTCGGCACCCACGGTCTACACGTCACCTTCGGCCTGGTATGGCTGGTGACGCTGATGGTGCAGGTCGCGCGCTACGGCCTGATCGAGGCCAACCGCAGGCGTCTGATGTGCCTCAGCATGTTCTGGCACTTCCTCGATGTGGTCTGGATCGGCGTGTTCACCTTTGTCTACCTGATGGGAATGCTCCGATGAAAACCGATACTCACGCCCTGCAGCCCGCATCCGGCGAGCACGCCGAGCACCATGCCCACGGCTCACGGCAAAGCTACCTGATCGGCTTCGGCCTCTCTGTCATCCTCACCGCGATCCCGTTCTGGCTGGTGATGACCGGCGTTCTCGACAAGCAGGTCACCGGGCTCGCCATCACGGTGCTGGCGGCGGTCCAGATCGTGGTCCACATGGTGTATTTCCTGCACATGAACACCCGTTCCGAAAGCGGCTGGACTATGATGGCGCTGATCTTCACCATCATCATGGTGGTGATCGGGTTGACCGGAACGCTGTGGGTCATGCATCACCTCAACGTCAACATGATGCCGGGGCACGACATGAGCACCATGCCGTGACGGCGCGGGTCCCTGCCCTCTCGCTGCTGCTGGTCGCCCTCGCGGCGCTCGGCGTCGTTGCGCTGACCGCGCTCGGCGTGTGGCAGCTCGAGCGCAGGTCCTGGAAGCTGGCGCTGATCGATCGGGTCGAGCAGCGCCTGCATGCCGCCCCTCAGCCGCTGCCGGCGCCCGCCTCGTGGCCCGCGATCACGGCAGCAAGCGACGAGTACCGGCGCGTGACCGTGACCGGCCATTTCCTGCATGAGCGCGAGACGCTGGTGGCTGCTGTCACCGACTACGGCCGCGGCTTCTGGGTCCTGACGCCGCTGCAGACGGCGGACGGCGCCACGGTCCTGGTCAATCGCGGCTTTGTCCCCCCGGAGCGGAGCGACCCGTCGACACGGGGTGAGGGCAATCCGCTTCGAACGGCGAGCGTCACCGGCCTGCTGCGGATCACGGAGCCAAAGGGCGCCTTCCTGCATACCAACGATCCGGCCGCGAACCGCTGGTACTCGCGCGACGTCGCTGCGATCGCCGCGGCGCGCGGGCTGTCAGAGGTCGCGCCATTCTTCATCGATGCCGACGCGGCCCCCAATCCCGGCGGCTACCCGATCGGCGGATTGACCGTCGTCAGGTTCCCGAACAACCATCTGATTTACGCGCTGACATGGTTCGCCATGGCCTTTATGCTGGCGGCTGCACTCCTGCGCGTCCTGCGCGGCAGGGGCCATGTCCGCGACTTCGATGCGCGGCGCGATGCCGTGCGGAGCCTGGTGGCTGCCGCACGCAATTTGTCTCGCAAGACGGGCCCAGATGCTCGAGCGCATATCGGATCAGCATGACCACGGGAAAACGGCGGACGAGGCCATGACGCCCCCGGCCAGGGCCGGTGCCGGCACGGGTTCGGTCGCGCTGGATGCCCCGACATCGACCGACGACACGACCAACCGCAAGAACATGGCGCTGCTGATCCAGCTCCGCTGGACTGCTGTGATCGGCCAGATCGCGACCATCGCATTCGTCGAGCAATGGCTCGGCATTGCACTGCCGATCCTGCCGATGGCCGGCGTGATCGCAGCCCTGGTGGCGCTCAACCTCTTGAGCCTGGTCTGGGTGCGGTACCGGGCGGAGATCAACAACCGCGAACTGCTGCTGGCGCTGATGCTCGACGTCACCGCCTTGACCGGCCAGCTCTATCTGAGCGGCGGGGCCACCAATCCGTTCACGTCGCTCTACCTGCTGCAGGTGACGCTCGGCGCGGTGCTGCTCGACGCGCGCTCGACCTGGTCGCTGGTCGCGCTTGCCTGTCTGAGCTTCGCCGGGCTGACCATGGCCTATCGGCCGCTCGGGCTGCCGCATCACGGCTTCAGCGATCCGTTCAGCCTCCACGTTGCCGGCATGTTCGTCGGCTTCATGCTGGATGCGATCCTGCTCGTGGTGTTCGTGACCCGCATCAATCGCAACCTAAGGGAACGCGATGCGAATCTCGCTGCGTTGCGCCAGCATGCCGCCGAGCAGGATCACATCGTCAGGATGGGCCTGCTCGCGTCCGGGGCGGCGCATGAACTCGGCACGCCGCTGGCGTCGCTGTCGGTGATCCTGAGCGACTGGCGCCGCATGCCGGCCCTGACATCGGATCCGGAATTGTCTGACGATCTCGCCGAGATGGAGACATCGCTCCAGCGTTGCAAGTCGATCGTGACGGGTATTCTCGTCTCGGCCGGCGAGGCGCGCGGCGAAGAATCGTCGCCGACGACGGTAACCGCCTTTCTCACGGCACTGGTCGAGGAGTGGCGCACCACGCGCCCGTCGGCCACGCTGTACTTCCGCAACGAGTTCGGCGCCGACCTGCCTGTCGTCTCCGAGGTCGCGCTCAAACAGGCGATCTTCAACGTGCTCGACAACTCCGCCGAGGTATCGCGCGACTGGATCGAACTCGCGGCCGAGCGCGCCGGCGACAAGCTCCTGCTGTCGGTCACCGATCGTGGACCGGGCTTTGCGCCGGAAATGCTGGCGCAGTTGGGCAAGCCCTATCAATCCAGCAAGGGACGCCCGGGAAGCGGTCTCGGCCTGTTTCTGGTCGTGAATGTCGTGCGCAAGCTCGGCGGGGTGGTGACGGCGCGCAACAACGCAGAAGGCGGCGCAACCATCAGCCTCGAACTGCCGCTGGCAACGCTTGCGATCGGAGGCAGCCTTGGCGGATGAACGGCTGCTTCTGATCGTCGAGGACGATGCCGGCTTTGCCCGCACGCTCAAACGTTCGTTCGAGCGGCGCGACTATCAGGTCGTCGTGGCGGCCTCGCTCGACGAAGTGCGGAAAGTATTGGAAGAGAAGACGCCGGGCTATGCCGTGGTGGACCTCAAGCTCGGCGGCGCATCGGGGCTTGCCTGCGTCGAAGCGCTGCATGCGCACGACCCCGAGATGCTGATCGTGGTGCTGACCGGATTTGCCAGCATCGCCACCGCGGTCGAAGCCATCAAGCTTGGCGCCTGCCATTATCTCGCCAAGCCGTCGAACACCGACGACATCGAGGCCGCGTTCCAGAAGGCGGAGGGCAACGCCGACATCGAGGTGGCCGCGCGCCCCACCTCGATCAAGACGCTGGAATGGGAGCGCATTCACCAGACCCTGATCGAAACCGATTTCAACATTTCCGAAGCCGCAAGGCGGCTCGGCATGCACCGCCGGACATTGGCGAGAAAACTGGAAAAGCGTCAGGTGAAGTGACGGGAGCGTTTGTCGCTGGGCTCGCCAAATTGCACTCCCCCTGTCGGCGTTCTCTAGGATAGCCTCAACTGTCGAAAGCAATCAGCCCGGGGCAGAGCCGTGTCGACCTTGAGGGTGGGGGCAGCGCTTCCGGATCCGCCATTCGAGTTCTCGACGAAGGATGGCCCGGCCGGATTCGACATCGCGCTGATGCAGCGCATCGCCGGGATGCTTGGCCGCGGATGGGAGCTCGTCCCGTACACGGGCTCCGATTTCAACGGCATCTTCGCCGGTCTGGATGACGGCAGCTACGACTGCGTCGCCTCCGGCACCACCATCACGCCCGGACGGGAGGAGATTGCCGATTTCTGCACGCCCTACGCAATCTCGGGCCAGTCGCTCGTTGTCGATGTCCTCAGCAATCCGAACGTGCGCGGCATCACCGATCTCAAAGGTCTGGTCGTCGGGGTGCAGCAAGGCAATACCAGCCAGCCCGTCGCCGAAAAACTGGTCGCCGACAATCGCGCTGCGCGGGTGCGGGTCTATGCCTATCACGAAATCGAAAAGGCACTCGATGATCTCTCGAGCGGAGGCTGCGACGCCTTCATGAAACTTGCGCCCGTGACGGCCTGGTTCGTGCGCGATCGGCCGAGGCTTGCGGTGGTCGAGACCGGCATCACCGTGGAGCGCCTTGGCATCTGCGTCCGCAAGGGAGACGTCGTGCTGCGCCATGCGATTGACCGGGCGCAAGCCGCGCTTGCAGCCGACGGCACGTTGACCGCGCTGATCAAACAGTGGCTCGGAGCCGGAGCCATGCCGCCATCATCCGACGCATAGAGCTCAACAAGAGAGCTTCGATTCTGATTCGACCGGAACGGAATCTGCTCCAAAGCGTGAGTGGTCGATGGCTGCGCCGAAACAATGGCGTATCAGGTCTGTTCGGAACGCGGTAGCGGCCCCTTCGGCGTCGAAGTAGACTCGAGGCAAGAGGCACTCGCGCCATTTGCGTCCAATCACATGGTACGACATTCGAGTTCGTCGGCGAAGATCGCGATCCGCGTTTGCCGCGGAACGGGCGTCGATGAAGGTACAGGAGACATTCATATGCACACTGATCGCAGGACCTTAATCCAGGCGGCGGTCACACTTCCGCTTTCAGCGGTCGCTGCCAGCCCGGCCTTCGCACAGGCATCGACCACGGCGTCCGCAGCCACACCGGTCAAGGACGTCACCCGTGAACTCGCGCACTATCTCGTTACAGCGAGCTATGACGACCTGCCGGCCAGCGTGCGCAAGGAAGGTGTCCGAACGCTGCTCAACTGGGTCGGCGTCGCGATCGGCGGATCACATCACGAGACGGTCGATATCGCAGTAAGTGCGCTCTCGCCGTTCTCGGGCCCGCAACAGGCTTCGCTGTTCGGGCGGCGTGAACGCTTCGATATCATGAACGCGGCATTCATCAATGGCGTGTCGAGCCATATCTTCGATTACGACGATACGCATCTGAAGACGATCATCCACCCCGCGGGCCCCGTGGCATCGGCGATCCTTGCGCTTTCGGAGATGCAGCCGGTTTCTGGCAAGGAGTTCTTGAACGCCCTGGTGCTTGGTGTTGAGACCGAGTGCCGGATCGGAAACTCCGTTTATCCGAACCATTATGACGTCGGCTGGCACATTACCGGTACGGCCGGCGTGTTCGGCGCGGCGGCTGCCGTCGGCAAGTTGCTGAAGCTGAACGAGCAGCAGATGACCTGGGCACTCGGCCTCGCGGCGTCGCAACCGGTCGGTCTTCGGGAATCGTTCGGCTCGATGAACAAGAGCTTTAACCCGGGGCGGGCTGCCTCCAACGGAATCTTCGCAGCCATGCTGGCCTCAAAGAATTTTACCTCGTCCGAGGCGATGATCGAGGCCAAGCGCGGCTGGGCCAACACGATCAGCACCAAGCAGGACTATAACGAGATCCTCGGCGACCTCGGCAAGCGGTATGAGGCCGCGCTGAACACGTACAAGCCATTCGCTTGCGGAATCGTGATGCATCCGGCCATCGACGCCGCGATCCAGCTTCGCAACGAGAACAAGCTGACCGCCGACCAGATCGAACGTATCGAGCTGAAGGTCCATCCGCTCGTCCTGGAACTCACGGGCAAGAAGACGCCGCAACAAGGGCTCGAAGGCAAGTTCAGCATCTACCATGCGGTCGCCGTCGCGATCGTCGAAGGCGCGGGCGGCGAGAAGCAGTTCAGCGATCGCGCGGTCGCCGATCCGACCGTTGTCTCGTTGCGCAGCAAGGTGATGCCGGTTGTCACGCCCGGCATCAAACCGGAGCAGGTGGACATGACGATCGTTCTCAGAGATGGGCGTCAGCTGCACCGCCACATCGAACATGCGATCGGCAGCGTCGAGGTGCCAATGACCGACAAGCAGCTCGAGGCGAAATTCTCCGACCTCGCGGACGGGATCATCCCCGCAGCCACGATCCGGCGGGTCATGGATGCCTGCTGGAATGTCGAGAGCCTGCCGAGCGCGGCGGACATCGCGAAAATGTCTGTCTCAGCCCGACGGTGCAGGATGATTCAAGAACTGTGCTCCAGCTCGGGCGCGACCGATGAGCCCGCGCGCACCGTTTCTCAGAGCATGAGATGAGATCAGGTCCCACTGCATCCACGATGGAAGTGCACTCCCTCTCCCGCTTGCGGGAGAGGGCTGGGGTGAGGGTGCTTCCGCGATGGGACTTTCCGTGGGAAAAGAGCCCTCACCCGGCGCTACGCGTCGACCTCCTGCAAGCTTGCGGGAGAGGTCAAACGAACCGGCCCGCCGCTTCAACCAAATAACCATCGCGCTCTGGTGTTACGACGCCCGCCTTAACCCGCAGCACCCAAACAAAAAGCCCGGCCGTCCGGCCGGGCTTTTCGCTGAAATCTTGCGAGCTGCTTACGCCGCCTCGTCCGCGACGGTGGTGTCGTCGCTGTCGCCGTCGAGATCGTCGGCATCGCCCTCACCGTCGGCCTCGTCAGCGCCGGCTTCGGACTTGGCCGCGCCGCGGCGCGGGCTCTTGGCGAGCTGGCTCTCGATTTCCTTGACCGCTTCGGTCTCGGTCGAGTGCTGCACCACCGCGATCTCGCGCGACAGGCGGTCGAGCGCCGCCTCATAGAGCTGGCGTTCGGAGTAGGACTGTTCGGGCTGCGATTCCGAACGATAGAGGTCGCGCACCACTTCCGCGATCGCAACGATATCGCCTGAATTGATCTTGGCTTCGTATTCCTGCGCCCGGCGCGACCACATGGTGCGCTTGACGCGGGCACGGCCCTTAAGGGTTTCCAGCGCCTTCTTGACCAGCGCCGGCTCCGACAGCTTGCGCATGCCGACATTGGCGACCTTCGCGGTGGGCACGCGAAGCGTCATCTTGTCCTTCATGAAGCTGATGACGAACAGTTCCAGCTTGGCGCCCGCGATCTCCTGCTCCTCGATCGCGAGGATCTGGCCGACACCATGGGCCGGATAGACCACGAACTCGTTGGCCTTGAACCCCTGGCGCTGGGTCACGACCTTCTTCGGCTCCTCGACGCGCGGGGCAGCGGCAACCGGCTTCGCCGCCGGCTTGACGGCAGCCTTCGGCGCAGGCGCCGCAGCCTTCGGAGCGGTCTTGGCGGCGACTTTCGGAGCAACGGTCTTCGGAGCTGTCGCTTTCGCGGCAGTTTTGGCGGTCTTTTCTGGCATCACGCTTCTTTTCTTGGAGGACTTTGTAGCCGCGACCTTGCGGGCTGCCTTTACGGACGCCCCGGCACGACCTTTGGTTGCGCTGCGGGCAACTGCAGCGGCTTTTTTGGTGGTCTTAGAAGCACTCTTTTTACGCGTTTTCTGTGACACAGCCTGCGCGCGGAACTGCCACGCCCCTGTTCGATGTTTTGCTAAAACCAACGGGGCCAAGCATCGGGATGGCCGGGTTCGGCTCTGACAATGTGCCCAATATAGCACATTTTCCGCAAAAATCAATGATTTAGGGCCGAATCCCGCCGCCTCCAGGGACTACCGGTCATAACTCTGTCATTAGGGTTAAACGATGGCTCGATTCCTCGTGCTAGACGGCTTCGATCCGGCAAGGAACAGCGCGCGAATCAGTCGCCGGTTCCAGCATTTGGAGAGAAATATTTCTCGAACTTGCCCTCCTGGCCGTCAAACTCCTTGGCGTCCGGCGGCGAGTCCTTCTTCTGGGTGATGTTGGGCCAGCTCCTGGCGTATTCGCTGTTGACCTCGAGCCACTTCTCCAGGCCCGGCTCGGTATCCGGCTTGATCGCATCGGCCGGGCATTCCGGTTCGCAGACGCCGCAATCGATGCATTCCTCGGGATGGATGACCAGCATGTTCTCGCCCTCGTAGAAGCAATCGACGGGGCAGACCTCGACGCAGTCAGTATATTTGCATTTGATGCAGTTTTCAGTGACGACGTAAGTCATCCAAGACTCCGAAACGGATTCATTCTTTGAGGGGTTACGTTTCTACCGTGGCGTAGCGCAGGAAAACCGCTGCCGCAAGATAAGCCAGCCATTCGGCGCCGTGTTTTCGGGCAACTGATTGCCAACCGCAGATAATCACTCCGCGCGGTTCTGCAAATCCTCATACAGCACGCGGGCGGCGGTGGCGTCGCCCCGTCGCTCGGAGAAGCCGACCACCTTCAACACGCGGACGCTGCGATCGAGCGCGATGGTCAGCACATCGCCCGGCTTGACCGCGTGCCCTGGCGCGCTTTCGCGCACGCCGTTGATGCGGACATGGCCGGCCTCGACCAGCGCGGCGGCGCTGGTGCGCGCCTTCACCACCCGCGCATGCCACAGCCATTTATCGAGACGCTGGCGCTCCAATCGGCCTCATGCCCGTGTGTCGCGGCTCAGTCCTTGCGGTTGCCGGCCAGTTGTTCCTTCAGCGCGGCGAGCTTTGCGAATGGCGAATTCGGATCGATCGCGCGCTCGCGCTCGCGCGGGGCCGAGGTCGCGTATTGGCGGAGCGCCGGCCCGCTCTCGCGGCCCTTGTCGCGGCCGCCTTTGTCGCGGAAGTCGCGGCCGCCGCGGTCACCACGGTCGCGGTCCTTGCGCTCGCCGGAGAATTTATCGCGCCGCCGCTCGTTGTCGCGGTCGCGGCCCTTGCCTTCGAAGCGCTCGCGGCGACCGCCCTTGTCCTCGCGCGGGGCGCCGTTGCCGGCGGCCGCGGCTTCCGCGGGAGGCGCATCCTCGCGGGGCTTGCGGAATTCGTGATGGCGGCGGCCACGGCGCTGCTGGTCGCGCGGCGCGCCCTCAGCCCCTTCGCCCGCTGCTGCCGCCGGCGCGCCGTCGCGCGGCTGGTGACGGTGGCGATTGCGGTCGTGGCGCGGACGGCGCTCCTCGGAGCGGCCGCCGGGGCGCCAGACTTCGACCAGTTGCGGCTCGGCCGGCGCCTCCGCCGCCGCTGCGGCTGGCGTTTCCGGTGCAACGGGAGCGACACCGGCGGCGGCCGCCGTCAGTTCGTCGGCAGCGACGGATTCAACCGGCGGCTCTGCAGCCTGCTCGGCCGCGGGAGTTTCAGGTGCGGCGGCTTCGGCCTCGACTTCGGCGACGGGCTCGGCCTGCGGCTCGGTCGCCTCAGGTTCAGGCTGCGCTTCAGCGGCCGGCGCTTCAACAACCGGCTCTTCCACCGCAGCCGCCGGTTCCTCGCTCGGCGCCGGCGCCAGCGTGACTTCGGGCAACAGCGCCGCGGATGGTCCCTGTTCGCTGGCGACGGGCAGCTCGGCGGCTAGCTCTTCCGCCGGCGTCTCGGCCGCAGCCTCGGCGCTGGCTTCCACCGGCGGCGTCTCGGCGGACACCGTCTCGACCACCTCCACCGGCTTCGGCGGCGGCGCCGGGCGGCGCTCCATGCGATAGCCGAGCGCACGCAGGATCGACGCAAAATCCTCGCCGGCCGAGCCGGTGAGCGAGGTCATCGCCTGCGTCACCACGAAGCCGCGGCCGTCGAACGCGCCCGCGGGCTTCTCGCCGGCTGAGCCCTCGCGCCAGGCCAACGCGGGGCGGATCAGGTCCGCCAATCGCTCCAGGATATCGACGCGCACCGCGCGCTCGCCGCACTGCTTGTAGCCGAGCACGCGATAGGCATCGCGCGGCAACGCCTTGTCGATCGGGAACGAGGTGCGCCCGCTCGAGGCCAGATGCTGCACATTCGACAGCGTGGCGAGATCGACATTGTCCTGCTTGTCGGCCCAGAGCAGCGAGGCCAGCGCCCGCGCCGCCGGCTTCAGGAGCTGCGGGAAATAGATGTGATAGGCGCCGAAGCGGACGCCATATTTGCGCAGCGTCGCGCGCGAGGGCTGGTCGAGATCCTTCATCTCGGCTGCGATCTTCGCCCGCTCCAGCACGCCGAGCGCTTCCACCAACTGGAACGCAATGCCGCGCGCGATCCCCTGCAGATCCTCCGCCTTCGACAGGTCGAACAGCGGCCCTAGCAATTTCGTAATATGCGTCTTGAGCCAGAGATCGAGCCGGTTCTGCACCGCCTCGCGCGGCGCGCCGGTCAGCCGCTCGTCGGAGATGATGCGAAGGCGCGGATGCAGCGCGTCGTCGGCCGCGACGAGTTTCGCCACCGCATCGCCGGTCCAGCGGATGGTGCCGTCGGAGGTCAGCACGAAGGTATCGTCAGGCGCGGCGGACAGTTTCTCCGCCCGCTGGTCGATCTCGCGCGCCAGCACCTGCTGCGCCGCGGCCTGCAGCGCCTTGGCGTCTGAGCCCGCTTCCGCCGCATCGGGCGCAAAGGTGAAACCATCGAGCCGGCCGATCACGTGCCCCTCGACGATGACTTCGCCGGTCTTGCCGATTTCAGTGTTCAAAACAGAGTTCTCCCGCAGGCGGCGCATCAATACACTGGTACGCCGATCAACGAAACGCTCCGTGAGCCGTTCATGCAGCGCATCGGATAATTTATTTTCGAGCTCGCGCGTGATCCCCTGCCAATGTTCGGGATCGGACAGCCAGTCCGGCCGGTTGGCCACGAAGGTCCAGGTGCGCACCTGCGCGATCCGGCCCGACAGCGTGTCGATGTCGCCGTCGACGCGGTCGGCCTGGTCGACCTGCGCGGCGAACCATGCATCGGGAATACGCCCCTTTTGCATCAGGAAGCCGTACACCGTGGTCACGAGTTCGGCATGCGCGGCCGGCGACAGCTTTCGGTAATCGGGTATCTGGCAGGTGTCCCATAGCCGCTCGACGGCGGCTGCGCCATGCGCCCTATCGCGCACCTCGGCATCGCGCGCGGCATGATCGAGCACGCGCATGTCCTCGGCGATCGGCGCCCGCGTCAGCACCTCGTGCGACGGCGGCAGCGCGAGTGACACCTGCAGGCTGCCGAGCGAGGAGAAATCCAGCTTCGAGTTGCGCCATTGCAGCATTTTCACGCTGTCGAAGGTGTGGTTCTGCAGCGCGTTCACCAGTTCCGGCTCGAACGGCGCGCAGCGCCCCGTGGTGCCGAAGGTGCCGTTCCGCGTCGCACGCCCCGCGCGGCCTGCGATCTGCGCAAACTCGGCCGGCGTCAGGCGGCGGAACTGATAGCCATCGTATTTGCGGTCGGACGCGAAGGCGACGTGATCGACGTCGAGATTCAATCCCATGCCGACGGCGTCGGTGGCGACGAGATAATCGACGTCGCCGTTCTGGAACATCGCCACCTGCGCATTGCGTGTGCGCGGCGACAGCGAGCCGAGCACGACAGCCGCGCCGCCATGCTGGCGACGGATCAGTTCGGCGATCGCATAGACCTCATCCGCTGAGAACGCGACGATCGCGGTGCGCCGCGGCTGTCGCGTGATCTTGCGGTCGCCGGCGAATTCGAGGGTCGAGAGCCGCGGCCGCGTGATGATGGAGGCGCCCGGCAGCAGCCGCTCGATGATGGGGCGCATCGTCGCAGCCCCGAGCAAGAGCGTCTCGTCGCGCCCGCGCCGATTGAGCATGCGGTCGGTGAAGACATGCCCGCGCTCCAGATCGGCCGCGATCTGGATCTCGTCGACCGCAAGGAACGAGACGTCGAGATCGCGCGGCATCGCCTCCACGGTCGAGACCCAGAACCGCGGCGACTTCGGCTTGATCTTCTCCTCGCCGGTGATCAGCGCGACGCTCTCGCTCCCGGCGCGATCGGCGATCTTGTTGTAGACCTCGCGCGCCAAAAGCCGCAGCGGCAGCCCGATCAGCCCGGACGAATGCCCAAGCATCCGCTCGATCGCCAGATGCGTCTTGCCGGTATTGGTCGGCCCGAGCACGGCGGTGACGCCGGCGCCGGGCGCCCGCTCATGGGCGAAGGGAGGAGAGGAAAGAGCCATGATTCCAGATGCTTTTTTTAGGCGTTTCTTGAGCCGCTCGCGGCGCGATATCTAGGGATATTGTCTCACAATGCGACGGCCCTCCCACTGCTGCTTAAGCTTCGGAACGAGTTGAGAACGAATCGCGGCCGAATCGCTGACTCCACCGCCGTTCTCCTCCGTTCACCGCAATATCTCGCGGAGGCGTTTCGGTTCCAGCACTAGATCGGGTTTGAGGATGGTCACGGCGCGGGCAAATTCCTTAAAATCTCTGAGGGTGCGGAGTCGAATCAGAAGTAGGAAAGAGTCAACAGGATTCCTGCTTCTCCGTCATTCCGGGGCGATGCGCAGCATCGAACCCGGAATCTCGAGATTCCGGGTTCTCGCTAACGCGAGCCCCGGAATGACAGTGTGCATGGCTACTGCGTCTTCGCCACCCGCGGCGGCGTGGCCGACGTCACGAACGACGTCGCCTCCAGCATGGCGAGCCCGAATGGCGTCGGGATCTTGACGCGGAACGGGATCATCACGCGCGTGCCCGCGACCGGCACGAAGGCGATCTCCATGTTGCGCGCTTCCGCCAGGTACTTGATCACGGGCCGATCGGGGATATAGCCCGCGATCGGCGTGAAATAGATCGCGCAGACCAGCGCCGGCCCCTGATAGCCCCGCTCCGCCTTGACCATCTCGATGCGCTTGAAATCGAGCTTCAGGTCGTAGCGCAGCCGGCCGTCGAAAATGCCCGCGCTGGTGCGGCAGCTATCCGGGCTCATCAATTCGCCGGTGCCGGGCACGCGCAACAGCGAGCCGGTCATCGGATCGAACACGTTCTTCTTGTGGGCCTCGGTGACCGGTATGCGGTTGGGATCGACCGGCGGCTCCGGCTCGATGGTGCTTTCCTTGATGCTGCCGCCGCCGAGCACCATCCGGATGACCTCGGACTTCTTCGAGCTCATATAGTTGACGGTATAGCCCGAGGCGACCAGCGCGCCGTTGACCACGCGCCCCTGCGACCCGCCGACCCCGTTGGCGCCGGCAAACGCCTTCAAGAGCCCAGCGGTGCCGCCCTGCGCGGTGGCGGAAAACGTGTCATCGCCGATTTCGACGGCCCAGCTTCCCTTACCGACCGCGATTCCGGCCAGCGAGGCCTCATACTGTGCCTCCAGCCGTCCCTGCGCGAGCGCGCCCTCCGGCCACATCATGAAGAGCGCGCCGGCGCACAACAGCCAGGATTCCCTCATTGAGGGTAGAAAACCGCTGAAAATGCTCACAAACTTAACGATCCTGTCGTCGGCGCCGAAAGATCATGTAGGAAGCAATGACCGGCAGGCAACGCGGGCGAATACGGAACCAGTTAACGGGCCTGAATACGCCCTTTATATGGTGGGTTAAAGCACCGAACGGCCTTGTGAACGCGCAGCTTTCGGGCCCTGTAGCCTTTTACCGTTGCGCCGGGAAAGACGCGTCAAATTGGAAGTTTCGGAGCCCCGGAACGAAGCCCGAAAAAGCTATAAAACCTTGACGCTTTGCACCTCACCCCCTATACGTCCGCGGTTCCTGGAAAATGGACGTAAGGTTTAGACCCCCGCCGCGCGCGGCGCGCGCTGCTACTTAGCGGGGATGGAAGAGGATTTGAACAATGTCCCGGCGCTGTGAACTGACGGCCAAGGGCCCGCAAGTGGGCCACAAGGTCAGCCACTCGAACATCAAGACCAAGCGGCGTTTCCTGCCGAACCTCTGCAACATCACCTTCCAGTCGGAAGCGCTCGGCCGCAACATCCGCCTGCGCGTCTCCTCGAACGCGGTGAAGAGCGTCGACCACAACGGCGGCCTCGACGCCTTCCTGCTGAAGGCGAACGCGGC
This sequence comes from Bradyrhizobium sp. BRP22, assembly GCF_020194175.1. Taxonomy (GTDB): domain Bacteria; phylum Pseudomonadota; class Alphaproteobacteria; order Rhizobiales; family Xanthobacteraceae; genus Bradyrhizobium. Next base: position 11,746 of record NZ_JADYVX010000016.1, on the reverse strand, counting down.
ACACCTCTCGCCGAGGGCGCTGGATCTGAAGCGCCAGATCGAGAAGAAGCGGACGGCGGCCGCGGAGAAGAAGGCGAGCTGAGCGTTCGCTGTATCAGAGTAGCGGTTTCGCGAGTTTGAACGGCCGGGTCGAAAGACCCGGCCGTTTTTGTTTTCCAACTAAACTTTACTCGTGCCGTTCGCTAAACGAGACATTGGACGCGACGCCTGAATCGGATTGCTACTTGAGGCTGCATTGTGCTGTATGAAGCAATCTCCTGCAGTTCCAGCTGAGCCCCGGCTTCTGTTGGAGCTGAAAAAGCGTCCATATCTGTTTTGCGGTATGACACCCTTTATCCAGTTCAGTTGATCTTGGAGCATCGATGTCCTTTCGCTAGATTCCATGAATCCTCCTTCGTTGCCCGCTTGTGGCTTGCCGCGCGCAGCAACTAACAATTCGTCAAAGGTTGAGATGTCCGTCCCGTCCGCAATTCTCGAACTCGTAGAGCGCTTCGAACACAACAAAGAAGCCTACTTAGCATCGCGCTACAATGAGGCTCAGCTACGTCGTGAGTTTATTGATCCAATGTTTCGTCAACTCGGTTGGGACATTGAGAACACGAGTGGATATGCGGAAGCCTACAAAGACGTTGTTCATGAAGACTCTCTTAAGATAGGCGACACCTCCAAGGCTCCCGATTACGCTTTTCGCATCGGCGGAACTCGCAAGTTTTTTCTGGAAGCGAAGAAGCCCTCAAAAAACATCACGGAGGATGCAGATTCAGCGTACCAACTTCGTCGATACGCGTGGAGCGCGAAGTTACCGATATCCATTCTAACTAATTTTAGAACGCTCGCAGTATATGATTGTCGGATCAAGCCAGAAAAATCAGACAAAGCGAGCACTGCCAGAATCTTGCACATTCAATACGACGAGTACGCCGACAGCTGGGATGACCTTTCTGCAACGTTTTCACGCGAAGCGATCTTAAAAGGCGCATTCGACAAATATGCATCGGACTCCTCGAAGAAGAGAGGAACGACGGAGGTTGATGATGCATTTCTCGAAGACATTGAAAAGTGGAGAGAGGCACTCTCGCGTAACATTCATCTGCGAAATTCGACCCTCGATACGCGCGACTTGAATGCAGCAGTCCAAAGAACTATCGACCGAATTATCTTCCTTAGGATTGCTGAGGACCGCGGCATGGAGCCGTACGGTAGGTTACGGCTTTTGAAAGAAGGCAAGAATCTTTATTCAAGACTCTGCGAGTATTTTAGACAAGCTGACGATCGCTACAATTCGGGATTATTTCACTTCAGGAAGGGTGACGGGGCGCAGGAAACGCTCGACACATTTTCGCTCGACCTGAAGATTGATGATATCACGATCAAACGCATCATCCAGAGCCTTTACTACCCCGATAGCCCCTACGAGTTCTCCGTCTTACCTGCCGACATACTTGGTCAGATTTACGAACGATTTCTCGGAAAGACGATCAAGATCGAACGAAACAGAATTACGATTGATGAGAAGCCTGAAGTAAAGAGGGCCGGAGGCGTGTATTACACGCCAACATACATCGTACGCTATATCGTGCTCAAAACGCTGGCGGCGCTCCTGAAGAACAGGACGCCTTCCGAAGCATCCGGGCAGGATCGCCGACGCCGCGATTCGAGTCCCTTAAGAATCTTAGATCCTGCTTGCGGGTCTGGATCGTTTCTGATCGAAGCTTATCAGTATCTCTTGGATTGGTATCGTGAGAGGTACGTCGAAGACGGACCTCACAAGCATTCAAGAGGAAAGAATGCTAAATTGCATGTCTCTCCAACCGGCGATTGGGCGCTCACCATCGAGGAAAAGAAGCGAATACTCTTAGATCATATCTTCGGTGTCGACATCGACCCGCAAGCCGTCGAGGTTACCAAACTTTCTCTCTTGCTTAAGGTGCTGGAAGGAGAAAGCGGCGATGGACTCGCACGACAAATGGACTTCTTTCGCTCCCGTCCGTTACCTGATCTCGGCGCCAACATTCGGTGTGGCAATTCATTGATTGCACCCGACTTCTATTCTGACGCAAACCTCGATTTCTTCGGCGCAGAAGAGCAGTATCGAATTAATGCATTCTCGTGGGCGGAGAATTTCCCATTTCTAAAGGAGGGAAAAGGTTTTGACGTAGTTCTCGGCAATCCGCCTTACATATTCGCTCGCGAGCTAATGCTCCCGCATGAGAAAGAGTACTACCACGAGTACTTCAAACACTCGTGGGATAAGCAAAACACGTTCATGTTGTTCATGGAGAAGATACTCAGCCTTGTTAGACCGGATGGCAGGGCTAGCTTCATCGTCCCAAATTCGTGGCTCACTATCGAGAGCGCAAAGTTCTTGCGGGAGCTATACATCCCGCGACTACTGACCGTCGTGGATATGAATTTTTCGGCGTTTCGTCGGGTGTCTATGGAGCCATCTATCTTTGTCGCCCAGGGTAAACCTCATACAGGCCGCATCGAAACTCAGCGGATCGCCAAGTCCAGCGAACTAACGTTGACCGCGAAATCGTTCTCAGACGCGAAGATGTGGGTCAAACACGACGGACGCATACACATAGATAGCGACTCTCGCCAGACAGTCCTGCTGTCCGGCATTCAAGCGTCATCTAGATGCATCGGTGACGTGTTCGACGTCAGAACAGGTCTTCAGGCCTACGAGAGAGGTAAAGGAACTCCCCCTCAAACTGCAGAAGACGTGGCGAACCACGTCTTTGATCGGGACCGGCGAGAGAATGAAGACTCATATCGATATCTGCAGGGCGGCGATGTCAACAGATACAATATCTGTTGGTCCGGAATGTGGATGCAGTACGGCCCGTGGCTATCACAGCCTCGCGAAATACAGATTTTCACCAGACCTCGAATTCTCATTCGGGAAATAACAGGAAGGCTGCCTCACTGCATTCGTGCAGCACTAGCAACAGATGAATTTCTGAACAACAAGAGCGTTCTCAACGTTCTACATCACGAGAACGATTTGGACCAACTTAAGTGCCTGCTGGGCGTGCTCAACAGCACTCCATTTTCAATTTATTACAAGGCGCGAGCGGTCAAGGGAGCGCGCACTCTATTTCCAAAGCTAGTGATCAATAACCTCCGTGAACTGCCATATCCGAGGTCGATTGGATCAAGAGATCGAGTAACACTGGTGGGACTAGTTGATCGAATGGCCGCCCTGCAAATGGACCTACGTCGTGCCAAGTCTGAACACCAACGCGAGGTAACAAATCGACTGATCTCCGAAATTGATCGCCGAATAGACGTCCTTGTCGCACAGTTGTTCAAAGTTGAAGAGGCGAACGTACCCACTCCAAGTGAAACCGTTGAGGTGCGCGCTTAGGTGCAGTAGCGTGTTGTAGGGGCGAAACAGGCGAATATCCGAAGCGGCATCACCCTACGCCTTTACTTCTGCTATACTCGCTCAGGTAGCAGGGGAGGATTCGCCATGCGGAACATCGTGATTTGCTGCGATGGGACCGGGAACGAGATCAACGAGAACATCTCCAACGTCCTGAAGCTCTATCGCTGCCTGCGCAAGACCGAGAAGACGCAGCCGCGGCAGTTCGTCTATTACGATCCGGGCGTCGGCACGCTGGCGCGGCCGGATCCGTGGCAGAAGCTGAAGCAGGAAATCACTGCGATCCTGGGGCTCACCACCGGCTATGGGCTCGATGACAACGTGCTCGCGGCCTATGAATTCCTGGTTCATCATTACCAGGACGGCGATGCGATCTACCTGTTCGGCTATTCCCGCGGCGCCTATACCGTGCGGGTGCTGGCCGGGCTGATCCACAAGATCGGGCTGATCTCGCCGGAGCAGGTCAACCTCGCCGGCAGCGGGCTCACCGCCTACAAGCAGTTCTCCGATGACGGCAGGGGCGGCGCGGACGCGACCCTGCGGGCGCTGCCGCCGCCGAGCGACGAGTTCGGGCCATTGCCGACCGACCGCTTCGACAACGCGGCGCAATTCGCTCGCATCCTCTCGGTGCGCTGGCCGACCATCCGCTTCGTCGGCGTCTGGGACACGGTCGCCAGCGTGTTCGTGCCGCGGCCGGACCGGTTCTATTGGCCGAGCCTGGAAGAGCTCGCCTTCACGCTGCGCAACCCGAGCATCCGCACCTTCCGCCAGGCGATCTCGATCGACGAGCGGCGCTGCATGTTCCGCCTGAAGACGTATGACGAGCCGCAGCTCTTCTTCAGCAACCGCTTCATCCCCGATGAGAAGGCCGAAGCCCAGGACATTCTGCAGGTGTGGTTCGCCGGCGCGCATGGCGACATCGGGGGCAGCTATCCGGAAGCGCAAAGCGCGTTGTCGAAATATCCGCTGCTCTGGATGCTGGACGAGGCCTGCAAATCCGGGCTGACGGTGAACATGCAGATGGTGAAGCAGCTCGCCTGGGGCGTCAAACGCAAGGGCAGCCCGTTCACTTACGTGAAGCCTGATGTGGCGGGCGAGCTGCACGACCGGATCACATGGGGCTGGCGCCTGATGGAATATCTGCCGAAGAAGGCCACCTACAAGGAATGGCCGGAGCGCAAATCGTATCTCGGCTTCTACATCCCCAACGCCGAGCCGCGGCTGATTCCGGAGGATGCCGTGATCCACGAGTCGGTGCTGAAGCGGATGGAGGCGGTGAAGGATTATCGGCCGATCAACGTGCCGAAGCAGTACAAGACCTTCCCGATGCCGGAAGCGCCGACCGAGCAGGCTCCGCCGGAAGCGGCGTGAGGTGTGGTGCCGTCATCGCGAAGGACGACAGCGACGAGCACCTACGACGACCCATGCTGCGCGGCGCTCGCCGCACGCGCGGATCGGGGCCACGCGCCCCCATCACCCCTTCCGCGCACTGCGCACGCGGCGTGGCGAATCGCCGAAGCGGGCCCGGAACAACCGGTTGAAATGCGAGATGTCCGAAAAGCCGACTTCCAGTGCAATGTCGCAAATTCGCCGCGCGCCGTCGTTTGGCTCGTTCAGCAGTATGAACGCCCTTTGCAGCCGCAGTTCATTCACGCACTCCGTGAACGACGTTCCGGATGACGCCATCAGCCGCTGCAGGTAACGGGGCGAGATGCGCTGCTGATCGGCGACGACCTCCAGGGTGAGCTCCGGATCCTGGAAGTGCGCGGCGATGTGGTCGAGAGCGACGCTGTGCCGCGCAGCCACAACTGCGCTCGCGTTGCTCTCACCCAACGGAGCGCGCTCGCTGATTGCAAGCGCCGCCAGATCCTGGATGTGACTGACGACCGCTTCACGGAGCTTGGGGGACGCCAGCGTGCGCTCCTTCAATGCCGACCTCACATAAGTCATGAGAAGTCGGAGCGCTTCGCTCCGGTGTGAAATCGGCTGCATGGCGAGGTCGTCGACATCGGTCACGCGCGATGCAAGCGCGGGGCGCGGCACGGCCAGACCAAATTGCCATCCTCCCAGATAGCTGACAGTGACGGGCTCCGAATGCAGAATAGCGATTGCATTGCCGCCTCGAAGCTCGATCTCCTGGCCGCGCTGCGACAGCTCACTCCTGCCGGGAGAGCTGATGATGAGCCCGATCGAATCATCGCCATCGACAATATTGGTTTGCGACCGCTCGAAGCGCATCGCCGAACCCTTCAGAGCGATCGTGCGCAACCCCTGAAGCGCGTGCAGTGTCGCTTCGGCACGAAACGGAACGTCCGACAAAGGCTCTATATCGGCGTGAACTATGGCTCTCGCAAAGTTCTCGCGCCATAGCTGCATGCGCATCCGCTCGGGGAGCTCGCGCGTTGAGAATCGATACGATTCGAAATTGGCTGCGCCGGTCGACATGACGACTCTCCCAGCGTTGATAAAATATCCGGACAAAGTGCTCCAACAAACAAGCGCCGGCATTATAGTTTGCTATTCGCGCACCGACCTTCGTTTACGCGGTGCGCAGAAGTCCAAGAAACGGCAGTGTCCGCCTGCTAGTCTCACTCACCCGTGAGCGATGCTGATGTGAGTTGGCTCACTTAGCGGCCAGAAAATTAGGTTCATAATATTATTGCGAAAGTCGACGCAAAATCTCCTTTAAGGAGAGATAGCCGTGACAGCTCTATTTCTCGTTGCCGCCATCACGTCCATTTTCGGGAATCGCTGGCGCCTGCAGGCGCGGGTGCCGTTTTACTACGTTGTTCGCGATTGATCGAACTCAACGATCCGCGGCGCACCTCTGCCGGCACAAATCATTTTCGGCCGCGGGCGAAATGCGTGGAATGTCGACGGTAATGATCAAGCGAGGATTCGATCATGTCCATCATATTAGACCTGCTTTACCGCGAATATTGCCGCGCCCGCCTCGCCGAAATGCGGCAACAGCTTCTGATTACGGTTGCGAGCGACGAAGTGCGGGAAGCGAATTGCGACGCCGGCGATCCGGCCGGCTCTGGTGATCGCGGTGGCGGCAACCGCCTCGCAGAGAAAGAAGCAATCGTCCAATAGCCGGGCCTCGTAACCGCATCGGTCAAGGTCGGTGACCCGCCCGGCGCCCGCACACTCCTGATGCATCGCCGCGACCTGACATGCAAAGGCGTTTCAGCGACCGCGGTCTCGTCGAGCTCAGTTCGACGGAGAGCGCTCTCGCACGCCGCACAGGCTTACCAGATGCATGATCGAACTCACATCTCGAAGCGATTGATCGGCGAACCGCTGCCGGAACTCGAGGGGTTTGGTCGTGACCTGCGGATCGATGCCTGCCGTGGCATCGCGCTATGGTGCATCTTTCTTGACCATGTTCCCAGCAACATCGGAAGTTGGCTGACACTGCGGCACTACGGCTTCAGCGACGCCGCGGAAGTGTTCATGTTCATCTCGGGCGTGACCTGCGCGCTGGCCTACGGCAGGGCACGCCAGCGCGAGGGCTGGAGCGGCGTGCTCCGCCGTTCGCTGCGGCGAGGATGGGACATATATGCTGCATCTTTGCTGCTCACGCTCGCTTGCGTCATCATGGTTTACCTTGCAGGCCACGACCATCTTGCCGACGAGACCAATACGCGCATTCTGCTGGACGATCCGGGCGCGACGCTCGCGCACGCTGCGATCCTGCAATACCGTCCCGTCAACGCCGACATCTTGCCGGTTTTCGTCATCTATCACGTCTTGTTCGCACCGCTTCTGTGGCTGCTGTTGCGAGTCCCGAACGTGACCCTTGGCGCCTCGCTGTTGCTGTATGGGCTCGTGTACATGTTCGGCTGGACCGTTCCCGCCTGGCCGCACAATGTCTGGTTCTTCAATCCGCTGGCCTGGCAGCTTCTGCTTGTGTTTGGCGCCTGGTGGGTCATCGAGGGAAACAGATTCCGGCCGCGGGTGACCTCGCGCGCGGCGCTGGTCCTGGCCGTCGTCTATCTGGCCTTCAGCCTGATCATCACATTGAGCTTAAGCATCAAGCCGCTCGAGCCGCTGGTTCCGCGGACCCTGACGAATCTGCTGTTCCCGATGGACAAATCGAATCTCAGCCCCTTCCGACTGCTGCATTTCTTCGCTCTTGCGATCGTGGCTGCATGGTTCGTGCCTCGCGAGTGGCCAGGGCTGGCGACGCCGGTGATGCGCGGCGCGATACGCTGTGGCCAGAACTCGCTTCCAATCTATTGCCTCGGCGTTCTGCTGGCGTTCGCCAGTCACGTGGCGCTGCTCGACATTTCCGACGGGCTTGCGATGCAGATTGCGCTCAGCCTTGGTGGAATCATGGTGATGATCGTCGCCGCGGTGCTGCTGTCGATTGGCAGCAAGACCGGCACCATGTCATTGCGAGGAGCGACAGCGACGAACTGGAAGCAGCGCATGCGACAAATCAGCCCGACGGGCAAATCACCTGAAATCCTGTCCACCCCTCTCGCGAAAAATATTCCGCTTCCGTCGTCGGGCAAATCAGCATTATGACTCCGCGCGTCTCACCCAGGATGAGGGGCGGATCGCGATCGTCACGAACGTTGCGGTGGGATGCGGTGGACGCGGCTGTTGCGATCGACGAACGCAGCATCCGCGGACGGCGAAGTCGTGTGGTCCTGGCGCCCCGACGCTGGCGCTAAATCTTTTGCGCGGAGTTTTTCGCGCGAGAGGTGACGGTGGCAAGAAAGCCCGGTCACCGAGGAGAGCACGAAGTAAGCCGTAAAACCATCGCGCAGGGAATGCTGGAATGCTCCGGCTGTACCTGTGGTCCTACCCCCGTGCTTTTTGTTGCACGGGGCCCACGGGTGCGACCGGCACCCAGCATTCCCTGCGCCCTCTCGTTCTTCAAGAGGGTGAAACGGCAGCAAGCCTCGGGCGTTTCCCGCCGCGAGAACGAAGCTGCACATCCGCTCGGCTCTTTGACAACCAGAATGAAAATGTGGCGCCGCCATAGGCCGTCATCATCATGTGCCCGGCGAGCGAGGCGGCGATCCATTCAACGCCGGCGGCGGCGTAATGGAGTGCCTGCCTCGCAACGACGAGCGCGGCGCGACCGCGAGCAGTCTTCATCAACGCGGCGCTCAATACACCCGGTCGACCGGCAGGCCGAGCGCCATCGATCCCGCATATTGCGCCTGCGGGCCCGATTGCAGCGGGTGATACCGCGCCGCCTGGATGTCGCGGAAGCGCCGCTCCAATCCTGTCGCGCGATAGAAGCCGGCGCCGCCAGCGAGCTCCATCGCATATTCGACCGCTGCGATCGCATGCCGCGCCACGAGCTGGCGGCCCATCATCACCTGGTTGACGGTCGCAGCCGACGGCGCGTTGAGCCTGACAGCGGCCAGCATCCATTCGCGCGCGAGCCGCGCCGCCGCGAGCTCGGTGTCCATGCGGCCGGCGAGCTGGATCGCATACTGGTCCGGCGTCTTGCGCTTCGCGGTTGCGATCGCGATGTCGCGGGCGCTTTCGGCGACGCCAAGATAGACCGAGTAGATCAGCGGAAACGCCGTGGTCGCGATGATCTGGAACAGCGGATGCCATTCGCCGGCCTTGCGCCTCGCTGCCACCGCCGCCTCCGGCACCACATGACCCTCGATCGCGACATCGTTGGAGCCGGTGCCGCGCATGCCGAGCGCGCGCCAATTGTCGAGCACCTTCACGTGCGGCGAGGTCATCGGCACGCCGAAGTGCAAGACCGTCGCCGGCTCGCCTTCGCTCTCCAGCACCGCGCTCGTCATCATCAGGTCGCCCGCGGGCGAGCTCGACGAGAACACTTTGCGCGCGGTGATGCGATAGCCGCCGTCGACCTTCTCGGCGCGGCCGGAGCCGCCGATCCAGTCCGAGCCGCCGCTCGAGAGCAGGATGATGCGCTCACTCGCGATGCGCCGGAGCAGCGGCTCGACGGGAGCCGCCTTCTGCACCTTCCAGCGCCAGGCGGGAATTGCGACCTGGTGGGTGTGCATGGAGAAGGCGAGCGCGGTCGAGCCGCAATAATGCGCAAGCGTGCGCAGCATCTCGGCGAGCTCGTCGACATCGGCGCCGCCGCCGCCAAGCTCGGCCGGCACGCCGGCCTCGACCAGGCCTGCGGCTTTCAGGTCCGCGAAATTCTCGGCGACGAACTTGTCCTCGTTCGTCTCCTGCTCGGCGCGGCGCGCGAAGACCGGGCCAAGCTCCTCTGCGAGCTCGGCCGCGCTGCGCGATTTTGACGCATCGAGACTGTGTGCTGCGTTGCTGCTCATGACACTCTCCATCATTGAGAATATCCACCGTCGAGAGCCTAATTCCGCCGCAAAGAGCGCTCCAGTTCAGGAACTGTACTGCGACGCTGTGGCCATCGATCAGGGTCTCCACCGCGTCCGGAACGCTTACGTTTTCTGCCGCGGCTTCGGGCCTCACACCGGGTCACGCGCTATCACTTCTGTACTACCCCGGTCGGGGCCCGCATTTTTGGAGGAGCCGATTGCCTGACAGGACCGAACGCGGAAGCTATGGGCAGTTTTGCCCGGTCGCGATGGCAGCCGAGATCGTCTGCAATCGCTGGACCGTGCTGGTGCTGCGCGAACTGCTCTGCGGCACCACGCGCTTCAACGATCTGCGGCGCGGCGTGCCGCGGATGTCGCCGTCGCTGCTCTCGAAGCGGCTGAAGGAACTGGAGGTGGCCGGGCTGATCAGCGTGACGCCATCGGGCCAGCCGGGCGTGATGGACTATCGGCCGACGCAGGCCGGCGAGGATCTGCGCGAGGTGATCATGTCGCTCGGCTTCTGGGCCCAGCGCTGGGTCGAGTCCTCGCTGTCGCTGAAGAACCTCGATCCGTCGCTTTTGATGTGGGACATGCGGCGGAACCTGCGCCCCGAGCTGCTGCCGCCGCGCCGCTGCACCATCAACTTCATCTATCCGGAGCTGGCGGGCGACCGCAAATCCTGGTGGCTCGTGATCGACGGCGAAACCGTCGATCTCTGCCTGACCGATCCCGGCTATGACGTCGATCTTTACGTCACGAGCCCGCTGCGGACGATGACCGCAGTGTGGATGGGCATCGCGACGCTGGAGCGCGAGGTGGCCAGCGGCGACATCGAGCTCACCGGCGACAAGACGATCGCCCGCTCGATGCAGCAATGGCTGGGCCTCAGCCCGTTCGCGAAAGGCGTGCGCGCGGTCGGCTGATACTACACGCCCTTGTCGAGCAGCGCCTTGAAATCGGCCCGCGCCCGCTGCGCCTCGGTCCGCGCGGTGTCGGAGGCATCGCCAAGGCCGAAATAGCCGTGGATCAGGCCCTGCCCGTCATGGTGCCAGGTCGGCACCCCGGCTCCGCGCAGCGCATTGGCATAGGCCACGCCCTCATCGCGCAGCGGATCGAACCAGGCGGTGGTGACGACGGCGGGCGCAACGCCCTTGAGGTTCTTCGCGCGCAGCGGCGAGACCCGCCAGTCGGCGCCGTGGCCGCGGTCTTCGAGATAATGCCCGCAGAACCACTCCATAACGGCGCGGGACAGGAAGTATCCTTCCGCATTCTCATCCCGCGACGGGAACCGCGCGTTCTCGCTGCCGTCTGCGAAATTTCCGACAACGTCGGTGACCGGATAGACCAAGAGTTGCCCGGCGAGCCTGATCCCGGCATCGCGGCAGGCCAGCGCGCTGGTGGCAGCGAGATTGCCGCCGGCGCTGTCACCGGCGACGCCGACGCGGGCCACATCGCCGCCGAATTCCCTGATGCGGCCGACCACGTCGCGCACCGCGGCAAAGGCATCCTCGAACGCGCCGGGAAAGCGCGTCTCCGGCGGGCGGCGATAGTCGACCGAGACGACCACCGCGCCGGTTTCGATGGCGAGATTGCGCGCCTGCCGGTCATGGGTCTCCAGATCGCCCGCGACCCAGCCGCCGCCGTGGAAGAACACCACCGTCGGCGCGGTCCCGCTGCCGTTGCGATAGACCCGTGCCGGCCGCGGCCCGGCGCCGCCGGCGACGTTGATGTCCTTCACGTGCTCGACCAGCGGCGGCGGGATCGCGGCACGCGCGGCGGCGAGATCGCGCAGTTGCTGCCGCGCGCTCTGCGGGGTCATGGTCTTGGGATCGCGCAGCGGCAGCAGCGGGATGATCTTCTCGATCGCGGGATCAAGCGGGAGAGGCATCGAGTTCCTCCGACGTTCCGGATTGTTTGTTGATTATCGCCGAATCGTAGCCCGGATGAAGCGAAGAGACTGGGCAAGAATAGTTTTGAGCGTCCGGCTAGGCTGGCGCGCTCAATTCCGGACAGATCCTAGCTTTTGGGCAGAAGATCAGGGTGTGGAAGCCGGCTATGGCCGCTGACGCAATGT
>NZ_JADYVX010000159.1 GCF_020194175.1 Bradyrhizobium sp. BRP22 | reverse complement strand
CACCGTCCAGATGATGATGGCCGCCTTCACCAACATGGAGACGGTCCACATCGACGCCTATGCCCTGCTGCTCAAGACGCTCGGCATGCCCAAGACCGAGTTCGAGGCATTCCGCGGCTATGCGCAGGTGCGCGCCAAGGCGGACTACATGCACCAGTTCGGCATCGACACCGTGGCCGATGTCGCCCGCACCCTGGCGATGTTCGGCGCCTTCACCGAAGGCATGGCGTTGTTCGCGAGCTTCGCCATGCTGCT
>NZ_JADYVX010000158.1 GCF_020194175.1 Bradyrhizobium sp. BRP22 | reverse complement strand
AAGGCATGCCTCGCCGAAAAGATATTAGCTCTGGCCGCAGGGGGTGAAGCGGATGCCGCTGTGTTACGGCGTCTTGCGGTGCGGGCGGTGCTGGAATCCTGTCCTCGCTGCAACGGGTGCGACGGGCTGCAACCGCAGCGGCCTGCGACCATCGCGCGAAGGTGATCTAAATCAAAGCCAAAGCGAATTAGCGGCGCTATGTTGCTGGCGTGCCGAGTGGCCTTCCGGCTCCTGCGGCTACGAGGTCCGGCCTCC
>NZ_JADYVX010000157.1 GCF_020194175.1 Bradyrhizobium sp. BRP22 | reverse complement strand
TGCCTGCTGTCGGCCAAGAAGCTGCTCGCGGTCGTGCGCGCCCACTGGGGCATCGAGAACAACCTGCACTGGGTCCTCGATACGGTGTTCGATGAAGATGCCTGCCGCAGCCGCAAGGATCACGCGCAGGAAAACCTCGCCGTCATCCGCAAGCTCGCCATCAACATCCTGCAGGCTACCCCAGGACCTGCTCGCATCAGCCACAAAATGCTCCAGGCCAGATGGAACAACGACTTCCTTCTCTGCGCCCTCGCC
>NZ_JADYVX010000156.1 GCF_020194175.1 Bradyrhizobium sp. BRP22 | reverse complement strand
GGCGGGAACTCCTTCGGCAAGGCTCGCCATTGGCAGCCGCTCGACAGAATATAGAAGATCGCCTGTACGATCTCGCGTAGATCGACCTCCCGCGGCCGGCCCAATCGCTGTCGCGGCGGCATCTTCCAGGCGATCAACGCCCATTCTGCATCGGTCAGATCACTTGTGTAACGCAGTCCACTGCGCTGATACTGGAGACGAGCGGCTTTGGTCCACGGCATGGTGTCCTCCCTCGAATCTTTGCAAATCCGAAGG
>NZ_JADYVX010000155.1 GCF_020194175.1 Bradyrhizobium sp. BRP22 | reverse complement strand
CGATGTTGAGGATGCGGAAGCGCCGCCCGTTGGCGAACTGGTCATGGACGAAGTCCAGCGACCAGCGCGCGTTGGGCCTCGCCTCGACCAGGATCGGGGCCCGGGTCCCCACCGCCTTGCGGCGGGCCCGCCGCTTGCGGACGGTGAGCCCTTCCTCGCGATAAAGCCGGTAGATCCGGTTGATCCCCGATGGTTCGCCCTCCCGCCGCAGCAAAACGAACAGCCGGCGGTATCCGAAACGCCGCCGCTCGTTGGCGA
>NZ_JADYVX010000154.1 GCF_020194175.1 Bradyrhizobium sp. BRP22 | reverse complement strand
TCGGACACCTACGCTGGTCTTGAGCCATTTGTTGATCTGAATGCGCCAACGCCGTCCGAGTTGCGCGACGATGCTCACTTTGCGCCAGCCCATCCTCCCGGGGGTCGCTCGGACACCTACGCTGGTCTTGAGCCATTTGTTGATCTGAATGCGCCAACGCCGTCCGAGTTGCGCGACGATGCTCACTTTGCGCCAGCCGATCCTGCCAGGGGTCGCTCGGACACCTACGCTGGTCTTGAGCCATTTGTTGATCTGAATGC
>NZ_JADYVX010000153.1 GCF_020194175.1 Bradyrhizobium sp. BRP22 | reverse complement strand
GGTTGATGCGCAAAATGGGCTCGCGGTCGTTGGGACCAAGGCCGAACACGACGAGGCCGGCGCCGGGCCACAAGATCTATCCCTATCTGTTGCGCGCAACATGAGGATTGACCGGCCGAACCAGGTGGGGGCGGCCGACATCACGTATCGTGCGCCTCGCCCCACAGTTGGGGAAGCGTATGACTGGAATGCAAAAGAGAAAGGAGGACTGAGAAAAAAAAGATATGACTTGTTCCCTGCTGTGAGGGGACATGAGCCCA
>NZ_JADYVX010000152.1 GCF_020194175.1 Bradyrhizobium sp. BRP22 | reverse complement strand
GATCTGTCCCGCGCTTCCCGACAGGCTCTCAGGGCCTTGGAGCACGATCGGGCTCAGATCCAGCGACGGGCGGTTCTGATCCAACCGCCCGTTCGCACATTCTGGCAGATTCTGCGGACACAAGAGCACGAAGTAAGCCGTAAACCATCGCGCAGGGAAAGCCGGAGTTGCTTCGGTTGACCTGTGGTCCTACCCCCGTGCTTTTTGTTGCACGGGGCCCACGGGTGCAACCGGCACCCGGCTTTCCCTGCGCCCTCACT
>NZ_JADYVX010000151.1 GCF_020194175.1 Bradyrhizobium sp. BRP22 | reverse complement strand
ATCCGCAAGCTCGCCATCAACATCCTGCAGGCTACCCCAGGACCTGCTCGCATCAGCCACAAATGCTCCAGGCCAGATGGAACAACGACTTCCTTCTCTGCGCCCTCGCCCATATGCGATAGCCCTAGGCATCGCCCGGGGAGGAGGTCATTCAATATGGGTTGGCGGGAGATAGTTGGGATCGACTATGCTGGTCGGACTTGCAAGGATTCTTGGTTCTCCTTGTAAGGCCTCGAACCTTCCACAGTGGCGCATCCCGTG
>NZ_JADYVX010000150.1 GCF_020194175.1 Bradyrhizobium sp. BRP22 | reverse complement strand
GGGCGGCTCGCGATCGTCACGAACGTTGCGGTGAGATGCGGTGGACGCGGGTGTTGCGACTGACGAGCGTGACTATCCGTGGACGGCGAAGTCGTGTGGTTCTGGCGCCCCGACGCTGGCGCTAAGTTCGCGGAGATAATCTGCGGGCGACGGTGGCAAGAAAGCCCGGTCACCGGGAAGCAACTGTGTTGTTAGACCGGTGATCGGCCGGGCTCAAGGCTGGCGCTGCGCGCCCCCGCCTCCGGCGGCGTGCGGCCTTGACCCCGTCCGCTCGC
>NZ_JADYVX010000015.1 GCF_020194175.1 Bradyrhizobium sp. BRP22 | reverse complement strand
AGGACAGAAGTGAGCGGATATCCATGATGGCTCGGGGCAACAGCCCCAAATTGAAGCCGGATAGATTGGCGCAAACCGCTTCATCCCTTTGTCGATTCCTCTTGCAACGCGGGCGTGGTCCATAGATTGGCGTCAAGGTCTCCGTCGCCACCACGTTGGCGTATGCCAACGGCGGTCGGTTGGTCACCCATGTGAAGGCGCTGCCCGGCAATCCTTACGATGGCCACACGCTTGCAACCATCATCCCGGAGATGGAGGCCCTCGTCGGCAACATCATCGAGCGCCTCCTCGCTGACAAAGGCTACCGCGGCCACAATGCCCCGGCCGATTACAAGTTCCGGGTGTTCACCTCAGGGCAGAAGCGGCGGGTCACACCGAAGATCAAACGCGAGCTGCGCAGGCGTTCCGCCATCGAGCCGGTCATCGGCCACCTCAAGTCCGAACACCGGATGGGCCGCAATTACCTATGGCACCGCGAGGGCGATGCCACCAACGCTGTCCTCGCCGCCGTCGGTTATAACTTCCGCCGTCTCATTCGGTGGCTCAGCCTCTTGTTGCGCCAAATCCTGGCCAGCCTCTTCCCCGGTCCTCAAGGGTGGTCCGACCTCTCAGGCTAGCCTTTCCCTGGAACAGCTCGTGCAGGATTGCGAACTTCTTGTTCTTGTCGAACGACGAAATGGGGTCGTCCAGCACCACCAGGTCCGGGTTCTCGCTCAGCACTTGGTGCATGAAAAGAACCAGGGCGAAGGCGTTCTTTTCGCCGTAGCTCAGGTGCTTAGACGCAGTTTCCAGGTGACCGGCCAGATCCTGATGCACCAGCTTCATTTTGTAGGATTGCTCCTCCGGAACGATCTCGACGACGTACTTGTATCCGGCGGACTTCAGAAACGTGTTGATGCTGACTTGGTTGGCCTCTATTGCCTTTTTGATCTTGGCCTTGTGCTTGTTGACCTTTCCTGTCAGGTCGCCAACCTTCGTAAGCAAGTCTTCAAGTTGCGCATTGACAGAGTCTGTGATGCTCCGCGTCTCTGGCGAATCGAGCTTCTCCATGAGCGCTAGGTCGATCTTCAGCGGCGTGATCCTCTCAATGATCTGGTCCATGTCCCGCAGAGAGAAAAAGGAGATAGCCCGGAGACTTTCCAGCTGGGTGATCATGCCGTCGATCTCAGCCTTGAGCCCCGTGAGGAAACTTACCTCCGCAGCGGTCAGGTCAATCTTCGTTTTCGTTACCTTCTGGAGGCTTTCGCGGCATTTCTCGCTGAAATACCTCCCAAGCCTTTCGATGACCGCTTTGAGCGTGTTGAGGTGACCGACCGCCGTGGCGTCGAATTCCTTCTCGACCGCGAGCGCGGTGTCTTTCTGACCCTCTTCAACAAGTGGGGTGGCGCAATAGGGGCAATTGTCGCCCAGCTTCAGATACTCGTTGCCTTTGATCTGCCAGCCGATCCACTTGGATGGCTCTTGGCTCTTGGCTCTTGATGAAAGTCTCAAACGGCTTCAACGCCTCGGGAATATTCTCGGTCTTATTGCCGGTGCCGAACGCCTTATGAATCTTGCTGTTCTTCGGAATGTTGCCGGGCTTCGATTTGCCGAACGCATCCCGCAATTCCTTGAAATCGGAGATGGCCTGTTCGATTTCCGCATTGTTGGTGAGCGTCTGCTTCACCCCAGCTAGCAGAATGTCGATGGACTCCATCGTCGCGACATAGTCCGGCGTTTTGATGAAGATATCGAAGCTGTTCTTAAGGACTTCGTCTTTCTGGAAAACGAACTGCTGGACGTAGTCATCGTCGAAGACAAGGGCGGAACCCATACCGTCAATCCCCTGCACAGACGGCGGCGGTGCTTCCGCCTTGCCTCGGCTTTTGAATGGCATGAGGTCACCAAGAGTGCCGTCTCCGCGAATTTGGCTGACAATGGCTTTTGCCAAAGTACTTTTGCCAAGTCCGTTGGGGCCATGTTTGATATTCAGCGCGCCTTTCAGCACGCTGATTTCGGCGCGATCCACACTGTTACAGTTACTGATGACAACGGTTAGTTGGGTCATGCCAACGTCCTCTTGCTTCCAAGAAGGAGAGACTATGAACCTAAAGCTCCGGTTTGCACGCAGCAAGCAAGCTTAATCCCCAGGAAAACTGAAAGTTATCGACGGGTGGCTTGCTATGCGACGCTTTCGGCACTCGACGGCTGTTCAGCTGCACTCGAGAAGCACATCGGTATCGCGGGCAGTGACAAACACGACATCATCGGAATCATCGCCAAAGCAGCGCCAATCTTTACCTGCCGCCCGCACGGAAGCCCTCGATGAGCGGCATGCGCTTACGAGAATGATGCTGCGGCCTTGGCATGACCGCTCTTTCCATCGGCCGACAGGCGAATGAGACAGCCCTGGAGTAGTTCGCCAAAATCAGGGGAAGGTCTGCTTACCTGAGTCAGAATGCCGCGCTCGCGTGCGATTCTCAGCGTGGGCTGGCCGTGATTCAATGCGCCATCTATATACGCACTGCTCGCAGCCATCCATCGGCGCGGATAGGGGATAAGTGCGCGAAGAAATTCGGCGCGGCTCGCCACTATTATCTCCAAGAGCGCCTAACGCGGGAGTGGTAGCAATGCTTAGATCATTGAACATAGTCGTCACTATAGCAGTGACCCTCGTTGGATCATTGCCGTTTGCTGCATCTGGTCAAACATCGACAGGACGTGGTCCTCCCATCGTCTCTGGTCCGACCGTTCCTAATGGCGCGAAAGTTGAGAGTTTCCGTTCACGCCTCCAGGATCAGCAAAAGACGCTCGAATCCTATGGGGCAACGATAACCTTCAAGCGGACTGCGCTTGATGTAGCGGTGCGGAGGTCTCGTGCACCATCGCAGCATCGTCCGCAGTGCGCGAAAGGCGTGAAGCTGCTCACTTGGTACACCGGCCAACCTTCCAAGCTCACGCTCGATCGCCGCATCATCGAGATCAGCGAGCGTGCACTTGAACTGAAGACGGTTGAGGAGACGAAGCGTCTCAGATTTCGTGCGTTCAGCTTTGCCTTTGTAGTTTTCCTCAATGAACACGATCTTGGCTTGCTCGAACTCGATGCTGATTTCTTTCTCTCCGACGGGAGTCCCGAGAGCGACGAAGGCGCAATAGCCGCAACGGGACCAGCGCGAAGACGATCCTGACCGAGGATGGCGAGATCGAGATTGCCGTGCCGCGCGACCGGGCCGCAGCTTCGAGCCATTGTTGATCGCCAAGGGCCAGACCCGGTTCGATGGCTTCGACGACAAAATCCTGAGCCTCTACGCGCGCGGCATGACGGTGCGCGAGATCAAGGGGCATTTATCTGAACTACCGAGGTCTCGCCGGATTGGATCAGCCGGGTGACCGACGCGGTTGCCGACGAGGTCCGGGACTGGCAAACCCGTCCGCTGGACCCGGTCTATCCGGTCGTGTTTTTCGACGCGCTGCGGGTCAAGATTCGCGATGAAGGCATGGTCAAAAACAAGGCCGTCTATGTCGCGCTGGTGCTCAATCCGGACGGCGAGAAGGAGGTTCTGGGCCTGTGGATCGAGCAGACCGAAGGCGCCAAATTCTGGCTCAAGGTCATCACGAGCTGAAGACGCGTGCCGTCAACGATATCCTGATCGCGGTAGTCGATGTGCTCAAGGGCTTTCCCGAAGCGATCGCCTCGGTCTATCCGCAGACCGTGCTGCAGACGTGCATCGTGCACCTGATCCGAGCGTTTCGGCAGTTCTGTTGATTGGTATCGGCGGGTTCGGCAAATCCCGCATTCTCAAACAGGCGGTCGAGGCGTTCGAGACAGCCAACAAGAGTGTCGTCGTCCGCCACCTGTCGCGTAACACTGAGGTAACCAAGAAGAGCCTCGAGGATCTCGGCGACAAGGCAGGAAGCTGCTCACCCGCTGCAGTCAATTCGGATGCTTGAAATATCGCGTCAAGGCTGCGCCGCACATTCGGCGCGAGAGCGGGCCTTTTGTCGGGCACTTGCTGCGCCGGTTGTCGGCATTGAGACAATGCAAGAATCCTGACACTAGGAAGTGCCTGCTGAGCCTCCGATTCACTTCGGCACGCGATTTGCTCTGTTCACGGCATCATCACCATCGCAACGCGATTGGTCGTCGAGACGGAAACGGCGCCTTCGCTGTTCGCGTCTGGTCCGTTCCGACGGTTTGCGTGGCAATGACTTGGCGCTCGGTTGTGACCAAGAAAATGCAGGACGTGTTGGATGCGATCTAGAGTTCTTCTTTTGGGAGCCACAACAGTTGCGCTCGTCGCGTTGCAACCAAAGCGGCAGACCTTGAGCCAGGAGCGAACTGCGCATGGCGCTGTGGGCGTGGTCCGGAGGCTATATTGGCGGACAGGTCGGTGGCGGGTGGGTCGAGCCTCCTTCACCAATCCCTACGGTCAGTCGATCTATGGCAGCCGACGGGTTCGAGCCGCACGGCGGCATAACGCGCACCTGTCGTTCGGACAGGGGCCGCATTTCTGCCTTGCGCTGCGCTGGCGCGCCTGGAATTGCGCGATGCGCCTTCCCCGCTCTGTTAGTATGACTGGAGGATATCGTGCTGGCCATCGCCGCGGAGGAGGTCGTCTACATACCGTCTTACGCCCTTCGCTGGCCGCTGCGCGTGCCGGTCACCTTACGCCCTTCCATCGCTTAGAGAGTCAAGTGCCACTATGCCCGAACAACGCTTGCCGACGCTAACGATGTGGCGCATCGACCACATCGAGCCTTCGCCCGAGATGTTGGCACTACGCGCCGACAGTCCGATTCACCGCGTGCGCCTCCCGTCCGGGCACGAAGGTCGGTGGGTGACAGGCTACGACGAGAAGGCGGTGCTGTCCGACGCGGCGTTCCGGCCCGCGGGAATGCCGCCGGCGTCATTCACCCCGGATTCGGTGATTCTCGGTTCGCCGGGGTGGCTGGTGTCGCGCGAGGGGGTCGAGCATGCCCGGTTGCGCAACCGCAGGGTGAAGCTGCTCGCAAAGCAGGTTGAGGCGATCGCCGCGCGGTTATTCGAGACGCTGGCAGGTCAGCCCCAGCCCGCTGACCTGCGGCGCCACCTTTCCTTTCCGCTTCCGGCCATCGTCATCAGCGCGCTGATGGGCGTACCCCACGAGGATCACGCCTTTTTCGCCAACCTGTCCGACGAGGTGATGACGCACCAGCATGAAAAGCGGCCCGCGCAGCGCGTCGCGCTTGGCCTGGCAAGAACTGTGCGCCTACATCCGCCGGAAGATGCAGCACAAGCGCCAGGATCCAGGCGAGAACCTGCTGACGGATCTGCTCACGGCGGTCGATCAAGGCAAGGCGAGCGAGGAAGAGGCGATCGGCCTGGCGGCCGGCCTGCTGGTAGCGGGGCACGAGAGCACCGTTGCGCAGATCGAATTCGGCCTGCTGGCCACGTTTCGCCATCCGCAACAGCGCGAACGCCTGGTCGGCGATCCATCTCTGGCGGACAAGGCGCTGGAGGAAATCTTGCGCATGTACCCGCCGGGCGCGGGCTGGGACGACATCATGCGCTATCCAAGGACCGACGTGACGATCGCAGGGGTGCATATTCCCGCGGAGAGCAAGGTGTTGGTCGGCCTGCCGGCGACGTCGTTCGATCCGCGGCATTTCGACAACGCGGAAATCTTCGACATCGGACGCGACGAAAACCCGCACCTGGCATTCTCCTATGGGCCGCACTCCTGCATGGGCGGTCCACTGGCCAGGCTGGAACTCAAGGTGGTGTTCGGTTCAGTTTTCCAGCGCTTTCCCGCGATGCGCCTGGCGGTGGCGCCCGAAGAACTGAAGTTGTGCAAGGAGATCATTACTGGCGGCTTCGAGGAGTTTCCGGTGCTCTGGTGAGACCGCGGACGCCGCCGGCGAGCGATCTTTTCCGGAATCTGCCGCGCGCCTGGCCGCGCCGGTCAGATCAGCCAGCCATTGGGTAACCAAGATGAACGTGCAAGAAACCACGGCCGCATGCCCGGACGCCTTCGCCGAACTGGCGTCGCCAGCGTGCATCCACGACCCGTATCCGTTCATGCGGTGGTTGCGCGAGCACGATCCGGTGCATCGCGCGGCGTCGGGCCTCTTTCTGTTGAGCCGCCACGCCGACATCTCCTGGGCGTTCAAGGCCACGGGCGATGCGTTTCGGGCTCCGGCGCCGGGCGAACTGGCGCGCTATTTCCCGCGTGCGGCGACCAGCCTGTCGCTCAATCTGCTGGCGTCCTCGCTGGCGATGAAGGACCCACCGACGCATACGCGTCTGCGCCGGCTGATCTCGCGCGATTTCACCATGGGCCAGATCGACAACCTGCGGCCGAGCATCGCGCGCATCGTGGCAGCGCGCCTGGACGGCATGGCGCCCGCGCTGGAGCGCGGGGAGGCGGTGGACCTGCATCGGGAATTCGCGCTGGCCTTGCCCATGCTGGTCTTCTCCGAACTGTTCGGCATGCCCCAGGACGACATGTTCGGGCTCGCCGCCGGCATCGGCGCCATTCTGGAAGGCCTGCGCCCGCACGCCAGCAATCCCCAGCTCGCCGCGGCGGACGCGGCCAGCGCCAGGGTGCAGGCCTACTTCGGCGACCTCGTACAGCGCAAGCGCGCCGATCCCCGCCACGACATCGTGTCGATGCTGGTCGGCGCACACGGCGACGATGCCGACACGCTGTCGGATGCGGAGTTGATCAGCATGCTGTGGGGCATGCTGCTGGGCAGCTTCGCCACCACTGCTGCGACCATCGACCATGCGGTCCTGGCGATGCTGGCGTATCCCGAACAGCGGCACTGGCTACACAAAGACGCCGTGGGGGTGAAGGCATTCGTCGAAGAAGTCCTGCGCTGCGACGCGCCCGTCATGTTCAGCTCCATTCCGCGTATCGCCCAGCGCGACATCGAACTGGGCGGCGTGGTGATCCCGAAGAACGCGGACGTGCGCCTGCTGATCGCGGCCGGCAATCGCGACCCCGACGCCTTCGCCGATCCCGACCGCTTCGATCCGGCGCGGTTCTACGGCACCAGTCCTGGCATGTCGACCGACGGGAAGATCATGCTGAGCTTCGGCCACGGCATCCACTTCTGCCTCGGTGCGCAACTGGCCCGGGTGCAGTTGGCCGAGAGCCTGCCGCGAATCCAGGCGCGCTTCCCCACGCTGGCATTGGCCGAGGGGCCGACCCGGGAGCCCTCTGCGTTCCTTAGAACGTTCCGCGCCCTGCCGGTGCTGCTGCATGCGCAGGGGGGCTGAGATGCGCGTCGTGGTCGACCAGGATCTGTGCGGAACCAGTGGGCAGTGCGTGCTGACGCTACCGGGCACCTTTCGCCAGCGCGAACCGGACGGCGTGGCCGAAGTGTGCGTGACGATGGTCCCGCAGGCGCTGCACGCCGCCGTGCGGCTCGCGGCCAGCCAGTGCCCGGTCGCCGCCATTCGGGTCATCGAAAGCGATGCTGGCGATGACGAGCGCGCCGGCGCCGACCGCGCGCCTTCTGCGGCAGAGGCCGAGCGGCATCCCGCGAAAGACCAACGCAATCCAGGAGGACAGGATGGGACGGTTTGAAGGCAAGGCGGCCGTGGTGACCGGCGCCTGCGCCGGCATAGGCAAGGCATGCGCCCTCGCCATCGCGCGCGAGGGCGGCAGAGTGGTGGTGGCCGACATTGATGGCTCGGCGGCCATCGCCTGCACCGCGCAGATCGCGGCCGAAGCGGGCCACGCGCTGGCCCTGGCGATCGACATCGCCGATGCGCAGGCGGTGGCGGCACTGTTCGAGACGGCGGAGCGGCAGTTCGGTGGGGTCGACCTGCTGGTGAACAACGCGAGCGCCATGCATCTGACCCCGCGCGACCGCGCGATCCTCGACCTGGACTTGGCGGTCTGGGATCAGACCATGGCGACCAATCTGCGTGGCACGCTGCTCTGCTGCCGGCAGGCCATCCCACGGATGATCGCCCACGGCGGTGGCGCGATCGTCAACATGTCGTCGTGCCATGGGCTCAGCGGTGACACCGCGGCGACGTCCTACGCCGCGTCGAAGGCGGCGATGAACATGCTGTCGGCCTCGCTCGCCACCCAGTACGGTCATGCGCAGATCGGCTGCAACGCGGTTGCGCCGGGTCTCATCATGACCGAGCGTCTCCTCGCCAAGCTGGACGAGTGCATGCAAACCTATCTGCGCCGCCACCAGCTCCTGCCGCGCGTCGGCCGCCCCGAGGACGTGGCCGCGCTGGTGGCCTTCCTGCTCTCCGACGATGCTGCATTCATCACCGGCCAGGTCGTGTGCATCGATGGCGGCATGCTGGCGCATGTGCCGACATACGCCGACGGTGGCGCCGCGCGGCCTGCCGGCGACGCCGCCGAAGCGGCCGCGGCGCCGCGCCGCTGATGGACATGCTGCTCAACCCGCTGGACCGTCGGCACCGGCTTCGGCACGACATCCCGGTCGTGCCCGGCGCTTTCCCCCTCGTCGGGCATCTTCCCGCCATCGCCTGCGACCTGCCGCGCCTGCTGCGGCGCGCGGAACGGACGCTGGGTAGCTACTTCTGGCTGGATTTCGGCCCTGCCGGACACCTGATGACCTGCATGGATCCGGATGCGTTCGCACTGCTCCGACACAAGGACGTGTCCTCGGCGCTGATCGAAGAGATCGCGCCCGAATTGTTCCGCGGAACGTTGGTCGCACAGGACGGCGGCGCGCACCGGCGGGCGCGCGATGCGATCAGGGGGGCGTTCCTGCCAAAGGGGCTGAACGAGGCCGGCATCGGCGACCTGTTCGCGCCCATCATCGGGGCGCGGGTGCAGGCGTGGCGCGACCGCGGCGAGGTAACCATCCTGCGCGAGACCGGCGAGCTGATGCTCAAGCTCATCTTCAGCCTCATGGGAATCCCCGCGCACGACCTGCCGGCATGGCATCGCAAGTACCGGCAACTGCTGCTGTTGATCGTCGCGCCCCCGGTCGACCTGCCCGGACTGCCCTTGCGGCGCGGCCGCGCGGCCCGCGACTGGATCGACGCGCAGTTGCGCCAGTTCGTCCGCGACGCGCGCGCGCATGCGGCGCGCAGCGGGTTGATCAGCGACATGGTGAGCGCCTTCGATCGCAGCGACGATGCGCTCTGCGATGACGTCCTGGTCGCAAATATCCGCTTGCTGCTGCTTGGCGGTCACGACACCACCGCCTCGACGATGGCATGGATGGTGATCGAGCTGGCGCGGCAGCCTCTCCTGTGGGAAGCCCTGGTCGAGGAGGCGCAACGCGTGGGCGCGGTGCCGACCCGGCACGCGGATCTGGCGCAGTGTCCGCTCGCCGAGTCGCTGTTCCGCGAGACGCTGCGCGTGCATCCGCCGACCACGATCCTGCCGCGGCGCGCGCTGCAGGAATTGCAACTCGGGCGATGGCGTATTCCCGCGGGCACCGATCTGTGCATCCCGCTGCTGCATTTCTCGACCTCAGCGCTGCTGCACGAGGCGCCTGATCAGTTCCGCCTGGCGCGGTGGCTGCAACGCTCCGAGCCGATCCGGCCGATCGAGATGCTGCAGTTCGGTACCGGCCCACACGTCTGCATCGGCTACCACCTGGTATGGCTGGAACTGGTGCAGTTCAGCATCGCCTTGGCTCTGACCATGCGCAAGGCCGGGGTGCGGCCGCGGTTGCTGAGCGGAGTCGAAAAAGGCCAGCGCTATTACCCGACCGCGCACCCGTCGATGACAATCCGCATCGGATTCTCATGAGCTGGCATACGCAGCGACGCCGGCGACGCGCGGCATTGCTGCACTTGGCGCGCGCGGTCGGTGCGACGCCGGCAACACCGCGGCGGCTCGCCGCTCGCCGTGGTCGTCTCCTGTCAGGTACGAGGACATGAACAACAAGCAGATCGATTCCACGCTACAGGACGGCCGAACCGACGTTTCCGCCCTCCGCGCATTGGGCGCGCAGGCGCGCGGCGCATCCGACAAGCTAACGGAGATCTGGATGCAGGACGGAGCAAAACGGGTCGAACAGGCGCTGGCGCGTCTTCTCTGCGCCGAGGACGACGGTGAGACCGAGCTGATCGCGGCGATGCGCTACGCCACCTTGCATGGCGGGAAGCGCACCCGCGCCTTGCTCTGTCTGGCTGCCGGTGGGCTGGCCGACACGCCGGCGCACATGCTCGACGACGTCGGCGCCGCCATCGAGATGATGCATGCCTGTACCCTGGTCCACGACGACCTGCCCGCGATGGACGACGACGTGCTTCGCCGCGGCCTTCCGACCGTGCACGTCAAGTTCGGCGAAGCCACTGCGATCCTGGTCGGCGATGCGCTGCAGGCGCACGCCTTCCTGACCCTGGCGAGCCTGGATTCGCCGGCCGACAACCGTATCGCGCTCGTGCGCGAACTGGCGCAGGCGGTGTCCGCCGAGGGCGCCGCAGGCGGGCAGGCCATCGATCTGTCGCTGGTTGGCAAGCATGTCGAGCTGGATAGGATCCTGGCGATGCACCGGATGAAGAGCGGAGCGCTAGTGCGCGCCTCCGTTCGCATGGGCGCGCTATGCGCCATCGCGGAGGATGCCGCTCACGCTGCGCTGTACTGTGCGCTCGATCGCTACAGCACCTGCTTCGGGCTGGCGTTGCAGGTGATCGACGACATTCTCGACGCGACAGCGGATACCGCGACGCTGGGCAAGACCCCCGGCAAGGACGCGGCGGCGCGGAAGCCGACCTGCGCGTCGATCATAGGGCTGCAGGCAGCGCGCCAGTTCGCGGCGGATCTGTTGGGTGACGCCGGGCAGGCCATCGCCCCGCTGGGGCCCCGTGCGGAACACTTGGCGCAGATCCTGCAGCGGGCCGACGCGTATCTGTTCGAGCACGGGCCATGCGCATGAGCGCGCCCGTCCACGTGGAGTTGCCCTGTGCCGCTGCGATGGGCCGGCGGCAGCGGCGCATGCTGCATTGTGACCCCGGCGCCGATCGCCGCGGTCGCCCAGCATGGCTGCGGCACACGCGTCGCGCGGCGCGCAAGCCTATGCGGCGGACCGGCTCCAGCATCGGGGACCCGTCGCGGCGCCGGAGCAGGGCGGCCGTTCGGCGCTGCCCATGCGCCGGGCCGCGATGGGCCTGCGGCGACGTGCGCGGCGTCTGCCCGATCCTGGTTCTCGTCAACCGTTTGCAGAAGGAACATCCCGCGTGAACGCGCTGGCCGAACAAATCCTTTCCGAATTGCGCCACCTGCTGAGTCAGATGAGCGATGGCGGCAGCGTCGGTCCGTCTGTCTACGACACGGCGCGAGCTCTCCAGTTCCACGGCAACGTCAACAGTCGGCAGGACGCATACGCGTGGCTCATCGCGCAGCAACAGGCCGATGGCGGATGGGGAAGCACGGACTTCCCGCTGTTCCGCCATGCGCCTACATGGGCGGCGTTGCTGGCATTGCAGCGTGCCGATCCTCTTCCCGGCGCTGCAGACGCTGTCCGGGCTGCAACCCGGTTCCTCCAGCGCCAGCCCGATCCTTACGCGCATGCGGTGCCGGAAGACGCGCCGATCGGCGCGGAGCTGATCCTGCCGAAGTTTTGCGGCGAGGTCGCATCCTTGCTGGGCGGCGTGGCGTTTCCGCGCCACCCAGCGCTGTTGCCGTTGCGGCAAGCGTGCATGGTCAAGCTGGGGGCGGTGGCGACGTTGCCGAGCGGCCATCCGTTGCTGCACTCCTGGGAAGCGTGGGGGACGTCGCCGACCACCGCATGCCCAGATGACGACGGCAGCATCGGCATCAGTCCGGCAGCCACCGCCGCGTGGCGTGCGCACGCCGTGACCCAGGGGAGCACGCCGCGGGTGGGGCGGGCCGACGCGTATCTGCAGGCGGCATCGCGGGCGACGCGCAGCGGCATCGAAGGTGTCGTTCCCAACGTCTGGCCGATCAATGTGTTCGAGCCGTGCTGGTCGCTGTACACCCTGCATCTGGCCGGGCTGTTCGCGCATCCCGCGTTCGGCGAGGCGGTGCGCGCGATCGTGGCGCAGCTCGAGGCCCGCCTGGGCGTGCGCGGTCTGGGCCCGGCATTGCACTTCGCGGCCGATGCGGACGACACCGCCGTTGCGTTGTGCGTCCTGCGCCTTGCAGGCCGCGAGCCCGCGGTCGATGCTTTGCGCCATTTCGAAAGGGGCGAGCTGTTCGTCACCTTCCCCGGCGAGCGCAATGCCTCAGTGTCGACCAACATCCATGCCCTGCATGCGTTGCGACTGTTGGGAAAGCCCGCCGCCGGCACCAGCGCCTACGTCGAGGCCAATCGCAACCGGCATGGTCTATGGGATAACGAAAAATGGCACGTTTCGTGGCTGTATCCCACCGCGCATGCGGTCGCAGCGCTAGCGCAAGGCAAGCCCCAGTGGCGCGACGAGCGCGCGCTGGCGGCGCTGCTGCAGGCGCAGCGCGACGACGGCGGCTGGGGCGCCGGTCGCACGTCCACGTTCGAGGAAACCGCCTATGCGCTGTTCGCGTTGCACGTGATGGACGGGAGCGAAGAGCCGACAAGACGCCGGCGCATCGCGCACGCGGTGGTGCGTGCGCTGGAGTGGATGCTCGCCCGCCATACGGCGCATGCATTGCCGCAGACGCCGCTGTGGATCGGCAAGGAACTGTATTGCCCCAGCCGGGTCGTGCGCGTGGCCGAACTCGCCGGGTTGTGGCTGGCGCTTCGTTGGGGGCGGCGCGTCTTGGCCGAGGGAGCAGGAGCGGCGCCATGATCCAGACCGAACGCGCGCTGCAGCAGGTGCTGGAGTGGGGGCGTTCCCTGACCGGGTTCGCCGACGAGCATGCCGTGGAGGCGGTCAGGGGCGGCCAGTACATCCTGCAGCGCATTCGCCGGAGCCTGCGCGACATCAGCGCCCGCACCGGCCGCGATCCGCAGGACGAAACGCTAATCGTGGCGTTCTATCGCGAACTGGCGCTGCTGTTCTGGCTCGACGATTGCAACGACCTTGGCCTGATCGCGCCGGAGCAGCTCGCCGCGGTGGAGCAGGCGCTGGGGCAGGGCGTGCCGTGCGCGCTCCCCGGATTCGAGGGCTGCGCTGTGCTGCGCGCTTCGCTGGCCGCGCTCGCCTACGATCGGCGCGACTATGCTCAGCTTCTCGACGATACCCGGCGCTACTGCGCGGCGCTGCGCGCCGGACACGCGCAGGCGGCAGGGGCGGAACGCTGGTCCTACGCCGAGTACCTGCACAACGGTATCGATTCGATCGCCTACGCGAACGTGTTCTGTTGCCTGTCGTTGCTGTGGGGACTGGACATGGCGAGCTTGCGCGCGCGTCCGGCGTTTGCCCAGGTGCTGCGGCTCATCTCCGCGATAGGGCGCCTGCAGAACGATCTGCATGGACGCGACAAGGACGAGTCGGCCGGCGAGGCCGACAACGCGGCGATCCTGCTGCTGCAGCGCTATCCGGCTATGCCTGTGGTGGAGTTCCTCAACGACGAGCTGGCCGGCCATACGCGCATGCTGCACCGGCTGATGGCGGAAGAACGCTTTTCCGCGCCGTGGGGACCGTTAATCGAGGCCATGGCGGCCATCCGCGCGCAATACTACCAGAGCTCGACTACCCGCTACCGCAGCGACGGTGCGGAGAGAGGCCAGCATGCGCCGGCCTGAACGCGCGGGAGGCGGCGGGGTGCGCGCGGTGCCGTCGTTCCGACGCGACGGATGGAGCGAGCATGAACGACACCGCCCTGAGCCGGCGCAAGGAGGACCATCTGGACCTTGTGGATCGGCGAACGGCGCCGGTCACGGTCGCCGCCGGCTGGGAGTATATCCGATTTCGAACACTGCGCATTGCCGAGTTGGACCGGACGTAGATCGAGCTGCGCCTTGCTGCAGCAGAAGACCACGCGCGCGCCGCTTCTGATCAGCTCCATGACCGGCGGCATGCCACACGCCGAGGCCATCAACCGGTATCTAGCATTACAGTTGCATTGTGTTGAAGGTTCTGAATCCATGGGCGACCATGATTCGGGATCTGATGATTGGTGGTTGCGTCGGTTGAAGATACGCTGACGCTGTGGGCTTCGTCGTTGCGAGATGCCAAGCAACGCATCCGTCCGCTGTTTACGCAGGCGCGGGTCGCGGCCGCGGCGGGGCAGTTTCTCGACGGACTGTTGGGTAACGAGCCGCGCAAGACGGATTGGATGCGGGCGGAGGCGGCTGGCGATCCAGGCCCGTGGGCCAGCAGGCGATTCTGGGCCGAGGGCAGTGGGATGCCCACGCGCTGCGCGACATTGTGCGTCCGTACGCACTGGAGACGCTTGGCGATGAGGACGCGGTCCTGGTCATCGATGAGACCGGTTTTTTGAAACAAGGCCTCGTGCGGGGTGGCACGCCAGTACACTGGCTCGGGGGGCAAGATCACCAATTGCCAGATCGGAGTGTTCGCCTGCTCTGTGTCGCGGCATGGCCATGCCTTCATCGAGCGGGCGCTCTATCTGCCAAGGGAATGGACGGACGACCCCGCTCGCCGGAAGGCAGCGCATGTCCCGAGCGATATGAGCTTTGCGACGGAACCCAAGATTGCGCGTCGAATGATCGCGTCGCGCGATCGCCGCAAAGGAGCGTTCTCGTTCGTGGCGGCGGACAGCGTGTACGGCACGGGTGAGATCGAAACCCTGCTGCGCAAGGCGAGCAAAGGCTATGTTCTGGGTGTTGCGTCCAATCACGTGTTCCGTTCCTGGGGCAAGCAGCAGCCTGTCGCCGGCACCGCCGCCGCGATCGCGCAGAGCATCCGTCATCGGGCCAACACCGGGCCATCGCTCAAAAAAACGCGACCGCGGCCTCGACCGAAGCCTCGTTCTTGATCCGCTGGTCGATCCAGGAAATCCGCCGCATCGCCATGAAGCTTGCCCAGCTGCGCATCTCGCACGCCCACATCCTCGCATGGTCGTCCTGGCGCAGAGCCCATCAGGCCAACGCGCGCAAAGCCCATCTCAGGCAAAAATTGCAAGTGTAGGCCATGTCGTCGCGGTTCCGGCGGCATTGCTGGTGCTGGCCGAAATCGCGGTGCTCTCCGCCGGTATTGTGGGTCGATACGTCTTCCGCTCGCCCATCGTCTGGTCTGACGAGCTCGCCGGTATCCTCTTTCTCTGGCTTGCTATGTTCGGATCGGTCATCGCGTTCCAACGCGGTGAGCACATGCGGATGAAGGCCATAGTCGGTGTGCTCAGCGCCGAGGTTCGCGCGTTCCTGGACGTTCTTGCCGCGGCGGCGTCACTGGCATTTCTGGCGCTTATCGTCCGGCCCGCTTATGAATTTGCGGCGGACGAGGTGTTCGTCACCACGCCAGCCTGACCTGCCACTGCGTATTTCCTCCAGATCGAGTTAGAGTCCGGCCCGAACAAGGACGGACAGATGAAGCGAGCAAGGTTCACGGAAGAACAGATTATCGCGGTGCATGAGGCTGGGGCAAAGATGGCCGACCTGGCTCGCAAGCATGGAATCTCCGAGGCGACGATCTACAATTGGAAGGCCGAATTCGGCGGCATGGAGGTTTCCGACCAGTTCGCTAACGGGCGGCGCTTCCGCATCCTCAACATCGTCGATGACGTCACCAAGGAATGCCTGGGCGCCATTCCGGAGACCTCGATCTCGGGACGGCGCGTCGCCCGCGAACTCACGGCGATCGTCGCACGACGCGGCAAGCCAGGAATGATCGTGTCCGACCATGGCACCGAGTTCACCTGCAACGCCATGCTGGCTTGGTGCAAGGACGCAGACATCGACTGGCACTTCATCGCGCCGGGAAAGCCGATGCAGAACGGCTTCATCGAGAGTTTCAATGGCCGGATGCGCGATGAGCTGCTCAACGAGACCCTGTTCTACGATCTCGACGACGCCCGCGCCAAGATCGCCAATTGGGTGCCGACGACAATCTCGAGCGGCCTCACTCGTCGCTGAAATACCTGACCCCCGCGGCCTATGCCGCCCACCTCACCGCAACGGACGACCGGCTACGCAATCCCGACCAGCTCCGCCGATCGTCCGTTGCTCCACCCGCGCCACTTGGCGTACAAAACCCCGAGACTCTAACCGCGGCTGGATGAAAATTCAGCGGCAGGTCATCGACAAGCTTGCGCCTGAATGAGGGGCTGCCGATGGCGGACGGCGCATTTAGTTACACCGCAAAAAATCGCTTGAATCTCACGCCGCGTCAGGATGTAGGCATGCCGCTGCCTTGCTGCAAATCAACGCTCAAGGCCATTGCGGTGTGCCCGTATCAGAGCCGCCGTCGGCCCGAGCGCATGATAGAGGGTGGAGTGAACGGCAAGTGCGAGCGCATCTATCACTTGTACAGGGCGCAAAGGCGCGCGCTAAAAGGAAAGCCATGTGTGAAGACTGCCCCCCGAATCTGCCTCATCCGATCGCGCTGTCCCGCCGCTCCCTGATGCTCTTCGCTGCTTCGGCGGTCGGCACATTGCTTGGCGACAGGATTGCTGACGCCAAGGAGGCAAAAGCGCTGCCCAAGCCCGATAACCTGCTCTCGCCGGATGCTTCGCTGAAGCGACTAATGGAAGGCAATGCGCGCTATGTGCGCGGCATATCGCGATGCGACGATCTCAGGCCGGAGCGCAAAGCTTTGGTCGCTGGGCAAAATCCATATGCCGCGATCCTAAGCTGCGCCGATTCGCGTGTTGCACCCGAATATGTCTTCGACAGCGGACTTGGCGATCTGTTCGTCTGCCGGGTCGCAGGCAATTTCGCCAGTGATGAAACTATCGCTAGCATGGAATATGCGGTGGAGGTGCTAAACACTCCGCTGATTCTGGTGCTCGGCCATGAAAGCTGCGGCGCTGTCGAGGCCTCGATCAAATCGCTGAAAGACGACATGCCTCCGCCCGGGCATATTCCATCCCTCGTCGCCGCACTTGCTCCCGCGGTAAAAGCGTCTTCCCAGGAAAGCGGGGACGCGCTCGCGAACGCGACCCTGCAAAATGTGGCCGATAATGTCAGAAAGCTCAGATCAGCGAGCCCGTTTTTGAACGCGGCAGCTGAGCAAAAGAAACTGAAGGTCGTTGGGGGTTTTTATCGGCTCGACACCGGCGAGGTCGACCTGCTGAGCTGACGGCAACAACAGAGCGCGCCACGGATCGATGGTGGACAGTCCTGCCAACGCATGCCGATCTGCGTGCCCCGGCCGGTGGTTGGTGGCCTGCCTCGCTTCTTTCGAGGTATCCCTGGCTCTAACAGCAACCAAAGGGTAAGCCAGCGGCCAGAGCTAAGAAGCACACTACCACAAAGGATCCGGTGTTGGCCGGGATAGTAACGGCATCATCGAGCCGCGCGGGAATATCGTGGGGCACTTGTACGTTGTGCGACCCCTCAACGCCGGCTCGTGAATTCTCCATCCTCGGCGATATTCCCACTCAGCCCTTTCGAGCCACGGCTCATCGGACTCTGCCTCGGGGTACCCACGCAAAGGTAACTGATCAATCGCCAGGACTCCGGCACGTCGAGAATCTCGCGGATGCGGGTTGGGTTGAGGATTGATACCCAGCCAAGCCCAATGTTCTCGGCGCGCGCGGCGAGCCACATCGAACATATCGCCGCGACAACTGAATATTCGCTGGCTTCCGGCATCGTTACGCGCCCGAGCCCATGGCCCGTCTCGCAAGCCTTGTCCGCGAACAGGGCCAGATGACCCGGTGCGTCTTCGAGGCCAGAGAGCTTGAGGGCTGCGTACCGGGCGGCGCGTTCGCCGAAGTCGGATAGCAACGCATTGGTGTTGCAGGCCGCAAAATCCTCGGTGACCGCACGACGCCTCTCCTTGTCCTCGACCACGACAAAGCGCCAAGGCTGGCTAAGCCCGACGGATGGAGAGAGGCACGCCGTCTTGATCAGCCGCTCCATTATATCAGGGGGAAGCGGATCGGTGCGAAAGCGCCGCACATCGCCGCAGCACACAAACACCTTCTGCAATTGCCGGCGAAGCTTTTCGTCGAAAGAGACCATCTCGTCCAAACTCCTGAGTTGATCGGAGCTGCGGCAAGCAGCAAGACCGCAATCTCACTGATCTGCTCCAGCCCGAGTATATCGCTGCCTGTCCTCAGATAAGGCTTCTCGCGGCCCGGCTCTTGTAAGGCCGTTCAAACTCAGCAGAAGCAGTCCAACCATCGCTTCAAGACCGCGCGACAAGGAGCAGCGTAGGAGACCTGAGAGCAAGCAGCCTTGTCCTGGCGCTCGTCCAGCCGCAGCCGAAAGCGCCGATTGTGCCAGCCGGACGAACTGGTCAAGTGCCGGCGCGCCGGCGCGCGCCGAATGCTCACGAGAAGCCATCGCGACCGTTCATGGGTCGGCGATCGCCGCTGGCGCCCTTCCAGCAGCCTGAGACATAGGACCTTGTTCCGACAAGCTGCGCGATGATGTGCCGCCATTCATGCGGCCGACGAGCACAGCGGATATCGGTTTTGCGGCAAAGCGAAAGTAAGTTCGGCCTGGGCAGATCGACTTCGCACGAACTGGCCAGCGGCCTCTACGAGTAAACAGATCGGGGATATTTGAGCGCAAAACTCACGAGCAGCGGCTGCTGGCGAAGGGCTTCATCGCTGAGTACTCGCGCGTGCGCCGTTGCGATTCGCTTGCCCTGGACGATGATCCGCGCCCCGACATCGGTCTCCGGCTTCAGCTGCTCCGGATAGACATCGGTTGCGGCCCGAAACCAGCGCTTGCACGCCGGATCTCCCTGCCGTCGATGGTCGTTGTATCGACCCCTTCTCCGGCTTCACCGGAAGCACCCGCAGCCCCATCACGTTGCGGCGCGCAAGACTCGCGCTATGAGCGACTTGCCCGCAGCCTGGCCTGCGCCGCGCCATCGCGGTGTTCAGACTCGAGGCTGGCGGGCGCTCGATGGCGGCGTCCCGACCGAATACTTGATCTACGTCCATCTCTGTCACGAGGCCGGCGATTTCGATCAATTCCTCGTTGGCATTACGGTTGCGTGGCCGTGCGCAAGGCGGAATCGAGGATCAGTCGCTCGTTCCAGGCGGCCACTGCGGCGACAATGTCGCGAGCACGATCCTGCCTCTCCCCGGTCAACCTTCGCCGTAGCGCGAAATTGGCAGAGATCGCCGAAATGCCCTAGTGAGCAGGCGGGACTTGCCAGCCTGCCAAGTGCCCCTAATGGAATTGACTATGGAGAGCGAACGCCGTGCGCGGCAAGCGAGAATGATCGAGGGGAGGCTAATTTGCGTTTGCCATGCCAGCATGAACGATGACAGTTCTATTCACCGCTATCGCCATGATCTTGTCGCAAGCAATCTTTTTTCGCCGCTTTGCCCGTGTCGCAGGCCTCGATCTGGCTCTCGGGCGCCATCGTGTCCCCGTCTTCGGCGAGATCTGGTTCGGACATCATCCGGAGGAGTTCTTTGACTTGACAAGTTGCGGCTTAGAGCAAATGGTGGGTCGGCGCTGGTGCCTGTCCTACGACAGGCGAAGAGGGAATGCGAGAAGGCTTCAGCCAAACAGCTCAGCCTGAAAAGCTGCCGCCCCCGCGACCGTGACCGGAGAGATGCCCGAAGCCACTGATCCGCAAGAGGATCGGGAAGGTGGGATCGAAGGGAAAGACCCTGCTCCGCAAGCCGGGAGACCTGCCAACGCGCTGTTGAAGACCGGCGGACGGGGTGTTCCGCGACGGGGAAACGAACCCTCCTCAAGGACGGTTCGTGCCTCATCGCTTCCCGCTAGCGATATTCAGGAAGAGGCGATGGCCGTCACACTTCACGTCTGCATCAGTTGCCGGGCCGAACAGACGCTCGGAGAACGCCTACGCGCACCTGCAAGCCGCCGCGTGGAAGACGCGCCGCAATTCGACCGGTGCGCCACTGCCGGATGCTTCATGAGCGCGGTCGCACTTAACAGCTGGTGCCCCCGCTTACTGCGGCCGATGCCGCCAGGTGATCGCGTCGTGCTCCGCGTTCGTCCCTATGGCGGAAGCCTAGATCGGGTAGAGGCGGCAGGAGTGCCCAATCTGGCGGAGTGCTACGTCGACGAGCTGACCGACGTGACCAGCCGGGCCAACCTTCAGATCAGAGGCGTGAGCGATCGAGGTGCTATTGTCGACTGCTTCGCGCCATTGAATCTACTCGAGTGTGATCCGGAGAGCGAGTCGCGTCGCAAGATCGTCATGATGCCGAAGTGGGCTTCGAGCGAGCGCGGCACCATGGGAGGCGAACGTGTCACGCGGTCGGCCGATGGCAATGAGACCGACTGCCCCCATTTTGCGGCCGTGCTTGTGCACGGGAAGGGGCCACGCATGGATAGCATCGAATGACAGGCAGGCTAACGATCGCCGGACTTGGGCCGGGTGATGAGGCGCTAGTCACACCGGAAGTCAGGGCGGCAGTTGCTGCCGCGACCGATATTATCGGCTATGCACCCTACGTGGCGCTCATAGCTCCGCGCGAAGGACTCACGCTGCATCCATCAGACAACCGGATGGAGTTGCAGCGCGCAAGCGAGGCGTTGCGGCTGGCGTCCGAAGGACGCAACGTGGTCGTGGTGTCCTCCGGCGATCCCGGCGTCTTTGCGATGGCTTCCGCGGTATTCGAAGCGCTGGAACAAGCGCCGCAATGGCAGCAGTTGCCGATTCGGGTGCTGCCAGGCGTGACGGCAATGTTGGCGGCAGCTGCGCGCGCCGGCGCGCCGCTCGGACACGATTTCTGTGCCATCAATCTCTCCGACAATCTGAAATCGTGGACAACGATTGAGAAGCGCCTTCGGCTTGCTGCCGACGCCGATTTTGCAATCGCCATGTATAATCCGCGGTCGGCGAACCGGCTTGAGGGATTTGGACGTGCGCTTGCTCTATTGAAAGAGGCCGGCTGCGGCGAGCGGCTGGTGATTTTCGCTCGCGCGGTGAGTAGGCCAGATGAGCGGGTCGAAACGGTCAAACTGAGTGAGGCGATGCCGGAGATGGCTGACATGCGCACGGTTGTGATCGTCGGAAATTCGACGACGCGTCGCGTCGGCCGCTGGATCTATGCGCTCAGGTACGCCGAATGACCGAGCCATTGCATCACCTCGGCCACGTTCTCTACCCTCGGCCGCTCGGGCAAGCGCGGCCGCGAGATCATGATCAGCGGAAGGCCGAGCACACGCGCGACGTCGATCTTTGCGCGCGCGCTGTTGCCTCCGGAATTGCGAGCGACGATCCATTCGATGCCGCGCGTACGCACCATCTCAACCTCGCTTTCAAACGTGAACGGCCCACGCGACACAATGACCTCCGCATCGAATGGCAGCGTGCTCTCGGGCGGATCGACGAAGCGCAAAGTGTAGGCATGCTGCGGCCTCGCACCGAACGGCGCGATGTGCAGCCGTCCAATCGCGAGAAAGACGCGCGCGGGGTGCTCCGGCAGCACCGCCACGGCGGACGCAACATCCGCAACCTCGATCCAATCGTCACCGGACGCTTTCTCCCAGGGCGAACGTTCGAGCGCGATCAGCGGTGTTCCAGTTGCCGTGCAGGCCGCAACCGTCTTCCGACTCATCTCGGCCGCAAACGGATGAGTCGCATCCACGACGTGCGTAATGCCTTCGCAGCGGATGTAGTCGGCAAGTCCGCGCGCACCGCCGAACCCGCCGACACGGGTGGGCAGTGGCTGGTGGGCTGGACTGCGGGTGCGCCCGCCATAGGAATAGATCGCGGCGAGGCGTGCGCGCGCGAGTGTCACGGCGAGCAAATTGGCCTCAGTCGTTCCGCCAAGAATGAGGGCGCGCATCATGGCTGATCCCTGGTTGACCATCATCGGTATCGGCGAAGATGGCCTTGAAGCTCTCTCCGAAGCAAGCCGAAAGGCGCTCTTCGAAGCTGAAACGGTCTTTGGCGGGGCGCGCCATCTTGCGCTTGCACGAGTACTCGATCGGGGCAGGCCTTGGCCAGTGCCGTTCGACGTCGATGCTGTGCTGAGCTGCCGCGGGCACCGCACTGCGGTGCTCGCCTCGGGTGATCCGTTCTGGTATGGCGTCGGCGGCGTTCTTGCCGACAGGCTTAAGGCCGGCGAGTGGATAGTCTATCCCGCGCCTTCGACGTTCTCGCTCACCGCCGCGCGGCTCGGCTGGCGTCTGGAGTCCGTCATTTGTCTCGGACTGCATTGCGCGCCGTTCGAACGCCTCGTGCCGCATCTTGCGAGCGGCGCACAGATCATTTGCCTGATGCGCGACGGCAGGGCGGCTCCTGACCTTGCTGCGTGGCTGACGGAACACGGCTGGGGCTCATCTTCGTTCTGGACACTCACCGCGCTGGGCGGCCCGCGCGAAAGGATCGTGAAGCATCGCGCAGACAGCTATGCAGGTGATCTGGCCGACGGACTGCTCGCCATTGCGTTGGAGGCCAGCGGAGCACAGGGCATTCCCCGCAGCTCGGGTGTGTCGGACGATCTCTTCGCCCATGATGGCCAGATCACCAAGCGACCGGTCCGTGCACTGGCGCTATCGGCACTAGCGCCGCGTCCCGGCGAACGGCTGTGGGATATCGGCGCGGGCTCCGGCTCGATCGCAATTGAATGGGCGCTCTGTGGTGGGATGGCGATCGCTGTCGAGAGGCGAGAGGACCGCGCGGGCAACATCCGGCACAATGCGGCGAGCTTCGGGCTGTTGGATCGGATAGCCGTCGTTGCGAGGACGGCTCCCGAAGCTCTTGCTGCGCTCGAGATGCCGGACGCCGTGTTTATTGGCGGAGGCCTTGATGGCACGATGTTCGATGGCGTCTGGTCATGCATTGCGCCAGGCACGCGACTGGTGGCGCACGCCGTAACGCTCGAAACGGAAGTCCTTCTCGCCGAACTGCACCAGCATTATGGCGGCGAGTTGATGCGGGTCGAATTGTCGCATGCAAGGGCGCTCGGCCGGTTCCGTTGCTGGAACGCGACACGGCCTATCGTGCAATGGAATGTAATCAGATGAAGGTCGTTGGACTGGGCTTGAAGCATGAGGCCATCGATGCGCTCCGCGAGCCGCTCGTCGCGGGTGGCGGCCCCTCCGGCATCACGGCCCTGGCGGTGTTCAGTAGCGACGCGGAAACGGGCGCCCTTAAGTTGGACGCGCGAGACTGTCTCAGCACATCTGGCAGGCATCGCTACGCCGACCAAGTTGGAACTCATCATGACGAGATTCAATACGGGATCGGTCGCGCAGGGTGCAGTGCTCGCCGAGGCCCGTCCCCGTGCGAGGCCGATATTGCCGCGGGTGGTCTCTCAGGACCTGAGGGCTACGGCTGCGATCCCAGAAGGAGACGGCGAATGACTGTGCATTTTATCGGTGCAGGACCCGGTTCACCGGATCTTCTGACCTTACGCGGGCGCGATCTCATCGCCTCTTGTCCGGTCTGTCTCTACGCCGGGTCTTTGGTGCCTGAACGCGTCCTGGCGCATTGCCCGCAAGGCGCGCGGATCGTGAACACGGCGCTGCTCTCGCTCGACGAGATCATCTCCGAGTTCGTCGCTGCGCATGCGCAAGGCAAGGACGTGGCGCGGCTGCAATCCGGCGATGTCTCGATCTGGTCGGCGATGGGGGAGCAATTACGCCGCCTGCGCGCTCTCAGTATTCCCTATTCCGTGACGCCGGGCGTGCCGGCCTTCTCCGCTGCCGCAGCAGCCCTGGAGGTCGAGCTGACGTTGCCGGGACTTGCGCAATCCGTCATACTTACGCGCACGCCGGGTCGGGCCAGCGCAATGCCGGAAGGCGAGAAGCTTACTGCCTTCGCCGCGACCGGCGCGGTTCTCGCCATTCACCTGTCGATCCATTTGCTTGACAAGGTCATCGCCGAACTCACCCCGCATTACGGCGCAGACTGCCCAGTCGCAATCGTCTGGCGCGCGAGCTGGCCGGATCAGCGCGTTGTCCGTGCGACGCTCGCTACGATTGATGCCGCTGTTGGTGCCGAGTTCGAGCGCACCGCGCTCATCCTGGTGGGCAAGACATTGATCTCGGAGGAATTTGCCGAGAGTCGTCTCTATGCCGCTGACTATGATCGCCGTTACCGGCCGATCGGGCCGACGCCGCGCTTTCCGGAGGCGTCGTAATGACGGCGGGCCTCGTCATCTCTGCGCCGGCCTCGGGTGTCGGCAAGACTACGCTGACGCTCGCGCTCGCGCGCGCCTTTAGCGATCGCGGCTTGAAGGTGCAGTGCTTCAAAAATGGACCCGACTATATCGACCCCGCGTTTCACGTTGCCGCCACAGTGCGCGCCTCCGTCAACCTGGACAGTTGGGCCATGGATCGCCCGACCATAAAACAGCTCGTCGGCCGTGGTGCGGACGCTGATCTCGTCTTGGCCGAAGGTTCGATGGGCCTCTTTGATGGCGTCGCCGTGCGGGGTGTCTCGGGAACGGGCGCGACCGCCGATATTGCCGAGATGATGGGCTGGCCCGTGCTGCTCGTGATCGATCCGTCCGGACAAGCCCAGACCGCCGCAGCTGTGGCTGCGGGCCTGCGTGATTTCCGCGCGGGTGTGCGGGTTGCCGGTGTCGTGATAAACCGCGTCGGGAGCTCGCGCCACGAGCAGCTTCTGCGCCAAGCCTTCGCCGATTCTGGCATTGCCGTGTTCGGCGCTTTGCCGCGCCACGCCGAAATCAGTATGCCGAGGCGGCATCTCGGGTTGGTGCAAGCCGAGGAGCAAGCGCATATCGGCTGCCTTATCGGTGAGGCCGCGCGTTTGGTCAACGTCCATGTCGATCTCGACGCAGTGCTGCAAGCGGCCTCTCACGGGACGCCACAACCGTCTGTGCACGGGCTCAACGTCGATCCGCCCGGTCAACGCATTGCGCTTGCCCGCGACGGGGCGTTCTCCTTCGTATATCCGCACATACTGGACCGCTGGCGCGACGCCGGGGCCGAGATCGCGACCTTCTCGCCGCTTTCCGATGAAGGTCCTGACGAGAGCTCTGATGTGTGCTGGCTCCCCGGCGGCTATCCCGAACTGCATGCCGGCCGCCTCGCGGCCAATGCGCGGTTTCGCTCCGCTCTGCGCGCTTTTGCGGACACGCGAGCCGTGCACGGCGAGTGTGGGGGCTATATGGTGCTGGGCGCAGCTATGACGGATAGCAAAGGCGCGCGCCACGAGATGGTCGGTCTGCTTGGTCTTGAGACGAGCTTTGCGGAACGCCGCATGCATCTCGGCTATCGTCTTGCCGAGCTCTCAGCGCCTATACCGGGACATCGGCCTGGCGCGCGCCTGCGCGGCCACGAATTCCATTACTCCACGATCATCGCGCAGCCCGATCCGCCGCTCGCGGTTGTCCGTGATGCCACCGGCGCCATCGTCGAGGAGACCGGTTCGCGGCGCCGTCATGCGACAGGCACTTTCTTCCATCT
The DNA here is from genome assembly GCF_020194175.1 of Bradyrhizobium sp. BRP22. Classification (GTDB taxonomy): domain Bacteria; phylum Pseudomonadota; class Alphaproteobacteria; order Rhizobiales; family Xanthobacteraceae; genus Bradyrhizobium. Next base: position 139,564 of record NZ_JADYVX010000015.1, on the reverse strand, counting down.
AATTGCGGAGGAGAGGTGAGCGACTTAGTCTCTCGTCGCAGGCCGCTTTGAACATTCCGAGCTTTTTGAGGCTTAGGGGCGCCGCGCCGCTTGCACCAGACTCGCATTCTGCTTTATGACAATCTCGCATCAGGTCGATGCTCGACCTTGCTCCCGGCGCCAATCTCGTCCCGAGCGGAAAAGGCGCCCGCCGATCGACATCATCAACGGAAGCGCCGGAAAGGCTCTCAGGCCGAAGGAGATGGCCGCCGCCGCCAATCTCGTCGATGGAAACGCTTGAGACGAACGCGGCAGCGAACGCGAAAGCCTGAGCAGGTCCGGCAAGAAGCCGGGGAAGGCGGCGGTCGATCGAAGGAAATGCTGATGGCAAAGCAGAGCCTGGCGGAGAGACCGGCGGCCAGGGAGAGCAGAAGTTGTCGGCCTCACGGTGTGTAATGTCGCGTTTGCATGGTGCATCACGCGCGAGAATGGCTGGCCGCAATCATAATTTCGTGCAATCCCGATCTCCTGCTGCGTTTGCGCCGGCGTGAATGGTCCCGCACTTCGCATCCTATCTACAAAGGCTCATTGTGTCGCTAAAGAAGCCACGTGCGATCCGAGAGTCACAGTAGCATGATGAGAAAGGCGAAGCGAAACGTACCAGGCTGGGGACTGCGATCCGTCGGTCGGAGGCGGACGAGTGAGGGCCGCCTCTCAAGCGATATTTTCACGGGATGATCGAATCGAAAACGTGCGTCTGCGCCGAAATTCGCATATGTACGCAGCCCCAGGCGTAGCTCCTACATCAGAGCAGGCCTGGTCGAAGCAACAGTCGCCATCAGCCTCAGCTGGTCGCAAATCAACGACGGGTTCAACGTGGGCCGTTCCAGCAAAGCGCGCGCTGCCGCTAGGGCAACGAAGCGAAAGACGTCTTCATCCCGAACTGCGATCTCTTCTTCCTCGCCTATAGGCATGGTGGCCCTCCATCTGCTCGCACAGTGGAGGAAGTCCGGCCGTAACGGTGTTGTCTTTCTCTCAGAAAACGAGAACAGGGCCGAGCGGCTGGGTGCCGTCATTCATGCCCTCGATCGTTCGTGCGATGTGCTTGTTCTTCCAAGACTGAATACGCTGCCGTTCGATCAGCTGGAGCCGTCGCCGGAAGTCGCAGGTCGACGAAGCTCGGTCTTGAGGCGCCTTGCCAAACCCGAGAAACCGATCCTGCTCGTGTCCACGGCCGAGGCCGTGATGGAACGCCTGCCGCGGCCGGCGAGTTGGCCCCGCATCATCGTCCGGTTGAAGGTGGGCGCCGCGTTTTCTGAACGAGATCTCCGTTGCCGGCTTGAAGCCCTTGGATACGACCTTGGTGAGGAGGCGGACTATCCCGGCGGCGCGCTGTTTCACGGCAAGACATTCGAGATTTTTCCCGCCGGCGCACTTGGTCCGTTCAGAGTGGAGCATTCTGGCGCGGTGATACGTCGGATCGTGGCGTTCGACCCGATGGAGCATGACGTCGTTTTTGAGACGCAAGAGCTTCTCATAGATCCGATGTCGGAGCGGCTGGCTTTCGCAAAGACGCGCGGAAGACGCGCGAGCCTGTTCGACTATTGTGGTCGGTCCAAGTGGATAGCGGATGCGGTGGTTTCAGCGCACGCTGATAGCTGGCTCAGCACGATCGAGGAGGCGGCTGGTCGCACGGACAGAGAGCGCGCATACCTTGGGGGGCGAGAATGGAAGCAGGCCACCAAGCGTATGACCGTGTTGTCGCATAAGGCATCATTCGCTCCCACGCCGGACTTTTTGCAGGTCGTATCGCCCAGGAAGGCGCTGCGTGCATTCATCGACGAGACGCGACGCGCCGGTTCGCGCCTGGTTTTCGTCGCAGCGCAGGAGGACGACCTGCGGGTGATGGAGCGGATGAGCGGGGTCAAGGCGGAGCGCTTTCCGACTGGAGCAAAGCAACGGCCGGACGCCACCGCGACGCGGCGCTCCTGGCCGACTTCGATAGAGGGTTTATGCTACCTGGCCGGAAATCCCTTGCCGTCGTAACCGCTTCCGACGTGCTCGGCAGCAGGGCTCATCATCCGCAGCCCATGGCCAGAAGCTGGAGCGCGGCTTTCGACCACGCAGATGTGCCGGAACAGGGGACTGTGGTCGTGCATCTGCAGCGAGGCCTAGCCTTGCTCGACGGCTTGCAGACTGTGCCGACGGGGGGCGGGTCGTCGCGCGAAATGATCAGGCTCGTATTTGCGGGAGACGATGCCGCTCTCGTTCCGCCCGCCGACCTCGCCATGACCTGGCCATACGCGTCGGAACCTGGCGAGCTCAGCCTCGACAAGGCGGATGGAAGCACATGGTGGACTCGGCGTACCGAGGCGGAGCGCGAAATCCAATTTGCGGGCAAGCAGCTCGCCAAACATATCAGCCAGCGACGCCGCCGGCGAGCTGCGAAACTTGTACCTCCAGGTCCCATCTATGAGAGGTTCGTCGCGCGGTTTCCGTATTTCGCAACGATCGATCAAGCGAAAGCGATTCGGGACGTTTTGGATGACCTTGCGTCGGGGCACCCCATGGACAGGGTCATTTGCGGCGATGTCGGGTTCGGCAAGACCGAGGTGGCGTTGCGAGCCACGGCCGCCGTCGTATTGTCGGGGAAACAGGTGGCGATCGCGGTACCGACGACGGTCCTGGTACGACAGCATGTCGCGACCTTCCGCAAACGCTTCGCTCCGTTTGGCATCGAAGTGGGGAGTTTGTCGCGGACCAATTCAGGGGCGGAGACGAGAGAAGTGAAGGAGGGGCTGAAGAGTGGAAAATTGAAGGTGGTGGTCGGAACACAGGCTCTCGCTTCGAAGGATGTCAAATTCGCCGGGCTCGGCCTAGTCGTCATCGACGAGGAACAGCATTTTGGGGCGGCAGAGAAAGCGAGGCTTTCCGGGCTGGCCAAGAATGTTCATGCTCTTTGGATGAGCGCTACGCCAATTCCGCGGACTCTCGCGGCGGGTCTTGCCGGTTTCAGGGATCTCAGCGTCATTGCCTCTCCGCCCGTTCACCGGCTCCCGGTCGCCACCAGGATCGCTCCGCTTTCGGACGCCGCTATTGCTGCGGCATTGCTGCGCGAGCAAAGGCGCCACGGGCAAAGCTTCTTGATCTGTCCGCGTATTCAGGATCTCGGTCCGATGCTGACGCGCGTTCAGTCAGTGGCGCCGGATCTCCGCATCGTCTGTCTCCACGGCAAGTTGCCCGCCGATGAAATCGACGATCGAATGATGAGCTTCGTCGAAGGCGCCGCGGACGTGCTGCTGGCGACCAACATCGTGGAGAGCGGTCTCGATATCCCGCGTGCAAACACGATCGTGGTTTGTTGGCCTGAAAAGTTCGGTCTTGCGCAGCTTCATCAGCTCAGAGGAAGGGTAGGCCGCAGCGGGATACGCGCGTTTGCGCACTTGCTGACTGATTCGGACTCGGAGCGATCTGAGAAGCGATTGGCCGTTCTGGAAGAGTTCAACAGACCTGGCGCGGGTTTTGCGATCAGTGCGCGGGATCTCGACCTCAGGGGAGCGGGGGACCTGCTTTCTGAACGACAGTCGGGTCATGTGCAGGTGTTCGGACCCGTGCTCTACAGCCACCTTCTGAAATTGGCCTCGGAGAAGGCCGACGACAGAACAGCCGACTTGTGGGTGCCTGACCTGAATCTACCGGTCGGGGACATGTTGCCGGCAAGCTACGTGCAATCGGAGGCGGTTCGCCTGGAAATCTACGGCCGCACCGTCAGATGCCGAAGCGAAGATGAGCTGGACGACCTTGAGGAGGAGACTTCCCGCCGTTTCGGCCGATTGCCTCAGGCGGCCCGCGATTTCTTTGCCGCGGCAAGGCTCAGGATCGACTGCAGGCGAAGAGGAATCATAAGACTTGATGTCGGATCCGATGCCGTAGCCGCGACATTCTTGCCGGGACGACTTCGGAAATCCAAGGCGCGATCGCTGCAACGCGAAGGCGATCGCGTGGTCTGTACAAGCAACGGTCGGTTGCCGCCTCTCGCTAAGGTAGAGGAGCTCCTTGATCTTATGGACGATTGAAGCGAATATTTCGCTATATGGACAAATGAAAGCCGCTTGACCGCTCTCCGCCTCATAATGCGTTAGCCCGGGAGCCGAGACTCCCAGCAGCCGTATCGTTTGTGTTTGGCGGCATCAGGAGCTTCAGCAGGTCAAGAGCGACACTCGAAAGATCGCTCCGCAGTATCGATGATGCTGACGGGCCCGCTGCGGGTGACCAGTTCGAAATCGGAGAACTTCCAGGAGCGCTCTTCGGAGCTTTGTCGCGCACTGTCTCGCTCGGATGCCGCTGATCCCGCGAATACCCTGGCCATCATGCATTCCGTGGATACTGGTTGCCGCGGTCAGCTCGGCGACGTCCTTAGCTACACGATTGGGTAGAGCTACACGATTTGTAAGGAGCATGCGGGGCTTGTCAAAGCGGCACGGCGCTTAATGTCTTTCATCTCGTTGCGCCTTTGTGATGCGAGTATATGACAGGCTTGTAGTTCAGCACTGGATCCGTCACCAGGGCGCCACCTAGAACCCTCCTACCAGATCGCTTTGCAGTCAATCTTGTGATCCAGATCGGATTCCTATCCGCGCGCCACGGTCGCGGTGGAGAGCGGACTAACGCTACGAGTTAGCGCTTGTGCATTATCGTACAAGCCCTTTCATGCGAAGCTAACAACGCTTGGTTTCCTTCAGCCCTCACACTCCCTTTAATGCGGCAGCGGACCGCCGAACGCGTTTTGATCTTTTGCGAGAACCGAACTATATCGCGGGCTCGGAGGAGCTGCGATGTTCGGAAAAAATCGGAAGGAATTGCTGCGGAAGCATGAGACCCAGGAGGTCCAAGGGCGATTTGAGCGGAACGAGCGGGCAGGTAAGGACCTTTACGCCCGAATCTCAGATTTGAAGAACGTGCCGCGCGACAACCTGCCTGACGCGGTCTTCATGCTCTTCGTTGAGGCAAAACAGCAAAGCGAGTTGATTCGGAAATCGATCAAGGACCGTACCGGCTATGACTTCAATTTCGTCGGGCTCGTCGACGGCGATCATGCGACCTACTTCGCGGAGGAAGCGGCGCATGCGCTTCGAGATTATGTTGCCAAACCGCAGACATTCTTCCAGGTAATCTCTGAGCAATTTCCGGATGTGCACTTCACGATCCAACAGCAGGACGCCATTTCAATGGTTGCTGCGACGATCCGTATGCAGCGGCTGGAAGGCATCCTCGAAGGCTTGCGGCTTACCGGCGCACTGAACAAAGCGCCCAACCGCCGCCGTCACAATCCGGAGAAGGACGGATTACTTTAGCGGCTCCACTTCAACGGGGGGAGTACCGCGGACACCCTCGATTCGATCAGGTTCGCAGTTTTCTTGCCTCGTCTTTGATTTCGGCGTGCGACATGCCAGTGAAGCCTGTCCCTGCAAAACCAACGTTCCTCAAACCTCATCAGAGACGACGACTTCACTAACAATCCGTTTTGCTATTTGCGGTTCGGCTTCGAAGGAAGAAGCGGGTTCGAAGCCCATAAGGCGAGGGAGCTGCAGCGACCGTTAGCAGATGATGTGCCAAGCGTTGTCTCTGCGGCGACGAGAAGCGGACCGAATTGAAGGGTGAAGAGAAGGTGCCATTTTTATCTGGCGGAATCCTGGTGGTCATGGGGCGGTGATCATACGAGGTACGCGCAAAAGCTGGCGGCGATAGTCACTGTCACGACTGCATCGACGTTGGCGAAAGTTTTGGCCGTGCCCTCGGCCCGCGCGCCGCGATGCAAGGCAAGGGTAAACGTCGCAAGCCCAAGCTCGCGATCAGGCCGCCGACGCTAGCGCGCAGTCTGGTAGACGTGAGGACATCCCCATTCCCGACGTGCAACGCTTCTCGGCCGGCGTGGGCCCTGCGCGCCAGCGGCGTGAGGGGTGCGATCTATGATGGCCAATCGGCTGACTTCGAGGTGTTGGTATTTATGTTGGTATCGCAGCAGAAGCGGCCGAAAGAAAATCCCGGGATTACATAGATTTGCGTGTCAGAATCTATTACCTCGGACGTAATGGAATGGGCGAAAGCCGCGTGGTAGTTTTCCATCCATGAACGCACATGCATCCACGGCGCGGGCCGAACCAACGAGGCCGATCCATGTCGGCGAGCACTTGCGCGAATGGCGGCAGCGCCGCCATCTGAGCCAGCTCGATCTGGCAGTCGAAGCGGATATTTCAGCGCGCCATCTGAGTTTCGTGGAAACCGGCCGCGCGGCGCCATCGCGCGAGATGGTGCTGAAGCTGGCCGAACGGCTGGAGGTGCCCTTGCGTGAACGCAACGTGCTCTTGGTCGCTGCCGGTTTCGCACCGGCTTTCCCGCAGCGCTCGCTCGACGATCCCGCGCTGAAATCGGCGCGGCAGGCGATCGACCTGGTGTTGAAGGCGCATGAGCCGAATCCGGCGCTGGCCTATGACCGCCACTGGAATCTGGTCACCGCCAACCGCATGGTGGCGCCATTGCTTGAGGGCATTCCGCAGCGGCTGCTCGGCCAGCCCTTCAACATCCTCCGGCTTGCCTTTCATCCCGAGGGGCTGGCGGCGCGCACGGTGAATCTCGCCGAATGGACCGGGCACCTGCTGGAGCGGTTGCACCGGCAATGCGAGGCGACGGCCGATCCCGAATTGCTGAAGCTCTATCAGGACCTGAAGAGCTATCCGATCCCGGCGCGCTCGGGACCATTGCCGCCGGACAATGTCGCGATTCCGCTCAAGCTGCGCCACGATGGCGGGGTGTTGAGCTTCTTCTCCACCACCATGGTGTTCGGCACGCCTGTTGATATCACCCTGTCGGAACTCGCATTGGAGACCTTCTTTCCCGCCGACGATCAGACCGCCGAGCGGCTAAAGCAGATGGCTGAGGCCATGAAATAGCGGCTTGTCGGGCTGCTCCCCTCAGCCTATCTCTGCTGCTTTCCAGCGGAGGACCGCCCGATGAGCACCCTGAAGCCGCTTCGCCTCGACATCGTTTCCGACGTCGTCTGCCCCTGGTGCTATATCGGCAAGCGGCGGATCGAGAATGCGCTCGCGCTGGTGCCGGACGTGCCGGTCGACGTGCACTGGCGGCCGTTCTTCCTCAACGCCTGGGTGCCGCGCGAGGGCATCAGCCGCGACGAATATCTTACCGCGAAATTCGGCTCGGTCGAAGCCTACAAGGGCATCGCCGGGCGCGTGGTTACGGCGGCAGGCGAGGAGGGGCTGACCTACCGTCCTGATCTGGTGAAGCGCCAGCCCAACACCATCGATTGCCATCGCCTGATCCACTGGGCGGAAGCGAAAGGCAAGGCTGCCGAGATGAAGCAGCGGCTGATGGAGCTTTATTTCCGCGACGGCGGCGATCTCACCGACATCGACGTGCTGGTGCAAGCGGCGGCCGATGTCGGGCTCGATGCCGACGACGTGCGCAAGCGCCTTGCAACCGACGAGGATGTCGCCCTGATCTCGGCGCAGGCGCAGGAAGCGTCCGATAAGGGCATCTCCGGCGTGCCGACGTTTGTGTTCGCGCAGAAATACGCGGTCTCCGGCGCGCAGCCGGCCGAACAGCTCGCCCGCGCCATCCGCCAGGTTTCAGCCGAGATCAATGCCGAAGCGGCGGAGTAACAAGGCTTGAATTTGCCGATTGCGCGCGCGAATATCGACTGAAGACGGAGAGAAGGTGAAGATCAAGATCGTCGTGCATGAAGCCGAAGAAGGCGGCTACTGGGCTGAAGTCCCTGCTATTCCCGGCTGCGCCACCCAGGGTGAGAGCATGGATGAGCTCATGCTGAACCTTCGCGAGGCAATCGAGGGATGTCTGTCTATTGAAGTTGCTCCGCCGGAGCCGGGCGGCGTTGAACGGATGCTGGAATTGGCCGTATGAAATCTTTGTCCGGACGCGACTTCGCCCGGATCATTGAACGACGTGGTTGGACGTTACTGCGCGTCAATGGCAGCCATCATATCTACGGCAAGAGCAGCAGTGCAGTTCGACTGTCAGTTCCCATTCATGGCAACAAACCCTGAAGGTCGGATTGCTCAGGCACCTGGCGAAGCTTGCAGACCTATCGGATGAGGATTTCTAGTTCGTAGCCCGGGTGGAGCGCAGCGCAACCCGGGACACCTGCATCAGCGTCTGCGAGAGTCCCGGGTTACGCTGCGCTCCACCCGGGCTACGGGCCGCCAAAAACTTAAAAGAAAACTGGGAGAACGTCATGCTCTATGAGCTCCGGACCTACACGGTGAAGCCCGGGACCATCGGTGAAATGGTGAAAGCAGCGAGCACCGTGTCGCGCGACATCCGCAAGGATGACTACGGCAAGCTCGAGGGCTACTGGATGACCGAGATCGGTCCACTCAATCAGGTCATGCACCTCTGGAGCTATAAGGATTTCGACGAGCGGAGCAGGCTGCGCGCCGAACTCGCCGGCAATTCACGTTGGACCGGCGAGTATGTTCCGCTGATCCGGCCGCTGCTGCAGCGTCAGGATATCCGCCTGCTCAACGCGGTGAAACCACCGGTCGCTCCGGCATCGACGGGTAACATCTACGAATTGCGCAATTATCGCGCCAAGCCAGGCGGCGCCGTCAAGCAATGGCTCGAAGCGCTCACCGAAGCGCTCCCGGCGCGCGAGAAATACTCGAAGATCGTCGGCCTCTGGCAGACCGAGGCAGGTCAGCCGAACGAAATCTGCCACATCTGGGCGTATGCCAGCCTGAACGCGCGCGCTGAAGCCCGCGCGAGCGCCCTGAAGGATCCGGTGTGGCAGGAATTCCTCCGCAAAGGCGGCCCGCTGCTCGACGAAATGCATTCGACCATCATGCTGCCCGCGCCTCACTCGCCATTGCAATGAGGTACGTGACCCCTAGCCCGGTGGAGCGGAACGCGCAACCCGGGACGGCTGCTTCGCCAAGGCGAGCAGTCCCCGGGTTATGCTGGCGCTTCACCCGGGCTACGATTGCTAATGGGATTTGCCGCGGCTTCTGATGAACCGAACAGCGCCACGTGCGACCTCCTCCGCAAAGCTGTGTGCGGCCAGCGCGGTGTGGATCATTGGCACGAGCGGATCGTATCGCCGCAGCGGGATCAGCACGTCGCCAATGGCAAAGCGCCCGCGCCAGATCGGGTTGATCATGGGATGGTCGGGCGCCGCGGTCGAATCCGCCGATCGGATTGCCGGATCGCCGCAGAGATGGCGGGTGAGATCGAGCGTGAGCTGCACGCCCGGCGAATATTTGGCAAAGCGCTCGTCGATGCCGAGCTTGAAATAGAACGCGCGCTCACGATGCCGCAGCACGATCGCGCCTGCCACCGGCGCATCGCCTGCGCGCAGCGTCACGATCTCGCATTGAGCCGTCTCGGCCAGCCCCGCCGTGGCGCGGCGAATGAAAGCGGCGTCGCCTTGGTGCTGAACGAGCGCGGTGCCGCGCTTGCCTTTCCAGCCGCTGGCTTCGAGGACGAGGAAGGTTTCAAGCGCAGCCGTGACTTCGGCCGGCGTGCGCGCCACCTCGAAATGCACTGCGCCGTGCTCGGCGAGGCGATGACGCAGCCGGCGCAGCTCCTTCAGCTTCTTGGCTCCAAGCGCATCAGCCAACAATTCATCAGCGTCGCGCGTGGCGTCGAGGCAGGCGCGAAGGCATGACTGCATCAGCCGCGGACGCATGCCGTTCAGCCGCAGCACTTCGGTGAAGGCGCGCATCGCCTTGCCGTCCAGCGACATGTCGCGCAGCATCAGCGCATGCGCACCGGCCCTGCGTGCTTCCTGCATCAGGCGTTCTGCTGCGGCTTCCGCAAGGTCAGCGTCGAGCGGCGGCGTGCACAGTGTGCCATAGGGCTGTGCGCTCACCAGCGCGGGCAGGGGGATCCTGTAGGCGCGCCACAGCGACACCGCCGGCAACAGTCCGATCATCCGTGCCGGTCCGTCATACGCAAGCGGCGCATCGCTGAAGGCGCTGAGCGCCATCGCACCGACGCGGCCACGGGCGGAGGCACTCACGGCCAACGCCCATTCCGGCAGGTAATAGGCGTTGGGCTCGGCGACGCGCTCGGCGAGCGCGCGCCATTGGCAGACGGGAATATCGGCAAGCGGCGCGAGCACGGGATCGCCTTTCGCCGGCGCATGCGCGCTCGTGGCATCGTCGGTCGACGCGCGATGGACAACCGCTTTGTCGGCAATCTCGGCCACTTTCCCCGTTTCCCCGTGCGCGAGCGATGGAGGGACTATCAACGTCGCCTCTCGTGATCGCGTTCGCCTGCGAGGCTAGCGGAAGAAATGCAAAATAGGGTTGGCTCGGCGCTGCAATTCGAGCGGTAATGTTAATGGATTGTTCAGCAAGAGAGGGCCGCCGAAAGGCGTTCGGCGGCTCCCTTGTTCTCTTGTCAATGCTTACCAGCGATCAACGCCGACGCCCACGGTGCCGCCGGGCGTGCGAATGCCGACGCCCGCGCGCGGGCCGTCATCGTAGTAGTCGCGGTCGCGATATTCGCGGCGTTCGATGTAACGTTCGCGCGGCATGTAGTTGTAGGAATCGCGGATGATCACGCGCTTGCCGCCACGGGTGCGATAGCAGCGACCATCGTCGTCGCAGACCGTGCGAACCTGCTGCACGAGTTCCGGATTGCTGTATTCCGTGGTGCTGTAGATGTCGGTCGCCTTCGCAGCGCTACCGACAGACAGCGCGCCGACACCGGCCAGCAAAGCAATTGCAAATGTCTTCATGGTTCCGCCTCCGCATAGAAAACTGCCCTCGCGGCTGACAAAGCTGCGCGGCGGGTTTCGTTCCGAAGGAACTGGGTTGGCGGATGGAGTTCCGTTGCGCGGGTGACATGCTCCTTCGCGAACGCGCATTCTTCTCCGCTGCGCGGAGGTGGAACAATTCAGCTATTGGGAAACATTGGGAAACAAAGATCAGATCGGTTCGTAATTCTCAGTCGCGCAAGTATCCTCGCCTTCGGCACGGCGGCGGTCGGCGATGAGGCCGTCATTGATGAAGATGCGATAGGTCTGGGTACCCAGTGGCTGGCCCATGACCGATGTCAGTTCAGCGCGCACACAGGCGGTCCATCCCGGTCCGCGCGGATCGTGCAGCGGCTGCGAGACGCGGACATTGGCGGGACGCGAAGTCGATACGAATACGGCGTCCAGTTTTTCGCCGACCAGTCGCTTGATGTCGGGTGGTGCTTCAGGCGGCGGTGGCTCGGCCTCCTTGGCACGGAAGAACGCCGGCAGCGGCAGCGGTGAGCGGCTGTCCACGAAGCCACAACCCCCCAGCGTCACCGCCAGACTCATCATCAATACAATCCGAGCGCCGTCCCACCCCATTCGGTGTACTTACCCTGCGCAAACAAACTTGGCTGCCCCCGGATGGCGCGTTATCGATCAACTATTGCTGAAATTGAACCGGCCGCACGCTATGCTGCCGCTTTCCAGTACAAAGGTACCGGGACGGAAGGCAGGGAGAGACTGACGATGCGAAAATTCACAGTCGTCGCAGCGGTATTGGCGCTGATGGCGACGCCCGCCTACGCGCAGATGGGCGGTAAGCGGCATCGCGGCGACGGGCCCGCGACCAAGCAGGACAACACGCCGAAGGTCGACGAGAAAGCCTACAAGGCCGCGCTCGAGCGCATCCCCGAGCCGAAGCAAAAATACGATCCCTGGGGCGTGGCGCGACCGACCGAGCCTGCGAAAAACGCGAAATGATCTGACAGCAATCCGTTATCGAATAACGGCGCGCGTCCGCCGGTCTGCGACACTTCCGCCCCCTTGTCTGCGGCGTCCGGCGCCTTCGAGATCAATCGGCGGGGTTGAACCTTGCCGGGAAACCCTACGACCAATCGGCAAGTCATCGCATTGCCGGAGGTCGCCCGATGTCGCGCCGCTCGCTCGCCAGACTGCTCGTTTCCGCCGCTATGCTGCTCGGCGCTTCGCCCGCTTTTGCCGAGAACAGGCTGGCGCTGGTGATCGGACAATCCGCCTACAAGTCGGTGCCGGTGCTGCCCAACCCGGCCAATGACGCCAAGGCGATGGCGCAGCTTCTCAGCGATTCAGGCTTCCAGGTGGTGTCGGCATCCGACCTTTCGCAGAATGAATTGCGCGCCAAGGTCAGCGAATTCGCCGGCGAGATCGCGGCCAAGGGCGCCGATACAGTGGCGCTGGTGTTCTATGCCGGCCATGGCCTGCAGGTCGACGGCGAGAATTTCCTGGTTCCGACCGACGTCGATCCGAAGCGCGAGGCCGACATCCCGATCCAGGCGGTGCGCCTCAATGACGTCCTCAACACGCTGAATTCGGTACCGAGCAAGATGCGTATCCTCCTGCTCGACGCCTGCCGCAACAATCCGTTCCCGGAGCTCAAGAGCACCGGCCACGGGCTTGCCATTGTCGACGCCAAGACCGGCGCGCCCGGCACGTTCCTGTCGTTCTCGACTTCGCCCGGCGCGGAAGCCGAAGACGGCGACGGCAGCAACAGCCCCTATACGACGGCGCTGCTTGCGGCGGCGAAGGAAACGGCACCGATCGAGGAGACCTTCAAGCGCGTGCGCGTCGCCGTGAACAAGGCGACGGATGGACGGCAGACGCCGTGGGACAGCTCGTCGCTGACCGAAGATTTCCGCTTCGTGGCGGGACCGGCGGGCGCCGCTTCTGCGCCAAAACTCGCATCGACGAAGCGCACGGTCGAGGAATGGAAGCGGGCGCTGCAAGGCAAGCCCGTTGATGCCGCCAACGAGATCATCGTCGCCGACGGCACTGACGAGGCCTATGAAGCCTTCGCCGTGCTCTACGCCTCGACGCCGCGCGGCCTGCAAGCGCGTGACTGGCTCGATCGCCATCGCCGCATGGTGGCCTGGAATAACGCCGTCACGATTAACACCGCGGCCGGCTATCGCGCCTTCCTCGCGCAATATCCAGACGGCGATCTCACCGCCACAGCGCGCAGGCTCGAGGAGCGGCTGCGCAACCGCCCGAACATGGCGCTCGCACTCGCCGCGCCCATCAGCGTGCCCACGACCAACGCAGCGCTGACCTGCCCCTGCAACGCGCCGTCGCAGCGGGCTCCGATCAAGCGGGTCGATGCGCCCGCCAGGCAGCGCGCCGAGCCGGCGCCGCCCAAGCGCGCCAGCACGCCGCCGCGCCGCGTCGTCGAGGAGGAGGAAGTCGTGGTCGTGCGCCGGCCGCCGCCGCGCGAAATCTACGAACCCGCCGGACCGCCGGTCTCGATCGGAATCGGGATTGGCATCGGCGGTGGCTACGGCCGGCCCGGCAGCTACGGCGGATATGGCGGACGCGGCGGCGATAGCTGGACCGGCCGCAGGAGTGGATACTGACTCGGCAATGGCGTAATCCATGCGGCCAGGATGCGGCAGCCATTGTCGATGGCCGCATCGTCAGCGGGATGTCATGCGCCATCTGCTCCGCCTGCTTGCCGTGCTGTGTCTCGCGACGCCGGCCCTCGCATGGGAGCATTGGGGCGCTGATCCCGGCGGATCGCGCTTCTCATCGCTCAAAGAGATCACGCCAGACAATGTCGCCAATCTGATCCGCGCCTGGGAATTCCGGACCGGCGATCTCGCCCGGCGGCCGCCGGACGTAATGCGGCGGACGAAATTCCAGGCGACGCCACTGTTCGTCGAGGACAGCCTGGTGTTCTGCTCGCCGTTCAACGAGGTGATCGCGCTCGATCCCGGGACCGGTGCGCAGAAATGGCGCTTTGATCCCGGCATCAGCACCGGTCAGCGTCCCGCCAATCGTTACGTCTGCCGCGGCGTCACCTATTGGGTCGACGACAGCGCGCCTGCAGGCACCGTCTGCCGATCGCGGATCTTCATGGGCACCAATGACGCCCGGCTGATCGCGCTCGATGCGAAGAACGGGTCTCGTTGCGCCGGTTTCGGCCATGGTGGCCAGGTCAAGCTCGAGATCGGCATGGCACTGGAATGGCCGGGCGAGTTTCAGGTGACTTCGCCGCCGGTGATCAGCCGCGGCGTGATCGTGGTCGGCTCCGCGATCGGCGACAACCGCCGTGTCGATGCGCCGCGCGGCGTGGTGCGCGCCTTCGATGCGCGCAGCGGCGCGCCCCGCTGGAATTTTGATCCGCTGCGGCATGACGGCATCGAGGCAGGCCACGCCAACGTCTGGGCGCCGATGTCGGTAGATGAAAGGCGCGGCCTAGTGTTCCTGCCGACGTCGTCGCCGAGCCCGGATTTCTGGGGCGGCAGGCGCCCCGGCGACAATGAGCATGCCAACTCCGTCGTCGCGCTGCGCGTCGAGACGGGTGAACCGGTGTGGTCGTTCCAGACCGTGCATCACGATCTCTGGGATTACGACCTGCCGGCGCAGCCGACGCTGGCGCGGATCGATGTCAGCGAAGCCATGCGCGATGTCGTGATCCAGCCGACCAAGCAGGGTTTTGTGTTCGTGCTCGACCGCAATAGCGGCAAGCCGGTGTGGCCGGTCGAGGAACGCGCGGTGCCGCAAGCCGCAGCGGAGGGCGAACGGCCTTCGCCGACGCAGCCGTTCCCGACCCATGTCCCGACGCTGGTGCCGCAGAAGATTTCGGTCGACGACGCGTTCGATCCGTTTGCTCTTGTCGGCCGCGCCGCCTGCAAGGAGCAGTTCGCAGGCGCGCGCAGCGAGGGGCTGTACACGCCGCCATCGGTGCAGGGCACGCTGTTGTTTCCATTCACCGGCGGCGGCGTGAACTGGGGTGGCGTCGCGTTCGATCCGGTGCATCAGATCCTCTACGCCAATGTCAGCCGCGGCGTGCACCTCGTGAAACTGATCCCGCGCGAGCAGGCGGCCGGATTCAGTCCGCCGCCGGGCCATGATTTCGGCCGGCAGCAGGGTGCGCCGTTCGCGATGTCGCGCGCGTTGGTGACGTCACCACTCGGATTGTTGTGCAACAAGCCGCCCTGGGGCGAGATGGTCGCGGTCGATCTGAGAGGCGGCAAGGTTCTCTGGCGTTCGACAGTCGGCACGACGGAGGATCTCGCGCCGCTCGGCATCGCATTCTCCTGGGGCACGCCGCTGGTGAGTGGCGTCGTGGTCACCGCGGGCGGGCTCGTCTTCACCGGCGCGATGGATGCTTATCTGCGCGCGTTCGATGCCAGGAGTGGCCGGGAGTTGTGGCAGGGCCGGCTGCCGGTGCCAGGCGTCGCCAATCCCATGACCTATCTGTGGAAGGGCGAGCAATATGTCGTGATCGGCGCCGGCGGCCATTCGGAAGCGGGCACGACGATCGGCGACAGCGTGGTGGCTTTCCGTCTGCCGCGGCAGGGTGAGGCGCCCTCGCTGTGGTCGCGCACGATCGACCGTCCGGGCGGCCGCATCCTTGGCGGTGCGATTTCAGCGATGCTTGTTCTCGTGGTGATGACGGCTGTCGTATGGCGCTGGCGCCGTCGACGCGATGTGCACTGAGCGTCACAACATCGCGAACGCGCTCGACACCATCGCCACCGGCTTGTTGTCGGTGGCGGAGAGCAGCGTGACGCGGCCGAAACTCATGGTGCGGCCGAGGCGGACGACGCGTGCGTCCGCCAGCACGTCCGCGGCGTTCACCGCACGCATGAAATGCGTGGTCTGATCGACCGTGGTCATCGGCCGATAGCTGCGGTTGGCGGCGAGGTTGGCGATGACCATCGACGTATCCGCGAACGCCATCAGCGCCTGACCGCAGACGACGCCGCCGTTTCGGCACAGCCGTTCGGAGAACGGCATGCGCAAGATCGCTCCGGGCTGCCAATCGGGACCGGCCTCCCGCGGCGGCGCAACATCGAAGCGCTCGATCGAGAGATTGAGATCGAGCACCCAGGGCGCAAATACCTCGCCGAGCACCCGCCGTGCGTCATCGATGCCGAATTGCGTGACCTCTTCCTGCTGCATGGGCGCGTATTCCTCTCCCTGGACGATGATTGCGATGCATTCTAGAGGGCCTTTTCCGGAAGGGAACAGCAGGGCGGGCCGGCTTGAAATTGCCAGACTTTTGGCATCCGATGAGCGTTATCGCGGGGAGAGGGTCCAAGTCCTGCAGGCCGATCAGGTCCGGGCCTGCTTGGCGAGGCGGCCTCGGCGGGGTATACGCCAAGCCGATCCCCAGGGGAGTAGTACGGGAGCATCTCATGAGAATTCTGGGCGCCATGGCTGTCGTGGCGTTGCTGGCAACGCCGGCCTACGCGCAAATATCGACCCCCCATATCAACCTGCTTGCGGATGGACCGACGAAGACGCCGGACGAGCTCGAGCAGGACGCGGTCAGGGACAAGGCCTACAGGGAATCGCTGAAGAAGATTCCCGACGCCAAGACCTCATCCGATCCATGGGGGACCGTGCGGAGCGAGGCTCCCAAGGCAGCCACCCCGGCCAAGCCGAAGACCAAGACCGGCAGCGCGCAGCAGTAGCCGGCGGCATGCGGAGACTCGGATTCGGTCTCCGCTCGCCCTATATTTGGCCGGTCGTCACCTGGTTTGGAATTGCGACATGGCCTTGCGTCCGCGTGATCTTGCGAGCCGAATGGCCGCCCGGCGAAAGCAGGGCGACGGCTTCCTGCGCGAGACGTTCACCCTGCCGCGCGACGAGGCGCGGCTGAAGGCGCGTGATTTCCTGAACCGGTATCCCAAGGCCGCCTATATGAGCGCGGTGGAAAGCTGGCGCGAATTGCCCGGCGACAGGATCGAATTCACGATGCGGCGTCTTGCCAGCGCCGACTGAAGCGCCGGACCCAAAGCTGCGAACAGTGTTCTGATTGAAGCAGAACGGAAGCTCCAGATTCTTTACTTTGACGCATTTTCTTTGTGCGAGCCGGCGTTCACTTCGCTGGAAAACGCTTCAGTCCAGCGTTTTCGCGACCAGCCGAATCCGGAAAACCGGACTCTTGGTCTCGTCCAGCAGCTCTATCTGCCACTCCGCGTTTTCCTGAAGATGACGCGACACGCCGCTGATCATGTCGGCGCAGACGCGGGTCATTTCCTTCCAGGCCGCGTCCCGATCGGGAAACTCCGCGCCGTCATTGCAGACGCGGGCGCCGTCAGCGGTTCGGATGCGAAAGAAGAACAGCGGCATGAGACGGCACCGGCGCATCAAGGCCGCCGACGGGCAACCCACTGGGAGCGGGAAGTGGAGTCCTTGGCGTTGGAAAGATCAATCCCGGTTATTTACGGGAGTGCTGTCAGCGCAGTGACGAGTCTTCGGTGCCGCTCGCCTCACGGCTGACCTTCTTCAATTCGCGATCGATGCGTAGCTGGACCCGCCGGATTGCCAGCAATTGAAGCTTCGCCTCAGTCTTGCCGGTTTTGATTGTATCGCCGATCTGAAACTGCCACGTCCAGACTCCGGGGCTCGCCAATGTGACGGTATATTCCACGCCCTTATGGATCATCTGCAGGCTCCGCGCACACCCGGCGGCATTGCAGGCTGGACGAAAGGTTGCGCCACATTGGAATCCGCCGAAGGACGGTTGCCGCCTTGGCGCGCTCCGATCGCTCGCTCCGGTATTCCCGACCCTACCAATTCGCCGTCCCCGAGTTTAACGCAGGTTAACATCGGCCGACTCCGGCCGTTCCCGGCGGACTACATATTTCTCCCAAAGTTCGGGCAGTTCCGCTGGGGCGTGTTGCCGACGCTCAGCTTGGAGAAGCGCGCTGGCACGACCTTGTGCGATCAGAAGGCGTGGAGGGATACCGTCGACAGCGGGCCGTGCGAAAACCCCAGCATTGTCGGGCGGATGCACCAAATCGCGAACATTTTGACGGAACTTTGTTCTTACCCGGGGAACTACGGCGCCGGCGCAGGCGCAATCGGTATGACAGCACCTGATGCGCGCCTGTGGAGTTCAGTCACAGACCATCGCTGTCATCGCAGCGAAGCTATCGAGCTGATCGATGGAGACTTTAGGTTCTGCGCCAGCGGTTGCCGATTTGCTTGAGGGCGGAGAACCGATCGTGCTGCGACCATCGGTCCTTGGCGCGAATATTCGCGAGCGTTCTATAGCGGACCGGCGCGGCCTTAATGTTGCGACTGCCATTGCTCGGCGTAGATGGCCAGCCGATCATATTCTTCCGCGATCTTGAGCAATCTCTCGCGCGAACTACGATACGCAAACGACTCCGCTTTGCTGCGGGTCTCTTCCGCTCGCTCTCGCCAGTAGCTCGGGTCTTGCAGCGTGTTTGTCATGGCAGTTTCCCGCTCTGATCTGTCTGAAAGACAATTCCGGAACGGGATCGATGCTCCCTCACAAAGAGAGAAACCAGGATAGCCGCTAACTTGTATTGAGATCCAAAGGAACTTCGTTCCTGGTCGGAGAACTACGGGTTGTCGTCCTCTTTCGGGAACGGCTCAAAGGTTTGACGCCCCAGGAACGTGTCGGGCTTTCCGGTTTGCTTGAGGAGTTCGAAGGACTCCGCGATGATCTCGCGCGAGCGGGTGGTAATTACGTCATCCTGTGCCCGGTACGGACGAAGGATATAAGTGCGCGAACCAATCATCGCACGCGCTCCCGGATTTGCGCAGGCGGGAGCGCGATTGGTCTCTCAGCCACCGACGCCCACGGGGATAGATCCGCTGCCGGTGATGAACGGCAACTCGGGAGCGCGGGTTTGGTTCAAAGATGAACCGACGACGCGATCAACGCGCCCGTTTGCGAAAATGGGGTGATCTACTGGTTAGACGCTCGCGGCGGCAATTAGGACAACTAACGGACGAGCCTTCTCCCGATCGGGAAGCACTTGTACTCGGCGCCATGCTCCTGTCGGCACCTTGAGTACGCATCGGCCACAAAGAGGCCGGCTACCAAAACAACACCTATGAGGCAGGCTATCGCGATCTGAGGATTAGTCACTGTCCGACACGCGGCGAGGGGAAATAGGGACGGTGGAGTTGGCCGCTAAGAACCATCTGTGTGCCTGATCCCCCTTATGTTTTCCCATTGTCGTCTCCTTTCTGGAACGCCAGCAAGGAACCTGCATGGAAACAGTTCCTGCAAAAATCAGCATGGGACCGCTGATGGTTTAAATGCGGACACCACCCAATCTCCGAAAAGAACATATTGCGAACATGGAACAAAGGTGGTACAGAATTTTCCAACGCGATAGCCATCGAATCCTGATCTGCCCCGTATTTCCCGCTAGCGAATCCCCGTCATAAGGAGCACATCCAATGTCCGCCACTGCCCTGCGTATCGTTGAAGGATCCTCTATGGATAAGTCCAAGGCTCTGTCTGCCGCGCTATCCCAGATCGAGCGCCAGTTCGGCAAGGGTTCGGTGATGAAGCTCGGCAAGAACGACCGCTCGATGGATATCGAGACGGTATCGTCGGGGTCGCTCGGGC
This sequence comes from Bradyrhizobium sp. BRP22, assembly GCF_020194175.1. Classification (GTDB taxonomy): domain Bacteria; phylum Pseudomonadota; class Alphaproteobacteria; order Rhizobiales; family Xanthobacteraceae; genus Bradyrhizobium. Next base: position 120,212 of record NZ_JADYVX010000015.1, on the reverse strand, counting down.
TCGACATCGCGCTCGGCGTCGGTGGCCTGCCGAAGGGGCGCATCGTCGAGATCTACGGGCCGGAATCCTCGGGCAAGACCACGCTGGCGCTGCATACGGTGGCGGAGGCCCAGAAGAAGGGCGGCATCTGCGCCTTCATCGACGCCGAACATGCGCTCGACCCGGTCTATGCGCGCAAGCTCGGCGTCAACATCGACGAGCTCCTGATTTCGCAGCCCGATACCGGCGAGCAGGCGCTGGAAATCTGCGACACGCTGGTGCGCTCGGGCGCGGTCGATGTGATGGTGGTCGATTCGGTGGCGGCGCTGGTGCCGAAGGCCGAGCTCGAGGGCGAGATGGGCGAATCGCTGCCCGGCCTGCAGGCGCGCCTGATGAGCCAGGCGCTGCGCAAGCTCACCGCCTCCATCAACAAGTCCAACACCATGGTGATCTTCATCAACCAGATCCGCATGAAGATCGGGGTGATGTACGGCTCGCCTGAGACCACCACCGGCGGCAATGCGCTGAAGTTTTATGCCTCCGTCCGTCTCGACATCCGCCGCATCGGCGCGATCAAGGAGCGCGACGAGGTGGTCGGCAACACCACGCGTGTGAAGGTGGTGAAGAACAAGCTGGCGCCGCCCTTCAAGCAGGTCGAATTCGACATCATGTATGGCGAGGGCGTCTCCAAGATGGGCGAGATCCTCGACCTCGGCGTCAAGGCCGGCATTGTCGAGAAGTCCGGCGCGTGGTTCTCCTATGACAGCCAGCGGCTCGGCCAGGGCCGCGAGAACGCCAAGGCGTTCCTCCGACAGAACCCCGACATCACCGGCAAGATCGAGCTTGCGATCCGGCAGAATTCCGGCCTGATCGCCGAGCAGATCCTCGCCGGCACCCCCGAGCGCGACGCCGACGGCGAGGAGCCGGCGGAGGAGTAAGTTTTTCGAAATATCCGATTTCTTCGCGGAAAGCGGGCGCTGGGGACGTTGAGTTGCCGACGTCTTCGGCGCCCGTTTTGTTTCTCAGTAGGAGCCGAGGGGACCAATGAAACGGCTGATCCTGACAAGTTCGTCCGGCTACGATCTCGTGCGTATGGACCTCGCTGCGCGACGGAAATGCGGATGCGCGCTTTTGTACACCCCGTGACCGCGTCACGTCACTCCGCGGCTTGCGCGTAATCGCTCACCGGCGGGCAGGAGCACACCAGGTTGCGGTCGCCGTAGGCGTTGTCGACGCGGCCGACCGGGCTCCAGTATTTGTCTGACCGCGAGACGCCGTTGGGGAAGCAGCCCTCGGTGCGGCTGTAGGCGCGATTCCATCCGTCATCGGCGATGTCGTGCACGGTGTGCGGCGCGTTGCGGAGTGGCGAGGCTTCGACCTTGAAGCGGCCGCTTTCGATCGCGGCGATCTCCTGGCGGATCGCGATCATGGCATCACAAAAACGGTCCAGCTCGGCCTTGGATTCCGATTCCGTCGGCTCGATCATCAGCGTGCCCGGCACCGGGAAGCTCATGGTCGGCGCGTGGAAGCCGTAGTCGATCAGGCGCTTTGCGATGTCGTCGACGGTGACGCCGGCCGAGGTCTTTAGCGGCCGCGGATCGACGATGCATTCATGCGCGACGCGGCCCTTGGCATTGCGGTACAGCACCGGGAAATGCGGGTTAAGGCGCGCCGCGATGTAGTTGGCATTGAGGATCGCGATCTCGGTGGCGCGCGTCAGGCCTTCGCCGCCCATCATCAGGATGTAGATGTAGGAGATGGTCAGGATCGACGCCGAGCCGAACGGCGCCGCCGACACCGGCCCGACCGGGTGCGGCGTGTCGCCGTCCGTCGCGGGATGGCCGGGCAGATAAGGCGCCAGATGCGCGCGCACGCCGATCGGGCCCATGCCTGGGCCGCCGCCGCCATGCGGGATGCAGAACGTCTTGTGCAGATTGAGATGGCTGACATCGGCGCCATAGTCGCCCGGCCGCGACAGCCCGACCTGCGCATTCATGTTGGCGCCGTCGAGATAGACCTGTCCGCCATGCTGATGCACGATGTCGCAGATCTCGCTGATGTGCTCCTCGAACACGCCATGCGTCGAGGGATAGGTGATCATCACGGCTGCGAGATTTGCCGAATGCTTCTCCGCCTTGGCGCGGAGATCATTGACATCGACGTCGCCGCGCGCGTCGCAGGCGACCACCACGACCTCCATGCCCACCATCGCGGCCGACGCCGGATTGGTACCGTGGGCGGAGGAGGGGATCAGGCAGATCCTGCGATGGTCCTCGCCGCGCGCGGCGTGATAGCCGCGGATCGCGAGCAGGCCGGCATATTCACCCTGCGCGCCCGAATTCGGCTGCAGCGACACCGCGTCATAGCCGGTGATGTCGCAGAGCCACTTTTCCAATCGCGCGAACAGCGCGTGATAACCCTTGGCCTGATCGGCCGGCGCGAACGGATGCAGGCTGCCGAAGGCGGGCCAGGTCAGCGGCACCATCTCCGTGGTCGCGTTCAGCTTCATGGTGCAGGAGCCGAGCGGGATCATCGCGCGGTCGAGCGCGAGGTCGCGATCACTGAGCTTGCGCATATACCGCAACAGTTCGGTCTCGGAGCGGTGCGCATGGAACACGGGATGGGTGAGGAACGCGGTGGTGCGCTTCAATTCCGTCGGCAGCGCCTCGCGCGCGCCGGTCTCGACGTCGGCGTAAGCGAGCTTGCCGCCGAATGCGCGCCACACCGCCTCGACGACCTCCGATGTCGTGGTCTCGTCGACGGCGATGCCGAGCGTGCCTTGATCGATCCCCTGGCCGACGCGCAGATTGATCTTCTCCGCGAGCGCACGAGCCACGATCTCGTTCTGCTTTGCGCCGACCTCCACGGTCAGCGTGTCGAAGAACGCCTCGCTCTTGGGCGCAAAGCCGAGCCTGCGCAATCCCGCCGCCAGCACGGCGGCGCGGCGATGCACATTGCGCGCGATATGAGTGAGGCCTTCGGGGCCGTGATAGACCGCATACATCGAGGCGATCACGGCGAGCAGCACCTGCGCGGTGCAGATGTTGGAGGTCGCCTTCTCGCGTCGGATATGCTGCTCGCGGGTCTGCAGCGCCAGGCGGTAGGCGGGCATCCCGCGCGTATCCACGGATAGCCCGACGATGCGGCCGGGCAGCGAGCGCTTCAGCGCATCGCGCACCGCCATGTAGGCGGCATGCGGGCCGCCATAGCCCATCGGCACGCCGAAGCGCTGCGCCGAGCCGATCGCGATGTCGGCGCCGAGTTCGCCCGGCGAAGCAAGCAGCGTCAGTGCCAAGAGGTCGGCGGCGACGATCGCGAGCGCGCCCTTGGCCCGCAGCGCGGCAATCGCAGGCCGCAGGTCGCGCACCGCGCCCGACGTAGCAGGATATTGCAGGACGGCGCCGAGCACATCGGCCTGGTCGAGGTCGGTAAGCGGATTGCCGACGATCAGGCTCCAGCCCAGCGGCTCGGCGCGGGTGCGCAGCACCGCCAGCGTCTGCGGATGGACTTCGTGATCGACGAAGAATGCTTTCGCCTTCACCTGCGAGTGCCGCTCCGCGAGCGCCATCGCTTCGGCCGCCGCAGTCGCCTCGTCGAGCAGCGAGGCGTTGGCGACGTCGAGCCCGGTGAGGTCGCAGATCATGGTCTGGAAGTTGAACAGCGCCTCCAGCCGGCCCTGGCTGATCTCGGGCTGGTAGGGCGTGTAGGCCGTGTACCAGGCCGGATTTTCCAGGATGTTGCGCTGGATCACCGCCGGCAGGATCGTGCCGGAATAGCCTTGGCCGATCAGCGAGGTGAACACCTGGTTTTGCGCGGCGAGCTCGTTCATGTGGCCCAGCGCCTCGGTCTCGCTCAGCGCGCGGCCGAGATCGAGCGGCGCCTTTTGCCGGATCGATGAGGGCAGCGTCTCGCCCATCAGCGCGGCAAGGCTTTTCGCGCCGACCGTCTCCAGCATCGCGTCGACGTCGCGCGGGGAGGGGCCGATGTGGCGGCGCACGAAGGTGGCGGCAGCTTCACTGGTCGGTTTGAACGGCGCGTTCATGGGCTGATCCTCATTATTCCCCGTCATGCCCCGCATTCCCCGTCATGCCCCGCGAAGGCGGGGCATCCAGCAATCACTGACGTCAGTGGTTGAACCGAGACGTCACGGCGTACTGGATCGTCCGCTTTCGCGGACGATGACGGAGTGTGTGCGGTTGCAGCGAGCCTCATCATCATTTCAGGCGGTGTGGGCTTTGTAGGCGGCTTCGTCCATCAGGCCGCCGAGTTCGCTCTTGTCGGCGATCTTGATCTTGAAGAACCAGGCCTTGCCGGCGGCGTCCGAGTTCACCAGCGCGGGCTCGGCCGTGAGCGCATCATTGACCTCGAGCACTTCGCCCGAGATCGGCGCATAGACATCGGAGGCCGCCTTCACGGATTCGACGACGGCGGCGGCTTCCGCCTTCTTCAGCGTGCGCCCGACCTTCGGCAGTTCGACGAACACGACGTCGCCAAGCTGCTGCTGCGCGTAGTCGGTGATGCCGATGGTGGCGACATCGCCTTCGATGCGGAGCCATTCGTGGTCGGACGTGTAGAGCGTCGTCATCAAAAGTGTCCTCTAGCGTTTATAGGTGTTGGGAACGAAAGGCGTCGCAGCGACCGCAAGCGGCAGGCGCTGGCCGCGCACCTCCGCAAAAACCGTGGTGCCGATGCCGGCGAGCGAAATGGGCAGATAGCCCATCGCGACCGGCGCATTGAGGCTCGGGCCAAAGCCGCCGGACGTGACCTTGCCGATCGCCTCACCCGAGGCGCTATCTGCAAACAGCGGCGCGCCCTCGCGCACCGGCGCGCGTCCCTGCGCCTTCAGGCCGACGCGGCGGCGCGGCGCGCCATGCTCGAACTGATCGAGGATCTTGTCCGCGCCCGGAAAGCCGGCAGGCCGCGCACCGCCCTTGCGGCGGCTTTTCTGTACCGACCATTCGAGCGCGGCTTCGACCGGTGTCGTCGTGGTGTCGATGTCATGGCCGTAGAGGCAGAGCCCGGCCTCCAGCCGCAGGCTGTCGCGCGCGCCGAGCCCGATTGGCAGCACGCCCGGATCGTCGAGCAGCCGCGTCACCAGCGCTTCGGCCTGCGCCGCGGGAACGGAGATCTCGAACCCGTCCTCGCCGGTGTAGCCGGAGCGGGAGACGAAGCAGTCGAAATCGCCGACGCGGCGCGGGCCAGCATCCATGAACTTCATCGATGCCGCGTCTGCACAAAATTTCGCCAGCGCCGTCTCGGCCTTCGGCCCCTGCAGCGCGATCAGCGCGCGGTCCGCCAGCGAATCGATCTCGCAGGCGTCGGACAAATGCTTTCGCAAGTGCGCCTCGTCCTCGGCCTTGCAGGCGGCATTCACCACCAGGAACAGGTGATCGCCGAAATTCGCCACCATGAGGTCGTCGAGGATGCCGCCCTCGTCGTTGGTGAACTGGGCGTAGCGCTGCCGTCCCGGCGCGATGCCAAGGATGTCCTGCGGCACCAGCCGTTCCAGCGCCAGCGCCGCGTCCGACACCTTGCCGGATTTCGGCCGCAGCGCGAGCTGGCCCATGTGGGAGACGTCGAACAGCCCGGCCGACGCGCGCGTATGAAGGTGTTCCTTCAGGACCCCCGCCGGATATTGCACAGGCATCTCGTAGCCCGCGAACGGCACCATCTTGCCCCCGCGGGCAAGGTGCAGCGCATGGAGGGGAGTGCGTTTGAGCTCGGATACGTCTCGCGCAAGCATTGCAGGGCCCTCGCGGTTCCCTCGGGGACCATCCCCCTGGAAACCCAAAAGCCCCATCTGTCGCTTTGCCTGAGAGTATTATCCCGTCGGCGGGCGCGGGCGGCTTGAAGCCTCACACGCCTCTTTCCAGATGTCAGTGGTCACGCGGTCCTTTTGCCTGAGAGTTTCCGGGGCGGTTGCTCCTTCGGCGCCGGCTCAAGGCCGGTCTCTCCCGACGTGACTGATAACAGATAGGAGGGAAACACGGCGCGGCCAAGGCTGTCAACGCGGCCGCGGCAACTATCAACGGCACTTTACGCGACCGCGGCAAGCCTATGATGTGCCTGCACAGTTTCTGGACACCGCCGTGCGCCTTGTCTAAAAGCGTTCGGCCGGAAGATTAACCCTTTTGTGGCGGTTTCCGGGCCCTTTTTCCGGTTGGATGGCTATGAGCAGCGTCAACGACATCAGGTCGACCTTTCTGAATTTCTTCGCCGCGAACGGCCACGAGATCGTGCCGTCCTCGCCGCTGGTTCCGCGCAACGACCCGACCTTGATGTTCACCAATGCCGGCATGGTGCAGTTCAAGAACGTCTTCACCGGGGTCGAGAAGCGGCCGTATCAGCGCGCCACCACCTCGCAGAAATGCGTGCGCGCCGGCGGCAAGCACAACGACCTCGACAATGTCGGCTACACCGCGCGCCATCACACCTTCTTCGAGATGCTCGGCAACTTCTCGTTCGGCGACTACTTCAAGGATCGCGCGATCGAGCTGGCCTGGAACCTGGTCACCAAGGAATTCGGCCTGCCCAAGGACAGGCTGACGGCGACCGTCTATATCGACGACGACGAGGCCTTCGATCTCTGGAAGAAGATCGCAGGCCTGCCGGAGTCGCGCATCATCCGCATCGCCGGGGCTGACAATTTCTGGCAGATGGGCGACACCGGCCCCTGCGGTCCGTGCTCGGAGATCTTCTACGACCATGGCGACAAGATCTGGGGCGGCCCGCCCGGCTCGGCCGAGCAGGACGGCGACCGTTTCATCGAGATCTGGAATCTCGTGTTCATGCAGTTCGAGCAGCTCGAGGGCGGCGCGCGCAATCCGCTGCCGAGGCCCTCGATCGACACCGGCGCCGGGCTGGAGCGCGTCGCCGCCGTGCTGCAGGGAGTCCACGACAATTACGACATCGACCTGTTCGTCTCGCTGATCCGGGCGATCGCCGACCTCACCGGCGCCAATCCCAAGGGCGAGCAGAAGGCCTCGCTGCGCGTGATCGCCGATCATCTGCGCGCCTCCTCGTTCCTGATCGCCGATGGCGTGCTGCCCTCCAATGAAGGTCGCGGTTACGTGCTGCGCCGCATCATGCGCCGCGCGATGCGCCATGCGCAGCTCCTCGGCGCGCGCGAGCCGTTGATGCATCGCCTGGTCTGGGCGCTGGTGCGCGAGATGGGCCAGGCCTATCCGGAACTGGTGCGCGCTGAGAAACTGATTGAAGAGACGCTGCGGCTGGAAGAGACTCGCTTCCGCAAGACCTTGGAGCGCGGTCTTGCCATTCTGGACGAGAAGAGCGCGGGCCTGAAGAAGGGCGACATGTTCGACGGCGACACCGCCTTCACGCTCTACGACACCTATGGTTTCCCGCTCGACCTCACCCAGGACGCGCTGAAGTCGCGCGGCATCAGCGTGGACCAGGCGTCGTTCACCGACGCGATGGAGCGGCAGCGCGACAAGGCGCGCGCGGCCTGGGCGGGAAGCGGCGAGGCCGCGACCGAGAGCATATGGTTCCCGCTGCGCGAGAAGCTCGGCGCGACCGAATTCCTCGGCTATGAGACCGAGCGTGCCGAGGGGGTGGTCGCTGCGCTGGTGAAGGACGGCCACGAGGTCGACGGCCTCAAGGTCGGCGAGAGCGGCGCTGTCGTTCTCAACCAGACGCCCTTCTACGCGGAGTCCGGCGGCCAGGTCGGCGACACCGGTGTCTTGACCGGCGAGGGCGTCACCTTCCGCGTCAACGACACCCAGAAGAAGGCCGGCGATCTCTTCGTCCACATCGGCACGGTGGAGCAGGGCACGCTGAAGGCGGGCGCTGCGCTGCAGCTCGACGTCGATCACGCCAGGCGTTCGGCGATCCGGCGCAACCACTCGGCGACGCACCTGATCCATGAGGCGCTGCGGCAGGTGCTCGGCGATCACATCGCCCAGCGCGGCTCGCTGGTCGCGCCCGATCGGCTGCGCTTCGACTTCGTGCATCCGAAGCCGATCACGGCCGAGGAACTCGCCCGGATCGAGGACATCGCCAACGACGTCGTGCTCGAGAATGACGAGGTCACCACCCGCATCATGGCAGTGGACGACGCCCGCGAAGCCGGCGCCCGCGCCTTGTTCGGCGAAAAGTATGGCGACGAGGTCCGCGTGGTTTCGATGGGCAAGGGCCCGCGCGAGCAGGGCCAGAATGCGCTCGGCTGGTCGGTCGAATTGTGCGGCGGCACCCATGTGCGGCGCACCGGCGACATCGGCCTGATCTCGGTGACCAACGAAAGCGCTGTCGCCTCCGGCGTCCGCCGCATCGAGGCGCTCACGGGCAGCTATGCCCGCAAGCACGCCAACGACACCATCGCGCTCGCCAAGGCCGCGGCGCAGGAGCTGAGGACGTCGATCGACGACGTGCCGGCGCGCATCGCTTCGCTGATGGAAGAGCGCAAGAAGCTCGAGCGCGACCTGTCGGATGCGCGCAAGAAGCTCGCGATGGGCGGCGGCGCCGCCTCGAACGGCGGGGGCGCGGGCGTCCGCGAGGTCGGCAACGTCAGGCTGCTGGCGCGCGCCGTCGAGGGCGTCGAGACCAAGGACCTGAAGAGCCTGGTCGATGACGGCAAGAAGCAGATCGGCTCCGGCGTGGTCGCGATCGTCGGCGTCACCGAGGACGGCAAGGCCGGCATCGTGGTCGGCGTCACCGCTGATCTGACCTCGCGCTTCAACGCCGTCGACCTGGTGCGCAAGGGATCGGAGGCGCTCGGCGGCAAGGGCGGCGGCGGCCGGCCCGACATGGCGCAGGCTGGAGGGCCTGACGGCGCCAAGGCCAATGCGGCGCTGTCGGCAATCGAACAAGCGCTCGCTGGCGTGTAGAAGCATGGTCCGGAAAAGTGGAAACCGGTTTTCCGAGGAGATCATGCTCAAACAGAGAGATGAGATCGTGATGCGATTCCGTCTGACCGCATCACGATCTAATTGACCATGCCGGGCAAGCGCGAGACCGGTGCCCCTGAGTTGCGGGACCGGCTCTACGAGCTGCTCGAGCACGACCATCTGCCGTATACGCGCGGCGCGCGCCTGGTCCGGGTGCTCGTTCTCATCATCGGGATCGACGTGGTGGCGGCGGTCCTGGCGTCGGTGCCGGAGCTCGACGCCAGGTTTGGGGCGTTGTTCACGTCCATCGAGATCGCCGCAATCATTGTCTTCGCGGTGGAATACGCGGTGCGGATCTGGAGCGCGGCCGGTCACTCCCTGCACGCCACGACCGCCGCACGGGCGCGGCTCGAATATGTGTTCTCGAGCTTCGGCATCATCGACTTCATCGCCTTCGTGCCATCGGCGATCGCGCTGATGCTGGGCGACAAGACCGCGGTGGTGCTATCGGGCATGCTGCCGTTCCTGAAGCTGGTGCGCTATTCGCCGGCGATGCGCTCGCTGCTGGCGGCGCTGCATGCGGAGCGGCGCACGCTGGTCGGCTGCGTCGTGATCCTGACCGGCGCGGTGCTGGTGTTCGCTTCGCTGCTCTATGCGATCGAGCACGATGTCCAGCCGGACAAGTTCGGCACCATCCCGAGCGCGATGTGGTGGGCAATCGTCACGCTCGGCACCGTCGGCTATGGCGACGTGATTCCGGTGACGCCGCTCGGCAAGATCGTCACGGTGTTCGCGATCGTGGTCGGCTTCGCCATGATCGCGCTGCCGGTCGCGATCGTCTCGACCGCTTTCGCCGACGAGGTACGCCGGCGCGACTTCGTCGTCACCTGGGGCATGCTGGCCCGGGTGCCGCTGTTCTCGCGTCTTCGCGCCGCCGAAATCGCCGACATCATGCGGCTGTTGCGCGCGCAGACCATCGAGCAGGGCGAGGTGCTGGTCCGCCGCGGCGAAGTCGCCTCCTCGATGTATTTCATCACCGCAGGCGAGGTGGAGATCGAGTTGCCGAACCAGCGGGTCAGGCTGTCCGACGGCACCTTCTTCGGCGAGATCGCCCTGCTCAAGCGCACCAATCGCTCCGGCACCGTGACGGCGATGCGCAAGACCCGGCTGCTCGCGCTCGACGCCCAGGATTTTCACGCCCTGCTCGAACGCCTGCCGGCCCTCGCGACGCATGTGAAGCAGACCGCGGAGGCGCGCATCGCCGACACGGTGGAGATCAGCAGGGGCGATATCGCCGCCGCCGAGATCGCACAGGCGGAGGCGGCTGAAACCGGCGGCAGAAACGACGATCAGGCCGTGAACCCGTGAATGACCATGGCCGCTGAGCCTCAAACAGCGGGCTAAGGGTAGACATCCCGGCGCCTCGTACCCGCGCGATCAAGGCAGCCCTTGCCGCTCTTGTCGGCATCCTATCTGACGAGCGGAAGCCCGCCGAAGAGCTTCTCGCCTCGCATCTGGGCATGATGCCCCTGGTGGCGGGAATGCAGAGCGGTCAGACGATGGGAATGGGGTGGATGAAGGAGGCAAAGCCGGCGCGGCGAGGCGCGAGCGTCGATCGCCTGGCGGCCTGCTCGTCGGGCGCCGGCGGATGCTGTTCCATTGACCTGCGTCAACATTGTCCCGTCGAGCCGCTCTAGCATTTGCTTCGGTTTGGGAGCTGTCCATGTCGATGCAGGATTACGTCGGGCATCGGGAACCAGCGCGGCCAAGGCCGTCGATGAGGGCGCGCGCCGGCATCGTGCTTCTCGCCTTTCTGGTCATGGCCTTCGCATTGCTGCTCACCGAGCATCGGGCCCATGTGCTGGGTCTTCTGGTCTGGCTGCCGCTGCTCGCCTGCCCGCTAATGCACCTCTTCATGCATCACGGCGGTCACGGTGGCCATGGTCAGCCGGACGACCAAAGGAGCGTGTGATGCACGATGCCGCGCCTTCCTACGGGCTCTGGAGCCTGGTGATCGTCAACTCGGCCGTCTTCATCCTCTTTGCATACAGCTTCTTCAAGCCGCAGACCACGCGCGATTGGCGCTCATTTTCCGCCTTCAGCGCGTTTCTCGTGGCACTGTTCGTTGAGATGTACGGCTTTCCGCTGACCATCTATCTTCTCTCGGGCTGGCTGCAGTCGCGCTACCCCAATGTCGACTGGTTCTCGCATGATGCCGGCCACCTTCTGGAGATGCTGTTCGGCTGGAAGGCCAATCCGCATGCCGGACCGTTCCACGTCCTGAGCTTCATCTTCATCGGTGCCGGCTTCTTGCTGATCGCTGCGGCCTGGAAAATCCTCTATCACGCACAGCAGACACGCAGGCTCGCGACGACCGGGCCCTACAGCTATGTGCGCCATCCGCAATATGTCGGCTTCATCCTGGTGATGTTTGGCTTTCTGTTGCAATGGCCCACGATCCTGACCTTGGCGATGTTTCCGGTGCTGACCGTGATGTATGTGCGGCTGGCGCGACGCGAGGAACAGGATGCGCGATCCGCCTTCGGCGATGCCTATGCGCGATATGCGGCCGACGTACCCGGCTTTATTCCAAAGCTGAGCCGGCTGCTCGGCAAGGCGCCCACTGGAGGTTACCGCCATGGCTAGCAAGCGTGCTTTGGCCGCCTGTCTCCTTGCGTTTAGCTTTCCCCTGATAGGTCCAGCCGTCACAGCCATTGCTGCGGAGACCGAGCTATCGAAAACGGCTGCCGGCGTGACGGTGTATCTCGGCCTCGTTCCGGCCGAGATCGTCAAGGGGCTTCCCGCAGGCAGCACCACGGAGCAGCCGATGCACGGCGGCCTTCCGAAGGGACCGCACGAATATCATCTTGTTGCGGCCGTGTTCGATGCCGCGAGTGGCGCCCGCGTTTCAGACGCCGTCGTAACTGCGGAAGTAGCGGGCCTCGGGTTGTCAGGCAGCAAGAGGAAGCTGGAACCGATGCAGATCGTGGGCACGACGTCCTACGGCGGCTTCGTCGATCTACCCGGGTTTGATCTCTACACCGTGAAGCTGACGATCGAGCGAAGCGGCGCAGCTCCAGCCGTGCTGCAATTCAAATACGACCATCGCCGGTAGCAACTGGACATGCACGCTTCGCCGGGCCCGGCGGCACAGAAAGCGGCAAACCATGACGCAGCCGATCTTCACAGCCTCGGCCCTGACCAAGACCTACGTCACCGGCGAGGTCGAGGTTCGTGCGCTCAATAATGTCGACCTTGAGATCGCAGAGCAGGAAGTGGCGGTGCTGCTCGGCCCTTCCGGCAGCGGCAAGACGACGCTGCTCAACATCATGGGCGGGCTCGATCACCCGACGAGCGGCAGGCTGTTCTTTCGCAACCTGGAGCTCACCCGCCTCAATGATCGCGGCCTGACCAGTTACCGGCGACAGCATGTCGGCTTCGTCTTTCAATTCTACAACCTTGTGCCGAGCCTGACAGCTTACGAGAACGTCGCGCTGGTGACGGAGATTGCGAGCGACCCGATGCGCCCGGATGAAGCGCTTGCGCTGGTGGGATTGCAGGAGCGCATGCATCACTTCCCGGCGCAATTGTCCGGCGGCGAGCAGCAGAGGGTCGCGATTGCGCGCGCGATCGCGAAGCGTCCGGCGGTGCTGCTCTGCGACGAGCCGACCGGCGCGCTCGACTCCAAGACCGGCATTCGCGTGATAGACGCCCTGCTCGGCGTCAATCGCCAGCTTGGGACCACGACGCTCATCATCACCCACAATGCCGGCATCCAGCAGGTCGCCGATCGCGTGTTGTTCTTTGCCGACGGGGGAATTTCAAGGATTCAGGAGAACGAGAGGCGCCGCGATGCGGCAGAGTTGAGCTGGTGAGACATGTCTGCACTCAATACTAAGCTTTTGCGAGACGTTCGCCGGCTGTGGGCGCAGTCGCTCGCCATCGCCTTCGTCGTGGCGGGAGGCGTCGCATCGCTGGTGATGGCGGTCGGTTCCTTGAATTCGCTCGAGGAAACGCGCATTGCCTACTATGAAAGGCTGCAGTTTGCCGACGTCTTCGCCCTGGCGAGGCGCGCCCCCAAGAATTTGCTGACTGAGATCGCCGAAATTCCGGGCGTTGCCTCCGCCGAAGGCCGCATCGCCAAGCTGGCGTTGCTTGATGTTCCCCAATTCGCCGCGCCAGCTACTGGCGAGTTCATCTCCTTGCCTGACGGCGGCCAGCCGCGCCTCAACCAGCTCTACCTGCGCAGCGGACGCCTGCCTCAGCCCACGAGCGAGCATGAGGTGGTGGTAACGGACGGCTTTGCCAAGGCCCACAGCTTCCAGCCGGGATCGCACTTCTCGGCAATTCTCAACGGACGCAAGCGCGATCTTGTGATCGTCGGCACGGCCTTGACCCCTGAATTCATCTATGCCCTGGGCCCGGGCGATCGGGTGCCCGATGATAGCCGTTTCGCCATAGTGTGGATGGCCGAAAAAGCTCTCGCCGCCGCCTACGATCTTGACGGTGCCTTTTCGTCAGTCGCCCTAAAGCTCCTACCCAATGCCTCAGAACCGGAGGTCATTAAGCGTCTCGACGCCTTGCTGGACCGTTATGGTGGCCAAGCCGCTTACGGCAGGCGGGATCAGTTCTCGGATGCATATATCAAGCACGGGATGGAAATGCTCCGGAACATGAGCCGGACCCTGCCGCCGATCTTTCTTCTCGTGGCGGCCTTTCTGATCAACCTGACCCTGACTCGTATTGTCGCCCTCGAGCGCGAGCAGATTGGTCTCTTCAAAGCGCTTGGCTATTCCAATCGCACCATCGGCCTGCACTACATCAAGTTCGTGGTCGTCATTGTGGCAATCGGCATTGTCGTGGGTACCGCCGCCGGCACTTGGCTCGGAGCCTACGTCACAAAGCTTTATCGCGATATCGTCCACTTCCCGTTCCTGATTTTTGCCGCTACGCCCGGCATCTACGTCATTGCTGGCGCCCTGAGTCTCGCTGCCGGCGTTGTAGGCGCGATCCGTGCACTGCGCAGCATCGTCGCCCTCCCGCCCGCAGTAGCGATGAAGCCACCGGCGCCGCCACGTTACCGTCGTGTCCTACCAGCAGCCTTGTCGGTCCGGCAGATTCTGTCGCAACCCGCCGTTATGATGGTGCGTAACATTTCCGGTCATCCCTTCAGGGCTACGTTCACGGTGGTCGGCCTTTCCCTGTCGACCGGTATCCTCGTCGCGTCGCTGTTTCTAAGCGGCACCATGGAAAACCTGATCGACGTCACATTTTTCATGGCGGGCCGGCAAGATGCCACGGTGAGCTTCGTTGAGCGGCGCAATGCCAACGTCATCTACCAGGTGGCCCGTCTGCCAGGAGTGGTCGCTGTCGAACCGTACCGCGAGGTTCCCGTACGTATCCGTAAGGGTCCCCTCGAACGACGCGTCATGTTGAATGCACGCCCGGCCGATGCTGATCTAAACCGGATCATCGACGTCGACCTGCGCCCGGTGGTGTTGCCGGAAGGCGGGCTGGCGATTTCGAGCTGGCTGGGGGACCTGATCGGCGCCAAAGCCGGTGACGTGGTCGAGATCGACCTGCTCGAAGGGCAGCGCCGCACTGTCTCACTGCCGATCACAGCCCTTGTCGAGGACTACTTTGGCATGCAGGGCATGATGGATGCCGCGATGCTGTCGCGCCTGATGCGCGAGGTGCCGACCGTCAACGCGGTGAATGTGAGCCTCGATATCTCGAGAACGGGCGAATTCTACGACACAATCAAGCGCCTGCCGAGCGTCGCAGGCCTGGCGCTACAACGGCTGTCGCTCGCCAATTTCCGCAAGGAGATGGCGGTGATTGTGACCACCATGGCCACGATCTACACCGGACTTGCGGCACTTATTGCGTTCGGCGTCGTCTACAACAGCGCCCGCATCTCGCTGTCGGAGCGTGCCCGCGAGATCGCCAGTCTGCGGGTCTTGGGCTTTACGCAGGCGGAGGTGTTCCGCATCTTGCTGTTTGAACTGGCGCTGTTGACGCTGCTGGCGCAACCTGCCGGATGGAGCATCGGCTACGCCCTTGCCTGGTTATTGAAGACCAGGATGGCAGCCGATGTCATGAGGACGCGCCTGGTCGTCGACACCCTGACCTATGCTCTGGCGAGCGGCATGGTGATGGCGGCGGCGCTGGCCTCCGCCCTGGCGATATGGCAGCGGCTCGCCCAGCTTGATCTTGTCAGCGTTCTCAAGACAAGGGACTGAGCCATGAGCGCGACCTGGTTGAAGCGGGGGAGTTGGACGGCAGCTTCAGTGGTGGTTGTAGCGGCGGGCTTTTGGCTGGCCTGGCCAGCTCCAGTTGGCGTGGACTTGGCGACCGTGACGCGGGGATCGATGGAGGTCACGGCCGAGGACGACGGTAGGACCCATGTACGGCACATCTATACGGTTTCCGCGCCCGTCGCCGGAAAGGTCTTGAGAATTTCTCATCCTACGGGTGAACGGAGCCCGTCGCTGCATGTCGGTGATGAAGTCATCGCCAACCAAAGCATTGTCGCGCTGATGCAGCCGACGCCGCCTAGCTTCATCGACGTACGATCGCGCGATCAGCTGCAGGCCGAGTTGATCGCGGCCGATGCATCTATCCAGCAGCAGGAAGCGGAAATCCGTCGCCTCGAAGCCGTGCTCGATTTCGCGCGAACTGAGTTCCAACGGGCGCAGGCCCTGTCGCGCACCCAGACCATCTCCGCACAGGCCTATGACAAGGCCAAGTTCGAAGTCGACAGCAATGAAGCCGCGCTTGCGAGTGCCAAGGCGCAACTCGAGATGCGGCGCAGCGCGCGGGCGAGCGCTGCGGCGCGCTTGATCGATCCGGCCACTCTGGCGCCGTCCACGGACAGGGCATGCTGTGTGAAGGTGTTCGCGCCGGCCAGCGGCAAGGTGCTGAAGATCATCCAGGACAGCGAGGCCGCGGTTCTGCCGGGCGCGCCCTTGGTCGATATCGGCAATCCGCTCGATCTCGAGGTCGTGGCGGACCTGCTCTCGACCGATGCCGTCCAGATCAAGGTGGGCGCACCCGTCCGGATCGACGGTTGGGGGGGACCATCCATCAGGGGCAAGGTGGTACGGGTGGACCCCGCCGGTTTCCTGAAGGTCTCGGCGCTCGGTATCGAGGAACAACGGGTCCGCGTGACCATCGACTTCGTGGACCCGCCGGATGTGTGGTCGCAGCTAGGTCACGACTACCGCGTCGTTGTCCACGTCACCACTTGGAGCAGTGCAGACGCCTTGACCATTCCCGTGAGCGCGCTGTTCCGAAAAGGTGATCAGTGGTTCGCTTTTGCCGATGAGAACGGCCGTGCCAGAAGTATTCCAGTCCAAGTCGGGCATCGCAACAATCGGCTGGTGGAAGTGATCTCCGGACTTGCGGCTGGCGATCGGGTCGTCCTGCATCCCAGTGACCGAATTGCTGACGGAACGCGTATAACGCAGCGGGGGGAGCGTTAGGTCTCGCATCGGACGTTGGAGCGAATATCTCGCTTCGTCGGCTCCGGTCAAAAACGGTCACTTTCGGATCGAGCCTTTTATTTAGGCCGTCAAACCATCGCGCAGGAAAAGCCGGTGTTGCTCCGGTTGACCTGTGGTCCTAGAGCATTTTCGGCTCTGATTGAATCAGAACCGAAGCTGTAGATTCTTGTTTTGACGCGTTTTCTTCACGCGAACCGGTCTCCACTTCGCTCGAAAACGCTCTAGCCCTCGTGCTTTTGTTGCACGGGTCCCACGGGTGCAACCGGCACCCGGCTTTCCCAGTCGACACCGGGTCGCTCTAGCCGTATCGGGGTGACTCAAATAAGCTGGTCGCCGATCTTGATGGACGCAGGCGCGGACAGGCATTTCAACCGGGACATGGCATGGTAAGTCGATTGATGACGGCGCAATCCACCGTGGAAACGCGGCGTTGGAGGCGACCCGCCATTGTGACGCTCGTGACGATGACCGCATTGGCGGCGCTGACTGTCGATGCCGCGGCGAGACAGGCGCGCCCCGCGCCGGCCACCGAGGCGACGGCCCCGCGCGATGCAGGCGAGCCGATCATGGCGATCGTGTCGATCAAGACCCAGCAGGTCACTTTTTACGACGCCGAGGGCTGGATCCTGCGCGCGCCGGTGTCGACCGGCACCAAGGGACGCGAGACGCCTGCCGGCGTCTTCGCCGTGGTCGATAAGGAAAAGGACCACCACTCGAACCTCTATGACGATGCCTGGATGCCGAACATGCAGCGCATCACCTGGAACGGCATCGCGCTGCACGGCGGGCCGCTGCCCGGGTATGCGGCCTCGCATGGCTGCGTGAGGATGCCCTACGACTTTGCGGAGAAGTTGTTCGACAAGACGCGGATCGGAATGCGGGTGATCATCTCGCCGAACGACGCGGTTCCGGTCGAGTTTTCCCACCCGGCGCTATTGGCGCCGAACGCGAAGGCCGTCGCAGCCGCTCCGGCGCGTGCCGAGACGCTCGCCCGCGAGGCCGAGGAGGCCGCCAGGGCAGCCGACGAGGCGAGGAAAGCCGCCGCGACAGCGGCGCGCGAGACAGCATCGCTGACGGCGTCGCTGCGCAAGCTGGAGGGGCTCAAGGCCCGCGCCGACGCCGAGCTCGCCTTCGCCGACAAGACGCTCGCCGCCGCAAAGACGGACCAGGCCAAGGCGCGGGCCACGGAGCAGAGGGAGAAGGCCGCCCTTAGGGCTGCGGAGGCGGGGACGCAACTCGACGCCGCCAAGACCGACGCGAAGTCGAAGCCGGCCGCCGCAGCCGCCGCAAAGGACGCCGCCAAAGCGGCCCAGACCAGGAAGGCCGACACCGCCAAGGCGGCGAATGAGGCGAAGCTCGCGCTCGAGCCGGCGTCGGTTTACATCAGCCGCGCGACGCAGAAGCTTTACGTACGGCGCAACACTCACAAGCAGTGGCCCGACGGCGGCGAGGTGTTCGATGCGACCATCGAGGTTCCGGTGACGATCCGCGATCCCGACAAGCCGATCGGCACGCATGTGTTCACGGCAATGGCGCGCAACGACGCCGGCCTGCACTGGACTGCGGTCACGATCGACGACGGGGACGACGCCAAGGACGCGCTCGACCGCATCACCATCCCGCAGGATGTGCTTGATCGCATCGCGCCGACTGCATTGCCGCGGTCCTCGATCATCGTCTCGGACGAGCCGCTCAGCCGCGAGACCAACTATCGCACCGAGTTCGTCGCGGTGCTAAGCAACCAGCCCCAGGGCGGCTTCAAGATGCGCCAGCCTACGATCGTCGATGTCCCCGTTGCGAGCGGCAACGACTGGGGCAACAACGGCTTCGGATTCTTTTTCCAGCCGAACTGGAATTCCCAACCTGGCAATCCGCGTCCGCGCGCCGGCCAGAACTACCAACCGATGCAACCGCGTTGGTGGTAAGACGCGGTCCGCCGAGCGCACGCCGCATGGTCCTCGACGCGTGGTGCGGCACTGCAATTCGCATTCTGGAGTTTGACGAGTTCGCCTGGTCCCACCTTGGCGCCCGAAAACTCTATGATTGATCGGCTCCATGCTCCGGGGAGGAACGTGTCACGCTGCCAGTCGGCGTGGCAAAGCCTTGCATCGTTCTGATCCGCTTCTCGAGCCACCACCCGTACTCCGGGGTCCAGTCCTCGAAGCGGCTGTTGATGCCGAGATCGTGAGACCAGTGATGGGCGATGTTGGGATTGTACTGCGACTGTCGCCCGACCGCGATGAGATCAGCCTGACCATTCTCAAGGATGGCTTCCGCCTGTTGCGCCTCGAGAATGAGACCGACTGCCATCGTGGCGATGTCTGCTTCCTTTCGAACTCTCTCGGCGAACGGGACCTGAAACCCAAGGCTGCGCGTGACCTGCGCCGCCGTTGCGGCCCCTGCAATCCCGCCCGACGAACAGTCGATCACGTCAACCCCGCGCGCCTTCAACTCGTGAGCAAGCGCCACCGTGTCATCCATGTTCCAGCCTTCCTTCGTGCCGTCCACGGATGAGACGCGCACGAACAGCGGCATGGAAGCCGGCATTTCGTGCCGCACGGCCTCGACGACCTCCAGCGGCAGGCGCATGCGTCCGGCGCGGTCGCCGCCATATTCATCGTTGCGCGTATTGGACACCGGCGAGAGAAAAGACGCGAGCAGATAGCCGTGCGCCATGTGGACCTCGATGACATCGAAGCCAGCTTTCACCGCATTGCGCGCGGCGTTGGCCCAGGTGGCGGGCATCGCCCGGCACTCGGCTGTCGTCAGCTGCCGCGGCGCCAGCCAGCCGGCTGCTACGGGCTCGGCTGTCGGCCCCACCGGCTGCCAGACCTTTGCACCCGCCTTGATATTTTCTTCGGTCAGCGGCCCCATGCCCTGCATGGCGGTCTGCGAGGATGACTTCCGTCCGCCATGGGCAAGCTGGATGCCGATCGCCGTGTTCTGGCGCCGCATGAACTCGATCAATGGTTTGAAACTTTCGGCCTGGGCCTCATTCCAGATACCAAGATCATTCTCGTTGATGAGACCGACATCTTCGACGGCTGTCGCCTCGACAAAGACCAGCCCGAAGCCGCCCAGCGCATAGCGTCCGAGATGCACAACGTGGAACGTGCCGCAGGTGTTGCCGGGGGCGCAGCGGTAATGGACCATCGGTGGCACGACGAGCCGGTTCTTCAAGGTAAGGGCCCGAATTGTCAGCGGCTGGAAAAGCCTTGGCCGCGCCGCGCCGCGGGTATCAAATCCAACCGTCACTGCAGTACCTCCCGTTATCGTTGTTTTGCCTATCAAAGCAGCTTATCGCCGCGTACGGAAGTCTTGCGCAAACTGTCGAGACCTCAGTAGCTCATCAGGCCCTATCCGGTTTTCGCTGTTGCCTGCTTCGCTTCGGACGCAACGACGATTTCGACGCTTGGCTGCGACAGAACGACCCGACGGGCAAATCAGGACGAAAGTCTGTCCATCCCTCGCGCAAAAAATATTCCACTTTCGCCGTCGGGCAAATCAGCACTATGACTCCGCACGTCTCACGGCGGATGAGGGGCGGCTCGCGATCGTCACGAACGTTGCGGTGAGATGCGGTGGACGCGGGTGTTGCGACTGACGAGCGTGACTATCCGTGGACGGCGAAGTCGTGTGGTTCTGGCGCCCCGACGCTGGCGCCAAGTTCGCGGAGATGATCTGTGGGCGACGGTGGCAAGAAAGCCCGGTCACCGGGAAGAGCGCGAAGTAAGCCGTAAAACCATCGCGCAGGGAAAGCCGGTGTTGCTCCGGTTGACCTGTGGTCCTACCCCCGTGCTTTTTGTTGCACGGGGCCCACGGGTGCAACCGGCACCCGGCTTTCCCTGCGCCCTCACTTGGATGAGGGTGAAACGAGATGCAAACCTCGGGCGAACAATGCCGCGAGAACGCGAACTCATATCCTCTCCACCGTCATGCCCGCGCAGGCGGGCATCCAGTATCCGGCGGGAAACCCACCGTCCCGCGGCTTGCTCCGAAGCTGATGGGTTTCGCTTGCGCTCTATCCATCCTACGGCACTGCGTTTGGCGTCAGTCCTTGCGGAGAAACACGTAGTCCGCGGAATAGGGCGCGCTATGGGTCGCGCCGGCCTTGTCGCACGCTCCTGCGAGGATGCCGCCCGCCGTGTTGATCCGCTGCACGGTCGTGACACTGGACAGCGTGCCGCTGCCGCGCCGGGAGATCACATCGAGCTTGAGCCAGGGGATATCCTTCGGCGTCGCGCCCGGCACGTTGCCGGACGTCCTGCCCAGCACGGCGCTGCCGTCGACATGTTCCCAGTTCGGTCCGGCATAGTGGCGGCCGACGGTCTTGCCGTCAGCCATCAGCGTTGCAATCGGTTC
Organism: Bradyrhizobium sp. BRP22; assembly: GCF_020194175.1. GTDB lineage: Bacteria > Pseudomonadota > Alphaproteobacteria > Rhizobiales > Xanthobacteraceae > Bradyrhizobium. Next base: position 99,523 of record NZ_JADYVX010000015.1, on the reverse strand, counting down.
GCGAAAGGCCCAGGCAAGATTGCCATCGATGCCGGCCTTGCACTCATAGACCTGCGCGCCTTCGGCGTGAACGCTGAGCACGATCGCCTCTCCCGGCGCGGAGATGGCATCGGGAAGGCGGGTTTCGGCGGCGGAATTGGCGGTTGCCGAACCCGTAAGCAGGAGGGCAATCGCGGCAGTCTTAAGCGACGGCATGAGATGCCCTTGTTGGAGCGGCGCGTTCTCAGTTCCGTCCTTGCGAGGAGCGAAGCGACGAAGCAATCCATGGTGCCGCAAGGGGGTAGATGGATTGCTTCGCGCGCAATGACGGTGATGGAGCCTTGCGCGTGCGAAGGCGGCTTATGCCGCCGCCTTGGCGAGGTTCTCGGCGACCTTGTCGAGGAAGCCGGTGGTGGAGAGCCAGCGCTGGTCGGCGCCGACCAGGAGCGCGAGGTCCTTGGTCATGTAGCCGTCCTCGACGGTCTGCACGCAGACCTTCTCCAGCCTGTCGGCAAACTTCGCAAGCTCAGGGTTGTTGTCGAGCTTGGCGCGGTGGGCGAGGCCGCGCGTCCAGGCGAAGATCGAGGCGATCGAGTTGGTCGAGGTCTCCTTGCCCTTCTGGTGCTCGCGGTAGTGCCGGGTCACCGTGCCGTGCGCGGCCTCGGCTTCCACGGTCTTGCCGTCGGGGGTGAGCAGCACCGAGGTCATCAGGCCGAGCGAGCCATAGCCCTGCGCCACGGTGTCGGACTGGACGTCGCCGTCATAGTTCTTGCAGGCCCAGACGTAGCCGCCGGACCATTTCAGGGCCGAGGCCACCATGTCGTCGATCAGGCGGTGCTCGTAAGTCAGCCGCTTGGCCTCGAACTCCTTCTTGAACTCGCGGTCGTAGACGTCCTGGAAGATGTCCTTGAAGCGGCCGTCATAGACCTTGAGGATGGTGTTCTTGGTCGAGAGGTAGACCGGGTAGCCGCGCATCAGGCCGTAGTTGAAGGAGGCGCGGGCGAAGTCGATGATGGAGTCGTCGAGGTTGTACATCTGCATCGCGACGCCGGCGCCGGGCGTCTTGAACACTTCCCTCTCGATCACGGTGCCGTCCTCGCCGACGAATTTCATCGAGAGGGTGCCCTTGCCCGGGAACTTGATGTCGGTGGCGCGGTACTGATCGCCATAGGCGTGGCGGCCGATGATGATCGGCTTGGTCCAGCCCGGAACCAGCCGCGGCACGTTCTTGCAGATGATCGGCTCGCGGAAGATCACACCACCAAGGATGTTGCGGATGGTGCCGTTCGGCGACTTCCACATTTCCTTGAGGTTGAATTCCTTCACCCGGGCTTCATCCGGCGTGATGGTGGCACACTTGACGCCCACCCCGACCTTCTTGATCGCTTCCGCCGCGTCGATCGTGACCTGATCGTTGGTCTTGTCGCGATACTCGATGCCCAGGTCGTAATACAAAAGCTGAACATCAAGGAACGGGTGGATCAGCTTGTCCTTGATGTACTTCCAGATGATCCGGGTCATCTCGTCGCCATCGAGTTCGACGACGGGGTTGGTCACCTTGATTTTTGCCATGGGAATAGGGCCTCTTGGGGGAACAGCGCGCTTTCGGGCGCGACGAGCGGAATATCCCGGGGCTATAGCACCGCCAAAGCGCCGGAGGAAGCCAAGGGGTTATGCAGTTTCGGCTCATCCTTTAGCCGAGAATGCCGCCGTTATGCTCATGCTTCGAGGCGGCCTCGCGGGAAGCCCGGAGCCTTCCCGACGATTCGGGTCCAAGGTTTCGGAGGAGGATTCAAGAATCCCCGTAAGGTCATTATTCCGCTTGAGAAATTTGCGCCGGCGGGGCAATCCGGGCGCAACAGGAGACTTGGTCCTCTGATTCAACGCCTTCAGGACCTGAATCAGATTCTTCAGAAATTGAATCAGGAAGCGAAGTTCAGGATGTCCGGCACCGACAAGACCAAGACCGGGCACGACCTCAGGGGTCCCGTGGTGATCCTGGTCGAGCCGCAGCTTGGCGAGAACATCGGGATGGCGGCGCGCGCGATGGGCAATTTTGCGCTGTCGCGGCTTCGGCTGGTCAATCCCCGCGACGGCTGGCCGAATGTTGCTGCCCAGCGCGCGGCAGCCGGCGCCGATCATATCCTCGAGGGAGTCGAATTGTTCGACACGGTCGCAGAGGCCGTCGCCGACCTGGACCTTCTCTATGCCACCACCGCCCGCGCGCATGACCAGGCCAAGCCGGTGGTCGGGCCGGATGGCGCGGCCCGCGAAATCGTCGCGCATGTGGCCGGCGGAGGCGGGGCCGGGATCCTGTTCGGCCGCGAGCGCTGGGGACTGACCAACGAGGAGGTCGCGCTTGCCAACCGCATCGTCACCTTCCCGGTCAATCCGGGCTTTGCGTCGCTGAACCTGGCCCAGGCAGTGCTCCTGATGGGCTATGAGTGGTTCAAGCTCTCGACTGCGGGCGCGCTGCCATTCGCGATGCCCGAGCGGTCCGAGCGCGCCTCCCAGCACCAGGTCCAGGCCTTCTTCGACAATCTGGTCGCCGAGCTCGACAAGGTCGAGTTCCTGCGGCCGCGCGAGAAGCGCGACACCATGCTGGTCAACCTGCGCAACATCTTCACCCGGATGGAGCCGACCAAGCAGGATATGCATACGCTGCACGGCGTGGTGATGGCGATCGCCGAGGGACGCAAGGGGCCGGCCAAAGGCGGGGTGCTCGACGGCGAGCAGGCCACCCGGCTGCGGGCGCTGCTGGCCGAGCAGGGGCAGGGCGGCGCATCCGTCGATGCCAGCAGCACCGTGCGCGGGCTGGCGCGATTGCTCCGCCGCAACCCGACCGACGCCGAGCGCATCCTGTGGCAGGCGCTGACCAAGGATCGCCGCTTCGCCGGCCTGTTCAAGCGCCAGACTCCGGTCGGGCGCCATATCCCCGATTTCGTCTCCTTCATCCAGCGGATCGCGCTCGAGTTGGAAAACCCCGACGAGAGCGAAACGATCGCGGCTGACCGTGCCAAGCGCCGGGAATGGCTGGAGGAGCGGGGCTATCGCGTGCTCAACCTGCGCGCGGCGGATGTGGAGCGCGATCTGGCGGGCGAATTGGACCGGTTGCACGGCGCGATGACGGCGTAGGTCGAGCCGGGAAATGCTATCGAGTTGCACGGGGACGCGGCGCAATGCCCAGCGCCTTGATGCGCGAGGCCAGCGTGGTCGGCTTCATGTCGAGCATGTCGGCCGCGCCGCCCGGGCCGAACACCTTGCCGGCGCAAGCCTCGAGCGCCGCGATGATGTTGGCGCGCTCGTGCTCGCGCAGTTCCGCCGCCGTCATCACCGCGGGACGCGCGTCGGCCTTCACACGGGCCGAGCCCGCCGAGACCTGGCTGCCGGAGGCGTCGGGCAGGTCGATGCGCAGCCGGCCATTCTGGGCAAGGATTGCCGCGCGCTCGATCACGTTCTGCAGTTCGCGGACATTGCCCGGCCAATCGTAGCGCGCAAGGCGCCTGGCGTCGCCTTCCGACAGGCGCAGATCGGATTTCAGCGCCTTGCTTTCGCTCATCAGGAAATGCTGCGCGAGCAGCGGGATGTCCTCGCGCCGTTCGCGCAAGGGCACCGACTCGATCGGAAACACGTTGAGACGGAAATAGAGATCCTCGCGGAAGCGGCCGCGCTGCACCTCCTGCTTGAGATCGCGGTTGGTGGCAGCGATCAGCCGCACATCGACGGTGCGGGTGCGCTCCTCGCCGACCCGCTCGAAATTGCCCTCCTGCAGCACGCGCAACAGCTTACCCTGCAGCTCCAGCGGGATCTCGCCGACCTCGTCGAGAAACAGCGTGCCGCCGTCGGCCAGTTCGAACCGGCCGATGCGGTCACGCGTGGCGCCGGTGAAGGCGCCGCGGACGTGACCGAAGAACTCGCTCTCGAACAGTTCGCGCGGGATCGCGGCGCAATTGACGCGGATCAGCGGCCGGTCGGAGCGGCTGCTCGCCTCATGGATGGCGCGCGCGATCAGCTCCTTGCCGGTGCCGGACTCGCCCGTGATCATCACCGCCGCCGAAGTCGGCGCCACCAGCTTGACCTGGCGCAGCGTCTTCTGGATCGCCGCGCTCTGGCCGATGATGCCGCGCGGATTGGTCTCGATCCGGATTTCCTCCTGCAGATAGGCGTTCTCCAATTCCAGCCGCTCGCGCAACCGATCGACCTCGGCAAGTGCCGCGTGCAGCTTCTCGTCCGCCTCGCGCCGCTGGCTGACGTCACGAAACACCACGACGGCGCCGACCACCACGCTGCGGTCGCGGATCGGCGTCGAGGTGTATTCGACCCAGACCGGCGAGCCGTCCTTGCGCCAGAACACTTCGCCGTCGACCTGGTGCACGGCGCCGTCGCGGAACGCCGCATAGATCGGGCAGTCATGATCGGGATAGTGCCGCCCGTCATGATGGGTGTGATGGACGATCGGGTGGATCTCCTTCCCCACCAGCTCCTCGGCGGTCCAGCCCAGCATCCGCTCGGCGGCCGGGTTGACGAAGGTGGTCTTTCCTTCCGCGTTGACACCATAGATGCCTTCGCCGGCGGCGCGCAGGATCAATTGGTTCTCGCGCTCGATGTCCTGGAATACCCGCTCCACCCGCTGCCAGGTGGCAATGCCGCCGCGCATGTGGTCCTCGGCCGCGGCATCGACATAGCGCCGGCGGCGGGCGTCGAGATCGCTCATCGTCAGCAGCATCAGCGTGCGCCCGTCCTGCGGCACCACGCTGCCGGCATATTCGAGCCGGAGATTCTGTCCGGTCGCATGCCGCGGGGTCAGCGCGTCGGTCCAGTATGCGCCCTTGTCGAGCACCGCCTGGGTGAAGACGATCAGGGCCGGCAATTGGCCTGCATGCAGCGCGCTCACCTTGGTCTGGCGCAGCAGCGCGCGGTCGTAGCCGAGCAAGGCGCAGGCGGCGGGATTGGCGTCGAGGATCAGGTCGGCATGGGGATCGAGCAGCAGCGCCGGCTCGATCGAGCACTCGAAGGCAGCGGCGCGCAGGTTCGTGTCGTACGCGCTTGCGGTCGCGCTGAGAGCCAGGTCCATCGTGCAGGCCGCCCCGAAAAATCGTAGTCTGAATACGATTTTTCGTGTATCACGAGTTTTTGTAGTCGCCAAGGCGCGAACAAAAGCCTGCGACATCAATGCCATCGGCTCAAATAAGGGGCTGGCATGGACCTTGCGTAAATGAGCGGCAACGCCGCGCGCAGGAGGTCCGATGTCCATCTTCGACAACCCATTCGATCCCGACCGCAATCTTGGCAGCCGCTGCAGTTGCGGCCGTCATGTCAGCGAAGCCGAGCACCGGAATGCCGAGCCGGCGCTGCGCTGCGAGCCCGCAGAGACCGAGGACAAGCGTTACGAGGGCGTCGTCGCCTCAGCGGTGATGCGCGCGGTGTTTCCGCAGGATGCGACCCGGCGCGCCTTTCTGAAATCGGTCGGCGCCTCCACGGCGCTCGCGGCGCTGTCGCAATTCTTCCCGATCAAGACGGCGACCGAGGTATTCGCGCAAGGCGCCGCGCCCGAGAAGAAGGACCTCAAGGTCGGCTTCATCCCGATCACCTGCGCGACGCCGATCATCATGGCCGCGCCGATGGGCTTCTACGCCAAGCACGGATTGAACGTCGAGGTGATCAAGACCGCGGGCTGGGCCGTGATCCGCGACAAGACCATCAACAAGGAATACGACGCGGCGCACATGCTCTCGCCGATGCCGCTCGCCATCACCATGGGCGTCGGCTCGAACCCGCTGCCCTACACGATGCCTGCGGTCGAGAACATCAACGGCCAGGCCATCACGCTTGCGATCAAGCACAAGGACAAGCGGGACCCCAAGGATTGGAAGGGATTCAAGTTCGCCGTACCCTTCGACTATTCGATGCACAATTATCTGCTGCGCTACTATCTCGCGGAGCATGGCCTCGACCCCGACGTCGATGTGCAGATCCGCGCCGTGCCGCCGCCGGAGATGGTCGCCAATCTGCGCGCCGACAATATCGATGGTTTCCTCGGGCCCGATCCGATGAACCAGCGCGCCGTCTATGACGGTGTCGGTTTCATCCACATCCTCACCAAAGACATCTGGGAAGGCCATCCCTGCTGCGCCTTCGCCGCATCGAAGGAGTTCGTCACCTCGATGCCGAATACCTACGGCGCGCTGTTGAAATCGATCATCGAGGCCACCGCGTTCGCCCACAAGGCCGAGAACCGCAAGCAGATCGCGGAAGCGATCGCGCCGGCGAACTACCTGAACCAGCCGCAGATCGTGCTCGAGCAGATTCTGACGGGCACCTTCGCCGACGGCCTCGGCAATGTCGTCACGCAGCCCAATCGCGTCGATTTCGATCCGTTCCCCTGGCAGTCCTTTGCGGTCTGGATCATGACCCAGATGAAGCGCTGGGGCCAGATCAAGGGCGATGTCGAATACAAGGCGGTCGCCGAGCAGGTCTATCTCGCCACCGACACCGGCAAGCTGATGGCCGAGATGGGGCTCACGGCGCCGACAACGACGTACAAGTCGTTCGCGGTGATGGGCAAGACGTTCGATCCCGCCAAGCCCGACGATTACCTCGCGAGCTTCAAGATCAGGAAGGCCTCGTGATGAGAGTTTGCGCCCCTGTACCTCGCCCTGCTTGCGGGGAGAGGTCGACGCGCGGAGCGCGTCGGGTGAGGGGGACTCTCCACGAGCACAGTTTTTGGAGAGAGCCCCTCATCCCGACCTTCTCCCCGCAAGCGGGGAGAAGGAGATGACTTTCTCACTTCGCCTGCGCGCGGCGATCGTCTCGGTCGTGCTGTTCGCGGCCTTCATCGGTGTCTGGCATCTTGCGACCCGCAGCAGCGGTCCGGCCACCAACATGAGCCCGGAATATGCGAAGCTGATGGGGCTCACCGCCACGCAAGGCAAATCCGCGATGCCGGGGCCGCTCGATGTTGGCGCCAAGTTATGGGAGCATCTGAAGCGGCCGTTCTACGACAACGGGCCGAACGACAAGGGGCTTGGCATCCAGCTCGCTTATTCGATCGGCCGCGTCGGGCTCGGCTATCTCATCGCAGTCATCGTCGCGATCCCGCTCGGCTTCCTGATCGGCATGTCGCCATTGATCAGCAGGGCGCTCGATCCGTTCATCCAGGTGCTGAAGCCGATCTCGCCGCTGGCCTGGATGCCGCTCGCGCTCTACACCATCAAGGACTCATCGATTTCCGCGATCTTCGTGATCTTCATCTGCTCGGTGTGGCCGATGCTGCTCAACACGGCGTTCGGCGTCGCCAGCGTGCGCAAGGAATGGATCAACGTCGCGCGCACGCTCGAGGTCGGCACCGTCAGGCGCGCCTTCACGGTGATCCTGCCGGCCGCTGCGCCTACGATTCTGACGGGCATGCGGATCTCGATCGGTATCGCCTGGCTCGTGATCGTCGCCGCCGAGATGCTCGTCGGCGGCACCGGGATCGGCTACTTCGTCTGGAACGAGTGGAACAACCTTTCGATCACCAATGTCATCATCGCGATCCTCATGATCGGGATCGTCGGCATGCTGCTGGACCAGATCCTCGCGCGCTTCACGCGCATGGTCACCTTCCCGGAGTAGGGCGATGACCGACAAATTCATTTCCATCGAAGGTATCGCGCGGCGCTATCCGGGTGCGAGCGGCGGCACCACCACCGTGTTCGAGAACCTGTGGCTGTCGATGGCACGGGGCGAATTCGGCTGCGTGATCGGCCATTCCGGCTGCGGCAAGACCACAGTGCTCAACATCCTCGCCGGGCTCGACGAGCCGAGCGAGGGCGCCGTGATCGTCGACGGGCAGGCGATCGAAGGCACGAGCCTCGACCGTGCCGTGATCTTCCAGAGCCACGCGCTGCTTCCCTGGCGCACCGTGCTCGGCAACGTCGCTTATGCCGTCAGCTCGAAATGGCGCAAATGGGACCGCGCCCGGGTCAAGGCGCATGCGCAGAAGTTCATCGATCTCGTCGGCCTCACCGGCTCGGAGCACAAGCGTCCCTCCGAACTGTCCGGCGGCATGAAGCAGCGCGTCGGCATCGCGCGTGCGCTGTCGATCACGCCCAAGATCATGCTGATGGACGAGCCGTTCTCGGCGCTGGACGCGCTGACGCGCGGCACGCTGCAGGACGAGGTCCGGCGCATCTGTCTGGAGACCGGGCAGACCGCGTTCATGATCACCCACGATGTGGACGAGGCGATCTATCTCGCCGACAAGATCTTCCTGATGACGAATGGCCCCGGCGCGGTGCTGGCCGAGATCGTGGAAAATCCGCTGCCCAAGGATCGCGGCCGCATCGACCTGCACCGCCATCCCTATTACTACGCGCTCCGCAACCACATCATCGATTTCCTGGTCACCCGCAGCAAGAGCTTTACGGCTGACGTCACCAATCACGACCCGCGCAACGTGCCGACGGTGCGGCCGGGCTTGACCGAGCCAACCATCGTCTCGTCGCCACGGGCGATCGAGACCAGTCCCGTGCAGACTATCGCGCGCTAGCCTTGAGAGGAGACCCTGACATGAAACGTTCCGACGTCACCGAAAAGCTGCTCGACATCAAGCGCGAGAAGGGCTGGAGCTGGAAATATATCTGCGAGCAGATCGGCGGCTATTCCGAGGTGCTGATCGTCGGCGCGATCCTCGGCCAGATGAAACTGACCAAGCCGCAGGCCGCGAATGCCGGCGAACTGTTCGGCCTGTCCAAATCCGAAATCGCGATGCTGAACGAGACACCGATGCGCGGAGAGGGCGTGTCGATGCCGCCGACCGATCCCTTGATCTATCGCTTCTACGAGCTCGTGATGGTCAATGGCCCGGCCTGGAAGGCGCTGATCGAGGAGGAATTCGGCGACGGCATCATGTCGGCGATCGACTTCGACATGGTGATGGAGCGCCTGCCCAACCCCAAGGGCGACCGCGTCAAGATCACGATGTCCGGGAAATTCCTGCCGTACAAATACTACGGCGCCAGCGGCAACGTACCGGAGTACGGTTTCAAGGAGGGATAATCGTTTGTTGTCATTCCGGGGCGCGCATAGCGCGAACCCGGAATCCATCGGACCACTTGCACGGGCGGAGACATGGATTTCGGGCTCGTTCTTCGGACGCCCGGAATGACGGGATGGTTAACCGCCCGCCTTCACCTGAGCGACGGCCTGCACCAGCAGTTCGTCCATCTTGGCGCGGATTTGACCTTCCGTGATGGCCTCGCCCTTCGCGGTGAGGTCCTTCAGGACCTTCTGCAGCACGTCCTGGTCGCCGGCTTCCTCGAAGTCGGCGGCGACGACTTCCTTGGCGTAGGTGTTGGCGGCATCGCCTGTCAGGCCAAGCTTTTCCGCCGCCCAGATGCCCAGCAACTTGTTGCGGCGCGCCTCGGCCTTGAATTTCTGCTCCTCGTCGAGGGCGAATTTCTTCTCAAAACCTTCCTCGCGCTTATCGAATGTGGTCATGGGCGGTTCCAATTTCTGCTGACAGACGGATGGAGCTTGCGTTGCGGCAGCCCCGGCGGATGCCTAGATAGAGGGGGCGAATCGGCATGACAACAGGCCGTTAAGCCGCAGGCAGAATGGCAGATTTTGGGGACCTAATCCAAGGCGGATAAGTCCGCCAAAAGGGTCCGGGTCGATTGTGCTGGATGGGCCAATCGGATAGGTTGCCATACGGCTTGGTTCTTGTTCTGTTTGGGGTTCCAGGCTTTCCGCGGCAGCTCCGTCGTGGGTCGCAATCCCTTTCAACCGGAGCACACCAGATTCATGGATTTCAACAAAACACGGTACATCCCAATGAGCCGTCGACGCCGCATCTATGAGGGCAAGGCCAAGGTCCTTTACGAAGGTCCAGAGCCTGGAACCCTGATCCAGCATTTCAAGGACGACGCGACCGCGTTCAATGCCAAGAAACACCAGGTGATCGAGGGCAAGGGCGTCCTCAACAACCGGATTTCGGAGTACCTGTTTCAGCATCTCAACGACATCGGGGTGCCGACCCATTTCATCCGCCGCCTCAACATGCGCGAGCAGCTGATTCGCGAGGTCGAGATCGTGCCGCTGGAGGTGGTGGTGCGGAATGTCGCCGCCGGCTCGCTGTCGCAGCGGCTCGGCATCGAGGAAGGCACGCAACTGCCGCGCTCGATCATCGAATTCTACTACAAGAACGATCAGCTCAACGACCCCATGGTATCGGAAGAGCACATCACTGCCTTCGGCTGGGCGACGCCGCAGGAGATCGACGACATCATGGCGCTCGCCATCCGCGTCAACGACTTCCTGACCGGGCTTTTCCTGGGGATCGGCATCCGCCTGGTCGACTTCAAGATGGAATGCGGGCGGCTGTTCGAGAACGAGATGATGCGGATCATCGTCGCCGACGAGATCTCGCCGGATTCCTGCCGGCTGTGGGACATCAAGTCGAACGAGAAGCTCGACAAGGACCGTTTCCGCCGCGACCTCGGCGGGCTCCTGGAAGCCTATACCGAGGTGGCGAAGCGGCTCGGCATCCTCATGGAGAACGAGCGGCCGGCCGGCTCCGGCCCGGTGCTGGTGAAAAGCTAAGAGGGGCGGAAGTGAAGGCACGCGTCACCGTTACGTTGAAATCCGGCATCCTCGATCCGCAGGGCAAGGCGATCGAGGGCGCGCTGAAGTCGCTCGGCGTCGACGGCGTCGCCAGCGTCCGCCAGGGCAAGGTGTTCGACATCGAGCTTGCCGGCTCTGACCGCGCCAAGGCGGAAGCCGCGCTGAAGGAGGCGGCCGACAGGCTGCTTGCGAATACCGTGATCGAGAATTATGCGGTCGAGATGAAAGGCTGAGAAGGCGGGCGATGGCTGAGGTAAGCAACGAACTGCTCTTCGAGATTTTGAAGGTTCTCCAGCGGGACCTTAGTGAGACGAAGAGCAGTATCAATGAGGTCAAGACTGAATTGAATGCGATTCGGGGTCATATGATCTCGCTGCAACAGGACATTCATAACGTGTACGGAATTCTCGGCCGTTACGACGTACGGCTGGGACGTATTGAAAGTCGCCTCGAACTCCACGAAGCGCCGACGTTATGAAATCCGCCGTCCTCGTCTTTCCCGGCATCAATCGCGAGCGCGACATGGCGCGGGCGCTCAAGCTCATCTCGGGCAAGGAGCCGGCGATGGTCTGGCATGCCGAGACCTCGCTGCCTGAAGGTACCGACCTCGTCGTGGTGCCCGGCGGTTTCTCCTATGGCGACTATTTGCGTTGCGGCGCGATTGCGGCGCGGGCGCCGATCATGGATGCGGTGCGCGATTATGCCGGCAAGGGCGGCCTCGTGCTCGGCGTCTGCAACGGCTTTCAGATCCTCTGCGAGTCGGGCCTGTTGCCCGGCGTATTGATGCGCAATGCGGGACTGAAGTTCATCTGCCACGACGTGCATCTGCGCGTCGAGCGCTCCGATACGCCGTTCACCCGCGGCTACAATGCGGGCCAGGTGATTCGCGTGCCGGTCGCCCATGGCGAGGGCAATTACGAGGCGGATGAAGAGACGATCAAGCGGCTGGAAGGCGAGGGGCGGGTGCTCTATCGCTATTGCTCGCCGGAAGGCGCGGTCGATGAGCGCCACAACATCAACGGCGCCGCGCAGTCGATCGCAGGCATTGTCAACGACGGCGGCAACGTGCTCGGCATGATGCCGCATCCGGAAAATCACGTCGAAGACATCATGGGCTGCACCGACGGCCGCGGCTTGTTTGCCGGCCTGGTCCAGCATCTGGAAAAGGCTGCGTGAAGTCGCTCTGGAGGCTGGTCGCCGCGATCGCGGCGCTTCCGCTCGCGACGTTCGCTCAGGCGCAGGATTTCCCAAAACATCCCATCACGATGATCGTGCCGTTCGCGGCCGGCGGCACGTCGGATGTGATCGCGCGTGTTGTTGCCGAGCAGATGAGCGTGGCGCTGGGACAGCCGATCGTGATCGAGAATGTCGCCGGCGCCGGCGGCTCGACCGCGCTGGCCCGAGCCGCGCGTGCCGAGCCGGATGGCTACACGATCGCGATCGGCAACGCCGGCACCAGCGCCGCCACCTACACGATCTATCCGAAGCTTCCGTTCACGCCGGACTCCTTTGCGCCGGTCGCAATGGTCGCAAAGACCTTTGGCATCATCGCGTTACGCAAGGATTTTCCCGCCAAGGATCTGCAGGAGTTCATCGCCTACGCGAAGACGAATCCCGGCAAGATCAATCTCGGCCATGCCGGCGTCGGCTCCTCGAATTACCTGATCTGCAAGAGTTTTGTGAATGCTGCCGGGATCGACGTGACACTGGTCGGCTATCGCGGCGCCGCGCCGGCGCTGACGGATGCGATCGCGGGCCAGATCGACGGCGTCTGCGATGCGGCTGCCTCGGTATCGCAGGCAATCAACGAGAAGCTGGTCAAGGGGATCGTGGTCGGCTCGACCGTGCGGCTTGCGACGGTGCCCGATCTGCCGACTTCGGCGGAGGCGGGTCTGCCTGAATTCGAGGCGCAGGGCTGGAACGGCGTGTTCGCGCCGAAGGGTACGCCGCCTGCAATCATCGCGAAACTCAATGCCGCGGCCCGCACGGCGGTCGAGAGCGAGGCGGTGAAGAAGCGCTTTGCCGACCTCTCGACCGTTGCGCCTGACGCCAACGAGCACACGCCGGATGTGCTGCAACAGTTCGTCGCGCGCGACGTCGAGAAATATCGCAAGCTGCTCGCGGACGATGCGAAATAGCCGTTCGGCTCTGCTGGCCTGAAACTTGCCCGTAACCCCCCGATCCAGGCACGGATCTTTCCGATCGTCGGACGGGAGAGGTGTTATGCTCATTCGCAAGGCTTGCTGCACGTTCACGCTCACCGCTGCACTGCTTTTGTCGCATGCGGCAACGGCCGAAACTACGCTGCGCATCGGCATGACGGCATCCGATATCCCCACGGCTACCGGGCTGCCAAACAACGGCTTCGAAGGAATGCGCTTTCTCGGCTACCCAATCTTCGAGGGATTGGTGCTGTGGGATTTGACCAGGACCGACAAATTGGCCGGTTTGCGTCCAGGACTTGCGGAGAAATGGGAACAGGATCCCGAAGACAGCAAGATCTGGCTCTTCCATCTGCGCCGTGGCGTGAAATTCCACGATGGCACGGATTTCAATGCCGACGCCGTGATCTGGAATCTCGATCGCTACTTCAACAGCTCCAGCCCGCAATTCGAGCCCGCGAGTTCGGCGATGTCGCGAGCGCGCGTGCCCATTATGGGCAGCTACAAGAAGATCGATGACTTCACGGTCGCCATCACCACGACCAAGCCGGCGTCCTATTTCCCCTACATGGCGGTCTATCTGTTGTTCACGTCGCCGGCCTCATTCGAAAAGGCGGGCCGGGATTGGGCCAAGGTCGCGAGCCTGCCGGCCGCCGGCACTGGACCGTTCCGCATCACCAGGATCGTGCCGCGCCAGGAGGCGGATCTCGCACGCTGGAATGGATATTGGGACACGAGCAAGATGGCGAAGGTCGACAACGTCGTGCTCATGCCCATTCCTGAAGCCAACTCGCGGTTGGCCGCGCTTCGCTCCGGTCAGGTCGACTGGATCGAGGTCCCGCCGGCCGACGGCATCGCCTCGCTGAAATCAGCGGGCTTCACCATCACCACCGGCTCATATCCTCATGTCTGGCCGTGGTTCTACAATATCGGCGCGACCAACAGCCCCTTCAAGGACGTGAAGGTTCGCCAGGCGCTGAACTATTGCATCGACCGCGAAGGGCTCGTCGCACTGCTCAACGGGACCGCGGAGCCGTCGGTCGGCTGGCTCAAATCCAGCGACCCTGATTTTGGATCGCCGGTCAACCGCTACAAGTTCGACCCAGCTAAGGGCAAGGCGCTGCTCGCCGAGGCCGGATACACGGTAGCGAAGCCATTATCCTTCAAGGTGCTGATCTCGAATTCCGGCTCGGGCCAGATGCTGCCTTTGCCGATGAACGAATTCCTGCAGCAAAACCTGAAAGAGACGTGCGGTGTGAACGTGGCTTTCGACGTGATCGAATGGCAGGTTCTGTTGACCGCCGCGCGGGCGACGCCCGATAGCCCCACGTTGCAGGGTGCTACGGGGCTCAATATCTCTTCGCCATCCTCCGATGCCGGGGTCATGGCGCGCTATTTCTCATCCGAGAATTTCTCGCCGAACGGGTTCAATTTCGAGCAGTGGAAGGATGCTGAATTCGATGAAGCGCTCAAGACGATTTCCGAGGCCACCGATCCCAAGGTGATCTCGGCCGCCTATCGCAAGGCGCATGAACGCCTCGTCGACAACCCTCCCTGGCTCTATATCGTGCACGATCTCAACCCGCGTGCGATGAGCCCGAAGGTCAAGGGATTCGTCTCGCCGCAATCTTGGTTCGTCGATATGACCCTGGTGAGCCTGCAATAGAGGTCCGCGAGGCTCAGCCTCTTACTCGCGCCCGCAGCCAGCTCAGGGCCAGCTTGTAGCGGTCGCCGGGAACGGTCATCGCGGCCACGCCGGCCATCACCAGCACGAGCCCGAGCACCAGATTCGGTGGCACGGCTTCGCCGAGCAGCACGACCGACAGCCCGACGCCGATCGGGATGCGCAGGTAGCCTTGCGCATTGGTGGTCAGCGTGCCGAGCCTGGCGAGGCACATGTAGAACAGCATCAGGCCGATGGCGCTGGAGAAGATGCCCATGGTGGCGACGGCGGCGAGCGCCTGCGGCGTCGGATGCAAGGTCCAGGGATGGTCGATGACGATGGCCGCCGGCAGCAGCACGAGGCCGCCGAACAAAAGCGAGCCGGCCGCGACCACCATCGGGTCGTAATCGGACAGGCGCAGGCCGAAGATCGTGGCGCAGGCGAAGGAGATGGTGGCGAGCAGGATTGCGATCTCGGCGAAGAGCTCGCTGCCGAGGCCTCCGAGCGCATCGAGGCCGATGATGACGGCCGTGCCGATGAGGCCGAGGATCGCGCCGGCGAGTTTCAACAATGTCGCCGGCTCGTGACGCGTGATGGCCCAGGTGATCAGGAAGGCAAAGATCGGCGTGGTCGAGGCCAGCACCACGGTGGGAGCCGCCGCCACATATTGCTGCGCCCAAGTGATCACCAGGAACGGGACCGTCGAGTTGATGGTCTGCTGGAACGCGAACAGCTTCCAGGCCTTGGCGTCGGTCGGAATGCGAAGGCCGCGGATGCGCAGGATCGCCAGCAGGAACAGCGCCGCGATCAGCGAGCGTGCCGAGATGAAGGTGAGCGGCGGGATCGAGCCGAGGCCGATCTTGGTCAAGGGATAAGTTGAGCTCCAGCAGCAGGCAAGCGCGAGCAGCAGCGCGTAATCCTGCCAGCGATGGCGCGGCCGCTTCGGGGCTGATAGCGCAAGCGTTTCCACGGCAGCGGCGAGGCTACCCGTCCTTGATGTGCTCTTCGGCACTTGTTGCTCCCGGCGCATTGGCGCGCTGAGCGCCACTCTTAGCGTGGGAGCGCAAAAAGGAAAGGCGGGGAGCTATGCGCCGGCCTCAAGCGACGCCTTCCGCTTTACCCGCTTGATTGTCCCGGAGAAGGTGAACAACGGGCGCTCGGCTGATTTCAACAGGCCGCGCAGGAAGATCAGCGAGCCGCCGGCGCGGGTCACTTCGCCGGTGCATTCGACCAATTCGCCCTCGCGTGCCGCGTCGAGGAATTCGCAGGAGAAGGCCACCGTCACGCCCGGGCCTTCCAGCTCGGCCGAGGCGATCGCGAACAGGCAGTAATCCGCAAAAGCCATGAAGCAGCCGCCATGGACATTGCGCATGCCGTTGAGGTGCTTTTTCTCCACCCGGAAGGCGCAATGCACGCGACCGTTCTCATCCATCCGATGCCAGAATGGGCCGATATGGCTCTCGAAACTGTCCCGGATCCAGGTGCGCCAGCCCTTGAATTCGCCCTCGGTTGCGACATGCAGGTCGGGGCGGTGGAGGAATGCAGTCTTGGAGAGGTCGTTCACGCTGGCGGGCTTTCAAAATTGAGTTTCGGTCCTTAAATCCGATCCTGTGCTGCAGTGCAAATCCCGCGCCTGCGGCCCGCCGCCGCAAAGCTCTGGACAGCCCCGAAAAGCGCCATAAAAGGCCTTTGCCGCCGTGGCCGATCTACCTAAGAAGGACCCATGAACGAGCCCCAGATCACCCCCGAACTCGTCGCCGCCCACGGGCTCAAGCCGGACGAGTATGAGCGCATCCTGAAATTGATCGGGCGGGTGCCGACCTTCACGGAGCTCGGGATCTTCTCGGCGATGTGGAACGAGCACTGCTCGTACAAGTCCTCGCGCATCCATCTGCGCGGATTGCCCACGAAAGCGCCATGGGTGATCCAGGGGCCCGGCGAGAATGCCGGCGTGATCGACATCGGCGACGGCCAGGCGGTGGTCTTCAAGATGGAGAGCCACAACCATCCGAGCTATATCGAGCCCTACCAGGGCGCGACCACCGGTGTCGGCGGCATTTTACGCGATGTGTTCACGATGGGCGCGCGCCCCATTGCCTGCCTCAATGCGCTGAGCTTCGGCGCGCCGGAACATCCGAAGACGCGGCATCTGGTCTCGGGCGTGGTCGCCGGCGTCGGCGGCTACGGCAATTCCTTCGGTGTGCCGACGGTCGGCGGACAGGTCCGCTTCCACACTCGCTATGACGGCAACATCCTCGTCAACGCGATGGCGGTGGGTCTCGCCGACGCCGACAAGATCTTCTACGCGGCCGCGTCCGGCGTGAACATGCCGATCGTCTATCTGGGCTCGAAGACCGGCCGCGACGGCATTCATGGCGCCTCGATGGCCTCTGCCGAGTTCGACGACAATTCCGAGGAGAAGCGTCCGACGGTGCAGGTCGGCGATCCCTTCGCGGAGAAGCTCTTGCTCGAGGCCTGCCTCGAGATCATGGAAAAGGGCTGCGTGATCGCGATCCAGGACATGGGCGCGGCGGGGCTGACCTGTTCGGCGGTCGAGATGGGCGCCAAGGGCGACCTCGGCGTCGACCTCGACCTCAACGCGGTGCCGACCCGCGAGACCGGCATGAGCGCCTACGAGATGATGCTCTCGGAAAGCCAGGAGCGCATGCTCATGGTGCTCAAGCCCGAGAAGGAGCAGGAAGCCGAGGCGATCTTCCGCAAATGGGGCCTCGATTTCGCTGTTGTCGGCTACACCACGCCGACCAAGCGTTTCGTGGTCAAGCATGGTGGCGACGTCATGGCTGATCTGCCGATCAAGGAACTCGGCGACGAGGCGCCGGTATACGACCGTCCACATATGGCCTCTGCCGCGCAGCCGGTGGTCCATGCGCGCGACGTCGAGCCGCCGGTTGGTATTCCGCAGGCGCTGGAGAAGCTGATCGGCACGCCCGATCTCTGCTCGAAGCGCTGGGTCTGGGAGCAGTACGATCACGTCATCCTCGGCAATACCGTGCAGCGCCCCGGCGGCGATGCGGCCGTGGTCCGCGTGCAGGATGGACCGAAGGGCCTTGCGATGACGGTCGACGTGACGCCGCGCTATTGCGAGGCCGATCCGTTCGAGGGCGGCAAGCAGGCGGTGGCGGAAGCCTGGCGCAACATCACCGCGGTCGGTGGCAAGCCGCTCGCGATCACCGACAACTTGAATTTCGGCAATCCTGAAAGGCCCGAGATCATGGGCCAGTTCGTCGGCTGCCTGAAGGGCATTTCGGAAGCCTGCCGCGTGCTGGATTTCCCGGTCGTCTCCGGCAACGTTTCGCTCTACAACGAGACCAACGGCCGCGCCATTCTGCCGACGCCCTCGATCGGCGGCGTCGGCGTGCTCGACGATTTCACCAAATCCGCAACGCTCGCATTCAAGGCGGAAGGCGAGGCGATCCTCCTGATCGGCGAGACCCATGGCTGGCTAGGTCAGTCTGTCTATCTGCGCGAGATCTGCGGCCGCGAGGAAGGCGCGCCGCCGCCGGTCGATCTCGCCGCCGAGAAGCGCAACGGTGACGTCGTGCGCGGCATGATTCACGCAGGTACGGCGACTGCGGCGCATGACATTTCCGACGGTGGGCTGTTGATCGCGCTCGCCGAGATGGCGATCGCAAGCGGCATTGGCGCGCGGCTGCTCGCAGCGCCAACGGCGCTGGTGCCGCACGCCTACTGGTTCGGCGAGGATCAGGCGCGCTACATCGTTACTGTGCCCGAAGCGGAAGCCGGCCGCGTGCTCGCCAAGATGCGGGGTTGCGGCATGCCCTGTGCGCGCATCGGCACCACCGGCGGCGACGCCATCGCGATTGCGGGCGAGGCGCCGGTGACGATCACGACGCTGAACGAGGCGTTCGAACACTGGCTGCCGGCCTATATGAGCGGCAAGGCGGCGTAGGGGCGTCGCCTTCTATCCTCCGTCATTGCGAGGAGCGACAGCGACGAAGCAATCCATCTCTCCGCAAGCGGTGAAATGGATTGTTTCGCTTCGCTAGCAATGACGGCGGAGAAAGACGACGCTTCACAGCACTCTGTTCGCGCCCGGAATCCTCCGGAGCGCCGCCGTCGCCGCCCAGCTCAAGAGCACCGTCGCCACAAACGCGATGGCCGCCTTCACGATCGCCGGCCATCCGAGGTCAAGCATCCAGTATTGCAGCCAGAGCACGATCGGATAGTGCACCAGGAACATGCCATAGGCATCCGGCTGCATCGGATCGAGGATGCTCCAGCCGGATTGCTTGAATCTGAGGAAATAGGCCAGGATCACAAACATGATCGCCACGCTGAAGGAAGCGAAGAAGAGACCGTAGGTCGCCTCATACCAGTCCGGCAGCCGTACTGGATTGCCGAGGATTTCGCGCTTGATGTAGATCAGCACCCACATCAGGCAATACGGAACGAGTGCCGCAACCGCCCAGCCCCAACTGCTCTTCGCCAGCCGTCCGTCTGCCGCGAGGAGACCGCGGTCCAAATACATGGCGCCGATGCCGGCGCCGAAAAAGAAGTAGGTTGCATAGAGCAGCACCCGCCCGTGCTGCACCGAGAACGGTCCGAACTCGAACCAGCTGCCTGGCCCATAGTGAACACGCCCCGGAATGTAGAGCACGGCGGTGACCGCAAGCATGACCACGAAGAACAAGGTGGCCCGTTCATGCCCCTTGAGCGACAAGCGATTGATCGGCTCGATGATCTTGGGTGACAGCAGAAATAGCAGGCTCGCGACGAGGTCGAAGGCGAGCAAGACCCAGAGAAACCAGACCGGGCCGCTCGGCCATGGGCCCACGGTGATCGTTTTCCACCAGAAGTCGGAAAAGCTCAGATCCGGAGTTTCGCGCAGCGCGATGGCATAATAGGCGAGCGGAATGAGCGTGAACGCGCAGATCACGAAGGGTAGGCCAAGCCGAACCAGGCGATCGAGCAGATAGTGCACCGGCCCTTTCCGAGCGAGCCCCGGCCACACGAACAGTCCCGACAGGAAGAAGAACATCGCCATGAAGAAGCTGTCGGTGGCGAGCACGATCATGTCGAAACCGATCCACGATTTTGGATCGGTGTGTCCGAAATACGTGTAGGGGATCACGGCATGGTGCAACAGCACGACCAGCGTCAGGAAGGTGCGGGCGCGGTCCAGCGAGGCGTTGCGCGCTTTCACCTTCGGTGCCGCGTGCGCTTCCGCAGTCGCCATCGTGTGAGAGATCGAGCTCATAGACGTGCCCCGGCAGGTGATTGTCAGCGATGTTGCAACCCGGAATCGGATTGGGCAAGGCCCAATCATTGTACTCCAAAAACGTCGATGTGATCTCGCGGTCGCGAGAGCGGCGGAACGACGCGAGTCACGGCACGTTGGTGCGGCCGCATGCAACGTGGAGAATTATCATGCGACACAAATTGCATCTATCGGCCGTCATCGCGATGTCATTGATGACGGCATCATCAGCGGCTTTCGCGCAAGCTTCAGGTGGCGGCGCCGGCGGCGCGCCACCGGCTGCTGCTACGCCGACCAACCCGGGATCGGCGGGCATCTCGTCGGCGCCTGGCGGACAATCGAGCTCCACGACCGGAATGGGTAGCGGCGGAACGTCCACCACGCCCAATCCAAACCTCAACCAACCAGGCGCGCCCACGTCGCCAGGCACGAGCGGGACCGGCCAGTTGCCGAACACCATGCCGGATACGACCCCGCCCGGTTCTTCCGGCCGCATCGACGACAGGTGAAAACTCGCAGCGCCAGGCGGGCGGCGATCAATTCGCTGCCCGCGGTTTTGGAACTCGCGCTATCGCCAGAGGTTACCCTGGCGAAATAGCTGGAGACGAGGGCGATGACGTTACTTAAGTGGGCGCTGATTTTTCTTGTGGTGTCGATTGTTGCCGGTCTGCTCGGCTTTACCGGCATATCGGCAGCTTCCGCCGATATCGCGCGGGTATTGTTCTATATTTTCGTCGTGATCTTCCTGGTGCTCCTGATACTCGGGCTCACGATATTCAGGGCTTAGCGGCAACAGTCATTCCGGGGCGATGCGAAGCATCGAACCCGGAAGCTCGAGATTCCGGGTCTGGTGCTTGCTCACCATCCCGGAATGACAGTCTTTCGCTCTATGCCACTTCCTCGATCGTGACCTTGTCCGGATAGAACGCCAGGTGGCCTGCGATCTCGGTCATCGCCGGGAAGGGCGTCTCGTAGGTCCAGATCGAATTTTCAAGCGTCTTGCCATTGGCATTGATGCTGAAATAGTTGGCGTCGCCCTTGTAGGGGCAATGCGTGGTCCGCTCGGTCCGCGAGAGCAGGGCCATGTTGGCGTCCTCCCGCGGGATGTATTGCACGGCCGGATAGCTGGCTTCCTTCAAGGTCAGCGCATGGGTGGAGTCGGCGATGACCACATCGCCCGCCCGAACGCGGACGCGCTTAGGATTGGGGGTAATCGTGATCGGATGGTCGGGACCGGGAAGTTTCATGATTCTGCGCCTTTTTTGGTCAGTTCGTTGTGACCGATTGATGCAGCTAAAACGATTGGAAGCGGAATATAGTGCCTGATAGGATGACCTAGAAGGGCGCAACCGCTAGGTTTTGTTCCCAGCGGCCGCCCGTGTCGGCTGCGATTTGAACGTCGAATGGAGGTGTACTGGGATGCCGATGGACGCCCGCGATATCGAATCCATGATCAAGGCAGCTATTCCCGATGCCGTGGTGACGATCCGCGACCTGGCCGGTGACGGCGACCATTACGCGGCAACGGTCATCTCGGAATCCTTCCGCGGCAAGTCTCGCGTCCAGCAGCACCAGATCGTTTACCAGTCGCTCAAAGGACAGATGGGCGGCGTGTTGCACGCACTGGCGCTGCAAACCGGGGTGCCCGGCGGGCCCAAGGGCTGATCTTCTCGCAAGAGGCGCCGATGGCCGCGGACAACCGACACGGCGCGATGTTTCGCGTCGTCGTGCCACATCAGCATAGCCGCGTCACCTATGCCGAACTGTTCTACGACCTGGTCTTCGTGTTCGCGGTCACGCAGATCTCGCACGCGCTGCTTCATCATTTCACGCCGGTCGGCGCGGTCGAGGTCACGCTGCTGTTCCTCGCGGTGTGGTGGGTCTGGGTTTTCACGGCCTGGGTGACCAACTGGCTCAATCCAGAGCTGACCCCGGTCCGCATCCTGCTGTTCCTGATGATGCTCGGCGGCCTCGTGCTGTCGACCTCGATCCCGAAGGCCTTTGAAGACCGCGGCCTGTGGTTCGCCATCGCCTATGCGGTGATGCAGGTCGGGCGCACCGCGTTCTGGCTGGTATCGACGCCGCATCACTGGACGGCAGTGCGCCACAACGCCATCCGCATCCTGGCCTGGCTCTCTACATCAGCCGTATTCTGGATCCTCGGCGGCCTTGCCGAGGGTGAGACGAGGCTGTGGCTGTGGATCATCGCGCTCGTGATCGAATATGTCTCGCCGGCGGCGCGGTTCTGGGTCCCGGGGTTGGGGCCGTCATCGCTGGAGGCCTGGGCGGTCGAAGGCGGCCATATGGCCGAGCGCTGCGCCCTTTTCATCATCATTGCGCTCGGCGAGGCGATCGTCGTGAACGGTGCGACCTTTGCCGAACTGAGCTGGACCACCGAAAACATCCTCGCGTTCGTGTCCGCGCTGGTGGGCAGCATCGCGATGTGGTGGATCTATTTCCACAAGGGCGCCGAGGCCGGATCCGAAGTGATCTCGAAATCGGTCGAATCAGGGAAGCTGGCGCGCCTCGCCTACACCTACCTGCACATGCCGATCGTTGCCGGCGTCATTTTGACCGCGGTGTCGGATGAGCTGGTGCTGAAGCATCCCGGCGGCCATTCCGACCCCAAGACGATCGTGAGCGCGATCGGCGGGCCGCTTCTGTTCCTGGTCGGAACGATCCTGTTCAAGCTCTCGATCCGCGGCTTCCTGCAGCTCTCCCACATCGCGGGCATCGTCGCGCTGCTCGTGCTGAGCTGGTTCGCAAGCGAGCTGTCGCCGCTATGGCTCTCGATCGTCACGACCGCGATCCTGATCGTGGTGGCGGCCTGGGAATCGGTCTCGTTCGGCTCGGCTTCGGAATCTCATTCCGAAGCCACCAGTGCGTGAACCGAGAACATCTTTGCTGAGTCGGTCCAGGACTCCCGCACCGTCCAGCCCGAGTTTCGGGCCAGCTCCGCGAACCGCTCCAGCGAATATTTGTAGCTGTTCTCGGTGTGAATGCTCTCGCCGGGGCGGAACGAGTAGGTGTTGCCGAGAATCCGCACGCTCTGCGCCTTGCGGCTGATCAGGTGCATCTCGATGCGATGGCGGTCGCGGTTGTAAATCGAGCGGTGGGTGAACGCCGAGAGATCGAAATTGCCACCGAGCTCGCGGTTGATGCGCACCAGCACATTGAGGTTGAAACGCGCGGTGATGCCGGCCGAATCATTATAGGCGTTGTACAGCACGCGCTCGTCCTTCTCGAGGTCGACGCCGATGATCATCTGCGCGCCAGAACCCAGAATTTCGCGCGCGGTGCGCAGGAGATCGGCGGCCTCCTGCGGCTCGAAATTGCCGATCGTCGAGCCCGGGAAGAACCCCACTTTCGGCATTTCGGCGATTTCGGCCGGCAGCGCGAA
This sequence comes from Bradyrhizobium sp. BRP22, assembly GCF_020194175.1. GTDB lineage: Bacteria > Pseudomonadota > Alphaproteobacteria > Rhizobiales > Xanthobacteraceae > Bradyrhizobium. The sequence goes on along the minus strand of NZ_JADYVX010000015.1, from coordinate 76,478 downwards.
CGGCCTGGTGAAATCGGCTGCGACCGGATAGACGCGCAGACGCGGAAAGTCCTTGCGCAGGCCTTCGGCTTGCGCGTTCAGGAAGTCGCCGGAGATGTCGACGGGCACATAGGCGCCGAATTCGCAGTGATCGAGCAACAGGCGCACCTTGGTGGTCGCGCCCGCGCCGAACTCGACCAGCGCCGCGCCCGCAGGGATAATCGCAGCGATCTCGGCTCCGCGATCGCGCAAGATGCCGAGCTCGGTGCGGGTCGGATAGTATTCCGGCAACACCGTGATCTGCTCGAACAATTCCGAACCGGTCGCATCATAGAAATATTTCGGCGACAGGCGCTTGGGATGTTGCGCGAGATGTCCGATCACATCGTCGGCAAAGGCTGCGGTCTGTTCGTCGAAGGCATAGGCCTTGGCCAAAGCGCGGGCATGCACATTCATGATACTCTCCTGAACGCGCCTTCCCGCGCGCTATGATTTTTGGTTGTTTTTGCGCACGATCTTCTCGGAAAACCGGGAGCCGCTTTTCCGGATCATGCTTTCAGAACCGATCAGGCGTAGTCGGCGAGCCGTAATCCTGTAAATTGCCAGCGATGGTGCGGATAAAAGAAGTTGCGATAGGTGACACGGCTGTGACCGCTCGGAGTTGCAAGCGAGGAGCCGCGCAGCACCAATTGATTGACCATGAACTTGCCGTTGTACTCGCCGAGCGCACCCTCGATCGCGCGGTAGCCCGGATAGGGTGAATAGGAAGAACGGGTCCACTGCCAGACGACGCCGAAGGCATCGTTGAGCTGGCCGGCGCGCGCGGCGACCTCCCATTCCATCTCGGTTGGCAGGTGCTTGCCGGCCCAGCGGGCAAAAGCGTCGGCCTCGTAATAGCTGACATGACAGACCGGGGCTGCCGGATCGACCGGCTGCAGGCCGCCCAACGTCATGATCTGCCACTGGCCGTCGGCCTTGCGCCAATGGCCGGGCGCCTCCCAGCCTTCCTTTGCGACCGTCGCAAAACCGTCCATCAGCCACAGCGTCGCTGTCGAATAGCCGCCGTCCTGGATGAAGGCGAGCCAGTCGGCGTTGGTCACAAGGTTTCGCGCCAGCTTGACCGGCCCGACCAGGGCGCGATGCGCCGGTTTCTCATTGTCGAAATGAAAGCTGTCGTCCGCGTGGCCAATGCTGTGGATACCTTCGTTCAGCGTCACCCATTCCTCGCCGCCGCGGTGCGAGGCCGGAAAGCGCCACGCCCGATCGTAAGCCGGCGGAATGGGATTCTGCGCGAAGGCATGCAGGATGTCGGTCCACATCAGTTCCTGATGCTGCTGCTCGTGATTGAGCCCGACCTCGACCAGCGGGGCCAGCTTTGCCAGCTTCTCCTCACCCGCGGTCTCGAAGAATTTCACCACGGCATCGTCCACGTGCCGGCGATAGGCGGTGACCTCGTCGGCGCTCGGACGGGTCAGATGGCCGCGCTGGTGGCGGGCATGGCGAGGACCGGCGCTGACATAATAGGAATTGAAGAGATAGGCGTAATCCGGATGGAAGGGCTTGTAGCCCTCCTGGTGCTCCCCAAGCAGAAACTGCTCGAAGAACCAGGTGGTATGGGCACGGTGCCACTTCGCTGGGCTGGCGTCCGGCATGGACTGGATCAGCTGGTCCTCCGCCGACAGGGGCGCAGCCCGTCGCTCGGTTTCATCCCGCACCGCCAGAAAGACTTCCACCAGGGCCTGGGACAGGGGACCAGAATCAGAAGCGCGTGATGGGGAGGGGGTCGCGAGGGTGGCGGCAGCGAATGCTGGTTTCGTCACGGGTGTCTCCGAATGGGTGGAGAGAACGTTGCTCTGCCAAACTGGTTCCCTACGGGCAGTCCGTCCTAGATAGGGGCTTCCGTTCGGGAAAAAAGCCTCCCGCGGTCATGATATTAGCGTCGTCAGATTATGCGCCCGGAGCCGGACAGGCGCCCGAAAAGGGCCCCATGCATGCCAGCTCTCCGCCATTTTGCTTTGGATGCACAACGGTTTGGGCTACATATATGTCCAGTCGCGGGGCAAGCGGGTCGAGCCGGCCCACAAGCAAATGCCGCAGAGGGCGGAGCCCCAAAGGGAAACGAAAATGAGCATCGAGCAATTCATCGACAACGAAGTGAAGTCGAACGACGTCGTGCTGTTCATGAAGGGCACGCCGCAATTTCCGCAGTGCGGTTTCTCTGGTCAGGTGGTCCAGATCCTCGACCACATTGGCGTGGGCTATAAGGGCCTGAACGTGCTGGAGTCCGCCGAGCTGCGCAACGGCATCAAGGTCTATTCGAACTGGCCGACCATTCCCCAGCTCTACGTGAAGGGCGAGTTCGTCGGCGGCTGCGACATCATCCGCGAGATGTTCCAAGCCGGCGAGCTGCAGCAGCTTTTCGCCGACAAGGGCGTTCCGGTCGGCGCCGCCGCCTGAGCCTGATGGCGCGCCAGCTCGGCAACGCGCGCCTCGAAGTCATCGTTGCCGACATCACCACCTTGCGCGTTGACGCCATTGTCAACGCGGCCAATTCCTCTCTCCTGGGTGGAGGCGGTGTCGATGGCGCAATCCATCGCGCCGCCGGCCCCGAACTGCTCGCCGAGTGCCGCACGTTGCGCGGCTGCGCGACCGGCGATGCCAAGATCACGCAAGGTTATCGGCTTCCTGCCCGGCATGTCATCCACGCCGTCGGGCCGGTCTGGCACGGCGGCGATCAGGGCGAGGATGGATTGCTCGCCTCCTGCTATCGCCGCGCGCTCGCGCTCTGTCAGACAAATGGGCTCGCCTCGCTGGCATTTCCTGCCATTTCGACCGGTGTCTATCGCTTTCCCGCCGACCGCGCCGCCGGGATTTCGGTCGGGACGGTCGCGGAGGGACTTAGCCATGCGCCAGAGGTCAACCGGGTGATCTTCTGCTGCTTCTCTGACGCCAGCGCTCGGCTGCACGAGCAGGCTTTGGCCGGTGTCGACGGCCCTTGTGCTGACTGACGCGCCGCCGCTACACTCCCTGCCGAATTCGGGAGGGGTCCAATGAATTCAGTAAAATTGCTGCGCGTGCTGGCAACAGGCGCGTTGATGCTTTCTGCGTTGCCGGCCGCTGCCGCGGAAGGAACGTTCGATATTCCGGCAGGAGCGCATTTCAACCAGGACAAGCTTGCGAAGATCGGGACGTTCTTCAACAACGAGGTTGCGACCGGAAAAATCCCGGGCGCGATTGTCCTGATCCAGCAGCATGGCAAGCCGGTCTATCACCAGTCCTTTGGCGTGCAGGACGTGGCGAGCAAGGCGCCGATCACCGACAAGACGATCTTCCGCCTGTTTTCGATGACGAAGGCGATCACCGCCATCGTCTCGATGCAACTGCTCGAGGAGGGCAAGTTCAGGCTGGATGATCCCGTTGCGAAATACATCCCGTCCTTTGCCAATGTGAAAGTCGGCATTGAGAAGAAGAACGAGGACGGCAGCAAGACGCTTGAACTGGTGCCGCCGGACCGGCCGATGACCGTGCTCGACTTGATGCGCCACACCTCCGGCATCACCTACGGCTTCTATGGCGACAGCCTGGTTCGCAAGGCCTATGCATCCGCCAACCTCTATGCCGGCGATTTCGACCTTGCCGAATTTGCCGAGCGGCTTGCCAAGCTGCCGCTGCACAACCAGCCGGGCGCGCTCTGGCAATACGGCCACTCCACCGACGTGCTGGCGCGCATCATGGAGATTGTATCCGGCAAGTCCCTGCTCGCGATCGAGCGGGAGAAGCTGCTCGATCCGCTCGGCATGAACGATACCCGCTTCCTCGTCACCGATCCGGAGAAGCAGAAGCTTCTGGCGCTGCCGATGCCGAATGACAGCAATTTCAGGGTCGGCCGGGAGAACGATCCGACCGTTGTCAAGAAGATGGAGTTTGCCAGCGGCGGCATGGTCTCGACGATGGCCGACTTTTCGCGCTTTGCGCAGATGTTGCTGAACGGCGGCACGTTCGAGGGCAGGACCTACTTGAAGCCCGAGACCTTCAAGCTGATGACCACCGACCAGGTCGGCCCCGGTTCGGGAGTCGAGCGGGACTATTTCTATTTTCCCGGCGACGGCTTTGGCTTCGGGCTCGGACTCGCGGTTCGCACCGATCCGGGCAACGCAAAGCCGCCACCGCCGGGCTCGCTTGGCGAATTGAAGTGGGACGGCGCGAGCGGTTGTTACTTCGTGATCGACCGCAAGCAGGATATGTTCTTCGTGCTCCTGGAGCAGACACCGACCGAGCGGCAACGTATCCAGCGGACGCTGAAGCAGCTTGTCTATGAAGCGATGGAGAACTGAGGCTTTGTCGCGCCGCCTGGTTCTCGCAGCGGCATTCGCGCTTCTGGTTCTCGCAGGATATGGCGCCCAGGCGGAAGCTCCGGCCGGCGGCGCGCACCGTTTTTCCGCTGCCGGGCTCGCGCGCGTCAGCGATTACGTCAAGAACGAGATTGCGACCGGCAAGATTCCCGGCGCGATCCTTCTGATCCAGCAGCACGGCAAGCCGGTCTATTACGAGAATTTCGGGGTCCGCGACGTCGCCACTCAGTTCTCGATGAGTGCGGACACCATCTTCCGCCTCTATTCGATGTCGAAGCCGGTCACCTCGGTGGCCGCAATGATGCTGGTGGAGGACGGCAAGCTCGCGCTCGACGATCCCGTGTCGAAATACATCCCGGCATTCGCGGATGTGAAGGTCGGCATCGACCAGCGGGGTGAGGACGGAAGCACGACGCTCGTATTGCAGCCGCTCGAGCGCCCGATCACGATCGAGGACCTGCTGCGCCACACGTCCGGTTTGACCTACGGCTTCTCCGGCGACAATTCGGTGCGAAAGCTCTATGCGGACGCAAATCTCTTCAACGGCGACTGGACCAACGCCGAATTCGCCGCGCGGATCGCGAAACTGCCGCTGGCCGAGCAGCCCGGCACGTCTGGGATTACGGGCATTCCACCGACGTGCTCGGCCGTGTGATCGAGGTTGTCTCGGGAAAGACGCTGTACCAGTTCGAAAAGGAGCGGCTGCTCGATCCGCTCGGGATGAACGAGACCGCCTTCTACGTCGCCGATCCCGCCAAGCGCCCCCTGATCGCCCAGCCGATGCCCGATGATCGCGCGCTTGGCCCGGCCACGATGGTGAGCGATCCGATGCGGCCGCGCAAATGGGAATCAGGCGGCGCCGGCATGGTCGGCACCATCGGCGACTACGCCCGTTTCGCGCAGATGCTGCTCAGCGGCGGCACTTTCGAAGGCCGGCGCTATCTCAAGCCGGAGACCATCGCGCTGATGACGAAGGACCATATCGGCGCGGAAACGAAGATCGTGCGCGATGACCACTACTTCCCCGGCGCGAACAGCGGCTTCGGCCTCGGCTTTGCGGTGCGCACCTCGGTGCCGCCGAACACGTCGTGGCCGCTCGGCGAATACCGCTGGGACGGCGTCGCCGGCACCTTCTTCTTCATCGATCCCGAAGACGACATGTTCGCGATTGTGATGGTGCAGACGCCCTCGCAGCGCGGCCGCATCCAGCTGCAATTGAAGACGCTGATCTATCAGGCGATGGGGCGCTGAGGGAGGGGGCATAGCCCGGATGAGCGAAGCGTAATCCGGGGAAACTGTCCCGGATTGCTGCGCTCCATCCGGGCTACAAATCTATGTTCTGCGGACGATTTCCCGCACCAGCCCGACGGTTTCCTCGATCATGTCGGCGGTCACATCGAGATGCGTGCAGGCCCTGATCCGGCCGTCCATCATCGCGAGCAGCACGCCGCGCCTGCCGAGTTCGGCGACCATGTTCTCGCCAGCGACGCCCGCGTTATCGGGCTTGAAGAAGACCAGATTCGTCTCGGGCTGTTGCACCTCGATGCCGTCGATCTGCGACAGTCCTCGCGCCAGCGCCCTTGCATTGGCGTGATCGTCGGCGAGGCGGTCGACGTGATGGTCGAGCGCGTAGATGCAGGCGGCGGCGCAGATGCCGGCTTGGCGCATCGAGCCACCGAGGCGCTGCTTCCAGCGCCAGACCTCGTCGATGAACTCGCGCGAGCCGGCGATGACGCCGCCGATCGGCGCGCCCAGCCCTTTCGAGAAATCAATCCAGGCCGAATCCCAGCCCGCAGCCATGTCGCGCGCGGAAATGTCTGTGGCGACGCAGGCATTGAGCAGCCGCGCGCCGTCCATATGGGTGGCGAGCCCGTGGGCTTTCGCGATGCCGACGACCTCGTCCAGCGCGGCTTTTTTCCAGATCGTGCCGCCGCCGATATTGGCGGTCTGCTCGACACTGACGAGAACCTGCGGCGGCTGGTAGCGCGAGCGCGGATGCAGTGCTGCACGGAACGTCTCCGGCGCGAACTGGCCGTCGTCGCCGGGCAGCGGCGTGATCTGGAAGCCGCCGAGCGCGGCATGCGCGCCGCCTTCGCGGGCGATGATATGGGCGGTCGCATGCGCCAGGATCTCATCGCCCGGCCGGCAGTAAGCCAGCGTCGCGGCGACATTGCACATGGTGCCTGAGGGCATGAACACTGCGGCCTGCTTGCCGAGCAGATCGGCAACGCGCTCGCACAGCAGGTTCACGGTGGGATCATCGCCGATCTGCTCGTCGCCGACTTCCGCCTGCGCCATCGCCTCGCGCATCGCAGGCGTCGGGCGCGTCTGGGTGTCCGACAGCAGGTTGATGCGGACGGGCGGAGCTTTTGGATCGCGCGGGGTGGGGGTGTAGGACACGGACTTTCTCTTTGATTGACCGCTTCATGCCGGGGCGTTCCTGGCCATCCACGTTCTTCGTTGCGCGATGACCATAAGGTCATGGATGCCGGGGACAAGCCCGGCCATGACGAAAACGAAGCGACGTTAATCAAACAAAAAGGCCCCGGACAAACCGGGGCCTTCGATATCTCGAACTCTGCGTCCGATCAGCGCGAATAGAATTCGACGATCAGATGCGGTTCCATCTGCACCGGGAACGGCACATCGGACAGGCCCGGAACGCGGATGAATTTTGCGGTCATCTTGGAGTGATCGACTTCGATGAAGTCGGGCACGTCGCGCTCGGGAAGCTGCGAGGCTTCCAGCACGGTCACGAGCTGCTTGGAGGCTTCCTTGACCTCGATGACGTCGCCCACCTTCAGCATATAGCTGCCGATGTTGACGCGGCGGCCGTTCACCTTGATGTGGCCGTGGTTGATGAACTGGCGCGCGGCGAACATCGTGGGCACGAACTTGGCACGGTAGACCACGGTGTCGAGACGGCGCTCGAGCAGGCCGATCAGGTTCTCACCGGTGTCGCCCTTTAGCCGGCCGGCCTCGACATAGAAGGCGTGGAACTGGCGCTCGGAGATGTTGGCGTAGTAGCCCTTGAGCTTCTGCTTGGCGCGGAGCTGCACGCCGAAGTCGGAGAGCTTGCCCTTGCGGCGCTGGCCATGCTGGCCGGGGCCGTATTCCCTGCGGTTCACGGGGCTCTTCGGGCGGCCCCAGATATTCTGGCCCATGCGGCGATCGATCTTGTATTTCGCCTCACTGCGCTTTGTCATCGCGTCCTCTTCAGGTCAAAGTTGGGTTTGAGGAGACGCGCCCTCCTGTGTACCCGGCCTTGGGGCCCGGTACCGACAGATCCGCCTCGAAAGCTCGGGGACGAACCACGGGTCGCGAAACGCTTCGCGGGCCGAAACCGGCCCGCGAGCAGGGGGCTTTTAGGGGAAAGCGGGCCATTCTGTCAACGAAAGAGGTGGCTTTTCACAGCGTTTTCGGGCGACGTGGATACCGGCTCGCGTGAAGGAAACGTGTCAAAACGAGAATCCAGAGCTCGGGTTCTTGATTCAATCAGAACCGAAGCTCTGGCGCGGTCAGGTCGCAATCGCCCGGACTGGACGTTCGGCTTGCTCCCGATCGGCCCGCAATTCCGCGGCTATCTCGGTGTTCAGCACCTGTTCCAGCCGGCACAGCGTCCGGGCGATGAGGGCGGCGTCGGTAACTCGGTGGTCCCAGCGTAGCACCACGCTGATGGTCCCGTCGGCCTCCATGCCGTAGCTGAGAACGAACGGTCCTGGGGTCAGGGCGTGGAGTTCCCCCGGACCGATGGCCGCTACCGACGTCACGGAAAAGCTGCCGAAGTAATTGGCGCGCTGGCGTCCGTGATTCAGCCCGATCCACCAGATCAGGCGGCGCAGCGGCAGCGGCAGGCGGGTGGCCCGCAGCGCCTTTCTGAACGCCGCCACCTCCTCGACCGGCGCCTGTTTGGCGTGCTGGATCAGGGCGTCGATCTCGGCGAGCGGCTTGGCCTCCGGAGTGCTGATCTTTTGCGGCAGCACGCAACTCTCGCCCTCTACGACCCGGGCGATGGCGACGCTCGCGACGCTGCGCGGCAGCTCATAGAAACCCGGCGACGGCCATTTGACGTAGAGCGTGCGCAGCACCGGCTCGTCCTTCGCCACCAGCGCAAAGGCTTTCACGAAAGTCGCAGCCCAGCCGGGTGGCCGGGCAAGCGCCGCGCGGGCTTTCACCAGATCCTGGACGTTCAGGAGGCGCGTGAGCGACACGAAGGGGATGTCGAGCGACGCATGCATCAGGTCGGCGATGAAACAGCGCGGGACTGAGATTTTTCGAGCTGTTCCGCGCATTACTCCGCCGGATGGTCCTGCATTCAACAATCAGAGGGCTGGCCAGGCGGAATATCCGCTCGGCAGGCCTGAACCGAGCATGAACCAACGGCCTTGCCGCCGGTAGGTTCTGGCGCATGATCGCGAAAGATCGCGCGAAAACAAGGAACTAAAGCGAAACGACGATCTGGGATGTCATCGCGCTTCAGGATGCCGGCTTGGCCAGCGGCTCGCCTGTCTTCGTATCGCGGATGGCCCACGCAGCACATAGCCGGTTTCGGCGCCGGGATGGGTGTGGCGTCCCGCCGCACCGCCCGCCGGGAGGAACCTTGCAGTGTGCTCGCGGGACGCGAAGCAATGCTAGCGCTTGATGCCCGCAAAAGCCGCGGCGATGCCGCGCTGGAGCAGCGACCAGTCGAAGCCGAGGGCGAGCGCGACATAGCCGCGTTCGATCATGGCGTTGGCCTGCTCGGCGGACCGCGCTACCCCGCCGATCGGCACACCGCTCTTGAGGATACCTTCCTCGGCGCGCTGCATCAGCGCCTGCACTTCGGGATCGTCGGGGAGGCCGCGTTTGTTGATGGAGGTGGCAAGGTCGCCGGGGCCGATCACGGCGACGTCGATGCCGGGGGTGGCCATGATCTCGTCGATCCGCTCGACCGCCTCGACATGCTCGATCGTGATCATGCAGATCATGTCGTCATCGGCAGTGGCCATGTAATCCGCCATCGAGACGCCCCAGCGCAACGGCGCGTGGAACGGGCCCCACAGCCTGTCGCCCTTAGGCGGATAACGCACGCTGCGCGCGGCCTTCTCGGCCTCAGCGCCGCTGCAGATCATCGGGAAATTGATGCCGAGCGCGCCGATGTCCATCGGCGCCTTGGCGAGCCAGGGCTCGTTGGCCGCAATTCGCGCCATCGGCACGCATGATGTGCCCGAGGTTGCCACGATCATCGCATGCGCGGTGCCAAGATCGATCGGCCCATGCTCGAGGTCGACGATGATCCAGTCGAGCGACTGCGCCATGATCTGCACGGTCTGGATGCTCGGGATGGTGGCAATCGCGCCGAAGGTTGGGCGCTTCTCTCGCCATTGCTGTCGCAGCCGGTTGAGGGGAGTTGGCGTCGTGGAGGTCAATGCAGAACTCCGTTGAACGTGCGCGTGCCCGCCAAAACTATCAGCGCCGTATGGCGGCGGAAAGTTCAGGCCGGGATCCGGCCGCCGAAAAACGGCATCAGCGCGCGGCTCCGCAAATGCGGACGGTTGGAAGTGAAAAGCATTTCAGGGCCGGCCTCGTCTCTGACATCGCCGGGCGGGCCGAGCAGATCGGAAACGCGGCGCGCGATGGCGGGTGCCGGGTCGATCCAGTCGACCGGCCATGGCGCGAGCCTCACCAGCCGATCCAGCAGCAAGGGGTAGTGCGTGCAGGCGAGCACCACGGTGTCGGTGCGGGCCGCGCCGTCGACAAAACAGGGCTCGAGTTCAGCGGCGATCGCGGCGTCGCTGACCTCCTGGCCGCTCAGCGCCGCCTCCGCCAGCGAAGCGAGCTCGCCCGAGCCGACCAACGTCACCTCGCAGCCCTGCCCGAAATCATGGATCAGCTTGCGCGTATATTCGCGCTTGACCGTGCCCTTGGTGCCCAACACGGACACGCGCTTGGTCTTCGAACTGGCGCAGGCCGGCTTGATCGCGGGCACGGTCCCGACGAAAGGCAGGTCATAAGCGTCACGCAGGTGTGACATGACGAGCGTGGAGGCGGTATTGCAGGCGATCACGACCAGGTCGGGCGCGTGGCTCGTGATCAAGTCGCCGACCAGCGGCACCACGCGTGCGATGATCTCCGCCTCGCCGTGGTGGCCATAGGGAAAGAACGCGTCGTCGGCGACATAGACGAAATGCGCGTCGGGCCGGGCGCGCACGATCTCGCGCAACACCGTGAGCCCGCCAAGGCCGGAATCGAATACCAGAATGGTTGGGGGAGCTGCCACGGTTCCACCTTATCCCATTCCAGCGTTACGATTCAGTTGATTTGAGGGCGACGCCGGCGTTTGGGACGCGGGTGAAGGCCTTATAGTGATTGCCATCGCCTTCATCGGATCGGAGGGCCACCGGAGCAGCTCGCTGCAACGCGGCAAGCACCCGAGTGGACTCGCTGCCGCTCAGGCTTCGCCGAACACGCGCCTGAAGATCGTGTCGACGTGCTTGAGGTGATAGCCGAGGTCGAACTGCTCCTCGAGTTCGGCCTCGCTGAGATACTTCCTCACGTCCGCGTCTTTCTTCAGCAGCGTCAGGAAATCGCCTTCGCCGCGCCAGACCGGCATGGCGTTGCGCTGCACGAATTTGTAGGCGTCCTCGCGGCTGGCGCCCTTTTGCGTCAGCGCGATCAGAACCCGCTGCGAATGCACCAGACCGCCGAGCCGATCGAGATTCTTCTGCATGTTCTGCGGATAGACCAAGAGCTTCTCGATCAGGCCGGCGAGGCGGACCAGCGCGAAGTCGAGTGTCACGGTGGCGTCCGGGCCCATCATGCGCTCGGCGGAGGAATGCGAGATGTCGCGCTCGTGCCAGAGCACGACGTTCTCGAGCGCGGGCACTGCGTAGGCCCGCACCATCCGCGACAGGCCGGAGAGGTTCTCCGACAGCACCGGGTTGCGCTTGTGCGGCATCGCCGACGAACCCTTTTGCCCTTCCGAGAAGAACTCCTCGGCTTCCAGCACCTCGGTGCGCTGCAGGTGACGGATTTCGACCGCAAGGCGCTCGATGGAGGCGGCGATCACGGCCAGCGTCGCGAAATACATCGCATGGCGATCGCGCGGGATCACCTGGGTCGAGATCGGCTCCGGCTCGAGTCCCATCGCCTTCGCGACATGCTCTTCGACGCGCGGGTCGATCTGCGCAAAAGTGCCGACCGCGCCGGAGATCGCGCAGGTTGCGACGTCCTTGCGGGCGGCGACGAGCCGGGCGCGGGCACGGGAGAATTCCGCATAGGCGTAAGCGAGCTTGAGGCCGAAGGTCACGGGTTCGGCGTGGATGCCGTGGGAGCGGCCGATGGTCGGCGTCATCTTGTGCTCGAAGGCACGCTTCTTCAGCGCGGCCAGGACCTTGTCGATATCGGCGAGCAGGAGGTCCGCGGCGCGGGTGAGCTGCACGTTGAGGCAGGTGTCGAGTACGTCGGAGGACGTCATGCCCTGGTGCACGAAGCGCGCCTCGGGACCGACGATCTCGGCGAGGTGAGTGAGGAAGGCGATGACGTCGTGCTTGGTCTCGCGCTCGATCTCGTCGATCCGCGCGACGTCGAAGGTTGCGTCCCGGCCCTTGGCCCAGATCGTCTTTGCCGCCTCTTTCGGAATGACACCGAGTTCCGCCAGCGCGTCGGCCGCATGCGCCTCGATCTCGAACCAGATCTTGAAGCGGGTCTGCGGCTCCCAGATCGCGGCCATCTCGGGACGGGTATAGCGGGGGATCATCGAAAACTCCGGAACGTGCAGGGCGGGTTCGCCAAGCGACTCCCAGCCGGTTTGTTTTTACGCCGTGCTTTAGCAAATCGATCCCGTAGAGGCCACCGATTCCAGCCTTCCGGATGAGGAAAATGGGACTCTCGGCGTGCGAGCGGATGGATCTGATCCACGAAGTCCTGTCATTCCCCGCGAAGGCAGGAATCCAGTACGCCGCGGCCCCTTGGTTCAAGCACTGGCGTCTGTGGAATACTGGATCGCCCGGTCAAGCCAGGCGATGACGGCAGCCACCCATGCTCCCACATCGCGCGATAGATTGCCTGTTCTACAGGCTGGTCAATCCGCACTCGACGGCAAGGCGAACGAGTTGCGCATCGGTCCGCATCCCGGTCTTGGTCTTGATCAGATAGTGATAGTTTTGAACTGTCTTCGTGCTGAGATTGAGGTTTGCGGCAATCTCCTCCGTGGTCGAGCCGGCAGCCAGTTGCCGCAGGATCTCGATCTCCCGTTCTCCCAATTGGTCAAGGACGGACCCTGAAGGCGTCAGGCTTTCCATCGCCAGGACATGGGCGATGTCGTCGCTCATCGCATGTTCGCCGCGCGCAACGGAACGGATCGCCCCGATCAGCACGGTTGGTTCATTGCTCTTGGTGACATAGCCGCTCGCCCCGGCGCCGAAGGCCGCCTTCACCAGCGCCGCCTCGCTATGCATGCTGAAGACGAGAATGTGCGCGGTCGGGTCGCGCTGCCGGATGTTGCGGATCGCCTCGAGGCCGCTCGCTCCCGGCATCGATATATCCAGTACGACAACGTCAGGAGCGTATGCCTTGAATGCGCGATAGGCGTCGGCGGCATTGTCGGCTTCGGCGACGACGCGGAAGTCGCCTTGATGCTCCAGGACGCGCCGGTAGCCTTGCCGGACCACGGGATGGTCGTCGACAAGCAGGATCGAAATGCCGCTGGTCTGCGACGCCGGCATCAGGCGGCAAGCGGGATCATGGCGGCGACGCTCAGACCGCGCCTTGCGCGCGCGATCGACAGCGAGCCGCCAAGAGCGGTTACGCGCTCGCGTACTCCGATCAGGCCGAAGCCCGCAGACTGCGCCACCTTGGCGGCATCGCCGCCGCCGTCATCCTCGACGCGGACCAGCAGCGCATTCTCCACGCCCGTCCGCCGCTCGATCCGGAGCACGATCTCGCGCGCCGCACCGTGGCGCAACGAGTTGGTCAGGCATTCCTGGGCCACACGGTAGGCGGTTGCGGCGACGGTGCCTCGCACGTCGGCGAAATCGCCCTTGAGGTCGAGCTGGATCATCGGCTGCGTCGCATTCTGCGATCGCCAGCTATCAACCAGATTGATGAGGCTCGCCTCCAGCCCGAGTTCCTCGGCGGGCGGGTGGCGCAACCGGTTCAGGGTGCCGCGCAGGCAGGCCATGATGTGCAGCGTGGCCTGCGAGATCATCCGCGCATCCTGCGCGACATCGCCTCGGTCCTGCTGCTTCGCGCTGGCCGCTTCGATGGTGTTGGCGAAAGCGAGAATCGCCGACAGGTTCTGCCCGAACTCATCGTGCAGTTCGCGCGCGAGGACGCGCCGTTCGTCGCTGCGGATTTCAAGCAGCCGGCGGGTCAGGAGGGCCCGTTCTTCCCTGGCCTGCGCGAGGCGATCGCCGAGCTCGCTGACCGCTTGCCCGATCATGGCAAGTTCCATCGATCGGAAGCGCGGAAGCGATGTCCGGTATTGGCCATGCGCCATGCGCTGCAGTGCGGCAACGATCGATTGCGCGGGAGCCAGCGCATGCGCGATCGCGAGCGAGGCGAGCAAGGCGATGGCCACCGCCATCAGCAGCGCGACGTGGACGTTATCGAGGATGTGCTGCCAGGCGAGCGAGATCGCGGCGTCGGGATCGGCGATAGCCGAGACCGTGCCCGCAGTGACCGAGCGCGCACTGATCGGTCGGGCCACCGCGGCGTGGCCGCCAAGGAATGTCTCCACGGCGGCGGCAAACCAGTGTGGTGGCGATGCGCCGATCCCCTTGCTCTGGCCGCAGAGCGGATTCTCGAACTCGCCCTTCGGCTCAAACTGGACGCAGACGCCGGGCGAAATCAGGCTCATGGTCTGGGTGGTGCGCCATTCCGGCAAGGGCAAAAGGTGCTCGCGTGTCCTGTTGCCGCGCAGCAGCAATTCGCGCCAGTACAGCGCCTCCAGCGCCTGCGAGACGCGCTCGGCGGATGCAGCCGTGGCGCGGTCGACGCTCTGATAAGCGTCGATCGTCGCCCAAACGGTCGCGCCTCCCAGACACAAGATGACGATGACGAGCAGACGGGCGACGAGCTGGAGCACCAGGCGCATGCGATCACTCCGCGGCTTCCAAAGCGTTTTCCAGCGAAGTGGGTACCGGTTCGCGTCGAGAAAACGCGCCAAAACAAGAATCCAGCGTAACAGCACCGCTATTCGACGCCAATTGCAAGATGGCAGGCGGGGCGCAGCTCGGGAAATTTTCCCAATGAATCGCGGGCATATGTCTTTGGACGCAACCTGCCGCCTCGGATTAACAAGGCCGGGGGACCGTTTGCGGGCCGTCTCTCTTGGCCGCCCTCAGGGAGGGAGCTGCATGAGTGCCACGGTTGGCGCCGAGACTGTATTGCCCGGCAAGGACACTTCCGAGCGAAGCGTCCTGCTGTTGTGGATGATCTTCACCGGGCTCTCGATTTTTGCCGCCGTCTTGCTGTGGCGATACGGGTTGCTCCGTCTCATGGTCACCTCGGACCGCACCTATATTTCGACGCTGATCGCCGTCCTCTATGTCATCACCTGCTGCCACTGCTTCTGGCGGACGCGCGCGATCGCGCGCGAAGGCGAAGCGGCCAGGCGCTGCCGTGCGATCCTCTCGGCTCCCGGCGCCGCGAGGCGGCTCGACGACGATGCGCGGGTTTTGCCGGCCGGGCTTGTCAGCGATCACATCCGCAGCCTGGTGAAGAAGGCCGCAGCACAGGCCGCCGGACGCATCGATCAGACGTTGCTGCTGAGGTCGCTAGCGGACCGGTTGCGCGGCTCCAATGCCTTCGGCGCATTCGTTTCCGATACGCTGATGAAGCTCGGTCTGCTCGGGACCATCATCGGCTTCATCATCATGCTGGCGCCGATCGCGACCCTCGATGCGGCCGACAAGGTCGCGATGCGATCGTCGATGGGCCTGATGAGCGACGGCATGGCGGTGGCCATGTACACGACGCTGGCCGGCCTGATCGGCTCCATCCTGGTCAGGATCCAATACTACATGCTCGATGCCGCCACCCAGCGGGTGTTTTCCGATGCCGTCATGTTGACCGAGACGCACGTCACCCCGGCCTTGGAACACCATCATGATGGATGAGTTCGGCCTCTATCCGCGGGAGGAGCACTTCGATCCGCTCGGCGTGATGCTGTTCAAGGCGCTGCAGGTCATTGCCTTCCTGTTCTTCCTCGCGCTGCTTGCGGTCTCGCCGGAGTCGAAGGAGGGCAAGATCGACTCCAAGGCCGAATTCATCATCACGATGGACTGGCCGGACAATCACCCTGATGACCTCGATCTGTTCGTGCAGGATCCGGCGGGCAATATCGCCTGGTACCGTCGCCGCGAAGCCGGCTTCCTCACCCTCGACCGCGATGATCGCGGCGGCGCCAATGATTTCATCGTCGTCAACGGCAAGAAGATTGCGTCGCCGATCCGCGAAGAGATCGTCACGGTGCGTGGCATCATCCCCGGCGAATACACCGTCAACGTCTCGCATTTTCAGGCGACGACCGGGCAGCCGGTCACGGTGAGCGTGAAGGTGCAGAAACTCAATCCGACCGCCCAGGTGATCTTCGACAACAAGCTGATGCTCGATCACACGGGCGACGAAAAAACCGCGCTGCGCTTCTGGCTCGATGGCGAAGGCAAGGTGGTTGACGTCCAGCAGCGGCAGAAATCGCTGATGGAGACCTTCCGCAACGTTCGCGCGAACGGCGCGGATCTCGATCCGAAGACAGGCGTCAGGATGTCTCGCCCGTGAACAATCTGCAGTCCGTCATTCTTACGCTCTCGATCAGCTACGCGCTGATCGGCGCGCTGTTGCTGATCGTTTTGGTCTATGCCCGCTTGCCTTGGTCGGCCAAGGCCGTCGCCGTGGTCGTGACCAGCGCGTTCTACATTGCGAGCTTTATCGGCGTGCGCGGCCTGTTGGGCTGGGCGAGCATTGACAGGGTGCCGGCCTCGTTCAAGCTCTTGCAGGCACGCATCGTGGAGCCGCATTCGCTCGAGGGCGACCCGGGCTCGATCTATCTCTGGGTCGAGGCGCTTGACGACGGCAATCGGCCGAGCGGCATCCCCAGGGCGTACCGTATCCCATACAGCGACTCGCTGGCGCAGAAGACCGACAAGGCCATCAGCGAGATCGCCGCCGGACGCCCCCAGGGCGGGCGCGCCGCCGATTTCGGCAGCGGCGAGGGCGGCCTGATCGCGGCGGCGAGGGAGTACATCACCCCGAATGCCGTGATCGAGACGTCGGGCGGCGATCCCTCGACCGGCGGAGCGCTGATGGCCGCCCCGGGGCCGGGCGACGAGGTGTCGTTTACGCCACTGCTGCCGCCCGAATGCCGCCCAAGGACCAGCAATAGGTGTCATGATACCGGTATGACGGCCTCGGGATGGAATGCATCCAGATCACGGATTATTGAGTAACAGATATTGAAATCTGTCAGTCAGACTTGCTATATCCATTTTCGGACGCCGGGTGGGGCGCCCTGTGGCTCGCAGCCGCGAAAGGTCTGATCCGGGAGAGTTACGAGTACCGGTTTCAGGCAAGGCGAGGGCCACGGACTTGCCGGAGACTATGACAATGACAATCGAGATTTTACATTTGACCGAACAAATCCAGCGCTGGCTCAATCAGCAGGTGGCTCGCCACCTTGCTGCCCAGGCGGCAAAGCTGGCCCGCTAAACTGGAAACCAGGATTGCCTGAATGACCGGCCGGGCCGTTTCGTGAGTGCGCGTGACCGCCGGAATGGAAATGCCCAACAGGTGGGGATAGGGTGAAGCCATGAACGAAGCAGTCGTCTTGACTCCTGAGCGAATCCTGGAGGTCACCGAGGACGTCCTGCGGCGTTATGGGATTGCCAAAGCAACCGTGGTGGACGTTGCACGTGCGCTCGATGTGAGCCACGGCAGCGTCTATCGGCACTTCCCGAGCAAGGCTTCGCTGCGTGAGGCCGTGGCAAAGCGATGGCTCGACCGGGCCAAAGCCCCGTTGCAGGAGATCGCGGCGAGTAGCGGCCCTGCGAAAGCGCGGCTCGATCGCTGGCTGCGTACACTGTTCGCGACCAAACAAGCCCGCTTTGCCGACGATCCCGAGATGTTTCGCACCTATCTGACGCTGGCGCGCGAGGCCTGTGTCGTGGTCAAGGGGCACAAGGACTGCCTGGTGGACCAGATCGCGCAGATCCTGTCCGACGGTGTCGCGCAGGGTGTATTCGAGGTCGATGATCCCAAGGCAACGGCTCGCGCGATCTTCGAGGCGACGAGCCGCCTCCATCATCCGGCCCATTCCGACGAATGGGGCGAGCCGGAGCTGCAGGAGCGCACGGACGCGTTGCTGGCACTGTTGTTCCGCGGGCTCGAGGCCTGTCCCAAGCGCTAACTCCCAGTCTATTTGCGGGCGCCTTCCGCCCGTGTTGATATCCATCAAAACCAATGCGGTTGGGCCCGCCAGAATTGGCTGGGGAGGACGATGTGCGGCTCGCGCTGTTTGCGGACATCCACGGCAACCGGCAGGCGTTTAGTGCCTGTCTCGAGGCTGCGCGTGCGCAAGGCGCGGAAAGATTCATCCTGCTCGGCGATTTGGTCGGCTATGGCGCCGACCCCGAATGGGTCGTCGACACCGTCAAGGCGCTAGTCGAGGACCGCGCGGTCGCCGTGCGTGGCAATCACGACAGTGCCATCGGCATCGACAACGACGCGATGAACGCCGAAGCCCAGGCGGTGATCGAGTGGACCCGTGGCAGGCTCGGCGCGGCGCAGCGGCGCTTCCTCGCCGAACTGCCCCTGATGCATCAAGAGGACGACCGCCTCTACGTCCATTCCGAGGCGTCGAGCCCGACCAAATGGCGCTACGTGCGCGATGCTTCGGACGCCGCGCGCAGCATGATGGCTGCGGACGCCCAGATCACCTTTTGCGGTCATATCCACCGTCCCGCGCTCTATTCGATGTCGTCGACGGCGAAGATGACGAGTTTCGTGCCGACCACGGGCGTAGCCGTGCAACTCCTGGCCGGCCGGCGCTGGCTTGCGGTGCTCGGCTCGGTCGGCCAGCCCCGCGACGGCAACCCCGCAGCCGCTTTCGCCATGTTCGACACCGAGAGGCGGGAGATCACCTATCATCGCGCGCCCTACGATATCGAGGCGGCGGCGGGGCGGATCCGCGACAATGGCCTGCCGGACTGGCTTGCCGATCGCCTGTTTGCCGGCCGATAGCGCGATGGCGAAAATCTCCATGCAGCCGGGCACGATCCTCGATGGCTTCACCATCGGCGAGTGCGTGCATCGCGGCGGCATGGCGACGCTGTGGAGCGTCACCCATCCCGGCATCGACGTGCCGCTGCTGATGAAGGTGCCGCGGGTCTCGGAAGGCGAGGATCCCGCCGCCATCGTCAGCTTCGAGATGGAGCAGATGATCCTGCCGCGATTGTCGGGGCCGCATGTGCCGGCCTGCTTCGGCACCGGCGATTTCGCGCGCCAGGCCTATGTCGTGATGGAGCGCATCCCGGGCCAGACGCTCTACAAGCGGCTCGACGATCTGCCGATCGCTTACGAGGAGGCGAGGGGGCTCGGGATCAAGATCGCCTCGGCCCTGTCGGCGCTGCATAGGCAGAGCGTCATCCATCACGACGTCAAGCCGAGCAGCATCATGTTCCGCGAGAGCGGCGAGGCGGTGCTGATCGATTTTGGCCTGTCGCATCACGAACATCTGCCCGATCTCCTGCAGGAAGAATTTCGCCTGCCTTACGGCACCGCGCCCTATATGGCGCCGGAGCGGCTGCTCGGGGTGCGCGACGATCCGCGCAGCGATTTGTTTTCGCTCGGCGT
Organism: Bradyrhizobium sp. BRP22; assembly: GCF_020194175.1. Taxonomy (GTDB): domain Bacteria; phylum Pseudomonadota; class Alphaproteobacteria; order Rhizobiales; family Xanthobacteraceae; genus Bradyrhizobium. The sequence goes on along the minus strand of NZ_JADYVX010000015.1, from coordinate 57,318 downwards.
GCTCCTGTATTTCTTCACCACCGGGGTGCGGCCGTTCGGTGAGAGCGAAACGCTGCGCGGCATGCGCCGGCGGCTGTGGCGCGATCCCTATCCGCCGCGCAAGCTCAGGGCCGACTATCCGCCCTGGCTGCAGGAGATCGTACTGCGATGTCTGGAGATCGAGCCCGCCTGGCGCTATCCGACCGCCTCGCAGCTCGCCTTCGATCTCGGCAACCCCGACCAGGTCAAGCTGACCGCGCGCGCCGAACGGCACGAGCGCGATCCGTTCGCGACGGTGATGCGCCGCCGCTTCAATCGCGGGGCGTGGCAGCCGAAGCCGAAGTCCGACGTTGCCGTGCAACTGGCGTCGAGCCCAATCCTGGTGGTTGCGATCGATACGACGGCGACGTCGGGCCCGCTGAACGAGGCCCTGCGCGTCACCACGGAGCGGATTCTCGCAACCCTGCCGCAAGCCCGGCTCGCTTGCGTCAACGTGCTCAAGCTGGGCCTCGTCACCATCGACCGGACGCTGGATGAGAAGGGCAACAACAAGCATGTCGACCGCCTGGTCGCGCTGCGGCACTGGGCGTCCTCGCTGAAGCTGGACGAGAACCGGCTGTCGGTGCATGTGCTGGAAGCGATCGATCCCGCCGCGGCCATCCTGGAATTCGCGGAGGCCAATCAGGTCGATCACATCGTGATCGGCGCGCGGCAGGATTCCATGCTGCGCACCTTGCTGGGCAGCGTCTCGGCGAAGGTGGCGGCGGAGGCGCCGTGCACGGTCACCGTGGTGCGCCCGCGTTCGAGCTAGATCGCTTCGCCGCGCGCCAGCGCCGCCGCATTGCGGATCGCGGCGATGTTGGCCTTGTACGCCTCCATCGTGCCGCCCTTGAATACGGCGGAGCCGGCGACAAACGCATTGGCGCCGGCCGCCGCCAGTTCTCCCGATACATCGGGCGCGACGCCGCCATCGACCTCGATGTCGATCGGCCGTCCCGCGGTCATCGCCCTGATGTCGCTGACCTTGCCGAGCACGGAGCGGATGAAGGCCTGGCCGCCGAACCCCGGATTGACCGTCATCACCAGCACCAGGTCGATCAGATCGAGCACATGCTCGATCGCACCGGCCGGCGTCGCCGGATTGATCGAGACGCCCGCCTTCTTGCCGAGCGCGCGGATCGCCTGCAGCGAACGATGCAAGTGCGGGCCGGCCTCCGCATGCACCGTGATGTGGTCGCATCCCGCCTTCGCGAACGCCTCGAGATAGGGGTCGCAGGGCGAGATCATCAGATGCGCGTCGAAGATCTTCCTGGTGTGCGGTCGCATCGCCTTGATGACATCGGGGCCGTAGGAAATGTTCGGCACGAAATGCCCGTCCATGACGTCGAGATGGATCCAGTCGGCGCCGGCCTGGTCGACGGCACGGACTTCTTCGCCGAGCTTCGAGAAATCCGACGCCAGGATCGACGGCGCGATCACCAGCGGACGTGGTGTGAAGGACTGGGACATGGACGTCTCCCAAGGCATCTCTGTAGCGAGCGGGATGGCTCCGCCTAACATGCATGCTGATGCCGGGCAATGCACAGGAGGGAAGTCGCGGGCAGGAAAAAACTGCCGGAGCGGCAGCAATTGCCGGCTTCCACGAAGGCGTTTGTGTGCGCGAAATGCCGATTTTAAAGGGCTTTTCGCCATGGCACGACGCTTGCTCGCCAGCCGCGCAGGTGTTGGGCCGCCGCTCACGCGGCATTGTCGGAGTTCCCTCTCATGCTGTTCGCCCTTGGCGCTGCGTCGTCGGCCATCGATCTCCTGAAGTCGCTGACGTCGTCGAAGACGTCGCAGGCAAAGCCCGCCGGCCAGACCCAGGACGCCGGCAAGATCTTCGATATTTCCGGCAGCGCGTCGGCTTCGACAGGCGCGGCCCCAAGTTCCGGATCGGCCGGCAGCTCTGCGCCGATCGCGCCGGAGACGATGAGCGCGCTGCTCGATGCGCAGAGCCAGGCTTCGACCGGCACGGGTGCCTCGACCAAGAGTCGCTCGGATGCGCTGAACGATTTGTTTGGGCAGATCGATGGCGACGGTGACGGCAACATCACGAAATCCGAATTCGAGGATGCGCTCGGCGCCGGCGGGACCAATCTGGCGAAGGCCGATGACGTGTTCTCCAAGCTGGATAAGGATGGCGACGGCAACGTCACGCTCGGCGAGATGTCTTCGGCATTGAGGGGTGGAGCCCGCCATCACTCCCATCACGCTGGCGGCGGCGGCGGCGGCAATGCCGATGCGCTGATGCAGGCGCTCGACGGCACCAGCACTTCGGTGACCAACAGCGATGGATCGGTCACGACCACCACGACCTATGCCGACGGATCGAAGGTGACGGCGACCTCGGCTGCGAACCCGTCCGCCGCGGGGGCTGCGACCTCGTCGTACAATTTCGTCGACCGGCTGGTGCAGCGGTACGCCGTCGACCAACTGGTGCAGCAGCAGGCCAAGCCGATCTCGGCGCAGGCCTGGGCCTCGCTCTCGGTCAATGCATGACAGATCGCGTTTAAGCCAATTGCTTGAGTTCGCGGTAACGGTAGCGATCACGTATCTCGTGGTTGAAGAACTGGCCCTTTGAGAATGCCTTGCCGAACGCCTGGGCCACAGCAGGCGGAACATCCTCATAGATGTAGCGGCGTCCAGTAACGAAGACGACCAACAACTCGCTTTTTTCGGCGTCGTAGCGGAAGAAGCGAATGACAGTGGATGGCATTGCGGCACCCGAGCTGGAACCCGCAGCCTCAACGCATGTCGCTGAATTCCGTTGCTAGCCAAAGCGATCCTGCCAGCTCGGCAATGCGCCGGGAAAGGGCAGCGTGGTCGCCGCGTAAACACCGCGCGCGATCGCACGGGCCACGGCGTTGGCGGCATGCATGCCGAGCTCGGTGAGGCCGAACAGCGGATCGATCGGCTTCTCGCCGGTCGCCGCCGCAAACACCACGTCGCCGTCGAGCGGCGCATGCACCGGATAGATCGCCCGCGCCATCCCGGTCTGCGCGATCATCGCCAGCCGCTTGGCCTGTGACTTCGTCAGCGCGGCATCGGTCACGACCACGACTAGCGTGGTGTTCTCGCCGGACGTCGCCGCAGGGCCGCCCTTCAGCCGCGCCTTCAGCATGTCAGGCGTGAACGTTGCAGGCAGACCGCGTCCGCCGAATTCCCCGTCGACCTCGAAGGGCGCGGCCCAGAACCACGGGCCGTCGCCAACGGTGACGGTGCCGACCGCGTTGACGACGGCAAGCGCGGCAACGATGACGCCGTTATCGGTTTGTATCGACGCCGAGCCTAACCCGCCCTTCAGATTGGGCGTGGTCGCGCCCATGCCGGCGCCGGCGCTGCCGAGCCGAAAATCGCCGCCGGCCGCCGCCGCCGCGGCATAGGCGAGATCGCGATAGGGCGGGAATCGTCCCCACGCCTTGTTGCCGCCGTTCAAGAGATCGAAGCAGATCGCCCCCGGCACGATCGGGATCACGGCCTCGCGAATGCGCAAGCCGCGGCCTTGCTCGGCAAGCCAGGCCTGCACGCCGCCGGCAGCATCGAGGCCGAGCGCCGAGCCGCCGGACAGCGCGATCGCGTCGACCGCATCGACGGTGTTGTGCGGCTGCAGCAGCGCATCATCGCGCGTGCCCGGGCCGCCGCCGCGCACGTCGATCGACGCCACGGCAGGTTTGTCAAAGATGATCGCAGTGACGCCGGAGGCGATCGCGGCGTCATCGGCGTGGCCGACGCGGACGCCTGCGATGTCGGTGAGGAGATTTTTCAATGTGCACGTCCTCTTGTCTTATTGATCGATATAGAAGCCGAACCGCAGGCATCAACCGCCAAGCGCGAGCCTGATCATCTTGGCAAGCTCGGACTTGCGATAGGGCTTTGCCAGCAAGAGTACGCCGGAATCGAGTCGCCCGTGATGCACGATCGCGTTCTCGGTATAGCCCGACGTGTACAGCGTCTTGAGTCCGGGCCGCCGCTTCAGCGCCTCGTCGACGAGTTGGCGTCCGTTCATGGCGCCGGGCATGATGACGTCGGTGAACAGCAGGTCGATCGGCGCGCCGGTATCGATGATGTTGAGCGCCTCGGCGGCGTTGGCGGCCTCGAGCGTCGAATAGCCAAGGCTTGTGATCTGGGTCACGACATATTTGCGCACCAGCGCGTCGTCCTCGACCACCAGGATGACTTCGTGTCCGCCGCGAACATCGGCGGCCTGCTGCACTTCCGCGACGGTCTGGCCGAGGCCGGTCGCGCGCGGCAAGTACATCTTCACCGAAGTGCCGTGGCGTTCCTCGCTGTAGATCTTGATGTGGCCGCCCGACTGCTTGATGAAGCCGAACACCATGGAAAGCCCAAGCCCGGTGCCCTTGCCGACTTCCTTGGTGGTGAAGAAGGGATCGAAGACTTTTTCCATCAGATGGGCGGGAATGCCGGTGCCGCTGTCGCTGACGGCCACCATGACGTAATGGCCGACGGTGACCTCGCTATGCATGCTGGCATAGCCCTCGTCGAGATAGACGTTGCGGCTTTCGAGCGCCAGCTTGCCGCCGCGGGGCATGGCATCGCGCGCGTTCAGCGCGAGATTGAGGATCGCCGTGGTGAGCTGGTTCGGATCGACCATCGCGGTCCAGGCGTCCTCGGCCAGCATGGGCGTGACCTCGATATGCTCGCCGAGCGTCGGGCGCAGCAGCTTCGCCGCTTCCAGGATCAGCGCGTTGATATCGACCTCGACCGGCTGCAGCGGCTGCTTGCGGGCGAAGGCGAGCAGATGCTTGGTCAGATTGGCGCCGCGCTCGGCGGCTTCGTCGATCAGCCGGGCGATGGCGACGAGGTCGGGCCGGTCGGCGACCGCTTCCTCCAGGATGCCGATGGTGCCCGTGATCACGGTCAGGATGTTGTTGAAGTCATGGGCGACGCCGCCGGTGAGCTGGCCGACCGCGTCCATCTTCTGCACCTGGCGGATCTGCGCTTCCGCGGCCTGCTTCTCGGTGAGGTCGCGGCCGATGAAGAAGTAGCGCTTGACCGTCTCGGAATAGGTCGCGGACCAGTTGAGCGAAACGATCTCGCCGTCCTTGCGGATCAGGCGCGTCTCGAAACTGCGCTTGCTCTGGCGGTGCCGCGCGGCGCGCATTTCGTCGCGGGTATTCTCGAGATCGTCAGGATGAATGAATTCGACCGCGGAACGACCGACCATCTCAGCGGGATCGTAGCCCAGAATGGTTCTGGCGCTCGGACTGACCTGGACGAAGTTGCCCTGCTTGTCCGTCACCGACAGGAAGTCCTGCGAAGCCTCGAAGATGTGCTGCCGCTCTTCGATCTCCTGGCTGAGCGCCTTCTGCGTCCGCCTGCTTTCGGTGATGTCGTGCGCGATCTTGGAGGCGCCGATGATCTCGCCCGTCGCAGAGCGCAGCGGCGAGACGCTGAGCGAGACGTCGATCGGCTTGCCGCTCCTGTGCAGGCGCTGCGTCTCATACTGCGCGAGCTTCTCGCCGCTCTGGACCCGCTTGAGGATGTCGTTGATTTCGCCGCGACGGTCGGGCGGCGTGATCATGTCGATATGCTGGCCGACCGCCGCGGCCGCCGGATAGCCGAACAGCCGCTCCGCTGCCGGATTCCAGCCGGTGATGGTGCCGTCGAGCGACTTGGTGATGATGGCGTCGTTGGAGGATTCCACGACGGCGCTGAACAGCCGCTCGCGCTCGGCGTGGTGGTCGCGCTCGGTGGCAGCCTGGCGGCGGACCACGCCCAAGAGCCGCGACATCTGCGCCTGCAGCGCGACGTTGTCGACCAACAGCACCGCGAGCACGAAGCTGGCGGCGCATAATCCGTAGACGCGTCCGGCATAGAAACCGAGATCGAATCTCGCCACGTTGAGCATCGCCGACAGCGCGATGTCGAACAGCCAGGCACACAGCACGACCATGAGCCAGACGTCGATGACGGAATGTGGTTTCCGGAACCATAGCGCGGCCAGCGCGGCGCCACAGAACAACAGCACCGTCGAGACCACGCCGATCATGACCGGCGTGTAGTGTCCGCCGCTCAACAGGACGGGTAGGCGGTCGTGCTGGGCGGTGACGATCCAGGCGAACACCGCCATCGTAATGACGACCGCCGCAACACTGCCAATGATCGCCGATATCGTCGAGCCGCGGATCCTGGCGCCGTCATGTCCTTTCGAAAGCGCATAGCCGAGCACCATCAGCGGGAAGAAGCCGTGCCAGACCATGTAGAGCCAGACCGTGGTCTGCGATCCGGCTCCGAACAGGCCCGTCGGCGCGAACAGGCCTGGAAAGGTCAGCGCGTGGGTGATCGCGGCCGCGGCCGTGAAGAGATAGCCGGTCGCGAGCAGCAGCATCGCGCGCGAGCGCAGGATGGCGAACTGCGAAAACAGCAGCACCGCGGTGATGAGATCGCTGATCGTCAGCGCAGACTGGTAGCTCGCCACGAAGGCCGGTACCGGCGTAAGCGGCATCCCGGCGAATGGTATCGCGATCGCGAACAGCACGGCCGAGACCACGACCACCGCCAGCGCCGCGTTGCGGTCGCCACGCGAGGCCGGCATGGTTGAAAGGAAGAAGCTGCGGTCGTTACCCTTGAGCACTTATGGTCTCCTGGAACCCGATATCGAACGCAAGAGAAGGGATCACGTCAAACCCGCGCGCCGACTGTCCACATAAAGTGGAACAAGCCGGTCCGTCCGCATTGGCAGGGGGAGGCTGTCTCCAACTGGCTTCCGGCAGGTAAGATTCAAAATCCGGTAATCCGCTATGCGTCGCTTTGGCGCAACAAAAGCTGCAATCAACCTCAGGTGGCCTGCTACCGCAGGAGATGAACGAGCCCGTATGCGGTTCAGGTAACCACCTCTTTACTGACAGGGCAGATAATTCGCCTGATTACCTACCGCATTGCGATTTCCACGATAGGCTTTTCGCGGCCGGTCTGGGGGTTTTCATGGCCCGTGTTCTCGTTGTCGATGACCAATCAGACGTGCGCGCGATGATTGCCATTGTGCTGCGCGTCAACCGCTTCGAGATCGTCGAGGCGGCGTCCGCCGCGGAGGGGATCAAGGCGTTCGAAGGGGGCAGGTTCGATCTCGCCATCGTCGACATCTTCCTGCAGGGCAAGAGCGGTCTCGACGTGATGTCGATGATGCGTGGCCGACAGGCGGATCTTCCCATCGTCGCGATCTCCGGCATGACGGCGCTGGATTTCGTGTCCGAAGCACCCGACCTGCCCAACGTGGTCTGCCTGCAGAAGCCGTTTCGTCCGAACGATCTGATGCGCGCGATCGAGAAGGCGCGGCAGGCGGTTGCTCCCGACGCGGTGCGCGCGGCGGTTTGATCGGGCGGTCTCTCTCTCCAGCGAGAATTGCTTCGGCGACTACCGATTCGTCCCTGCGAAAGCAGGGACCCATAACCACAGGCGGATGTTGTGGCGCGAGCAAGCGGTTGCAGCGGAGCACACGACAATGGCCCGTGGTTATGGGTCCCGGGTCCCGGCTACGCCCAAAGGGCTTCGCCGCGGCGCGCAAGCCCGGGACGACGTGGGGAGATACTGATTCAATTGTCAAACAGCCTTGCGGGGTCATCGTCCGGCTTGACCGGACGATCCAGTATTCCAGAGGCGGTCGTGCTTGACCCGAGAGGCCTGTGGTTACTGGATGCCCGCCTGCGCGGGCATGACGGTGGAGTGTGTGAGTCCGCATTCTCGCGGCGCATCGCGTCCGAGCTTTGCATCTCGTTCCGCCGCCCGTGGAGGCATGGATTGCTTCGTGGAGCCTGTCATCGGGCGCGCGTCGCGCGACCCGTTGGCTCGCAATGACGAGGAGAGGGCGCAACGAAACTGCAGAAGCCGCAGCGTGGGCAAAGACGCATCAGTGCCGTGCCCACCATCCAACATGGTGCTCGCGAAGATGGGCGCGCTGGCGCTTTGCCCAGCCTTCCGATTTGCAGGCGAAGGTTCTCACGATCCCTTCGGATTGACTTCGGTGTAGTTGCCCTTGGCGTCCCACTTGTAGACGACGTAGTCGATGGCCTTGATGTCGCCTTTGGCGTCGAAGGCCATTTTGCCGAGCACGGTGTCCCACTCGCCGGCCTTGATCGCATCCATCACTTTCTTCGGATCGGTGGAGCCGACCTTGGCTGCCGCCTGCGACCACACCTGCATCGCGGCGTAGGTGTAGAGCGTGTAGCCTTCGGGATCGATGTTCTTTGCCTTGAACTTCTCGACGATGGCTTTCGCGGTGGGCTTGTTGCGGGGATCCGGACCGAAGGTGAACAGCGTGCCTTCGGCGGCGGGTCCGGTGATCGTGGCGAATTCCTTGTCGTTCAGGGCGTCGCCCGCCATCAGTATGGTCTGCAGACCTTGGTCGCGCATCTGCCGCAGGATCAGGCCGGCTTCCTGGTGATAGCCGCCGACATAGACGAGGTCGATATTGTCGCGCTTCAACCGCGAGACGATGGAGTTAAAATCCTTGTCGCCCTTGTTATAGGACTCGAACAACTTCTCCTGGAAGCCGGCCTTGTTGAGCGCCTTCTTGGTCTCATCCGCCAGGCCTTTGCCATAGGTTGTCTTGTCGTTCAGGATCGCGACGTTCTTGCCCTTGAAATATTTGATGATGTATTCGGCGGCGACCAGGCCCTGCTGGTCGTCACGGCCGCAGACGCGCGCCACGTTCCAGAGCTTGCGCTCGGTGAACAGTGGATTGGTCGAAGCCGGCGTGATCTGCAGCGTGTTGCCGTCGGCATAGGCTTCGGAGGCCGGGATCGACGACGACGAGCAGAAATGACCGGCGACAAAGGGGATGCGCGCGCCGGAAAGCTTCTCGGCAATCGAGCGCGCCTGCTTGGGATCGCAGGCATCGTCGCCGACCTCGAGCTTGAGCTTCTTGCCGAGCACGCCACCCGCGGCGTTGAAATCCGCGACCGCCTGTTCGGCGCCGTTCTTCATCTGCCGGCCGAAAGCGGATTCGGAGCCCGTCATCGGGCCTGCGACTGCGATGGTGATGTCTTGCGCGAATGCGCTCGCCGACAATGCCAACGATGCGCCCAATGCCAGGCCGATCAGCTTGAGTGATTTCATGTGGAGTCCCCGTGGTCATCGCTTGAGGGATGCACCCGGCGGGCGGGCCGGATGCGAAACCGGCGGCATTGTCGACTGAATTTGCCGCCGAGTCATCGGCAATTTTCAGGCAAATGCACGGTCCATTCGCAGCATCTTGCCGCAGGGTTCGTCTCCGACAGATCAGCCCCGCCGTCCGCCTTCCAGATAGGCAGCGCGGATCTCCGGCCGCTGCAACAGCTCACTGCCGGTTCCGGACAGCGTGATCAGGCCGTTGACCATGACATAGCCGCGATGGGCGAGTTTCAGCGCGTGGTTGGCGTTCTGCTCGACGATCAGGACGGTCAGGCCGTCCTGGCGGTTCAGGGTGCGGATCGCGTCGAAGATCTGGCGCGCGATCAGCGGCGCGAGCCCGAGCGAAGGCTCGTCCAGCATCAACAGGCGCGGGCGGCTCATCAGTGCGCGGCCGATCGCCAGCATCTGCTGCTCGCCGCCGGAGAGCGTGCCGCCACGCTGGTTGATGCGTTCCTTCAGCCGCGGGAACAGCGCGAACACGCGTTCCAGCACCGCAGCACGTTCGGCTTCGCTGCATTCGGTGACGTCGGCGCCCATCTGCAGGTTTTCCGCGACGCTCATGCGCGGAAAGATCCGGCGTCCCTCCGGCGACTGCGCGATCCGCAGCCGCGCGATCTGATGCGTGGGCACGCCGGTGATGTCGTCCCCATCGAATTCGATCCGGCCGGCGCGGGCGCGCGGCTTGCCGAAGATCGTCATCATCAGCGTCGACTTGCCGGCACCATTGGCGCCGATCAGCGCGACGATCTCGCCGGCATTGATCTCGATATCGACGCCTTTCAGCGCCTCGATCTTTCCATACGCCGCGCGCAGGCCCCGGATCGCAAGGAGGGGAGGGGTCATGTGCCGCTCTCCATGACGGCGAGGGCTTCTTCCTCGTCGGCGCCGAGATAGGCGGCGATCACCTTGGGGTCGTCGCGGACGGATTGTGGCGTGCCTTCGGCGATCTTGACGCCGTAGTCCATCACCACGACGTGGTCGGAAATCTCCATCACCACGGACATGTCGTGCTCGATCAAGAGGATCGAGGTGCCGAGCTCGGTGCGGATCGAGAGCAATAGTTCGCTCAAGGCGGCGCTCTCGCGCGCGTTCAGGCCGGCGGCGGGCTCGTCGAGGCAGAGCAGGGCAGGCTCGGTGCACATCGCGCGCGCGATCTCGAGCCGCCGCTGGTCGCCGTAAGGCAGGTTGCCGGCGGCATCGTCGGCGCGCTCCAGCAGGCCGATGCGCGTCAGCCAGGTGCGCGCCAGATCGATCGCGCGTGTTTCGGCGCTACGCCAGGATGGAGCGCCGATCAGGCCGAGGAAGGTGAGGCCGGAGGCGCGCATCAGCGCGTTGTGCTGCGCCACCATCAGATTCTCCAGCGCCGTCATGCCGGGGAACAGGCGGATGTTCTGGAAGGTGCGCGCCACGCGCGCCTGCTTGGAGATGCGGAAATCGTTGAGACGTTCGAGCTGGATCGTCCTGCCGTCATCATGGGTGAGGGCGATGGAGCCGCCGCTCGGTCTGTAGAAGCCGGTGATGCAGTTGAAGACCGTGGTCTTGCCGGCGCCGTTCGGGCCGATCAGCGCCGTGATCTTGCGCCGCCCGGCATCGAAGGAGAGATCGTTCACGGCGACGATGCCGCCGAACCGCATCGACAGGCCATCGACGGAGAGGATGGTGTCGCCGCTCATCCGTGCCCCTCCTTGACGAGGTCGGAGGAGATCGCCTGGTTGCGTTCGAGATAGACGGTGGGCGCGCGGTGGCCGATCAGCCCGCGTGGCCGCCAGATCATGAGCAGCACCATCGCGATTCCGAACACCAGCATGCGGTACTGGTCGAGGCCACGGAACAATTCGAAGCCGCCGATCATGGCGAGCGCGGCCAGCGCCACGCCGAGCTGCGAGCCCATGCCGCCGAGCACGACGATCGCGAGCACCAGCGCCGATTCCTGGAAGGTGAAGGATTCCGGGCTGATGAAGCCCTGGCGCGTCGCGAAGAAGGCGCCGGCAAAGCCGCCGAACATCGCGCCGGTGGCAAAGGCCGTGAGCTTGGTCGTGGTGGTGTTGATGCCGAGCGCGCGGCAGGCGACTTCGTCCTCGCGCAGCGCCTCCCAGGCGCGGCCGATCGGCAGGCGGCGCAGGCGGATCGTCACCCAGTTGGTGAGCAGCGCCAGCGCCAGGATCAAATAGAACAGGAAGACGATGCGGTGCGTCGGCGAGAATTCGATGCCGAGCCGCGCCGCCAACCCGTCTTCTCCTGGTGTCAGCGGGATGCCGAACAGGGTCGGCCGCGGGATGCCGGAGATGCCGTTCGGCCCGCCGGTCAGGCTCTGCCAGTTGATGATGACGAGGCGGATGATCTCGCCGAAGGCCAGCGTCACGATCGCAAGATAATCGCCGCGCAGCCTGAGCACGGGAAAGCCGAGCAGCACGCCCCAGAACGCCGCCAGGATGCCGGCGAGCGGCAGGCAGACCCAGAACGACAGTCCGAAATTGGTGGCGAGCAGCGCGTAGGAGTAGGCGCCGACGGCATAGAACGCGACATAGCCGAGATCGAGCAGGCCGGCGAGGCCGACCACCACGTTCAATCCCCATCCGAGCATCACATAGGTGAGCACGAGGATGGCGAGATCGAGGATGTAGCGCTGGTCGTAGAAGATGACAGGCACCAGGAACGTGAAGATCAGCAGCGCCGGCGCGAGCAGGCGTCCGGCGAGCGACAGCGCATTCTGCACCACCGGTGGAACGACGCGGACCCTGTCGGCGGGTCCCCACCATTGCCGCAGCAGTTCGACGACGATGCTGCCGCCGAACACGGCGGCGACGATGGCGGCGAGATCGCCGAACCGGGTCCAGTAGATCAGCCCGCCCTGCGGGCCGGCCTCGGTGCGGACGCCGATCATCAGCGAGAACAGCACCAGCGCGACGAGGGCGCTGATCGTGGCCTTCTTGAGGATGAAGGCGGCGCCGCTTGCGCGCGGCGCCGGTTGCTTCTCGAGCGTTGACGCGGTCACGCGGCCGCCCGTCAGACTTTTTCGACTTCAGGCCGGCCGAGCAGGCCGGTCGGAAGGAAGATCAGGACCACGATCAGGATCGAGAAGGCGGCGACGTCCTTGTACTCGACCGAGAAATAGGCCGACCAGAACGTCTCGATCAGCCCGATCGCGAGTCCGCCCAGCATCGCGCCGGGCAGCGAGCCGATGCCGCCGAGCACGGCGGCGGTGAAGGCCTTGATGCCGGCGACGAAGCCCATGAAGAAATCGACCAGGCCGTAATAGAGCAGGTACATCATGCCGGCGACGGCGGCGAGCGCGGCGCCGATCACGAAGGTCATGGAGATGGTGCGATCGACGTCGACGCCGAGCAGCGCCGCCATGGTCTGGTCCTGCTCGCAGGCGCGCATGTCGCGCCCGAGCCGCGTGCTCGACACCAGCCAGGTGAACAGCGCCAGCAGCACCACGGTGGCCAACACCACGATGATCTGGATGTTGGAGAGCTGCACCACGAAACCGGCCGGGCCCTCATGCAGCGTGTAGCCGCCGGTGATGATCGGCGGCACCGGTTTCACGCGCGCGCCTTGCGCCACTTGAGAGAAATTCGTCAGGACAAAGGACATGCCGATCGCCGACAGCATCGGCGCCAGGCGGAACGAATGCCTGAGCGGCCGGTAGGCGATCCGCTCCACCGTCCAGCCGTAGAGCGCGGTGATCGCCATCGACACCAGGAGCACGACGAACAGCACCAGCGGGATCGCGGTGAGACCGAACGAGACCAGCACCAGGAACGAGATCAGCGCGATGAAACCGCCGATCATGAAGATGTCGCCATGGGCGAAATTGATCATGCCGACGATGCCATAGACCATGGTGTAGCCGATTGCGATCAGCCCATAGATCGAGCCGAGCACGAGGCCGTTGATGAGTTGTTGGGCGAAATAATCCATGCGCGGCCGTTTGGAGCTGGCTCGGTTCTGACCGGATCGGAACCCGACAAGCCCTGGTTTTGTTTGATGCGTTCCCTTCACGCGAACCGGTATCCACTTCGCTTGAAAACGCCATCCGAGGAGCGACGCGGCGAGGGCTCCCGGCAGCCTTGTCCGACGCGTCGTCTCATTTTCTAACAGTGGAACACCTTGGGCGGCAACAGCGGGAGGTGCGGCTTCAAGGGCTTGTACAGAGGTAGTTTTGCCGACGGTTCCCCATTCAATATCCTCCCACCGTGACGTGACGGTTCCCGCCGAAACGCCGTCCTTGTTCCCGCGTTGGCCTCTGCCTGGTCCGTCTGGACCGGGCCCAACCCCAGGGAGATTGCGAATGGCCAATCAGAACCAGAACGCGGGTCAGCAGAATCAAAATCCGGGCCAGAAGCCCGGCCAGCAGCAGGGCGGCGGCAGCAAGCCCGGCCAGCAGCAGCAGGACCCGAACCGTCAGGGCCAGACCCCCGGCCAAGGGCAGAACCCAGGCCAAGGGCGCTAGTTTCCCGTCCAAGTGAGAGCCGAAGGAAAGTCCTGCCGCAAGGCGGGACTTTCTTTTTGGACGCTGTCCACAGCGGCTGCCCCATTAAGGTTAACAAAGGGTTTAGATTGCCGCTTGATTTCCAACGAAGTTACCTCGCGTCAAATCCTTATGGCGGGACCGGCGAGCGGAACACGGGGAGCGGCAGATGTCGACGAACTGGCGGATCAGCTCATTCAGCGGCGCGCTGCTGGCGGCCTATTTCATCCCGGTCTGGACCAGCATCGCCTTCCAGATCATCGAGGCGCCGGTCCGCGGCCTCTACGACCGGCCGAGCGTGTCGATCGGCTTCTTCATCAGCGATCATCTGCATCTGTCGGGCATCGCGAGCGTGCGTATTGCCTGGCTGCTGGCGCTGGCGCGGATCACGACCGTTGCCTTTTTCGCGCTGTACCTGGTGCTGCTTTCGAGCCGCTCGGTCCGCGAGCGCGGCGGCGGCGATGAAACCCTCGGCATGGCGCTGGCGCTCGGCAGCGTGCTCAGCTTCGTCAGCATGCTGGCGGCCTCCGCGGTCGGCGAGGCCGAGGCGCTGCGGCTGCATGCGACCGAGCTGCTGATGCTGCTCGGCATCGGCATCGTGCTGCTGATCGAGGGCGCCGCGCCGCGGATGGCCGAGGTGCGGAACGAGGCCGATGCCGTCGTGCCCGCCGGCAATTTATCGCTTCAACAGCCCTAGCTCCGCAACGATCGCCGACGCTTCCTTCACCGCGTGATTGGCGGCCGGCACACCGCAATAGATCGCCTGCTGCAGCAGGATCTCCTTGATGTCATCAGGCGAGAAGCCGCCTTCGGTGAGCGCCGCGCGCACATGCAGGCGGAATTCATCCCACTGCCCGAGCGCGACCATTGTGCCGATGACAAGCACGCGCCGCGTACGATGGTCGAAATGCGGCCGCGTCCAGATTTCACCCCACGCATAGCGCGTGATCAGGTCCTGGAAATCGGTGTTGAAGGCATTGCGGTTGGCGATCGATTTGTCGACCCATTCATTGCCCAGCACTTTCCGGCGCTGGGTCATGCCCTCGTCGCGGCGCTTGTCGTCGTCCATGATGATCTCCTCCCGTCATTGCGAGGAGCGAAGCGACGAAGCAATCCATTGTATCCGCGGGCGCAATATCGATTGCTTCGCTTCGCTCGCAAATGACGACGTTGTTGGACCTAGCGTTGCGTCAGGAAGCCGACCACGGCTTCGGTGAAGGCGTGCGGCTGCTCGACATTGGAGATATGCGCGGCATCGAGGATCGTCATGCTGGCGCCGGGGATATGGCTGCGAATGTATTCCGCGGCCGAGACCGGGGTGCCCATATCGTGACGGCCGGCGATCACCAGCGTCGGATTCGTGATCTTCGGCAACAGATCGCGCTGGTCGAGCGTGCTCAAGACCTCGCAGCAGGCGATGTAAGCGTCGACAGGTGAAGCCAACAGCATCGCCTTCATCCGGGCTGTGATCTGCGGCTCACGCTCGCGGAAATCAGCCGTCAGCCAACCTGCGATCGCGGTGTCGGCGACCGCGGCGATGCCGCCTTCCTTCACCGCCTTGATACGGTTGTGCCAGTTGGTCGGATCCGGATAGTGGCAGGTGGTGTTGGCGAGGATGATCTTGCCGAAGCGTTCCGGCGCGTTGGCACCCAGCCATTGCCCGACCATGCCGCCCATCGACAGGCCGCACCAATGGGTCTTCTCGATATTGAGGTCGTCGAGGATCGCCAGCACGTCGCGGCCGAAACGCTCTATCGAATAGGGGCCGGGAGGGACCTGCGACTTGCCGTGGCCGCGCCGGTCGTAGCGGATGACGCGGAACACCTGCGTCAGCGCCTTCATCTGCGGCTCCCACATCTGCAGCGTGCAGCCCAGCGAATTCGACAGCATCAGCGTCGGTCCGCCGTCGCGGCCTTCCACCTGGACGTTGAGTAGGCATCCGTCGGCGTCGATCATCGGCATGGTCTGCGTTCCCCTATTTCTCTCGTCATTCCGGGGCGATGCGACAGCATCGAGCCCGGAATCCATTTCACCGCCTGTGTATGTGGCCCGATGGATTCCGGGCTCGTGCTCCGCGCGCCCCGGAATGACAGCGGTGTCTTACGACAAATCCTCGAGCGAGGCGAGCAGGCGGTCGATCAGCGCCTGCGAGGCGCCCTGATAGGCCATCGGCTCGAACAGTTTTTCGATTTTGTCCGCGGCAAGCTGCGCGGTGATCCCTGGATCGGCTTTCAGCACGTCGCGCAGGTGCCTCTGTTCGGCGACGGCCTTCTTGCTGGCGGCTTCGATGAGGTGATGCGCTTCGCTCTTGCCGAGCTTTTCGGCGAGCGCCATCGATACCGCTTCCGCCATGATCAGCCCGTTGGTCGCACCGAGGTTGACGCGCATCCGCGCGGCGTCGACGTCCAGGCCCTCGGCGAGTTCGACGACAGCGGCGAGCGCGCCCGAGGTGACCAGCATCAGCGTCGGCAAGGTCGGCCATTCCGCGTGCCAGGGGCCGGCGCTGCGCTCGTGGTCCTGCACCTGCGCGGCAAGGATCGTCGCGGCGAGATTGGGGGCCGTGGTGGCGGCAGCGAGCGCGGTTGCGGCGGCAACCGGATTGCGCTTGTGGGGCATGGTCGAGGAACCGCCGCGGCCTTCGCCGGAGGGCTCGAAGGCTTCGGCGACGTCGGTCTGCATCATCAAGGAGACGTCGCGGGCGATCTTGCCGCAGCTTCCCGCGATGATGGCGAGGGCGGATGCGATCTCCGCGATACGGTCGCGGTGGGTGTGCCAGGGTGCTTCCGGCAACGGCAGGTCGAGTTCTTGCGCCAGCTTTGCGGCCACGGCCATGCCGTTGTCGCCGAGCGCGGCGAGCGTGCCGGCGGCGCCGCCGAATTGCAGGGCCAGGGCCTCGCGGCGCAGGCGCAGCAGCCGCTTGCGCGAGCGGTGCAGGCTTGCGGCATATTCGGCGAGCTTGAGGCCGAACGGCATCGGCAGCGCGTGCTGCAGCCAGGTGCGCGCGACCACCGCGGTGTCGCGATGCTGGCGGGCCAGCTTTGCAAAGCCGGCGATGGCGCGATCGAGATCGACGAGCAGCGCGTCGATGCCGGCACGCAACGTGAGCATGGTTGCGGTGTCGATGACATCCTGGCTGGTCGCGCCCCAATGCACATAGCGCGCGGCCTCCTTGTCGGCTCTGGCGACCTCGGCGGTGAGCGCCTTGACCAGCGGAATCGCCAGGTTGCCCGAGCGGACAGCGGCGTCCGCGAGCGCCGCGGCATCGAATGATTCGGCCCGACAGGCCGCGCCGATCGCCCCCGCCGCGGCATTCGGAATCACGCCGACCGCTGCTTCGGAACGCGCCAGCGCTGCCTCGAAATCCAGCATATTCTGCAAGGTGGCGGCGTCGTCGCAGACCGCGCGCATCGCGGCGCTTGACAGCATCGGTGCCAGCAGCGGGGAGAGGGATGTGCTCATCGCGCGCGACCTAATCATTCCCGGCTGCCCCTGCCAATGGCCCTTCTTGATCCGGCCCGGCCCTGTCACAAGGGCGGTCTCCGTTTTGCTGCGCTGCGAATATGCATCGCTCGTCGTCAGATGTTGGTCTTTCCTTTGTGGCTGCTGTGCTTTAGTTGGGTGTTGGTTTGATGCGATCGGGGAGGCTCTCATGGCAATGACAATGAACGGCGAAGTCCAACTTGCGGCGCCGCGCGAGGCCGTGTGGGCCAAGCTCAACGATCCCGAGGTGCTGAAGGTCTGCATCCCCGGCTGCGAGGAGTTGGAGAAGACCGAGGACAACGGCTTTCGCGCGGTCGCCAAGATGAAGGTCGGCCCGGTCTCGGCGCGCTTCAAGGGCAAGGTCATGCTGTCCGATCTCGATCCGCCCAACGGCTACAAGATCTCGGGCGAAGGCGAGGGCGGGGTTGCCGGATTCGCCAAGGGCGGCGCGACCGTCGCGCTCGCCGACAAGGATGGCGGCACGCTCCTGAGCTATAACGTCGAGGCGCAGATCGGCGGCAAGCTCGCCCAACTCGGCCAGCGATTGATCAATGGCACGGCCAAGAAGCTGGCCGATGAATTCTTCGCGAATTTCGCCAAGGCTGTGCAGGGCTGACGCCAAGAAGCCCGCCTCCAAGCTAAAGACTAGCGGCGCTGCACAACGGCGCAAAAACGGCACGACGTCATCCGGCCATGCGAGGGGCGAGGTTGCCCATTGCGGTGATGGCCCATATTATGGCTTTGGAACGGTTATAAACGCCTGTTCTGTCGATGTGCGGCAGAGCAGATCAAGAGAGTGCTGATGGCCAAGATTTCCCTGATCGTGAACGGCAATCCCGTCACCGCCAATGTCGACCCCCGTACCCTTCTCGTCCAATTCCTGCGTGAAAACCTGCGGTTGACCGGCACCCATGTCGGCTGCGACACCTCGCAATGCGGCGCCTGCGTCGTGCATCTCGACGGCAAGGCCGTGAAGTCCTGCACCACGCTCGCGGTGATGGCCGACGGCCATGAGGTCAAGACCATCGAGGGATTGGCGCCGGACGGCGGGCCGCTGCATCCGATGCAGGAAGCGTTCCGCGAGAATCATGGTTTGCAGTGCGGCTTCTGCACGCCCGGCATGATCATGACCGCCGTCGATATGGTGCACCGCAAGGGCAATGATCTTTCCGACGAGGTGATCCGCGAGGAGCTCGAGGGCAATCTGTGCCGCTGCACCGGCTATCAGAACATCGTCGCCTCGATCGCCGCCGGCGCCAAGGCGATGGCGAAGTCCGATCTGGCTTGAACCTCAGCGCATTGCATCGCGATTGCGGTTTGAAATTTCCGGGACAATCCAATGTATGAATTCAAGTATCATCGTCCGGCGACCGTGCGACAGGCCGCCAACCTTCTGGTGAAGAACGACGACGCCAAGCTGATCGCCGGCGGTCACACGCTGGTGCCGGTCATGAAGCAGCGGCTCGCAAGCCCGCCGCATCTGGTCGACCTCTCCCACATCGAAGGCCTCGACACCATCGAAATGAAGGGCCGTGCGCTCGCGATCGGCGCCACCGCCAAGCATGCTGAGGTCGCCAACTCTGCCGTCGTGGGCGAGGCGATTCCCGCGCTCGCCGAGCTCGCGGCTGGAATCGGCGATCCTGCCGTGCGCCATCGCGGCACCATCGGTGGTTCGCTGGCGAACAATGACCCGACCGCGGACTATCCGGCCGCGGTGCTGGCACTGGGGGCGACCATCGTCACCAACAAGCGGCGGCTCAAGGCGGAAGAGTTCTTCCAGGGCCTGTTCTCGACCGCGCTCGAGGGCGACGAGATCATCACCAAGGTGCAGTTTCCGGTGCCGAAGAAGGCGGCCTATGTGAAGTTCCGCAACCAGGCCTCGCGCTATGCGCTGGTCGGCGTGTTTGTCGCGCGCCGTCCGTCGGATGTCCGCGTCGCCGTCACCGGCGCCGGCTCGGACGGCGTGTTCCGCGTCACCGCCTTCGAGGAAGCCCTGCAGAAGCGGTTCTCGCCCAAGGTGCTGGAGGGGCTCAGCGTATCGCCGGAGGGGCTTAACAGCGACCTGCACGGCAGCGCCGAATATCGCGCGCATTTGATCGGGGTGCTGGCGCGCCGGGCGGTCGAAGCTGCTAACGCTAAAGCGTGATAATACAGGCTCCCTTGGCTCCAACACCGGCGTTCCCATGACCGCATCGGCGCTACCGAAATCCGTCGATGCACTGCTCGAGCTCCTGACCTCGCGCGGCTATCTCGCCGAGCGGTCGCTTGCGACGGTGACCTATCTCGCCTTGCGCATGGGCCGGCCGTTGTTCCTTGAAGGCGAGGCCGGCGTCGGCAAGACCGAGATCGCCAAGGTGCTGTCGTCAGCGCTCGGGCGGACGCTGATCCGCCTGCAGTGTTACGAGGGCCTCGACGTCGCCTCCGCGGTCTATGAGTGGAATAGCGCCTCGCAGATGATCGCGATTCGCCTGGCTGAAGCCTCCGGCGACACCGACCGCGACCAGCTTGCGAGCGACATCTTTGCCGAGCGCTTCCTGATCAAGCGGCCGCTATTGCAGGCGCTGGAGCCTGACGTCGCCGGCCCGCCGGTGCTCCTGATCGACGAGCTCGACCGCGCCGATGAGGCGTTCGAGGCGTACCTGCTGGAGATCCTGTCGGACTTCCAGGTGACGATCCCCGAGCTCGGCACGGTGAAGGCGCCGGCGCCGCCGATCGTCATCATCACCTCCAACCGCACCCGCGAGATCCACGACGCGCTGAAGCGGCGCTGTCTCTATCACTGGGTCGACTATCCCGCAGCCGAGCGCGAGCTCGCGATCGTCAAGTCGCGGGTGCCGAACATTTCGGACAAGCTGTCGCAGCAGGTGGTGCGCTTCGTGCAAGCGCTGCGCGACCAGGATTTCTACAAGTCGCCCGGCGTCGCCGAGACCATCGACTGGGCCACCGCGCTCTCCGAGCTCGATGCGCGCTCGCTAACGCCGCAAGTGGTCGGCGACACCCTCGGTGCGCTCCTGAAGTACCAGGACGACATCGCGCGCATGCAGGGCGATACGCTGCAGAAGGTTTTGAAGGAAGCGACGAGCGAGACGTAGTTGCTCGCGTTCGCTTCGGTCGTTCCGGGGCGCGCGCAGCGCGAACCCGGAACCTCGCGCCGCAATCTCCAGATTCCGGGTTCACGCTTCGCGTGCCCCGGAATGACGAGGTGAGGATAGATGCCCATCAACCACCTTGCGCCGCCGACGGGCCACATGGCCGATAACGTGGTCGGCTTCGCCCGCGCGCTGCGGGCGGCCGGGCTGCCGGTCGGGCCGGGCTCGGTGATCGATGCGCTCAATGCGCTGCAGTTGATCGAAATCGGCAGCCGCGCCGACTTCTACGCCACGCTGGAAGCGATCTTCGTCAAGCGCCACGAGCATGCGCTGATCTTTGCCCAGGCTTTCGATCTGTTCTTCCGCGCCGCCGAGGAGTGGAAGAGCATGCTGGACTCGGTGCCGCTGCCCGACCACGCCAAGAAGAAGCCGCCGCCGGCCTCGCGCCGCGTGCAGGAGGCGCTGTCGCAGCCCGCGAGCCGCGAGGAGCGGCCGCAGGAGCAGGCGCAGGACCTCAAGCTCTCGGTCTCCGATCGCGAGATATTGCAGAAGAAAGACTTCGCGCAGATGAGCGCGGCCGAGATCGCCGAGGTCACCCGCGCCATCGCCAAGATGAGTCTGCCGCAGGCGGAGTTGGAGACGCGCCGCTACCGGCCGGACGCCCGCGGCCTGAAGCTCGACATCCGCCGCACCGTGCGCAACTCCTTGCGCACCGGCGGGGAGATCGTCGACATCCGCAAGCTCGGCCGCATCGACAAGCCGGCGCCGATCGTGGCGCTGCTCGACATCTCGGGTTCGATGAGCGAATATACCCGCCTGTTCCTGCATTTCCTGCATGCCATCACCGACGCCCGCAAACGCGTGTCAGTGTTCCTGTTTGGCACCCGGCTGACCAACGTGACGCGGGCGCTGCGCCAGCGCGATCCCGACGAGGCGCTGGCAAGCTGCTCCTCGAGCGTCGAGGACTGGGCCGGCGGCACCAGGATCGCGACCTCGCTGCACACCTTCAACAAGCTCTGGGCCCGGCGGGTGCTGGGGCAGGGCGCGATCGTGTTATTGATCTCCGACGGACTGGAACGCGAGGCGGACGCCAAGCTCGCCTTCGAGATGGACCGGCTGCACCGTTCCTGCCGTCGCCTGATCTGGCTCAATCCGCTGCTGCGCTACAGCGGCTTCGAGGCCAAGGCGCAGGGCATCAAAATGATGCTGCCCCACGTTGACGAATTCCGCCCGGTACATAATTTGAGCTCTATCCAGGGGCTGATCGACGCGCTTTCGGCCCCGCCACCACCGCATCATCGCAGCCTGATCCGCTCCGTAGCTTGAAGAGGGTTTTCAAATGCTCAATCGCGACGAAGACATCCTGAAGGCGGCTGAGGACTGGCAGAAGGCCGGACACGGGGTGGCGCTGGCCACCGTGGTGGAGACCTGGGGCTCGGCGCCGCGACCGGCGGGTTCGAGCCTCGTCATCAACGACGAGGGTACATTCCTGGGCTCGGTCTCAGGCGGCTGCGTCGAAGGCGCCGTGGTGACCGAGGCGCTCGACGTGATCTCGAGCGGCCAGCCCAGGATGCTCGAATTCGGCGTGGCTGACGAGACCGCCTGGAATGTCGGCCTGTCCTGCGGCGGCACCATCCGCGTCTTCGTCGAGAAGGTAGGCTAGCCGTGAAGCTCGAAACGCTGAAAGAGCTGAATGCCGAGCGCGCCGCGCGGCGCCCGGTGATTGTCGTCACCGATACCGCCAATGGCGAGCAACGGCTGGTGAAAGCCAAGGACTTTGCCGCCGATCCCCTGCATGCCGAGCTTGCCAAGGCATTGCGCATGGGCAAGAGCACCAATGTCGAGGTCGGCGGCAAGAAGCTGTTCCTCAACGTCTACGCGCCGACCGCAAAGCTCGTGATCATCGGCGCCGTCCATATCAGCCAGGCGCTGGCGCCGCTGGCGCGATCGCTGGATTATGACGTCACCGTCGTCGATCCGCGCACTGCTTTTGCCAGCCCGGAACGCTTTCCCGACGTGCCCCTGATCGCGGAATGGCCTGATGTCGCGCTGCCGCCGCTCAACGTCGATCACTACACCGCCTTCGTCGCGGTGACGCACGATCCGAAGATCGATGATCCCGCGCTGCTGCACGCCTTCGAGCGCGACTGCTTCTATATCGGAGCGCTGGGCTCGCGGAAGACGCATGCGAAGCGCGCGGAGCGGCTGCGCGCGCAAGGCGCGAAGGAGAGCGACATCGCGCGCATCCATGCGCCGATCGGGCTCGACATTGGTGCGGTATCGCCGTCCGAGATCGCGGTCGCCATCATGGGAGAGATCACCGCGACGCTGCGGCTGCCGCCGAAAGAGAAAGAAGTTGCGGCATGAAGTTTGGGCCTGCCAGTCCGCGTGACGCGATTGGCGGCGTCACCGTCCACACACTGCGGCAGGGGTCGCTGGTGCTGAAGAAGGGCACCACGATCGGCCCTGCCGAAGTGGAAGCCTTGACCAAGGCCGGGGTGAAGGAAATCGTCGTGGTGCGGCTGGAGGAGGGCGACGTCTCTGAAGACGCCGCCGCGGCCAGCATCGCGCAGGCCATTGCCGGCGATGGCGTCAATGTCGAGCGTGCCTTCACCGGCCGTGCCAATCTGTTCGCTGCACGCGCGGGCGTGCTGGTGATCGACCGTGCCGCGGTCGATCGCATCAACGGCGTCGATGAGGCGATCACGCTCGCCACGCTGACCGCGTTCAAGCCGGTGGTCGAAGGCGAGATGATCGCCACCGTCAAGCTTATTCCTTTTGGCGTCGAAGCGCGCTTGCGCGATGCGGCGGTCGCGGTGGCCAGCCGCGACACGCTGCAGGTTGCGCCTTACGTCATCAAGAAGGTCGGTATCGTCTCCACGATGCTGCCGGGGCTGTCGCCGAAGGTGATCGAGAAGACGCTGCGTGTCACCGCCGAGCGCCTCGCGCCCGCCGGGGCCAGCATCATTGCCGAGCGCCGCGTGCCGCATGAGGAGACCGCGCTGGCTGCATCGATCAAGGAATTGCTCGGGCTCGGCGCCGAGCTTGTGATCGTGTTCGGCGCTTCCGCGATCGCCGACCGGCGCGACGTGATCCCGGCGGCGATCACCGGGATCGGCGGCGCGATCGAGCATTTCGGCATGCCGGTCGATCCGGGCAATCTGCTCCTGATCGGCAGCGCGGCGAATGTGCCGGTGCTGGGTGCGCCCGGCTGCGCGCGCTCTCCGGTCGAGAATGGATTCGATTGGGTGCTGATGCGCCTGCTCGCGGGGATCAAGGTCACGCGCGCCGAGCTCACCGGCATGGGGGTCGGTGGGCTGTTGATGGAGATCGTGACGCGGCCGCAGCCGCGCACAGGCTCCGACACCGAAGGCAATCGCAAGCTCGCGGCCATCGTGCTCGCCGCCGGCCGCTCGACACGGATGGGTGGCCCCAACAAGCTGCTCGCGGAGATCGGCGGCAAGAAGCTGGTGCGTATTGCGACCGAGCAGGCGCTGGCGTCAAAGGCTTCGGAGGTGATTGTCGTCACCGGGCATCAGGCGGAGCTGGTCGAACAGGCGCTGCAGGGGCTGAAGGTGAAGTTCGTGCGCAATCCGGATTTCGCCGGCGGGCTTGCGAGTTCGGTAAAGGCCGGCATCTCCGCGGTGTCCGACAATGTCGACGGTGCCGTGATCTGCCTCGGTGACATGCCGTTGATCGGCGCGTCCTTGATCGACCGGCTCATCGATACCTTTGCACCCGACCGCGGCCATTTGATCGCGGTCCCCGTCAGCGAGGGCAGGCGCGGCAATCCCGTGCTGTGGTCGCGGCGCTTCTTCAAGGAATTGATGACGCTCGACGGCGACATCGGCGCGCGGCATTTGATCGCCAAGCATGCCGAAGCCGTGGCCGAAGTCCCCGTCGACGGCGAAAGCGCCTTCCTCGACATCGACACCCCGCAGGCGTTGGAAGCGGCGCGCGGGTCATAACCGTCGTCCCGGCCAAGCGAAGCGCGAGCCGGTACCCATAACCACGAATGCTCGTGATGTGTGAGCTGTGACCGCTCGCTCGCGCCACAACGAGCGCCTGTGGTTATGGGTCCCGCGTCAAGCGCGGGACGACGGATGATGGAATCGCGCCGCTCTCTTCCCACGTCATTGCGATTTGCGCGTCTCTCAATCTCCCGTTCACCAAGTGGAAACGTCCGGCGGCTAGAGTCCGCGCCGGCTGTCTGGGGGTTGGGGAAAGTGATCGTCTCGACAAGGCGTGCGCAACGCCGCGCGCTGTTCATTCTTGCGCTCACGCTAGCATTGGGCGCGACGCGCTTGATCACCGAGAGCTGGGCGGCGGGCGCCATTGCGGTCGGCAAATGCGGCGCTTATGGCCACGCCTATGACTATCCCGCCGAAGCGGCGGCCCGCGCTGCGGCGCTGAAGCAGTGCAAGGGCGAATGCACCACCATCACCATGAAGCGTGCCTGCGCCGCTTTATCCGTCGACATGGCCAATCCGTGCGGGGCGCACGGTTACGCCGTGGAGCCGAAGATCTCGCGCTCGCTGAACGCAGCGACCCGCAAATGCTATGAATATGGCGGCAAGGAATGCGTGATCCGCGCCTGGGCCTGCGACGCCAGAGGTTAGCGCAGCCCTCGTAACCCGGGTGGAGCGCGTAACCCGGGACCGCTCGCGCCGCTGATGCAGTTCCCCGGGTTGCGCTTCGCTTCACGAGGCGCGGTTGTCATTGCGATGTCACACGCGCACATTCGTCGCGTCCTTTGACACCGATCAAGAAACGAGAGGCGGCCGGCCGCTAGTCTGCTCTCCAAAGCGAAGGAGCAGACAGATGCCGACCATGAAAGCCGCTGTTGTCCGGAATTTTGGCAAGCCGCTCGAGATCGAGAATGTGCCGGTGCCCGAACCGGGTCCGGGCGAAGTCCTGGTCAAGGTGAAAGCCTGCGGCGTATGTCACACCGATCTGCATGCCGCGTCCGGAGACTGGCCGGTGAAGCCGGTTCCTCCCTTCATTCCGGGCCATGAGGCCGCCGGCATTGTCGCAGCGCTCGGCCCTGGTGTGACCAATCTCAGGGTTGGTGATGCCGTCGGCGTCGCCTGGCTGCATGACGCGTGCATGCGTTGCGAGTATTGCGAGACCGGTTGGGAAACCCTGTGCGAGCACCAGCACAATACCGGCTACAGCGTGAACGGCGGCTTCGCCGAATATGTCATCGCATCGGCGGCATTCGCCGCAAAATTGCCGGCGAATATTGACTTCGCAAAGGTGGCGCCGATCCTGTGCGCCGGCGTCACGACCTACAAGGGACTGAAGGAGACCGAAGCGCGGCCCGGCGAGTGGGTCGTCATCTCTGGCGTCGGCGGCCTCGGCCATGTCGCCATCCAATATGCGAAGGCGATGGGGCTCAAGGTGGCCGCGGTCGATATCGCCGAGGACAAGCTTGAGCTCGCGCGAAGCACCGGCGCCGATCTCGCCGTCAATGCGTTGTCGGAGACGGCGGTGGAGAAGGTGTTGGCATCGACCGGGGGAGGGGCGCATGGCGTGCTGGTGACCGCGGTGTCCACCGCTGCATTCGCGCAGGCGCTGAAGATGGTGCGGCGCAAGGGGACCGTCAGCCTCGTCGGCCTTCCGCCCGGCGAATTCCCGACGCCGATTTTTGATGTCGTCTTGAAGCGCATCACGGTGCGCGGCTCGATCGTCGGCACCCGCCGCGATCTCGACGAAGCGATCGCCTTTGCCACCGACGGCAAGGTGCACGCGGAGATCACCAAGGCGCCGCTGGAGAAGATCAACGACATCTTCGACCGGATGAAGTCCGGGAAGATCGACGGCCGCATGGTGCTGGATTTTGCGTAGGACGGCGAGCCGTTTCCACGCGGGAGCTGCGCGCCCTCTCCCGCTTGCGGGAGAGGGCGGGGTGAGGGTGTCTCCGCGGGGTTGGACCGACGTGATTGAGTCAGAGTCCCCCAGTGGAGAAAGCCCCCAGCCGGCGCTGCGCGCCGACCTCCCCCGCAAGCGGGAGAGGTTGAACTGAGCAAGCGGCAAGGCTGGTTTAGCAAATAATTCAGGGCCGTAGCCCGAGTGGAGCGAAGCGCAACCCGGGACAGCTTGCCACGCGGATGCAGATTTCCCGGGGTTACGCGTTTCGCTCCTACCCGGGCTACGGGCCGACAATTAACTTGACTATGACTGACCAGTCAGTCAAAATCATCGCATGAAACATCACGCCAAATCTTCCGTTCGCTCCAAGGCCCGGCGCCGGACCGCCAGCAGGGCGGCGCGGGCCAAGGTGTCAAAAGTGGTCTCGCCGAAGCTTGCCGGCGGCGGGCCGAACCGCGCCGAGCGCGCGGCGGAGCGGCGGGCGGCGATCGTGGAGGCGGCGATGGAGGAGTTCGTCGC
Source organism: Bradyrhizobium sp. BRP22 (assembly GCF_020194175.1). Classification (GTDB taxonomy): domain Bacteria; phylum Pseudomonadota; class Alphaproteobacteria; order Rhizobiales; family Xanthobacteraceae; genus Bradyrhizobium. Next base: position 30,738 of record NZ_JADYVX010000015.1, on the reverse strand, counting down.
ACGCGGTTTCGCTGCAACCCGGCTCGACGACATCGCCAAGCGCGCCGGCGTCGCCAAGGGCACGATCTATCTGCATTTCAAGGACAAGGAATCGATGTTCGAGGAATTGATCCGGACCGCGCTGGTGCCGCTGATCGGCCGCATGGCCTCGCCGGCGCCGGCCGGCGGATCGGTCCGCGATGCAGTCGAGAGCTTTGCGGAGATGTTCATCCGCGAGATCGCCTCGACGCGCCGCGGCGACATTGTGCGGCTCATCATGGCCGAAGGGCCGCGCTTTCCGGCGATCGCCGATTTCTATTTCCGCGAAGTGGTGTCGCGCGGGATGGCCGGTATGCGCGCGCTGATCGAGGTTGCGATCGCGCGCGGCGAGATCCGCAACAAGGAACTGGTGCGCTTCCCGCAGATCATGGTCGCGCCCGCGCTGATCGCGGTGATCTGGCAGAGCATGTTCAGCAAGCATTCGCCATTGGATGCGATCGAGATGCTGCGCGTCCACCTCGACCTGATCTTCGGCGAACGGAGGACGACATGACCTCGTCGCGAACGATCAGGATGCTGGTCGCGGTAGCGCTGGCCGCAGTGCTCGCCGCCTGCCAGGAGCGCCGCGATCCCGGATTCCAGGGCTGGGTCGAAGCAGACATGATCTTTGTCAGCCCGGATGAATCCGGCCGCGTGGTCAAGCTCAACGTGCGCGAAGGCGACGAGGTGAAGGTCGGCGACCTGCTTTACTCCGTCGACGACGACCTGCAGCAGGCCGATCTCAACCAGAACAAGGCGACACTCGCCAATGCGCAGCAGACCTATGACCGCGCTGCGTCCCTGCGAGGGACGGGTGCGGGCACGCAGGCCAATCTTGACGCCGCGGTCTCGGCATTGCGCGTGGCCGAAGCCAAGGTCAACACGTCGGAGACGCGGCTGGCGCGGCGCAAGGGGTTTGCGCCGGTCGCCGGCACCATCCAGCAGATCTATTTCCGCGAGGGCGAGATGGTGGCGGCGCAGCGGCCGGTGCTCTCGATCATGCCGCCCGGCAACATGAAGCTGCGCTTCTTCGTGCCTGAAGCGGAACTGCCGAAGCTTTCGATCGGCGACCAGGTCCGCGTCGTCTGCGACAATTGCGCCGCCGATCTCACCGCGAAGATCTATTTCATCGCGACCACGGCGGAATACACCCCGCCCGTGATCTACAGCCTCGATGAGCGCAACAAGCTTGTCTATTTGATCCAGGCGCGGCCGAGCCGGCCCGATGCGTTGCGCGTGGGCCAGCCGATCAGCGTCTATCTCAATCCGAAGACGCCGGTGGCGGACCGGCAATGAGCACGGTCGCCAACCATACGCCTGACATCGCCATCGACGTCCATGGCCTCTCCAAATCGTTCGGCGGCCGCGAGGTCGTGCATGATCTGTCGATGCAGGTGCGGCGCGGCTCGATCTACGGCTTCCTCGGTCCCAACGGCAGCGGCAAGACCACGACCATCCGCATGCTCTGTGGCCTGCTCACGCCCGACAGCGGCAACGGCACCTGCCTCGGCTACGATATCCGCCGCGATGCCGACCGCATCAAGCGCCTGGTCGGCTACATGACCCAGCGCTTCAGCCTGTACCAGGACCTTTCGGTGCGCGAGAACCTGGAATTCGTCGCGCGGCTCTACGGCATGCCCGACGCGCGCGGCGCAGCGCGCGAGATGATCGCGCGCATCGGGCTGAGCGGCCGGGAGGAGCAGCTTGCCGGCAATCTCTCCGGAGGCTGGAAGCAGCGGCTTGCGCTCGGCGCCTGCACGCTGCCCAATCCGAAACTGCTGCTGCTCGACGAGCCGACCGCCGGCGTCGATCCCAAGGCGCGGCGCGACTTCTGGAACGAAATCCACACGCTTGCCGCCGAGGGCCTGACCGTGCTGGTCTCCACGCACTACATGGACGAGGCCGAGCGCTGCCACGAGATCGCGTACATCGCCTATGGCCATCTCTTGGCACATGGCACGGTGGAAGAGGTGATCGCAGGCTCGGCGCTCTCGACCTATACGGTGACCGGCGACGATCTCAACGGACTTGGCGACGAACTCGCCGGCAAGGCCGGCATCGACATGGTGGCGCCGTTCGGCACCAGCCTGCATGTCTCCGGCCGCGACAAGGCGGCGCTGGATGCGACGGTTGCCGCCTATCGCGGTGATCCGCGCTGGCACTGGCAGGACAGCGAGCCGTCGCTCGAAGACGTGTTCATCGATCTCATGGGCCGCTCCAAGGATAATTTCCAGGGATAAATTCCAATGAGCGCGATCGAGGCAATCCATCCCGCTATCGAGACGAGAGAGCCGGCGTTCGGCTTCTGGCGTCGCAGCTATGCGATGCTGGTGAAGGAATTCATCCAGCTTCGCCGCGACCGCGTCTCCTTCGCCATGATCGTGATGATCCCGGTGATGCAGCTCCTGCTGTTCGGCTATGCCATCAACACCACGCCTCGCCATTTGCCGACGGCGGTGCTGATCCAGGAGGACAGCGATCTCGGACGTTCGATCCTGAAGGCGATGGAGAACACCGCCTATTTCCGCTTCACCCGCGAGGTGCACGATGTCGCCGAGTTCGACGACCTCCTGAAATCCGGCAAGGTGCTGTTCGGCGTCGAGATCCCGCGCGGCTTCGAGCGCGCAGTGCGGCGCGGCGACAAGCCGGCGCTGCTGGTCGCCGCCGACGCCACCGATCCGATCGCAGCCGGCTCCGCGCTCGGCGCGCTCGGCGCCCTGGTGCAGACCGCGCTGGAGCACGATCTGCATGTCGGCGATCCCCCGGACATGCCGTTCGAGATCAGGACGCACGCCCGCTACAACCCGGCCGCCGAGTCGCGGCTCAACATCGTGCCGGGCCTGGTCGGCACCATCCTGACCATGACCATGCTGATCTTCACCGCACTGTCGGTGACGCGCGAGATCGAGCGCGGCACGATGGAGAGCCTGTTGTCGATGCCGATCAGGCCGGTGGAGGTGATGTTCGGCAAGATCATTCCTTATGTCATCGTCGGCTTCGTGCAGGCCTCACTGATCGTCGGCATCGGCGTGCTGTTGTTCGGCGTGCCGATCCTCGGCAGCGTGCTGCTCCTGGCAGCGCTGACCACGCTGTTTATCACCACCAATCTCTCGATCGGTTATACGTTCTCGACCATCGTGCAGAACCAGCTTCAGGCCATGCAGCTCTCGATGATGTTTTTCCTGCCGAGCATCCTGCTCTCAGGCTTCATGTTTCCGTTCGCGGGGATGCCGGTGTGGGCGCAGTATCTCGGCGAGGGCCTGCCGCTGACTCACTACGTCCGCATCGTCCGCGCCATCATGCTGAAGGGCGCCGGCGTTGCCAATCTGCAATATGACGCGATTGCACTCATTGTACTGATGCTGGTGGCGATGACGATCGCCGTAACGCGCTTCCGTCGCACGCTCGATTGAGGCATATAGTTGCCTGACGTCAGGGCAGCAGCATGGCCGGATTCTGGAGCAGGAAGAAAGACGCGCAAGGTTCGGCCGTATCGGCCGAATTCCACCGGATATTGATGCGCGAGGTGATGACGACCGAACTGCTCCGGATCAAGGCGCTGATCGGGACGACGGTTCTGCTCTCGCTGATCTCCGCGACGGTCTACTTCTTCGCCCCCGATGCAGTGAGCCGGGTCTGGCACGGCAATCTCAATCCGTTCTATCTCTACGCCATCCTGGTGCCGTTCATCCTGTTCGAGCTATGGGTGCATGGGGCGATCACCCGGCACATGCGCAAGGGCCGCGACCTGCCGGTAATCCGGCGCTATATCGGGGCGCTGATCGAGACCTCGCTGCCGACGGTGGCGCTGGGGCTGCAGATCAACAGCATGGGCTCGGAAGCGGCACTCGGCTTCGTCGGTCCGCTCACCTATTTCATCTTCATCATCCTCTCGACGCTGCGGTTGGATTTCTGGCTCTCGACCTTCACCGGCTTCGTCGCGGCGGCGCAGCTGTTCTGTGTGGCGATGTTCTACCATCCGGCGGGAGACAGCTCGCTGGAGCCCAATGTCTACTATCACGCTTCGCGCAGCCTGATCCTGTTGGTTTGCGGCATGCTGGCGGGCGCGGTCGGCATGCAGTTGCGGCGGCAGTTCGAGGCCAGCATCGCGGCGGCGACTGCGCGCGACCGCATCACCGACCTGTTCGGCCAGCACGTCTCGCCGCAGGTCGTCGAACGGCTGATGACGGAGGGCGCGTCGACTGACAGCGATATCCGTCGTGTCGCGGTGATGTTCGTCGATTTCCGCAGCTTCACCGCGGGCGCGCGGACGCGCTCGCCGCAGGAGGTAGTCGAGCGGCTCGACCGTGCCTTTGCCATGCTGGTCGATATCCTCGACCGCCATGGCGGCATCGTGAACAAGTTTCTCGGCGACGGCTTCCTCGCGCTGTTCGGCGCGCCGCTCGAAGCCGAGGACGCCGCGCAGCAGGCGGTGGCCGCAGCGCGCGAGATGCTCGCCGCCAATGAGCGGTTCAACGAGACCACGAGCTGGCCGCTGCGCATCGGCATCGGCATCCATATCGGCGAGGTCGTCGCCGGCAATGTCGGCTCGCCCCGGCGCAAGGAATACACCGTGATCGGCGACACCGTGAATTTCGCCGCGCGGCTGGAGGCGCTCAACAAGGAGCTCAACTCGCAGTTCCTGATCTCGTCCGAAGTGCGCGAGGCGCTCGGCGAGAATGCTCACGATGCGGTGCCGCGCGGCGAGGTGCCGATCCGCGGCTACGAGAAGCCGGTTGCGGTGTGGCAACTGGGCTAGGAGGAGACGATGCAGCGTCGCTACATCACCGTCGATGTCTTCACCGATCGTGCGTTCGGCGGCAATCCGCTTGCCGTGGTGCTCGATGCTGGCGGGCTGTCGACCGCGCAGATGCAGGCGATCGCGACCGAGTTCAACTATTCCGAGACGACCTTCGTGCTGCCGCCGCAGAATAGCGCAAACGACGCGCAGGTCCGCATCTTCACGGTGCGCTCGGAAATTCCCTTCGCCGGCCACCCGAATGTCGGCACCGCCTTCGTGCTGGCGACGCTCGCGCAACAGCCGCCGGCGCGGCTCATCTTCGAGGAAAAGGCAGGGCTCGTGCCTGTGGAGATCCTGACCGAGCAGGGCAGGGTTGTCGGCGCCGAGCTCACCGCGCCACAGCCGCTGCAGCGGCTGTCGCCCGTCGCCGCCGAACAAGCCGCGGCCTGCCTGTCGCTGTCGGCAAGTGATCTGAAGACCGACCGGCATCCGCCGCAGATCGTCTCGGTCGGGCTGCCGTTCCTGATGGTCGAGCTCACTTCGCGTGACGCATTGAAACGGGCGCGGCCCGATGCGGCTGCGTTCGCGCGGACGTTTCCGCGCGACGGCTCGGATGCGGTCTATTTCTACACGCGCGATGTCCCTGCAAGCGAGCAGCCGCTCGATCTGCAGGCGCGCATGTTCCATCCGGGCGCAAGCGGCCTCTCCGAGGACCCGGCGACCGGCAGCGCCACCGCGGCCGCCGCCGCATTGCTCGCCGATCTCGACGGAACGGGTGACGGCGAAGTGAGGCTGCGCATCGGCCAGGGTGTCGACATGGGCCGGCCGAGCCTGTTGGTCACTCGCGTCCGCAGGCAGGGCGGCACGGTCGCGTCCGTCCATGTCGGGGGCGGTTGCGTGAAGATGATGGAGGGGGCGTTGGTGCTGGAGGGAGAGGGGTAATCTGCACTCTTCCGTCATTCCGGGATGCGCCGAAGGCGCAGGCCCGGAATCCATTTCTCCACCTGCGTCCGTGGCCTGATGGATTCCGGGCTCGCGCTACGCGCCCCGGAATGACGGCTACTCCTTGCTCTGCCGTCATGCCCGGGCTTGACCCGGGCATCCACGTTCTTGGTCGCGAGAGGAGAGACGTGGATGGCCGGGACAAGCCCGGCCATGACGGGGGAGGCGGCCTACACCTGCGGCGGCGCCAGATTCTCCACTTTCACGCCGTCGCGGTCCTCGATGATCTCGGCGATCATCTGGCGGTGACAATGCGTGTGGTCGCGCTCGTAGCACAACAGGCAGACTGGTCCCGCCTTCTTCACGAGCGACGACAATTCGTCGAGTTCTTCCTTCGCCTGCGGCGTCTTCAGGTGTTTCGTATAGATGGTACGAAGCGCCCCGTATTGGCCGCTGCGCGCGGCAAGGCGTCCCTCCTTCGGGGTGCCGAGCGCCGCGAGATGGACATAGGCGATGCCGCGTTCGTCGAGCCCTGCCGCAAGCTGCTTCTTGGAAAAGCCCGGCCGGCGCGACGACGTCACCGCCCGGACATCGACCAGAAGCTTCACGCCCGCCTGCTCGAGCTCGTCGAGCACCGCCTTGGGCGGTGTCTGCTCATAGCCGATCGTGAACAGTTTCCTGGCTTTGGCCATCTGGCGCCCCGGTCACTTCACGCGTTCGATCAATTCCATCGCGCCGGCCGGCGCGCGCACCTTGCCCTCGTGGATCACATAAGCGAACACGTCGCGCGGCATTTTCTTCGGCTTGGTCTTGTCGACATGCGTCAGGTCATCGGGGTCGCCGCCTGAAGCCCATTCCTCGAACCGCTTGGCCCAGGCGTCGAGCTGCTTCGGCGGGTAACAAGTCTTGATCTCGTCGTTGCCCTTCTGCAGCCGCGCGTAAACGAAATCGCCGACGACATCTGCGATCGCCGGATATTTGCCGTGCTCGGCGAACACGACCGGGGTCTCGAATTCGCGCAGCAGCGCGACGAATTCGGGGACGCAGAAACTGTCGTGCCGCACTTCCACCACATGACGCAACGCGCGGCCGTCGAGCTTGCGCGGCAAGAGCTCGAGGAACTTGCCGAAATCGGCGCCGTCAAATTTCTTGGTCGGCGCGAATTGCCAGAGCACCGGCCCGAGCCGGTCGCCCAGTTCCAGCACGCCGGAGTCGTAGAACCGCTTGATGGAATCGCCGGCCTCCGCCAGCACCCGGCGGTTGGTCGCAAAGCGCGGGCCCTTCACGGAGAACACGAATCCGTCCGGGACTTCGCTCGCCCATTTGCGGAAGCTCTCCGGCTTCTGCGAGCCGTAATAGGTGCCGTTGATCTCGATCGAGGTCAGCTTCGATGCGGCATAGGACAGCTCCTTCGATTGCGCGAGCTTCTCTGGATAGAACACACCGCGCCACGGCTCGAAGGTCCAGCCGCCGATGCCGATGTAGATGCTTCCTGCAGTTTTCTTGGGAGCTTTGGCCACGAAGAGAACTCATCGTAAGGAGGGATCACCCGAGAGTAGTCAAATAAATCGTGATTGGCCAGTTCGCCGGCGGCAAGCCTTCCGCGCTTATCGATCCGGAGCATCCACGCTAGGATGGCGAGAAAAGGAGAACAACCATGCGCATGATGATCGCGGCCCTGCTTTGTTTCGTATCCTCCGCCGCGATCGCCGATGACGATCTCGACGATGCGCACAAGCTCGCCGTAATCGGCCGCGACGCCTACTGGAATTGCCTCGCCCGCGAATATCCCCGCGACAGCAACAAGACCATGTCGGACCAGGAGTTCGCGTCGCTGATGGCGAGCGCATGTCCCTCGGAGCGGCAGAACTTCCGGGCCTCGCTGATCGGCTTCCTCACCCAGCAATTCCCGAACGAGGACGCGAGCGCGCATCTTTCCACCGCCAACCGCGCCATCGAGCTTGCGCAGAAGGACATCGTCACCGCGTTCGTCCGGCGCAAGGCGGCGGCGAAGTAGTCGGGCCTATTCCTGGGCTGGCGTCTTTCATGATATCAGGAACCGTCATGGCGCGATCCGGCAGGTCGCGCTCCAGGTGCGGGGACAATCGGGTATGAAGTCTCAATCGGTCGGGGGCATTTTGGGCGCCATCGTCGCGGCCATCGTGCTGGGGGCGGCGGTCGTGTACGGGCCGATCGGTCAGTTGGGCAAGCCGGCAAAGCCGGCCGCAACGCAGCAGCCAGCGGCTGCGGCGCAACCGGCACCTGCTGAGCCGACGCCGAGGGGACCGGTGATTCGGGAGGTTCCGAACTAGCGTGAGCAGCCCCCTTGCGGAAGCGCACAACGGTTCCTATCTAGCTAACAACGGCGCCGTCGCAGCCTGAAAGGGCTCTGGCGCTGGGACGACCACGCAATAGCAAGGCAGCGCCGGATGTACGCGCGCCTGTTGTTCGTGGTCGTTGGCATTTTTGGACCCCTTCAGGCCTGTTTTCCCGCATTTCAGCCGGCGTTTAGGGCTTCCCGCAGCTTGGCGGCGCGGATATACGCTTGGCCGCCATGAATGACGCCATCAAACCGGGCCCCGAAATCCCGTCGCAGGCCGTTGGTTTGCCACTCCTTTCGGTTGTCGTCCCCACCTTCAACGAGCGCGACAACGTCACCGTCCTGTACCGGCGGCTGGAGACGACGCTCGCCGGCATCCCCTGGGAGGTCGTCTTCGTCGACGACAATTCCCCTGACGGAACCTGGGAGGTGGTGCGCGGCCTGGCGCGGCGGGATTCCCGCGTGCGCTGCATCCGCAGGGTCGGGCGGCGCGGACTTTCCGGCGCCTGCATCGAGGGCATCCTCGCCTCCAGCGCCCCCTATGCGGCGGTGATCGACGCCGACTTGCAGCATGACGAGACGCAACTGCCGAAGATGGTCGAATTGCTGCGGAGCGGGCAGGCCGATCTCGTGCTCGGCAGCCGCTATATCGAGGGTTACCGGGCCGAAGGGTTCAACAATCAGCGCGCTGGCGCCAGCGCCTTCGCCACCGAGATCGCACGCCGCCTGCTGCGGATCGATATCGCCGATCCCATGAGCGGCTTCTTCGCGATCCGCCGCGACCGCTTCGAGGAGCTGGCGCCAGACCTCTCCACGCAAGGCTTCAAGATCCTGCTCGACGTCGTCGCCACCGCGCAAGGCAAGCTGCGCACGGTGGAGATTCCCTACACCTTCGGCTCGCGGCAGCACGGCGAGAGCAAGCTCGATTCCATGGTCGCGCTGGATTTCCTCGGCCTGGTGCTCGCGAAGCTGACGCATGACGTCATCTCGCTCCGCTTCGTGCTGTTCGGCTTGGTCGGCTCTCTCGGCCTGCTCGTGCATCTCGCCGCGCTGTTCGTCACGCTGGAAGTCTTCGGGGCGCCGTTCGCGGAGGCGCAGGCGACCGGCGCGATCGTCGCGATGACCAGCAACTTCATCCTGAACAACTTCCTGACCTATCGCGACCAGCGGCTGAAGGGCTTCGCGATCCTGCGTGGGCTGTTGCTGTTCTATCTCGTCTGCAGCGTCGGCCTGCTTGCCAATGTCGGCGTCGCCTTCTCGGTCTACGACCAGGAGCCGATCTGGTGGCTTGCCGGCGCGGCCGGCGCGCTGATGGGCGTGGTCTGGAACTACGCGATGTCCGGACTGTTCGTCTGGCGCAAGCGATGATCGCGTCATGACTCCGAACGAGGCGAGTCTCGTCCGCACGACCGCCGTGACGGTCGTTATGCTCGTCCTGCTGCGGCTGCTCGCCGGCGCCTTCACGCCGATCACCTTCGACGAAGCCTATTACTGGATGTGGTCGAAGAGTCTCGCTGGCGGCTATTACGACCATCCGCCGATGGTTGCGCTGGTGATCCGCGCCGGCACGCTGATCGCCGGCGACACCGAGCTCGGCGTGCGGCTGGTCTCGATCCTGCTGGGATTGCCGATGAGCTGGGCGGTCTATCGTTCCGCCGAGATCCTGTTCGGCGGCGCGCGTGTGGCGGCGAGCGCGGTGATCCTGCTCAACGCCACCTTGCTGGCCGCGGTCGGCACCATGATCGTGACGCCGGATGCGCCGCTCTTGGTCTCGGCAAGCCTCTTGCTGTTCGCGCTCGCCAAGGTGCTTCAGACCGGGCAGGGCGCCTGGTGGCTTGCGGTCGGCGGCGCCGCCGGTGCGGCGCTCTTGTCAAAATACACCGCGCTGTTCTTCGGGCCGGCGATCCTGATCTGGCTTGCCGCGGTGCCCAAGCTGCGGCGCTGGTTGTTGTCGCCCTGGCTCTATCTCGGCGGCCTGGTCGCGCTGTTGATGTTTGCCCCTGTCATCCTCTGGAACGCGGATCACCAGTGGGTTTCCTTCATCAAGCAGATGGGGCGGGCGCGCATCGAGGACTTCAGGCCGGCCTTCATCGGTGAATTGATCCCCACCCAGATCGTGTTCGCGACGCCGCTGGTCTTCATCCTCGGCGCGATGGGGCTGCATGCGCTGGCGTTTCGGCGCACCGGCGCCTTCGCCTCGCGCCTGCTCGTCAATCTCCTGTTCTGGATCATCGTGGTCTATTTCGTCTGGCACTCGCTGCATGCGCGCGTTGAGGCCAACTGGTTCGCGCCGGTCTACCCGCCGTTCATGCTCGCGGCCGCAGTGGCGGCGACGATGGTGCCGTGGGAGGGACGCTGGCAGCGGCTTGCCGATTTCTGCCGGCGCTGGGCGGCGCCGACCGGGATCGTGATGTTCGTGCTGCTGATCGTGCAGGCGAATACCGGCCTGCTCTCGCTTTATCGGCGCGATGCCACCGTGCGCAGCGTCGGCGTCGGCTGGCGCGAGACGGCGGCGGAAATCGAGGCCGCGCGTGCGCGTGTCGGCGCGACCTGCGTGCTGGCACCGGATTACGGCACCACGAGTTGGCTCGTCTTCTATCTGCCGAAAGGCACCTGCGTCGCGCAGCCGACCCAGCGCATTCGCTGGGTCAACATGCCAGAGCCGAGCGCGGCGGAGCTGACCGGAAAGCTGCTCTATGTCCATGAATTCAGGCCCGACGATCCGCCGTTTTTGAAGGAGATGTTCGGCCATGTCGAACGGATCGCCGAGGTCCAGCGCAAGCGCGGTCCGCTCGTGATCGAGACCTATGCGCTCTATCTCCTGGAGAGACCGAAGGGCGACATCTTCGATCGGTCACCGCCGCCGGAACTGCAGTAGCACACGAAGACAGCGATGCCGTCATACCCGTGCATGCGGGGTATCCAGTACGCAACGGCGCCTCGGCTCCAATCACCGCTGCGGAATACTGGGTCACCCGCCTTCGCGGGTGACGACGAGCAGAATTTTTCAGCAAGCATGTCGTTTCCGCGCCTTCTGGAACGTCTTCTACGGAGATCGCCAACCAGCGAGGTTCCGTCATGACCAGTTCCATCCTGAAACCCGCCGCCGAGCTTGCTGCCACCAACACCGCGCGCCATCTCAATGAGAGCGCGGAATATCGTCGCGCGCGCCAGGCGCTGCTTGTCGAGGAGATCGAGTTGCGCCGCCAGATCGAGCGCATCGCCGAACTGCGCCGGGCGTTGCCGCCGGGCGGCGAGGTGACGAAGGCATACGAGTTCATCGGCGACAGCGGCAAGGTCAGCTTTCCCGACCTGTTCGGCAACAAGCAGACGCTCGTGATCTACAGCTACATGTTCGGGCCGCAGCGCGAGAAGCCGTGCCCGATGTGCACCTCGTTCATGGGCACCTGGGAATCCAAGCTGCCCGATGTCGAGCAGCGCATCGCCTTCGTGTTCGTGGCGCGCTCGCCGATCGAGCGCCTCGTCGCGGCGAAGAACGCGCGCGGCTGGACACAGCACAAGATTTTCTCCGACATGTCCGGCGACTACACACGTGACTATGTCAGCGCGGCCGATGCCGATGCGCCCGGCTACAATGTCTTCACGCGGCGCGACGGCACCATCCGTCATTTCTGGTCAGGCGAGATGGGACCGAAGATGGCCGACCCCGGCCAGGACCCGCGCGGCGCGCCCGACATCGATCCGCTCTGGACCATCCTCGACACCACGCCCGAAGGCCGCGGCACGGACTGGTATCCGAAGCTGAGCTACTGAGCGGGCGCTTGGCGGCGGGCCGTGCTCACACCCATTGCGTGCACGCGCTGCCGACGCGTGGCGCGAGTCCGACATGGGCGCGTACCGGCAGAAGGCGGTGTCGCAACTCGGCACCGTCGGCTCCGGCAACCATTATGTCGACCTCATGCGCGACGAGCAGGGCTTTGTCTGGATCGGCGTGCACTTCGGCAGCCGTGGCCTCGGGCATACCAGCGCGACCCGCTACCTCAAGGCGGCCGGTGGCAAGGACGGCATGAACGTGCCACCGGCCGTGATCGATGAGGACAGCGAGATCGGACGGCGCTACATCGCGGCTATGCAACTCGCCGGGCGCTATTCCTATGCCGGTCGTGAGTGGGTGATCGAGCGCGTGCGCAAGATCATCGGCGGCGAGGTCACTGACATGGTCCACAACCATCACAACTACGCTTGGCGCGAGAACCATGGCGGCAGGGATCTGTGGGTCGTCCGCAAGGGCGCGACGCCGGCGTTTCCGGGTCAGCGTGGCTTCATCGGTGGTTCGATGGGTGATGATGCCGTCATCGTCGAAGGCGTCGACAGTGAGGAGGCCAAGACTTCGCTCTATTCGACGGTGCATGGCGCGGGCCGGCTGTTTGGCCGTAAGGAAGCCAAGCGACGGTTCACGCGCACCGAGATGGACGCGTGGCTGAAGTCGCGCGGCGTGACCTTGATCGGCGCCGACCTTGACGAGAGTCCGATGGCCTATCGGCGGCTGCCGGAGGTGCTCGCCGAGCATGCCGGTTCGGTCAAGGTGCGGCACACGCTGCGACCGTTTGCGGTCGCCATGGCCGGCGAGAACGAGTTCGATCCGTTCAAGGATTGACTTGCTTCAGGTGACACGAAACGACGGAGACATCAGGCCATCGCGCCTGATGTCTCCATCGCTCTCCGAAGGGCGACGTCTTCGATCAGTCACCGCCACCGGAACTGCGGCAGCGGCTTGCAAGTAGTCGGGGATCCGAAGCATCCAGCCAGCCACGCGTGGTTGGCGCCAGGCGATGACGGATGTCCACACTTGTGCGATAAGTTGTGTAATCTTGGTAGAAATCGCTTTAGTTGTGTCCGTGTGAATGCCATCATTGCCGCAACCGCGGCCATATTGCGATGAAATTTGTCGCGACGCAGCACGTCGCGCCGAAGCACAAAACGGCGGCTGCGCAGTTGATCAAGACGGTTCAACCAGGCTCGATTGATCGAGATGACCCGCGTCGAGAATGCTGCTTCCGTCGGAATCGGCCGATCCCATGGCCGCGAAACTCTGTCTCGTGCCCGTGACTGCGAGGCCGATACAGCCCAGCGTTCACGCCTTAAGGACACGCTGAACCAGCATCGCGTCCTGATCACTACGTTCGCGGGCTTGGTGCTGGCCGCCGTGGCGCAGTGCATCTATGTCGTCGCCGATCTTATGCCAACGTGGCCGCTGATGTCCAATAACTCGGACGTGTTGTTCGTCGAAGACATCGCGCGCGATCTCAACGGCGGCGGCAGGTTGTTTGACTGGCGGCTCAGCCAGGTTACCTACATCTTTCCGGATATCCTCATCGCGCGGCTGCTCGCATATTTGGGCGCCGGTGCCACAAAGATATCGGTACTCTTTCAAGCTCTCTTTCCAGTGGTATTGCTACCGCTCGTCTTCGCCCTCGCGAAAGGGTGTCGTGCCGATGCGCGAGCAGCGACCATTTTCGCCGGCTTCATCTATCTGCTCACTTATACCGGGGAACTCGACCGCGACTTTATCGCCGTGCATTTCGGCCTGATCGGTTTCCACACTGGTGCATTGATCCCCGCAATTGCCGCTATTTGTTTTGCCGGACTGCTCGTTCGTGTCGATGGCCCGTCTTCGGTCGGAATTGCCGGAGTGTTCGTATCTCTGTTCCTCGGCCTGATCTCTGACAGCCTCGTTGGTGCCATTACGCTCCCGCCGCTGGCGATTTGGCTGCTGTTGCTCTGGCGGCGCCGTCCGGAGAAACGACGTCACGTCCTAGCAGCCGCGACAGCGATCCTGCTGGCGGTCATCTTTGGACGGATATTCAGTATTCTCAATCCCTTCCCGCAAGACCGTGAGTATCTCGCCGCTGCGTTTGCAGCGATGCCGCACTCGAGCTTTCAATCGATCAGGGTGTTCGTTACGGACCTCGCAACCTATACGGCCACCAGCAAGGTATCCGCAGCGCTTCTGCTTCTCACGCTGGCCTCGTTCGGACTATCCCTGCGGCATCTGCTGTTCTCGCGCGGCATCAACATGTCCACGTTACTTGCTCTCACCGTCGTTATTTCCACGCCGGCTGTCATCGCGCTCGATCTGATCCTCGGCATCTACGTCAGTATTGCATCCAGCCGTCATTGGGCGCCTGCGGTCTACCTCGCTATCGTTTCCGGCCCGATCATCCTGTCGATCGATCGGCGGTCTGCGCTGGTCCCGGCGGTCGTTCTGGCGTCCGGTCTTCTCCTGTCCGGCCAATTCGTGGTCGGGATGGCCGGCTCGCGTGGCAAGCTGCCTGCCGAGAATGTCTTTGCCGGGTTTGCTGCCTGCATGGAGCAGCAGCGGCTTCCACAGGGATGGCTGTACATCTCCGACTATTGGATGGCGCGTCCAGTGAGGATGCTCTCGCATGGCCGCTTCGGGCTGGTACCGTATTTGGACGGAGTATTCAGCAATCAGTCGAACCTGAGGTGGATACGATCGGCCACGCCGCGTTACGCGATCGCCGGTTTTGGCCTTGCAGAGAGCAACCTGGTCCACCGATATGGCCCGCCACGTGCGACCTTCTGCGACATGCAACTCGGAAACGGCGCGACCGTGAAGGTGCTCGACTATTCCGACAACGAGGACTTCAAGACCTCGATCAGAAGGGAAGTGGTCGCGGCCTATTAGGCCGGCACAGCCGCGCGCCACTCGTTGCGGCACGCCCCGTATTTGCCCGGAGAGAACATCGACCGAACAGGTGTCCGGGGCCGGAAAAAAGTCTGCCGCGAGACAAAATTCGAGGTCCCCAGTTCTCATTCTGCCCGCGAGCGATCTCAAAAATGCCTTAGATGACAGGCACTTCCGGGCTCTCCACGGCTGGGGTCCAGTTAATCGGCATTTAACTAAAAGTCGCCTTAATGATGCTCCGCGCCTCTGCGAGATGCTGCGCCGGAGATTGTCGCAACCTCAAAGAGGGGAAGTAGTGGAACTGTTCTGGACGCAAGGCGAATGAGTACGAGTACCGGTGCGTTTGGCTTTGCGGCGACCTCCCGCAAGAAATCTTCCCGGAAAGTCCTCCCTCACTATTTCTTCGGCAGCGCTGCGGTTGCGGGGCTCGTGCTTGGCTGCGCCTGGACCGTCTACACCAACATCTTCGCGGCGAACGTCTATCCCTCGATGGACAACGCCGCCTATGAGGCGCCCATGGTGAAGCGGGAGGTCGTGGCTACGCGGGCGACGCCAGCCTTCAACGACGTGTTTGCGTCGCTGCCGCCACCGCCGCCGGCATTGTCGAAGCCCGAACCCTCTTCGGCATCGATTATGTTTAACGAAAGGTTTGCGGCCGCCTCACCGGAAGGCGTCGCATCACGGGCTGCCGAGCCCGCGCCGCAGGCGGAAGCGCCGAAGATCGCGGACGCGTCGAAGCCGGCCGCCGCAGCGAAGCTCGCCGAAGCCAAGACGGGTGCTGCGCCGAAGGGAGTTGAAGCGGCGAAGAAGGAAGCCGCGGCCTCGCTGCAGGTCGCGCTCAACACGCCGAGCGCGCCCGTCGATACCAAGCCCGCGGCAAAATCGTCCGGCGGGTCCGTCCGCGACATGGCGGCGCGCGCCAAGGCGGCGGTGATGTCGATCGCGTCAGGCGAGAAGCAGTCGATCGTCGAAAAGCTGTGGGGCAAGCGCGAGTCCTCAGGCTCGCTGCTGTCGTTCGCCTCTGCCGACGCCAACGTCACCGCCAGCATTCCCTCGACGCTGAGTCAGAACCCGATGAACGGCGGCTCGCCGCCCTATGACCGCCAGACCGCGGTCTACGATATCGCTACCAGGACGGTGTATCTGCCCGACGGCACCAGGCTCGAGGCGCATTCCGGGCTCGGCTCCAAGATCGACGACGTCCGCTACGCCCATGTGCGCATGCAGGGCGTGACGCCGCCGCACATCTACGAGCTCAAGCCGCGCGAAGCGCTGTTTCATGGCGTGCCCGCCCTGCGCCTGACGCCGATCGGCGGCGAGGACAAGATCTACGGCCGCTCCGGCCTGCTCGCCCACACCTACATGCTCGGACCCAACGGCGATTCCAACGGCTGCGTCTCCTTCAAGAACTACTACGCGTTCCTGGACGCGTACCGGAATAAGGGGATTCGGCGACTCGCAGTGGTGGCGAAGGTGCAGTGACGCGAGGCGCCGTCAATCCACTCGGATTCTTTTCCTCGACGAGCCGAACCTTCCAGTCCCTTCGCCACTTCTTCAATTCTTTCTCGCGTGTGATGGCCGCAGTCGGGTCATCGTAAATTTCGAACCAGACCAGCCTGTCAACCGCATATCGCTTGTGAAACCGGGACGGCTGCGCGTCTACCGGAAGGTCGCAACCGCAGTCGATGTCGAGCGCATCGACGTTGCGTCCGATCCTCGTGTCGAGGTGCTGGCGGCGAAGGCGGTGCTCGATGCGGAGCTTCGAGACTACGTCCGCGACCGGGTCGCGGAGTCCGGTGTCGAGGTGACGGAACTCGGCGTGAAGGACGTGATCCTGCCCGGCGAGATCCGCGAGCTCGTCAACAAGGTGGTGGAGGCGGAGCGGGTCGCGAAGGCGAACCTGATCCGCCAGCAGGAGGAGACCGCGGTGACGCGTTCGCTCCTGAATACCGCCCGGAGGGGAACACAACAGGCCGCGCCGAGATGTCGCGTTGAAGCTTGACAGTTCGAGAGGGAATTCTAGGCTGATTTCCATCTACGAGTGCGCTTCGACATTCTCCGCCGAAAAGGAGAGCTATGCACGCGCCGCCGCGACAAATCGGCAACAAGACAAATCGGCAATAGCAAGAGGGAGGACGGAACCGCTGCAAGAAGCAGGCGGGAATGCAATTCCGGTGACATGACATCAAAATGAAAATCAAAACGAACGGGGAGGAAATCCAATGGCAATCGGTATCAAGTACCTTACTTGCTGTGCCGCACTCGCGCTGGGCGCCATGGCTGTTGCACCACCCGCATCGGCGATCGATGCTTCGCGCCTGCATGCGGCCGAGCAAAACCCAAACGACTGGCTGACCTACCACGGCGGCTACAAGTCGTATCACTACAGCGCGCTCGATCAGATCAACGCGGACAACGTCAAGAACCTTCAGGTCGCCTGGATCCATTTGCCCGGGCGATCGACGCGCGGGCTGCAGGCGATGCCGCTCGCGGCCGATGGCGTGCTGTACTATTCGGGCTCCTACAGTCGCGTCTACGCGCTCGACGGCGCGACCGGAAAGTTGATCTGGTCATATTTCCCGGAGCTCGACGAAGAACTGGTGTCGATGCAAACGCACTCGCCGTATAATCGCGGCGTCGCGCTCGGCGATGGCAAGGTTTTCGTCGGCACCGTCGACGGTCGTCTCATCGCGCTCGATATGAAGACCGGCAAGCCAGAGTGGGACACGCGGCTGGTCGATTCCAAGAAGCTCACCGTCGGCTTCACCGGCGCGCCGCTGGTGGTGAAGGACACCGTCATCATCGGCAGCCAGGGCGGCGAGTGGACCTCGCGCGGGCCGCTGTTCGGGGTCGATATCAAGACCGGCCAGAAGAAATGGGAATTCCTCACCGTCGCCGGCACCGAGGATGCCAAGGCGACCTGGGGCAACGAGTCCTGGCGCACCGGCGGCGGCGGCGCCTGGATGCCGGGCGGCTACGATCCGGAGAGTAACACCATCTGGTGGGGGACGGCCAATCCCGCACCGCTCTACGACTGGGCTGGCGCGGATTGGCAGAAGAGCGGGCCGCGACCGGGCACCAACCTCTACACCACGTCCGTCATCGCACTCGATCCCGATAACGGAAAGCTGAAGTTCTATCACCAGGAACTGCCGCACGATGCCTGGGACTTCGATTCGGCGGTCGGTGAATTCCTGATGATCGACCGCGACGGCCGCAAGCTCG
Source organism: Bradyrhizobium sp. BRP22 (assembly GCF_020194175.1). Classification (GTDB taxonomy): domain Bacteria; phylum Pseudomonadota; class Alphaproteobacteria; order Rhizobiales; family Xanthobacteraceae; genus Bradyrhizobium. The sequence goes on along the minus strand of NZ_JADYVX010000015.1, from coordinate 12,822 downwards.
TCGTGCATCCGAACAAGGGCGGGTTCGTCTTCGTCTATGATCGCGCCAATGCGAAGGTGCAGAACGTGTGGCGGCTCGCCAAGAACATCAACTTCGTGAAGGATATCGATCCGAAGACCGGTGAATTGATCGGTCGGCGCGATCTGCAGCTCGGCCAAGCGAGCTCGCCGCTCTGCCCGGCGATCGCCGGCGGCATCAGCTGGAACGCGGGCTCCTACAGCCCGAAGACCGGCCTGTGGTACAAGATCGGACAGGAATGGTGCCAGGAGATCGAAGTGGTGAAGACCACGCCGATCACCGAGCCGATGGCGCAGCTCAACATCGGCGCCAACTTCAAGCTCGTCCCGCCGCCGGACGGTCCCGCGCGCGGCCATCTCAGCGCCCGCGACCCCGTCACCGGCGACAAGAAATGGGAGGTCACCTTCAGCGAGCCGCCGCTCGCAAGCGTGCTCGCCACCGGCGGCAATCTGGTGTTCGTGCCGGACTCGCGCGGCGTGTTGCACGCCTACAATGCCGAGACCGGGTCGGAACTGTGGTCGCATTATAATGGCGTCGGCCACAATGGCGGCATCATGAGCTACACCGCCGGCGGCAAGCAGTACATCGCAGTGCCGGCCGGATGGGGTGGCATGGTGGCCGATGAATTCCCGGCGCTGTTCGGCGAACCCTACAAGAGCATGCCGAAGGATGCCGGCGCGCTCGTCGTCTTTGCGCTGAAGTAACAACAATAACGGGGAGGCGGTGGGGCGCTGTCGCGTCCCGCCGCTGCAATCCTGATGCGAATGTCGAAAGCAATCATTCTCGCCACCGGCATGGCGCTGTTGTTGCCGTCCCTGTGGCCCTTGGGCGTCTGCGCGCAGCAGAGCCAGGCTCAGAGTCAAGACCAGTCGGCCAAAGAGAGCGACATCGAGGGCGGCACCATGTTCGCGACCTCATGCGGCTTCTGCCATCAGAACGGCGGTCGCACCGCCGGCAAGGGACCGAAGCTCGCCGGCACGACCCGCGACGACAATTTTCTCGCGGAGCGGATCAGGAAGGGCAAGCCCGGCGTCATGCCCGCCTTCGGTGGCGCCTTTTCGGAGAGCCAGATCATGGCGATCGTGGCCTACATCCGGGCGCTCGAAGAATGACGCCGGCGATGCGCGGTGTCGTTATCACCGGTTTGCTGGCCTTGTGCGGCGCCGCCGATGCGACGGCGCGTTCGCTTGAAGCGGTCCGCCAGCGCGGTGCGCTCACGTTGTGCGCCCACCCCAACGCGCTGCCGTTTGCCAGCAGGCGTGGGGACGTGCCGGGGTTCCAGGTCGAGATCGCCAGGGAGCTGGCAAAACGGCTCGAGGTTACGCTGGAGCAGCACTGGGTGATCAACAGCTTTCAGTACCGTCGCGCCGACTGCGACGTCATCCTCGATGCGATCGCGGACCGCGCGGTGCTGGCAGAGGTGGGCCTGCGCATGTCGCGGCCCTATCACCGCAGCGGAGTTGCGCTGGCGGTGAGGCCCGCCTCCAACGTAGCGTCGCTCGCTGAGTTGGGATCTGGGCAGCGGGTCGGCGTGCAGGTCGGCTCGGTCGTGTCCATGATGCTCGGCAAGCGCGGCGTCAAGACGTCGCCATTCGCGTTCGAGGACGACATCATGGAGGCGCTCGCCAGGGGTGAGATCGATGCGGCGGCAGTCACGCCTGCCGCCATCGGCTGGTTCAATCAAACGCATCCCAACGCACGCGTCCGCCGCATCCCGGCCTTCGAAGATGAGCCGGACCTGAACTGGAATGTCGCTGTCGGGATGGTCAGTCCGGACGGCAAGCTGCGAGAAGGGATCGACGCGGCGCTGGAGGCATTGCTGGCCGACGGCACGCTCAAGCGGATCTACGCGCGCTACGAGATCGAACTGCAGCCGCCGAAATAAGGTCACGGGTGGCATCCTCAAAAAACAAAAACCCCGACATTGCTGCCGAGGTTTTGCATCTTGTGGATCGCTTAGGGTAAGCGCCCCCTAGAGCGTTTTCGAGCGAAGTGGAGACCGGTTCGCGTGAAGAAAACGCGTCAAAACAAGAATCTAGAGCTTCGGTTCTGATTCAATCAAAACCGAAAATGCTCTAGTTGGGTCCAATTCTCGCCGATGCCGGATGCCCCGGCACCTGGAAGCGCTTGCCGATGTCGGTGACGTTGGTCCCATCGACCTTCAGGATAGAGAAGTCCTGAGTGATGTAGTTGCCGACCAGGAGATATTTTCCGTCAGGCGTGAAGATGGCTGCCTCCGGCAGCCCGCCGACCTCGATATCGCCGATCCTGGTCACCTTCTTACCGTCGATCTTCAGGACCGAAATGCTGCCGTTCCTCTCATGGAAGAATGCATTCTTCATGTTCGAGCCGCGCAGGATCACCGACACAGCGAGATCCCCCTTTGGATTGATGGCAAGCCCCTCGGGTCCATCGCCGACAATGACGCGATCGATGATGCGCGGCGGGTTGGCTTCGAGATCGATGACGCTGGCCGTGTCGACGCTGCCGTCCGAGGCGCCCGCGGCGCCATTGTCCGACGTCAACGCGATCTTGCTGTTCGGCGTCACCGCGACGTTGTAAGGCCATTGGCCGGTCGGCAGATCCACCTTGTTGTAACTGACCTTTTCGCCGGCGATGTCGAGCACCGATACCTTATGGCCGGGAAAACGCACGGCCAGCGCGCGTTTGCCGTCGGGCGTGAACGTGACATGCGCGACGCTGTCCGGCAGCGATACCGTGTCAGTGATCTTGACGTCGGTGCCGTTGACCGAAAGGACGCTGACCGAATTGTCCCCGCGGTTGGCAACCAGTGCCATCTTGCCGTCGGGGCTGAAGCTGAGCCCTGATGGCTGCTTTCCGCCGGTGATGGTTGCCGCCAGCTTGGGCGGGGTCGACTTGAGATCGATCACATGGATCTTGTTGTCCGGCACCTGCTTCAGCGTATCGCCTTCCTTCACAACATCGACCGAATCCGCGACCAGCGCCACTGTGCCGGTCGGATCGATATCAAGATTGACCGGCGGGCCGACCACCGAGTTCTTCAATGGCAGGGAAGCCACGGTCTTTGGATTCTCGGGATCGCCGAGATCGACGATCAGCACTTGATCCTTGCCGGGCGCCGCCAGCACTGGCTTGCCGTCGGCGTCCCATAGGAGCTTCTCATCGAGGCCGACAATCATGAACGGCTTGGCGCGAGCGGAGTTGAATGTGGCAGCACCCAGAAGGATTACGGCTGCCAGAGCTGATGCGGTGGCGCGTGAGGCAAGGATCATGGCGTTCTCCCAAAAGCACGCGGCCTCTCACGGACCGCTGCCCGCCACAATACTCGATTTTCGATCGATGCGCACTTTGAGCATGGCTTGCCGTGCGACGCTTGCCATCGCAGCACGACCTTTATAGTCCAGCACTCTCTATTCGGCCGCCTCCGGCTTGCGCTCCTTGCGTAGGCGGAAACGCTCCAACAGCGCGGACACGGTGTCGCGGAAGCCGCCATACTCCAGCTCGGAGTAGGGCAGCATCGCGGCGCCCGACCAGCCTTGGCTGCGCATCTCGATAGCCTTGCGCTGGGCTTGCCGGCGGACCTCGTCCCACGCCGGATTATCGAAGAAATCGGTATAAGATTCGGAAAATCGACCTGCCTTGTCGATCGAGAAGCCGACGCAAGAAACAATCGGCAGGCAGTACATACCCGTCACCGCTGTGTTAAGCGGCACGGGCATCAACGGCATCACGTGCGAGCCGCGTGCATCGCCGCCTACGAAGTGCGCCTTGGCGAAAGGCGAGACGATTTCTTCCGGGGCCGGGAAAATCCCTTGATTCCTGATGATCGCAACCGGGTCGTCCTTGCCGGTGTACTTGCCTGCGATCGAGTGAAGACGCTGCGCCGAGACGGCCGCAGCGACCTCGCCATGCGTTCGAGAAACGATGCGATCAATGCCAAAGCGCTCGTTGTCGCGGAGCAGCGCGGCGATATGATAGCCGTCCGCGGGCGCGTCGAGTTCAATGATGCTGTCGCCAGCCGTGTGGTCCATGTCGATCACATGGAAACGGAATCCCTTGATCATCGGGGGCAGCATCAGCCCGGCGCAATACATGGGATCGGCAAAGGCGAGGTAAAGCGGCAGGTTGTAAGCACCGGGGCCGCATTTATCGGCGGCGAACACCATGAAGGACTCCGCGGGTCTTACGCCCGAGAGGCTGTGGTCGAAACTGAGCTCCGCGACGGCCGGGCCGGCGCCGCGAACGTTTCCGGAAGGTGCGTCGACGAGAAGATCCTGGCCGGCGCCGTAAAGCCCGGAGGTCTTCGCGACCGCGGTGGCGGCGAGAAAGGTCTTCCAGGCGAATTGATGGACCTCGGGGCTTCCTTCACCCCGCACATGCGACATGATGATCGCAATGTCGTCGCCGGTGTGGCGGACGAAACCGTCGATCAAGAGATCTTTGTCGATCGCCTTTGCGACCTCGTCCTCGACTTTCGCCATCATGCGTGCAGACGGTTTGGTATGCCCGCCGACGGAGCCTATGTCAGCCTTGATGACCGAAAGGGTGAGTCTCATGAGCATTTCTCCCCGCGCAACGCAGCGCCTCCGCCTCGGCGCTTGCTGCGCCGGGGCGACGGCGCTGCTCATTGGGCGGAAAGAACGTCCGATGTTGCGTTAGGTTCCAAGGAAAGCCCGTGCCGCTTGCGACGCACCGCAGCAGACGGCTATGCCGGCGATGGGGCCACCACTTGCCAGCTATGACGCGCGGTTGAGAAAGATCGGCAGCCCGCGCTTGTTTGCGTAGATGGGACGATAACGCTCGGTGTTGTATGTGCTGGCGACGTCCAGCTTGCGTGGCCCGAGCTTGGCATCGGGTATCGGTACGAGGTCGTAGCGGCCCTCCACCAGCGCGGACATGAGGCCGGTCTTATTTTCCAGGATGGCATCGTAAGCCATGTTGCCGAACGTCAGGGCTACGAGCTTGTCCATGAAGTCCGGATCGCCCGAACGCAGATCGTAAGTGAGGTCGGAGGTGATGGTTTCCTCGCCGACGCGCCGCTTGATCTCGTCAGCGAGCGATTCCGCCACGCTGGCTTTCTTGCGGTGACCGTAGGCGTCAGGCTCGCCGTATTCCTGCACCTTGTAGCCCTCCCACGCGGCGCCCTCGCTGAGCACGACCAGTGCGTAATTGCTTGGGTTGGTGCGCTTCTCCTCGACCAGCAACCGGATCAGCTTGTCGAGATCGACCTTGTACTCCGGGATGACGCACCGTATCGAGGTGGCGTATGCGGTGAAGAGCGCCGTGAATCCGGCATCGCGGCCAAAGACGCGGAAAATGCCGATGCGCTCGTGCGAGCCGACCGTTGTGCGCTGCCGCTGGATGGCGTCGCTGGCGCGGGTGATGGCGGTCGAGAAGCCGATACAATACTCGGTGTTGCGAACATCATTGTCCATCGTCTTCGGAATGGCGATGATCTTGACGCCGAGGTCGTTGAGCATGCCCGCGTAACTGAGCGTGTCGTCGCCGCCGATCGCGATCAGGTGTTCGATGCCGAGCCCCGAGAGGTTCGCCAGCACCTGGCCGGTGAGGTCCCACGTCTTGGTTGCGATGCCTCCCTTGGTACTCTGGGAGACCGGAAAGTCGCCGCCGACCAGATGGTCGGGCAGCTTTTTCATTTTGGACGGATTGGTACGGCTCGAATGCAGCACGGTGCCGCCGCGTCGGTCGATAATGCGGGTGTTTTCACGGTTCAGCGGGATGATGTAGTGCGACCTGCTGGCCGGGTCGTCGAGGTTCAGGTGCGTGAGGGCCTCCCAACCACGGCGGAGACCGGCGACCTCGATGTCGTCCTCACTGCCGCGATAAGTCACACTCTTGATCACCGCGTTGAGGCCGGGGACGTCGCCGCCGCCGGTGAGAATGCCGATGCGTTTTTTGACCATGCCCATCTCCAGCATTGGCGTGTCGTAACAACGCCTGCGCCACGCCGTAAGTTTCCACAAGAGTGTCCATGACTATATGCCAAAACAAAAACCCCGGCATTGCTGCCGGGGTTTTGCATCTCGTAGATCGCTTGAAGCGACGCGGACCTTAGAAGTCCATGCCGCCCATGCCGCCGCCAGGGGGCATTGCGGGGCCGGCTGCGTTCTTCTTCGGCAGCTCGGCGACCATCGCTTCGGTGGTGATCAGGAGCGCCGCCACCGACGCCGCATTCTGGATCGCGGTGCGCACGACCTTGGTCGGGTCGATGATGCCCTTCTTGACCAGGTCGGTGTATTCGCCGGTCTGCGAGTCGAAGCCGTAAGCGTAGGCCTTGTTCTCGAGGATCTTGCCGACGATCACCGAACCGTCTTCACCGGCGTTGATCGCGATCTGGCGGGCGGGAGCCGACAGCGCCTTGCGCACGATCTCGACGCCGGTCTTCTGGTCGTCGTTCTTGGTGCGCAGGCCCTTGAGCTGCTCGGAAGCACGGAGCAGGGCGACGCCGCCGCCCGGAACGATGCCTTCCTCGACCGCCGCGCGGGTCGCGTGCATCGCGTCATCAACGCGATCCTTGCGCTCCTTCACCTCGATCTCGGTCGCGCCGCCGACGCGGATCACCGCGACGCCGCCGGCGAGCTTGGCCAGACGCTCCTGCAGCTTCTCACGGTCGTAGTCCGAGGTGGTCTCCTCGATCTGCGCCTTGATCTGCGCCACGCGCGCCTCGATGTCGGCCTTCTTGCCGGCGCCGTTGACGATCGTGGTGTTCTCCTTGTCGATCATCACCTTCTTGGCGCGACCGAGCATCTGCAGCGTGACGTTCTCGAGCTTGATGCCGAGGTCTTCCGAGATCGCCTGGCCGCCGGTCAGGATCGCGATGTCCTGCAGCATGGCCTTGCGGCGATCGCCGAAGCCGGGCGCCTTGACGGCCGCGACCTTCAGGCCGCCACGCAGGCGGTTGACGACCAGGGTGGCGAGGGCTTCGCCTTCGACATCTTCAGCGACGATGACGAGCGGCTTGCCGGTCTGCACCACGGCCTCGAGCAGCGGCAGCAGCTCGTTCAGCGAGGAGAGCTTCTTCTCGTTGATCAGGATGTAGGCGTCGTCCATCTCAACGCGCATCTTGTCGGCGTTGGTGACGAAGTAGGGCGAGATGTAGCCGCGGTCGAACTGCATGCCCTCGACGACATCGAGCTCGGTCTCCAGCGACTTGGCTTCCTCGACCGTGATCACGCCCTCGTTGCCGACCTTCTTCATGGCGTCGGAGAGGAACTTGCCGATCTCGGCGTCGCCGTTGGCGGAGATGGTGCCAACCTGGGCGATCTCGTCGTTGGAGGTGACCTTCTTGGAGTTCTTCTGCAGGTCCGCAACCACAGCCTCGACCGCGAGGTCGATGCCGCGCTTCAGGTCCATCGGGTTCATGCCGGCGGCGACCGACTTGGCGCCTTCCTTCACGATCGCCTGGGCGAGCACGGTCGCGGTGGTGGTACCGTCGCCGGCCGCGTCAGCGGACTTGGAGGCGACTTCGCGCACCATCTGCGCGCCCATGTTCTCGAACTTGTCGTCGAGCTCGATCTCCTTGGCGACGGTGACGCCGTCCTTGGTGATGCGGGGAGCGCCGAACGACTTGTCGAGCACGACATTGCGCCCCTTCGGGCCGAGGGTGACCTTCACCGCATTGGCGAGGATGTCGACGCCGCGCAGCATCTTGTCGCGCGCCTCGACGGAGAATTTGACTTCTTTAGCTGCCATGTGAGTTTTTCCTTGAGGGATTTATCCGGGAGGGAGAGCCTTAGGCGGCCTTCTTCTTGGAAGCGGTGACGTCGAGGACGCCCATGATGTCGCTTTCCTTCATGATCAGGAGCTCCTGGCCGTCGATCTTGACCTCGGTGCCCGACCACTTGCCGAACAGCACGCGATCGCCAACCTTGAGGTCGATCGGGACCAGCTTGCCGGCCTCGTCGCGGCCACCGGGGCCGACGGCGACGACTTCGCCCTGGGAGGGCTTTTCCTTGGCAGTGTCTGGGATGATGATGCCGCCTGCAGTCTTCTCTTCGGCGTCGATGCGCTTGACCACGACGCGGTCGTGAAGCGGACGGAAACTCATGCAGTCCTCCTAAGCTATTCTGGATGCTGTAGAATTCTGGAGTGTTAGCAGTCTGATCCAGCGAGTGCCAGACCAGCCGCGATGGAAATAGGCCAGACTTTGCTTGGGGGCAAGGGCTTGTAGCAGAAAAATTGGCAGTCGAAATCGCCGCCTGCCGGTATCGATTATCATCATTAATCTGGCTCGGGGCGGCCGGCGAGGTCCGTATTAGCAGGTGCGCTAAGTTGCTGCTAGCGCACGATTTTTCAACAGCCCACTAAACATTTAGGCTTGTGATACGTTGATCGCATGCGTCACATTTCTCTCATGTGAGCGCATCTCCGCCGGGGTGGCTCCGGCAGGAAAGCCATCCCGTGAATGCGCTCCTTCGCAAAAGGAGGTTGGCATATGGTCTCGCGGGTTGGTGGGGTTGCTTCCGACGATTTCCGGAAGCAGATGCTGGGTTACGGGCTGACGACGGCACAGATCCTCTACCGAATGCCGGACCACCCTTCGCTGCTGCAGACCTATGTCTGGCAGAACTATGATCTCTTCCCGAAATTCCCGGCGCTGCAGGATTTCCTCGCGTTCTGGCAGGAGAAGCTCGAGGGGCCGCTGCATTCGGTGACCGTCGCGCATTCCAAGCTGATCAAGCCGGCGGAGCTGCGCGCCGTCGACGGCGTCTTCCGGTTGCACTGAGACGCCAAGACCGATTGCCGGCGGGTGGAACAGTGGTAACGTTTCCCGGACGCGTCCGCGTCGCGGGCGTCTGCAACAGGGAGGCAGGCCATGGCCAAGCAGAAGGCGGCATCAAGACCGGCAGCCAAGTTGGCAGTCCGGAAGAAGTGGACGGGCCACAAGACCGCCGCCAAATCCACTGCCCGCAAGGCGATCAAGTCGAAGGGCCGCGTGTCCAAGGCGGCGCACAAGGCGCGGCCGAAGCAGCGCATCGCTGTCAGCCATCATCGCGAAGAAGATTTCAAGGCCGACGGCTTGCGCGCCTACGCCAAGTATCGCGATCTCGGCATTGCCGACGCCACGCATGGCCTCGCGCAGGCGCATGTGATCCGGCTGGTCGGACCGTGCAATCCGGAGGACGTCTCGAAGCTGCATTACCATGACATTGAGTTCCAGATGGTCTATGTGCTCAAGGGCTGGGTGAAGACCTACATGGAAGGGCAGGGCGAGACGCTGATGCAGCAGGGCAGCGCCTGGACGCAGCCACCGAAGATCAAGCACATGATCCTCGACTATTCCGACGACGTCGAGCTGCTCGAGATCATCCTGCCGGCCGAGTTCAAGACGGTGGAGTTGACGACGTAATCCTCGCTGTCATTCCGGGGCGCGCGTAGCGCGTGGTTCGCCGTCATTGCGAGGAGCGAAAGCGACGAAGCAATCCATGTCTCCGCAAGCCGCGAAATGGATTGCTTCGCTACGCTCGCAATGACGGGTGGGGTGATCTACGTCAACACCCCCACGATCGCGCCCATCAGGCAGGTCGTCAGCGTGCCCGATACGATCGACTTCAGCCCGAGTGCATTGATCTCCTCGCGCCGCGTCGGCGCCATCGTGTTGAGGCCGCCGATCATGATGCCGAGGCTGGCGAAATTGGCGAAGCCGCACATCGCGTAGAGCATGATCAGGCGCGAACGCGGATCGAGCGCGTCGGCCGGAAGTTTCGACAGATCGACATAGGCGATCAATTCGTTCAGCACGGTCTTGGTGCCCATCAGGCTGCCGGCAGTGAGGGCCTGCGACCACGGCAGGCCCATCAGCCAGCACACCGGCGCCATGACGTAGCCAAGCAGCCGCTGCAAGGAGATCCTGGCGCCGCCGATCTCCGGCAGGATCCCCAGGATCGCATTGACGAGATAGACCAGGGCCACCAGCACGAGCAGCATCGCGACGATGTTGAGCAGCAGTTCGAGCCCGGCCGCGGTACCCTTGACGATGGCATCCATCGTCGAGGACGCGTGCATCTCGGGATCGGCCAGCAGGCCGCCGGTGCGCTGCTCTGATGTCTCCGGCACCATGATCAGGCTGACCAGAATCGCCGCCGGCGCCCCGAGGACGGAGGCGATGACAAAATGCGCCGCTGCATCCGGGATCAGCGGCGCCAGCAGCGTGGCGTAGAGCACCAGCACGGTGCCGGCGATTCCGGCCATGCCGCCCGTCATCACCAGGAACAGTTCGGCGCGGGTGAGCTTGGCAAGATAGGGCCGGATGAACAGCGGCGCTTCCACCATGCCGAGGAAGATGTTGGCGGCGGTGGAGAGCCCGACTGCGCCGCCGACGCCGAGCGTCCGCTCCAGCAGCCAGGCCATGCCGCGCACGATCGGCGGCAGCACGCGCCAATGGAACAGCAGCGTGGTCAGCACGCTCATGACCAGCACGATCGGCAGCGCCTGGAAGGCGAGGATGAAGTCCGCGCCCGGTGCCTTGAGATCGAACGGCAGCGGCGCGCCGCCGAGATAGCCGAACACGAAGGAAGTGCCGGCGCGCGAGGCGGCGGCGATGACGCCGACGGCCTCGTTGATCGCGCCGAACGCGCTGGCGACCAGCGGCACCTTGATCAGCACCAGCGCCGTGACGACGGTAACCGCAAGTCCGACGATCGCCTGCCGGATCGATACGGCGCCGTGTTTCTCGCTGAACGCCCAGGCGATCGCCAGTAGCGCCACCACGCCGAACGCCGATTGCAGTTGTAACATTCCACAAAACTCCCGAACGATTATGGCAGCACGATCTGCAAGTGCAATGCCGGTTCGTTCGGGGCGGTGAACTTCTTCTGTTGTGGATCTGTCGATCTCCGCGCACTCAACCTCATCCTGAGGAGCCGCACTTGCGCGGCGTCTCGAAGGATGGGCTGCGGGCGAGATCGGGGCCTCATGGTTCGAGACGCCGCTGCGCGGCTCCTCACCATGAGGGTTTGGCAAAGCCAGCCCGTTCACCGCCCCATCCTGAGGAGCTTGGGCAGCAAGCGTCTCGAAGGATGGGCCGCGGGCGAGATTAGGGCCTCATGGTTCGAGACGGCGCTGCGCGCCTCCTCACCATGAGGGTCTGGGAGCGGTGCGCGGGGAAGAATTAGCCCCGTCCCACGAACGGCATCTTGCTGGCCATGACAGTCATGAACAGCACGTTGGCATCGAGCGGCAGGCCAGCCATGTAGGCCACAGCGTCGCCGACCGCCTTCGCATCCATCCGCGGCTCCGGCATCTTGCGGCCGTCGGGCTGCAGCACGCCGTCGACCATGCGATCAGTCATCGGGGTTGCGGCATTGCCGATGTCGATCTGGCCGACCGCGATGTCGTACATGCGGCCGTCGAGATTGGACGCCTTGGTGAGGCCGGTGATCGCGTGCTTGGTCGCGGTGTAGGCGGCGGAGAACGGCCGCGGCGCGTGCGCCGAGATCGAGCCGTTGTTGATGATGCGCCCGCCGCGCGGGGTCTGGTCCTTCATGATGCGGAACGCGTGCTGGGTGCACAGGAAGGGGCCGGTGAGGTTGGTGTTCACCACCGCCTGCCATTGCGCCAGCGGCAAATCCTCGAAATTCACCGGCGGCGCGCCCATGCCGGCATTGTTGAAGAGCAGGTCGAGCCGGCCATAGGTGTCCGTCACCTTGGCGAACAGGGCCGCGATCGAGCCGGGATCGGTCATGTCGGCCTGGACGCAAAGGCTCTTGCTGGCGTCGCCGCCGAGCTTCTGCGTCTCCTGCAGCAGTTCCAGCCGGCGGCCGACAAGCACCACGGTGAAGCCGGCATTGATCAGCGCCAGCGATGCGGCGCGCCCGACGCCGGTGCCGGCGCCGGTGACCACAGCTATTCTCTTTCCTGCCTCGGCCATTGTTTCCTTGTCCTTATTGCTTCTTGGTTTCGGTTTCGGTCTTGTAGGGCGGTCTCGGGATGTTCTGATGCGCCGCGCGGAGCGCCGCCGACCAGCGCGAGCGAAGATCGTGGAAATACGGTTCGCCCGCCTCGATCCGGTGATTGAGATCGGCCTCGCAGGCATCGTTGCGCACCACCAGCACATCGATCGGCAGGCCGACGCCGAGATTGGAGCGCATCGTCGAATCCATCGAGATCAGCCCGGTCTTCAGCGCCTCGTAGAGCTCGACGTCGTAATGCATGGCGCGGTCGAGCACCGGCTTGCCGTATTTGTGCTCGCCGATCTGCAGGTAGGGCGTGTCGGTGGTGCATTCGATGAAGTTGCCGGCGGTGTAGATCATGAACAACCGCATCCGGGAGCCCTTGATCTGGCCGCCGAACAGGAATGAAACGTCGAAAGAGACATCTTCCGACTTCAATGCCTCGCCTTCGGTCGCGTGCACCGCGCGAATGGCGCGGCCGATGCGTTGCGCGGCCTGGAACATGGTCGGCGCGTTCAGGAGCGTCTCGACGTCCCCGGTTTCAGGGTCTTCCATGCCCTCCGTCAGCGTCGACAGCACCGACTGGCTGATCGCGAGATTGCCGGCACTGGCGACCGCCATGATCCGCTCGCCCGGCTGGGAGAAGATGTGCAATTTGCGGAAGGTCGAGACATTGTCGAGACCGGCATTGGTGCGGGTGTCGGCGATCATGACGAGCCCGTCGCGCACCAGGATTCCGCAGCAATAAGTCATTTCCGTCCCCGAAAGTCCGAACGTCTCGGCGCCAAACTAGTAGCCAATTTCGAGGTGTCATCCAACCCCAATTCCCGGGGGGGGGCATGGCATCCGCAATGGACGCTGCGCTCCCTCTCCCGCTTGCTTGCGGGGGAGGGTGCGCAGCGTCCATTGC
>NZ_JADYVX010000149.1 GCF_020194175.1 Bradyrhizobium sp. BRP22 | reverse complement strand
CATCCGTTCGCGCCAGACCGCCATCGGCGTGCGATAGCCGTGCGCCTGATGAAGGCGACGATCGTTGTAGAAGGCGATCCAGCTCGCGACCCCTGCCTTGGCCTGGCGGCCGTCGGCATAGCCCTTGAGATAGATGTCCTCATGCTTGAGCGACCGCCACAGCCGCTCGATGAAGACATTGTCCATCCAACGACCGCGGCCATCCATGGAGATCTTGATCCCTGCGCCCGCCAACGCGCCGGTGACGGTCGCACTGGTGAACTGGCTGCCCTGGT
>NZ_JADYVX010000148.1 GCF_020194175.1 Bradyrhizobium sp. BRP22 | reverse complement strand
TCATTTTAATCGACGCGGGAACGCATCGCGGCTGCGAACGGGCCTGTTCTTGTCCTGCATGATACGACCGAATTCACCTATCAACGGGAGCGCCCGGATCTGATCGGGATGATTAAGCGCATCCCCAGGCGCGACTCTCGAATATTGGGCGGAAAGCCCCAAACGTACACGACATGCGGAATATTGATGCATTAGAGCCTTGCGGTGACCCTCGGGGGCTCAGCGCTGTGAAGTTCTGGACCAGAAAGAAATTCAGAGGGGTCGCTGCGCTCAGAC
>NZ_JADYVX010000147.1 GCF_020194175.1 Bradyrhizobium sp. BRP22 | reverse complement strand
GGGCTTACGAGTTCTGGAAGCGCCAGCAGCAGACCCACTGGATGGGCGAGGAGGTACCGCTCGGCAGCGACCTGAAGGACTGGGTGTCGGACCGTGTCACGGCCAACGAGCGTGCGCTGCTTACCCAGATTTTCCGCTTTTTCACTCAATCCGACATCGAGGTCGGCGACAACTATCTCAAGCGCTACATCCCGATCTTCCAGCCGCTCACCGTCCAGATGATGATGGCCGCCTTCACCAACATGGAGACGGTCCACATCGACGCCTATGCCCTGC
>NZ_JADYVX010000146.1 GCF_020194175.1 Bradyrhizobium sp. BRP22 | reverse complement strand
CCGTGCAACAAAAAGCACGGGGGTAGGACCACAGGTCAACCGAAGCAACTCCGGCTTTCCCTGCGCAGTGGTTTTACGGCTTACTTCGTGCTCTTCTCGGTGACCGGGCTTTCTTGCCACCGTCGCCTCTCGCGCAACCTTGTTTGCGCAAAAAACTTAGCGCCAGCGTCGGGGCGCCAGAACCACACGACTTCGCCGTCCGTGATGCCTGTGCTCGTCAGTCACACCTATCACGTCCACCGCATCTCACCGCAACGTTCGTGACGATCGCGAGCCGCCC
>NZ_JADYVX010000145.1 GCF_020194175.1 Bradyrhizobium sp. BRP22 | reverse complement strand
CACGAGACCTGCCGCGACAGCACGAACGTCCTCGGGCGGGGTGCCCCGGTGGGTCGCTTGCAGCCGGGGACATTTGCCCGGTCTCTCGCAAGTCATCCGCGCGGCCCCAGCCCCAAACATCGCGGGGTTGCCGATGTCGCCGTCTTACGATTTCGATCAGCACGGTCATCTCATTAAGCTGCCGAGTGTGCGGCCGCGGCCAGCGCAGGCAAAGCCTACCACGCCTGAACTGTGTCTTGTGCAGCCATCGCCGGCTCCGCTGCCGAGGCCCCTCGCGCCACCGCCAAAGCCGTCTGACCTCAC
>NZ_JADYVX010000144.1 GCF_020194175.1 Bradyrhizobium sp. BRP22 | reverse complement strand
AGCGCAGGCAAAGCCTACCACGCCTGAACTGTGTCTTGTGCAGCCATCGCCGGCTCCGCTGCCGAGGCCCCTCGCGCCACCGCCAAAGCCGTCTGACCTCACGCTCGATCGGTCGCGCGACGACCTGTTGACGTCGTTCGGCAAGCTGACGCTGACCGACCGTTATCTGCTCGCCGGCGAAAGCCTCCAGGACATGTTCGCCCGGGTGTCTTGCGCCTTCGCGGACGATGTTGCGCATGCCCAACGTCTGTATGATGCGATGTCTCGGCTGTGGTTCATGCCGGCCACACCGGTGCTCTCCAACGGCGGCACCACG
>NZ_JADYVX010000143.1 GCF_020194175.1 Bradyrhizobium sp. BRP22 | reverse complement strand
GATCGGTCAAGGTTGTCAATGCCAGCGTGAATCACGACTCGGCGGCAAGGGGCCTTGCTAGATTGAACCAATCGGTCACAGACGATACCGATGCGGTGATTTTGGAGCTGGGTGGCAATGACATGCTCAGGGGAATCGAGCCAAATGTCACTCGCACGGCGCTCGCGGCGATTCTACGCAACCTAGAAACCCGGCAAATTGTCGCGCTTCTTTGCGGAGCGCGGCCTCACACCAACTTTGGAGACGAGTACGAGAAAGCTTTTGCCGCGATGTTCTCTGGTCTTGCCAGCGAATACAACGTGCTGTTCTACCCGGCTTTCGAC
>NZ_JADYVX010000142.1 GCF_020194175.1 Bradyrhizobium sp. BRP22 | reverse complement strand
ATGGACACCTGATTCGAAAAGAGGTGCTCTATGGAACCGACTTCACGCGCCCGGGATGAGAAGGCGCACCGGTTGGCGTCTGACGCGGTGACCTGGTTTGACCGTGAAGCTGCGCTGTGCGAATTCCAGGACTCTCGACTTGGCGAGAGATTTCGCATGCTGCTGAAGCAGATTGGTGGAGACATCGGCCAGAGTATTCCGATGGTTTGCCAAGATGGGCGAATACCAAGGCGGCCTATCGTTTCTTCTCCATTGAACGAGTAAGTGAGGCCGACATCCTGTCTGGTCATTTTAATCGACGCGGGAACGCATCGCGGCTGCGAACGGGCCTGTTCTTGTCCT
>NZ_JADYVX010000141.1 GCF_020194175.1 Bradyrhizobium sp. BRP22 | reverse complement strand
AGGACAAGAACAGGCCCGTTCGCAGCCGCGATGCGTTCCCGCGTCGATTAAAATGACCAGACAGGATGTCGGCCTCACTTACTCGTTCAATGGAGAAGAAACGATAGGCCGCCTTGGTATTCGCCCAGTCTTGGCAAACCATCGGAATGCTCTGGCCGATGTCTGCACCAGTCTGCTTCAGCAGCATGTGAAATCTCTCGCCAAGTCGGGCGTCCAGGAATTCGCACAGCGCAGCTTCACGGTCAAACCAGGTCACCGCGTCAGACGCCAACCGGTGCGCCTTCTCATCCCGGGCGCGTGAAGTCGGTTCCATAGAGCACCTCTTTTCGAATCAGGTGTCCAT
>NZ_JADYVX010000140.1 GCF_020194175.1 Bradyrhizobium sp. BRP22 | reverse complement strand
CAGCGACGAGTAGAATGCGTTCGTTCGTGGCGCGGCAAATCGTTGCTGCCAAACCAACTCCCGATGCTCCCCCCGCACATCCAAGGCCAAAAACCGGTGTCCGTCTTAGGTCTGTTCGCAATCCGAGTTTCAAGATCAGATCCACGTCGAGACTAGACGTAGCGATCCCACTCGACGAAACGAATATAATTCGATCGACTTGCTCGGGCTTCATGCCGGCTCTGTCGAGACAGCGGCGTGTTGCTTTGCACGCCAGCTCTTTGGCCCACTCCAAGTATGTTTCATTTGTCTCGCCGATGCGATGCTCGCTTAGAAACCATTCGGGCGCGACACAAAAGAAACGCTG
>NZ_JADYVX010000014.1 GCF_020194175.1 Bradyrhizobium sp. BRP22 | reverse complement strand
GGGTTGGGGCGGGCTTATATCAGACGTGCACGGCGGCGCGCACGCGGCCCGCATTACCGAACACGCGCACGTAACGCTCGACCTCGGAGGGGATGCCGGTCGCCTTCTCCGGATTATCAGAGAGTTTCACCGCCGGCCTGCCGTCGACCGACGTCACCTTGCAGACGATCGAGATCGGGTCGAGATCGGCGGAACCGTCAGGCGTGCAGCCGACGAAGTCATTGGTGAGGTTGGTGCCCCAACCGAAGCTGATGCGGACGCGGCCGGCGAAATGCCTGTGTGTTTCCTCGATCGAGTCGACATCCATGGCGTCGGAGAAGACTAGGAGCTTCTCCCTGGGATCGCGGCCCTTCTGCTTCCACCACTTGATGATCTCTTCGCCGGCGGCGATCGGCGGTGCGCTGTCCGGGCGAAAGCCGGTCCAGTCCGCGACCCAATCCGGCGCGTCGCGCAGGAACACCCGGGTGCCAAAGGCGTCGGGAAGGGCAACCAGCAGGTTGCCGCCATAAGTATGGCGCCACTGATCGAGGATGGCGTAGGGCGCCCAGCGCAGCTCTTCGTCCGAATTGGCCAGCGCCGCAGCCACCATCGGCAATTCATGCGCATTGGTGCCGATCGCTTCGAGGTCGTTGTCCATGGCGAGCAGCACGTTCGAAGTGCCGGTGAAGGACGGTCCCAGCCCCTCCTTCACGGCCTCGACGCACCAGCGCTGCCAGAGGAACCCGTGGCGGCGGCGGGTGCCGAAGTCCGACAGCCGCAAGCCGTCCAGCTTGCGCAGCCGCTCGACCTTGGCCCACAGCTTGGCCTTGGCGCGGGCATAGAGCACGTCGAGCGCGAAGCGGCCCTGGCCCTTCATCGCCGCGCGCGAGCGCAATTCGTTCAGGATCGCGAGCGCCGGGATCTCCCACATCGTGGTGTGGGTCCACGGCCCGTGGAAATGCAGTTCATACTGCCCGTCGACCTTGTGCAGCTCATATTCGGGCAGGCGGAAATTCGAAAGCCAGTTGATGAAGTCTGGCGAGAACATCTGGGTCTTGCCGTAGAACGTGTTACCGGCGAGCCAGATCAGTTCCTTCTTGCTGAAGCGGATGGTGCGGGCGTGGTCGAGCTGGGCGCGCAATTCGCCCTCGTCGATCACCTCGGCGAGCCGGACCCGGCTGGTGCGGTTGATCACCGAAAAGGTCGTGCGCGTGTCCGGATAGAATTCCCGGATCATCTGCAGCATCAACAGCTTGTAGAAATCGGTGTCGAGCAGGCTGCGCACGATCGGGTCGAGCCGCCAGCCATGGTTGTAGGTCCGGGTTGCAATATCCGTAAACGTCATGACGGAACTCTAGCCTGCCAAAAGCCGCCCAACCAGTAGGATTTGCCCAGAGCCAAAGCAGGGCAGCTCAGCGTGTTCCCTGTCTGATCCTGCCGACGGTGGCCTCTATCTCGGTCCAGGCCGGCTTGTCCGGGGCGAACTGCCGCCGGAGATAGGAGGCGAGCTGGGCAATCTGGCCGTCGGTCATGCTGTCCCTAAATCCCGGCATATAACCGAGATCGCTGGCTACAGGTTCGCGGATGCCGTGCAGGATCACCTGGATCAAATTGTCCGGGACCGAGCTGTGCAGATTGCTGTTCAAGGACAGGGATGGCCGGCTGCCGAACAAAGGCGGCCCGCCGACCTCGTGACAGACCGCGCACGCACCCTGGTAGAGGCGGGCGCCGATGGAGGCCGGCACAACCGCGCTCGTCGCCGTTGCGGCCTCGAGTTTCGCAACGACCGCCTCCCGTGCCGGCCTGTCTTTGGCCGTGTCATTGAAGGAGCCGAGATAGACGGCCATGGCGCGGATGTCTTGATCGGGCAGGGCGGCCAATTCCTTCACGACCGGCGTCATCGGCCCGGCCGCGACACCGTGGAAGCGGGATTGGCCGGTCCGCAAATAGGCGTAAAGCTCGTCCTCGCTCCAGGGGATCGGCGCTTTCGAAAGCGACGTCAGCGCCGGCGCCTCCCAGCCCTCGGCAAAGCCGCCGGCGAGATAGGCATGCTTGAGTTCGGCGCCGAGCGCGTTGCGCGGCGAATGGCAGGCGCTGCAATGGCCGAGACCTTCGACCAGATAGGCGCCGCGATTCCAAATCTCCGATTTGGTCGGATCGGGCTGGAATGTTGTCGTATCGTGGAACAGCGCATTCCATCCGGCGAGCAGCGGACGCAGGTTGAACGGAAACTTCAGTTCATGCTCCGGCGTTGTCGCGCGCACCGGCGCCTGGGCCATCAGGTAGGCATAGAGCGCCTGCAGGTCGGCATCGCTGGCCTTGGCGAAATGGGTGTAGGGGAAGGCCGGATAGAGATGCCGTCCGTCGCGATGGACGCCTTCGCGCATCGCGCGCTCGAACGCGGGATAGGACCACGCGCCGATGCCGGTCTCGACGTCAGGTGTGATGTTGGTCGCGTAGACGATGCCGAACGGCGTCTCCAGCGGCCGCCCGCCGGCATTGAGCATTCCGCCGGTTGGGGTATGGCACACGGCACAGGCGCCGAGTGCCGCCAGCTTCTTGCCGCGGGCGATGGTCGCGGCCGAATAGACCGACGCATCCGGCCGCGCGATCGGCGCGATCGCCCGCCACGGCAGCACGGCTGCGCCGATGCCGATGACGGCGGCACACAGTGCGGCGACGCCGGCAAGCAGGCCGGTGCGTTTTGCGAACGGCCTCTGCCATTTGTCCGGTGGAGCCGGCGGCGGAGGCGCCAACGCGGCCGGAGCAGTCGGTTGCTCACCGTGCAATCCCTTGAGGATGCGCTCCGGCGTGAACGGCAACTCCCGAAAACGAACACCGGTCGCATCATAGATCGCGTTCGCGATCGCGGCAGCGCTTGGCACGGAAGCGGACTCGCCGACACCGAGCGGCGGCTGGTCCTGCCGCGGCAACATCAGCACGTCGATCTTGGGAAGCTCGGGGAATTTGATGATGGGGTAGGCGCCCCATTCGCGCGCCGTCACCGCGCCGCGCTCGAACGAGACTTCCTCCATCAGCGCGCGGCTGGTCGACTGGATGACGTTGCCATGGATCTGGTGGCGCACGCCGTCCGGATTGATCATCAACCCGGAATCCTGCCCGGCCACCACGCGCGTCACGCTGACGTCACCGGTTGCCTTGTTGACCGCGACGTCGGCGATCCACGCCGACCATGCCGCACCATAGCCGGGGAACTTGCTGTGGACGTAGAGCGCATAGGCAAAGCCGCGCCCGCGCACGATGTCGCCGTCCGCGACCTTCTCCTCGCGCACCGGCCGCGGTTTCCAGCCGGCGCGTTCGGCAACCGCGTTGACGAGGTCGATGGCGCGTTTGTCCTTCAGGTAGCGCAGCCGGTATTCGATCGGATCGACGCCGGCTTCGGCTGCGAGCTCGTCGATATAGGATTCATGCGCAAAGGTGTTCGGCAGCGCCGAGACGCCGCGAAACCAGGAGGCGCGCACGATCGGCGGCATGTCGTTCGCGACCACGCGCATATGTTCGTAATCGTAAGGCGGGATCGCGGTGCGATCGCCCATCTCGAACACGGCTGGCGTCGGCGCGATCCTCCCGGTGAGCAGGAGCGCCAGTGTCGGCGCGCCATTCGAGGGATAGCGCGTGGCAAAATCGTAGGCGGCGACGCTGCCATCGGCATTCAGGCCGCCATTGACATCCATCAGTTGCGCGGTTCCCTTCGGCTCCCAGGCGTGCTCCTGCTCGCGCGTCAACTGCACGCGCACGGGACGGCCGACCGCGCGCGAGAGCAAGAGCGCATCCGCAGTGACGTCGTCGGCGCAGTTGCGGCCATAGCAGCCGGCCGCCTCCATCCTGATCACCTCGATCTCAGCTTCTGGCCGCTCGATCAGGAGTGCGAGGTCGCCGCGCAGGATGTGCGGGTTCTGCGTACCCGACCAGACGCGGATCGCGCCGTCGCGATAGTCCGCCACCGCGCAGGATGGGCCGATCGAGCCGTGCATCTGGTAGGGCCAGAGATAAGTCCGCTGCATCGGCTTTGCGGCGGCCTTGATCGCCGCGTCGACGTCGCCCTTGTCGAGCAATATGCGTGGCGTCGATGGATTCGCGCGCAGCGCCTGCTCGACATTATCGAGACCGGTCAGCGTCGGTCCCGGCTTCCAGGTGACCTTGAGCTGCGCCGCTGCTTTGATCGCGTTCTCCTCGCGCTCGGCGACGACGCCGACGAAGTCGCCGATCCGCACTACCGCGACAAGTCCAGGAATATCGCGCACCGCGCTTTCATCGACTGCAACCAGGCTGGTGCCGACGAACGGCCCGGCATCGACGCCGGCATAGGGCGGCCGCACCACGCGACCGTGGAGCATGCCGGGCACGCGCACGTCGTGGACATAGACCAGTTCGCCGGTCGCCTTGGCTGGCAGATCGACACGCGGCACCGAGCGGCCGACCACGGAGTAGGCGTCGACGGTCTTCACCGGCACATCGTCGGCGAGTTCGAGGCGAATGGTCTCGTCCGCGATCAGTTCGCCATAGGTGACGCTGCGGTTGTCCTTGCCGCGCACCAGACCATCCTCAATGGTCAGTGCTTCGGGTGACAGCGCCAGCCGCTCTGCTGCGCGCGCGACCAGAAAATGACGCGCCTGCGCTGCCGCCTTGCGGAGCGGCACAGCCGATATCTGCATGGTCTCGCTGGCGATCGTCGCGCCCTGGTTGGGCGTCTGCGAGGTATCGCCGAGCACCACGACGACGCGCGCAAAGGACACGTCGAGCTCTTCGGCAACGACCTGGCCGAGCGCGGTGCGGATGCCGGTGCCGAGATCGACATGACCGTTATAGGCGGTGACAAAGCCATCCGCGGTGATCTTGATGAAGGTCTCGAACGCGCCGTTCGCTTCCGATCGCCGAACGACGGATAGCGAGCCTTGCGGCCGCGTGGGATTGTCCTGCGACGCCATCAATCGCGCGCCCCGAGTTCGTGACCGGCCGCGCGCATGGCGGCGCGGATGATCTCGATATGCGCGCCGCAGCGGCAGAGATTGTAGCGCAGCGCCTCCAGCACCTCGTTTTCGGTCGGATGCGGGTTACGCGTGAGCAGCGCCTTGGTCGTGATGATCATACCATTGAGACAATAGCCGCATTGCGCGGCCTGCTCGGCGATGAAGGCTTGCCGCACGGGATCGGGACGTTCGCGCGTGCCGAGCCCTTCGAGCGTCACAATGTCGCGTCCGACGCAGCCCTCGATCGGGATCACGCAGGACCGCGCCGCGACGCCGTCGATCAGCACGGCGCAGGCGCCGCATTCGCCGAGCCCGCAACCATATTTCGGTCCGTTCAGTTCGAGATCGTTGCGCAGCACGTAAAGCAGTGCGGTGTCCGGAGCGGCGTCGACATCGAAAATCCTGCCGTTGACGGTCAGGCGCATCGTGCTCGTGGTCTCCAAAGGCTTCGATTAAGAGTTTCGATGATTGCGTTGCAAAATCGCGATCGCAAAATCGGCGAGCGGCGAGATCGGAGGATAACGTTTGTGTACAAACGTGCAAGCCATCAGCTTATTGCTGCACTGCGTTGCCCGCTTTCTGGACAAAGCGGGGAGGCAAATGAGGTTTTATTCGGCAGCCGTGGTTTTTCGCTATTGCAACCGCTTGACAGGCTTACCACCTGCGCGCAGGATCATTCGTATACGAACGATATGCCCGGCAGTTGATGCCGGGACTAGATGACGCCGCCTCCCAACACCAGGCTTGTTCGCGATGGCCGACGTTGCCACTTCTGACAAGATCCGCTGCGATGCCTGTCCGGTGATGTGCTACATCAAGCCCGGCGCGGCAGGCGCCTGCGATCGCTATGCCAATCACGACGGCAGGCTGGTGCGCGTCGATCCGCATATCGTGCTGTCGCGCGCGCTCGAGCATGGCGGGCGCGTGGTGCCGTTCCAGGCGAGCGGCGACTGGGATGGCAAGATCGTCCACCAAGGCGATATCTTCGTTACCGCGATCGGCGCGGGCACCACCTATCCCGATTACAAGCCGGCGCCGTTCATCGTGTCGTCGGAAATCGACGGCGTCGACATGGTCACGGTCGTGACCGAAGGCATCTTCTCCTATTGCGGCGTCAAGGTGAAGATCGACACCGACCGCTATCTGGGCCCGGAGACCGCCGCGGTGCGCGCGCAGGGCGAGGTGGTCGGGCATGTCACGACAAGCGAATATGGCTCGCAGATGCTGTCGCTCGGCGGCGTGCATCATCTGACTGGCGGCTCCAAGAAGGAGGGCCGCGTCACCTGCGACACGTTGATGGATCTTTCCAACTGCAAGCCGGTGGAACTTGTCATCGACGGCGGCGCCACGGTGGTGGTGCAGGCGGGCCAGGCGCCTGTCGTCAACGGCGTGCAGGAAGAGCGCATGCGGGTCGGCTGCGGCTCGGCGACCATCGGCATGTTCGCCAAGCAGTGGCACGGCAAGGTCGACGAGGTCGTCGTCGTCGACGACCACATCACCGGTGTGCTTTCGGAGCACCAGGCCGGCAAGCTGCTCGATATCGCCGACACCGGCATCAAGATGAAAGGCCGTCGCTCGACGCCCGGCCGCTATTTCCAGGTTGCCGAGCCCGGCACGGGCTGGGGCGGCACCAGGATCTCCGATCCGCTTTCCGTGCTGGGCCCGTTCGATCCCAAGGAAGCGCGGCCAGGGCTGACCATGCTGATGGTCTCGACGACAGGCGAGCACGCGGCCTATTACGTGCTCGACGAGGCGCTGCGGCCGATCGAGCAGGAGATGCCGCTTGACCTGAAATTCTCGGTCGAGCGCATCCAGGAGAATTGCGAGCCGGCGCTGTGCACCGTGCTGTTCATGGCCGGCGCCGGCGGTTCGCTGCGCGCCGGCGTCACCGACAATCCGGTGCGGCTGACGCGCTCGGTGAAGGAGGCACTGACCCGCGTCACCAGCGGCGGCGCGCCTGTCTATGTCTGGCCGGGCGGCGGCATCACCTTCATGGTCGATGTCACGCAGATGCCGGCCGGCGCGTTCGGCTACGTGCCGACGCCGGCGCTGGTCGCGCCGATCGAGTTCACGCTAAGACTTTCCGACTATGCGGCGCTCGGCGGCCACATGGATTATGTGCGGCCGCTGTCGTCGTTGCGAGACAGCGCGGAAATTCGACCCATGCCCTTCACTTCGGGGAGGCGACCATGACGAGACGTCCGCAAATCGCGCTTCTTCCGGATGGCAAGCGGCTGCATTTGCAGGACGGACCGATCGACTTGATCGTGGAGGCGACGGGAAGCGAGCTGGAGATTCGGGCGGCCTATGATGCCGCGGTGTGCCGCTTCACTGGCCTCCTGGATGGGCTCTGCATGGAGCTCGGCGAATTGCGCAAGGCGGCCCATCCGATGCACTGCGCCCTGGAAGGCGTGATCGCGCGGCGCATGCATGCGGCAGTCGTGCCATTTGCCGCTAATCGCTTCATCACGCCGATGGCTGCGGTCGCGGGCAGCGTGGCGGAGGAAATTCTCGGCGCGATGCTGGAGGCCGCGCGGCTCGATCACGCCTATGTCAATAATGGCGGCGACATCGCCTTGCATCTGGCCGGCGACGAGCAGTTCACCGTCGGCCTGATGGATCGCCCCGATAGCCATGGCCTGCTGCAGACCATGGTGATCCACGCCGACGATCCCGTCCGCGGCGTCGCCACCAGCGGTCGTCATGGCCGCAGCTTCTCTTTCGGCATCGCCGATGCCGTCACCGTGCTGGCGCGGACCGCCTCCGAAGCGGATGCCGCCGCAACCGTCATCGCCAACGCGGTCGACCTGCCCGGGCATCCGGCGATTGTCCGCCGCCCGGCAAACGAATTCCAGACTGACAGCGACCTCGGCCCCCGCCTGGTGACGCGGGAGGTCGGCGAATTGTCCGACCGCGAGATCGCTGATGCCCTTGAAGCGGGTGCGGTTTGCGCGCGACAATGTCTTGGCGCTGGACTGATCGAAGGGGCAGCGCTGCGCCTCTTCGGCGAGACCGTTATCGTGAGGGCGCAAGCGCTCAAGATACCGGAATCGCGACTCGTTCATGCAGGCGCGACAGAGAATGCGCGGGCCTGAGCAGGAACAGGGGCGGAAACGAACAGGGCTGACAACGATGAATGCCATCATTCGCAAGATCGTCACCGTGGTCGAGGAGACCCATATCGAGATGGGCAAGACCATCGTCCCGCCGACAAGGCGCGCGGCGGCGATCGCGGTGATCGAGAACCCCTTTGCCGGCCGCTATGTCGAGGACCTCTCGCCCCTGATTGCGATTGGCGAGGAACTCGGCGAATTGCTGTCGAAACGGGCGGTGGCGGCGCTCGGCATCGAGGGCTCCAAGGCGCATTCCTATGGAAAGGCCGCCGCCGTCGGCGAAAACGGCGAGCTCGAGCATGCGGCCGCGATCTTGCATCCGAAGATGGGTGCGCCCGTCCGCAAGGTCCTGGGTAAAGGAGCCGCATTGATTCCGTCCTCGAAAAAGCGTTCTGGTCCAGGCACGACGCTAGATATCCCGCTCGGCCACAAGGATGCGGCGTTTGTCCGCAGCCATTTCGATGGCATGGAGGTACAGATCAACGATGCGCCGCGGGCGGACGAGATCATGGTTGCGGTTGCGGTCACCGATTCTGGCCGGCCGCTGCCGCGTGTCGGCGGGCTGACGGTTGCGGAGATCAAGGGCGAAGACGGTTTGAGATAATTTTGTTGGACATCGGAGGGTAAGGGATGCGGAATTATTTGATTGGGGCAGGGCTCGCGGTCCTGGTTGCGGGCATGGCTGATGCCGCCATGGCCCAGAGCGAGATCAAGATCGGCGAGATCAACAGCTATTCGCTGTTGCCCGCCTTCACCGAGCCCTATCGCAAGGGCTGGCAGCTCGCGGTGGAGGAGATCAACGCGAGCGGCGGCATCAACGGCAAGAAGCTGGTCGTCATCTCCAAGGATGACAACGGCAAGCCGGCGGATGCGCAGACCGCGGCCAACGAACTGGTCTCGAGCGAGAACGTCGCGATGCTCGCGGGCACTTTCCTCTCCAACATCGGCCTTGCCGTCAGCGACTTCGCCAACCAGAAGAAGGTGTTCTTCCTCGCGGCCGAGCCGCTGACCGACGCCATCACTTGGTCGAAGGGTAACCGCTACACCTTCCGCCTGCGTCCCTCGAATTACATGCAGGCGGCAATGCTGGTCGAAGCCGCCGCAAAACTGCCGGCCAAGCGCTGGGCCACCATCGCGCCGAACTATGAATACGGCCAGTCCGCAGTCGCCGTGTTCAAGAAGCTGATGTCGGAGAAGCGCCCCGACATCGTCTGGGTCGACGAGCAATGGCCGCCGCAGGGCAAGATCGACGCCGGCCCCGTGGTACAGGCGGTCGCCGCCGCCAATCCGGAAGCGATCCTCAACGTCACCTTCGGCGCCGATCTGGTCAAGCTCGTGCGCGAGGGCAATACCCGCGGCCTGTTCAAGGACCGCGCGGTGGTCTCGTTCCTCACCGGCGAGCCGGAATATCTCGATCCACTGAAGGACGAGACGCCGGAGGGATGGATCGTCACCGGCTATCCCTGGTACGCGATCAATACGCCGGAGCACGACAAATTCCTGAAAGCGTATCAGGCGAAGTTCAAGGACTATCCGCGGCTCGGTTCGATCGTCGGCTACCAGACCATCAAGTCGGCGGCGGCGATCCTGACCAAGGCGAATTCGACCGATCCGGAGAAGCTGATCGCGGCGACCGAGGATTTGTCCGTGCCGTCGCCATTCGGCGAGATCACCTTCCGCAAGATCGATCACCAGTCGACTTTGGGTGCTTACGTCGGCAAGACCGCACTGAAGGACGGCAAGGGCGTGATGGTGGAGTCCTCCTACAAGAAGGGCTCCGATTATCTGCCCAGCGACGCCGAGATCGAAAAGCTCCGGCCGAAGGATTGATGAACGGGTCAGACTGGGCCTCATGGTTCGAGACGCGCGGCATTGCCGCGCTCCTCACCATGAGGGTCTCAGACCTCGTCCCGGAGTTCTGAGAGCTCCGGGAATTCAGACCTGATCCTGAGGAGGCCGCGTAGCGGCCGTCTCGAAGGATGCGCCACGCACTCGGAACCAAGTCACGTAGCCAACCACTCCAACCCGGATCGCCGATGGCCTTTTACGTCGTTCAGTTCCTGACCGGACTTGCCAGCGCCGCCTCGCTGTTCCTGGTCGCCTCTGGGCTGTCGATCATCTTCGGGGTGACGCGGATCGTGAATTTTGCGCATGGTGCCTTCTACATGCTCGGCGCCTATCTCGCCTTCACGCTGACCGAGCGCCTCGAAGGCGCGCTCGGCTTCTGGGGCGGCATCGTTGCCGCCGCGCTTGTCGTCGCCGTGGTCGGCGTGCTCGTCGAGATGGTGCTGCTGCGGCGGATCTATCATTCGCCCGAACTGTTCCAGTTGCTCGCGACCTTCGGCCTGACGCTGATGGTTCAGGATATCGTCGTGCTGATCTGGGGCCCGAGCGATCTGCTCGGCCGCCGCGCGCCCGGCTTCAAGGGCGCGGTCGATTTCTTCGGCCAGAGCGTGCCGAGCTATGACCTGTTCCTGATCGTGCTCGGCCCTGTCGTGCTCGGCGTTTTGTGGCTGCTGTTCCAGCGCACGCGCTGGGGCATTCTGGTGCGCGCGGCGACGCAGGACCGCGACATGGTCGCCGCGCTTGGCGTCAACCAGAAATGGCTGTTCACCAGCGTGTTTGCGGTCGGCGTCTTCCTTGCCGCGCTCGGCGGCGCGCTGCAGATTCCGCGCGATGCCGTGCATCACGCGATGGATCTGCGCATCATCGTCGAGGTCTTCGTCGTCGTCGTGATCGGCGGCCTCGGCAGCATCATCGGTGCCTTCGTCGCCGCCGTGCTGGTCTCCGAGCTCAACGCCTTCGGCATCCTGATCTTCCCGAAGATCTCCATCATCCTGGTCTTCCTGGTGATGGCGGTGGTGCTGATCGTCCGGCCATGGGGCCTGTTCGGCAAGCCGGAGGCACCGGCGCGCCGCACACCGGGCCTCACCGTCAATCCCTGGCGTCCCTGGACCTCGAACGAGCGGCTTGCCGCCGTTGCCGCGCTGATCGTGGCAGCGGGGCTGCCGTTCTTCGGCGGCAATTACGCGCTCACCGTCGGTTCGGAGATCGCGATCTTCGTGATCTTCGCCGTCAGCCTGCATTTCCTGATGTCGGTCGGCGGGCTCGCCTCCTTCGGCCATGCCGCCTATTTCGGCCTTGGCGCCTATGGCGTTGCCTTCCTCGCCAAGCTCGCAGGGTTGCCGATGATCGCCTGCCTGCTGCTCGGTCCGCTGCTCGGGCTCGTTGGCGCCGCCGTGTTCGGCTTCTTCGCCGTGCAGCTCTCCGGCGTCTATTTCGCGATGCTGACGCTCGCCTTTGCGCAGATCGTGTGGTCGATCGCGTTCCAATGGGTCGCGGTCACCGGCGGCGACAACGGCATCCTCGGCGTCTGGCCGGAGAAATGGGCGGCGAGCCCGTCGCATTTCTACTGGCTCTCGCTCGGCATCGCCGCGCTTGCGGTTCTGATCCTCCGTATCATCGTGTTCTCGCCGTTCGGCTTTGCGTTGCGGGCGACGCGGGATTCGCCGCTGCGGAGCGAGGCGATCGGCATCAACGGCAAGCGTATCCAATGGACCGCGTTCGTGATCGCGGGCACCGTAGCCGGCCTCGCCGGCGCGCTATTCGCATATCTGAAGGGCAGCGTCTTCCCCGACAACATGGGCATCTCGCTCTCGGTCGATGCGCTGGTCATGGTGCTGCTCGGCGGCGTCGAGACGGTGTTCGGCGGCGTCGTCGGCGCCATCGTCTACAAGGCGCTGAACATCTGGCTGGTCAGCCAGACCGATTGGTCGAAACTGGTGCTCGGCGCCTTCATCGTGCTGATCGTGGTCGCCTTCCCGAAGGGCATCGTGGGCACGCTGGAATCCATCCTCAACCGCCGCCGCAAATCGTCGTCATCGAACTCGCCGCTTCTCACCTCGCGCATCGAGACCGCCGAATGAGCATGGTCCCCACATTGCTGTCGGTCGAAGGCCTGACCAAGTCCTATGGCGGCGTGCACGCCGTGCGCGGCGTCTCCTTCGAACTGCGCGCCGGCGAGATCCTGGCGCTGATCGGTCCGAACGGCGCGGGAAAGAGCACCTGCTTCGACATGCTCAACGGTCAGAACACGCCGGATTCCGGCCGGGTCACGATCCTGGGCGAGGATACTTCCGGCAAGAAACCGCGCGCGATCTGGCGGCTCGGCGTCGGGCGCACCTTCCAGATCACCGCGACCTTTCCGACCATGACGGTGCGCGAGAACGTGCAGGTCGCGCTGGTCTCGCATCGGCACCAGCTCTTCAATCTCTGGAGCTCGACGCCCGGTTTTGCGCGCGACGAGTCTGGCCGGTTGCTCGATCTCGTCGGCATGGGCGCCTATGCCGAGCGACCTTGCGGCGAGCTCGCCTATGGCGATCTCAAACGGCTCGAGCTTGCAGTCGCGCTTGCCAACCAGCCGAAGCTGCTCTTGATGGACGAGCCGACCGCCGGCATGGCGCCGCGCGAGCGCATCGAGTTGATGCGGCTCACCGCCACGATCGCGCGGGAGCAGTCGATCGGCGTGCTCTTCACCGAGCACGATATGGATGTCGTGTTCGAGCACGCCGACCGCATCCTGGTGCTCAACCGCGGTGCGCTGATCGCAGAAGGCTCACCCGAGGAGGTCCGCGGCAATGCCCAGGTCCGCGCCATCTATCTAGGCGAGGGCCTGGTCTATGACGCGCGCCACCGCGAGGGAGCGCACTGATGAAGCTCCAGGTGAAGGACCTCAACAGCTTCTATGGCCCGGCGCATATCCTGTTCGATATCGCGCTCGATGTCGGCGAGGGCGAAGTGGTCGCGCTGCTCGGGCGCAATGGCGCCGGCAAGTCGACCACCTTCCGCTCCATCGTCGGCCTGGTCGAGAACCGCTCGGGTCGCATCGTGTTCGAGGGCAGGGACGTTTCACGCGAGCCGACACATGCGATCGTGCGCGGCGGGCTCGGCTATGTGCCGGAGGAGCGGCGCATCTTCACCGACCTGACAGTCGAGGAGAATCTCGAGGTTGGCCGTCAACCGAAGCGCGAGAACGCGCCATACTGGACGCGCGAGAAGCTGTTCGCGCTGTTTCCAAATCTCGGCGAGATGCGCGGACGTGCGGGCGGGCGCATGAGCGGCGGCGAGCAGCAGATGCTCACCATCGCGCGCACGCTGATGGGCAATCCATCGCTGGTGCTGCTCGATGAGCCGTCCGAAGGCCTGTCGCCGAAGATCGTCGAGCAGATGGTCGACGCGATCCTTGCCATGAAGAGGGAAGGCGTGAGCATCGTCGTCTCCGAGCAGAACCTGCATTTCGCGCGCCTGATCTCGGATCGCGCCTACATCATCGAGCGCGGCCGCATCTGCTTCGGCGGCACCATGGCCGAGCTCGACGCGCGGCCTGACATCCGCGACGCGCATCTGTCGCTGTGACAGGGGAGGGTCTAGTCATGGCCAGGAACGGGGTCGCGAAGCGCAGTCCGAAGCCGCAAAAGACCAGCTACATTCTGGACGAGCAGATCGGTTTCCTGCTGCGCCAGGTCTGGCAGCGCCACGCCACCATCTTCGCCCGCGAGATCGGCGTCGACCTGACGTCCCCGCAATGGGCGGCACTGTCGAAGCTTGCCGAGACCGGGCCATGCTCGCAGAACCAGCTCGGACGGCTGACGGCGATGGATGTCGCCACCATCAAAGGGGTCATCGACCGCCTCACCGCGCGGGGCCTGACCGAGACCAGTCCTGACCCCGAGGACGGCCGTCGTTTGCTGGTGAGCCTGACCCGCGCCGGCCACCTGACGGTCGAAAAAGCCGCGCCGAACGCGCTGGCGATCACGAAGGAAACGCTGGCGCCACTCGAAGGCAAGGAGCGGGAAACGCTGATCGCGCTGCTGAGCAAACTGCGCTGAAACGATCGACATGCGCGTTAACGTCGGCGGAACAAAAGCCCGCGGCTTACATTGGAACATTCAATAGGCGGGCAGGAGGAACCAACAGGAGTTCCCCCAATGAGGATGAATTGGCTTTATACGACAGCAATCGCCCTGACGATTGGAGCCGGCGCGGCGATTGCGCAGGCGCCGGATCAATCGCAGCGGCGCGAGGATAGCCCCCACGCACAGACGCCGGCGGCTCAGTCGAAAGATATGGATCGTTCGGGCGCTCAGTCCAGGGACGTCCAATCCAGGGACATGGATCGTTCCGGCGCGGCCGATCGGATGAAGGAGCGCACTCAATCCGAACAGAAGGGCGGCGGCAGGGATATGCAACGTGGCGAGAGCCAGTCCCCGGGTGAGCGAGGCAAGCAGGCTCAGGAGCCGCAAGGGCGTGACAGCAGGGAGCCGACCCGGCAAACCCAGGATCAGGATCGCCGTGATCGTCCGGCGGCAGGCACCAGGCAGCAGAGCCGGGACGAGCAGCGCGGCCGTGATTCCGATCAGGCCACCGAACAGCAGCGGGGCCGTGGAGACCAGACCGGACGGGACCGCGCGCAGGACACTCGGCAGCCCGCCGATAGCAGACAGCAGACGCAGCAGCAGATGGACCGCGACCGCAGGGATCAGCGTGATCAGGCGGCCCAGCCCTCGGGCACGTCCACGCAGCAGGGTGCGCGGCCGACCGACACCACCCAGGACCAGGGCGCCAGAACCGGACAGGCTGGTCAGCGTGCCGCAAACGTCAATGACGACCAGCGCAGGCAGATCGTGGACCAGCTGCGGCGCGAGCGGACGGCGACCCGGACCTCCAATGTGACGGTCAATATCGGACAGCGGTTGCCGCCGGGCATCCAGCCGCACCGGCTGCCTGGGGACATCGTGCGGATCGTTCCACAATATCGCGACTACGATTACACGCTCGTCGACGACCGGGTCGTCATCATCGATCCGCGCCGGCGCGAAGTCGTCGACATCCTCGACGATAGGCCGGGCTACGGTGGCGTCGCAGCCTACGGCCGCGAGCGCATCGTCATCAGCGACGATATGCGTCCGAGGTTCAGGGAGTTGGTGCGGGGTTCGTCGGCCACGGTCGGTGCGACGGCGCCGTCGGGCGGCATGTCGGCATCGAATTGCCTGTCGCTGCAGCCGGTGCCGGAGGAGATGGTGCGCAACAATCCCGATCTCGGCAACTACCGCTATCTCGCCGTTGGCGACCAGATCGTGCTGGTCGATCCGCAGCAGCAGAAGGTCGTGCAGGTGATCGATTGAAGCATCTTCACCCTCTCGCCGTTCTTACGGGGAGAGGGTGGGGTGAGGGGCTCTATCCGCACATGCGGTCAGAGATGAGCTCGCGGAGACTCCCCTCACCCGAATTCGAGGTGCGCTCGAATTCGACCTCTCCCCGCACGCGGGGCGGCGCGCAACAGCGTTTAAGTCACCGCCCGACGATCTCGGGCACTTTCCCCGCCGGCGGCGTATTGCGGCTGCGCTGGGTGCGGACGATGCCATCGATGATGGTCATGCCGACACCGGGCAGGTCGCCGAGCTGCACGCTCTCCAAAATGTTCTTGCCCGGTGAATGCTGCGCCTTGTCCATCAGCACAAAATCGGCCGCGCGGCCGACTTCGATCAGCCCGCAATCCAGCTCTCGCATCCGCGCGGTGTTGCCGGTGGCGAGGCAGAACGCGAGCTCGGCCGGCAGTTCGCCGAGCGAGGACAGCATCGAGACCATGCGCAGGATCCCGAGCGGCTGCACGCCGGAGCCGGCCGGCGCATCGGTGCCGAGGATGACGCGGTGAAGGTCGCCCATCTCGCGCGCGGTGCGCAGCGTGTACAGCGCTGACCGCTCATTGCCGTTGTGAACCAGTTCGAGGCCGCGCTTGCAGCCTTCGCAGATGCAGCGGATCTGGTCGTCGGGCAGGGCGGTGTGGCCGCCATTGATGTGGCCGACCACGTCGGTGTCGGCTTCCAGCACGACATCCTTGTCGATCAGGCCCGAGCCCGGGATTGAGGGACCGCCGGTGTGGATCGTGCTCTGGATGCCGTATTTGCGAGCCCAGCCGACCATCTTCCGCGCGGTCGGGCCATCCTTGACGCCGCCGAGGCCGACTTCGCCGAGCAGCTTGACGCCGGCGGCGGCCATTTCCTTGAAATCCTCTTCCACCATTTCGCATTCGATCACCGGCGCGCCGGCGTGAACCTTCACGCCGCCGGGCCGGAGCGTCCAGAACGCGCGCTGCGCAAAGATCGCCATCGCCTTCAAGCCCACCACGTCGCGTGGGCGGCCCGGCATGTGCACCTCGCCCGCGGAGATCATGGTGGTGACGCCGCCGTGCAGATAGCTGTCGATCCAGTTGATCTGGCTCTGCCGCGGGGTCCAGTCGCCGGCGACGGGATGGACGTGGCTGTCGATCAGCCCGGGCGCCACCGTCGTGCCATTGGCATCGACGATGGTGGTGGCGCCTTCGCTGTCGACGTCCTTGGCGCGACCAATACCCGTGATCCTGCCGTTCTCGGCCACGATGGTGTCCGCATCGAGGATCGGCTGTTCCAGTGCGCCCGACAGCAACAGCCCGATATTGCGGATTACCAGCTTGCTCGGTCCGGTCGCCTGGGGTGCATCGTGGGCCATGCTTCGTCCTTTTTCGCTCAATGCCTTTGCCGCCGATTGTGCCCGCGGCCTGACGCTTCGATCAAGTCGGATTGTTTATTAGTATACAAATGATATTGGTTGAAAAGGCCTTTTACCGAGCGTACGGCGGTTCGTGCGTCACCTCCGTCATTGCGAGCGGGCCGAAGCGATCCATGCCCCCACCTGCGGCGTCCGCCTTCGCGGAGACGACAGCGGAGAGCTGTTCGAAATTTGAATCAGAACCTCTCCTCCCGTCGTCCCGGCCTTGAGCCGGAACCCATAGCCACAGGAAGATGTTATGGCGCGAGCAATCGGTTACAGCGAAGCACGTCACAACCTTCTGTGGCTATGGGTCCCGGCTTTCGCAGGGAACGACAGCGGTACGAGATTGTAGCTCAGAGAGCGAGGAGCAAACGCCGAAGCAATAACAACGCCAGAGCTTAACCCGCCGCATCAAGCGCCAGCATGCGGCCGTCTGCGCGCGTTGCATTCTCCACCGCGTTGCGCCGGCTCACGATGTGATCCGCCACGAACTCCGTGTCGCGACCGATGCCGACAAACCGGCCCGAGCCCCAGGTGTAAAGCCAGGGCAATCCGATCACATAGGCACCATCGACCGAGGTGATGCCGCGCGTGTGCGTGGGGTAGCCCGCGCCGTCGAACATAGGCAAATCCACCCACGACCAGTCCGAACGAAAGCCGGTGGTCCAGATGATGCTGGTGATGCCGGCCGCCACAAGATCGAGTTCCGTGGGAATAACGGCCGGCGACCACACCGGTACGTAGTGCGGCGTCAGCGGCGCATCGATCGCGTTTCTCGTGATGTGATCGTCGATCAGGCTGCAGATGCCGTTGTAGACCCGGTCGGCATTGTCGAGATTGGTCTGCAGATCGTCGCCGAGCCGCAACATGGTCCCGCGCGCGTCACTCAAGCGCCCATAGAGCTTCATGCCTTCGAGCGCAAACTTGCGCAGGTCGATGTCGCGGCCGCCGTCGCGGCCGGTGAGATAGTGGTTGGCGTTCTTGCGAACCTTTTCCCGCAGCGGATGCTGATCC
This sequence comes from Bradyrhizobium sp. BRP22, assembly GCF_020194175.1. Lineage (GTDB taxonomy): Bacteria > Pseudomonadota > Alphaproteobacteria > Rhizobiales > Xanthobacteraceae > Bradyrhizobium. The sequence continues at coordinate 153,311 of NZ_JADYVX010000014.1, read as the reverse complement.
ACCGGCAGGTCGTACTGGCCGAGATCATCAAGCCAATCGACGGCGTCGCGGCCGCGGTAGAAGCGAGGGCAGCGCGGCGCACTGCCGACCGCGAGATGAACCTTGCGGCCGGCGAGATGCAGGTCCTCGGCGATCTGGCAGCCGGACTGACCACTGCCGACGACGAACACCTCGCCCGGCGGCAACTGGTCAGGATTGCGATAGGCGGAAGAATGGATCTGGGTGATGGCCGGATCCAGCCGCTCCGCAAACTCGGGAATCCTCGGGACGTGATAGCCGCTGACCGCGAGCACGACGCTATCCGCGGTGATCTCGCCCGCGGTGGTCTCGAGCAGGAATTTGCCACCTGCCTGCTTCAGCCTGACGACCGCAACGCCTTCGCGGAGCGGAGCTTTGATGTACTTCGCATAGTCCTCGATATAGCCGACGATCTCATCCCGGAGCATGAAGCCATGCGGATCGTTGCCGGCATAGGGAAAGCCGGGGAGCTGGCACTGCCAGTTCGGCGTCACCAGGCAGAACGCGTCCCAGCGCTGCGTCTTCCAGGAATGGGCGATGCTGTTCTTTTCCAGCACCACATGGTCGATATCGCGCCGGCTGAGCTGCGCGCTCATCGCAAGGCCGGCCTGTCCGCCGCCGATCACGACGACCGGGTAGTAAGAGTCGAGATCAGACATCATGAGCTCCTGTTATTCTTCGAACGAAACGATGGTGACGGAGGCCCCCGGCGCGGCGTTGAACCGACTGGCCGTTTCCTCGATCCGGGCGAGCTGGCCGAGCGCACGCGTGCAGAAAAAGCCGTATTTCTCGCGGACGCGCTCGGCTGCGATCGTCAGCGCGATGCGGCTGCGCTCACGGAAATCGGCGAGCGGGTAGGTCGCGCCGACGGCGAGATGGTCCTTGATTACCAGTGAAGGCGAATAGCAGACTTCGATGCTCTCATCCGGCCAGCGCACATGGAAACGCATTTCAGGCATAGTGCACCTCGCTCATGCTCTGGTAGATGGGAAGGTGCGCCTCCGCGGTGCGACTCCAATCGTGACGTTTGGCGATCATGCGTCCGTTCGCGGCGAGACGGGAGCGAAGCGGTTCGCACAGCGCGCTGATGATGGCATTGGCGATCGAGCCCGCATGATGCGGATCGCACCAGGCGACATCATCATCACCGAGATATTCGGTGAAGGGCGGGATGTGCGAGACGACGACAGGGACACCGCTCGCCATCGCTTCGAGCACGACGAGCCCAAAGCCTTCGCGCAGCGACGGAAACACGAGTGCGTCCGCAAGCCGGTAGAGCGATGGCATCTCGGCGTCAACGAGCGGCCCGGTCTCGATCACCGCACCTGCCGGCAGACCGGCATCCTGCAGTCGCAACCGGAACTGCTGCTGATAGGTACCATGGTCAAGCAGCGAAGCGCCGCCGGCGATCACGAGCTGTGCGGAGCGGCGGACGGCATGCACCTGGCAGAGCGCATCGAGAATGGCATGGGTGTTCTTGCGCTGCTCGATGCCGCCGATCGAAAGCAGCACCGGTCCCTCGCGAAGGCCGAGACGGTCGCGCAGCGCGCTGTCGGCGGCAGTGGCGATTGGCGAATAGCTGGCGGTGTCGACGCCGTTGCCGACCAGTGTCGACGTCCAGGCCAGTTCGATCCTCAGTCGCTCCTGCCACATCCGGCTGACGACGAAGAGCTGATCGGCGAGAACGATCGAGCGCTGATCGAGCTCGCGCAACCGCGCATCGCTGAAATCGTCGACATGATGGACGGTACGGACGTAACCCTGGATCAGCCCGCGCTGCTTCAGCGTCGCCAGCGCATTGCCGGAGATGCCGTCCTGGGCATGGTAGACGTCGAACTGCCGATGCGCCGGATTTTCGAAATGCCGCACGTAGTCCGCGATGCGTGTTTCCACCATCGACGTGACGTCGCCTGAAATAGCCGACGCCGGAACCGAGATGGTCGGCGCGAGACTGGAACGGAAGAAGCCTTTGCCGGTGCGATCGGGCGCGTGCACGACGGCGACATGGCCGAGCCTCGTCAGGGCGTCCGCGAGCTCGAGCGCGTGCACCACGCCGCCGCGCGGATTGGTCGAGTGGGTCAGGATCGCGATGCGGAGCTTTGGCGATGAAGCGATCATGCGACGCTCCGCTGAATGGGAGGCCGGGCAGGGCCGCAGCCGATCAAGGGCTGCTGCGCGAAGTCCCACACCGTGGCGCGCTCGGAGCCGGCGCGAATGTCCACCGTGGTCCCGGCCGTGACGTCGCCAACGGAAGCCGCGGCGATGCTGCGCTGGCGGAAACGGGCGAGCGTTTCGTCGAGATGTTCCGGCTTGACCGACAAGAGATAGCCGAAGCTCGGAAACGTCTGCAGCCAGCGTTCGAGCGGAACGCCGTCCGGAATCGGGATCGCTTCGAGATCGAGCGCAAGCGCCACCTGCGAACATTCAGCGAGCATCGCAGCGGTGCCGACGATGCCGCCCTGGCTGATATCCTTGGCGGCGCATGCAAGCCCGGACTCGGCGAGCGACGGCAGGATCTCGATATCGCCGCGCAGCCGTTCCGGTGGCGCATCGGTTGCGGCCTCCCAGTTCGCGAACGGCTCGCGGTATCGGCCGCGCAGATCGATCGCTGCAATGAGCCTGTCGCCTGGCTTTGCATCGAAGCTCGTCAGCAGCCGTCTGGCACGGCCGAGGATCGCAACCGCGAACTGGCTCTGGCTGCTGCGGACATTGGTGTGGCCGCCGATGACGGGCACGCCGAATGCCTTCGCCGCCGCCTTCAAGCCGGCGAGGATCGGCGACGCATTATCCGCGCCGTCGGACCAGATCGCGTTGACGATTGCAGTGGGCCGCCCGCCCATCGCCGCGACATCGGAGATGTTGACCATCGCACCGCACCAGCCGGCAAACCAGGGATCGGCGGCGACGAATTCGTTCATGAAGCCTTCGATGGCAAACAGGAGATACCCATCACCATCCGCGATCGCCGCGCAGTCGTCGCCCACCGGGATTGCCTGATCGCCCGACAGCTCGAGCGCGGCGGCCACCGCCGCGATGTCGGCCTTGGCGGCGATGCCGCGGCTCTGCCGCAGCCGTTCCGCAAGCTGATCGATGGAGATACCGGAGAGCATGATCAGGCTGCCAGTTTGGCCAGCGAGAGGAAGCCAATCTCGGGGGTGCCGAATGGCGGATAGTGATCGAGGTCGGCTTCCATCCGGTGATGCGGTCGGCCATGCAGCTCGAACTCGCCGAGCGAGCGCCAATGCATGTGCTGGAACAGCAGCGCATTCTGGCTCTGCACATTGGCCAGAAAACGTCGGCAGCCGCGCGCGTGCGCCGACGACACCGCAAGCCGGATCAGACCGGCACCGACCGCGCTCAGCCGCCGATAGCTCTTCGCGACCGCCAGCCGCGATCCCCACCAGATATCGGGCTCGGTCTCGTCAGGATGGATGCGTACCGTGCCGACGACCTCGTCCTCAACGACGCCGAGCAGAGACACCGCCACCAGCGGAACGGCGAAGTTGTCGATTTCATCGCGATCGTCATCGACAAAGACGTTCTGCTCCTCGCAGAACACCTTGCGACGCAGCGCAGCCGCCGCAGCTTTCTCCCAGGCTTCGGTCGCGAACTTCACCTGGAATTCCGGCGCAATGAACGGCTTGAAGGACTCGAAGATCATGCGGTGGCCCTCCGCTCATAGGTCGACAGCGCCGAGCAGGCGCCGCATTTGCCGCAGCCCGCCTTGATGTCGGAAGCGCGCAAGCCTCCGGCCTGCAGCATGTCCGCCAGCGGATGCAGGATCTCGTGCATGAACGAAGGAGGTGGTGTCGGATGACTCTCCAGCGGAGTGCCGGCGATCGGCACGAAGGGAACGACGAAAGGATAGACACCGATGTCGATCAGGCGCTGCGAGGTGGCGAGAATCTCCGCCGGACTGTCGCCGAGGCCGGCGAGGATATAAGTCGAGACCTGGCCGCGGCCGAACACGGGTACGGCCGCCGCGAAGGCTTCAAAATAGTCGTCGATGGACACCTGGGCCTTGCCCGGCATGATCCTCTGACGCACGTCGGCGCCGATGACTTCCAGGTGCATGCCGAGCGCATCGACGCCGGCATCCTTCATGCGGCCGAACCAGGCGAAATCATCCGGCGGTTCGCATTGCGCCTGGATCGGCAGCTCGACGGCGGCTTTGACGGCCGCGGCGCTCTCGGCGAGGATCGCGGCGCCGCGATCGGGCGTGCGCGGCGTGCCTGTGGTCATCACCATGTGGCGCACGCCGTCGAGCTCGACAGCGGCCTTGGCGACCTCAGCAAGCTGCGCCGGCGTCTTGCGTTCGACCGTGCGTCCCGCCGCGAGCGACTGGCCGATCGCGCAGAACTGGCAGGTCTTGGTGCGGCTCTGGTAGCGGATGCAGGTCTGCAGCACCGTGGTGGCGAGCACGTCACGCCCATGCAGCGTCGCGATCTTGGAATAGGGAGTGCCGTCGGCGGTACTGAGCTCATAGAACTTCGGCCGCAGCGGGAAAGAGACGTCGGCCAGCACGATGCCGTCCCGCGAGATGCGGCTGCGGCCGGCAGCATCGGGGCGTTCGACGAGATAGGGGCTTTCAAAGGCCGGCGCGTTATGGACCGGCACCATCACGGTAGAGCCGTCGATGGTGAACGGCGTGTGGTCGGACGGGCCGGCCCCGCCACGGCGGCTGATGCCGCCGTTCCGGGGATCAGCGAGGCGTACTCCGAAGGACTGCAACTCGTTGATCAGCTGCTCGGTCGGCATCGCCTTGGGGGGCTCGTGCGGCATCTGCTGTGTCATCGGAGACATCTCCCGGATTGGGCATGAGGCGATTGGGGTGAAGGCCGTGCATCGGGCGCGCCGGCTGGTCGTTGAGCACGAGCGACAGCAACTCGGGGCGGGCATAATGGCCGACCGAGTCCATCATCCGCTTGCGCTTGGTGATCAGCGCCATGTCGAGGTCGGCGACGAGGATTCCTTCGCCGCTGGTGAGCGGCGGAACGAGGTGATTGCCTTCCGGCGAAACGATCGCGGTCATGCAGCCGCCGCGCAGACCGTTGCGCAGGCCTTCGTCCGGCGAGATCTTCGCGATCTGCTCCTCGGAGAGCCATCCGGTGGCGTTGACGACGAAGCATCCGCTTTCGAGCGCGTGGTGGCGGATCGTCACCTCGATCTGGTCGGCGAAGATCTGTCCGACCAGCGATCCTGGAAATTGCGCCGCGTGAATCTCCTCATGCTGCGCCATCAGCGCGTAGCGGGCGAGGGGATTGTAGTGCTCCCAGCAGGCGAGCGCGCCGATGCGGCCGACTGCGGTATCGACCACCTTCAATCCGGCGCCGTCGCCCTGGCCCCAGATCATGCGCTCGTGGAAGGTCGGCGTGATCTTGCGGCGCTTCAGCGCAATCGCACCGGTCGCGTCGAACACCAGTTGCGCATTATAGAGCGAGCCGTGATCGCGCTCGTTGACGCCGAGCACAATGACCATGGTATGGCGCTTGGCGGCTTGCGCGATCGCATCGGTCGCGGGCCCCGGCACCACGACGGCGTTGTCGTAGAGCTGGATATGCTCGGCGCCGCTCAGCACCGGCGGGCGGACGAAGGAGAAGTACGGATACCAGGGAACCAGCGTCTCCGGAAACACGGCGAACTGGACGCCCTTGCCGGCTGCCTCCGCGATGGAAGCCAGGATCCGATCGACGGTTCCACCCGGCGTCTCCAGATCGGGCGCAATCTGGATCGCCGCAGCCTTGACGATGCGCTTCGCTGTCACGGTTTCCTCCGTCGTCCGCTCGCTCGGCTGCGGTCAGAGCGTCCAGGTGTGGAGCATGAAGGCGTTGTCGTTGCGGTGGATCAGGATCAGATCCAGCACATCGAGCGGATTGATCGGCCGGATGCCGGGGATCAGCGACGGCTCGCCATGGCCATACAGCGCCTGCAGCGCGAAGCGGCAGGCGTAGACGTTGCCGCCCTCGTCCATGAATTTTGCGAGCTGGTTGTTGAAGTTCTGGGCACCCGGGAATGCTTCGTCGCCGATCTTCGGGAAGCCGCGCTGGACGCCGAGCGTGACACCAGGACCGTAGAGCAGGATCGAGGTGTCAAAGCCCTTACGCTTTAGCCGGAGCGCCTGAAGGATATTCACGAGACCGATCGAGCCTTCGAACGCGACGGTGTGGAACGTCACCAGCGCCTTTTCGCCGGGCTTGGCTTTGACGTCCTCGAAAACCTTCTCCTCATAATCGACAAGAAAATCGCCTTTCTGTCGTGCGGGCGTCGTTACTGCGGGCATTTGCACCTCCTGCTCTCGTCCGGCCTCCCGGATCGAATTCAGGATTTGCAATCAATGTGCCAAGTCCCTGTTTGCGCGACAAATCATCAGAACAGTCAATTTGCAGTCAAATATCCTGTCAATATTGACTGGAAACCTGACGGGGCTGCTGGATTCTTTTGCTGAGTTCAGAAAAAGCTGCCTCAAGACGCTGTGCAGCGCGCTCTATTGTTATGCAGTCGTCCATCGTTATGCACCGCACCAAGAACGACAGCATCTCGAACCCAATTGCGAGACTCCACGCAACAATATACGGTCAATTCTGATTTCACCTGGCTAGACTCAACGAATGACCGACTGGCGACCAGACCTCTCCAACAGTGACAAGCCGCGCTATCTCGCAATTGCCGATGCCATCGCCGATGATATCGCCGCCGGAAAACTTGTCATCGGCGACCGATTGCCGCCGCAGCGCAAACTGGCCAAGCGCCTCGACATCGACTTCACGACGGTGGCGCGCGGCTATGTCGAGGCGCAGAAGCGCGGGCTGATCGAATCCAAGGTCGGGCAGGGAACTTTCGTGCGCGACAAGCCGCGGCCGCGCCGTTCGGCGCAGGCCTTTCCGCCGCGGCCGGTCGACCTCTCGATGAACCTGCCGCCCGAGCCCGATAATCCCGACTTGATCGCGCGGATGCAGGCGGGGGCGGACTACATCATGCGCGATGTCGTCTCGCTGTTGCGCTATCAGGGATTCGGCGGCACCCAGGCCGACAAGGATGCGGCGTCGAGCTGGCTCGGCCGGCGCGCGCTGGTGCCGGCGCAGAGCCGCATCTTCGTGTCGCCCGGCGCGCACCCGGCGCTGCTCGGAATTCTCTCCATCCTCGCGAAGCCGGGCGAGGTCGTGCTGTGCGAAGCCATTACCTATCCCGGCATACGCGCAATCGCCGCCCAACTCGGCATCACCCTGGTCGGTTTGCCGATGGATGATGAAGGTGTCGAGCTGCAAGCGCTGACCGACGCCTGCAAGAAGCTGAAGCCGAAGGCAATCTATCTCAATCCGACGCTGCAGAATCCGACGACGCTGACAATTCCCGATCCGCGACGGCGCGAGATCGTCGCGATCGCGCGGCGCTACAAGCTGCCAATCGTCGAGGACGATGCCTATGGCTTCATCCCCGAACATGGTCACGGCCACGCGCCGTTTGCCGCGATTGCTCCCGATCTCACCTGGCATGTCGCGGGCCTTGCGAAATGCATCGGCGCCGGATTGCGCGCGGCCTACGTCGTGGTGCCCGATACGCGATCGGCCTGGCCGTTCGCCTCCGCGCTTCGTGCCGCGACGGTGATGGCCTCGCCGCTCACTGTGTCGCTGGTGACGCGCTGGATCGAGGATGGTACCGCGGACACGATGTTGCGGTTCATCCGCTCCGAGACGTCGGCGCGGCAGAAATTGGCGGCGGAGATATTGCCGAAGGGCTCCTATCGTGGGGATCTGCTCAGCTTCAACATCTGGGTCCCACTGCCCGCGCCGTGGACGCGGTCGGGATTCGTCGAGCACATGCGGTCCACCGGCATCGGCGTGGTCGCAAGCGATGCATTCGTCGTCAACGGACCGCCGCCCGAGGCGGTAAGGATATGTCTCGGCGGTCCCGTCAATCGGCCGCAGATCAGGAGCGCGCTGGAGTACACCGCACACGCGCTCGCCGAAAGTCCGGCTCTGGCATCGTCATTTCTCTGACGTCGTCGAGATCAACGCGAGGGGCGGCGGTCACAATCGAATGAACAGATCGGCCTTCTGCGCATAGCTCGATCAAGAGTCGAATCGCGCGATTTTCGACGCGGCCTCATCTGTGAGCGAAAAAGTCCACGCCAGCTCACCGGATCTTGAGCGTCGTGACCGGCGTCATCACCGAATGTTGGCTGATCGTAGCAGTTAGTTGATGCCAAACAGGTCGATCAGACATCCAATCGGCACCGTCAGAACCTAAATCGTTTTTTAGTTGAGAATGGGATGTTCGACCGCCACTTGAATGGCGTCGGCGACACGACGTTTTTGGGCTTGTTCGGGCGAACCACCCACTAGGTATTCGGAAACGGAAGAGGTCGGGCCGCGGTCGCTCCGCGCAGCGGCAGGTTTTGCTTGGAGGCATGTATGACTGTGCTCTCACGTTCTTTCGTTCGCAAACGCGTGATCTCACTCGCGACGACGGCCACTGTGGCGGCGACATCGATCGTGTTGGCGCAGAATCCCACCAGAGCCTACCACCTTCGCGGCGTCATGCCGGTCCAATATGTAGCCGACCGTCCCGATTACGCCGACGAGCAGCCCTTCCTTTCGGAAAACGATGCCGCCATGAACAAGATGATGGCGGATATGACGATCAAGCCGACCGGTGATGTCGACCGCGACTTCGTCGCGATGATGGTCCCACACCATCAAGGCGCGATCGATATGGCAAAGGCTGTTCTTCGCTACGGCCATAACGAACAGCTTCGCCGTCGCGCCCAGGAAATTGCCGTCAGCCAGCAGCAGGAGATCGCGGCGATGCGGCTTGCGGTTGGAGAGGACTTGCCGCCGTCGGTTGCGGCGCCGACACAGGCGGGTAGTCCGGCGCCACAGCCGGATGCGATGCCTGCCATGCAATCACCGGACGCGATGTCTCACCACTCCATGCACATGCAATAGGGGACGGAAACCATGAGGACATCGGCTCTCGCGCTACTCGCCGGCGCACGCCTTGGCGGAGCGACCGCGGCCTGGGCGGGGCAGGCTCCCAGGTGCAATTGAAATAGGCGCGCTGCCGGTTGCGTGAGGACCAGCAGGGCGGCGCGGTTAAGGATCGACTATGGGTATCGTTCGCTTCGCTCTGCGGTTTCCACATACGTTCTACGTGGTTGCCGCGCTGATCCTATTTCTGGGAGCCGTCGCCAGCTACAAGATGCCGACGGACATTTTTCCGGAAATCAACATTCCGGTGGTGACGGTGATCTGGAGCTACACCGGGCTCAGCACGCCCGAGATGGAGCAGCGCGTCACCACCTACAGCCAATATTCGATCAGCTCAAACGTCAACGGCATCAGGAACATCGAAGCCCAGACGATGGCGGGCCTGTCGGTGCAGAAGATCTATTTCCAGCCTGACGTCAATCTCGACCTTGCCATCGCCCAGATCGTCTCCGCGACCAATTCGATCCGCGCGCTGATGCCGGCGGGAATCCAGCCGCCGGTGGTCGTGCAGTTCAATGCCTCGAGCGTTCCGGTGCTGCAGATCAGCCTGAGCTCCGACACGCTCAATGAGCAGCAGCTCTACGACTACGGCATTTACCGCATCCGCCAGCAACTGGCGCCAATCCCCGGCATCACGCTGCCGACGCCGGCCGGCGGCAAGTACCGCCAGATCATGGTCGACATCGATCCGGAAAAGCTGCTCGCCAAGGGACTGACGCCGCTCGATGTGGTGAATGCCGTCAACACCCAGAACCTGACATTGCCGGCGGGTACCGCGAAGTTCGGCCGAACGCAGTATGCCATCCGCACCAATGCGACGCCGCCGAGCATCGATGACCTCAACAACATTCCAATCAAGGTGGTGAACGGCGCAACCGTATTCGTCAAGGATGTCGGGCAGGTGCATGACGGCTGGCTGGTGCAGCAGAACGTCGTGCGGCAGAACGGCCGGCGCTCGGTCCTGCTGAGCATCATCAAGAATGGCAATGCGTCCACGCTCTCGGTCGTCAACGCTGTGCATCAGGCATTGCAGACGGCGCGTGCCGCAGCGCCTCCGGGTATGCAGATCAATGAACTGTTCGATCAGTCGGTGTTCGTGAAGGAGTCGGTCACGGGCGTGCTGCGCGAGGGCGCGATCGCCGCGGCGCTCACGGCGCTGATGATCCTGCTGTTCCTGGGGTCATGGCGCTCCACGGTCGTGGTCATGATCTCGATCCCGCTCTCGATCCTGGCTTCTCTGATCGTGCTTTATTTCCTCGGCGAAACCTTGAACACGATGACGCTCGGCGGGCTGGCGCTCGCGGTCGGCATTCTCGTCGACGACTCGACGGTCACGATCGAGAACACTCATCGGCTGCTTACGGAAGAGGGGATGCCGCTGCCGCAGGCGACGCTGCACGGCGCCGCCGGCATTGCCGTGCCGACCCTGGTGTCGACGCTCGCGATCAGCTGCGTGTTCACCTCTGTGGTGTTCCTGGACGGGCCGGCAAAATACCTGTTCACACCGCTCGGGCTTGCGGTCGTGTTCGCGATGCTGGCTTCCTACGGCCTTTCTCGAACGCTCACGCCGATCGTGATCGGCCTTCTGCTCAAGGGCGAACATCACGGTGCACCGGGAGCGGCGGCGGTCGGCCTGTTCGCCCGCTTCCACGCCGCGTTCGAACGCGGCTTTGAGACCATGCGCCATGCCTATTCGCGCTGGCTCGCCGAACTCTTGAAGCATCGCTTCATCATCCCGATCGGCATGGGGCTCATATTGCTGCTGGGCGGCGTGATGTTTCCGATGGTCGGCCGCGACTTTTTCCCGGCGATCGACGGTGGACAGATCCAGCTTCACGTCCGCGCGCCAGCCGGGACCAGGATCGAGGCGACGGAACGTATCTTTCAGCAGGTCGAGAACAAAATACGCGAAATCATTCCGACCGATCAGCGCGAGCTGATCGTCGACAATATCGGACTGCCGGCTCGTCCGTATAATCTCGCCTTCAGCGACGGCTCGACCATCGGGGTCAACGACGGTGTGGTCCTTGTGGCACTCAAGGAAGGCCACGCGCCGACCGCGAACTATGTGCGCAAGCTGCGCGAGGAGCTGCCCAAGGCTTTCCCGGAGGACACATTCTACTTCCAGGCGGCGGATATCGTGACGCAGATCCTCAATTTCGGACTGCCGGCGCAGATCGACGTCCGCACCGTCGGCTACGACAAGGACAACAATTTGCGCGTCGCGCAGGAACTGCGGCAGCGCATCGCCGATATCCCAGGCGTGGTGGATGCGCATCTGCAGCAGGAAGTAAACGCGCCCGCATTCTATGCCGATATCGACCGTAGCCGCGCGGCCCAGCTCGGCCTGAACGCCAACACGATCGCCACCAATCTCAACGTCAGCCTGAGCTCGTCCGAGCAGGTGCAGCCGAATTTCTGGACCGATCCCACATCCGGCATTCCGTATTATTTTGCGGTGCAGACGCCCGAGAGCAGGATTACGTCCGTCAGCGACCTCGGCAACACGCCGGTTTCGACATCCCTGGCATCACTGACCGACACGCCTGTGCCCGGACTGCTCAGCAACGTCGCCACCTTCAGGCGCGGCAGTGTGCCGACCAACGCCAATCAGGCCAATATTCAGCCGGTTTACGAGATCTATGCCAGCACGCAAGGCCGTGACCTCGGCGGCGTCGCGAGCCAGATCAGCCATATCGTCGCCGACCTGCAGAAGCAGCTCAAGCCGGGTAATTCGATCCAGGTGATCGGTCAGATCGACAGCATGAACAGCTCGTTCATCAATCTCGGCATCGGCCTGCTGTTTGCCGCGGTCTTTGTCTACATGCTGATGGTGGTGAACTATCAGAATTTCGGCGATCCGTTTGTCGTCATCCTGGCCCTGCCCGCGACGCTCTGCGGCATCCTGACCATGCTGTTCGTCACCGGCACGACACTGAATGTGCCGTCGCTGATGGGAGCGATCATGGCGGTCGGCGTGGCATCGGCCAACTCGATCCTGCTGGTGACTTTCGCCCGCGAGCAGCAGCTTGCCGGCAAGACCGCCTTCGAGGCCGCGATCGAGGCCGGGCATACCAGGATCCGGCCGGTGCTGATGACCGCGGCGGCAATGATCGTGGGCATGATCCCGATGGCGATCGGAGCCGCCGGCGAGGAGCAGAATGCGGCGCTTGCGCGCGCTGTGATCGGCGGATTGCTGTTTGCGACGCCGACCACGTTGCTGGTGGTGCCCTATCTGTTTGCCATGCTGCGCAAGGGCAATGACGGCAAGAAACATCACGGGGTGTTCGACGAGGTGCTGGAATGAATTTCAATCGCCCTTTGAAGATCGAGCCGACGCCCGAGGTGGATCGTGAGCGCGATCCAGCGCCGGTGCGGCATGGCCGTTCAAGGCGGTGGATTGGCCGGACTGCGGGCGTGGCCCTGGGGCTGATCGGAACGGGCGCGCTGGCGTCCGGAGCCTGGAGCCACTACGCACAGTATCGCCAGACCATGGCGACCGCCGAGCAGCGCCACGATTTCGTCCCGGATGTTCGTGTGGCTACCGTCGAGCCTAGCAGCGGGATCGACGTCGTGAACCTGCCGGCAACCACCTCGGCTTTTGCCGCTGCCAACATCTTCGCGCGCGCCAGCGGCTATATCGCCAGGCGCGAGGTTGATATCGGCGATCATGTCAAGGAAGGGCAATTGCTGGCGGAGATTGTCGCGCCGGAGCTCGACCATCAGATCGCGCAGGCCGACGCAACGCTCGGGCAGTTGAAATCGGCGCTGCAGCAGGCGCAGGCCAACCGGGAACTGGCCCAGGTGACCTGGGACCGCGACAAGCCGTTGGTCGAGAAGGGCTGGCTCACCGCGCAGCAGGGAACGATCGACACCCAGACCCTGAAGGCGCAGGAAGCCGCGGTTTCGGTCGCGCAGGCCAATGTCGTCGCCGAGCAAGCGCAGTTGCAGGTGTTGCATCAGCAGAAGATCTATCAGCACGTCGTTGCACCGTTTGACGGCGTGATCACCCAGCGCAATATCGATGTCGGCAGCCTGGTGCAGGCGGATGCGACCAGCGGCACGTTCATGTTCACGATCATGCAGAGCGGCGTCATCCGCACCCAGGTGTTTGTGCCGCAGGATGCGGCGTTCGGGGTCCGCCCGGGAATCGATGCCATCGTGCACGTTCCGGAACTGCCCGACCGGACCTTTCCCGGCAAGGTGACGCGGATCGCCGATGCTCTGCAGCCGGGTTCGCGAACGCTGTTGACCGAGATCGATATCCCGAACCCGGACGGCACACTCACGCCCGGCATTTACTGCACGATCGAGCTGCGTATTCCACGCAAGACACCAAGCTTCAAAGTGTCTGCGGATGCGATCATCTTCAATCAAGGCGGCCTGCAGGTCGCCGTGGTCGAGAACGGGGTGGTCCACCTGCGCAAGGTCAACGTCGTGCGTGACCTCGGCCAGCAGGTGGAGATCAACAGCGGCGTCAAGGCGGGCGACAAGGTGATCCTCAATCCGCCGGTCGATCTCGCCGATGGCAGCCGCGTGGCCCTCAGGACGCAGGCTGTTTCCTGATATCTCCCGCCGATTCGGCTGGATCGGCCGCAAAATCCCTCCATAAAATGCAATTTAATGGCGTGGTTCCGCCGCCCGGCCTATCTTGGTTGAAGAGCGGCCCCACCGCGCTTGCCCCCGAGGCGGTGACCAGACGGCCGTTGAGCGGATGGCGCACGCTCTGACCTGATGACATGCAGGCTGGCGACGCCGTCCGGCTCCTTCGGACCGGGCGGCAGTTGGGCCGTCGGCATGGTGGTTGTCGAGAACGGATGATGACAAAAGTGCTCTTGATCGAGGATGACGGCGAGACCGCCGAGGAGATCACGGCCGAACTCGCCGAACGCGGCTTTGAGGTCGAATGGTCGGCCAATGGTCGGGATGGTCTCGACAAGGCGCGCAACCTGCGGCCTGACGCGATGATCGTCGATCGCCTGTTGCCTGGAATGGACGGGCTCAGTGTGATCGAGACCCTGCGGAAGGAGCAGGTTCGCACGCCGGTGCTGGTGCTGAGTGCGCTCGGCGCGGTGGACGACCGCGTGCGAGGCTTGCGCATGGGCGGCGATGATTATCTCACCAAGCCTTTCGCCGTCGTGGAACTGATCGCCCGGATCGAGGCGCTGCTGCGCCGGCCGGTCGAATCGCGCGAAACGCTGCTGCGCGTGGGGCAGCTCGAACTCGACCTGATCGAACGCACCGCCAGGCGCGGCGACCGGGTGATCGATCTCTTGCCGCGAGAATTTCGCCTGCTCGAATACATGATGCGACGCAGCGACCAACTGCTGACGCGCGCCATGCTGCTGGAGGAGGTCTGGAACTACAAATTCGTCCCGGCGACAAATCTGGTTGACGTGCATATGGGCCGCTTGCGCCACAAGGTGGACGGGCCGGGCGAAACTCCGATGATCCAGAATGTCCGTGGTGCCGGCTTCATCCTTCGTGCGGCCTCCTGAGACATTGCGCGGGATTCGATCGATGGCCGTTGACGTCATTCAGGAACATCTGAAATCGATGGGCCAGTGGCAATTCGTTCACTCGAATAGTTTTCGCTGGGCGCTCGCGGTGGCCGGCGTCCTCGCGGTCTTCATGATCGCGTTGTTTGGCTTCATCTACGTGAAGATCGACAACTACCTGATCGACCGGACCGACCGCATGCTCGCCCGTCAGATCTCGTTCATGACGACGCTGCCGATGGAGCGCCAGCTGAATGCGATCGAAGATCATTTGCGGCAGGATTCAAGGGCCGTTCAATTTGCAGGGCTGTTCGGCTCGGACGGGCAGAGGCTCGCCGGCAACATGGAGCGTCTTCCGGTCGGTCTCAGGATCGACGGTCCGGCGCAGAGCGTCGCGGCGGCAAGGTTAGACCAGCCGAGTCACGATCACTCAGTTCGTGCCATTGGCAAGCGCATGCCCGGCGGCAACGTCCTGGTGATTGCGCGCAATGTCGATGAGACCAAGGAGATCTCGCATGTCGTTGGAGAGGCCCTCGCGTTCGGACTGTTGCCGGCATTCATCATCTGTCTTCTGGCCGGCGCCTGGCTGAGCGTCCGGGCGCAGCGGCAGGTCGAGGAGGTCAACCAGCGCGTCCAGCGCATTGTCGCTGGCGATCTGCGCGAACGGCTGCCATATCGCGACGGCGGCGAACCGTTCTCAAGGCTCGCCGTCATCGTCAATGGCATGCTCGATGAGATGGAAACGATGATCAACGCGCTCGCCGGCGTCGGCAACGATATCGCCCACGATCTCAGAACGCCGCTGACGCGCGCGAGACTCACGCTCGAGCGTGGCCGCACCCATGCAACGTCGCTGGAGCAGCTTCAGGCGGTCGCGGACAAGGCGATCGCCGGGATCGATCAGTCGCTCACGATCATCACTGCGCTGCTACGGCTTGCCGAGATCGAGAACAGCCGGCGGTCGGCCGGCTTCGGCATCGTGCCGCTGCATGAGATGTTGCGGGAGGTCTGCGACATCTACGAGCCGATTGCCGAGAACAAGAATATCGCGCTGAATGTCCACGCCGAGCATCTGCTCAATGTACGCGGCGACCGGGACCTTCTGATCGAGGCGGTCACCAATCTCGTCGACAACGCCATCAAGTTCACGCCGGAGGGCGGCAAGGTCGATATCGAACTGCTGCGGAGCGGGAATCAAACAGTGATCCGCGTTGTCGATACCGGCGGCGGGATCACGGAAGAGGAGCGCGACGCGGTGCTGCGGCGGTTCTATCGGTCCGACAAGATGCGCAACACGCCGGGCGTCGGCCTGGGCCTCAACCTGGTGGCTGCGATCGTCAAGCTGCACGGCTTCCGGCTGACGATCCATCCTGGCCCGGGCTGCCGCGTCGAGATCGCCTGTCTGGATCCCGAAGCGTAACATTGCGCAAATCGGTGAGAGCCGGTGGCCTGGCTGTGCGACTTGCGCGTGGCCTGCTTTTTCTCCGATATTGAGCGTATCGTTTGAAGGAGCAGGCCATGAGCACAGCGATACATCCCTATCGGATCTCGGTCGATGACGATGTGCTCGAGGATCTCAAATCGAGGTTGCGCCGGACGCGCTGGCCTGAGGCCGAGCTGGTCGAAGACTGGAGTCAGGGCGCGCCGCTGAATTGGATCCAGGAGGTCTGCCGCTATTGGGCCGACGAATATGACTGGCGCAGCCGCGAAGCGCGCCTCAATCGCTTTGCTCAGTTCACGACCGAGATCGATGGGCTTGGCATCCATTTCCTGCATGTTCGCTCGCCGCATGCGAACGCATTGCCGCTGATCGTCACTCATGGTTGGCCGGGATCGATCGTCGAGTTCCACAAGGTGATCGAACCGCTTACCGACCCGACACCCCACGGTGGCCGCGCGGCCGATGCCTTTCACGTGGTCTGTCCGTCATTGCCGGGGTTCGGCTTTTCCGCCAAGCCGCGCACAACCGGCTGGGGCATCGATCGCATCGCCTCGGCCTGGGCTGTGCTGATGGAGCGCCTTGGCTACGCGCGATATGGCGCGCAAGGTGGTGACTGGGGCTCGGCGATCACAACCGCGCTGGGCGCGCAAGACGCCGCGCATTGTGCCGGCATTCACATCACGCTCGCGATGGCGACGCGACCCGATGTGGAGGGACAGCCGACACCGGAAGAGGCGCGGGCGCTGAACGGCATCAAATATTACGCCGACTGGGATTCCGGCTATTCCAAGCAGCAGTCGACCCGGCCGCAGACGCTCGGCTATGGGCTCACGGATTCACCCAGCGGCCAGGCCGCGTGGATCCTGGAGAAGTTCTGGGCCTGGACCGATTGCGACGGGCATCCCGAGAACATCCTGTCGCGCGACGAACTGCTCGACAATGTCATGCTGTATTGGGTGCCCGCCACCGCGGCATCCTCGGCGCGACTCTATTGGGAAAGCTTTGGACCGAAACGGCGAACCGCGCACAAGGTCACCGTGCCGACGGGGGTCACCGTCTTTCCGAAGGAGATCGTCACGCCGGTCCGAAAGTGGATGGAGGCGAACTACACCAATATCCGCCATTGGAGCGAGATGCCAAAGGGCGGTCACTTCGCCGCCTTTGAGCAGCCTGAATTGTTCGTGCGCGAAGTGCGCGAGTTCTTCCGTCCGTTGCGCGAGCAATCGAGCGAGCCATGACCGAAGGACGCTATCGGTGCTGCCGCGAACTGATCGGCTTCTGTTTGCGACAAGCGAACCGGGCCTATCGCGAGCAGGATGGCAACGTCTTGATGGCCTCTTCCGCCTCGGCCCGGCTCTTGTAGACCGTGTCGCTGGCGACGGTGATGTTCGGCGTGTCCGTCTTGGGCGTCTTGTCGACGACCGAGCAATTCTTGGTCAGCGAATTCAACACGACATAAAACGCCGGACCCGTTCTCGTGCTCTGGGCGAGGACAGGGGCGAGGCAGACAGCTGCAAGCGACGCAGCCAAGCCGAGACAAAGCAGATAGCGTTTCATCATGACCTCCCTCGGTTCGAGAGAAGTTAGCGCGCGAAAAGGAGATCGGTTCCGGATCGGGGGCGGCGGACCTTACCGCAAAAATTGATGGGCCCCGGTGCATTGGAGCATCGCGGGGCCCTGCATCTTCGTTTTAGCGAAGGATTCTGGTAGACACCAGGATGACTCTGGATCGACAAGCGCGTGGCCTTTGCGCTCCAATCCGGTGGATATGTTCAGATTGTCGACGGCGCAACGCGGCTAGCAGCTGCTGTTCACCTCGTATGCGCCGAGACCTTGCCGCTGAGCAAGGTCACTGGACTGGCCCGGTGGCGTCATGCTCCTCTCCAAGAGTGACCCGACGGACATCTGTCCGTATCCTCTGCCTGCCGTCCGACCACATGATCAGTCGGCAACTCCTGCAAGGCGGGGAGCCAAGGCTCCAGCACCCCAACAGGTGCATCGATAAAATGCTGCGGCAGATATTGGTGACTGTCAAGCGAAGTCGTGGTTCCCCAATGGTGAGGGAACCATCGCGCTTCAGATCACCTCTTGTGCCGGCTGCCAAGCGCCGTCGCGACGGAGGTCGGATCCTTGATGCGCTCGATCAGCATGTCGATGCGGTCGCCGCCCCAGAACAGCTCGTCGTTGAACACCATTGTCGGAACGCCGAACACGCCAAGCGCTTCCGCTTCCTCGATGATCCGATCATGTTCCGCGCGCGCCGGCCCATGAACATATTCCTCGAAAGCTTTCGGCGAGCCGCCGATCGAGGCGATCACGCCAGCGATATCAGATAGTTCGTCGATCTCCAGATCATGGTTCCAAAAGCGGCGAAAAACCGTGTCGTGATAGGGCCGGAACAGGCCGTGGCGTTGGGAGAACAGCATGCCTGCGCTGGAATAGAACGCGTCGTAGATCCGTCGCGGTCCCTTCATTGTCAGGCCCTGCGCGTTGGCGAAACGCCGTGCGTCCATATAGGCGTAACGCACCTTGCGCCAGAAATGCGGGGTGCGCTCTTCCACCGTCCCCATGAATTCCGCGACCCGCAGCGTATAGGGCAGCCACTCCAGCTCGACGCCATACTGCTCTTCCAGCTCGAACAGGCGTTTGTTGGCGACGAAGGCGTAAGGGCTTTTGTAATCGGTGTAGATGCGTACGTGCGGCCTTTCCATCCCGGGTCCTTCGCTATTTTGTCTGCCGATACTGGCTCAGATCGGGATCATGGGTCATCGCCCAATAGTCGACGAAACGCCAGGGCATGGCGGAGAACACGCGGCCCTGGCTGTTGCGGTAATAGGTCGTCATGCCTGGATGGGTCCAGATCAACTGCTCATGTTCGGCATCGACCTTGCGGACATATTGATCGTGCGCGTCCTGGCTGACATCGATGGCGGCGATGCCTTTCTCGATCATCTCGACCAGGCAAGCCGAGATGTACCGGCTCTGGCACTCCGACTGGAAAATCACGCTGCCGCCATGCGCAGGTCCCGAGTTCGGACCCAGCATCAGGAACAGATTTGGGAAGCTTGGCACGGTCAAGCCGAGATAGGCCGTGGGGTTATCGTTGGTCCAGACGTCGCGCAGATTTTTGCTGTCGCGCCCGGTGATGTTGAGTCGCGCCGCCATCTCCGAAACCCTGAAGCCGGTGGAGATGACGATGACATCGTGCGCGCGCTGCTTGCCATCCGCCGTGACGATGCCGTCGCGCGCAAAATGATCGATCGGATCGGTGACCAGCTCGACATTCGGCTTGGTCAGCGTCTTGAACCAGTTGTTGTCGAGCAGGATGCGCTTGCCATAGGGCGGATAGGTCGGCACGCATTTCTCGATCAGGTCGGGACGACCCTTGAGCTCCGACAGGATGAAGTCGGTCAGCTCCTGCCGGTGCCGATCGTTGCCCTTGTTAACGGCGCGCGCCGGATGCGGCCAATTCGGATCCTTGCGCAGGAACGGCAGCAGGCCATCGCCATAGCGCCAGAACATGTTGAAGCGGTACCACTGCACATAGAAGGGCAGGTGTGCGAGCAGCCATTGCGCGCCCTCGGTGATCGGGTCGGAGTAACCCTTGACCGGCCGCGCCCATTGCGCTGTGCGCTGATAGACTGTCACTGACGATACGCGATTGGCGATGGCAGGCACGAGCTGCATCGCGGTCGCGCCGGTGCCGATCACGGCGACGCGCTTGCCGTCGAGCTTGATATCATCGGACCACAGCGCCGAGTGCACGGCGAGGCCCTTGAAGTCTTCCTCGCCCTTGAAGTGAGCCGGGTCGGGGTCATTGAGCTGGCCGATGGCGCTGACGAGGGCCGTCGATTCGAACGTCTCTTCTCCGCGTTCGGTCTTGAGCGTGGAAATCCAGCGCCGCCTGGCCTCGTCCCAGCGTGACGAGGTCAGCTCGGTGTTGAGCCGGACATGGCGGCGGATGCCGTGTTCGCGCACCACCTTCAAGAGATAGTCGAGCAGTTCCTGGCGCGGCGCGAAATAACGCGTCCACTGATTTCGCTCGCCGAAAGAGAACGAGTAGGAGTGGTTCGGCGTGTCGACGCCGCAGCCGGGATAGCGGTTGACGTACCAGGTGCCGCCGATCTCGTCCTCTTTCTCGACGATGGTGTAGGGAATGCCGAGCCGGTCCAGGGCAACGCCGAGCGCGATCGCGCAGACGCCGGCGCCGACGATCAGGACGTGCTGCTCGGCGAGCTTCTCGTCCGACGGACGTTTGGTCCAGCGTGCATCGCGCGGGATGAAACCCATTTCCTCGCGCATCAGCGGCGCATATTCGGGCGCGACGTTCTCGCCGAGCGTCGCGCTCATCATCTTCAGCATCAGCTCGTTGCCGGGATCGGTAATGACGGGCTTGGGCTCTCCGTTCTCGTAGAGCCTCACGACCGCGGCGCGGATTTCGTCCTGGATCTCTTTCGGCACGCCGGCGTCAGGATCGGGGATCAGGCGCACGTCGCGCTTGGGCTTGTATGGTGGTTCCAGCCAGCGCTGATCGCCGGTCATGTGAACCAGCACCATCAGCAGCACACGGATATCGCCTTCGGCGATCGCGGAAGCGAGGTCGAGTTTCTTGCGCGGCATTTCGATGTTCATGCTCTTTTCCTCACGCTTCCGGTGCTTCCGGCAGTCCGCCATAGGCGGCCCACGTACTTCCCGCGATAAAACCGGCATCGACAGGCAGGTTGATGCCGGTGACGCCGCTGCTTTGCGGTGAAAGCAGCCAGGCGATCGCCTGCGCCACTTCGAACGGTTCGACCCGCCGGTTCATGGCCGATGGCCGGGACAGCAGTTCTTTATCGAGCGCGCCCGAGGCGATGCCGGCTTCCAGCATCGCCGTGCGGGTAAAGCCTGGCGACACCGCGTTGACGCGCACGCCGACGCGGCCCCATTCGGCCGCAAGCGTCTGCGTGATCTGGATGACGCCGGCCTTCGCGGCGGTATAGGCGTGGATCGGGCCGGAAGTCATGCCGGCGACGGAGGCGACATTGACGATGGCGCCGTTGCGCCGTCCGGCCATCCGCACGCCGACGCTGCGCGCGACCAGAAAGGTGCCGCGCAGGTCGATATTGACCTCGCGGTCCCATTGCTCCATCCGCACGCGCTCGATCCGATGCATCTTGCCGAACACGCCGGCGGCATTGACGAGGCCGGTGATCGGCCCGTGCGCGGCCTCGATGTCGGTAATGCCGGCCGTAACCGTCGCTTCGCTCGCCACATCGAACGGGGCAGGCCACAGGATCGCATCGGTCCCGACCAGCGGTTCCGGCGCGATGTCGACGATGACGACACGCTGGCCCTGGTTGGCAAGCAGCGTTGCGGTGGCGGCACCGATGCCGCGGCTGCCGCCGGTGACGAGAACGAGGCCGTCAGCGCTCATGACCGTTATCCTTTGTTGCGTTGAACAGCCCGCGGGTCACGAGTTTCCGATAGGCGGAGATCACATGGGCGGGCGGGGCAGTGACTTTTCCCTCAGCGTAGGAATAGCGGCGGCTGAGATAGCCGCGCGCACCCATCAGCATCTGCACGATGGCCTCGAACTCCTCGTCGCTGAAATCAATGATTGCGCCAGCCTGCCGCGCGCGGCGGAGGATGCGCACATAGGCGGTCGAGATATTGTCGAAATGTTTCTGGTAGCCGATCGGCGCAAAGAATTCGGCTTCGTTGAGAATACGCAGGAACTCCGGCACCTCGAGGATGAAATCGAAGAAGGCGCTGAAGCGCTCGATCTCCTGCCGCGCGGTGTGCGCGGTGCCGGTGCGGGCGTGGATGAAGCGCACCATGTCCAGTCCAATCTTCGGCAAGAGCTGCTCGAGCAGTTCCTGGCGGCTCTCGAAATGATTGTAGAAGGTGCCCTGCGCGACGCCGGCTTCCTCGGTGATGCGGGCGACCGAGGCTTCGGCGTAGCCGTATTTGCCAACCACCTTGGTCGCGGCGTCGAAGATTTTCTGCTTGGTCCAGGCGTTGCGCTCGACCCGGTTCAGCTTGGTGATCTTGCCGGGCGCGGCATGCGGTACGTGTGTCATGCAGTGGCCTCCAGTTCAGCGCGGAGCACGCGCTTCAGCACCTTGCCTGAGGGATTGCGCGGCAAGCTGTCGCGGATGATCAGTTGCTTCGGAACTTTGAAGCCGGCGAGCCGTGCGCGGCAGTAATCGGTCAGGGCGGGCAGATCGAGCACAGCGCCTTCCGCCGGCACGACGATCGCGACCGGCCTCTCGCCCCAGCGCTCATCGCGCAGGCCGATGACAGCGACCTCGCGAACTTCAGGCATTTCATAGATGACGCGCTCGACCTCCGAGGAGGCGATATTCTCGCCGCCGGAGATGATCATGTCCTTCTTGCGGTCAGTGAGATAGAGGAAGCCCTCTTCGTCGAGATAGCCGACATCGCCGGTGCGGAACCAGTCGCCGAAGAAGGCGGCTGCGGTCTTCTCCGGATCGCGCCAGTATCCTTTCGTGACCTTCGGTCCACGCAGGCAGATCTCGCCCTTCTCGCCGGCTGGAAGCCGATTGCCGCGATCGTCACGGATCTCGATTTCGACATGGGCGATGGCGCGGCCGGTCGAGCCGATCTTCTCGATCTCGCGGCCCGCCTCCATGAAGGTGTCGCCGCCGACGCTCTCGGTCAGACCATAGGCATCGATGTAGCGGGCATTCCTGAAATAGTCGGAGAAGGCGCGGATGCGCAGCTCCGGCGTTTTTTCGCCGCCGCCGATCGCCCATTTCAGACTGGAGACATCGTAGTGGTCACGCGTGGCGCAAGTGAGGATCGCGGTGGTCATGACCGGTGCGAACCACGCCGCGTTCAGCTTCTCCGCTTCGATCGCACCGAGCGCCTGTTCGGGCTTGAACTCGCGATGGACCGAGAGCATGCCGCCGTGCCAGAGCACCGCAAGCCCAGGCAGATCAAGCGCGCCGACATGATAGAGCGGGCCAACGACGAGGAGGCGCGTATCTGCATTGAGGCCGAGCACCAGCGTCTGGTCGGCCGACTTCCAGTACATGTTCTCGTAACTGAGCATCACGCCCTTGGGGCGGTCCGTCGTGCCTGACGTGTACATCAGCCGCATCAAGTCCTGCGGCCGGCGGACATGCATCGGCGCAGGGGCGATGTCGAATGCGAGTCGCGTGGCGGTCGATTGCGCGGCTTCATCGAGCAGCACGATCGGCGCATGACCCGCTGCGATCGCGGCGAGTTCTTCGTCCGCGATCAGGATGCGCGCGCCGGAATTGCCGACGATGTAGCTGACTTCTTCGGCGGAAAGGCGAAAGTTGATCGGCAGGAACACCGCGCCGATATGGCTGGTCGCAAAGGCCAGTTCGAGAAAGGCAGCGCTGTTCTTCATCAGCACAGCGACGATTTCGCCAGGACCGATTCCGCGGGAGGCAAGCCAGCCAGCAACCTGGTGGATGCGCTGGTCGAATCTTCCGTAGGAGATGTCCTCGCCGCGATATTTCAGCGCACACCGATCAGGCGTTCGCTTGGCGTGAAAGGCGATGAAACTCGATAGGTTGATCATCTGCCGCTCAAAGGGCCGTTTCGGCCTCGTTTCCTTCCCTGATGAACCGTGACTCGTAATTCATCTTTGGCTTGACGTCACCCCCCTTGCTCTGAAATCCTTGTGTCCACGGAGACGAGATGATCTCCGGCAAGGGAATAGGGAACGACAACCCGACTGGGAGGGGAAAATGAAGAGAACCCGTCAACCGGGCATCAGCCGCCGTGCGACTCTGGCGCTGATGGGCGCCGGTGCGGTGACGATTGCTGCGCCGTGGGTGGCACGCGCGCAGGCCAAGACCATCAAGATCGGCATGCCGACCATTCTGTCGGGCCGCGTTGCGCAGCTCGGCACGTCCTCGCGCAACGCCGTGTTGCTGGAGGTCGAGAAGGTCAACGCCGTGGGCGGCCTGGCCGGCCGGCAGATCGAGATGGTGATCCGTGACTCCAAGGGCCAGCCGCAGGAAGCAGCCCGCGTCGCGCGTGAGCTCGTCAACACCGACGGCTGCGAGATGCTGTTCGACGGCGAGGCCTCGTCGGGATCGTTCGCGGTGCACGAAGTGGCGCGCGATCTCGGCGTGCTCTGCATCCATACCTGCTCGGAAGCATCGTCACTGACCGCCGATCCGAAGCAGCATATTCCCAACGCCTTCCGCTGCGTCCGGCAGGGCATTCATGATTCCATCGTCGGCGGCAGCTATGCGGCGGCGATCGCGAAAGCCAAGGGCCTGAAGAAATGGGCGACTTGCTCGCCAGATTATGCCTATGGTCGCGATACCACCGGCGAATTCGCGCTCTACCTCAAGCGCTTTGCGCCGGATGTCGAGATCATCAGCGAGTCCTGGCCAAAACTGTTCCAGCCTGACTACACCGAGGTGGTGACGAAGATCCTGCAGGCGAAGCCGCAGGGGCTGTACACCTGCCTGTGGGGCGGCGATCTCACCTCCTATATCGATCAGGCCAACATCTACGCGCTGTTCACGCAGATGGAGGTCTTCGCCGTCAACATGGCGGACTATACCGCGCTCACCGTGGTGAAGAACCTGCCGAAGGGCATTCACTCCGGCAACCGCTACATCAAGACCTTCCCGAAAACGCCTGAGAACGCCGCGTGGGGCGATGCCTACCGGACGAAATACAACGAATACCCGACCAATTGGTCCTGGCAGAACGCGACTGCGGTGATGCTGCTCGCCGAGGCCGTGAAGAAAGCCAATTCCACCGACGGCAAGAAGGTCGCGGAAGCGCTGCGCGGGCTGACGATCAAATGTCCGTTCGGCGCCGACGGCACCGTGACGATGCGCGCGGAGGACAACACTCTGGTCGGCTACGCCATCGGCTGGGGCACTACGATTCCGCAGGAGCCCTACGTGCCGGAAGTGAAAGCCGGGGATTGGAAGACCATCTTCGAACTCGAAGCCGAGTGGAAGAAGAGCAAGGGCTACACCTGACCGGTCTGTGAGTGGAGGCGGGCAGGCTGCTTCCACTCACGGTTCGTGAGTTTGCGCGCCAGTGGTCTCGGCGCGCTGGGATGGAAATGCTGCATTGGATATAGACGCGCTCGCTGGCTGTCTCGCCAGCCCGGCCTGTCTGGTGACGCAAACCACCAGCGGTCTCATCATCGGTATGCTGCTGTTTCTCGTCGCCGTCGGGCTGACGTTGATCTTCGGCGTGCTCAAGGTCGTCAATTTCAGTCACGGTGCCTTCTATATGTTCGGCGCCTATTTCGCGATGACGGCCTACCAGTTCTCCGACAGTTTTGCGCTCGCGATGCTGTGCGGCGCGGCGGGCACGGCGATCCTCGGGCTCATCTTCGAGCGCGTGTTCATGAGCCGCGTCTATGGCGCTGACGTGCTGATGCAACTGCTGGTCTGCTACGCCTTCGTCCTGATCTTCGACGACGTGGTGCGGATGATCTGGGGCCCCGAATTCAAATCGATGGGCATGCCGTCGGCGTTCCAGGTGCCGCCGCTGTTCATCGCCGGCGGCGTCGTGCCGCCCTATTACCTGCTGCTGATCGGCGTTGCGCTGGTGGCCGCCATGGTGCTCGGCCTTGGGCTTGCCCGCACCCGGATCGGCAAGGTGATTCGCGCGGCCGCCCACAATCCGGGCATGGTGTCCGCGCTCGGCATCAACACCGGGCTGATCTATGGCGGCGTGTTCGCGCTCGGCGGCATGCTTGCCGGGCTTGCCGGGGCGCTCGCCGCGCCGGTGCGTTCGCTGACACCGGGGATGGGATTTTCGGTTCTGATTGAATCCTTCATCGTCACCGTGATCGGTGGCATGGGTTCGATCCTGGGCGCGTTGGTCGGGGCGCTGCTCATCGGCCTGATCCGCTCGTTCGGCTCGCTCGGCTTTCCGCTCTTTACCGAAGGCCTGATGTACCTGTTCATGGTGATCGTGCTGGTGTCGCGGCCGAGCGGCCTGTTCGGCAAGGAGGTCGCATGACCGAATTGCAGGCGGAACGCACGCCGGAAACGTTGAGCGCGCCGCGCATCGAAACGCGTTCGTTCCGCTCGCGTTATCTGGACGTTTTGATCGCGCTGGTCGCCTTTGCGGTGCTGGCTGCGCTGCCGCTGTTCTTCGGCAGCAAGGCGCTGCTTGATTTCGTGATCCGCTGCTCGGCTTTCGGCCTGTTCGCGACCTCGCTCAACCTGCTCGTCGGCTACACCGGCATGATCTCGTTCGGGCATGGCATGTTCTTCGGGCTCGGCGCCTATGGCTTCGGCCTGCTGATGCAGCGCACCGGCGTGCCGATACCCGTAGCTTTTGTGGCGACGCTCCTGATCACCGCTGTCGTCGCTGCGATCATAGGTGCGATCTGCGTCCGGCTGAAGGAGATCTATTTCGCCTTCGTCACGCTGGCGTTCCAGATGCTGATCCACTCGACGATCCTGACCTGGACGTCGCTGACTGGCGGCGACCAGGGCCTGCGCGGAGGCATCCCGCGGCCGGCGTTCCTCGGCATCGATCTTGCCAATCACGTGCATCTCTACATCACAAGCTGCGCGCTGCTCGTGCTCGGCCTCTTGCTGATGCGCCAGATCGCGCAATCGCCGTTCGGCTATACACTGCGCATGATCCGCGACAATGCGCGGCGTGCGAGCTTCATCGGCATCGATGTCTGGCGCGCCAAGCTGACGGTCTTTGTTCTGGCGGCGCTGTTTGCGTCCACGGGCGGTATGGTGATGGCGATGTTCGTCTCCGGCGCCTACCCCGAATTCGCCTACTGGACGATTTCGGGCGAAGGTATCTTCATCAACATGCTCGGCGGCGTCACCACGTTCCTGGGGCCCATGGTCGGTACGGTGCTGCTCCTGAACCTCAACGACACCGTCACCCGCTTCACGGAATATCATGGCATCGTGCTTGGCGTCGTGATTCTGTTCTTTGCCATCGGCCTGCGCAAGGGCCTGATGGACTACGTGCTGGAGTGGTACACGCAACGTCGCGACGGATCAGGGGAGCGCGGCTAGCCATGCTGGATATTCGCGGGCTCTCGAAATCGTTCGGCGGCGTGAAAGCGACGGACAACGTTTCGCTGGATTTCGCCGACGGCTCGCTGACGGCCGTGATCGGTCCGAACGGCGCCGGCAAGAGCACGTTCTTCAACCTGATCACAGGCGCGCTCAGGCCAGATTCCGGCGAGGTTCTGCTCGATGGCATCGATCTCGCCGGCAAGTCGCCACCTGAGATCGTGCGGCACGGCATCGGGCGCGCGTTCCAGGTCGCCAGCATCTTTCCGTCCCTTACCGTACAGGAGACCATGCTCGCCGCCGTCTGCGCGGATCAGCGCCGCTCGACCGTACTGCACCGGCGCTTCCCGCTCGCCGAGACGCGGGATCGCGCCGAGCACGCGATGGAATTGCTGGGCCTTGCCAACAAGCGCCACCGCACCGCCGCGACGCTGTCACATGGCGACCAGAAACTTCTGGATATCGCGCTGGCGCTGGTGCTCGACCCAAAGGTGCTGCTGCTGGATGAGCCGACCGCGGGCATGGGCACCGAAGAGCGCTGGCGGATGATCGACAAGGTCCGGGAGCTCTGGGAGACGCAGAAGATCACGGTCGTCTTCATCGAACACGACATGGACATCGTGTTCAAGATCGCGCCCAGGATCGTCGTGCTCTGCTACGGCCGCATCCTTGCGACCGGCACGCCTGATGCCATCAGGCGCGATGAAGCCGTCATCGATGCTTATCTGGGCACTGAGGAACATGCCGAGGCCGTGACATGAGCGCTTTGCCGGTCGTGCAGGTCGAGGATCTCGACGTCTATTATGGCACCAGCCAGATATTGTTCGGTGTCGGGCTATCGGTGCGGCGGGGCGAGACCATGGCATTGCTTGGTCGCAACGGCGCCGGCAAGTCCACCACCATGAAGGCGATCATGGGGCTGGCGCCGGCGCGTCGCGGCAAGGTGACGCTGAACGGCAGGACCGTCTCGGGGATGCGGCCGCATCGCATCGCCCGCGCCGGGCTCGGCTTCGTTCCGGAGGACCGTCAGATCTTCCCAGAGCATACGGTGGAGGACAATCTCGTCATCGGCCAGAAGAAGGGGCCGAATGGCGAGGACGAATGGTCGATCCGGCGCATCTATGACGTCTTCCCATTGCTTGAGCCGTTACGCTATCGGATCGCGGGACGGCTGTCCGGCGGCGAGCAGCAGATGCTGGCGATCGCCCGCACGCTGATGGGCAATCCCGCACTGCTGCTACTGGACGAGCCCAGTGAGGGATTGGCGCCGATCATCGTGCAACGGATAGGCGAACTCTTGCGGCAGCTTCGCGCGACCGGCGCCACGGTGCTGATTGCCGAGCAGAACATGCATTTTTGCCTTGGCCTTGCCAGCCACGCGACGGTTATCGACAAGGGCCAAATCGTCTACACATCTCCCATCGAAGAGCTGAAGGCCAACGACAACATTCGGCAGCGCTACCTTGCGCTGTAACCTTCGGCCGGATGGGGAGGATGAATGGCGGTTGGAAACAGGCTGGCGCCGACGCATGAGGCGCCCTATCGCGGCCTTCGCGTGCTCGATTTCGGACAGGGCATTGCGTCGCCTTATTGCGCGATGCTGCTCGGCGTCTACGGAGCCGACGTCATCAAGGTCGAGCCGCCCGAGGGTGACTGGTCGCGCTATCTCGGGACGACCTATGGCAATCACACCACGCTGTCGGCGGTCTATAATCGCGGCAAGCGCAGCCTGTGCCTGGATCTGAAGCACAAGGATGGAATCGCGATCGCCCAGAGGCTGGCGAAGGAAGCCGATGTTTTGATCGAAGGGTTTCGGCCAGGCGTGGCCGCGCGACTCGGGCTTGGTTATGAGTCGTTATCACGCGACAATCGCGGCCTGATCTATCTTTCGGTCAGCGGCTTCGGACAAAGCGGGCCTTACGCGAAGCGCCCCGGATCGGATTCGGTGGCGCAGGCTTTCTCGGGTCTGGTCTCGATCAACGTCGGCACCGACGGGACCCCGCATCGGGTCGGCTCGACGATCTCCGATGTCGTCACCGGCGTCTATGCCTTCCAGGCCATCGCCACCACGCTGTTCGCGCGGGCGACGACGGGCACGGGGCGCTGGATCGACGTCAATCTCTGTCAGTCGACAGCGGCGCTGCTCGGCCACAAGGTTGCAGAGTTCATCCTTGAGGGCGGTGCACCGCGCGCCCTCAATGTGCCGGCCGGCACCTACCAGGCCAAGGATGGCTGGATGATGGTCACACTGGTGAACGAAGCGCAGTACAAGCGCCTGTGTACGGCAATCGGACGCGATGATCTCGCCACCGATCCGCGCTTTGCCGATTTCGCTGGGCGTGCGGACGCGGCGGACGCGCTGATGCCGCAGCTGCGGGAAGTTTTTCTCACCCAATCGGCCGAGGCTTGGCTTACGCGCCTGCATGCGGCCGATATCATCGCGGAGCGGATTCACAATCCCGGCGAATGGCTGCGCAACGCTCACGTCGAGGCGACCAGGGCAGCCGTCTGCCAGGACACGCCCGGCGTCGGCCCGGTCTACACGCCGCGGACGCCGGGGATCGCGAGCCTTTCAGAGGACGACCTGCGGCCCGCGCCGGATATCGGGCAGGACAGCTACGACGTGCTGCTTGAGGCTGGCTTCGACAGTGCAGCCATCAACGACTTGATCAACGCGGGTGCGGTTCGCCAGTCCCGATCAAAATGAGCGGTGGCATGCCAGACGACAGGAGAAGCTGATGGCTGGGTTATATTTTGATGAGTTCGAGGTCGGACAGGAATTCCATCATGAATTCAGCCGGACCGTGACCGAGATGGACAACACGATGTTCAGTCTCTTGACCATGAACCCGCAGCCACTGCATCTCGACGCGCATTTTGCGGAGAAGACCGAGTATGGCCAGCGGCTGTTCAACAGCCTCTATACGCTCGGCATCATGATCGGTATGAGCGTCTACGATACGACGCTGGGCACGACTGTCGGCAATCTGGGCATGACGGATGTGAAGTTTCCGAAGCCGGTATTTCACGGCG
Source organism: Bradyrhizobium sp. BRP22 (assembly GCF_020194175.1). Taxonomy (GTDB): domain Bacteria; phylum Pseudomonadota; class Alphaproteobacteria; order Rhizobiales; family Xanthobacteraceae; genus Bradyrhizobium. The sequence continues at coordinate 123,325 of NZ_JADYVX010000014.1, read as the reverse complement.
ACACGCTGCGGGCGCACACCAGGATCGTCTCGAAGCGGCCGAGCAAGTCGCGGCCGACCCAGGGGATTGTCGAATTCGAGCACACCATGACCAACCAGCGGGGCGAGGTGGTGGCGACCTGCCGCCGTACCGGACTGATGCTCTGCAAACCGAAGGCGTGAGGCTATGCGTTCGTTCCTGTTCGTTCCCGGCGACAGCGTCCGGAAATTCGAAAGCGCGAAGAAGACGGCTGCGGACGCCTTGATCCTCGATCTCGAGGATTCTATTGCGCCGGAGCAAAAAGTGACGGCACGCAGCATCACGCGCGAGATGCTGAGCTCGCGCAATCCCGATCAAAAGATGTACATCCGCGTCAATGCGTTCGATACCGACATGACGCTGGGCGATCTCGCAGCGGTCATGCCCGGGAAGCCTGACGGCATCGTCCTGCCGAAATGTGCTGGTGCCGCCGACGTCAACAAGCTCGCGCTTTACCTCGACGCGTTCGAGGCGGCATCCGGCATCGCGGAAGGTTCGACGCGCATCGTAACGGTTGCGACCGAGACGGCACGCGCGGTGCTGAAACTGCTCGACTTCGAGAATATGAGCCCACGGCTCTGGGGCATGATGTGGGGCGCCGAGGACCTCGCCGCGTCTCTGGGAGCCTCGCGCAACCGCATCGGTAACCGCTTTCTTAGTCCGTTCTGGCTGGCGCGCGACCTGTGCCTGATCAGCGCGGCCGCCGCGGGCGTCGTCGCCATCGATACGATTGCGACCGACATCAACGATCTCGACGCGCTGCGGGAGGAATGCATCACGGCGCGGCAGGACGGTTTTCTGGCAAAGGCGGTGATCCATCCCAAGCATGTCGATGTCGTCAACGCCGCTTTCATGCCGACCGATGAGGAGATCGCATGGTCGGAGCGCGTGGTCGCCGCGTTTGCGGGAAATCCGTCCGGCGTGGTGAAGATGGACGGCAAAATGCTGGACAAGCCGCACCTTCGCGCCGCGGAGAAGATCCTGGCGCTGCGGCGGAGGTGAGGTGCGTAGGGTGGCCAAAGCGAAGCGTGCCCACCACTTACGGTCCGTGCAAGAGAAGGTGGGCACGCTGACGCTTCCCGGCAGGGAAAGCTGGACCAGACCATGCTGGGCCGGAGCGAGGCCCGGCTGAGACGCGTGTTTCCGGGAGATTGAGGATGCTCCAGCGAGGCTGGTATCCCGAGTGTCTCCAGATAATACGGCGTGAGAACTTCTCCGCTTTTTTCAAAAATGAACGACTGCCCCCCGGATCGAAGCGGGGCAGGTGAAATTTGACCGGACATTTCGTCGATGAACCTCTAAAGTCATTGTGACAGTCTTCCTGCCGGAACCATGGCCGCGGCGAGCCGTTGCCGGTTTCTGATCACGCCGATTCTTCTCCGCCGAAGTGTCGTTCCGCCGCGCTGCAGCAACACCGTCACGGCTTCGCGATGAACATCCTCGATCCGCAAGGTCCGATCGCCGCTGCCGAGAAGACAATCCTGATCGACTCGATCGGGATCATGCTGGCGATCGTCCTGCCGACGATCGCGGCAATCTTTGCCTTCGCATTCTGGTTTCGGGACTCCAATCCACGGGCGACCTATCAACCCCACTGGGCATATTCCGGTCGCATCGAACTCGTCGTGTGGTCGATCCCGACGCTGACGATCATCCTGCTCGGCGGGGTCGCATGGATCGGATCGCATCAACTGGATCCTGCCCGGCCTATTGATGGGACCGGCGCGCCGATCCGCATCCAGGTCGTATCGCTCGATTGGAAGTGGCTCTTCATCTATCCGGACCAGCGGATCGCAACGGTCAACTCGCTGACGGTGCCCGTCGGCTCTCCCCTTGATCTCGAATTGACGTCCGGCAGCGTGATGAACGCGTTCTTCATCCCGCAGCTTGGCAGCATGATCTACACGATGAACGGCATGGTGACGCGGTTGAAGCTGCGGGCCGACAATCAGGGCACACTTCAGGGCCTGTCATCCCATTTCAGTGGAGATGGCTTTCCCGACATGAAGTTCGATGTCCAGGTCGTGTCGCAACTCGAGTTTCCGAACTGGGTTGCACGCACCGCCCAGGCCGATCGCGTCTTGAACGCGGAGAGCTATGGAAGGCTTGCCCAGCAATCAGTCGAGACCGTGGAATCGACCTATCGGCTCGATGATCCGCGGCTGTTCCACGCCATCGTGACTCAGCAGATACCCCCGGGCCCGGGACCGAAGCTGACGTCCGAAAGCGCGCAGCCCTATATCGGAGGCCATGATGTTCGGTAAGCTGAGCTGGTCCGCCATTCCGATCGATCAGCCGATTCCGATGATCGCCTCGGGCGTGGTCGGGCTCGTCATCCTTGGCGTTCTCGCCTGGGTCGTCCTTGCCGGCCACCTGCCTTATCTGTGGCGCGAATGGATCACCAGCGTCGACCACAAGCGGATCGGCGTCATGTACACTCTGCTCGCGACGGTCATGCTGCTGCGGGGTTTCGCCGACGCGTTGATGATGCGATCACAGCAGGCGGTTGCCTTCCAGTCGCAAGGCTATCTGCCGCCGGAGCACTACAACCAGATATTCTCCGCGCACGGCACCATCATGATCTTCTTTGTGGCGATGCCGTTCGTGATCGGGCTGATGAATCTGGTGGTGCCGCTGCAACTCGGCGTTCGCGACGTCGCATTTCCGACGCTGAACTCCGTCGGTTTCTGGCTTACGGCAACAGGCGCGCTGCTGGTCAACATCTCGCTCGTGGTCGGCGAGTTCGCGCGCACGGGATGGCTGCCTTATCCCCCGTTGTCGGAACTCACTTATTCGCCGGGTGTCGGCGTCGACTATTACCTTTGGGCGCTACAGATCTCCGGCGTCGGCACGCTGGTTGCCGGTATCAATCTCGTCACCACCGTCCTGAAGCTGCGCACCAGGGGCATGACATACTTGCGTATGCCGATGTTCTGCTGGACGACGCTCGCCTCAAATCTCCTGATCGTGGCGGCGTTTCCGATCCTGACAGCGACGCTGGCGATGCTGATACTTGACCGCTATTTCGGCTTCCATTTCTTCACCAATGAGGCCGGCGGCAACGTGATGATGTTCATGAACCTGATATGGGCATGGGGCCACCCCGAGGTCTACATCCTGGTGTTGCCTGCGTTCGGAATCTTCTCCGAAGTGGTCTCGACATTCTCCGGCAAGCCGTTGTTCGGATACCGCTCGATGGTGCTCGCCACCATGGCGATCTGCGTCATCTCTTTCATGGTGTGGCTGCATCACTTTTTCACCATGGGCGCCGGTCCCTACGTCAATGCGATCTTCGGGATCGCCAGCATGATCATCGCGGTGCCGACCGGCGTGAAGATCTACAACTGGCTGTTCACGATGTATGGTGGACGGGTCCGCTTCGACACGCCGATGCTGTGGGCGATCGGCTTCATGGTGACGTTCATCCTGGGTGGGCTCACAGGCGTGCTGGTCGCCGTGCCGCCGGCGGACTTCCTGCTTCACAACAGCCTGTTCCTGGTCGCTCACTTCCACAATGTGATCATCGGCGGCGTGCTGTTCGGCGCGTTCGCCGGCTACGCCTACTGGTTTCCGAAAGCATTCGGCTTCCGCCTGCATGAGGGGCTCGGCAAGGCGGCGTTCTGGTGCTGGTTGATCGGGTTCTACGTCGCGTTCATGCCGCTCTATGCCCTCGGCTTTCTCGGCATGACGCGGCGAATGCAGCACTACGATGTCCCGGAATGGCGCCCGTGGCTCCTGATCGCGGCGGTCGGCGCCATCATTATCCTGATCGGGATCGCCTTCCAGATCATGCAGCTTGTCGTCAGCATTCGACATCGCGAAGCATTGCGCGACCGCACCGGCGATCCTTGGGATGGGCGCTCGCTGGAATGGGCAACGGCCTCGCCGCCGCCCGTGTTCAATTTCGCGATTTTGCCTGATGTGTCCGGAGAGGATGCTTACTGGTCACTCAAGGCGCACGCCAGGCAGCAGGATCTCGAGAAGCGCGAGCCGAACTACAAGGACATCGAGATGCCGCGCAATTCTCCGACCGGCTTCATCTGCGCTTTCTTCGCGACCATCATGGGCTTCGCGCTGATCTGGCACATCTGGTGGATGGTCGCGGCCGGCGCGATCGGCGCCTTCGCTACCTTCGTTGCATTCGCGTGGCGTGACCACGACGAGTACGTCATCCCGGCAAAGGAGGTGGCGCGCATCGATCGCGCCAATATCGAAGAGCGTCGCGCCCTGATCAGCCTTGCGGGGGCCTGAGCCATGGCCGACACAACGATGGCATATGCTCACTCCGATCCGCATCGTCTGCGCGGCATCCCACATGCGGCGGTCGTGCACGAGGGGCCAGCGCCGAAGCGGATCGTCACGGGCTTCGGCTTCTGGATATTCCTGCTTAGCGACATCGTCATGTTCTCGTGCTTCTTCGCGACCTATGCGGTGCTGGTCGACCAGACCGCAGGAGGGCCGAACGGCTCCGAGCTGTTCGATCTCAGGCGGGTCGCGGTCGAGACCGTCCTTCTGTTGCTGTCGAGTTTCACCTGCGGACTCGCCAATATTGCAGCCGACATCCGAAACAAGCCCTGGTTCCAGGTGAGCATGGCGGCGACCTGCGTCCTCGGCCTCGCCTTCCTGTACCTTGAGGCGACGGAGTTTGCGGACCTGGTCGCACGGGGTGCGGGGCCGACACGCAGCGCATTCTTGACGGCGTTCTTCAGTCTGGTCGGCTGCCATGGCCTGCATGTCTCCGCCGGCATCCTCTGGCTGCTGACGATGATGGCGCAGGTGTTCGCGAAGGGGTTTCGGGCCGACATCGGGCGGCGCATCATGTGCTTTGCGCTGTTCTGGCACGCGCTCGATATCATCTGGGTCGCGGTATTTTCGGTGGTCTATCTGCTCGGGAGCAAGCCATGAGCGATCAGTTTTCGGAACAGCACCGCATCGATCTGGCCCCGGGCGACGAAGGCGAGGGAGGCGTCGGCCTGCGCGTACTCGGCTATGTCGTCGGCCTTGGCCTTGCCATCCTGCTGACGGCGACTTCGTTCTTTGTGGCCGGCACGGATCTCGTCTGGCAGCCGAGCATTCCCGTCGCCATCATCGTGCTGGCGATCGCCCAGATGGGCGTGCATCTCGTCTTCTTCCTTCACATCACGACCGGGCCCGACAACACCAACAACGTGATGGCGCTTGCCTTCGGCGTGCTCATCGTCTTCCTGGTGATCGGCGGCTCGCTGTGGATCATGGCGAACCTCAATCAGAACATGATGCCGATGGACCAGATCATGCAGATGCAGCGCTAGCGCTGCACACCTCCATGAGGCGACACGGTCAGGATCGCAGGCCGACCGCGGGTTTGTGGTCCTGCCGCTTGGACCAGGACACGTAATAGGCGACACAGGCCATGCCGAGGACGCCGGCGGCGCTGACGAGCACCTGCATCGCGAGTGATTTGGGGCCCGTGATCAGCACGAGATGTCCGGCGAATGAAAGAAAGATGCCGGAGCAGAACACCGCGAGCCATTGCTCGCCGCATTTGATGAGGGGCTGCAGGGCTTGAGATTGCAGTCCAAGCCAGTCGCGGGGAACCAGCATCGTGAAAAAGAACGCCATCGCCAGCAGGTGCAGGACGCGATAGGGAGCGAGGTTCTCCTTATCGTTGGACGGGAAGGCATCGAGCACCGAATTGGGTATGATTTCCGCCAAGGCGGGTGATTTCCCGACCGACATGATTGTCAGGGCGACGAGCAAGTAGATCAACGCGGCGATACGCAAGGCCGGAAGCTTCTGCATCGCGCGGATCACGTGCGCGTCTCCTGCGCCGCCAACCGCGAACCAGGCGCCGAGCACGAACAGCAATTGCCAGCAGAATGGATTGAAATACCAGCGTCCTTCCGGAAACGCGGTCAGGTTCCAATCGAAATGGCGCGCGAATAGATAGAGCGCGATGGATCCGATCATTGTCAGGCGTGGCCAGCGCATCATGCCGAACAACACGGCAGGAAGGAACGCCATGAGGACGATGAAGAGCTGCAATACGTCCAGATTGAGCGGCTTGGCCTGCAGCAGCAGGCCGCGGATTATGACGCGAATTGGATGTTCGATGAAGTCGGTGATGTTGAATTCGGCGAACAGATCGGGCGCGGCGGCCTCGGCCGCGACATATCCGATCAGGTCGACATAGACCACGAACAGCACCACATAGGCGGCGTAGAGCTGCCATACCCGCTTGAAGATGCGAGTCGCTCCCACGACGAAGCCGCGCTCCACGACGACCTTCCCGTACATGATCGCCGCCGCATAGCCGATTACGAATACAAACAGCTCGGTCGCGCCGCTGAATCCAAAGTTCCGCAAAGTCAACGCACTGACCGCGTTGCGCGGAATGTGATCCAGAAACAAAGACCAGTTCGCGATGCCGAGCAGAAGGAAAATGCGTAGATCGCCGTCGCGTGCCGCGATCTCGGCCTTCACAGATGGATTCATTGAGCGCAAGACTTCACAATTTCGGAGTAGCGAATCGCGAATCCATCGCGCCCCGCCGCTGCTCCGAATAGACGTTGCGTGGAGAATATTTAATCCGCGAGTGATGAATTAAAGCGGCAGGCGATCACGTTTTCGAAATTGGAACGTGATTCAGCGCGATGCGAGAGGCCAGTCAGGCTTGCTCATGCTTGCGCAGATCCCGGAGATGGTCGAACGCGCTCGCCTGCAGGTCGGCCTCGGCCGCGTCGATGTTGGGGAGGGCAGCGTCGGCGAGAATATCGGCCGTCACGTCCTCGACAGCGGAATCGGAGATTTCGTGAATGAAGCTGATGTTCCGGTATTCGCCCGACACGACCCGCGCGATGACCTCGCGCCGTGTGATTTCAGGATCAACGATGGCCTCGCGGCCGCGCCGGCCGTAATCGATCATCACGACGAAGTACTGCATGTCGGCCAAACCGGCCACCTCTCTCGGCAGAAGACGATGGTCGCCATCATTTCCGAAAATCAGAAATTTGTCAAGTACAGTTTCTGAAAATCAGAAATTAGTCGCCTATTTCTCCGGCGGTTGAGGTCCCTGCGCCTTGGTGGCCTTGCGGGAGCGTGCGGCCGCCTTGCCGCGCAACCGCTCGATCTGGCCTCGCGGCAGGGTCACGCAGATCTCGCCGATCCATTCGAGCTTCACCCCGTTGATCGGCTTGGCGTTGAAGCTTGTCAGGTTGACCAGTGTCGGCGACTTTCCACGCTCGATCGTCTTCAGATAACGCTCGCCGGTCTTCAAGCGAACGGCCGCTTCTTCGCCATAGAAGCTCGATAGGGGATGTCGCTGCTCGCGATAGACGACGATGATGTCGCCATTCTCGTATTTCGGCAGCATCGAATCGCCTGAAACCTCGAATGCAATGGTTTCTTCCGCGATCGGGAAAGGCAGCTCGACGTCGCCGAGTCCTTCCGGCGGCACCTGCTCATATTCCGGCTCGATCGAAGCTCCGGCGCCGACCCGGCCCATGATCGGCACCGAGTTGAGCTCGAGATAGTCCATGATCGGTGCAATCTCGGACGCCTTGATCTGGCGTATCCCGGACAGGATTTCGGAGACCGCGCCGGGACGAACGCCCATCGCCTGGGCGAGCCCGCCCTTGGTCTTGCCCGGCTTCTGCAGTCCCCGCTCGATCAATCTGGCGTCCAGCATGGCGCATCCTTTTCGAATCCGCGGAAAGCATAGCAATTCGGATAATCAGAAATCAAGCTTGACTTTCATTTCGGAATATCCGAAATTGGTGGCGAGGCGTCGGGCGCCGAAGGGAAGGACAAGAATCAACAATGGAACTGACAGGCTGGGCGCCCGAACATTCGGACGCGCTGCGGGAATATTTTGCCCAAGGCATGAGCTTTGCCAAGATCGCCAAGGCGATCAACGCCAGATTCAACACCGACTATACGCGAAGTGCCGCGATCGGCCGTGCCAGGCGGCTCGGCCTGACGACGTCAGGCAGTTTGCCGCCGGCACCGCCGAGGCTGACGCCAGTGCCACAGTTGAACAGGTCGAGCGAGCGGCGCGAGTGCGAGCCAAGATCGATCGAATTCCGTTGGCCAATGCCCGTGTTCGAGAAGGCGCCGCCGGTCGAGCTGCGCTGTGTCGAGATCGAGCCGCGCCACCTTTCGCTGGTGGAGCTCGAACACGGAGACTGCCGATATCCCTATGGCGGTGACAGCGACGGCGAACCGATCACCTTCTGCGGTCATCGGAGGCGGCCGGGCTCAAGCTACTGCACGGCGCATTTCGACTTGAGCCGCGACCCGGAGCCCGAGACGGAGCCATCGCCGAGCATCGTGCCGCTGCGCGAGGACGAGCCGGCATAGCCGCATACGCACCCCCCTCATCCACTTTGCAAACGATCCATCTTGCCGCTGGCGAGATGGCGCCTGATCGAATTTTGCCTTGAAGGAGCCAAGCGATGCCGCGTGCCAAACGCAAGAAACCATATCATCCCGCCAGAGTGCATGACCGCCGCGCGCAGGATCTGCCGTACAACGCCGAAGTCGCTATCGTTGAGGTCGACGACCCCCTTGCGCTCGAGCCCGGAGACAAGGTTGTCGCGCTGCGCTCGATCCGCAACGATCCGCTCGGACGGTTGCATTCGCATCGTCAGATCGATGACGCGCAGCTTCGGGCTGGCCGCGCTTTCCAGGGTGATTGGGAGAAGGCCGAGCGTGGACCGCGCGCGGTCGACACGACAAGGGAATATGTCGATGGGGGTACGCGGCGCGAGCCGATCACCGAGGCCCAGCGCCGGGCGGTATCGCGGCTCAACCGGGTTGAGCGCGAACTCGGCGCCGACGGTTCGGCCTTGGTGCACGAGGTCCTGATCCTCGGCATGACCATGGAGCAAGTTGGTGAGCGGCGGGGACTGCGTACGCAGCGGTGGAATGACTACTTCGCGCGTCGTCTCAAGGAATGTCTCGATCGGTTGGCGCTGATCTACGGCTTTGCGACGCCGCACCCCGTTCCCGTCAAAAGCCTCCAGCGCTGAAGCGGAGCGGCTGCACCACATCGTAGGCGGCTTTGGTCAATGGCACCGCATAGTCGACGGTGAGGGCACCGAACGGGGAGGCCCAGGTGAGGCCCACGCCGACCGAGGAACGCACGACGTTCTTGTCGGCCACTTGCAGCGCGATGCCGCCTACGCCGGTCGGACCGGTATAGCGGAATACACTTCCGGCATCGACGAAGGCCGATGCCTTGAGGCCGTATTCGTCGGGCACGCCGGGAATTCCGCTCTGCAGTTCCGCCGTCGTCGCCCAATAGGCGCTGCCTCCGACATTATCCATGGTGGTGCCGGGCGTCAGATCGCGCGGACCAAAGCCGTTGGTGGCAAACCCTCGGACCATGGTTGGGCCGCCGAAAAAGCTGTTCATCAGTGGCACCTGCTGGCCGCCCCAGCCGGTGACGTAGCCGCCCTGAGCGCGGACCATGCCGACCAGGTCGCCCGTGAGTGACCGGTAGTAGCGAGCGTCCTCGCTGGTCCGCAGGAATCTCACGTCTCCGCCGAGGCCAGCCAGATCCTGGCTCAACTGTGACCTGAAACCGCTGGTAGGGCTCTTGTTGTTGTCGAGCGTGCTGTAGGTCGAGGTGGTACCAATGGCGGAAACCCACGCCGGGCCGTTAGCGGCAGCCTGCTGGACTGCGAGGGAAGGCACCAGGCCGGAACCGGTCGTGCCGAGCGAGATGTCCTGGTTATAGATCGAGTAACGCCATTGCACGCCGAGCTGCTCGGTGATCGGCGTACCGAATTGCAGCGTCGAGCCGTAGGTCGTGCTGTTGTAGGACTGGTAGCTGTTCACCTCGCTCTGCCGGCCGAACAGCTCGATTCCTGCCGACACTTTTGTGCCAAGGAAATAGGGCTCCGATGCTGCAAGGTCGATGCCGCGGGCATATTGGCCGTAGCTCACGGAGGCCTGGACGTTCTTTCCGGTCCCATAGAAATTGCGCTCGCCGACCTTGACCTCGATCAGTGCGCCGTCAGTGCTCGAATAGCCGCCGGAGATGTTGAACTCGCCGGTCCCCTGGTCCACGGTCTCGACATCGAGCACCACGCGATCGGGCGTCGAGCCGGGCCGATTGGTGATCTTGACGGACTTGAAGTAGTTCAAGTTCTTCAACCGCCGCTCAGCGCGATCGATCAGCGTCTTATTGTAGGGATCGCCCTCGGCGATATCGAACTCGCGCCGGATCACGTAGTCGCGCGTTTGCGTGTTGCCATGGATCTCGATACGCTCGACATAGGTGCGGGGGCCCTGGTCAATCACGAACGCGACATCGATCCTCTGTGCGGCGGCATCGCGGGTGATGCGCGGCACAGCCTGGGCGAAGGGATAGCCGAGCTTAGCCATCTCGACGGCGAGGAGTTCGGTGCTCTTGTCCAGCGCATTGCCGTCAAATACCGCGCCACTGTGAGCGAGTACGATGCCGCGCAGCTTTTCGCGATCGAGTCCGGGAATGTTGCAGGCGACGCTGATATCGCCGAAATGATAGAGTGGGCCTTCATCGATCACGAAAGTGACGACAAATCCTTTTGCCGCTGGATCGTATTCGGCCGTTGCCGAGCGAACGTCGGCATCGGCATAACCCTTGCCGCGATAATAGAGACGCAATTGCCCCTGATCCTGCGCGATGCGGTCGGGATCGTAGACGTCGCTCCCGGTCAGAAAACTGAGCATGTTGGTAGCCGACGTCTTGATCACGGCGTTGAGCTGGCGTGCGCCGAAGGCCCGATTGCCGACAAAATTGATCCGACGTACGGGCGTCTTCGCGCCTTCCGTGATCACAAAGACGAGATCGACGCGCCCATTGCCACGGTCGATGATCTCGGGCGCCACGCGGACATCGTCGCGTCCGACATGGCGGTAAGCTTCGACGATGCGGCCGACGTCCGATTGCACCGTCGCGCGCTGCAGGCTGCTCCGCGGCTTGGACTCGATCGCTGCGGCCAGATTGTCATCCGCTATCTTCCTGTTGCCCTCGAAGGCGACGCGGTCGAGGATTGGTGCTTCCGTCACATGCACGGTCAGACGATCGCCGGCGCGGTCGATTGAAACCTTGTCGAACAGGCCCGTCGCGACCAGCGCCTTCAGGCCTTCGTCGCGCGCCGCCTCATCAAGTTGGCCGTCCGGCCCTGCATGGAAGTAGGAGCGTACGGTATCGGCCTCAACTCTGCGACTACCTTCGACGACAATGGCCGCAGATGATGACGGTACGCTCTCGGCGGCGAGTGGAGCGACTCCGTTCAACAGAGCCGCAGCGGCAACAAGTGACGCGCCGATCAGGAATGGCTTTGACGGCCGCCGACACCGCGTGATGCACTCGAACTTCACTTCCCTTGCGGTCTCCCATTGGGCGGCGATATCGAATTGCGGGCGCCGGGCGAAACGATGTCGCGCCTGAGGTGAGTTGCAGGCCGGAATCGGCCGCGCGCCATAATTTCAGCGCGCTTATTTAATCTGCGCGTTCTCAGAATTGTCGCAATGGCCGCATCAACCTCTGCACCAAAACGTTCGAGACGTTGGTGCGGTGACGCATCAATGCTCGTTCAGGAGTGCCGGATGCGTTACGCAGTTCTCGTCGTCGGCTCCCTGTTGCTGATGCAATCGGCGCATGCGGAGAAGGCGCCGGATATCGACCCGCGCGCCTCGCTCGCCGTGGTCCAGCAGTGGATCTACAATTATCGCGCCAAGCCGGATTACGCCCATGTGCCGGCCGCAGTACGCATTCTCTTCCATTCGCAAAGCTTCAAGGAGCCGGAAAACGCCGGCATCTATCTCGGCTTCATCGCCGGTGCGATCGGCTCCAATCCGGAAAAGGCCGAGCAGCTGATTGGGAGCTTCTCTCCCGTCGCGCCGGAAGACGAATGGGTGATCATCCGCGCCGTTGCCTATTCCGGGCTGGCTGATTGGCGGAACATTGTGCGCAGGCTTGCGCCGCGAATGCCGGGGCGCCAGGTGCTGATCGACAGCTACCTTTCCGGCCGGCTGCCGACGCTCAACGACATTCCGCTCGAGGAGGCGACGCCTGGAATGATCGACAAGCTGCGCGGCGCGTTCACGCGCAATCCGTTTGCCAAGGAAGAGAAGAAGCTGAACACAAAGCTGACCTTTGCCACCAATCAGGATCTCCTGGATACGCTGTGGGGATATTATTTCGCGACCGGCTCTCATGTTCCGATTCAGCGCATCATCGAGATGCTGCCATGGAGCAAAAGTCGCGATACCGTCGACAAGCTCACCGTCGGCAGCATGGCGCGCTATACGCTGGCGAGCTACGCGATCCGCGACGCCAGCCTGCGTGATTTCCTGCGTAACGAACTGGCGAGGCAGAAGCCGCCGATCAAGGCGCCGCTTGCGGAGGTCGTCGATGCCGCCGATACGGTGCAGATCGCGGCGCTCCGCAAGGATGCCCTGGCTGCCGTCGACGAGCTCAAAGCCAAAGGCTCCGATAGCCGGCGCGACCTCAACTTCTGGGGCCAGGTCGGCGTTGGCGCGCTCTCGCTCGGGTGCGTCTCGGCTGCGGCGCTCGGGCAAGTCGCGGTCGGCATCCCCTGCGTGATCGGCGGCTCGGCCTCGCAGGGGCTCTTGCAGTTCTGGGAAAAGCAGCAGTGAGGTTCGATGGTGCGTCGCCGATATCCTGATTGCTCTTTCTTGCTGCGGAATATCGCCGATCCGAGCGGCTAGCCATGTCAGCCTGATATCCCGCCCTGCAAAATCCGGGTTTGGCCTGGCCTTGGTGCTTCCGCTAGAACGTCGTGGCGTCGCCCTTCGACAATGGTGGGCGTGGCCCATGAACTGACAATAAGAGGAAGCGCCCAATCATGACCGCTGGACCACAATTGCCCGAGCGTGCGTCGCGCGCAACGGGCGAACCGACCGCCCTCGATGGTCTGCTGGTTATCGATTTCACCCGTGTGGTCGCCGGTCCCGCCTGCACGCAGACACTTGCTGATTTCGGCGCCGAGGTCATCAAGATCGAAAATCCTGATGGTGGCGACGACACGCGCGCCTATGAGCATGCGGAAATCGGCGGCGAGAGCGCGGCCTATCTCAGCCTGAACCGCAATAAGAAGGGTATTGCGCTCGACTTCACCAATTCCGCCGCGATCGAGGTGGTGCGCGAGCTCATTGCCAAGGCTGATGTCGTGGTGGAGAACTTTTCCGGCGGCGTGATGAAGAAGTACGGCCTCGACTATGCTTCGGTCGCGCCGGGCAATCCGCGGCTGATCTACTGCTCGATCTCGGCCTACGGCCGCAAGGGCGAATTTGCCTTGCGTCCGGGATTTGATCCGATCACGCAGGCCGAAAGCGGCTTCATGTCGCTGAACGGTTTTCCCGATGGCGAGCCGGTGAGGACCGGGCCGCCAATCGTCGACATGGCAACCGGCATGTCGGCCTGCAATGCGATCCTGCTTGCGCTGTTGGCACGCGACCGGCTTGGTCGCGGCCAGCATGTCGAGGTCGCGCTGATCGACATGGCAGTGGCGATGACCGGATTTTACGGCATGGCCTATCTGATCAGCGGCCAGAATCCCGGTCGCTTCGGCAATTCGCCAAACGGCTCGCCGACCGTGGGCCTCTACCAGGCCGCCGATGGTCCGCTCTACATGGCGTGCGCCAATGACCGGCTGTACCGCCGCCTTGTCACCGAAGTGTTCGACCGGCCGGATCTGATCACCCATCCCGATTTCGCGCACCGCAAGAATCGGACCGCAAACAGGGAGAAGCTGCGCGCGATCATTGCGGGCATCTTTGCTACCGACCGGCTCGAGCACTGGATGGCGAAGATGAAGAAGGCCAACATTCCCGTCGGCTATCTGCGCACGGTAGAGCAGGGGTTCAATGCGCCGGAAGTGCGTGACCGTGATCGCCTCAGCAAAATCCCGCACCCGACCGCCGGCTTCGTTCCCAATATCGAGACGCCGATCGGGATGAGCGTTACGCCAACCGTTGATCCCGTTGCCGCGCCGCTGCTTGGCCAGCACACCAGGGACGTGCTGCGCGACACCCTCGGCTATGACGACCACCGCATCGCGGCACTGGCCGGAGCCGGTGCGTTCGGGAAGACGGCGAACGCTGACTGAGTGGTCCGTCATCTGGCGGATCAGCCTGGGTGCGGTCCGCCAAAGATATCCGTTTCTAGACCGGTCTCGGCTTCGCTGACCAGCCTAGCGAGATCTTCAATTCGGCTTGCTGCGGAGATTGCTGCTTGCAATCTCGTCCGCTTCCTTGTGCTCAGCCCGATCGATCTCCAGTCGCGCCATCCGGAGGATCAATGTGGCCGTGGTCAGACCGAGGCGCTCGGCCTCCTGCGCTGCTGTTTCGACCTTCTTGGCCAAGCCGTCACGTTTGCCTGGGTATGCCATAAATTCTTCCTCTCTCAATATGCGGTTGAATAGTTCGAGTTGTGTTGCGGAGCTGCAGCAAGTGGCTCGGAGCTCCATCGAGCAAGGTTAGTTCCCGGCCAGGTTTGCCGGCGGTTGGGTCGCGATGGCATAGACCGCACCGCCTTCCAGCGCTTCCGATCGGTGGTGTGTGCCGGCGGGTAGAAAGATCGTGTCGCCGGCGCTGACGATGCGCTCGCCGCCATCCCAAGTGAAATTGAGCCTGCCGCTGATGATCATCAGGATCTCGTCGACCGGATGGGTGTGGAAGCTGTGCACCTTGCCCGCAGCGTCGTGTTGCAGTTCGATCGAGCCCTGCTCCGGAAGCAGGTTGAGGATCGCCGGATCGATCGCGAATTGGGTCTGCTGACCCGTAACGATCTTGGTCATGCCGCTTGCTCCGTGTTGCTGGTGTGAGCCGACTTGTTCTGTGCGAGCTTGGCGAAGGGACAGCCCGCTACGGAATGGTTGTCGTCCTGCAGGAAATATTGCTGGTATTCGCGTCCGTCGGTCGCGCCGTAGCGTCCGAGCAGCGGCGAGGGACTCGTGCTGTCGTAGGGGATGAGCCGCTTGCGCACTTCCGCAAACGCCGCATTGGCCGCCTTTTCCGTTCCCAGGATCTTCTCGAATACCCATCGCGGCTGGAAGGTGAGCATGAACGCGCTGGACCGGCGGCTCTGGCGCATCACATGGGCGGGCGTGGTGCACACCACGAAGATCGGTTCGCCGGCGAAGGAGAATTCCCACATCGGATGGTCCAACTGTTCGGGAATGTCGGTTGGCCAGGGAGACTTATCCAGCCGTGCAAGCTGGTCGAGCGTCGACCACATCTTGCGATAGTAGGCATCAATCGTTTGCACCGGACGGGGCCGTGTAAACATGATCAGTGACGTATTGGGGCCGAATGAGCGAGCCTGCGAGACATAATGCGCGAGCTGTTCTCCAAGCACTTCGACGTCGTAGGGATCGAGGAACAGGTAGCGGAGCTGGTCCTGGCGATGGCCGGCTACGCCGAACACGCATGGGAACGGTCTCGCTTCGCTGCTCATCTGGGCTTCGAACTCGGCGAACATCACGCTTTGCCAGCTGCTCACCGCAAATTTCGACGCGACTTCTCCTCTTCTCAAGAACAAACGCTCCATAACTGCCCCTATACGGTTAACGCGACTACTGAACTATCAGTTTGCTTCTCATCAACATCGGTCCGGCAACTCCGGGCAGCGACATGAGCAGCAGAATTGCAATCAAGGCGCCGTAGCCGGCGTCACCGATCGCGGCTGCGCCGTGCGCGGTATCGGTTCCTGCGAACTGGCTCGCGACAAGCATGGCGAAGCCGATGATTGGTTGCGCGATACCGGCAAAGATTCCGGCCGCCGTCGTGTTCACGGATGCGCCGACCCCGATGAGATCGGCGGTGTAGAGCCGCTTGGTGCATTTGAGCACGAGGGGAACGGTCCCGCCGGCGACCAGGCCGAGCGTGGTGAACACCAGCGTAACGTAAACAAGACCGAATGCCTTGGCGATCGGCGGCAGCAGCATCGCGACGAGGATCATTCGCAGCACGCAAATCCGGATCAGCGCAGTATCGAGTGCCGCCGTACGGTCCGCCGCGTGACCAAGGAAGATGGAGCCGATGGCGTTGCCGATCATGAAGGCAAGCAGCGGTGTTCCGGCCGCTGTCGGCGAGATGTTGAAGAAGTGCGCCACCATCGGAATGCCCCACACGCCCGATAGCGTGGTCACCACCGCGAAGTGGGATGCAAAGGTCATGGCGCATCCCCAATTGGCCACATGCGACAACGATTGCCGCGCTGCGGTCATGACGCTCTTCAGCGTCTTGTTGCTGGATGACACCGGATTTGGCTTCAGCGCAAACTTGGCGGCAACGAGATTGGCAAGGCCGATAGCGGCGATGAACAGAAAGCAGGCGCGCCACCCGAAGCCCGTCACTGCGGCCGCAAGTGGTGTCGTTGCGATCACGCCTCCGACATAGCCCGAGACCTGGGAGATGCCCGACATGATGCCGAACCGCTCATCCGAGAAGTTCTGCGCGACCAACTTCAAGAGTGCGGTGAACACCAGCGCATCGCCGCAGGCGACGATCAGGCGCGCGGCGAAGATGTCAAGGAGGTTCGGCGCCAGCGCAAAGGCTGCGCTGCCCAGCGACGAAGCGGCCATGCTGGCCAGCACCACGCGCTTGACGCCGTAACGGTCGACCAGAAGGCCCGCCGGAATCTGCATCAGCGTGTAGCCCCAGAAGTAACCGGAGGCGAGCATTGCGACGCCGGCGGCGTCGGTGCTGAAGTCATGCATCAGGCTCAGATTGACCGATTGCGGCGACACGCGCTGCAGGAAGGCGATGGCGTAGGCGACAGCCACCGTCGCCCAGGCGAAATAGGCTCGGTCACCGAACCTCGATGCCGTCGGGGCGTACGCGGTTTGCTGACCCAGCATCGACATCACACCCTCGCAAATCCAACCGAGAACAATGCGTCCGCTGAATCTGGAATCATGCGGGACATCGCCGCATCGACCAGCGATGCGTTGCCACGGTAAGCCTGCCGGTGGTGCTTAATGTGGCCGTAGGCGCCACGCATGATCATTTCCGGCACCTCGAGCGGTTTGCCAGGATAAAGGGTCGCGCACATTTCGACGCAGGCCGCCTGGAGGTCGGAATCCCTGATGTCGTCGAGCAGCGAAGGTGTCACTTTTTCGCAGATCTTGGCATTGGCGGCCCAGACGATTGGATTGCGCGTCCGCCATCCGTAGAACAGGCCGCCAATTCCCTTTGCTGCGGAGCTTGCGCGCTTCAGCACTTCCTGGGTGAAGAAGCCGTACAGACCGCGGCCCTGGTGGGCCGGAAGCACCTCTGTGCCGCTGCGATACACCGCAGGCCCGCATGACATCTGCAGCACGCGATAGACGGAAAAGGCCGCCAATCCCAAGCTATCAAACACAAGGATAAGGCTATACTTGCCGTCGAAGGGGGAGGAGCTTGCCGTCCAATGCGGTTCGGTCGCTTTCCAGTTTACTGCGATGATGCCATTCATGGCATCCATCAACGGCTGGCGGTCGGAAGCCACGATGCGGGACGCATCCGGAAAACTGTAGACTGCATACCCCGTCCAGGGCGAGTTGATCGCCTGGTATTGGCTGCCGAGCTTTCGCACCATGGCAGAACTCCACTGTCGGTAGAGAGCTATACAGGCGAGGCTCGAATGGCTTAAAGGACAATATGCCCTCGAAATCTGCCAAACCCCGACGGCTCCCTCCGCGTCCCCAAGCTGCGACGCGGCGGATTGCGATTGTCGCCTTCCCCGGCGTGACGCTGCTCGATATCTCCGGCCCGGCGCAGGTGTTCGCTGAACTGGAGGCGATCGAATTGCCGGGCCCCGGATATTCGCTTTCCTACCTGTCCACCGGCGGCGGACTGGTTTCGACGGATGTGGGAATGATGATCGACACGGCTCCGATCAGCAGCGTGCGACCGCAGCAGATCGATACGCTCGTGATACCGGGTGGCCCCGGCATCTGGGAAATCCGCAAAGACATCCGCTTGATGAAATGGATATCGCAGGCGCTGCCGCAGGCACGCCGGATCGCCTCGGTCTGTCTTGGGGCTTTCGCGCTTGCCTGGACCGGTGTGCTGGACGGCAAGCGCGCTGCAACGCACTGGCGCTATTGCCCACGGCTGCAGGACAGTTTTCCAAATGTTCGCGTCGAGCCCGATGCGATCTTCGTCAAGGATGGGCACGTGTGGTCATCGGCTGGCGTCAGCGCCGGCATCGATCTGGCGCTTGCCATGATCGAAGAGGATTTCGGCCATACGATTGCGCTCGACGTTGCCCGGCGGCTAGTGGTGTTCCTGAAACGGCCGGGCGGTCAGAGCCAGTTCTCGACCGTGCTTGCGGCGCAGGCGTCCGACGTTGAAGGTCGCTTCAGCGCGCTCCACGCCTGGATCATCGAAAACATCGCCAGCGATCTCCGGGTCGAGACGCTGGCCGCGAAGGCCGGCATGACGCCGCGCACCTTCGCCCGCACCTATGCCAGTCGGACCGGCATGACGCCGGCAAATGGCGTTGAGGCGCTGCGTGTCGAAACCGCGCGGCTATTGCTGGAGAGCCGGCAGATACGTGGCGTCGTGGAGGTCGCAAAACGTGCCGGCTTCGGTGACGACGAGCGGATGCGGCGAGCCTTCCTCAGGCATCTCGGCGTATCGCCGACCGAATACAGAAACCGCTTTTCGGACGGTTGAGCGCAGGAGTTCTCTGCCATCGGCAGAGGGTCGTTGCAAGCGAATAGCAGCGTTTCGTTCGCGTGCGGAATTTATGCGTTCAAGGCGGTAGCCTTTGCCGCTTATCTGCGGCTAATGTGCTAGCCAAACGGGAGAGAAACCACCATGAATGACGGGACCTCGATCCGCCCGGCACGCAATGTCGAACTCGGGGCAAGCGGCGAAGAATACCAGAACCTGCACGAATTCGTCCGCAAGGCCCGCGCCAGGCTGAACCAGAACGCCTGGGATTACATCGTCGGCGCTGCCGAGACCGAGACCACGCTGCGGCGCAACAGGATGGCGCTGGACGAGATCGCGTTCCGGCCGCGTGTGCTGCGCAACGTGGTTCACGTCGACCCTTCAACGGAGGTGTTTGGCCGCAGATTGCAACTGCCGGTCATGCTTGCACCGGTTGGTGCGCTCGAAATCTTCGATCCCGCGGCCGGAGCGGCGGTCGCTCGCGGCGCCGGCACATTCGGCGCGGCTCATATGCTGAGTTCGGTGTCCGAGCCCGGGCTTGAGAATACCGCGAAGGCCGCGCCCGACGCGCTACGCATTTTCCAGCTCTATGTCCGCGGAGATGATGCCTTTGTCGAGGACGTCGTCAGCCGTAGTATTGATAACGGCTATTCCGCCTTCTGCCTCACGGTCGACACAGCCCACTACAGCCGTCGCGAGCGCGATATCGCCAAGCGGTATGTCCGGGAAAGTCGCATTCGCGCCACTGGTGGCGACTTCCAGAAAGGGTTGGAATGGCGGACCGTGAAGTTGATCAAGGACAAGTTCCGGATACCGCTGGTCATCAAGGGGATAGCCACCGCGGAGGATGCAGTCGTCGCGCTGGATCATGGCGTCGACTGGATTTACGTGTCCAACCATGGAGGCCGTCAGCTCGATCACGGCCGTGGTGCCATGCACGTCCTGCCGGAGATCGTCGAGGCGGTGAGGGGGCGCGCCAAGATCATGGTCGACGGCTCGTTCTGCCGCGGCACTGACATCGTGAAGGCGATTGCCTCGGGCGCCGATCTCGTCGGCATCGGTCGCCTGCAATGCTGGGCACTGGCAGCCGACGGCGAGAGGGGCATCACCCGGATGCTGGAATTGCTGGAGGACGAGGTGATCCGCTGCCTGGGCCTGCTCGGCGTGACCAGCTTCGCCGAACTCGACAAGTCCTACCTGCATCCGGCGACGGCGACCAACCCGCCGGGCGTGTTCAGCGCGTTTCCGCTGTTGGACATTGAGCCGTACCGCTACTAGGAGCAGCAATTTCCGATCGGCGGAAGGGGCGAGGGAACGCGAAGGCACTTATCGCGTTATCGCAGCCATTGCCGTCGCATCCGCAAAGCGGGACGGCGAGCATGCCGGAATAGTCGACCCGAATGGCAGATAACCCGTTCGCAGATTTTTCTCTCGAAAGAGCGATCGCGCTGCGCTGGGCGCTGCGAGACATCCAGGCCTGTCGCCTGAAGCTGTCACCTGTCAGCGACGACGATCTGCGTGTCCTGAGCGAACTTGGTCTGATCGAGCTGCAGGATGACAATCCCGTTCTCACCAACGCCGGCATGGCGGTGCTGAGCGGCTGACGCAGGCGACCCCTCTAGCGAGCCTGCAGGAAGCTCTCGCCGGAATCGCAGGGCGCACAGCGGTAGGTCAGCACGTCGTAGACCTGATCTCGCGGTTCGACCAAAGCGAGCCGCATCTGGGCGCCGCATTTCATGCATGGCATTTCGATGTTGCTCTTGAATCGCGTGCAGGTCGGTGTTGGCCGGAATGTGCGCAGCATTGGATCCCCTCTTCCCCAAGAGACGCGACGCCACTGACCTGTGGGCGAATAGCCCACCGAATCATTGTGCCACATTGCTGCCACCGTTGGAATCCGGGAGATGCTTTCAGGACCGCTGACGCTAGGAAATATTTGTCGAGAAGGGGTGACAGCGGCTCTGTCCTGACCGGAGCAGTTAACGACGTCGCGCTACCGCCACGCCGAACAGGAACGCGACAACCAGGCACGTCAACGGCGCTTCGCGGGTGATCGCGCTGATCGTGGAAAGCGCGCCGCCGGGTTGGCGCGAGGCCTTGATTGCATCGCCGAGCCGATCTGTTGCAGCGCGAAGCCCATCGGAAACTTCCGTGATCGTGCGCGACACGTCGGTTGCGGTGTCGATTGCGCGTTCGCCAAGGCTGGGCTGCAGCGGGGATTCGGGTGTTTCGAAGTTCACGGCTCGAACCTCACGAGATCTGGTCTGGCAGCGCACTCCGCGCCGAAGGCCATCTTGGGACGGCTGGTCGACCAAATGCGTCAACTGCCAATTTGTTCCGCTTGGGGCGGTCCTGTTCGGTCTAGCGGGCAGGGAACCTTGGAGGCCCACTGGATTTATTCACCAGGCACGCACATTGACGGAGAAGACTTCATTGATGGCAAATCGTTCGAACCGGCACGGCGGGGCGCCACTCTTGGTCGCATTGGCCGTAGCCGCCGCGGGTGTATTTGGCATATTGGTGGTCGATCATGGTCCATGGAGCAAGCCGAGGGTACAGCCGGCGGAAACGGCCAACTACTCCACAACGGGGGAGGCTGCGCGGGCCGCAGGCGCCACGGTAATGCCGACGGAGCCGAAGGCGCCGATCGAGCCCGTTCCACCCGGACCGAAGCCTGCGCACCCGGCCAACCCCACAATGCGGCAATAACCTCGAGGCTGGTTTCGATTTTCCGCGGTCTCGCGGGATCAGCACGGTTCAGCGCATGCTGACGAACTTGCCCCAGACGGCCGCGAGGATGGCGACCACCAACACATAATGCGGACTGTCGCAGAGCATGCCGCCGTAACGACAGACGTCGGAGCTGAGTGAACCAAGCTCGTGCTTGCCGGCGGCATAGAGCACCCCCGACAGAATGGTGAGCGCGACGGCAGCGAAATACATCGACGGTCTCCGCCATGCGATCAAATGCCGGCGTGCTGGCCGACGCCGTTGCGCTTGTGCTGCTCGGCAACATGCTTGCGCTTCCGATCGCGCGTTCTCGCCAAGTCATTCCAATCAGGCAGCACTGACTGGTATCGTCGCAAGGATCGGTTTCATCTTGTCGAAATTGTCTCCCGGCATTTTGTGCATTTTGTTTACGATCCAGAAAACACTTGCCGCGTCGGGCAAATCAGAGGCATAAGGACATCGTCGCGGAATTCGTGAAATGCCCGCAGCGGAAATCGCCGCCGCGGGCATTTTGCTGTCGCAGCAGCATACGGCCGCCGATGATGCGTGGCCGGATCGCCGGCGTCACGTCAACATGGACGTTGACACGTCGGGCAAATCAGGGGCATAAGGACATCATCGCAAACATTGTGAAGCCCGCGCGGAGAAATCCGCGGCGGGCTTTTTCTTTGGGTTTTTCGAATCGGACGACGGCCGCGCGTCACGACGCCACATCACCATGCCCGTCGCCCCGCGCGTCGCCAGCGCGCCGTCGTCCGAACCATCTTCACCGTCGATCAGCCGGCGCGCGCGAACGCGCCGGCCCGCGGCGTGGCGCCAACGTGCCACCGCCGCATGCGGCCCCCGACAATTGAGGGGATAAGGTTCGCGCCCAAATGGTCGCCGCCTCCCGGGCGATCTGCCGCAACTTCAATACGCCGTCGCGCACAAGCGAAGCCATCAACGCGATGGAGACGCCTCGCCGCGCCGCTTGTCGCAAGGACCCTGGTTTAGAGCAAGGCTGACATGACCGCCTATCTGATATCGCTGGCGCTTGCCGGACTGGTCGCCATCGCGCTGTGCGAGGCATTCGAATAAGCGTGGAGATCATCCGATTCATTCGACCGCCGAGCGACGCCAATGAACAGACGGATTTTCCAATAATCGTCTTTCGCTCGGCGCTGCCGGACGATGCCATCAGCGACCAACCCAGCGCGCCGCTGGACGAAGTCCCCGATCTGCACGAGACCTAAGTGGCAAAAACCCTCACCGAAATCCGCTCGCTCGCCCGCAGTCACACCAGGACGGCGTTGAACGTCCTGGTCGGCATCATGCGGAGCAAAGATGCAACCCCGGCCGCGCGCGTCTCCGCCGCCAACGCCATTCTCGACCGCGGCTGGGGCAAGGCGCCGCAGGCGATCGAGAACGGCGGTGACGGTACGCTTGAGCTGGTCCACCGAATAGAGCGCGTCATTGTCCATCCTGAAGATTCCAACAGCGAGAGTCTTTGAACCGCTTCTGCGGTCGGGGCGATACAAAGGAGCTTTCGGGGGCCGCGGCTCGGGAAAGTCGCATTTCTTTGGAGAGCTTCTGGTCGAGACCTGCCAAGCCGAACGCGGCACGCTCGCGGTCTGCATCCGCGAGGCGCAGCGGACGCTGGCGCAATCCTCAAAGCGCCTGATCGAAAGCAAGATCGCCTCGCTCGGCATCGGTAGCGGCTTCAAGCTGTTTGCCGACAAGATCGAAACGCCCGGCGACGGTATTATCATCTTCCGCGGCATGCAGGCGCATTGTGGCCAGCGCCTTCAGCTCCGCCTCATGCGTGCCCTGGAGACTCGCGCACGCCGCAATGGATGGCATTCGATCGTTTCCGATACGACGGACAATATCGCCTCCGCCAACAACTTCATCCGTGCTGGGTATCGGCTGTACCAGCCGCAGGCTCCCTGGGCATGGCCGCATACCCTGTACTGGCGGAAAACCATGGGATGATGCTGGAAGCGATCAGCCGAGATCGGAGCCCGTGAGGTCGCGCGAGGCTGACGGGTCCGCGAGAGTTCCGAACAAGCCCGGTTGGCCGTCCTGGCCGCCGGGCTTATTTTGATTCCGGGCGTCAGCTCCTTCACGTCCGGGTCTCATGAGGTGTCTTGATCCGTGGTGTTCAAGCGATAAACTGCCGGCAGTCTTGGCTACTTTGGGATCAGAAAGGCCAAGCGGGAAAACGCCAATGGCAACAGACGGCCGCAGGCCCGATGGAAGCTCGCCCACCGAGCGTCAAGTAGAAGATTATGTGGCCATGGTTGCCCGTGCGAGGGCCCTCATTCCAGCCCTTCGCGAGCGAGCGGCACGGACCGAGGGATTGCGGCGTCTGCCGCCGGAGACCGAGTACGACCTGCATAGCGCCGGCCTGTTCCGGCTCCTGCAACCGAAGCGCGTGGGAGGTGCGGAGCTCGACTATGTCGCACTGGTCGATTGTGCCGATGCGCTGGGGCAGGGCGATGCGTCCGTAGCGTGGAATTTCGCCAATCTTGCGAGCCACCACTGGATGCTTGGGATGTTCGATCCACAGGCGCAGGATGCGGTCTGGAGCAAGGAACCGAATGCTCTGATTGCGTCCTCCTTCATATTCCCGGCTGGCCGGGCACGGAAGGTCGGTGGCGGCCACGTGTTGACTGGAAGCTGGTCGTTCTCGTCGGGTGTCGAATCCTGCGAATGGAACATGCTTGGCAGCGTGGTCTACTCCGATGACGAGGCTGATGGAGTCGAATATCGGATCTTCCTGCTCAACCGGCGGGATTACAGAATCAAGGATATCTGGAATGCGACCGGACTGTGTGGGACCGGGTCGAACGGGGTTGAGGTTGAGGAAGCCTTTGTCGCAAATCCAATGTCGATCGCAGTGAGCGACCTCACGGGCGGGCCTACGCCTGGCAGTTCGGTCAATCCGAATCCGCTCTATGCGCTGCCGGTATTCGCACTGTTTCCCTATGTCCTGTCAGGCGTGGCCCTCGGCAATGCGCAAGCCTGTCTCGACGACTATGTCGAGATCGCCCGCCATCGCGTTTCGACCTCCAATCGCGCCAAGCTTGGCGACATGCAAAGCACGCAGATCAAGATCGCGGAAGCTTCCGCCAAGATCGACGCTGCGCGCCTGATCATGCGGTCGAACTGCATCGGCGCGATGGCCGATGCGCGGAGCGGCCGTATCCCCGATATCGCCGTCAAAACCAGGCTGCGGCGCGATGGCGCCTTTTCAGTCAATCTCTGCAGCGAGGCCGTATCGCTGTTGTTTGCCGCAAGCGGGGCGCGCAGCCTCTTCACGTCAGGTACGTTGCAGCGGCAGTTCCGCGACGCCCACGCGGTGAGTTCACACCTTGCTTTCAATTTCGATGCGGCAGGGACCAATTATGGACGTGTGGCGCTGGGCTTGCCGTCCGAAAATCTGACGCTCTGAGGTTCACCGGATGTCTGACGTACCCAAGCATCCGGCCGACCCGGCCAATGAATTTGCCAGCGGCAACTCCCCGATCGATCCACGGGATTTTCGGAATGCGTTGGGCACATTCGCAACGGGCGTCACGATCGTCACGGCGATGGCCGCGGACGGCAGGCCGTATGGTGTCACCTGCAACTCGTTTGCCTCCGTATCGTTAAATCCACCGCTGGTGTTGTGGAGCCTTGGCCTGTTCTCACAGGGTCTGTCCATCTTCCAGAATGCGAGCCACTTCACGGTCAATGTGCTGGGTGAGTCCCAGCAGGCATTGGCCTCGCAATTTGCAAAATCCTCGAACGATAAATTCGCCGGGGTGGACTGGGCGCCTGGATTGGGAAATGCACCCGTGATCGTGGGCAGCGTCGCGAACTTTCAATGTCGTGCCGTCAATCGCTACTATGGCGGCGATCACGTCATATTCTTGGGTGCGGTAGAGGCCTATTCCTACAACCGGCAGGAGCCCTTGCTGTTTGCGCGCGGCGCGTTCGGCCGCTTTCTCGCGGACGAGAGCGGCAAGTAGGCCAGGTAGCCTCGGTTGACGAGGTTGGGGTGCACGGCACAGCTCCACTAAATCGGTGGAGTCGCTTTGGAAGGTGCAGCCGAAATTACTTAAGTTTGTCGTAGAGTTGTCAAATGTGTCGCACGTGTCGTCCAAGTGGCAGATGTGGGTGAGGGCTACTTGCGCGAGACGGAAAGGCTCTCGGGACGGCTGGCTTCCCACATCGGGGTCGGAGCGCTACACTCACATGGACGTGGAAAGCCGCTTTCCGGTTGAAAAGCCGGTTTTGGTTGATTACGGAAGAACTACATCCCAAGCAGTTCTTGCTTCCGGAGTTGGAACGAGCGTGCCCCAGGATAAAACGGGCGAGACTCGCGGATTTTCGACCAGCAAATTGTCGGTCCTCCGCAAGCATCCGTATTTTGTCGATCTCGAACCCGAGGCGTTCGAGCAGCTCTGTCGTTACGCCAAGCACACGACGCTGAAACGTGGAGCCGCGATCTTCTCGAAGGGAGATCCGGGCACAAGCCTGTTTGCAGTCATATCGGGCACGGTGAAGATCAGCATCTCATCGCCCGATGGCCGCAACGCGATCCTGAACCTGATCGAGGCCGGGGAGATCTTCGGCGAGATCGCAGTGCTCGATTCGGGGTTGCGGACGGCTGACGCTACGGCGAACAGCAATTGCGAACTTTTCATCATTGATAAGCGCGAATTCATTCCCTTCGTCCGAAGCCAGCCGGCGCTTGCGATGAAGTTCATCGAACTCCTGTGCGTACGGCTGCGCTGGACCAGCGATCAAGTCGAACAGGTCATCCTGCAAGACCTGCCAGGTCGGCTGGCCAGCGCTTTGCTTCGCCTTACCGAAAAGCACAAGCCCGAGCCGCAAGGTCGTGTCATTGCCATCACCCAGCAAGAGATCAGTGAGATGGTCGGCATGACCCGCGAAAGCATCAATAAGCAGCTTCGGGTTTGGGCCACGCGCGGCTGGGTGCGGCTCGAGCATGGCGCGATCGTGGTGCTGAAGCCGGAAGAACTACAGGCGCTGGTCGATTCCGGATCGGAAAACGGCAGCGAGTAGCGTCGCTCCACAACATCTCTCACAAGACGGTGACTTCGTCTGACCTGTGAGGCCGTTCACAGGGTCCTGGCGCGCGTTGCGGTACCTCGAGACATCGGGGATCACACCCGCAACGTGGAGAGATCCATGCACGACTCATTCGACGAACCTCCTGAAGATGACCAGAACATCTATCAGAGCTGGAGCATCAAGCTCATTGCTTTGCCTCTGCTCATCGTCATCGCCCTGATCGGCATAGTGGTCAGTCATCCGTCGGCTGTAAAATGGGTTTCGGACGGAACGCAAGCCGAGCTTGTCGGCCCGGACTTCGTCGGCCCGGATATCATACCGGACACTCCCCGGCCGACACGACTTGCTCTACCGGTGGGTCGGATCCGCACGCTTCCTGGCGATTGATGTTGCTGGATGCCGGAGAGTTTTGCCGTAGTATGGATCAAGCCCGAGCGACCATGAGGATCGGCATCGATATTCATCTCAACGCGCGATTGAGGTGAATGGGCTACATAGCAGGGCCCGAATTGACGGCTGGCCAATTCTTTCGAATTCCTTCACTACTCCCACCTGTTTCCTTATATCGTCTCGCCAACAATTGTCGAACTTTTGCCTGACGGTGGAACCTAACCTCGTCCTGCCGCATGGCTTATGCCCGGTTTTCGCAAGCGAATGCCCGACAGATCCCCTCGGCGGGACCGGAATCTCATGTTACATATGTAACATGAACGAACGCGCCAAGATCGACACCAAGATCGACATTCGTCATTCAACCTGTCCGCACGATTGCCCGTCGGCTTGTGCGCTCGATATCGAGGTGATCGAGGGCCGCTCGATCGGCCGAGTCCGTGGCTCAAAGTTGCAGACCTATACGGCGGGTGTCGTCTGCGCCAAGGTTGCCCGGTATGCCGAACGTATCCATCATCCGGAACGGCTGCTTTACCCGATGCGGCGAATCGGGCCGAAGGGCGCGGGCCAGTTTGCCCGGATTTCCTGGGACGAGGCGCTGGACGAGATCGCCACGCGCTTCGATGCGGCCGAACGCGAATTCGGCGCCGAGTCTGTCTGGCCCTATTATTACGCCGGCACTATGGGCCTCGTGATGCGTGATGGCATCAATCGCCTGTCGCATGTCAAGAAATACTCCCGCTTCTATTCCACGATTTGCGCGAACATCGCGCGTGTCGGATTTTCGGTGGGCACCGGCAAGATCGCCGGCGTCGATCCGCGCGAAATGGGAGTCTCCGATCTCGTCGTGATCTGGGGCACCAATCCCGTGAACACGCAAGTCAACGTCATGACACACGCCATGCGCGCCCGGAAGGAGCGAGGCGCGAAGATTGCCGCGATCGATGTCTACAACAATGACACGGTGAAGCAGGCTGACGTGAAGATCATCCTGAGGCCCGGCACGGATGCTGCTTTCGCGTGCGGCGTCATGCACGTGCTGTTTCGCGAAGGGTATGCGGACCGGGCCTATATGGATCGCTATACGGACTGCCCGGACGAACTGGAGGCGCATCTTGCCAGCCGAACGCCCGAGTGGGCTTCATCGATATCTGGCGTGCCGGTGGACGAGATCGAGGCTTTTGCCCGCCTGGTCGGCCAGACCAAGCGCTCATTCTTCCGTTTGGGCTATGGGTTCACGCGAAGCCGAAATGGTGCGGCGCAAATGCACGCGGCGCTATGCATTCCGGCGGTGACCGGCGCCTGGCAATATGAAGGCGGAGGTGCATTTTTCAACAATGCCGCGATCTGGAGATTCAACGAATCCGTCATCGAGGGGCATGATGCGATCGACCGCACGACGCGTTGGCTCGATCAGTCGAAGATTGGACGTATCCTGACCGGCGATACCGAGGCCTTGAAGGGCGGACCGCCGGTCAAGGCGATGCTGATCCAGAATACCAATCCGATGACTGTGGCGCCGGAGCAGATGCTGGTGCGCAAAGGGTTTGCCCGCGAGGACCTGTTCGTGGCGGTCCATGAGCAGTTCATGACTGAGACCGCGGCCATGGCCGATATCGTCCTGCCCGCGACGATGTTCATGGAGCACGATGATCTCTACTACGGCGGTGGCCACCAGCACATTTCGGTCGGACCTAAGCTGATCGAGCCTCCGGCCGAATGCCGCACCAACCATCAAGTGATTCAGGCGCTCGGCCGCCGCCTCGGTGCCGTCCATCCCGGCTTTGAGATGTCGCCGCGTGAATTGATCGACGTGACGCTGAAGAAGAGTGGCCACGGCGATATCGAGACGCTGGAGGCGGATCTGTGGCGGGACATCCAGCCGGATTTCCGTGCCTCGCACTACCTCGACGGCTTTGCGCACGCGGACAAGAAGTTCCACTTCAAGGCCGATTGGGCGCATCCGCCCTTTGGCATCGCTGGCCTGGGCCCATGGGAGCAGATGCCGTCCCTGCCCGACCATTGGACCGTCATCGAGGAGGCCGACGAGGAGCATCCGTTCCGGCTGGCGACTTCGCCATCCCGGAGCTATCTCAACACCAGTTTCAACGAGACGCCGGGATCCCGGGCCCGTGAGGGGAAGCCGACGGTGATGATCCATCCGGACGACGCAGCGGCCCTTTCGATCGCGGATGGTGATGCGGTGACGCTCGGCAACACGCGCGGCGAAACGACGCTGACGGCAAGGCTGTTCGACGGTTTGCGGCGCGGCGTGCTGATCGCCGAGTCCATCCACCCAAACAAGGCCCATATCGGTGGTCGTGGCATCAATACGCTGACCGGAGCCGAGGCAGTTGCCCCTGTCGGCGGCGCCGCGTTCCACGACAACAAAGTCTGGATCAGGAAGGCCGACGTTTCCGCCTAAATCGCTCTTGCAGTCGGTCGTCGTCCTGCCGCAAATGGTTGTCGGAAACGGCAAGAATAGGCGGGAAAGATGACCGAGAGCAGCAGCGTGATCCTGGAGAAGCGAGGCCAGGCGTTCTGGATCACGATCAACCGGCCGGACAAGCGCAATGCGCTCAATGGTGACGTGATCGCAGGCATCGCAAGGGGCTACCGCGATGCTCATGATGACCGCGACGTCCGCCTCATCGTGCTGACGGGAACTGGCGATAAGGCTTTTTGCGCCGGAGCCGACCTGCAGAACAGCGGCGCCGCCTTCGCAATGGATTATTCCAAGCCGAATGTCGACTATGCTGATTTGTTGCGGCTCTCGCAAGATTCGACCAAACCCGCGATCGCGCGCGTAGGCGGCGTGTGCATGGCCGGCGGAATGGGCCTGCTATGTATGACCGACATGGCCGTGGCCGCTGACCACGTGATCTTCGGCCTCCCGGAGGTGAAGGTCGGCGTCTTTCCGATGCAGGTGATGAGCCTGTTGCAGTCGATGGTGCCGCCGCGCCTTGTCAACGAATGGGCGCTGACCGGCGAGCCTTTCGATGCCAAGGCTGCGCAGGCTGCAGGGCTGCTGAACTATGTCGTGCCAGCGGCCGAGCTCGACGCGAAGGTCGAATGGTTGATCAGCCGCATCGTCGACAAGTCACCGACCGCGATCCGGCGCGGCAAATACGCCATGCGCGCAATCGCCTCGATGTCATTCGACGAGAGCATCGCCTATACCGAAAGCCAGATCGCGCTGTTGGCGATGACCGAGGATGCCAAGGAAGGCCTCAAGGCATTCAGCGAGAAGCGCAAACCGTCCTGGCCCGGGCGATAGGGCCAACCCAGTAAGGAATCCGCCTCGTCTCGTCTGTTCCGACTATCCCGGATTCGCCTTGAGTCCGGCTGCTTCGATGCCGGCGATCGCGCAGATCTCGTCATTGTCCGAGGTGTCGCCGCTGACACCAATGGCACCGAGCAGGGTGGTGCCATCCAGAATGAGTACGCCGCCGGGCACCGGTACCAGGCGACCCTGCGCCAGCGCATTCACCGCGCCGATGAAATAGGCCTGCTCCTGCGCGCGCTGAAACAATGCCCGTGATCCCATGCCGAGCGCCAGCGCGCCATAGGCCTTGCCGTGCGCGATTTCGGCGCGCATCAGGCTGGTCCCGTCCTGAGCTGCGGTCAGTTTGATCGCGCCGCGCGCATCGAGAATGGTGATGACCAGCGGCTTGAGCTTTTTCTCGACCGCCTTGGCGAGCGCGGCGTCAAGGATCTTTCGGGCAACATCAAGCGTAAGCTCAGTCATGGAAGGGGTCCTTTGCGGGAGAGGAGAGACTTTCGGGTTTCGCACGATCCAGGCTCATGGCCAGCACGCGCGCGACATGGAGCGGGGAACGTGCAGTGCCATCCTTGATCTGGTGTCGACAGGAGGTACCGTCAGCAACGATCAGCGTCGCATCGTCGGCGCGGCGCACCGCCGGAAGGAGAGAGAGTTCAGCCATATCGATCGAAGCCTGGTAGGTGTCGGCCCCATAGCCGAACGCGCCGGCCATCCCACAACAGCTGGACTCGATGCTTTCAACATTCAGGCCCGGGACGAGGCGCAGCACTTTTTCGACAGGTTTGAACGCGCCGAATGATTTCTGGTGGCAATGTCCGTGGACCAAAGCTTTGTCGGCAACAGCGCCAAGCGGCAGCCGCAAGCGGCCAGCCTCCGCTTCGCGTACCAAGAACTCCTCGAACAGCAGCGCATGAGCACTGATGTTTTTTGCAACTTCGTCGGAGCGCAATGAGAGCAGTTCGTCGCGTAGCGTCAAGAGGCAGCTCGGTTCGAGACCGACGATCGGCACACCGCGCGACGCGAAAGGTGCGTATGTGGCGACTAGCCGGTCCAGTTCGATGCGAGCCTGATCGACCATGCCGGCCGAGAGAAAGGTGCGCCCACAGCAAAGCGGCCGGGCGCGGTCGATGGGCCTCGGGAGATGAACGCGGTAGCCGCCTTCCACGAGCACCCGCAGCGCGGCATCGAGATTCTCGCGCTCATAGATGCGGTTGAAGGTGTCGGCGAACAGCACCACTTCATGGCCCCCTTCCGGACCAAGGACTTCCGCGTCCGTCCTGAAGACGTCGCGCCGGAATGCCGGCAGCGATCGCTTCGAACTGATGCCGGCGAACCTCTCGAACAAGATTCGTAACGAGCGGCTGCTGTTGCGCCAATTGGCAAGCGGCGCGAAGTGCGACGCAAGGGCCGCATAGCGGGGCAAGTACCCAACCATTCGGTCGCGTAGCGAGAGCCCGTGCTTCGCCGCTCGCGCTGCCAATACCTCGATCTTCATCTTGGCCATGTCGACCCCGGTCGGACATTCATGGCGACAGGCTTTGCAGGAGACGCAGAGTTTCAGCGTCTCCATCATCTCGTCCGATGAAAGCGCGTCGGGTCCCAACTGTCCGGAGATAGCCAACCGCAACGTGTTGGCGCGCCCACGCGTGACGTCCTTCTCGTTGCGTGTCGCGCGATAGGACGGGCACATCACACCGCCCTCGAGCTTCCGGCAAGCGCCGTTGTTGTTGCACATCTCGACGGCGCCCTGGAACCCCCCGCCGGCGCCGGGATAGGCCGACCAGTCGAGCACCGTTTTAAGCTCCTTGACCTTGTACCGCGGCGAGTAGCGGAACAACGAACGGTCATCCATCCTTGGCGGATCGACGATCTTGCCGGGATTGAGGATATTATCCGGATCGAACCGGTGCTTGATCTCCCGGAAATCCGCGACAATGCGCGAGCCGAACATCGTGTCGTGAAATTCCGACCGCACCAGGCCGTCGCCGTGCTCGCCGGAGTGCGAGCCCTTGTATTCGCGCACCAAGGCAAACGCCTCTTCGGCGATGGCACGCATCGCCTTGACGTCCTTTTCGAGCTTCAGGTTCAGCACCGGGCGGACATGCAGACAGCCTTCGGAGGCGTGAGCGTACATCGTGCCGCTGGTGCCGTGCTTGGCGAAGACGGCGTTCAGGCGGTCGGTGTAGTCAGCGAGATGCGGCAACGGCACCGCGCAATCCTCGACGAAGGAGACCGGCTTGCCCTCCTGCTTCATCGACATCATGACGTTGAGGCCGGCGGCGCGAAAGTCGGCGATGGCGCTCTGCAGGGCAGCTTCGACGATCTCGACCACGCCACCCCATTTGCGCGGGGGCTTGTCCCAGCCGAAGCCGAGATCTCCCATCAACTCGCCGAGTTGCTTCAGCCGCGCCAAATTCTCAGCCTGATCCTCCTCGGCGAATTCCACCACCAGGATCGCATCGGGATCACCGCGCACGGCGGCGGCGATGACCGGTTTGAACATTGCGATATCGCGGCCGAGCGCGATCATGGTGCGATCGACCAGCTCGACGGCGATCGGCCGCAGCTTGACCAGATGCTGGGTCGCATCCATCGCCTCGTAGAAGCTGCCGAAATGGCAGACACCCAGCACCTTGTTGCGGATTGTCGGCCACAGCTTGAGCTCGACCTTGCTGGTGAAGGCGAGGGTGCCCTC
Source organism: Bradyrhizobium sp. BRP22 (assembly GCF_020194175.1). Lineage (GTDB taxonomy): Bacteria > Pseudomonadota > Alphaproteobacteria > Rhizobiales > Xanthobacteraceae > Bradyrhizobium. The sequence goes on along the minus strand of NZ_JADYVX010000014.1, from coordinate 90,491 downwards.
GGAGCCCACGAGTAAATGCGCCAAGTTGTTCGGTGCGTTGCGCGGCACCAGCGCGTCGAGATTATAGCCGCCGACCCGACGCTGCACCTTCGGGAATTTGTCCGCGATTTCGGCCGCCTCACGCTCGCCGAGATGGAGCATGTCGCGGAATAGTGCGAGCCCGCTGTCGGGTGAATTCACCCGCGCGAGATCCCGAGGCACTTCGCCGAAATGCAGGAGTGTGCCGTCGGCGAGCGCCGCATCCATCGACAGCGTATTGTCGCGCATGGTGCCGTAACGCAGCGAACGTCCGCCGCAGGAGTTGTTGCCGGCCATGCCGCCAATAGTCGCGCGGGAGGCAGTGGAGACGTCGACCGGAAACCACAGACCGTGCTTCCTGAGCTGGCGATTGAGATCGTCGAGGACGATGCCCGGCTCGACCACGCAAGTCCGATTCTCCAGGTCCAGCGAGAGGATTTTGTTCAGGTGCCGGGAGAAGTCGATCACGATGCCGTGGTTAACGGTTTGACCGCATTGCGAGGTGCCGCCCCCACGGGGGGTCACGATCCGGCCCGCGTCGCGCGCAATCGTCAGCGCCCATAGCGCCTCGTCCGTGGTTCGGGGGACCACCACGCCTTCGGGCATGATCTGGTAGAACGAGGCATCGGTCGCATAGCGTCCGCGGCTGAAGGCGTCGAAAAGGACGTCGCCGGTGATATTTGACCGCAGCTGGCGTTCAAGCGGTGACGCGTTCTTCATCCCAAATCCTGGTCCAGGAGGGCCCCTTCCGTAAACCTCCATCAATAGATGCAATTTATTTCCCGTTGGCGTCAATTATGAATTCATAATGTGCCGCCGGCTAGCTAACCGTCGACGGACTCGGTGGTCAGACCTTCCGATGTGCGGCCGAGGTGCTCGACCGCCGCGGTCCGCTTGTTACGCAGGTGCTGGAACAGAGTGTCGCTCAGTTCGCTGCCGGCCCGGCGGCGCAGCGCATCCAGGATCGCCTCGTGCTCGCGCATCGCCTCGGCCCAGCGCTGCCGTTTACGCGCAAAATTAGCGGAGTAGCGCACACGGCGGATCCGGCCGGCCAAGTTGGCATAGATGGTGCGCAAGGTCTCATTGCGGGAGGCCGCCACGATCCGTTCGTGGATCCGTTGGTTGACCTGAAAATAATTGTGCATGTCGCGGTGCAAGTAGTAGCCGTACATTTCATAATGCAGGCGCTCAATCTCGGCGATTTCTTCATCGGTGATGGTCTCGCATGCGAGTCGCCCTGCGAGGCTCTCCAGGCCGCCGATCACATCAAACAGCTCTTCCAGATCGCGCTTGCCAAGCTCCCGCACGCGCGCCCCTCGGTTGGGCAGTAGCTCGATCAGTCCCTCGGCGGCCAGGACCTTGAGCGCCTCGCGAAGGGGGGTGCGGGAGACTCCGAATAGCTCGCAGAGCTGCCGTTCAGGCACCCGGGCGCCGTCCGGGATATTGCCTTCGACCACATAGTCGCGAAGACGCGACAGGATCTCCCCATGAAGCGAGAGTTCAGGTGTGCCGTTGTCGGCAATTTGGGCGATTGGCACCCCGGATTCGGGAATCGTCGATTTCATGGGGGTAACGATAGTTTGCAGAATCATCAGCGTCGATGGTGGAATTGCATGTAGAATACGATTTACATGGGAAAAAATGAATGCAAAATATGCCCTATGTCAGGGAACGGGAGGTCCATTATGCGGCAAGGACGGCATTTTCTGCAGATTCCGGGCCCCAGCCCTGTTCCCGACCGCGTTCTCCGGGCGATGGATATGCCCGTTATCGATCATCGAAGTGCCGAATTCGGGCAGCTCGGGCGCGCCGTCCTGGACGGATCCCAGAAGGTCTTCCAAACCTCCGGGCCGGTGCTGATTTTCCCGTCGTCGGGCACCGGCGCCTGGGAGGCCGCGATCGTCAATACGCTGTCGCCGGGGGATCAGGTGTTGATGGTGGAGACCGGCCATTTCGCTACCCTGTGGCGCCAGATGGCGGCGCGCTGGGGGATTGATGTCGACTTCATGCCCGGCGATTGGCGCCGCGGCGCCGACCCGGCCGCCATCGAAGACAGGCTCGCGCGTGATACGTCTCATGCATTGAAGGCTGTGATGGTCGTGCACAACGAAACCTCAACCGGCGCGACCAGCCGGATCGGAGAGGTCCGCGCAGCGATGGACCGCGTCGGTCATCCGGCGCTGCTGATGGTCGACACGATCTCGTCGCTGGGCTCGGTCGACTACCGGCACGACGAATGGAGGGTCGATGTCAGCGTCAGCTGCTCGCAAAAAGGCTTCATGCTGCCGCCGGGCCTCGGATTCAACGCGATCTCGGACAAAGCGCGCGCTGCCGCCAAGAACAACAGGATGCCGCGGTCATACTGGGATTGGGAGGAAATGCTGAAGCCGAATGCAAACGGCTTCTTCCCCTATACGCCGGCGACTAATCTGCTCTACGGCTTGCGCGAGGCGATTGCCATGCTGATGGAGGAGGGGCTCGCCAACGTCTTCGCCCGCCATCAGCGGCTTGCGGCCGCGACACGAGCGGCTGTCGAACACTGGGGTCTGGAAGTGCTGTGCCAGGAGCCAAAGGACTTCTCTCCGGTGCTTACCGCCGTGCTGATGCCACCAGGCTATGACGCGGATCAGTTCCGCAAGGTGGTGCTCGACAATTACAACATGTCACTGGGCTCTGGGTTGTCGAAAGTGGCGAGCAAGGTGTTCCGCATCGGGCATCTCGGCGAATGCAATGAACTCACCTTGCTTGCGGCACTGACGGGCGTGGAGATGGGCTTATCAGCCGCGGGCATTCCGCGCCGGGCCGGCGGCGTCGAGGTCGCGATGAAGCTTCTCGAACAGCGCGCCGAGGGCAATTCCGCGACACATCTCAAAGTCGTCGGAAGCTAGGGCTTCCCCTCCTTAAGCTAGGGTATCGCCGCGGGCGCGCGGCGATGCGAACAATCGAACAACAACCATAAAGCTCAGGGAGGTCGAACTTGAAGTTCCGATTCAAGGCGACGCATGTCGTGCTCGCGATGCTGTGCGCGATGTACTTTATCACCTATGTCGACCGCGTGAACATTGGCACCGCTGCTGGCGAGATTCAGAAAGAGCTAGGCCTCACCAACACGCAGCTAGGCCTCGTATTTTCAGCCTTTGCCTATCCCTACTTGCTGTTCCAGATCATCGGAGGCTGGGTCGGCGACCATTTCGGGCCGCGCAAGACGCTGTTCTGGTGCGGAATGATCTGGGCTGCGGCAACGATCATGACAGGCTTCGTCACTGGCATCGTGTCGCTGTTCGTCGCGCGTGTTGCGTTAGGGTTCGGCGAAGGCGCGACCTTTCCGACGGCGACGCGCGCGATGCAGTATTGGACGCCATCGGATAAGCGTGGCTTCGCGCAAGGGCTGACGCATGCCTTCGCGCGACTGGGCAACGCGGCAACGCCACCTTTGATCGCGCTGCTGATAGCGTGGGTAACCTGGCGCGGCTCTTTTATCGCCTTGGGGTTCGTAAGCCTGGTCTGGGGGATCGCCTGGGCCTGGTATTTCCGGAATGAGCCACGGGAGCACGCCGGAATGACCGAGGCTGAGCTTGCGTCATTGCCACCCCGTCCCACCGGCGCCCGGCCTCAGGTGCCGTGGTTTCCACTCCTGCGGCGGATGTGGCCGGTTACGCTGACCTACTTTTGCTACGGCTGGTCCCTGTGGCTCTATCTCAACTGGCTGCCGCTGTTCTTCAAGAACAACTTTGGCCTTAATATCAAGAACTCTGCGCTGTTCGCTTCAGGCGTCTTCTTTGCCGGCGTCGTCGGCGACAGTATGGGCGGCATTCTATCCGACCGCATTCTCAAGCGCACCGGCAGCATCCGCTTCGCGCGTCTGAGCTTGATCATCGCCGGGTTTGCCGGAGCGCTTGCCTCATTGCTTCCGATCTTGTTCGTCCATGAGATCACGGTCGTGGCCTTGTGCCTGTCTTCTGGCTTCTTCTTCGCGGAGCTTGTGATTGGTCCGATCTGGTCGGTGCCGATGGACATCGCGCCGCAATATTCGGGCACGGCCGCCGGCATCATGAACACGGGCTCTGCGTTCGCCGCGATCGTCTCGCCGCTTGTGGCCGGCTTCGTCATCGATGCGACGGGCAACTGGTACCTGCCATTCTTGATGTCGATGGGGCTCCTCACGCTCGGCGGTTTTTCGGCGTTCTTGATGCGTCCCGAGCAACCATTTGATGGGGGCATGGTCGGAGTCCCGGTCGGAAAGGCGGTGGCTGCGGAATGATGATAGGGCAGGCAGCGGGTGTTGCGGATCGTGCCTACGACGGCCAGCGGTCCTTCGCAGATGCCAAAATTGCCTGTCTGCCAAGGGGCGTCGAGGCCCTGTGCCTTGATTATGCATTGACGGGTCCCGCCCGGTGAGGGACAAGCCTGCCCAAAGAATGTTATTCGAGCGGCTCGAAGCGCCAAGACTGGACCGGGAAGGACGGCTCATGACCCTGCATACTGGACGGCATTTTCTGCAGATTCCCGGACCGACCAATGTGCCGGACCGCGTGCTGCGCGCCATGGATATGCCGGCCTGGGACCATCGCGGCCCTGAATTCGCCGAGCTCGGTTTTGCGGTCCTGGCCGGCATGCAGCGCCTGTTCCGCACCAAGCAGCCGGTGATCATCTTTCCCTCGTCGGGCACTGGCGCCTGGGAAGCCGCGATCGTCAACACCCTATCGCCGGGCGACAAGGTTCTGATGGCCGAGACCGGACAGTTTGCGGTGCTCTGGCATGGCATCGCCAGCAAGTTCAAGCTCGACATCGATTTCATTCCGGGCGATTGGCGTCGTGGCGCGGACATCGGCGAGATCGAGGCGAGGCTTGCTGCCGATCGCGCGCACAAGATCAAGGCGGTCATGGTCGTGCACAACGAGACCTCGACCGGTTGCGTCACACCGCCACTCGAGGTTCGCAGGGCAATGGACCGGGTCAAGCATCCCGCGCTCCTGATGGTCGACACCATCTCCGGCCTCGCTTCCATGGAATATGAGCATGACGCTTGGGGGATCGACGTTTCGGTCGCGGGCTCGCAGAAGGGCATGATGCTGCCGCCCGGCCTTGGCTTCAACGCCGTGTCGGAAAAGGCGCTCGCCGCGGCTAAGGCCAATTCGTCGTCGATGCGCTCCTATTGGGACTGGCAGGAAGTGATTGCTATCAACAAGGCCGGCACCTGGCCTTATACGCCGGCGATCAACCTCCTGTTCGGGCTCAGGGAGGCCGTCAAGATGCTCGAGGAAGAAGGCCTCGAAAACGTCTTCGCCCGCCACAAGCGCCACAGCGCGGCTACCCGCGCGGCGATGAAGGTGTGGGGGTTGGAAACCCAGTGCCAGGATCCCCAAGCACATTCACCGGCCCTGACCGGCGTGGTGATGCCGGAAGGCCATGACGCCGACAATTTCCGCAAGGTGGTGCTGGAAAATTTCGACATGTCGCTCGGTACCGGCCTGAACAAGATCAAGGGCAAGGTTTTCCGGATCGGCCATATCGGGCATTTCAACGACCTGATGCTGATGGGCACGCTGTCGGGCGTTGAGATGGGGCTGGACCTGGCCAAGGTACCGCATCGAAGCGGCGGCGTATTAGCGGCTATGGAGGTCCTCAAGGGGCGCGATGTGGTGCCGATGCCCAAGGCCGCTGCTGTCGCCTGAGCCGGTCCAATAACAACAGAACAGAGAGGTCGTCATGAACGCCCCGGTCACTGCCAGCGAAGACCTGATCTATGCCGTCGAGGAGGGGATCGCCAGGATCACTTTCAACCGGCCGCAGGCGCGTAACGCCTTGACCTTCGCGATGTACGAGCAGATGGCCTCGATCTGCGAGAGCATCAATGGGGACCGCTCGATCAAGGCGCTGATCCTGACCGGTGCCGGTGACAAGGCTTTTGCCTCGGGTACCGATATCTCGCAATTCCGCGCTTTCAAGACTGCACAGGACGCGCTCGACTATGAAGCGCGGATCGACCGTGTGCTCGGCGCTCTCGAACTGTGCCGGGTTCCCGTGATTGCGGCAATCGCCGGTGCCTGCACGGGGGGCGGCGCCGGGATTGCGGCCTGCTGCGACATCCGGATTGGTACCGAAGCGACGCGGATCGGATTTCCAATCGCGCGTACGCTCGGCAATTGCCTGTCGATGTCGAATATTTCGCGCATCGTCGCGCTGATCGGTCCGGCGCGCACCAAGGATATGATTTTCAAGGCTCGCCTGGTGGAAGCGCCGGAAGCGCTGGCGCTCGGCTTGCTCAATGAGGTCGTGCCTGATGTCGCGACCTTGCAGCGCCGCGCGGACGAGACGGCAAAGCTCATTGCGAGCCATGCGCCGATCACGCTCGAGGTGACCAAGGAGGCGGTGCGTCGCATCCGCCGGACACTCTCACGTGATGAGGGAGAGGATTTGATCCTGCGCGCCTATATGAGCGAGGATTTTCGCGAGGGCATGGACGCCTTCCTGAACAAGCGCACACCGAATTGGAAGGGCAAGTAGGTATCATCGTCTGCTGGGGGCGGTGGACGCTGGACAGCCGCTGCCGCGAACCGTCGGCGGGCTCACGGACGGCCCGATCCATTGCGCCGGCTCTTACAATCTCATCCCAAAGTCAGCAGCAATGCGACGGTTCGCGGCTTGAACTTCGCGTTCCCAGTCCGCAGAATAGCGGCGAGGCGCATCTCTGAGGCGCCAATCCAATAAAGACATAGGGAAGAGACGTGAGACATTTTGCAGGAGCCGCGACCGCTTTGACGGCCGTTCTTATGACCGCGCCGGCCTTTGCGGCCTGGGAGCCGACCAAGCCAGTCGAGATCGTCGTCGCTGCCGGAGCCGGCGGCGCTTCCGATCAGATGGCGCGCATGATGCAGGCAGCGATCCAGAAGAACAATCTGATGAAGCAGCCGATGGTGGTTTCGCTCAAGGGCGGCGCATCGGGTGCCGAAGCGCTGATGTATATGAAATCGAGCGAGGGTGATCCAAACAAGGTGCTGATCGCCTATTCCCTGATTTACATGCTGCCACTGTCGGCGAAAATTCCGTTCAACTGGCGTGACCTCACTCCGGTTTCGGTAGTCGCAATGGACCAGTTCGTATTGTGGGACAACGCGTCGGGTCCAAAGACCGTGAAGGAGTTCATTGCAGCAGCGAAAGCTGCATCCTCACCGTTCAAGATGGGCGGCACCGGCTCCAAGCGTGAGGACCATGTGCTCACCGTGTTCATGGAGCAAAAGACCGGCGCGAAATTCTCCTATCTGCCTTACAAGTCCGGCGGAGAGGCGGCGACGCAATTAGTCGGGAATCACACCGAAGCCAACGTCAACAATCCCTCTGAAAATCTGGAAGTCTGGCGCGCCGGCCAGGTGCGCGCGCTCTGCGTGTTCGACAAGGAGCGGATCTCCTATAAGACCAAGGTCACCGAAACGCAGTCCTGGAACGACATCCCGACCTGTAAGGAAGAGGGGCTTGACGTCCAATACCTGATGCTGCGGGCGATGTTCCTGCCCGGCAAGGTCACGGCCGAGCAGCAGGCATTCTACGTCGACCTGTTTCAGAAGGTGACGCAAACGCCGGAGTACAAGGACTATATGGAGAAGCAGGCGCTGAAGCCGATCTTCCTCACCGGCAAGGATATGGTGCAGTTCCTCGAGGAAGACGACAAGCTCAACGCCGCGCTGATGAACGAAGCGGGGTTCGTCGCGAAGTAACCTGTCGCGGCAGTAGCCAAAATCGCTGGTCTCATTTCTCCGCATGGCCGTATCCGGCCATGCGCGTTCGCACGTTTTCAATCTCTTCCGTGGGCAGCAGAGGCGGCTTCCCGATCTGCAGGCAGCCGTGGTACTGCCGCGCCAGCGTTTCGACCTCGACCGCGAGCCACATGGCTTTCGCAAGCGATGGCCCGACGGCGATCATGCCGTGATGTTCGAGGAGGCAGGCGAGCCTTCCATCAAGCGCCTTGACGGCATGCGCCGAAAGTTCCTGCGTGCCGAAGGTTGCGTATGGCGCGCAGCGGATGGTGTCGCCGCCGGCGCAGGCGACCATGTAGTGGATCGGCGGGATCTCCAGCCCCATGATGGCGAGGATCGTGCAATAGGTCGGATGAGCGTGAACCACGGCGTTCACGTCCGGGCGAGCGCGCAGGATGTCCAGATGGAAGCGCCATTCGCTCGATGGGCGCTGCGCCGGATCAAATGAACCGTCGAGGCCCATATAGACGATCTGCTCCGGTTGCATCGCTTCATAGGGGATGCTGGTCGGGGTGATCAGTAGGCCGGCTTCATGCCGCAGGCTGATGTTGCCCGAGGTCCCCTGATTGATGCCGAGCGCGTTCATGCGCAGGCAGGCATCGATGATGGATTGGCGTTTTTCCCTGTCGTTCATGGTTAACCTATCAAACGCCGTTTACGGCCGAGGAGAATGCTTGATTATTGCGTCGCAGTATAGTCGAACATTGCTTCGAAAGTCTGATCGGGAGAGGCCATGACCAGCGCCGTGCTAGGCATTATCGGCGGATCCGGCATCTACGACTTGCCGGGTCTTGAAAACGTCCGCGAGGAGGCGATCAGGAGCCCATGGGGCGAGCCCTCCGCGCCGCTCCGCTTCGGCACCATTGCAGACCTACCGATCGTGTTCCTGCCGCGGCACGACAAGGGGCATCGGCTGTCCCCGTCTGACATCAACTACCGGGCCAATATCGATGTCCTGAAGCGGGCAGGGGTCACCGACCTCGTATCGCTCTCGGCCTGCGGCTCGTTCAAGGAGGAACTGCCACCCGGCACCTTCGTGATCATCGACCAGTTCGTGGACCGCACGTATAAGCGGGAAAGCTCGTTCTTCGGCAAGGGCTGTGTCGCCCACGTCTCGATGGCGCATCCGGTATCACCGCGCTTGCGCATCCATCTGGCGGCTGCCGCGGAAGCCGAAGGTATTTCGTTTGCGCGTGGCGGCACCTATCTCTGCATGGAAGGTCCGCAATTCTCCAGCCTTGCTGAAAGTCTGACGTACAAGGGACTGGGCTACTCGGTGATCGGCATGACGAACATGCCTGAGGCGAAGCTCGCACGCGAAGCGGAGATCTGCTACGCGAGCGTAGCGATGGTGACCGACTTCGACTGCTGGCATCCGGATCACGATGCGGTGACCGTGCAGGACATCATTCGCGCGCTCAACTCGAATGCCGAGAAGGCCAAGGCGCTGGTGGCGCGCCTGGCAAAGGATTTTCCGCGCGAGCACGAGCCATGCCCGATCGGCTCAGACCGCGCGCTTGAGACGGCACTGATTACGGCGCCCGAAGCCCGCGATCCGGAACTGCTCAAGAAGCTGGATGCGGTTGCGGGACGGATCCTGCGTTCATGAAAGTCGATGGCCGGCATTTCCGCAGCATCTGGCTTGAGCCTGACGGATGGTCTGTCGGTGCGATCGATCAGCGACGACTGCCGCATGAATTTGTCGTCGCGCGTCTGGCCAGCTCCGAGGAGGCCGCGGACGCGATCCGAACCATGCTGGTGCGTGGCGCGCCGCTGATCGGTGCCACCGCCGCTTACGGCATGGCGCTGGCCATGCGGGCTGATCCGTCCGACGAGGCGCTCGATCGCGCGTATAAGCTGCTGCTTGCGACGCGACCGACGGCCATCAATCTGAAATGGGCGCTTGACGAGATGCAGGCTGCGCTTCGTACACTTGCGCCTTCCGTGCGGACCGAGGCGGCCTACAAGCGTGCCGGCGAGATCGCCGACGAGGACGTTGGTATCAACCAGGCGATCGGCAGATACGGTCTCGAAGTGATCGAGGCGATCGCTGCCACCAAGAAAGCCGGCGACACCATCAACATTTTGACGCACTGCAATGCGGGCTGGCTGGCCACCGTCGATTGGGGAACGGCGACCGCGCCGATCTATCGTGCGCATGATCGCGGGCTTGCGGTTCATGTCTGGGTCGACGAGACGCGTCCGCGCAATCAGGGGGCCTCGCTCACGGCCTGGGAACTCGGCCACCACGGTGTCCCGCACACCGTGATCCCCGACAACACCGGCGGCCATCTGATGCAGCATGGCATGGTGGATCTGGCGATCGTTGGAACCGACCGGGTCGCAGCCAACGGCGATGTCTGCAACAAGATCGGCACCTACCTGAAAGCGCTCGCCGCGCGCGACAACGGCGTGCCGTTCTATGTTGCACTGCCGTCACCGACCATCGACTTTAGTATCAGTGATGGCCGAGAGATTCCGATCGAACAGCGTGCAGCAAGCGAAGTGACGCATATGAGCGGGCGCACGGCTGACGGGCGAATTGAGAACGTGCGTGTGGTGCCGGATGGCTCGCCGATCGCCAATTACGGCTTTGACGTCACTCCGGCGCGGCTCGTGACTGGCCTGATTACCGAACGTGGCGTGCTCCGGCCTGATCATGCTGCACTTGCGAGCGCGTTCCCGGAGCGGACTGGCAGACGCTGAGCACTGCATTGACGCCCGTTGCGTCAGCACGTATCCACGCTGGAGCGCCTGCCCGAGCCGTCCGTTTCCATGTCCAACACCGATATCGAAATCGTCGTTGACGATCCGACTGCGCCCGAAGCCAATTCGCCCGCGGTGGCTAGCAATGGCGTCGTGGACGCCGTCGTGTCGCTGGGGTTGCTCGCGCTTGCCGTTACCCTTGGATGGGATAATTGGCGCACGGGCGCGGCCTGGGATGCGACCGGCCCGGAGCCTGGCTACTTCCCGTTCTATCTCTCGGTCATTCTTGGCGGCGCCAGCCTTTACGGTCTGTTTGCGGCAGCGTTTTCTCGTAGGGAGGCTTCCGAGACCTTTGTGACGCGAGCACAGCTTCGCCGGGTCATCGCGGTATTCGTGCCAACGGTCTTGTTCTGTCTCGCCACGCAATTCCTTGGGCTCTATGTTGCGAGTTTCCTTTTGATCTCCGGCTTCATGCGCTTTGTTGGCAAGATCGCGGTGTGGAAGTCTCTGCTTACCGCTTTCATCTTCACCGCCGCGATGTTCGTGACGTTTGACATCGCCTTCGACGTCATCATGCCGAAGGGGCCGCTCGAAGCGGCTCTTGGCTACTAATCGATCGGCGGAACTTTCAGTCATGGAAGCTTTTGGCCTGCTCCTCCACGGCTTTGCCGTTCTCCTCACCTGGAAAACGCTGCTGTTGATGATGGTCGGGCTCGTGCTCGGCATTTTTGTCGGCGTATTGCCGGGGCTTGGTGGCCCGAACGGTGTAGCGATCCTGTTGCCGTTGACCTTCACGATGGACCCGACCTCGGCCATCGTGATGCTGTCCTGCATTTATTGGGGGGCACTGTTCGGTGGCGCCATTACCTCGATCCTGTTCAATATTCCGGGCGAAGCCTGGTCTGTGGCAACGACGTTTGATGGCTACCCGATGGCGCAGCAGGGCAGGGCGGCAGAAGCGCTGACGGCCGCCTTTACCTCGTCTTTCATCGGCTCGCTAGTTGCGGTGCTTCTCATCACGTTTCTCGCGCCGATGATCTCTTCATTTGCGCTAAAGTTCGGCCCACCGGAATTCTTCGCGGTTTATCTCCTCACCTTTTGCTCTTTCGTTGGCCTTGGCCGCGAGGCCAAGCACAAGACCGTCACCTCGATGTCGCTCGGTCTCCTGCTGGCCGGCGTTGGCATGGACACCGTGTCCGGCCAGCTCCGCATGACCTTCGGCTCCGCCGAATTGCTCCGCGGCATCAACTTCCTGGTCGCGGTCATCGGCCTGTTCGGGATCAGCGAAATCCTGCTGACGATGGAAGAGCGCCTGGCGCTGCGCGGCCACGCCGCTGGCATCAGCCTGCGCGTGGTGCTGTTGGTATGGAAGGATCTGCCCAAGTATTGGGTGACGCTGTTTCGCTCATCCTTCATCGGCTGCTGGCTCGGCATCACGCCGGGCGGCGCGATCGCGGCTTCCTTCATGGGCTACAATCTTGCCAAACGTTTTGCCAAGGACCAGGAGAGTTTTGGCAAGGGGCGCATCGAGGGCGTGTTCGCGCCGGAAACGGCCGCACATGCGTCCGGCACCTCGGCGCTGTTGCCAATGCTCGCACTTGGTATTCCCGGCTCAGGAACTGCGGCGATCCTGCTCGGCGGTCTGATGGTATGGGGGCTCAATCCCGGACCGCTGTTGTTCGTCGAGCACAAGGACTTTGTCTGGGGCCTGATTGCCTCGATGTATCTTGGCAACGTCGTTGGCCTGGTTCTTGTGCTGACGACGGTACCGATCTTCGCATCGATCCTGCGCGTGCCGTTTGCGGCGGTTGCGCCTATGATCGTGGTGTCCTGTGCGATCGGCGCTTACGCGATCCAGAATGCGATGTTCGATATCTGGCTGATGCTGGGCTTTGGCGTGGTCGGTTACGTCTTCAAGAAGATCGGCATTCCACTGGCGCCGTTCACGCTCGCGCTCGTGCTCGGTAATCGTGCGGAGGATGCGTTCCGGCTCTCGATGATCGGCTCCGGCGGCGATATGAAGGTGTTCTGGTCGAACGGGCTCGTCGGCTCGATCACGACGCTTGCGATCATCCTGTTGTTCTGGCCCTTGATCGACAAGGCGTTCAGCAGCGTCACCCGCCGGCTCCGGCCGGCGAAGGCTTGAGCCTCACACGACCTTGCGCTGCCTGAGCTCGGCGATTTCTTCGTTGCTGAAACCGAACTCCGCCAGCACTTCCTCGGTCTGTTCGCCGAATTCGGGCGGTCGCGCTGCCATGGTGCTTGGCGTCCGCGACAGTGTCACCGGCTGGGCCACCAGCCGGATGTCGCGGTTCTCTGCGTTCGGCACGTCCTGGGCGATGCCGAGATGCTTCACTTGCGCATCCTCGAACATCTGGTCGATCGAATAGATCGGCCCACAAGGCACGCCGGCCGCGTTCAGTTCGTTGACCCAGGTCTCGGTGGATTTCTTCTGCGTCAGCTCGTTGATCTTCGCGTTGAGCGCGTCACGGTTCTTGGAGCGCGCCGGCGCTGTGGCATAGTCGGGATCGCTAACTAGTTCGGGCGCCCCGATCGCCTGCGCGCAGCGCTCCCAGATGCGTCCGCCTGTCGTGGCGATGTTGATGTAACCATCCGACGTCTTGAACACGCCCGTGGGGATCGACGTCGGGTGGTTGTTTCCGGCCTGCTGCGCCACTTCCTTTTCCATCAGCCAGCGCGCGGCCTGGAAGTCCAGCATGAAGATCTGCGCCTGCAACAGCGACGTCTGCACCCATTGGCCCTCACCCGATACGTCGCGTTCCAGGAGCGCGGTGAGGATGCCAATCGCGCAGAACAGGCCGGCGGCAAGGTCGGCAACGGGAATACCAACCCGCATTGGGCCGCCGCCGGGCGCGCCGGTCACCGACATCAGTCCGCCCATGCCTTGCGCGATCTGATCGAAACCCGGGCGCTTGTGGTAGGGCCCGTCCTGGCCGAAGCCCGAGATGCTGCCATAGACAATACGCGGATTAATCTGGCGGAGACTCTCGTAGTCGACGCCAAGCTTGGTTTTGACGTCCGGACGGAAATTCTCAACCACGACATCAGCCTGTTCGGCCAGCCGCCTGAATACTTCGAGACCTTTCGGATCCTTGAGATTGAGCGTCATCGCGCGCTTGTTGCGATGCAGATTCTGGAAGTCCGAACCATGCCGCGGGCCGCCCGGTTGCTCGCCGCCGGCGTCCTCCGTCAACGCATCGATCTTGATGACATTGGCACCCCAGTCCGCGAGCTGCCGCACACAGGTCGGGCCAGAGCGGACGCGGGTGAGGTCGAGAACGGTGAATCGGGACAGGGCTTGCGATGCATGCGGGACGGGCATTACGGGGCTCCGGGTCGAACGGCGGCGCTACAATAGCGCCAGACAACCTCCCGGCAAGGTCTGCTTCCTGCCGACAACGGCATGGCGGATTTGATGTTTTGAGTGGGTTGACCGGGATGATGCAGGAAGGCCACCGGATCCTCTTCAACGTGGCTCGAAGGCCGAGTATCGACATCCCTTCGGGTTGCTGCTAGCCCGCTCTGTACGCCACAGGGGTGCCCGGATTTGATCGACGAGCCAAACGCAGGCGGCAGAGAGGATGTCCCCGCGGGCATTTTGCCCCCGAGCCGGGCACGAAGGCTGCTTGCAGGTTGGTCCGCCAGCATTTTCCAGATGGTGTTAGGGATCATCCAGCAGGTCGCGCTGGTTCCCGTCTTCCTGCATTTCTGGAGCGGCGAGGAGTTGGCCGCCTGGTTCGTGATCTATGCGATTGGCAACCTTGTGCTGGTTGCCGATGGCGGCCTGCAGCTTCGCGCCATCAACCGCTTCTTCTCATTCAAGTCCAGCGTTGATTGCGATGGCCGCACCGCGGCATTCTATATCGCGACGCTGCGGCTCTACCTTTGGCTCAGCGCCACGCTCGTCGGTTTGGCGGTGACGGCGGCGCTGGCTGTTTCGCCGTCCACGGTTTTCCGGTTCGAGGCGATCAAAAATTTCGATGCCGCTTTTGTGGCGATGACGGTGGGTATGCTGCTCACGCTTCCAGCGGGCTTGGTATCGGCGCTCTATCGGGCGCGGGGGCTGTACGGCCGCGCCGTCTGGCTGCAGAGCTTCGCAACGCTGATCGGACAAATCGCGCAGCTGGTTGCCATTGTTGCGACGGGAAGCTTGTTTGCCGTCACCTTCGTCTACGTCACGATGCAAATATTGGGCGCAGTCTACCTCGTCGCCATCGATGCGCCGCGCCTGCATCCATTCCTGCGCAAGGCGAGGGGCACACGTTCGATCCGCTGGATGGTCGGTCAGCTACGCAAGGCAGCGCCGTTCGGAATCGCTGGTGCCACCGAATTGGCGCTGATGAACCTCCCGGTCCTCTTGGTCAGTGCGCTGGTCGCCGATCGTGTCGCTGTCGCGCAATGGGGGTTGATCCGCGTCGCCGCCGGGCTATTGCGGGCGCTCTGCCTGCAAGCGACGCTTCCGCTCGCTGCCGAACTCGGCCACGACTATGCTGTTGGTGCGACCGAACGGTTACGTGCGCTTTATGCCCGTGGTTCGGTGCTTGTCGCAGTACTCGCCAGTGCCGTGGTGTCCGGACTCCTGCCATTCTGGCCTGATTTCTTCGCGCTCTGGACCCGCGGTGCCATCACCTATGATCCATTGCTGGCGAAGATCATGTTGATCGGCACGGGCGTCGCCGCGCCCGCGATCCTGGCGCTAAGCTATGCCAATTACAGCAATCGTGCCGATCTTCTTGTACGGAGCAAGGGGCTGCAGTTCATTGTCTTTTTCGCCGTATCGCTGTTGATGATTCCGGAGCTGGGCCCGCTGGGCGCTGCGGTTGCGATTGTAGCGAGCGATCTCCTGGTTCAGTTCGGCTTGTTGACGCTCGTCATCATGCGCCAAACGCTCAGGCACCCGTTCCGACACCTGATGTTTTTGGCGGGAATAATGCTCGCCACGATACTGGCCGGATGGGGATTGGGGATCATGATCCGTTCCGCGATACCCTGGACCGGCGTGCTGCGCTTCGTCGCGGAATGTGCCGTCTGGCTGGCGGTCGCAGGAGTTGCGGCGATCCCGCTGCTGATTGGAAGCATCCGCGCGAAGCTGATCGTGACGATTCCCCAGTAGGGTCTCGTGCGATCCTCAGTAGATCCGAGGATAACGACGGTATCTCAGTCTCAGAAGGTGCTTCGCGAACTCACGATGTCCTTCGTCGATCTGGCGCGCAAAATATTCGAGCCTCTGCTTGCCTGCGGCGGCCAGCCGGGCACGCTCCTCGGGCAAGCCGGCCTTGACGATGGCTTCCGCCAGCGAAGCCGGATTGTCGTAGTCGAACAGAATGGCGGCATCGCCAGCTTGCGCCTCGAAGGCTTCTGGATAGATCACGGGCGTGCCAACCGACCAGGCTTCAAGCGGGGGCAGATTGGTCGGGCCGAAGTAGCTCGCCATCACCAATGCCGCTGCGTTGCGATAGAGCGGGCCGAGTTCGGTGGAGGGAACAAAGCCCAGGATGCGCACGCGGCCGCCGAGGTCGAGTTGCGTGGTCAACTCCTCGATTGCGCTGCGCGAACCGCGATCCGATCCGCATAACACCAATGTGGTCTGTATCCCCTGATCTTGCAGCAAACGCATCGCCAGCAGGATGGTTGCGTGATTCTTGTGAGACCAGAACTGCGCGGGGTAGAAGAGATAACCGGGCTCGAGTCCGTGCTTTCGCAGGATCGTGGCGTCCGCGTCCGTTTGCTCGCCAGCCTCAATCGATCGCGTCACATAGGGCGAGGGCGAAAACGGGATACAAACCGCGCGATCCTCTTCCATCGCATAGCGACGACATAGTGCATCGATCACCTCTTTAGCGTTGGCGACGACCAAGGCTGCTTTGGTGCTGGCGCTGCGAAAGACGATTTCGCGACGTTCGAACTCGGCGAATTCGCGCGCCTCGTCAAATTCGGGAGAATCGCGGTGGCAACCGTCGAATATCGTGATGATGAAGGGCAGCTTGTAGAGCACGAGTTGCCAGTTCGATGTCGTCAGGAAATAGACGATATCGACATTCTCCCGGATCAACCGCTTCTCGAAGGGTGGGCACAGGTGCAACGCATACTGCAGGAGATCGAACCACCCGCAATATTTCAGGAACAAGAACAGGCGGTCGAACCAACCAATCCGCAAAAGTTTGGCCTGGATGCCGAGTTCGGCGAGGATGGCGATATTGCTGGGCTGGGTGGTGAACACGGTCACGTCTATATCGGCTGTCTTTGCCCAGCCGCGCAGCCATGTGATGTCGCTAAGCCCTTGCTGGAAGCCGCCGCCGACCTCGAGCGGCAACTCCAGCACGACGCCAACGTGAAACTGCTTCACGGTTGAACCGTCTTTCTGGCAATGGAATAAGCCGCCCAGTCCCGCGAGTTCGGTGGACTGGTCGTCGACAGCCACGCATAGTGACCGATTGGCTCGAAACCGGTCGCGCCGAGAAGCGCCTCGATCTCAAACGGAAACCAGTAACGCAGGTGGTGCGCTTCGTCGATCCGATGGATCGTCGATTGCGCAACGTCCTCGCAGAACAGCGTGTAGTTCACCTGAACGGTCGCGCAAGCCTCATTGTGATCGGATTGAGCGATCCGGGTGACACGCAGTGGTGGACGGTCAACGACCTTGACGCGGGTTTCGACGCCTTGCGCCAGCACGGCGCCGCCATACCAATAGTCGAACAGGAGGATGCCGCCCGGTTTGAGCGCGATGGCGGCACTCGCCAGCATGTTCTGAAGTCTTCCCCGGCTGGTCTGGTAGCTCGCCACATGGAAGAGGGCAACCGCAGCGTCGAAATCCCGCTCCGGGCCCGATTCGCAGACGTCGCCCTGCCGGAATCGTATGCGTTCCGAGCCGTCTCCGGTGCGCGCCTCGGCCCGGCGGATCATGTCTGCGCTGATGTCGACGCCGGTGACCGTCCATCCCCTGCGCGCGAACTCATGGGCGTGTACGCCGGTGCCGCAACCGAGATCGAGCAACGTGCCCGGCGTAGCGCCATGGCGACGGAGTTGCGCGTCCACAAAGGATGCTTCCGCAGTGTAATCCTTATCCTGATAAAGGAGGTCGTACCACGGCGCATAGCGTTCGAAGGCGCTCAAGCAAGGATCTCCTTCAGCGCCTCTGCAGATCGCACGATCTGGTCGTCCGTCAACGCAAGGCCGCTTGGAAGATAGAAACCGCGGCGCGCGATTCGCTCCGCGTGAGGGTGCGAATCGTTTGTGAACAGGCCGGTTCTGCGCAGAACCGGCTGTTCATGCATGCACCAAAAGAAGGGGCGGGTGCCGATGCCTTTGCCGGCCAGCCGACGCATCGCTTCCTTGGCATCGAACGCGACCGCGTCTTTCAGGACGATGCCATACACCCAATAGATGTTGTCCGCGTAATTGGTACGGGGGACGGGGCGCTGGATCAGATCGACACCCTCCAGAAGCTCATCGTAGCGCCGGCCGGTCCGGCGCTTGATGTCGATCATCTCGCCCAATCGCTCGGTCTGGGCGACGCCGAGCGCTGCCTGCAGGTTGGTCATGCGCGCGTTCCATCCAAGCTCTTCATGGACGAAGCGCTGCTCGGGCTTGAAGCAGAGATTGCGGAGGCTGCGCAGCCGATCGGCGAGTTGCGCGTCATCGGTCAGGATCATCCCGCCTTCGCCCGTCGTGACGTGCTTGTTCGGATAGAAGCTGAACGTGCTCACGTCGCCAAAGCTGCCACAGGGCTGGCCGCGATAGGTCTGGCCATGCATCTCGGCGGCGTCCTCGATCACGCGAAGGCCATGCTTGCGCGCAAGCTCGAGGATCGGGTCTAGATCGACTGGCAGGCCATAGATATGCACCACCATGATCGCGCCGGTCTTTGGCGTGATCGCTGCTTCCACAGCGTCCGCCGTCATATTCCAAGTGTTCGGATCACAGTCGACCACCACCGGGACAAGTCCGGCGCGGATCACTGCGGATGCGCAGCTGATGATCGTAAACGTCGGGATGATGACTTCGCTGCCCGGTTCAAGCGAAAGCGCGTGAACGGCAATATCGAGCGCAACGGACCCGTTCGTGACGGCGACGCCGTGGCGGCGTCCCGCAATCTCGGCCATGGCCGCCTCAAAGCGCGGAATGAACGGACCTTCGGACGATATCCATCCGGTCCGAACGCACTCGGCCAGATATTCAGCTTCGTTTCCGTTCAGGAGCGGCGTGTTGACTGGAACGAAATCCTGCGTCACGCAACCGGGCCCTTGATCCGCTTCACCGCAGCCGGTGCTTCGGCGAAGCGCGTCTTGTCGCCATCGCCCGCGTAGGGGCCCTGCTTGATTTCAATCATCTCAAGAGGCTCCAGCACCTCGAATCCGTGGGCGCCGCTGCAAAGAAGAATGACGTCTCCGGCCGACAGCACACGGCTCTCTAGGTACTCTTCGCGCTCGGTGTAAAAGTCGACCTGCAACTTGCCCCTCTGGATCACCAGCACTTCCTGGGTGTAGTGAACCTCGCGCGTCACCTTGTTGTGCCGATGCGGGGCGATGCTCTTGCCCTTGGGGTGGCTCATATAGGCAAGCTGCTGCGACAATTCGGGCGTGGAGAAAAACGTGATCCCCGGTTCCCGAAAAGAGGCGCGAACAATGATCGCGTAGAGCTGATCGTTAAAGCGACAGTGTTCGACGCTATCCATCAGGCGGCCAAAAAGCTTAGTAAATTCAACCGCCAAGCGGTCGATCGCGGTGCAATGTGGCTATTTTGCACTTCGCCGTCAAGGATATTCGGCGCGTCACAATTCTTGCGCGGACGCCAGAATGTGCTTGGTCCGTTCACGGTAACTGTGTGCTGCCAACGTGCGGCGTTGACCGGCCGCAGCAATCTCCTGTCGAGCCGCATCGTCGTTCAGGTATCGCTCGATCTTGGCGATGCAGTCCTCAACCGAGCGCCACACTGCGACCTCCCGATCCGGCTCGAGCAACGTGTGCAGATTGTCTTTGAAGTCGGTCAGCAGGAATGTGCCGACGCCTGTCGCTTCGAAGAGCCGTACGTTTCCCGCCTCGCGACCAGCCATGTCGATATGGGAGTTCAACGTGATTCGCGAACGCCGCAGGGCTTGATACATGTCGACGCCCCAGGCCTCGCTTTGGAAGCAGCGGTGCAGCGGCGAGGAAGCAGGAAGACCCGGTGCGATATTGCCGAACAACTTTAGAGTGTATCGATCGGCAACCGCTTCCAGAAGCGCGATCCGCTGCTGGTGATCGGCAGATACGGTGCCGACGAAGGAGACGTCGATATCGGTAGCCGGTGCTGCGGGCAGGGCATCGATCACGCCACGCTCGAACGCAAGGTGACTCACCTCGGCGCGAACGCCAAGACCTCGGAAGTAGTTCACTGTCGCGGCCAACTGCGAAATCAACAGATCGTAGACGCTCCAGTCTTCGCCGCGGGTCGGCGAAATTCCGATCTGACCAACGAGGATCGGCTTGCCGATGCCCTTGATGCGACGCATCAGGGCGGTATCGATATGAAAGGTATCCTGGTTCAGCACCAGATCGGGCCTGAAATCCTCGATCTGGGCGACCAAGATCGCTTCGGCCTGGGCATCGAGTTTCGGGCTGAGGCCAATCTTCCGGGCTAACGGTCTCAACATCGGTTTGAACGGCGCGATCGCCTGCAATAGCCACGCCGGGAGCTTGTTTCCGGTGTTGGTAGACGGCTGAGTAACGGCCACGGCCATGCCATGCTCGCGCGCCCATGCCGCCTGAAGCCAAGCGTTGTTAACGTGGATCTCCGCCGCCGGATGGCCCCAGGCGGTGAAATTCTTCGAATAGAAATCGGCGCTCCCGAACAGGCTCGCGTTGCGCGCCGCCATTTGCGCGGCGTAGGGCGCATTTTCAAGCCCGGGTTGGCCGCGATAAAGCCACGCCAGAAAGCGTGGGTAGTCCGCATTGAGGACGAGTATCCGCATGTCTTGCTAGGCCATCACTCTATCGCTTGCCTCGCGTTCGCGAAATATCTCGCGCGGCGTCAGGTACCACAGCAGGAAGATGCGCGATGCTGCGGCGCCGTCCAATAAAGTAATTGTCCGATCGATACCACTTCGATCCCGCCGACGACCAGTTGTTCCTGTAGGAGTCGATGAAGCCGGCGCAGGGTGGTCGTCGAACGGCAGCGGTCGTTTCGGTTCCTGGATTACGGTCAGGATCTGATGCATCATGGCGTTGCAGAAGGGAGCTGGCGTATCGGCATTGCCCTGAGAAGCCAATATGTATCTTGATGGTGGTGTTATGGTAAGCTGAGGAACGGGACCGTAAGGCCCGCATCGCTTTGGCGGATCGTGTTTGGCTCAGCGACCGAAGCATCAGATGGACTCGATGAGACGGACTCGATGAGACGGAGGTGCTCACATGGATGTCGAATTAGTTCGTTGAAGCTTGCATCACGGTCCGACTCTTGATCACCATCAGGCGAGAAATGGAGCCAACAAATCGGATTAGCCGACCAGCGGTCTTTTTCGACCGCGACGGCGTGCTCAACGTTGACAAGAATTACGTCCATAGGGTCGAGGACTTCGAGTGGATTGCCGGCGCACGAGAAGCGATTAGGCTCTGCAACGACCTCGGTTACCTGACCTTTGTGGTGACGAACCAAGCTGGCGTTGCGCGTGGCTATTACGGAATCGAAGCCGTCCATCGATTGCATAAATGGATGAACAGCGAACTCGCCAAAATTGGTGCCCACATCGACGACTTCCAATATTGCCCCTATCATGAGGACGGGGTTGTGGAGCAGTGGCGGCGTGCCAGCGACCGGCGCAAGCCAGCACCCGGAATGATACTGGACTGCCTCAGAGATTGGCCGGTGCGAAAAGAGGCAAGCATTCTGATCGGCGACAAGCCGCACGATCTGGAGGCCGCCGCAGCCGCTGGAATACAAGGATATTTGTTTGAGGGCGGCGATCTTGCAGATTTTATCCGTCCGCTGCTGCAAACGAAGGTTTGAGCACTTTACTACAAACGAACACGTCAGTCGTGTCGCCCTGCACTCCGACCTGCCTAAAAAGCGGAGGGTGCGTGTTCGCGCTCGGCAGGGCCTGCAGACGGGGCCGGCTTGGACACGTCGAAACTCCACGGGTCTGAAGGCATCGAATATCCTCTTAAAGCGTCCCGCATCCATTCCATGGCACAGTGATGGCCACGGCTACTAACTGCGGCAGCGCAGCCCAAGAGCAAGAATAAGGGAATCTCGCGGCTGACCCGGCCATGTGCCAGGCTCAGAATGGTGGCGAAGACGACGCCTGCTACAACGAATCGCGCTTCAGGGTTGATCCGTCCGAGCCAGTACAACCGGGCGCCGATGCATTTCGCGATCAGGATCACAAACAGCACGCCAGCCAGTGGCCCGAACTCGATGGCGACCTGCAGCGGCGCGCTATGGACCTGCGTCCCCGGAATGCACGACATCGTTGGGAAGCGCTCAAAGCCGATACCAAATGCCTCGCCTCTAGCCAGAAGTCGGAATGCCTCGATGTAGAGTTGCTTGCGGATGTCGATTGAATTGCGGATGTCGATCTGCGCACATCCTGAGTCCAAGGATGTTGTAGCACTCTCGAAGGCATGTTCAACAAAGAGCTTAGTTGTTCCCCAACGCGCCGCGGTGCCTGCAAATCCCGCCACCGAGACGACGCCCAGAATCATTATGATATAGAGGCGCTGTTGCGCTTGCTTTGCGATGCCGACTGCGACCAGCATCGCTGCGGCTATCGCAACGAACGTAAACCTCACCTGGCAGGCTGCGAATACGAATGCCGGAATGGCCGACAGTCCAGCGACGAGGATTGTCCAGCGCGGGGTCAGCCGCCGAGAAGTCACAGATAGCAGCAGAAAACCTAACAGCATCGTGAACTGCGCCGGCGCCGCGTCATAGACACCGAACACCGCCACCTTAGGATGCTTTGGATCGCTCCACTGCTCGATCAGCCAAGGAATCGTCGCCAGCGTTCCCGCCGCGACCAGTACCGCGATGACGAGGATGAAGGCGCCGGACGACACATGCATCGAACACAGTCGCGCCGCCGGATACGCAGCTAGCGTAAGCAGCAGGAGATAGAACTCGTTCCGATTAGGACCGATACCGTTCAACGCCAGAGAAATGCCGATCACCGCTAGCAAGCAGCAAAATATCACGTCGCGCGTATCGATTTCGAAGTCACGCCACCGTCCGAGGACGAGCAGAGCAACGGTTGATCCAGCCATCAGAAACCCGGTGAACCAGGAGCCAGTCGAGAACCATCCGTGTGCTAAAACTGCGAGCGGACTAGCAGCAAAAAGGACAGCAAATAGAACTATCGCACACTGATCCCAAGCAAAGTCGCTCGGCCTCGCCAAAAGGAGGCGCATGGCACGGAACATAGATGCGCTCCCCCAGCCGATCATCGAGGTTCACTAGCACCGCAACCATCCAATGAACAACCCCTCCGATATTCGATGGGAGGCAGATCATGCAAGTTCCGGGAGGCCAAACGTGGTAAATCCGGAGGCGTTCGGAGCTAGTTTCCGCCTTGATTCCCGGCGGCTTTTCTTAATATAGGACGGAGCCGGCAGAAGGGGTGCGTCACCGGCGACGTATCGCTCGCGCGGCAGGGCAACGGCGCGAAAGAGGGCAAGAATCCGGCATGACGACGCTTCAAGAAGGTGGTGCAGCACCGTTTATTCACCCGACTGCGGTCGTTGAAGAGGGAGCAAAGGTCGGTGACTTCACCAAGGTCTGGTACTTCTCGCATGTCGCGCCGGGCGCTGTCATCGGCGAGAATTGCAGCCTCGGCCAGAACACCTATGTCGAGCGCAACGCCATCGTGGGCAATGCGTGCCGCCTCGGCAATTCGGTCTCGATCTTCTCGCATGTCGAGCTCGAGGACTTCATCTTCTGCGCCCCGTACATGGTGTTCACCCACATCTCCTTTCCCCGTGCCGCGATCAACCGCCACGCGGTGTTCAAGAAGACGCTGGTGAAGACCGGCACGACACTCGGGGCGAACTCGACCGTGGTCCCCGACCTTACCTGCGGCGTGGGCACCTTCCTCGCCGCCGGCGCGACGCTGACCAAGAGCTCCAAGGACTGGTCGATGATGGTGGGAACGCCGGCGCGCCAGGTCGGCTGGGTGAGCGCGTTCGGCGAGAAGATCGATCTGCCTCTGTCCGGCCGCGGCGAATGGCGCTGCAAGCACACCGACGATCTCTACGTGCTGGACGGCGCGGATCTGACGCGCCACCCAGGTCCAAAGGATATTCTCAAGTATGAGCCTGGCGAACGGTTGATTCGGATGGAGCTGCGCTGACGCTACGCGCTGCGTTCGTCGGATATCACCTTGCCGTCGTTCGGCAGCGCGCCGGCACCGACCAACTCGACATTGCCGCCGAGTTTCGTCACGGCCCGCAAGGTCACGGCGAGCTCACTCTGAAGGGCTGGGCTCGCTGCGGCTGTCTCTGCTTTCAGCGTCATGACGTCGGTCTCGCCGGAGCGCGTCACCACCAGGCGCAGCCGCCCGAGTTCGGGGTGTCGTTTGCTGACCTCGGCGATCTGCTCAGGTCGCACGAACATGCCTTTGACCTTGGTCGTCTGGTCGGCGCGTCCCATCCAGCCCTTGATGCGCATGCTGGTGCGCCCGCATGAGCTTACTCCTGGGAGGGCAGCCGTGAGGTCGCCCAGTGCGAGGCGGATCCAGGGATGGTGCGGGTCCAGGGAGGTGACCACGATCTCGCCGACGTCACCCGTTGCGACGGGGTCGCCGGTGCCGGGCCTGACGATCTCTAGGATCAGATCCTCGTTGACCACCATGCCGTCGCGCGCCTCGGTCTCGAACGCGATCATGCCCAGATCGGCGGTGCCGAACGCCTGATAGGCGTCGATGCCGCGCGCCTTGATCTCCTCCTGCAGCGATTTCGGAAAGGCGGCCCCCGATACCAGCGCGCGCTTGATCGAGGAGACATCGCGTCCGGCGCCCGCGGCCGCATCGAGCAGGATCTTCAGGAAATCCGGCGTGCCACTGTAGCCAATCGGCCGGTAGGCCTCGATCAGCTCGAATTGCTGCTCGGTATTCCCGGGGCCGGCGGGGATCACCCCGCAACCAAGCGCCCGGGCGGAGGTATCGAAGATGAAGCCGCCGGGGGTGAGATGATAGCTGAAGGTGTTAAGAACCACGTCGCCCGGACGAAAGCCTGCCGCGAACAGCGCCCGCGCCCCGCGCCAGGCGTCGTCGTGGGCGGCCTCGGGCTCAAAGATCGGTCCGGGCGAGGTGAACAGGCGCGCAAACGATCCTGGCGGCCCGGCAACGAAGCCGCCGAAGGGTGGGGCGGCCTTGTGCAGGGCCGGGAGTTCCGACTTGCGCAGCACCGGCAGGCGAGCCAGCGCGGCGCGGCTGGTGATGGCGGCAGGATCGACGCCGTTGAGGTGCTCGGCATAGGCCGGTGCCGCCATGGCCCGCCGCAGGATATCAGGCAGGCGGGCGAACAGTTCCGCCTCGCGCTCGGCGGGATCGCGGGTTTCGCGGGCGTCATAGTGGTCCGTCATGGGTGATCCTCACGGGTTCGCGCGATTGCGCTCCGCCTTCGACGTGCTATCAGACGGCTTCTCGCCGGATCGGCGATGCTCCGGGAAATGCAATGGCAGATACGCAGACCGCCGCAGCGAGCGACCCTTCGGATGCCGATGTCGTCGGCAGGCTGAAGCGTCGCGTCATCGAGCACTGCCTGCCGCTGTGGCGCACGGAAGGGTGGGATGATGCGGCAGGGGGCTTTGTCGACCGGCTCGACCCCGACGGCGGTGCCGATCGGCTCGCCCCGCGGCGCGTATTCGTTCAGGCCCGACAGATCTATTGCTACGCCAAGGCCGCGCAGATGGGCTGGTATAGCGAAGGCCGCGAGATCGCGCTGAAGGGGCTCGATCATCTCTTGACGAAGGCGAAGGCGCCAGACGGCCGGCCGGGCTTCGTCCACAGGCTGACACCCGACGGTGGCGTGCTCGACGCGCGGCGCGACACCTATGACCACGCCTTCGTGCTGCTGGCGCTCGCGACTGTTTATGAGCTTGATCGCGACGCGCAGGTGCGCTCGGAGATCGACGCGCTGCTCGCCTATCTCGACGCGCATCTGCGCTCGCCGAATGGCGGCTTTCTCGAGGGGGTGCCGGCGTCCCTGCCGCGGCGGCAGAATCCGCAGATGCATCTGTTCGAGGCGATGATCGCCATATTCGACGCCACGCATGACTTGGCGTTCCAGCAGCGCGCCGGCGAGTTTTTTGCGCTCTTCCTTGCCAATCTCTACGACAAGCAGACCCATGTGCTTGGCGAATATTTCGAGGAAGACTGGTCCAGGATTTCGCCCGTCAGCGTCGAGCCTGGACACTTGGCCGAATGGGTCTGGCTCTTGAAAGGCTTTGAACGCATCACGGGCTGCCCGACGGGACGCTATCGCGGTGAATTGCTGGCTTCGGCATTGCGCTATCGTGACGAGGCGACCGGTTGCCTGACCGACGAAGGCAATGTCGAGGGCCTTATCCGGCGCAACTCTCGGCGTCTGTGGCCGCAGAGCGAGATCGCAAAGGCCTGGATCGCGCAAGCCGAATCCGGCGAGGCGGGGGCTGCTGACCAGGCGCGTGCCGCCTTGGCGCGCCTTGAGCGGCATTACCTGAGCCATCCCGTTGCGGGCGGCTGGTACGATCAGTTCGACCGCGACGGCAAGTCGCTTGTCGCCACCATCCCTGCGTCTTCGTTCTATCATGTTCTCTGTGCGGTGACGGAAGCGGAGCAGGTGCTGCAATAGGCACCCGGCTGCGCTCATAGCCACCGCTTCCGCCGCTTGAAGCTCTTGAGGTTCTTGAAACTCTTGCGTTGCTCGCCAGCGCCGCCGAGGTAGAACTCCTTGACGTCCTCGTTGTCGCGCAATTCGTCGGCGCTGCCGTCAAGCACCACCTTGCCCTGTTCCATAATGTAGCCGTGGCTCGCCACCGAAAGCGCTGCCCGCGCATTCTGCTCCACCAGGAGGATGGTGACGCCGAGGTCGCGGTTGATCTCCTTGATGATGGCGAACACCTCCTTCACCAGCAGCGGCGACAGACCCATAGACGGCTCGTCCATCAGGATCATCTTCGGGCGTGCCATCAGCGCGCGGCCGATCGCCAGCATCTGCTGTTCGCCGCCGGAGAGATAGCCGGCCAGCCCCGTGCGCTCCTTCAGGCGCGGGAAATAGTTGAAGACCATGTCGATGTCGGCATCGACCTGGCCGTCGCTGCGGGTGAACGCGCCGAGCCGCAAATTCTCCAGCGATGTCATGTCGGCGATGATGCGCCGTCCCTCCATCACCTGGAATATGCCGCGGCGGACGATCTTGTCGGGATCGATGCCGTTGATGCGCTCGCCGTTAAAGATGATCTCGCCGCGCGTCACCTCGCCGTCTTCGGTCTTGAGCAGCCCCGAGATCGCCTTCAGCGTGGTCGATTTGCCCGCGCCGTTGGCCCCCAGCAGCGCCACGATCGAACCTCTGGGCACTTCGAGGCTCAGGCCTCGCAACACCAGGATGACGTCATCGTAGACCACCTCGATGTTGTTGACACTGAGGAGGGGCGGCGCGGGGACCGCAGCTGGTCCCGGATGAGTTGCTTCGACGGTTTGGGTCATCGTGATCACCTTCTAGTCGTCACTCGCGAAGGCGGGTGACCCGGTATTCCAGCGGCGCTTGCAATTCCACTGCGAAGCCGCTGCGCACTGGATCCCCCGCCTCCGCGGGGGATGACGACGGAGTGTTGTTGATGTCAGTGTGCCTCACCACCCCAGCCATTCCGGCTTGCGCGGCAGCTCCACGGTCTTGACCTTCTCGAGCTTGATCGCGCCCTTGGCCATGAGGTCGTTGAGATCGCCGTCGGTCGAGCCGGTGACCTTGGAACGGTAGAGATCGACCTTCGTGGTCGGGCGATGGTCCTTTGCGGTCCAGGTCGAGGCGTTGCAGACGCCTTCCATGCCGGCCGGTATCCAGTCCTTCTTCTGATGGAAGCCCTTGGCGACGTTCTCGCCGGTCGCGCCGCCGTTCTTGTCGGCCCACTCGATCGCCTCCTTCATGTAGAGGGCCGAGCAGACGGCGGCGATATAATGCACGGGACGATAGATCTTGCCCGACGGGTCCGAGATTTTGGAGATTTCCATCACCGTCTTCATGCCGGGCGCATCGCCACCCCAGCCGACCGCCGTGCGCAGCGGGAAGATCACGCCATCGGCCGCATCACCGGCGGTCTTGGCCGCGTTCTCATCCATGCCCCAGACGTTGCCCAGGAACTGCACGTCGGCGCCGGCCGCCTTGCAGGCCTTCAACACGGAGATGTTGGACGCTGCCGTATTGCCGAGATAGGCGTAATTGGCGCCGGAGCTCTTGAGGCTGAGGCATTGCGCGGAATAGTCGCCGGGGGTGAGCGCGAATACGAGCGGCGGCAGCACCTCGAAGCCGAGTTCGGTGGCGATGGCTTCGCCGGCCGCCTTTGGTGCGTTGGGATAGGGATGGTTGGCGCCCATGTGAACGAACTTGGGTTTGCCCGACTTGCCCTTGGCTTTCCAATCGTCCGCTGCCCAGATCAGCATCGCGCGCAGCGCGTCCGAATAGCTCGGACCATAGAAGAAATTGTAGGGCGCGGGCTTTGCCTTGCCGCTGGTACCCTCCGGATCGGTCAACGCTGCCGCATAAGAGCCCGAGATATCCGGGATCTTGTCCTGGGCGAGGAAGCCGGTCAGCGCCTCCGTATCGGCGGTGCCCCAGCCCATGATCGCCGCGACCTTGCCGTCCGGCGCCGACCATTTCTTGTAGAGCGCGATCGCGCGCGGCACCTGATAGCCGTAGTCGTTGGTATCGACATTGAGCTTCTTGCCGCCGATGCCGCCATTCTTGTTGACCCACGCAAAGGTGTCGGCGACGGCCTGCCCGTAAGGCGTGCCGACGTCCGAGGTGCCGCCGGAATAGTCGGCGAGGTGGCCGATCGCGATCTGGGCCTGCGCGGCCACGGATGCGCCACCGATCAGCAGCGCCAATGAGGCCGTGCTCAAAAGGGATTTAATCGTCATGGTCTTTCCTCCTGTTATTCGTTGATACGATTGTAAGTCTTTGCCCCGACCTCAATGCGAGAACGGGTAGAGTTTCCAATATGCCTTGATCTGCCGCCAGCGATGCGCGAGCCCATCCGGCTCGAACATCAGGAACGCGATGATGATCAGCCCGATCGCGATCTCGCGCAGGAAAGTGATGTTGGTGTTGAGCTCCAGCGCCCTGTCGATCGCGCTCCCCTTCAGCTCCAGGCTGATCCACTCCATTGTCTCAGGCAGCAGCACCACGAAGGCCGTGCCCATCAGCGTACCCATGACCGAACCCGTGCCGCCGATGATGATCATGGCGAGGAACAGCACGGAGCGCTCGATGCCGAAACCTTCCTGCGAGACCACAAGCTGATAGTGCGCATAGAGTGCGCCAGCGATACCGGCGAAGAACGCGGCAATACCGAACGACAGCGTTCGGTATTTGGTGAGGTTGATGCCCATGATCTCGGCGGAAAGATAATGGTCGCGGATCGCAATCAGCGCGCGGCCGTCGCGCGTGCGCATCAAATTGGTGACGAGGAGATAGCTGACGACAAGGTAAGCCAGCACGACGTAGAAATACTGGCGGTCGCCGCGCAGTGTATAGCCGAAGATCGAAAATGGCTCGGCGCTCGCCGGCACCGAGCCGCCGGAGAACCATTCGGCGCGGGAGAAGAAGTCGAGCAGGATGTATTGCGCGGCGAGCGTCGCGATCGCGAGATAAAGCCCCTTCAGCCGCGCCGCCGGCACGCCGAAGATGAGGCCGACCAGCGCGGTGACGAGACCCGCAAGCGGGATGGCGAAGAACACCGGGATCGGCGCATTGTTCGAAATATAGGCCGAGGTGAAGGCGCCAAGCAGGAAGAACGCCGCGTGGCCGATCGAGATCTGCCCGGTGAAGCCGACCAGCACGTTGAGGCCGAGCGCTGCAATCGCGAAGATACCGATCTGGATCGAGATGCTGAGCCAGTAGTTGGAGAACACATAGGGCGCGAAGCACGCCAGCAGGATCCCCAGAATCGCAAAGTTGCGGCTGGTTATGGTCGGAAAGATCGTGGTGTCGGCAGCGTAGGTGGTGCGGAAGTCGCCGGAGGGAATCAGGGAACGCGTCGCCATGGTCAGACCCGCTCAATATCCTTGGTGCCGAACAGGCCGTAGGGCTTGATCATCAGGATGATGATCAAGACGTAGAACGGCGCGATCTCGTAGAGGTTGCCCCAGTGCAGGTACTCGCTGTCGACATATTGCGCGACGTTCTCGAGCAGCCCGATGATGATGCCGCCGAGCACGGCGCCGCCGACCGAATCGAGCCCGCCGAGGATCGCCGCCGGAAATACCTTGATGCCGTAGGCGGAGAGGCCGGAAGAGACGCCGTTGACGACGGCGACGACGACGCCTGCGACCGCCGACACGGTCGCCGAGATCGCCCAGGCCATCGCAAACACGCTCTTCACGGAAATGCCGAGCGACTGTGCGACCTGCTGGTTGAAGGCCGTAGCCCGCATCGCCAGGCCGTATTTGGAAGCGCGGAAGAACCAGGCCATGCCGATCATCATCGCGATCGAGACCACGAGGCTCATCACGTAGACGGTCTGGATCTGCAGGCCGAACAGGTTGACCGATTGGCTCTGGAACACGCGCGGGAACGGCTGCGGGTTGACACCGAACATCCATTTCAGCGCGGCCTGGAACACCGTCGAGAGCCCGATGGTCACCATGATGACGGAGATGATCGGCTCTCCAATCATTGGCCGCAGGATCACAATCTGGATCGCGATGCCGAAGACGAACATGAAAACCAGCGTGATCGGCATGCCAAGCCAGAACGGCAGCTGGTATTTGGCAAGCAGCGCCCAGCACACCCAGGCGCCGATCAGCAGCAATTCGCCCTGCGCGAAGTTCACGACCTGCGTCGCTTTGTAGATCAGCACAAACGACATGGCGACCACGCCATAGAGGGTGCCGACGACAAGGCCGTTGATCAGGAGCTGGAGCAGGAACTGGATGTTCATGTTGATTTGCGACTAGCGAAAGAGGGGAGCGCCGCTGCACCCTCTCCCCTTGTGGGAGAGGGTGGCGTCGCGAGGCGACGCCGGGTGAGGGGTTGTCTCGGCGTCGGGAGTGCGGGGAGGGAACCCCTCACCCTATCGAGGCCTTGTCTGCTAGAGGAGCAGCCCTCTCCCACAAGGGGAGAGGGCGCCACAATGCGCATCACGCTCTGTTCCTGGAGTATCATTCCGCGGCCTCCGCAGTTGCCGCAGGCGCCAGATCCACCACCTTCAGTGTGGTTCGTACCCGTTGGGTCGTCCCGTCCTGGAAGCGGATCACGGTGTCGACCGGAATATTCGCGTCGCCACGATAGATCGCGTCGATGATATCTGCGTATTTCTCGTTGATGACGCCGCGGCGCACTTTTCGGGTGCGGGTCAGCTCACCATCGTCGGCGTCGAGTTCCTTGTAGAGCAGCAGGAAGCGGGAGATGCGCTGGGCCGGCGGCAGCGAGGCGTTGACGGTCTCGACTTCCTTGCGCAGCAGTGCATAGACCTCGGGACGCGAGGAGAGGTCGCTATACGTCGTGAACGAGATCCGGTTCTTTTCCGCCCACTTCGAGATGATGGAATAGCGGATGCAGATCATCGCGGCGAGTGCGTCGCGGCCGGCGCCCAGCACCACCGCTTCCGCAATATAGGGCGAGAACTTCAGCTTATTCTCGATATATTGCGGCGAGAACCGATCGCCGCGCGAAGTCTCGGCGAGATCCTTGATGCGGTCGATCACCACGAGCTGCCTGTTGTCATTGAAGTAGCCGGCATCGCCGGAACGCATCCAGCCATCCTCCATGTCGGCCGCGGATGCTTCCGGGTTCTTGTAGTAGCCCAGGAACATGTTGGGATGACGCACCACGATCTCGCCGACGCCGTTGACATCAGGGTTGTCGACGCGGATCTCGATCGTCTCGGCCATCGCGACGCCCGTGGTATCGGGATCGACCGCGCCGGGCGGATGCAGGGTATAGGCACCGAGCAGCTCGGTCTGGCCGTAAAGCGTGCGCAGCGGCACGCCCATCGCTCGGAAGAACTTGAACGTATCAGGGCCAAGCGCCGCGCCGCCGGTTGCCGCCGAGCGCAGCCGCGTGAAACCAAGGCGGTCGCGCAGCGCTCGGAACAGAAGCTGGTCGGCAACCACCGAGCGGTTGCCCTGCGCGAGCGCCGCAAGCCCTGTTTTCATGCCGAGGTCGTACAGCCTTTGCTTCAAGGGCGATGAATCCATCACGCCGGCGCGCACGTCGGCCGCGATCGCCTCCCATACCCGCGGCGCGAACAGCACGAAGGTCGGCGCGATCTCGCGGAAATCGTGCATCATGGTATCGGGCTCTTCGACGAAGTTGACCTTCATCCGGCAGAGCAGACCTTTGCCGAGCGCGTAGACCTGCTCCATGATCCAGGGCAGCGGCAGCACCGAGACATATTCGTCGTCCGGCCCCTTCGGATCGAAGGAGAGATAGGTCGCGCAGTGCTTGAGCACGCGGCCAGCGGCGAGCATTGCGAGCTTCGGATTGGCTGTCGTGCCCGACGTCGTGCAGAGGATCGCGACGTCTTCGCCATCAGTGGCGTCGACCAGCGTGTCGTAGAGGCCGGGCTCGCGCAGGGCGCGCTCGCGGCCGAGGTTGGCAAGGTTGTTCGCCTCCATCAGGCGCGGATCGTCATATTTCCGCATGCCGCGCGGATCGGAATAGACGATGTGCTTCAGGTGCGGCGCGCGGTCGGCCAGGCCCAGAAGCTTGTCGACCTGTTCCTCGTCCTCGGCGAATACGAGTTTCGCCTCACCATAGTTCAGGAGGTAGGCCGCCTCCTCATCCAGCACGTCGCGGTAAAGCCCAAGACTCATGCCGCCGATCGCGTGGCTCGCGATTTCGGCAGCCACCCAGTCCGGGCGATTGTCGCCGATGATGCCGATCACGTCGCCACGGCCGAGGCCCAGTTCGATCATGCCGAGCGCGAAATCCCGCACGCGCGTCTGGTAATCGTCCCAGGTGAATTCACGCCACAGACCAAGATCCTTCTCACGCAGCGCGATCTCGCTGCCATGTTCCCTGGCATTGAGCCGCAGTATCTTGGGAAAGGTGTCGGCCCGTGCGGCGCGCCCGGCGTAGTCCATCATGCCGCGCTCTCCCGCGGCAGCGGCACGTCGTCGGGATCGACCAGCGCCTCGTCCTCTTCGCCGAGATAGGCGCGCTTGACGTGGGGATCGGCGAGCACGGTCGCGGGATCGCCCTCGGCGATCTTGCGGCCGAAATCGAGCACCATCACGCGGTGGGAGATGTCCATCACCACGCCCATGTCGTGCTCGATCATCACGACGGTCATGCCGAACTCTTCGTTGAGATCGACGATGTACCGCGTCATGTCCTCCTTCTCTTCGAAGTTCATGCCAGCCATCGGCTCGTCGAGCAGGATCAACTGCGGCTCGAGCGCCATGGCGCGGGCAAGTTCCACGCGCTTGCGCAGGCCGTAGGGAAGGGTGCCGGCGGTTGCCTTGCGCACCGACTGCAGGTCGAGGAAGTCGATGATCTCTTCCACCTTGCGGCGGTGATCGAGCTCCTCGCGCCGCGCGCCGGTCAGCCAGTACAGCGATCCCGTGATGAAATTGTTCTTCAGCAGGTGATGGCGGCCGACCATGATGTTGTCGAGCACGCTCATGTGGTGGAACAGCGCGAGATTCTGGAAGGTGCGGCCG
This sequence comes from Bradyrhizobium sp. BRP22, assembly GCF_020194175.1. Taxonomy (GTDB): domain Bacteria; phylum Pseudomonadota; class Alphaproteobacteria; order Rhizobiales; family Xanthobacteraceae; genus Bradyrhizobium. The sequence continues at coordinate 57,164 of NZ_JADYVX010000014.1, read as the reverse complement.
ATGCCGAGGGAGGGCCGCGCGTTCGGATTGAGGCCGGTGATGTCCTTGCCGCGATAGAAAAGCTGGCCTTCGGTCGGCTTGTAGCGACCGGAAATGCAGTTGACGATCGAGGTCTTGCCGGCCCCGTTGGGGCCGATGATGGAGAACAATTCGCCGGGCTTGACGCCAAAGCTCACTTCGGTCAGCGCACGGACGCCACCAAAGCGCAGCGACACCCCGCGCACCTCCAACGTGTAATCCACCTATTCCCTCCAGATGCGGCGCTTCACGCGCTCTTTGTCTCTCGTTGCAAAGACGGCGATAATCTTACATCGGCCGTTCCGGCTAAGCCATCCGACTAATGGTGCTCGTTCCGCTTGCGAACGCGACCGCTCATGCGCGGTAACGCCGCACCCGGACCTTGCCCCACCCGCGCTTCACGCGTGTCGTGCAGATGGCGTTGCGCCGATGGCCCTCCATAAGGCAAACCGGTACGGTGAAATGTCTTGCGCCCGACAATTGGCCGGCAAATTTCGTTCGGTCCCTGAGTTGTTGCGGCGCAACATAGCAAGACGGGCGACGTCAACGGGATCATGATTGCTGCTGATTACCTCAAGCGCATCGCGGCCTGGTCGCGTGAACTGGATGACCGCGAGATCGAGGTTGCGCGCAGCGGCATCATCGAGAAATCCTACCGCGCCAATGAATTCATCTTCATGCGCGGCGATCGTTTCGATTATTGGACCGGCGTGGTCACGGGTCTGGCGCGGATGGGCATCGTCTCCCGCGGGGGCAAAGCTGCAAGCTTCGCCGGATTGACCGCCGGCGCCTGGTTCGGTGAGGGGTCGGTGCTGAAGAACGAAGCGCGGCGCTACGACGTGGTGGCGCTGCGCGACACGCGGCTGGCCATGATGGACCGCAAGACCTTCGTCTGGCTGTTCGAGAACAGCGTGGCGTTCAACCGTTTCCTGGTGGCGCAGCTCAACGAGCGGCTTGGCCAGTTCATCGCGCTGCTGGAATATGGCCGTACCCTGGATGCGACTGCTCGGCTGGCGCGTTCCATCGCCTCCCTGTTCAACCCGATTCTCTACCCCGAACTCTCGCGCCATCTCGAGATCACGCAGGAGGAAATCGGCGCGCTTTCCGGCATCTCGCGTCAGAATGCCAACCAGTGCCTGAAACGGCTGGAGAAGGAGGGGCTGTTGCGGCTGGAATATGGCGGCGTGACCATCGTCGATCTCGAACGTCTCCGCCATTACGGCGAATAGTCCAGCGGGCCGGTTCGATACCGTTTTTGCCCAAAGCTTGAGCCTAACGGCCTGATTCCAAACGGTTATGGCATTAGACTTCGCTCGGGGCGGATGCTACAGACCGAGCCATTCGCAACCCCGGCGCAGTTTCGCGCCCTCGGAGAGGATATGGCGGTTCAGGACTCCAAGCGGCGCGTCGCACTGATCACGGGCGTCACCGGTCAGGACGGCGCCTATCTCGCTGAATATCTGCTCGGGCTTGGCTACACCGTGCACGGCATCAAGCGCCGCTCGTCGTCGTTCAACACGGCGCGCGTCGATCATCTCTATCAGGATCGCCACGTCGGCAACGTGCCGTTCCTGTTGCATTACGGCGACATGACCGACTCGACCAATCTGATCCGGCTGATGCAGCAGATCAGGCCGACCGAAATCTATAATCTCGCCGCGCAAAGCCATGTCGGGGTCAGCTTCGAGAGCCCGGAATACACCGCCAATGCCGATGCCGTCGGCGTGCTGCGCCTCCTGGAGGCGATCCGCATCCTCGGCATGGAAAAGGAGACGCGGTTCTATCAGGCCTCGACCTCGGAGCTGTACGGCCTGGTGCAGGAAGTGCCGCAGAAGGAGACCACGCCGTTCTATCCGCGCTCGCCCTATGGCGTCGCCAAGCTCTACGGCTACTGGATCACGGTGAACTACCGCGAGGCCTACGGCATGTACGCCTCCAACGGCATCCTGTTCAACCATGAGAGCCCGATCCGCGGCGAGACCTTCGTCACCCGCAAGATCACCCGCGGCGTCGCCCGCATCGAGGTCGGGCTCGAGGAGACGCTCTATCTCGGCAATCTCGAGGCCAAGCGCGACTGGGGTCATGCGCGGGACTATATCGAGGGCATGCACAGGATCCTGCAGGCGGATGCTCCTGACGATTTCGTGCTGGCGACCGGCGAGACGCGCTCGGTTCGCGAATTCGTGGAACTGGCGTTTGCCGAAGTCGGCCGCCGGATTGCATGGCGCGGCGAGGGCATCGACGAGACCGGTGTCGACACAAAATCTGGCAAGACTGTGGTCCGCATCGATCCGACCTATTTCCGCCCCACCGAGGTCGATCTTCTGATCGGCGATGCCAGCAAGGCGCGCGAGAAACTCGGCTGGAAGCCGAAGACCAGCTTTGCCCAGCTCGTGAAGGAAATGGTCGCGAGCGACCTCGCTGAGGCGGGGCAGGAGGCCGCCCATGGCAAGAACACCGTTTGAGCTGAGAGGCAAGACGGTCTTTGTCGCCGGCCATCGCGGCATGGTCGGCTCCGCGCTATTGCGAAGGCTCGCACAGGAAGACGTTAATCTCCTGACGGTGCCACGAACGGAAGTCGATCTCCGCGATCAGGCGGCGGTCAACAGATGGTTTTCCGCAAAGCGGCCGCAGGTGGTGTTCCTCGCGGCTGCCAAAGTCGGCGGCATCGCCGCCAACGACCTGCTGCGCGCCGAGTTCCTCTACGACAATCTGGCGATCGCGACCAACGTGATCCACGCAGCCTACGCCAATGGAACCGAGAAGCTGATGTTCTTCGGCTCCTCCTGCATCTATCCTCGCCTGGCGCCACAGCCGCTGCGCGAGGATTCGGTGCTGACCGGGCCGCTCGAGGAGACGAACGAGCCCTATGCGATTGCCAAGATCGCGGGCATCAAGATGGCGGAAACCTATCGCAGCCAATATGGAGCGGATTTCATCAGCGTGATGCCGACCAATCTCTATGGTCGGGGTGACAACTATGATCCCGAATACAGCCACGTCGTCGCGGCCTTGATCCGCCGTTTCCATGAGGCGAAGATGTCGGGGGCGAAGAACGTCGTGGTCTGGGGCACCGGCACGCCGCGGCGCGAATTCCTCTATGTCGACGATCTCGCCGACGCCTGCATCCACCTCATGAAGGTCTACTCCGACGAGGGATTGGTCAATATCGGCACCGGCAAGGACATCACGATCGCGGAATTCGCCCGGGTGGTCGCGGCGACAATCGGTTATGACGGCGCCATCGGTTATGACGCCGGGCGGCCCGACGGCACGCCGCGCAAACTGCTCGACGTCAGCCGGCTGGCTGCGCTCGGCTGGCGAGCGAAGACGTCGCTGGAAGACGGCATCAAGCTCGCCTATCAGGCGTATCTCAGCGAAATCCAGCAGGCGGCGGAATAGCGCTCGGATCGCACCACATCGTCATTGCGAGCCACCGGGTCGGCGCGTAGCGCCGCCCGATGACAGGCTCCGCGAAGCAATCCATCTTCCTTCCCACTTGTGGCGGCATGGATCGTTTCGTCGCTACGCTCCTCGCGATGACGGTGGTTGCGACCCTACCTCGCCGTCGTCCGCGGTGGCTGCTTTGCGAGCGCCAGCGCCATCGCTGAGATCAGCGGCTTCATGAAATAGGCGTCGTTCGCCGGCGCGATGTCGGTGCGCAGGCCGTGTGAGGCGAGTTCGCCGGAGACTGCCGGCCCTACCGAGGCGATCGAGGTCCGGTCAAGGCCCTGGCGCAGCCTGTCCTCATAGCCGCGCGCCCGCGCGGCTTCGAACAGCCGGCGCACCTGGCCCAAATTGGTCAGCGCGATCGCATCGATCCGGCCGTCCGCCATCTCGTCGATGGCGGCGACGATGTTGGCGTCGGCCGCCTTGGGATCATAGACATAAGGCAGCACCGTATCGACCTCGGCGCCCTGCGCCTGGATCGCACCGATCAACGCGCCGTGATCCTTGTCCGGATAGAGCTGCAGGCCGAGCCGATGGCCCTTCAGCTCGATGCGGGACAGCATCTCGATGACGCCCTCCGATGTCGGTTTCTCCGTCGTCACCTGCGGCTCGAGCCCGATTTCGCGCAAAGCCCGGCCGGGCTTTGGGCCGCGGGCGAATTTGCGGGCCTCGGTCAGCGCCGCAATGAACTCCTGCTCGACGCCGATGCGGCGCACGACCTTCATCAGCCGCCGCAGCCCCTCACCGGTCATCAGCACCAGATCGTCGAAGGGTCTTTCGACGCAGCGCCTGATCCAGGCCTCGATCGGCGCCGGATCCGGCGCATCATGGATCGCGAACATCGGACATTGCAGCACGTCGGCGCCCTGTTCGGCGAGCAGGCGGGAGAATTGCGCCTCCTCGCGGGTCTCCAGGATCAGGATGCGGTAGCCGTTGAGCCGGTCAGCCATGATGTGCCTCCGATATAGTTCAATTTGGCACCTGCCGCGGGAATGGCGCAAGGGCCACGGCGGTGATACAGCAGGGCCGCAAAACCGTCGTTCCAGTGGCTGCCCAAGCCTTAATCAATCAAGCCCTTCATCGCCATGCCCGACCCTCAATTTGTCCTGACCCTGTCCTGCCCCGACCGCCCCGGTATCGTCTCGGCGGTCTCGACCTTTCTCGCGCATAATGGTCAGAACATCCTGGATGCCCAGCAGTTCGACGATATCGAGACCAAGAAATTCTTCATGCGGGTGGTGTTCACCGCTGCCGATCTCGCAGTCGAACTGTCGGCGCTCCAGACCGGCTTTGCCGCAATCGCCGAGCGTTTTGCCATGACATGGCAGATGCGGGACCGCGCGGCTCGCCGCCGCGTGATGCTGCTGGTGTCGAAATCGGATCACTGCCTGGTCGATATCCTCTATCGCTGGCGCACCGGCGAATTGCAGATGATCCCGACCGCCATCGTCTCCAACCATCCGCGCGAAGCCTACAGCCATCTCGATTTCGGTGAGATTCCGTTCCACTACCTTCCCGTGACCAAGGAGACCAAACGCGACCAGGAAGCCGCGCTCTGGAAGGTCGCCGACGACACGAACACCGACCTGGTCGTGCTTGCTCGCTACATGCAGATCCTGTCGGACGAGCTGTCGGCAAAGCTCGCGGGCCGCTGCATCAACATCCACCATTCGTTCCTGCCGGGCTTCAAGGGCGCGCGCCCCTACCATCAGGCGCACGAGCGCGGCGTCAAACTGATCGGCGCCACCGCCCATTACGTCACCGGCGATCTCGACGAAGGGCCGATCATCGACCAGGACGTCGAGCGCATCAGCCACCGCGATACGCCCGACGATCTCGTCCGCAAGGGCCGGGACATCGAGCGCCGCGTGCTGGCGCGCGCGATCCGCTACCATCTCGAGGATCGCGTGATCTCCAACGGCCGCAAGACGGTGGTGTTCGTCGACTGAGCGGAGTGGCGTGCTCGCCCTTCCTCAATGAGTGGCATCCTGCGACTTCGGCGCGGGCTTGTTGTCGTCGCCGCGCTCGGCGGCGGGCATCAGCCGTTTGCGTTCCCGCTCGCGCATGAATTCGTCATATGCGGCGGTGCCCGGCCGGGGTGGGGCGTCCGCCGGCAGCCCGCCGGCCCAGGCCGGAATAAGGTCCGCCGTGCCAGCCGACAGCTTCTCGTTGATGGTACCGCATCCGCCCAAGGCACAGCCTGTGAGAGCGAGGGCGAAGAGGGTAGCGAGATGGCGGGCGCTGGTCGGCATCGCGATGCAGGGGCGTGGGCTCGAAGGTTTGGACCGGATTGCGCCAACCCTTGGCGCGGGTCGGCGGAACGTAGTTTCGAAATCGTAAGATAGCCTTATCAGGTCCCGTTAGAGGTATGATAGAACCTTTATCGCCGGAAATACTAAAGACGCCGCCGGTGGCTGCTGGCGGTCAGCGCGCCGGGACCATGCTTACGTCGGCTTGACAAACTGACGCCGGACGACGCCATTCGCCGCGCTACACCGCCGAACAATCTGGGCTATGGTGAGGCAAGGGCCGGGGACTCGGTTCGATCCGCGCGAACGATGAGGGGGAGAAGCGTTCATGTTCATTCGCCGTCAATTGTTGCTGGTTGCAGGCGCCCTTGCCGTTGCAGCCACTGTCCCGCACGCCCGGGCGCAGGAAGAAACGGTCAAGATCGGCCTGATCGTGCCGATGACCGGCGGGCAGGCCTCGACCGGCAGGCAGATCGACAACGCGATCAAGCTCTACATGCAGCAGAAGGGCGACACCGTCGCCGGCAAGAAGATCGAGATCATCCTGAGGGACGACGCCGCGGTTCCCGACAATACCAAGCGCATGGCGCAGGAGCTGATCGTCAACGAGAAGGTCAACGTCATTGCCGGTTTCGGCGTCACCCCGGCCGCGCTCGCCGCGGCGCCCCTGGCGACGCAGGCCAAAGTTCCTGAGATCGTCATGGCGGCCGGCACCTCGATCATTACCGAACGTTCGCCCTACATCGTCCGCACCAGCTTCACGCTGGCGCAATCCTCCACCATCATCGGCGACTGGGCGGTCAAGAACGGCATCAAGAAGGTGGCGACGCTGACCTCGGATTACGCACCCGGCAACGACGCGCTGGCTTCCTTCAAGGAGCATTTCGTGGCCGGCGGCGGCGAGATCGTCGAAGAGGTGAAGGTGCCGCTCGCCAATCCCGACTTCGCGCCATTCCTGCAACGGATGAAAGATTCCAAGCCGGACGCCATGTTCGTGTTCGTGCCGGCCGGGCAGGGCGGCAATTTCATGAAGCAATATGCCGAGCGCGGGCTGGACAAGAGCGGCATCAAGGTGATCGGCCCGGGCGATGTCATGGACGACGATCTCCTCAACAACATGGGCGATGCGGCGCTCGGCGCGGTCACCGCGCATCTCTATTCCGCCGCGCATCCCTCGCAGATCAACAAGGAGTTCGTGGCCGCCTACAAGAAGGCGTTCAACAATCGGCCCGGCTTCATGGCGGTGGGCGGTTACGACGGCATCCATCTGATCTATGAAGCCTTGAAGAAGACCGGCGGCGACGCCACCGGCGACAAGCTGATTGCGGCAATGAAGGGAATGAAGTGGGAAAGCCCGCGTGGGCCGATCTCGATCGACCCGGAGACACGCGATATCGTCCAGAACATCTATATCCGCAAGGTCGAGAAGGTCGACGGCGAACTCTACAACGTGGAATTTGCCACCTTCGAGGCCGTCAAGGACCCCGGCAAGACCAAGAAGTGACGCGGACGCCATCTCCAGCGCTGGCTGATTCCGGCTTAAGTCCATGACCACGCTGTTCACCATCCTGTTCGACGGCGTCGCCTACGGCATGCTGCTGTTCGTGCTCGCCTGCGGGCTCGCCGTGACGCTCGGGCTGATGAACTTCGTCAACCTCGCGCACGGCGCCTTCGCGATGGCCGGCGGCTATATCTGCGCGGTGCTGGTGAATAATTCCGGCTGGCCATTCTTTGCGGCGCTGCCGCTCGCCTTCGTCGTCAGCGCCGCGATCGGCGTAGTCCTGGAGCGAGCGCTGTACCGTCATCTCTATGCGCGCAGCCATCTCGACCAGGTGCTGTTCTCGATCGGCCTCGTCTTCATGTCGGTCGCAGCGGTCGACTACATCATGGGCTCGTCACGGGTTTTCATCAAATTGCCCGCGGCGCTCGAGGGACAGTTCGACGTCTTCGGGGTCGGCATCGGCCGCTATCGGCTGATGATCATCGTGATCTGCGGTTTGCTGACGGTCGCGCTGCAATTGATCCTGGCGCGCACGCGCTTCGGCAGCCGACTGCGCGCAGCGGTCGATGATCCCCGTGCCGCGATCGGGCTCGGCATCAACGTGCCGCAGGTCTTCGCCATCACCTTTGCTTTTGGTTGTGGGCTGGCCGGCCTCGGCGGCGCGTTGAGCGCAGAGATCCTCGGCCTCGATCCCTACTTCCCGCTCAAATTCATGATCTACTTTCTGATCGTGGTGACGGTGGGCGGCTCCTCCTCGATAACAGGGCCGTTCCTGGCCTCGCTCCTGCTCGGCATCGGGGATGTCGCCGGCAAATACTATGTCCCGAAGATGGGACCGTTCGTGATCTACACCATCATGATCGTGATCCTGATCTGGCGTCCGAACGGCCTGTTCGGCCGCACGGCCGCGCGTTGAGGCGTGCGATGACCACGCTTCCCGACGTCTCCACGGATGCAATTGCGAGCGCCCGCTGGCGGCCGGGCGAGATCGCCTTCTGGATCGTGGTTGTCGCCTGTGGCTTCCTGTTTCCATCCCGCTACCTGATCATGACCGACATCGTGCGGCTCGCTTTGTTCGCGCTGTCGCTCGACCTGATCCTCGGCTATGCCGGCATCGTCTCGCTTGGGCATGCCGCGTTCTTCGGCGTCGGCGCCTATTCCGCGGGGCTGCTGGCGCTGCATGGCATCATCAACGAGCCGGTGGTTGCGCTCGTGGTTGCAGGCTTTGCCGCCATGGTGCTCGGCTTCTTCACCAGCTTCCTCGTCATCCGCGGCGTCGATCTGACCCGGCTGATGGTGACGCTCGGCATCGCATTGCTCCTGGAAGCGCTTGCCGAACGTTTCTCCAACATCACCGGCGGCACCGACGGATTGCAGGGCATCGAGATGCAGCCGATCCTCGGCCGCTTCGCGTTCGACATCTTCGGCAAGACCGGATTCTTCTATTCGCTGATCGTGCTGTTCCTCCTGTTCCTGCTGGCGCGGCGGATCGTGCATTCGCCGTTCGGCCTGTCGCTGCGCGCGATCAGGAACAACCCGCTGCGGGCGGCAGCGATCGGTATTCCCGTCAATCGCCGATTGATCGCGATCTATACCGTCTCGGCGTTCTATGCTGGCGTCGCCGGCGCGCTGTTCACGCAGACGACGGCGCTCGCGTCGCTCGACGTGTTCTCGTTCGAGCGGTCCGCCGACCTGATGTTGATGCTCGTTATCGGCGGCACTGGCTATCTCTACGGCGGGCTGATCGGCGCCGTTGTGTTCAAGATGCTGCAGGAGCTGTTTTCGACCATCACGCCGCAATATTGGCTGTTCTGGATCGGGCTGGTGCTGGTCGTGATCGTTCTGATCGGCCGTGCTCGCATCCATCGCTGGGCGCTTTGGCTGCCCAACCTCGTTATTCGGCAATTTGCCGGCCGCCGGGCGGTTGTTGTCGTTCCCGAGAGCGACCCGTCATGACGATCGCGCTGGAAACCAGGGGGCTGGAAAAATCCTTTGGCGGCCTGCGCATCACGCGCGACCTGTCGCTCAGGATAGAGCAGGGCGCCCGCCACGCTCTGATCGGGCCGAACGGCGCCGGCAAGACCACCGTGATCAACCTGCTCACCGGTGTGCTGCGGCCCAATGGCGGCCGTATCCTGCTCGAAGGCAGCGACATTACTGGCTTGCCGGTGCACAAGCGCGTGCTGCGCGGCCTGTCGCGCACCTTCCAGATCAACCAGCTCTATCCCGATCTCACCCCGCTCGAGACCATTGGCTTGGCAGTCTCCGAACGGATGGGACGCGGCGGCGACTGGTGGCGGCGGATGGGGACGCGGGCGGACGTCAATGCAGAGATCGCCGAGATCCTGGCGCGGTTTCATCTGCTTGACGTCATGCGCGAGCCCACCGTCACCTTGCCCTATGGCAAGCAGCGCCTGCTCGAGATCGCGGTCGCGATCGCCGCCAGACCTCGCGTGCTGCTGCTCGACGAGCCGGCCGCCGGCGTGCCCGAAAACGAGCGCCACGACATTCTGGCCGCGGTTGCGGCCCTTCCGCGCGAGGTCACGGTGCTCTTGATCGAGCACGACATGGATCTGGTGTTCTCCTTCGCCGATCGCATCTCGGTGCTGGTCAACGGTGCGCTGCTGACGGAAGGCCCGCCCGATGCCGTGGCGCGCGACCCGCAGGTGAAAGCGGTCTATCTCGGCGAGGCCGCCCATGTCTGAACTGCTTGCGATCGATGGCCTGCGCGCCGGCTATGGCGAGGCGGTGGTGCTGCCGGGCATGACGCTGTCGCTCCCTGAAGGCCAGGTGCTGGCCCTCTTGGGGCGCAATGGCACCGGCAAGACCACGCTGATCAATTCCATCGTCGGCGTCACCCGCCGTTTCGGCGGCACCTTGTCGTTGAGCGGACAGGACATCACGGCGTTGCGCCCGGACCAGCGGGCGAGGGCAGGGATCGGTTGGGTGCCGCAGGAGCGCAATATTTTCCGCTCCCTCACGGTCGAGGAGAACATGACCGCGGTGGCTCAGCGGGGACCGTGGACGGTCGAGCGCATCTACCGGATGTTTCCGCGCCTGAAGGAGCGCCGCACCAATTTCGGCAACCAGCTCTCCGGTGGCGAGCAGCAGATGCTGGCGATCGGCCGCGCGCTGACCTTGAATCCGAAGGTGCTGCTGCTCGACGAGCCGACGGAAGGCCTCGCGCCCATCATCGTTGAGGAATTGCTCAAGGCGCTCGGCACCATTACCCGCTCTGGTGGCATCTGCTCCATCATCGTGGAACAGCATGCGCAAAAGATTCTGGGGCTCGCCGACCGCGTTGTGATATTGGAACGCGGTACAATCGTTCACGATGCGGCAAGCGATGCCTTGAAGGCCGACCCCACAGTGCTCGAGCGGCATCTCGGGGTCTCCGGCGCCAAAGCGCATTAGTTCCGTCCCTAGGGAGTCGAAACCATGCAACGAACAAAACCCCCTTTCCGCGCCGACGAAGTCGGCAGCCTGCTGCGGCCAGCGAAGATCAAGGAGGCGCGCGCCAAGCTTGAAAAGGGCGAGATCGCGCCCGACGAACTGCGCAAGATCGAAGACATCGAGATCGAGAAGGTCGTGCACCGCCAGGCCTCCACTGGTCTGAAGCTTGCGACCGACGGTGAATTCCGCCGCTCCTGGTGGCACTTCGATTTTCTCGCCAAGCTGACCGGCTGCGAACTGTTTCATCCCGACGCCGGCATCCAGTTCGCGGGCGTGCAGACGCGTCACGACGCCATCCGCGTGATCGGCAAGCTGGACTTTCCCGACAACCACCCGATGCTCGACCACTTCCGCTTCCTGAAGAAATATGCCGACCAGGCCCATGTCACGGCGAAGATGACGATCCCCGCGCCGTCGGTGCTGCACTTCCGCGGCGGCCGCAAGCTGATCTCGAAGGAGGTCTATCCCGAACTCGAGCCGTTCTTCGAGGACCTCGGCAAGACCTACCGCAAGGCCGTGAAGGCGTTTTACGACGCGGGCTGCCGCTATCTGCAGTTCGACGACACCGTATGGGCGTATCTCTGCTCGCAGGAGGAATTGCAGAAGGCGCGCGAGCGCGGCGATAATCCTGATGGTCTCCAGGAGATCTACGCCCGCGTCATCAATTACGCGATCGCTGACCGTCCATCGGACATGGTGATCACGACGCATGTCTGCCGCGGCAATTTCCGCTCCACCTGGATTTCCTCCGGCGGCTACGAGCCGGTGGCGCAAACGCTGCTCGCTGGCACCAACTACGACGGCTATTTCCTCGAATATGATTCCGACCGCGCCGGCGGCTTCGAGCCGCTGCGTTATCTGCCGAAGGGCGACAAGATCGTGGTGGTCGGCGTCATCACCTCCAAGTTCGGTGAGCTCGAGAAGAAAGACGACATCAAGCGGCGGCTGGAGGAAGCTTCGAAATTCGCGCCGCTCGAGCAGCTCGCGCTCTCGCCGCAATGCGGCTTCGCCTCGACCGAGGAAGGCAACATCCTCTCCGAGGAAGAGCAGTGGGCGAAGCTGAGGCTCGCGGTCGAGATCGCCGAAGAGGTGTGGGGGAGGTAGATCGCACTCGAGGCGAGAGGGCTTCAGGAAGTGGGCAGATGGTGGTAGAGGTCTTTACTTATCCACCGCTGCCCACCCCCGTCCCATTCTCCAGGCCCAATGAAGAACGACGAGATCCTCAGCCAGATCACCGACTTCTGCCGCCGGGCAGACATGGCCGAGACGACCTTCGGCCGTCGTGCGGTCAATGACGGCAAGCTGGTGCACCGGCTGCGGGAGGGGAAGCGGATCACGATCGACACGCTGGATCGCATCCAGGCTTTCATTGCCACCTCCACCCCGGGCGGGGTGGCGCCGCCGCGTGGCTTGGTGGTGCCGCCCGAAAAGCGCGATCCGCGGCAGAATTTCCGCTTCTTCGAGAACCGGCAGAGGTACCTGCTGTTCGTCCACACCTGCGGCGAGAAGCGGGTAATCGCGCAGCGGGTCGCGCTGGAGCTTTCCGCCATCCATCCCCGGCCGCCAGCGCTGCGGGTGTTTGACGCAGGGATCGGCGACGGCACCGTGCTGGCGCGAGTTCTGCGCTCCATGCATAGCCGCTTCCCGCATATGCCGTTCTACGTCGCCGGCAAGGAACTGAGCCTGGAGGACGTGCGGCTGACTTTGGACAAGGTACCGGACCGGTTGTTCGAGCACCCCGCTACCGTCTTCGTCCTGACCAACATGTATTACGCGGAGGCGCCCTGGCTGACCCCGAAATCGCCGGCGGCGGCCGCCAGCACGCTGTGGCACGAAGTGGCGCTGCGGGGGGCATCGTCGGGTGAGTTCGAGGCCCAGATCGCGGAACTTGGCCCATTTCTTGAGCAGAATTGGCGGGCCAGCGTCAGCCCACGATCAGGGATGCCCATCTATGAGCGCCCGGTGGTTTTGGTGCTCTACCGGGAGGACCAGCGGTTCCTGCTCGATTCGATCATCCCGCGGGCCGGCAAGTCCGAGGCCAATTTCGACCTTGTCATCGCATCGCAGCCATACCGGGCAAAATCCTCGGTGAATTTCCGCGCCAAGCGCATCGTCGCGCCGCTCGCGCGGGCTTTGCGGGCGGGCGGACGCCTGATCGGTATTCACTCCCACGGCCACGATCCGGGCCTGGAAATTATTCAGGCAGTGTGGCCCGGAGAAAATCCTTTCGCCGTTAGCCGCCATGAGATATTGCGCGCGGTCAAGTACGAACTCGGATCGGTCGGGCGCGAGCTTAACTTTAACGCTTACGCCGATAACCGTTCGATCTTCCGATATGATATGGAAGCCTTGCCTAATGAGGTCACCGGGTCGATCGGAACCTCGACGGCTTTCGCAGCGTGGAACGCGGCGGTGTATGTCGCCCAGATCGAGGATGACCGGTTGACCGAGATGACGGAAAGCGGCCGAACTCTGGAGGCTACGCGCGAAGTTCTGCGCAAGCACAATGGGCTGTGGTTTTACGACGAATCCTACGTCATATCGCGTCGTAGAGACTGACATTCCAGGGACACATTCAGGAACGAACGTCGGAGCTCGACGAAAAAAGGGGTATGCTTGATGCGCGCGTCTTACCTGTTCACCAGCGAGTCGGTCTCGGAGGGACATCCCGACAAGGTCTGCGACCGCATTTCCGATGAGATCGTTGACCTGTTCTACCGGGAAGGGCCGAAAGCCGGCATCGACCCCTGGCAGATCCGCGCCGCCTGCGAAACGCTTGCCACCACCAACAAGGTCGTGATCGCCGGCGAAACCCGCGGGCCCACATCGGTGACCAACGAGCAGATCGAAAGCACCGTTCGCGAAGCGATCAAGGATATCGGCTACGAGCAGGAAGGCTTCCACTGGAAGACCTGCGACATCGAGATCCTGCTGCATCCGCAGTCGGCCGACATCGCGCAAGGCGTCGATGGGCAGCAGCCGGGCGAAGCCAAGGAAGAGGGGGCGGGCGACCAGGGCATCATGTTCGGTTACGCCACCAATGAGACGCCGGACCTGATGCCGGCGCCGATCTTCTACGCCCACAAGATCCTGCGGCTGATTTCCGAAGCGCGCCATTCCGGTCGCGAGAAGGTGCTTGGGCCGGACTCGAAGAGCCAGGTCACCGTGCAGTACGAGAACGGCAAGCCGGTCGGCGTCCGCGAGATCGTGGTCTCGCACCAGCATCTGGTCGAGGACCTCTCCTCCAATCAGGTGCGCGACATCGTCGAGCCCTATGTGCGCGAGGCGCTGCCGAAGGACTGGATCAACGGCAAGACCATTTGGCACATCAACCCGACCGGCAAGTTCTTCATCGGCGGCCCCGACGGCGACTCCGGTCTCACCGGCCGCAAGATCATCGTCGACACCTATGGTGGGGCGGCCCCGCATGGCGGCGGCGCCTTCTCCGGCAAGGATCCGACCAAGGTCGATCGCTCGGCCGCCTATGCCGCGCGCTATGTGGCCAAGAACATCGTCGCTGCCGGCCTCGCCGAGCGCTGCACGCTGCAGCTCGCTTACGCGATCGGCGTGGCGCGGCCGCTGTCGATCTATATCGACACCCACGGCACCGGTAAGGTGCCGGAGGACAAGCTCGAGAAGGCGGTGGCGCAGGCGATGGACCTGACGCCGCGCGGCATCCGCACCCATCTCGACCTCAACCGTCCGATTTATGCGCGGACCTCGGCCTACGGTCATTTCGGCCGCACGCCCGACAATGAGGGCGGCTTCTCCTGGGAGAAGACCGATCTGGTCGAACCGCTCAAGCGCGCGGTCTGATTTGCTCCGCAATTGGTATCTGTAACCGTGTCGCGTATTCCGGAAAGCTGAGATCGCTTTTCGGAATACGCTTTTTAAGGGATCAACCGCATGAACGCCCCGACGAAGCCCGGCTTCACCGACTACATCGTCAAGGACATCTCGCTCGCCGACTTCGGCCGCAAGGAAATCTCGCTCGCAGAAACCGAGATGCCCGGGTTGATGGCGACGCGTGAGGAGTTCGGCCCCAAGCAGCCGCTGAAGGGCGCGCGTATCGCCGGCTCCCTGCACATGACGATCCAGACCGCGGTCCTGATCGAGACGCTGGCCGCGCTCGGCGCCGACATCCGCTGGGTCTCCTGCAACATCTATTCGACCCAGGACCACGCGGCGGCGGCGATCGCGGCGGCCGGCATTCCGGTGTTCGCGGTGAAGGGCGAGACGCTCACCGACTACTGGGACTACACCGCCAAGCTGTTCGACTGGCATGGCGGCGGCACGCCCAACATGATTCTCGATGACGGCGGCGATGCCACCATGCTGGTGCATGCCGGCTACCGCGCCGAGCAGGGCGATACTGCGTTCCTCGACAAGCCCGGCTCGGAGGAAGAGGAAATCTTCTACGCGCTGATCAAGCGGCTCCTGAAGGAGAAGCCGAAGGGCTGGTTCGCCGAGATCGCCAAGAACATCAAGGGCGTCTCGGAAGAGACCACCACCGGCGTGCATCGCCTCTATGAAATGGCGAACAAGGGCACGCTGCTGTTTCCGGCGATCAACGTCAACGACAGCGTCACCAAGTCGAAATTCGACAACCTCTATGGCTGCCGTGAGTCGCTGGTCGACGGCATCCGCCGCGGCACTGACGTGATGCTGTCGGGCAAGGTCGCGATGGTGGCGGGCTTCGGCGACGTCGGCAAGGGCTCGGCCGCGTCGCTGCGCCAGGCCGGCTGCCGCGTCATGGTCTCCGAGGTCGACCCGATCTGCGCGCTGCAGGCGGCGATGGAGGGCTATGAGGTCGTGACCATGGAAGATGCCGCGCCGCGCGCCGACATCTTCGTCACCGCCACCGGCAACAAGGACATCATCACCATCGAGCACATGCGCGCGATGAAGGATCGCGCCATCGTCTGCAACATCGGCCACTTCGACAATGAGATCCAGATCGCACATCTGCGCAATCTGAAATGGACCAACATCAAGCCGCAGGTCGACGAGATCGAATTCCCGGACAAGCATCGCATCATCCTGCTGTCGGAAGGCCGCCTGGTGAACCTCGGCAACGCCATGGGCCATCCGTCTTTCGTGATGTCGGCCTCCTTCACCAACCAGACGCTGGCGCAGATCGAGCTGTTCGCCAACAACAAGGACGGCAAGTACGAGAAGAAGGTCTACGTGCTGCCGAAGACGCTGGACGAGAAGGTCGCCCGCCTGCACCTCGCCAAGATCGGGGTCAAGCTGACCGAGCTGCGCAAGGACCAGGCCGACTATATCGGCGTCAAGCCGGAAGGCCCATACAAGTCGGATCACTACCGCTACTGATCCGCTGGTTTCCCGAGCAACAGATCGAAAGGCCCCGGCGCAATCCGGGGCCTTTTTCTTTGCCGGCACCAAGGGAAGGGAGTTGCAAATCGACGGGCGCCTGCCCGATACTTCGGCAGGGAGAACGCCATGACCGAGGCATTGGAGCATTTCGATGTCCTGATCGTCGGCGCCGGGCTGTCCGGCATCGGCGCGGGCTATCACCTGCAGCAGAAACGCCCGGCCAAGAGCTACATCATCCTCGAGGGCCGCGACTGCATCGGCGGCACCTGGGACCTCTTCCGCTATCCCGGCATCCGCTCCGACAGCGACATGTACACGCTGGGCTATTCGTTCCGTCCGTGGACCGAGCCGAAGGCGATCGCAGACGGTCCGCGCATCCTGAACTATGTGCGCGAGACCGCGGCACAGAACGGCATCGACCGCAAGATCCGCTTCAACCATCGCGTCAAGCGCGTCGCATGGTCGTCCGACGAGGCGCGCTGGACGGTCGAAGCGGAGCGTAAGGCGCGCGAGGGCGCGGCCGAAATCGTGCGCTTCAGTTGCAATTTCCTCTTCATGTGCTCGGGCTATTACAAATACGAGGAAGGCTACACGCCGGAATTCGCAGGCACTGCCGACTTCGAGGGCCAGATCGTGCATCCGCAGAAATGGCCTGAAGACCTCGACTATGCCGGCAAGCGCGTCGTCGTGATCGGCTCGGGGGCGACAGCGGTGACGCTGGTGCCGGAGCTGGCGAAGACCGCGGCGCATGTCACCATGCTGCAGCGCTCGCCGACTTACGTTGTGGCGCGCCCGGCGGAGGATGCGCTCGCCAACAAGCTCCGGCGCAATCTCTCGGCGAAGCTCGCCTATCATCTGATCCGCTGGCGCAACGTGCTGTTCGGCATGTATTTCTTCCAGCTCTGCCGCCGCAAGCCGGAGCGCGCCAAAGAGCTGATCCTCGGCGGCATCAAGATGGCGCTCGGTCCGGACTACGACATCGGCACGCATTTCACGCCGCGCTATAATCCCTGGGAGCAGCGGCTCTGCCTGGTGCCCGACGGCGACCTGTTCAGATCGATCCGCGAGCAGCGCGCCTCCGTCGTCACCAACCAGATCGATAGCTTCACCAAACGCGGCATTCGCCTGAAGGACGGCAGCGAGCTTCCGGCCGACATCATCATCACCGCCACCGGCCTGATCCTGCAGGTGCTCGGCGGCGTCGAGGTCAGCGTCGACGGCCGCAAGGTCGATTTCGCGACGACGCTGAGCTACAAGGGGATGATGTATTCGGACGTGCCGAACCTCGCCGCCGCGCTCGGCTACACCAACGCCTCCTGGACGCTGAAATGCGACCTCACCTGCGAATACGTCTGCCGTCTGATCAATCACATGGACCGGCACGGCTTCAGGCAATGCGTGGCGCATAACCTCGATCCCTCGATCGAAGCGCTGCCGGCGCTCGACTTCTCGTCCGGCTATGTCCAGCGCTCGATCGCAAAACTGCCGAAGCAGGGTTCGAAGCGGCCGTGGCGGCTGTACCAGAACTATGCGCTCGACATCGTCTCCCTGCGCTATGGCAAGGTGGATGACGGCGTGATGCAGTATTCGTGACGATCCTCGCTGTTCTCGCGAAACCTGCGCCTCGGCACCCCATGAGTGGTTTTGCGTATTCGGGCTTCGTTCCGAATCAGCCATTCTGCCGCGACGGTTAACGCCGGATTAACCGAGACGCCCTACGCTGCACGGCCTGTGGCTGCTGATAGCAAGAGGAAGCCCATGGACGCCCAGCGAATTGCCGTCGATGCCCTGGTGGCGCTGACCGATTGCGACCGCGACGCCGCCGTTGCCTTCATTCGCCGCCTCTACCTCTCCGGCATCAAGGACCCCAAGCGCCTGACCTTCAAGGGCCTGCAGGCAATGCGCGCCTGAGGGCGGCGCCGTAGGAAGGGTAGAGCGCAGCGAAACCCATCGCGATGGAGCAAGCCGCGCGAATGATGGGTTTCGCTGCGCTCTACCCGTCCTACGATTGTCGCAAGGCCCAGACGATGTCGTCCCGGGTCCCGGCTAGGCCAAGGCTTCGCCGCGGCGCGGCAAGGCCGGGACGACTGGGGAGATACTGATTCAATTGTCAAACAGCTTCTCCGTTGTCATCGTCCGGCTTGACCGGACGATCCAGTATTCCAGAGACGTCAGTGCCTATGCTCAGACGCCGCGGGTTACTGGATGCCCGCCTTCGCGGGCATGACGGGAGAGTGAGGATATGAGTTCGCGTTCTCGCGGCGCATGGCGTCCGAGGTTTGCGTACCTTTCCACCCTCCCATCATACAGAGGGCGCAGGGAAAGCCGGGTGCCGGTCGCACCCGTGGGCCCCGTGCAACAAAAAGCACGGGGGTAGGACCACAGGTCAACCGAAGCAGCTCCGGCTTCCCTGCGCGATGGTTTACGGCTTACTTCGTGCTCTCCCCGGTGACCGGGCTTTCTTGCCACCGTCGCCCGCAGATTATCTCCGCGAACTTAGCGCCAGCGTCGGGGCGCCAGAACCACACGACTTCGCCGTCCGCTGACGTCACGCTCGTCAGTCGTGATGTCAGCGTCCACCGCATCTCACCGCAACGTTCGTGACGATCGCGACCCGCCCCTCAATCGGATGAGATGCGCGGATTAATAACGCTGATTTGCCCGACGCGTGAAGGGGAAAATTTTGGTGAAGAGGGGCTGGACGCCGCGGTTCATATTGGAATTGCTGAAGAATTTCTGTTCTGCGAGCAGGCCCGCTCGATCCAGGACGCAGCCTCCAGGATTTGCTTGAAGACTCGGTTGCGCTATATCACGCTACGACATTGCACGAACATTGCACGTGGTCTGCGCCGCGGCAGGTACTGACATGCTGAAAACACTATTCGCACCGCAGCTGGTAATCCTCTACATCCTGGCAGCATCGACGATCTATGTGCACTTCCGCGGCCGCGAGCGACTGCGGTTCGCCCGCCAGCTCGGCGATCACTCGACCTATCTCGCCCCCTACAACGTCTTGATGTACGCCGGGTCGGCTGTTCCGAATACGCCGGTGATTCCGGTCGAGAAATTTCCGGAGCTCGCCAAGCTCAGCGAGAATTGGGAGACGATCCGAGACGAGGCGGTGCGGCTGTTCGACGAGGGCTTTATCCGCGCTGCCGCGAAGAACAACGACTGGGGCTTCTATTCCTTCTTCAAGAGCGGCTGGAAGCGCTTTTACCTGAAGTGGTACGACGACTTCCTCCCGTCGGCGCGCACGCTGTGCCCGAAGACGGTGGAGCTGCTCAATTCGATTCCATCGGTGCACGGGGCGATGTTTGCGATGCTGCCGCCCGGCGGCAAGCTCGGCGCGCATCGCGATCCCTTTGCGGGCTCGCTGCGCTATCACCTCGGGCTGGTGACGCCGAATTCGAACAAGTGCCGCATCCTGGTCGACGGCGTCGAATGCGTCTGGCGCGACGGCGAGGCCTTCATGTTCGACGAGACCTTCATCCACCACGCCGAGAATGCGACCGACGTCAACCGCATCATCCTGTTCTGCGACGTCGAGCGCCCGATGAAGTACGGCGTCACGACCGCGGTCAACCGCTGGGTGAGCCATCACATCGTCAAGGCCTCCGCCACGCAGAACGTGGACGGCGAGCATGTCGGCGTGCTCAACAAGGTGTTCGGCAAGCTCTACGAAATTCACCTCGCGAGCCGCAAGGTGAAGGAGTGGAATCGGAACGTCTACTACACGCTGAAATATTCGCTGACGGTCTTGATCCTCGGCCTCATCGTCGCGTCGGCACTCAGGTGAGTGCGCGGTAGTCCAAGTGAAGTCCGGGTGAAGCGCCAGCGTAGCACGGGGCCGCTCTCGATGGCGGGTCAGAAGTCCCGGGTTACGCTGCGCTCGACCCGGGCCACGCAGCTACAACTCGCGCCTGTGGTTATGGGTCCCGGCTCCCGGCTACGCCAAGGCTTCGCCGCGGCGCGGCAAGGCCGGGACGACGGCAGTGATTGTGGCGCGCCAACCTACTCCGGCTGGCCGATGTTGACCTTCAGCGTGCCGACGCCGTCAACGCCGCATTCGATCTTGTCGCCGGGGTGAAGCTGAGAGACGCCGGCCGGCGTTCCCGTCAGGATGAGGTCGCCGGCGGCGAGCTTCACCTGCTGCGAGAGCTGCCAGATGATCTCGGGCACGTTCCAGATCAGTTCGGTGAGATCGCCCTTCTGGGTTTCCTTGCCGTTGACGGTGAGCCAGATCTTGCCTTTTGTCGGATGACCGATCTTTGCGGCCGGCTGCAGCGCGGAGCAGGGCGCGGAATAGTCGAAGGACTTTCCGATCTCCCAGGGACGCTCCTTCTTGCGCGAGGCGATCTGCAGATCGCGCCGGGTGAGGTCGATGCCGACGGCATAGCCATAGACATGGTCGAGCGCCTTGTCGGCGGGAATGTTGAGGCCGCCGCTCTTCATTGCGACCACCAGTTCGACCTCATGATGCAGGTCGTTGGTCAGCGGCGGGTAGGGGATGGTGGCGCCGTCAGGCACCAGCATGTCGGCGTGCTTGGCGAAGAAGAACGGCGGCGCGCGCTCGTCATTGCCCATCTCTCTGATGTGCTCGAGATAGTTGCGCCCGACGCACCAGATGCGGCGGACGGGGTAGAGTTTCGTCTCGCCGACCACGGGGAGCGAGGCCTGCGGTGGGGCGGGGATGACGTAATCTGTGGCGGTCATGAAGCGCTCTCGTTGTTGAAGTGAGTGGTTATGACGTCAATTGGCGCGAGGATACTTCAGCTCCCCCGCTTGCGGGAGCTGCGCGCAGCGCGGCGGGTGAGGGCTTTCTCCCCACGGAAAGTCCCATCGTGGAGACACCCTCACCCCGGCTCTCTCCCGCAAGCGGGAGAGGGGGCGCAGCTCGGTCCTGGCGCGCTATGCGATTCAATCTCATGCCCTAGCCAGTCGCGCTGATCGGAGCCAGCGTGAGCGGGCGGGTGTCGTGATGCTGGAGGCGGAAGAAGGAGGCGTAGCGGCCGCCGCGGCGGAGCAGGTCGTCGTGACGGCCGCGCTCGACGATCGCACCGCCTTCGACCACCAGGATCGCATCCGCATGCATGATGGTGTGCAGCCGATGCGCGATCACGATGGTGGTGCGGTTCCGGCAGAGATGCTCGATCGCTTCCTGCACCTGCTTTTCGGATTCCGAATCGAGCGCGGCGGTCGCTTCATCAAGCAGGATGATCGGCGCGTTCTTGATCAGCGCGCGCGCCACCGCGATGCGCTGGCGCTGGCCGCCGGAGAGTTGCGTGCCGAGTTCGCCGACCGGCGTGTCGTAGCCGAGCGGGAAGCCGCTGATGAAGTCATGCGCGCAAGCCGCCTTGGCCGCCTCCACGATCTCCTCCTCGGTCGCGCCCGGCTTGCCGAAGGCGATGTTGTTGCGGATGGTGTCGCGGAACAGATAGACATCCTGGCCGACATAGGCGGTCTGCTGGCGCAGCGAGCGCCGCGATACCGAAGCGATCGATTGGCCGTCGATCAGGATGTCGCCCTCGCTCGCCTCATAGAAGCGAAGCAGCAGCGCCAGCACGGTTGACTTGCCGCCGCCGGAGGGGCCGACCAGCGCGGTGACCTTGCCGGGCTCGGCGACGAAGCTCATGTGATCGAGCACCGGCTCACTGGGGCGATAGGCAAAGCCGACATCGCGCAGTTCGATCCGCGCCTCGGTCAATTTCAGCGCAGGCTTATCGTCGTCGGAGCGTTCGCTTGCGGGGCTGTCGACGACTTCGAGCAGCATCCGCGCGCCGACCAACTGGCTGTTGAGATCGATGTTGAGCCGCGACAGGCGCTTGGCGGGCTCGGTCGCCATCAGGAAGGCGGTCATGAAGGAGAAGAACGCGCCGGGAGTCGCGTTGAGCGCGACCACGCTGTAGCCGCCATAGAGCAGGCAGCCGGCCACCGCGAAGCCGCCGAGCATCTCCATCAGCGGATTCGAGCGGTTGGCGACCCGCGCCATCTTGTTGGCGTTGCGCTCGACGGCGGTGATGTTCTCGTCGATGCGCTGCTTCATCGCCTCTTCCAGCGTGAACGCCTTCACGGTGCGGATGCCCTGCAGCGATTCCTGCATAGTCTCCAGGATGTCGGCGGTGCCGGTGAACTGGTTGTAGGCGAGGCCCTTGATGCGCTTCACCAGCTTGCGCAGGATCAGCATCGCCGGCGGCACCACCACAAGACCGATGAACGACAGGATCGGATCCTGAAACACCATCACGGCAATCATGGCGATCAGCATCAGGAAATCGCGCCCGATGGCGTTGATCAGCATGTTCAGGACGTCGGTGATGGATTTTGCGCCGGCGGTCAGCCGCGCCAGGAACTCCGACGAATGCCGTTCGGAGAAGAAGCCGATGCTCTCGCTCATCAGCTTGGCGAACAATTGCCGCTGGTTGTCGGCGAGAATGGCATTGCTGATCTTCGACAGGATCACGGTGTGGCCGTAGGTCGCCAGGCCCTTGATGAACAAGAGAACGACCGTGACACCGGAGAGCCTGGCGATGCCGGCAATGTCCTTGTCGATATAGGCCTGGTTGATCACCTGGCCGAGGATGTAGGCCGCGCCGGCCGTAGCGGCCGCCGAAATCCCCATCAGTGCGAACGCCTGCAGATAATTGCGCCAATGGGTGAGCCCTTGCTCGGCGATCAGGCGGCGAATCAGGACCGCCGCCCCATAGGGGTCGTCGGTTAGCTTTCTTGGAGGCTCGGTCATCCGCGTTCCCTTGACGCCGCGTTGTTCGGAAGCGGACGCGCGTCAGCGTCAGGCTGATGACTCCTTGCCTGTGAAAGCGTGTTTTTTCAAGCCAATTTCAAGTCAAATAACGGCTTGATTTTCAGGCCGATTCCGCCTGCTGCAGCGGACCGCCGCGTTCCAGGAACAGCTTCTGCTCCCAGGCCAGCGCATGCGCCGCGATGGTTTCGAGATCGTCGTATTTCGGCGTCCAGTCGAGAAGCGCGCGGATGCGGCTGGTGTCGGCGACCATGGTCATGATGTCGCCGGGGCGGCGCGGCGCATAGGACACGGCGAAGTTGCGCATGGAGACGCGGCGTACCGCCTCGAGCGTCTCCAGCACCGAATAGCCGCGGCCATAGCCGCAATTCAGCGTGACGGAACCGCCGCCGGCGCGCAGATAAGACAGCGCAGCCCGGTGCGCCTCGACGAGATCGGTGACATGGACGAAGTCGCGGATGCAGCTGCCGTCCGGTGTCGGATAGTCGCCGCCGAACACATCGACCTTGGCGCGCTGGCCGGTGGCGGCCTCGACCGCGATCTTGAGCAGGTGCGTTGCGCCGATGGTGGAAAGCCCGATACGGCCAAGCGGGTCGGCGCCGGCGACGTTGAAATAGCGCAGCACGACGTAGTTCATGCCGTGCGCGGTGGCCACGTCATGCAGCATGATTTCGGTCATCAGCTTCGACATGCCATAGGGCGACAGCGGCCGCGTCGGGGCGGTCTCCGGCACCGGCACCTCTTCGGGATCGCCGTAGACGGCGGCGGTGGAAGAGAAGATGAAGCGGCTGACGCCCGACTTGACCGCCGCGTTCAACAGGCTCTGCGTGGTCATGGTGTTGTTGCGGTAGTAGCCGAGCGGATCGCGCATCGATTCCGGCACCACCACCGAGCCGGCGAAATGGATGATGCTGTCGACGCCATGCTGGGCGATCACGCCCTCGACGAGATTTTCGTCGCCGGCATCGCCGATGAACAGTGGCACGCCTTCGGGCAGGAGGGCGGAGAAGCCGGTAGAGAGATTGTCGACAACGACGACGCTTTCGCCTGCATCGACGAGCGCGCGCACCATGTGACTTCCGATATAACCGGCGCCGCCGGTGACGAGCACGGTCATGACTTCACCTCTCCCTGTTATTTTCGCGGGATGTTAGCGGGGTTGCGATGAAGAGGGGGTTTCGTGGCCTCAGAACTGGCCCCTATGCTTAATGTTGCGTATAGGAACTCCCGCAAAGGGAGCCCAATGGGAGCCCAAAGGGAGCCACTGTGCCGATCGAGAGCAATCTGTCCGCTGACCTGCAGCTGATCGTGCCGAATCTGCACAGGCGCTATTCGGGCGTGACCGCGACCAACCGCATGGTCGCACCGAAGCTTGCAAGGATGTTCCGCGCGGCCTGGCTCGGCCCGCACGCGCCCGAGGGCATCACGCGCATGGGTTTCGTCGATCTCTTGAAACTGTGGCGCCGCCGCACGCCGCTGATCTGGCACGCGCGGCGCAATGACGAGATGATCGCGGGCGTGACGTTGCGTGCGCTCGGCTGGCCCTTGAAGCTGGTGTTCACATCGGCCGCGCAGCGGCATCACACCTGGCTGACGCGCTGGCTGATCCGGCAGATGGATGCGGTGATCGCGACGAGCGCATTGTCTGCATCCTTTCTCAAGCGTGAGGCGACGGTCGTGATGCACGGCGTCGATACCGAGCGCTACGCGCCGCCGGCTGATCGCGCGGCGGCGTTCGCCGAGAGCGGTCTGCCCGGGCGTTACGCGATCGGCTGCTTCGGCCGCGTGCGAGCGCAGAAGGGCAGCGACGTCTTCGTCGAGGCGATGTGCCGGCTGTTGCCGCGCCATCCGGATTTTTCCGCCGTGCTTGTCGGCGCTGTCGTGCCGGAGCAGCAGGGGTTCGCCAAGGGGCTGAAGCAGCGGATCGAGGCTGCGGGGCTGATGTCACGCATCAGGATCACCGGTGAAGTCCCGATCGATGAGGTCGAGCGCTGGTATCAACGATTGACCATTTACGCCTTCACCTCGCGTAACGAGGGCTTTGGACTGACGCTGATCGAGGCGATGTCGTCGGGCGCGGCGCTGGTGGCGGCGCGCGCCGGCGCGGCCGAATTCGTGGTCGAGGATGGCGTCACCGGCGTGCTGGTGCCGCCGGGGGACGTCGATGCACTCTGTGCGGCGCTCGAGCCGTTGATGCGCGATCCCGCGATGGCGACCGCAATGGGTGAGCGCGCGCGGGCGCGCGTGGTGGAGAAATTCAGTCTCGACGCGGAAGCGAACGGGATCGCCGCGGTTTATCGCGCGCTCGCCTGAGCCAGCACGCGCTCGGCGATGTCGGCGACGTCGGTGGCCGGAATATCGCGCATGCAGCGGTGGTCGTTCATGGTGCAGACCGGGCGATGGCAGGGCTGGCACGGCACCTGCGTCTTGGTCACCACGGTGGCAGCCAGGCCGTTGAGGGGAGCCCAGTGGTAGGGACTGGTGGGGCCGAAAATCCCCATCGTCGGCGTGCCCAGCGCAGCCGCGACATGCATCAGGCCCGAATCGTTGGAGATCGCGACGCTCGCTGCGGCCATCGCCAGGATGCCGTTGCGCAGATCGGTGCCGGTCAGATCGCGGACCTTGGCGCCGCCGGCCGTGACGATCTCCGCAGCCAGCGCCTTCTCGCCGGGGCCGCCGACCACCCAGACATCAAAGCCGCGCGCCGCGAGCAGCCGTGCCGCCTCGCCGTAATAGGTCCAGCGCTTGCCGGAGCCGACCGAGCCGGGCGCCAACGCGATCGCGGGGCCACTGCCCAATCCGTTGGCTTGCCGCCACCGCTCGGTTTCCTCGGCGGGAACTCGTAATTGCGGCACCGGCCATTCGGGCGGGAATCGCGCGCCCACGGGTAAGGCAAGCGCCGACATCTGGTCGACCATGCGCGCCAGCTTCTTCTCGCCCCAGCGCACCCGGTTGATGAGGCCGAACCTCGCCTCGCCGAAAAAGCCGACCCGCTCCGGAATGCCTGCGAGCGTCGGTGCGATCGCCGATTTCCAGGTGCGGAGCATGACCAGGGCGGTCCGATAGCCGCGGGCGCGAAGTTCCCTAGCCAGGCCGAACTGTTTCGCCACGGCCAGCCGGCCGCGCGGCAAGTCCCAGACGATCTTGCCGCGGACGCCGGGCATGTAGTCGACCAGCGGCGCGCAGAGCGAGGTCGTCAGCATGTCGACCGGCCGGTTTGGCCAGCGCTGCTTCAGGACCCGCACGACGGTATGGCCGCGCACGAAATCGCCGATCCACATATAGGGGATGATCAGGATCGGGCGGGTGTCGCCGGCGTCCTCGACTTCAATGCCTTCTACTGAATCGTTATTCATATCTTAATGGACAGGAAACCCTGACGATTGCGGCTCCGTCGGTAGCCGCTCTCCCGCCGGAGGTAAAGTCAGCGGCATTTCATCCACTGAGTAAGTTGCCTGCGCCGCGGGACTGGGGCAAAGCTGGCCCGCACAAATCAGGGCAGGGATCGGCATGTTGCTGGTGACCGGCGGAGCCGGTTTTATCGGGTCGAATGTCGTGGCCGCGTTGAATGACGCCGGCCGCACGGACGTCGTCGTCTGCGACGTGCTCGGCCACGACGGCAAATGGCGTAATCTCGCAAAGCGCCAGCTTGCCGATTTCGTGCCTCCCGCGGAACTGTCGGCGTGGCTGTCGGGCCGGCGGCTCGATGCGGTGATCCATCTCGGGGCGATCTCCGAGACCACGGCGACCGATGGCGATCTCGTGATCGAGACCAACTTCCGCCTGTCGCTGCGGTTGCTCGACTGGTGCGCGGCGAGTGCGACGCCGTTGATCTATGCGTCCTCGGCCGCGACCTATGGCGACGGCGAAGCGGGATTTCGCGACCAGCAGACGGTCGAGGCGCTGAAGAAGCTGCGGCCGATGAATCTCTACGGCTGGAGCAAGCACCTGTTCGATCTCGTCGTTGCCGACCGGGTGGTGCGCGGCGAGAAGCTGCCGCCGCAATGGGCGGGCCTGAAATTCTTCAACGTGTTCGGGCCGAACGAATACCACAAGGGCACGATGATGAGCGTGCTGGCGCGGCGCTTCGACGACATCAAGGCGGGCCGGCCGGTGCAATTGTTCAAGTCGCACCGCGACGGCATTGCCGACGGCGACCAACGGCGCGACTTCATCTATGTCGACGATACCGTGCGGGTGATGATGTGGCTGCTCGCGACGCCTTCGGTCAGCGGGCTGTTCAATGTCGGAACCGGCACCGCGCGCAGTTTCAAGGACCTGATGCTGTCGGCCTATGCCGCGCTCGGACTAAAGCCGAACATCGAGTACGTCGATATGCCCCAGCAGATCCGGGGCAGCTATCAATATTTCACGGAAGCCGATGTCGATCGCTTGCAGCGCGCGGGCTATAACGGCGGTTTCACGCGGCTCGAGGACGCCGTCGAGACTTACGTGAACGGCTTCCTCGATCGTCCCGACCGCTATCGCTGATCGGGCTAGGAGAGAGATGTTCGATTTTTCGACCCTGTCGCAGGCGCTTTCCCGGCAGACCGTGCTCTGCGTCGGCGATCTCATGCTGGACGAGTTCGTCTATGGCGAAGTGTCGCGGATTTCGCCGGAGGCGCCGGCACCGGTGATTGCGGTCCAGCGCAGCGAGACCAATATCGGCGGCGCCGGCAATGTTGCCCGCAACATCGCTTCGCTCGGTGGCCGCTGCGTTTTTGTCGGCCTCATCGGCGACGACGAGACCGGCGCGAAGCTGAAGGGCGCGCTGGCGGCGGAGAGCGGCATCGAAAGCCGGCTGGTGTGCGACCGCGCGCGCCCGACGACGCGGAAGGTGCGCTTCGTCTCCGAGCATTTTTCCACCCACATGCTGCGCGCCGACTGGGAGCAGGCGCAGCCGGCCTCAGGCGAGATCGAGCAGCAATTGATCGACACCATTGTTCCGGAGCTTGCTCGCGCCGACATCGTGCTGCTGTCGGACTATGCCAAGGGCGTGCTGACTGCGCGCGTCATCCGCAACACTATCGACGCCGCGCGAAAACTCGGCAAGCGCGTGATCGTCGATCCCAAGAGCCTCAATCTGGCGATCTATCGCGGCGCGACGCTGCTCACCCCCAACCGCAAGGAATTCGCCGAGGCGACGCGGAGCCGCGCCGATTCGCCCGATGCGATCGCCGAGGCAGCCGAGGATGCGATGCGGCTTGCCGATTGCGAGGCGATGCTGGTGACACAGGGCGAGCACGGCATGACGCTGGTGGTGCGCGACGGCGAAACCGTCCATGTGCCGGCCTTGCCGGTGAAGGTCCGCGACGTCTCCGGCGCCGGCGACACGGTTGCGGCGGCGCTCGCGCTGTCGCTTGCCGCAAAGGCTGACTGGGAGACGGCGTTGCGGGTGGCGAGTGCTGCGGCCGCCGTCGCCGTCGGCAAGACCGGCACCGCGACGGTGGCGCCGGCCGAACTCAGGCGCAAGATCCTGCCGGAGGCCTCACTGGCGGCGGAAGAAAAGATCGTCGCGGCCGGCGGCGATCTCGGCGCCCAGCTCAGCGAATGGCGGCGGCAGGGTCTGCGCGTCGGGTTTACCAATGGCTGTTTCGACATCCTGCATCCCGGCCACGTCAAGGTCCTGACGGCGGCGCGCGGCGCCTGCGACCGGCTGATCGTCGGGCTCAACAGCGACGCATCCGTCAAGCGGCTGAAAGGGCAGGGGCGGCCTGTGCAGGACGAGCGCGCGCGCGCCGAAGTGCTGGCGGCGCTGGAGGCGGTCGACCTCGTCGCCATTTTCGAGGAGGACACGCCGATCAACCTGATCACGGCGATCAAGCCGAGCGTGCTGGTCAAGGGCGGCGACTATACCCGCGAGCAGGTGGTCGGCCATGAGATCGTCGAGGCCCATGGCGGCGAGGTGCTGCTGGTCGACATCCTGCCCGGCTTCAGCACGACGTCGCTGGTCGCCCGCGCCCGCGGAGGCAAGGCGTGAGCACCGCGGCCGGCGTTTCAACGGCCGGCGAAGCGCTGCCGGCCTGGCGCAACCCGGCCGCCTGGGCCAAGGCCGCCGACATCGTCGCCGTGCTGATCGCGCTGTCGCTGCCATGGTCGACCTCGCTGGTCGGCATCTTTGGCGCGCTGTTCGTGCTCGTGGTCGCGCCGACGCTCGATCTGAAGTCTTTCCTGCAATCGCTGCAGCGGCCGATCGCGGCGCTGCCGATCGCGCTGTTCGTGCTCGCGGTCGTCGGCATGCTGTGGTCGGACGCGGCCTGGGGCGCGCGCACCTATGCCGTGAGCCCGACGGCCAAGCTCCTGGTGCTGCCGCTCCTGCTCTATCATTTCGAGCGTTCGACGCGCGGCATGTGGGTGTTCGTCGCCTTCCTGATTTCCTGCACGCTGTTGATGGTGATGTCCTGGCTGGTGTTCCTGCAGCCCGGCCTGTCGCTGAAACCGCCTATCGACGCCGAGCGCGGCATCTTCGTGAAGAACTATATCGACCAGAGCCAGGAGTTCACACTCTGCGCGGTGGCGCTGGCCTATCCGATCGTCACCCTCTTGCGTGCGAAAAAATTCGTGCTGGCCGGCGTGCTGGTTGCGATCGCGCTCAGCTTTTTCGTCAACATGGCCTTCGTGATCGTCTCACGGACGGCGCTGGTCACGGTGCCCGTGATGTTTGCGGTGTTTGCGCTCCTGCATCTGCGATGGCGCAGCATCCTGGCCATCGTCGCTGCCGCAATGGTGTTGGCAGGCATCGCCTGGCAGACCTCGCCGCAACTGCGCCGGACCGCGGAGACCTTCAGCAGGGACTATCGGCTCTACAAAGAGGAGAACCGGCCGACCTCGATCGGGCTCCGGCTTGAATACTGGCGCAAATCGCTGGGCTTCTTCGCCGCCGCGCCCTTGATCGGCCACGGTACCGGCTCCACCCGTGGGCTGTTCGAGCAGGTCGCGACCAAGGAGGCCCACACGGCGACCAGCGATGTGATCGGCAATCCGCACAACCAGACATTGAATATAGCCGTGCAGTGGGGCATTGTCGGCGTTGCCATCCTCTATGCCATCTGGTTCTGGCACCTGACACTGTTTCGGGGCGAGGGGCTGGTCGACTGGATCGGGCTTTTGGTGGTCGTGCAGAATATCTTTACCTCATTGTTCAATTCGCACATTTTCGATTTTCACGAGGGCTGGATGTACGTGCTCGGCGTCGGCGTCGCCGGCGGCATGGTGCTGAAGGCGAAATCGGACGGCGCGGCCGCAAAACCGGCGAACCCGGTCTCGCCATGATCTCTGGTATGCGCGCTGCATATGGGCTATCAGCAGCCCCGAACGCTGTTGCAAACTCGTTAGTCCCTGGCCCATCCGTCACATGACGCGTTTCTCGCAATTTACCGCGCGCAATTTCCTGATCGTCACGCACGACGCGCTCGCGACCGCGTTCGCACTCCTGGCGGCGTTTTACCTGCGGTTCGAGGGCGATCTGCTCACCGATCGCCTGCCGCTATTGCTGCGCATCCTGCCCTGGTTCGTCGTCTTCGGCATCGTCGTCTGTTACGTCTTCAATCTCACCACCTCGAAATGGCGTTTCATCTCGCTGCCGGACGCCCTCAACATCCTGCGCGCCTCGGCGGTCCTGACGCTGGCGCTGGTCGTTCTCGACTATGTCTTCATCTTCATCGCGCCGAGCTTCCACGGAACGGTGTTTTTCGGCCGCATCACCATCATCCTGTATTTCTTCCTGCAGGTGTTCTCGCTCGGCGCGCTCCGCTTCGGCTACCGCTATTTCCGCTACTCGCGCACGCGCCATCACGCGCGCACCGAGGACGCGGCGCCGACGCTGCTGGTCGGGCGTGCGGCCGATGCCGAGATCGTGCTGCGCGGGATCGAGAACGGCGCGATCAAGCGGATCTGGCCGGTCGGCGTGCTGTCGCCATCGAATTCCGACCTCGGCCAGCAGATCCGCAACATCCCCGTGCTCGGCGGCGTCGACGATGTCGAAGCCGTGATCCGCGATTTCCAGAGTCGCGAGAAGCCGATCAAGCGCGTCGTGATGACGCCGTCGGCGTTCGAGCCCGAAGCGCATCCCGAATCGGTGCTGATGCGGGCGAGGCGGCTCGGCCTGATGGTCAGCCGCCTGCCGTCGCTCGAGGGCGGCGATGCGCCGCGGCTGACCAATGTCGCGGTCGAGGACCTGCTGCTGCGCCCGAGCGCGACGATCGACTATGCGCGCCTGGAAGGGTTGGTGAAGGGCAAGAGCGTCATCGTCACCGGCGGCGGCGGCTCGATCGGCGCCGAAATCTGCGACCGCGTCGCGACGTTCGGCGCCGCCCGCCTGCTGGTGATCGAGCATTCGGAGCCGGCGCTCTATGCGGTCACCGAGGCGCTCGCCGCGCGCGGCGCCCAGGCGACAGTGGAGGGGCGCATCGCCGATATCCGCGACCGCGAGCGCATCGTGCGGGTGATGCGCGAGTTCAAGCCTGACATCGTGTTCCACGCCGCGGCGCTGAAACACGTGCCGATCCTCGAACGCGACTGGAGCGAGGGCGTCAAGACCAACATCTTCGGATCGGTGAACGTCGCCGACGCCGCGCGCGAAGCCGGCGCCAAGGCGATGGTGATGATCTCCACCGACAAGGCAATCGAGCCGGTCTCGATGCTGGGCCTGACCAAGCGCTTTGCCGAGATGTATTGCCAGGCGCTCGATCACGATCTCGCCGTGCAGTTCGGCGACCGTTCGCACATGCGCCTGATCTCGGTCCGGTTCGGCAATGTGCTGGCCTCGAACGGGTCGGTGGTGCCGAAATTCAAGGCGCAGATCGAGGCGGGCGGCCCGGTCACCGTCACGCACCCCGACATGGTGCGCTATTTCATGACCATCCGCGAAGCCTGCGATCTCGTGCTGACCGCGGCCACGCATGCGCTGACGCCGGCGCGGCCCGACGTCTCGGTCTACGTCCTCGAGATGGGCCAGCCGGTCAAGATCGTCGAGCTTGCCGAGCGGATGATCCGCCTGTCCGGCCTGCAGCCCGGTATCGATGTCGATATTGTCTTCAGCGGAATGCGGCCGGGCGAGCGGCTGAACGAGATCCTGTTCGCGAGCGAGGAGCCGACAGTCGATATCGGGATTGCCGGCATCATGGCGGCCAAGCCGAACGAGCCGCCGATGGCGATGTTGCGTAAGTGGCTCGCCGCGCTGGAAGAGGCGATCGCCACGGACGATCGCGCCACCATTCGCGCCGTGCTGAAAGATGCCGTGCCCGAATTCGGATCGAACGCCGCGTGATCCGGTCTGATCCGCGAGGCCAATCATCGATGCAGAAGCCCAAAGTCGTCGTCGTCAGTCAGCACTATCCGCCGGACCAGAGCACGACTGCGGCGATCATGGCTGCGATAGCGAGCCGCCTCGCCAACGAGGTGGACGTGCTGGTGCTGTCGGGATGGCCGGGCTCGGCGTCGAAATCGGCAGCCGATCGGCCAGCGGTCGAGGAGATCAAGAACTGGATGCCGGGCAAGGCGGCGCTCCTCAAGCGCGCGACCGCCGAGCTTCTGTTCACCGTGCGCACCTTCTTCGCCCTTCTCAGGCGGCTTGAGCCCGGCGACATTGCGCTGACCGTGACGGCCCCCTTCGTGCTCCCTTACGGCGTCGCCGCCGCGGCCAGGTTGAAGCGTGCGCGGTCGATCCTGATCCTGCACGATCTGTTTCCGGAGGTGCTCGTCCTGAGCGGCCTGCTGAGGCCGGGCTCAATCGTCACCAGGGCGATGCGCGCGATGAACGGGCTGATGTTCCACGCGTTGACCTCCGTCGTCATCATCGGCCGCGACAGCGAGAAGTTGCTGCTGAGCTATCGCGGCATGACGCGCGACAAGATCGATTTCATTCCAAACTGGACCACCATCACACCCGCGGTTCGTCCGGTTGCGGCCGACAATCCCTTCCGTCGCGGGCTGGACCGCCGTTTTGTCGTCGGCCTTTCCGGCAATCTCGGCTTCACCCACGATCCCGTGATCGTGTTCGAGGCCGCGCGCCTGCTAAAGGATGACCCCACCATTCACTTTCTGCTTTCGGGCTGGGGTATAGGGTTCGACGAACTGAGGGCGATGCAGTCCGAGGCCAAGCTCGCCAATATCACGTTGGTGGACCGTGTTGCGGACGGGGAGCTGCAGGATTTTCTGTCGGCCGCCGACGTCTGGCTCATTCCTTATCGCAAGGATGTCGCCGGCGTCTCCGTGCCGAGCCGGTTCTACAATCTGCTTGCCGTGGGTCGGCCGGTCATCCTCGTATCCGAGCCGGAGGCCGAAGCCGCGCTCACGGTGACCGAGCACGATCTCGGGCGGGTTGTGACGCCAGGCATGCCGGAGCAACTGGCCGAGGCGATCCGCGCGGCATCGCGAACTCCCGATCCGACGCTGTCGGAGCGCGCCGTCGCGGTGGCGGGGACCTATAGCCCCGAGCGCGCCTTGACAGGATACGCGGCCCTCATTCAGAGACTGATCGGATCGGAAGGGCGGTGTCGGAGCAGCGGTCGTGAGTAATGACGAACCCGTGGTGCTGGTGACGGGAGCGAGCGGGTTCGTCGGGCGACATATGGCGCCGGTGCTGGCGCGCAACGGTTGGGTGGTGCGCCGCGCCGTCCGCAAGCCGAAAGCCGCCGCCGACGAGGCGACGATCGATTCGATCGGTCCGGTGACCGACTGGCGCGCCGCGCTCGCAGGCGTCGATGCGGTCGTGCATCTGGCGGCGCGCGTGCATCACAGGCACGAGGAACACGCCGTCGAGCTCTATCGCAGCGTGAATCTCGAAGGCACGTTGCATCTGGCCCGCTGCGCGGCCGATGCCGGTGTCCGCCACTTCATCTTTGTCAGCACCGTGCTGGTACATGGCCGAACCACCGACGGCCGCAGGCCGTTCAACGAGAACGATGTCCTGACGCCGCGCGGCCTCTATGGAATGTCGAAAGCGGCCGCCGAAGCGGGATTGAGGCATTTGGCGCAAAGCAGCCAGATGAAGATCACGGTCGTTCGGCCGCCATTGATCTACGGCTCCGGTGCCAAGGGCAATCTGGCGCTGCTCGAAAAGGCGATCGGTGCCGGAATTCCGCTACCGTTTGCCAATGTGAGCAACCGTCGTGCGTTCGTCTCTGCGGAGAACCTGACGTCATTCGTGCTGCATCGGCTCTCGCATCCGGACGGCCAGTTCAACATTTTCCTGGTCGCGGATGACGAGCAGGTGTCGACGCCCGAATTCATCGAGCGCCTCGCCGCCGCGGCCGGCAAGCCGGCGCGCCTGTTTTCCATGCCGCGGCTGGTGTTGCGTTCATTGTTCAGCATCACCGGCCGCAATGAGGCCAATGAGAGCCTGTTCGGCTCGCTCGAACTCGACCTGTCCAAGGTCGCATCCACCGGATGGCGGCCGCTCATCGGCCTCAACGAGGGCCTGAGGCGGGCCCTGCACGGTGTCGATCGCTGATCCAGGGCGCGGTTCGTTGGCGCGCAGCCACAACTCGATTGGCGCAAATTGACGAAGGCCGACGAGTGGGCGGCAAGTTTGTCGTAGCGCGTCGCCGCACGATGAGATTGCTTATTTCTATTGAAGAACGTTCGACCCGGTTACCGTCAAGACCTGGAAGATGCCGTTGAGGAACGGCTCGGCAGTCGAACTTGACCTGGCCTGCTACCGAGAGGTTTAGTCGCTATCCACTCCAAGGCAGACTTGTTTTGCTCGCTTTGAGTTTTGCTGCTTATGACCAAATCAGGCATTCCTGAGCCGTTATCTCGGATATTGATTTGGATCAATGGATGCGCACCTGATACTGACACTCTTAAATTAGTACAACCATAGACAGCAAACAACATAGTCCGCCCAATGATGCGGGCAAGCGAATGGTGAGCGGATCATTCTCGCCGGTCGGCAGATTTGCTCAGTGCAAAGCGCGAGAATTGCCGCACGCTCATAGCACGGAGGCCAGCTATGCCCACACGTCGCGATACCCTTTCGCTCGTTCCTGCGGGTCTTCTGATCGCGGGAGGTTTGGCCAACACAACCGTAGGCTTCACCGGAGTGGCTTCAGCGAGCGAACGACCGGCGGACATCAAGAGAACTCGAATTGGTGACCTGCGGTACGAAGCGGGATTCCCGACTGCCGAAACTGTTAAGAAGCTGTACGACGAACTCGATTTCCAGCGCGCTGTGCTGGCCTACCAGTATGTGGACCCGCTCGTCGCAATGAACGAGTTGAACGCGGGACTGCAACAGGCCGGCGGGAGCGAAGGAGACTGGTATCTCCTTCAACATTTCCTCGATCCGCATGGTATCGCGCTGACCGGCAACAGCACGACGATCTACGCGATGGGCTTCCTCGATCTCAGGAAAAACGGTCCGATGGTGGTCGAGGTTGCGCCCGGTTCGTATGGCGCGTTTTTTGATTTGTGGCAGCAGACCATCGCTGGTGTCGGCCCGATCGGTGAGGACAAGGGCAAGGGCGGAAAGTTTCTCATTCTTCCCGCCGGTTTCAACGAGACGGTCCCCGAGGGCTATTACCGGGTCATATCGCCGACGTCGCTGGCCGCGTATTTTGCTCGCGGTATCGTCCGGAATCGCGATGTTGCTGGAGCCGCAAAGAGCTTGGAGACAACGCGCATTTACCCGCTCTCTAAGCGAAATGATCCGCCGAAAACAACAGTCGTGCTGACCTCGGGCAAGAACTGGAACTCGATTGCGCCGGAAGGCTTCAAGTATTGGGAGCGCGCCGCGGAAGTCGCCAACTATGTGGGCCCAAGCGAGGACGGTGCGTTCCTGCTGTCCTTGCTCAAATCGCTCGGCATTGAACCCGGCAAACCCTTCGGGCCCGACGCACGGATGAGACAAATCCTCACCGAGGCAAGTGACGTTGCGTGGGCGATCGATCAAGCCATCAGCATGGCGCCGCGTCTCAAGGACGTCGTCTACTACCCGGGCACGCAATGGGAGTTCGTGCTCATGCTGAACCCCGCCTTGCGCGGCAGGTACTGGAGCGACCTTGAGGCGCGGATCAACTATTATTTTCAGGCGACAATGGCATCGCCTGCGATGAAGGAGAAGCACATCGGCGAAGGCTCGCAGTATCTGCGCTCCGCACGTGACAGCAAGGGTGATTGGCTCAACGGCTCCAACCAGTATCGGCTGCGCGTCCCAGCCAACATGCCGGTGAGGGAG
This sequence comes from Bradyrhizobium sp. BRP22, assembly GCF_020194175.1. Taxonomy (GTDB): domain Bacteria; phylum Pseudomonadota; class Alphaproteobacteria; order Rhizobiales; family Xanthobacteraceae; genus Bradyrhizobium. The sequence continues at coordinate 21,222 of NZ_JADYVX010000014.1, read as the reverse complement.
TTCTGGTCGGTGACGGTGTACGACTTCGAGACGAGGTCAATGATCCAGACCGACACCGACGTGGCGGCCAAGTCGACCTACGACAAGCTTGCGACCAATGGTGGCGGGTCGATCGATCTGTACTTCGGACCGACAGCGCCCGCAGGCAAGGAGAGCAACTGGATCAAGACGTTGCCGGGACGGGGTTGGTGGGTGTGGTTCCGCCTCTATGGCCCGACCGAGGCATTCTTCGACAAGTCGTGGCGCTTACCGGATTTCGAGAAGGTCTGACAGTCATTGCTGAGTTTCACCTTTATGCTGCCTTGCCTGGGAAGGAGCAAGTCATGAGAGTCACAGCATTGGTTTTCAAATTGCGCATCAGCCTGGTTGCGGTCGTCACGGCATTTGGACTTCAGGCGGCAACAGCGGCTGAACCGACCTGGTTCGCGAACTAGCCAATTCGCCGTTTCCGGAGGGACAACCAACCAGCGAAGCAGCGCAGACCTTAAAGGATGAACTGCTATTCCAGCGCGCAACACAGACGTACATGTGGGCCATGCCAGCAATCATGACGCTGGGCATGCAGGCCGGATCGGAGAAGGCATTCGGCGCGGGTTACAACGTCTTGCCAATCTGGAAGTCTCTCACAGATGCCAAGACCCTCGTATTCACTCCGAACACGGTGACCATGTACGCCGTGGGTTACCTCGACTTGGGCAAGGACGGTCCGCTCGTGATGGAGTTGCCGCCCAAGCTGCAAGGTTTCCTTTCGGATTACTGGGGCGTTCCTATTCCGGTGGAGGGCGCAAAGTTTCGCAGGTGATGTCGGCTTCGCTGGACCGGACCACGGCGAAGGTGGAAGGTTTTTGCTCGTACCTCCGGGCTATAAGAGCGACGTGCCGAATGGCTATTACGTTTATCGCTCGGCAACAATGAACGTCCTGGTGACCTTGCGCGCGTTCGTGGCGAATCCAAAAGAGCTGGGGCTTGCTGTGGAGCACCTGGATAAAACGAAAGTCTATCCACTGAATGACAACGCCGCCGCGAAGCCGATGAAATTCCCTGATGCCTCGGCGGTCAAGCTGAACCTGTTGCCAAGCACGGACAGCACCGCATTTGACCAAATCAAACAACTTCTCGACAGTGAAGGTGAAAATCTTGCCAGCCCCGATTGGCTCGGCATGTTGGCGTCAATCGGAATTGTCAAAGGCCAGCCCTTCAGGCCGGATGCACATACCCGCTCTATTCTCGACAAAGCGGCAATGACCGGGTTCAAGACGGCTCGCGTCCTCAGCTACGACCCGGTTGTGAACGGCGTTTCCCAAGTCATGTACCCGGACCGGCACTGGATCAACCCCTTCACCGGAGGGACTCGCGCACACCCATCCGGACCCTGGAACCTTTCGTGGATCATGCGGTCCGGCGGATATCGCGCCCTAGATGCGCGGACGAGCTTCTTCAGCTATAGCTGGGGGGTAAGCCCCGGGATGTTCACATTCACACCCGGCGAAGGTGCGATTTACGCGATTGTCGCCGTCGATAGCCAAGGCAAACCGTTGTCGGGAAGCAACGACTATCGCCTGCACCTGCCAGCGAACATTCCGGCCAAGCTATTCTGGAACGTCACGCTGTACGATGCCTTCAGCGCCGCGCTCTACGACAATGGTCAGGAAGCGCCGGCGTTGGGGTCGCCTCAAAAACCCGAACAGAACGTCGATGGAAGCACGGACCTTTACTTCGGACCAAAAGCGCCCGACGGAAAGGCCCGCAACTGGCTGCCGACCGCTCCCGGCAGAGCGTACATGGCAATTCTTAGACTCTACTTCCCGACCGAAGCCGCGATCGACAAGAGCTGGAAACCGGGCGATTTCGAAGAGGTGAGATAGCGACGCTGATGCCCGCTTTTGTGAAGGTTTTCGGATGCCGGCCGCTTCGGTGCGGCAGGCGCTATGGGGATTTGAGCGCCGCGGGCGAGCTCGTTGATTGGGATCGAGTCGGCCCGACGAGTTGCGCGACGGTGAAGTCGCTGACGAATGCGCGGCGGATGGCCTTGAACTCCACAAGTTGTCCGACGATTTGCGACGGCTGGTGGATATCTGGGCGCGCTCTGCCGTGGCCGGTCGAGAGCCAGCGAGCGCGGCGAGCGGATTTGCGGGATTGCGGCACGGTCATGAGGTGTCGATCCTGATGTGGTTCGTTGGAGCTGTCGGCCGATGCCGTGGCATGCCGGGCCACCGTCGCGGAAGATGTCCGCAACCTCCAAGGCCGGGCGCGACACGCGTGCGTCAGCCGGGCGGCCGGACCTCCTTGAGCTTGAGCGCGATGTGCTCCAGCGGGCTCATGACCTCGCTGATCGTCTTGGTGGCGACGCGGGTATAGAGCGCCGTGGTGTCGAGCTTTGCATGGCCGAGCAGCACCTGGATCACGCGGACATCGATGTTCTGCTCCAAGAGGTGGGTGGCGAAGCTGTGCCGCAAGGTGTGCAGCGAGACGCGCTTGCTGATCTCCGCCATCTGCGCGGCAGCGTGACAGGCGCGATTGAGCTGGCGCGTGGTCATCGGCTGCCCCGGATCCACCGCTCGCGGCCAGATGCAGTTGGTAGCGGCGCACGTCCTCGAAGCTCGCCGTGTCGGGTGATCGCCCGAGAAACGCGGCGAAGTTCTTGCCCCTCTGCACGTAGTCATGTTGGGTCTTCGGCGCGAACTTGCGGATCGTCATGTCCTCGATCATGCGCCGGCGCAACGGGCTTACTGTCTCGTCGGTCATGGGATGCTCCTGTCTTGGGTGAAGGTTGCGAACCCCTCATCCCAAGACAGGACGCCCCGTTGCGCTATCCTCTTGGCTCCGCCGCCAGCCGCTGGCGCCTACCGCGCGAGCGGTTTAGTCCACTGGCCCAAAGCTGACATTGTGAAGTCGAGCTTCAATGCTGCCTCCCGACCAACGCGGGCATGGGCGCTGAATACCCCAAAGCCGATCACACACTGTTTGTAGCTTTGCGCCACGTTTTATCGCCGCGCTTTGGACAAGACAGCCACCTCATCTTATTGTCGCCGGAGGATGGGGCGCGGCATGACCATGAAACGAATCATTATAGGCTGCTGGCTGGCACTCCTGGCTTGTCTGGTGTTTTTCCCGGTTCGTTACGTTCTGGTCGAGCCGGGCAAGATTGACCGGGCTTACAACAAGGTGGTGCCGATCCAATCCAACATCACGGCGCAAGCGAAAGACATACAAGCCACGCTCAATGTGGCGGACATGCATGCGGACAGCCTCTTATGGAAACGCGATTTGCTCGAAAGGTCGAACATTGGTCATGTCGACCTGCCGCGATTAATTGAGGGACACTACGCGCTGCAGGTGTTCTCGTCGGTAACGAAATCTCCTGAAGGTCAAAATTACGAGTCAAACAGCGCCGAAAGCTTCGATGTCCAGACGTTGACGAGCATTCTCTACCTGCAACCAATACGAACGTGGCGCTCGGGGCTCGAACGCTCCTTATGGCATGCGGAAAAGCTCCATAGCTTTGCCAGCAAGTCAGATGGAAAACTGAGGATCATCCGCACCCCACAAGATATCGAGCGCTTAATTCTTGATAGGCAGGGCGGCAGTTTAGTTGTGGGCGGCATGCTCTCTGTTGAGGGCTTGCATAATCTTGAAGGCAAGCTCGGAAACCTTGACGTCCTTTATGCTGCTGGTTTTCGAATGGCTGGGCTTACTCACTTCTTTGACAACGAGGTTGCGGGCTCAATGCATGGAGTCAACAAGGGCGGCCTAACTCCGCTTGGAAGGAAGGTCGTCCGTCGCATGGAAACTTTGGGGATGGTGGTAGATGTCGCCCACGCAAGCCATGCGACAGTTGCAGATGTGCTTGCGCTGGCCACTCGCCCAGTCGTGTCTAGCCACGGCGGTGTCCAGGCAATTTGTAAAGCAAACCGCAATCTCAGCGACGATGAAATACGAGGGATTGCCAAAACTGGAGGCGTGATTGGTATAGGCTTCTGGGAAGGCGCGATCTGCTCAACGAAGCCAAAGGATGTAGCTCGCGCCATAGCCTATGTTCGCGATCTCGTTGGTATCGACCACGTCGGTTTGGGCTCGGACTTTGACGGGGCCACCACCACTGCATTTGACGCAAGTCAAATCGCGAGCATAACTCAGGCCCTGCTCGACGTGGCCTATCAAGCGACGACATCCAAAAGGTCATGAGCGAAAACGTGCTGCGGGTGCTTCGCGAAGGGCTAGTAGTGAAGAACCGATGATAATCGGTACTGTCCGGCCATAGCCCCCTTAATACAATGTCGGCAATGGCTCTTCTGCGACCTCCGGCAACGTACGCTATTGGCGGACAGGCGGGCATCAGGCGCGCCTAACCCAAGCATTCCGATTTATGAGTGCCCAGCCTGGTTTTTTGTTCGAGCCTTCCGGATCATGGCTAGAGCGTTTTCGGTTCTGATTGAATCAGAACCGGAGCTCTAGATTCTTGTTTTGACGCGTTTTCTTCACGCGAACCGGTATCCACTTCGCTCGAAAACGCTCTAGCCGGCCGGTCGTTCCCGCCGGCGCGAAAACCGGTAGAGCAGCCACGCCACCGCGCCCGCGCCCACGACCAGTAGGACGAAGCTCGCCGCTATCGAATCCAAGCGGATCGACAACATCGCGAGCAGCACCAGCCCGACATTGAGCGCAAAGACCTCGCTGACGATCCGCGTCACCGAAAATCCGTTGTCGGTGGCGCGCTGGTAGAAGTGCGAACGGTGCGCCGCCCAGAACGGCTCGCCCTTGATCAGCCGGTGCAGCAGCGTGATCGTGGCATCAGCCAGATAATACAGCGGCAGCAGCAGCGCTGCGGCGACGTGCTGGTGATAGGCGAGCTCGAGCAGGCACCAGCCGAGCAGGAGCCCGATCGGCAGGCTGCCGACGTCGCCAAGGAAGATCTTTGCCACCGGACGATTGAAGGGAGAAAAGCCGAGCAGCGCGCCGCACAGCGCCGCCGCCACCAGCGCGGTCGAAGGTGGAACCTGCTGCCAAAAGCCGAGCAGTGCGACTGCCGCCGTGATCGGCACCGCTTCTGCCGCCGTCATCAGGTCGAGCCCGTCCATGAAGTTGACGAGGTTCACGAACCAGAGCCCCGCGATGAGCAGCAACCCGCGCTCGATCCAGAACGGGACCGCCGGCACGATCCTGAGATCGCCGGGCGCCGCAAACACCACCACGGCCGCCGCCAATCCCTGCAGCAACAGGCGCGGCAGCACGGGGACGGGCTTGACGTCATCGGCGAAGCCGACGGCCGCGATGAACAGGGTTGCGCCGAAGACCGCGAGGGGGATTTCGAGGGTGCCGCCGCCGCCGAGTGCGACGAGCGCGCCCGCCACGACCAGCGTCGCCACGATCACGGCGATGCCTGCGCCCTGCGGCGTCGGGATGCGATGGGACGAGCGCGCATTCGGCTTGGCGAGCGCCACGCGCAGCAGCATCGGCCGCAGCAGCCAGATGAGCAATGCCGACAACAACGCAGCAAGCGCCGCGGCGACCAGCGAAAGCGCGATATCGGCGTTGGTCATTCGATCGGCGACAGCGATTGTTCGGGGACCGCGATCGGCTTGTCACCTTGCGCTTTCTTTTCCGCGCTGAGAATCCACACCAGCCCGCCAAACGCGCCGACGATGAACGACACGGCGCCGAACAGCAGCGAAACGTTGACGCCCTCATTGGCCGCCAGTCCGGCATAGCCGAAGGCAAGACCCATGCTCGCCTCGCGCACGCCCCAGCCGGCAATCGAGATCGGCAGCATGGTGATCAGCATCACCGGCGGCACCAGTTGAAAGATCTGGCCGAACAAGAGCGGCGCGGAAATGGACTGCACCACGCACCAGGCGATGACGACGGTCAGCACGTGAACGAGCAGCGAGAGCACCGCGATCTTCGGGCCGCGGTCCCGGCTGAACAGCACCCCGTTGGCGATGACGGCGCAGGCGTGGATGTGGTGCGTCCCCCACCAGCGCTTCAGCCACGGCCACTTCAATGCACCGAGCAGGAGAAAGCCGCCGCCGGCTGCAAGCGCCGCGAAATCGACCAGCAGCAGCGCCGATCGTCCGTGTGGATCGGTGATCAACCGATAGCTCCACGGCAGGCTCGCGACGATGAGCACGGCGAGCGCGATCAGGCCGATGGCGCGGTCGACGAAGATCGAATAGGTCGCCGCGCGCCAGCCGGCGCCGGCGCGCGCGACCAGCCAAAGCCGCACGGCATCGCCGCCGATCGACGACGGCAGCGTCTGATTGAAGAATGTTCCGATCACATTGAAGCGCATCGCCTGTCGCGTCTCGAGCGGCGCGCCGCACTCGGCGCTGATCTCGCGCCAGCGCAACACGCCGAGGAATATCTGAAGGAAGGTGATCGCGATCGCGAGACCGATCCAGCCCAGGCTTTCGACGCGCAGGCGCGCGGCGAGGTCGTACAGGTTGACCTTACGGAGCGAGAGGTAAAGCAGCGCAGCCGAGATCAAGATCTTGATGGTCGAAAGCAATATCCGGCGCATCTCGTCCGCGTTTGTCAGGTTCGAGAAAGACATCAAAAACGGCGCAAATCGGCGCCGCGCGCCGAATTTCGTCGCCTTGGTATGGGTTTAGGACCGATCTTGCAATAGCCGTTCGATCGCCCTTGCGGCGCACTCGAAGTGGCGGGTAAAGAGGGCCTGAACGGGGCCGGCCGGGTTGCCCAGGCGCTTGGCTCGCATGCTCATAAAGGTTTACGCTGCCCACAAAAATTCATCTGAAAGGGCTAAACGGGGTGGTAGCGCTTGGGGACGGTAATCCGGCCCGCAAGGGCCGTCACGTGCCGCTGGTCACGTCCGTGACCCCGGGACATGTCGCCGATGTCGACAATGTGAAGGGACGTGGACATTGGTTCTGGGCATCCCTTCGGAGCATCGGTTCCGGGCTTCGACCGGGCACGATGGGGACGTTAACTATCGTCGGGCAGCGGAATCATTCCAGAATTCGAGGTTAGGATGGACCGAATTATTCCATTGATCATGTGCGGCGGGGCGGGCACGAGGCTGTGGCCGGCGTCGCGCGAGGTCCATCCGAAACAGTTCCTGCCGTTGTTCGGGACGCGCTCGACATTCCAGGAGACGCTGCTCAGGGTGTCGGACCCGGCTCTGTTCGAGCGGCCGATCGTGATCACCAACAACGCCTACCGCTTCATGGTGCTGGAGCAACTGGCCGGCATCGGACGCGAGGCGGACGTGCTGCTGGAGCCGGCGCGGCGCGACTCCGGCCCGGCGATCGCAGCCGGCGCAGCCTTTGCACAAGCGCGCGACAGGGAAGCGATCGTGCTGGCGCTCGCCGCCGATCACGTGGTTGGCGACACCGAGGCCTTCGTCGCCGCCTGTCGCGAGGGGCTGGCCGCGGCGAAGGCGGGCCGCATCGTGACCTTTGGCGTCAATCCCGAACGCCCGGCCACCGAATACGGCTATATCAGCCCCGGCGATACCATTTCGGGGCAGGTGCGCGCGGTCGCAAAATTCGTCGAGAAGCCGGACGCCGCAACCGCGGCTGACTACATCACGTCGGGCTATCTCTGGAACAGCGGCAACTTTATGTTCCGCGCCGCCGTGCTGCTTGACGAGTATCGCAATTTCGATACCGCGAGCGTGCAGGCGGTGAGCGATGCGGTGACGACCGCTCTGCGCGATCTCGGCTTCGTCAAGCTCGATGCCGATGCGTTCGGATCGGCGAAGGCGATCTCGATCGACTATGCGGTGATGGAAAAGACCGCGCGCGCGGCCGTGGTGCCGGTGTCCTGCGGCTGGTCGGATGTCGGCTCCTGGCACGCGGTGTGGGAATTGTCCGACAAGGACGGGCAGGGCAATGCCGCGCGGGGCGCCGCAGTCTTCGAAGATTCGCGCAACTGCAACGTCTCGACCGACCGCGCGCTGGTGGCGCTCGAGGGCGTCGACGACCTCGTCGTGGTCGCGACGCAGGATGCCATCCTGGTGTCGCGGCAGAAGGATGCCAACGGCCTGAAGCGGCTGGTGGCGAAATTGAAGACGGTGGCGCCCGAGGTCACCGAGAACCACATCAAGGTGCATCGGCCCTGGGGCTCGTACCAGTCGGTCGACAACGGCGAACGCCATCAGGTCAAGCGCATCATCGTCAAGCCGGGCGAGCGGCTGTCGCTGCAGAAGCATCATCATCGTTCCGAGCACTGGATCGTGGTCCGAGGCGCTGCGCGCGTCACCGTCAACGAATCAGTGAAGACCGTGCACGAGAACGAGTCGATCTACATCCCGATCGGCGCCGTGCACCGGCTGGAGAACCCCGGCAAGATCCTCCTCGAATTGATCGAGGTGCAGACCGGCAGCTATCTCGGCGAAGACGACATCATCCGCATCGAGGACGATTATCAGCGCACCTGACCGTTGCGCAGCACGCCCGTTTCGTCCCGGCGGCCGGCCAGATCATGTAACCGTTTGAATCAAAACGTGTCCGGATTTGCGTGTTGGCATTCGCCACATTTGTGACGGCATGCTATAGCCTTTACATGATGATGCTTCGGGGAAAGAAAGCACGTCAGGACAAGGGGATAGGGCTGCGGCCTGATTCGGTGGAGTCGGGTTGGTCCGGGGAAGAACGCACAACCGATGGGCGCCACCAGAAGTCTGTTGGGGTAATCACATGAGTTCCAAAGGGTCAGGGTTGGCCGCAAAAGCCGGAATCAGACGTGCCTTGCGCGTCGGGGTGATCGGCGCGGGGGTGATGGGCAGCAACCATGCCCGCGTGCTGGCGGGATTGCCCGAGGTCACGCTGGTGGGGATCGTCGATCCCCTGGCTGAACACCGCGCGCGGGCCATTGCGCTGGTCGGCTGTCGGGCTTTTGCCACGCTCGATGAACTGCTCGCCGAAGGCGTCGATGCCGTGACGATCGCGGCGCCAACGCATCTGCACCACGAGATCGCGCTCGCCTGTATCGCGCGCAATATCCATATCCTGGTCGAGAAGCCCGTCGCTTCCACGGTCGAGGAGGGCAACGATATCGTCGCCGCCGCGCGGCAGGCCGGTCTGACGCTGATGGTCGGCCATGTCGAACGCTTCAACCCGGCGGTTGCCGCGATCAAGCAGGCGATATCGGGCGAAGACATCCTCTCGATCGGCATCACCCGCGTCGGTCCGTTTCCCCCGCGCATGTCCAATGTCGGCGTCGTCATCGATCTCGCCGTCCACGACATCGACCTGATCCGCTGGTTCACCGAGTCTGAAATCGTCGACGTGCAGCCGCAGCTTTCGAGCGCGGTGGCCGAGCGCGAGGACATCGCGCTGCTGCAGTTCCGCACCGCCTCCGGCGTTCTCGCGCATATCAACACCAACTGGCTGACGCCGTTCAAGGCGCGCAGCGTCACCGTCGCGACGCGCGGCAAATATGTGATGGGCGATCTGTTGACCCGGCAGGTCACCGAGTGCTTCGGCTTCAAGCCCGACGGCAGCTATTCGATGCGGCATCTGCCTGTCGGCCACGACGAACCGCTGCGCGCCGAATTGATCGCCTTCCTCGATGCGGTCAGATGCGGCAAGGAGCCGGCGGTATCAGGCAACGAGGGCGTTGCAAGTCTCGAGATCGCGATCAAATGCCTGGAGGCGCCGGCCACACCGGCCGCCACCACCATCGCCCGCAAGGCCCCGCGCCGCGTCGCCGGCTGACGTCATCACACGCTCGTCCCGCAAGGTCCCATGAACCAGCATATGCGTCCAGAACCCATTCCCTTCATCGACCTTGCCGCGCAGCGCCGCCGGCTCGGCAATTCCATCGATGAGGCGGTCTCCCGCGTGCTCGCCCATTGCCAGTTCATCAATGGGCCGGAAGTGACGGCGCTGGAGGCCGAGCTTGCGAAGTTCTCCGGCGCAAAGCATGTGGTGACCTGCGCCAGCGGCACCGATGCGCTGTTGATGGTGCTGATGGCGAAGGAGGTCGGCCCGGGCGATGCGGTGCTGTGCCCGTCCTTCACCTTCTGCGCCACCGGCGAATCGGTGGCGCTGACTGGTGCCACGCCGGTTTTCGTCGACGTCGATGAGACGACATTCAACATGGATGCCGCTTCGTTGAAGCGTGGCATCACCACCGCCAGGGCGCGGGGCCTCAAGCCCGTCGGCGTCATTCCGGTCGACCTGTTTGGGCAGACCGCCGATCACGATGCGATCGCCGCGATCGCCAAGGCCGAGGGCCTGTTCGTGCTCGATGACGCCGCCCAGGGCTTCGGCGCCAGCTACAAGGGGCGGCGGATCGGCACTTTCGGCCTCGCGACGGCGACCAGCTTCTTCCCGGCAAAGCCGCTCGGCTGTTTCGGCGACGGCGGCGCGATCTTCACCGATGACGACGAACTCGCGCAAACGCTGCGCAGCATCCGTGTGCACGGCCAGGGCTCCGACAAATACGACAATGTGCGCCTCGGTCTGACCGGGCGGCTCGACACCATGCAGGCGGCGGTGCTGCTCGAAAAGCTCAGGGTATTCGAGGACGAGATCGCCGGGCGCAACCAGGTGGCGGAGCGCTATGCGCGCGGGCTCGGCAACGTCGTGACCGTTCCGCGTCTTGCCGCCGGCTGCGGCTCGATCTGGGCCTGCTACACCATCCGCCTGCCCGAGGGCATCGATCGCGACGGTTTTGCCGCGGCGCTGAAGGCGCAGGGCGTGCCCACCGCGATCTATTATACGAAGTCGATGCATCAGCAGACCGCCTACCGCGACTTCCCGGTGGCCGACGGTGGTCTGCCCGTCAGCGAGAGACTTTCGAACGACGTCATCAGCCTGCCGATTCACGCTTATCTCGACGAGGCAACACAGGGGCGAATCATCGAGGCGGTGCGCGGCGCGCTGTCTTGATTTCGCCGCTTTGGGCGCGGCTTCACGTCACAGCAAAATTAGCCGTTCGGGTCTGATGCCATCGGCGGCAAATATGCGCTAGAAGCACCCCATGCTTGGGCGCATCTTCACGGTCGGCGGCTATACCCTGCTTTCGCGACTGACGGGGCTCGCGCGCGACATCATGCTCGCGGCGATCCTCGGCGCCGGGCCGATTGCCGACGCCTTCCTGGTGGCCTGGCGGCTGCCGAACAATTTTCGCGCGATCTTCGCCGAGGGCGCGTTCAACACCGCCTTCATTCCCGCCTACGCCCATGTCCATGGCAAGGGCGGCGACACCTCCGCGCGATTGTTCGCCGACCGCATCTTCACGCTGCTGTTCCTGTCGCAGCTGATCCTGCTCGCGCTGGCCTGGGCCTTCATGCCGCAGGCATTGCGCGTGCTTGCGCCCGGCTTCACCGATGAGGCCGAGCAGCGCCAGCTTGCGATCGAGCTCACCCGGATCACCTTTCCGTATCTGCTGCTGATCACGATGGTGACGCTCTATGGCGGCATGCTCAATGTGATGCAGCGCTTTGCCAGCGCCGCCGGCGCATCGATCCTGCTCAATCTGTCGATGATGGCGACGCTGGCGCTGGCGGCGTTCTTCCCGACCGCGGGGCATGCCGCGGCCTGGGGCGTGCTGATCTCCGGTTTCCTGCAATATTTCCTGCTCGCGGGCGATCTGGCGCGCCACGGCACGCTGCCGCGCTTTGCCATGCCGCGGCTGGACGAGGACGTCCGCAACTTCTTCCGCGCGATCGGGCCGGCGACACTGGGCTCGATGGGCACGCAGGTCGCCGTGTTCGCCGACACCATCATCGCGACGTTCCTGGCGGCGGGCGCGTTGTCGGCGCTGTATTACGCCGAGCGGCTCTACCAGCTGCCAATCGGCGTGATCGGCATTGCCGTCGGCACGGTGCTGCTGCCGGAAATGTCGCGGCGCATCACCGCCGAGGATACCGCAGGCGCTGCGGCCTCGCAGCGCCGCGCGTTTGATTTCACCCTGCTTGCGACCGTGCCCTTTGTCGCGGCCTTCCTCACCGTGCCCGACATCATCGTGCGCGCGGCGTTTGCGCGCGGCGCGTTCACCAATGCCGACGCGGCGGCCGCGGCCGCAACGCTGGCGGCTTATTCGATCGGCCTGATTCCGTTCGTGATGATCCGCAGCGCGGTTGCGGCGTTCTACGCCCGCAAGGATACCGCAACGCCGGTGAAGGCGTCGTTGACTGGGCTCGGGGCCAATCTGTTGTTGAAGATCGGCCTGATGGCCCCGCTCGCCCAGATCGGGCTTGCGCTCGCCACCGCGGTCGGCGCCTGGATCAACCTGCTGCTGGTGCTCGGTTTTGCGGTGCGCGCCGGCTATCTCGAGCTCGATCGCCGCCTGCTGCTGACCTTTGCTAAATTCGCCGTCTCCGGGCTCGTGCTGGCGGCATCGCTTTGGGCGACCGCGCGATTCGCGGCGGTCTATTTCGCGCAGATGCATGTGCTGCGCGACGAAACCATCCTGCTGCTCCTGATGGCGGTCGGGGCCTTCGTCTATGGCTTCTGCATCCTGGTGCTGTTCGGGCGCGGATGGCTGTTCGCCCTAAGGCGCGGATAAGTTCTCAAGTCAAATCAGCTTTTTGTTGCGGTGCTTCCAAGGTCCGCAATTCGCGGTTTGCGCTTCTTTCCCAACCGCGCCAATATGTCGGGAAACACGCCGCCACGGCGTGGACAACGCCAGCATGGCGTAGACAACAACGACAATTGGAGTGACGATGGCAGCCCCCATCAAATTCGGCGTCGGCCAGAGTGTACGCCGCAAGGAAGACGACGCGCTCATCCGCGGCAAGGGCCGCTATACCGACGACGTCGCGCCGCAGCCGGCGTTGCATGCGCTGGTGCTGCGCTCACCGCATGCGCATGCGAAGTTCACCATCGACGTCACCAAGGCGCGCGGCCTGCCGGGCGTCAGCCTGATCCTGACCGCGGCTGAGGTCGCCGCCCTCGGCGATCTGCCATGCCTGTTCAACCTGGAGACCGATCCGTTCACCGCTCCGCCCTATCCGATCCTGGCCAAGGACGAGGTGCGCCATGTCGGCGATGCTGTTGCCTTCGTCGTTGCCGAGACCATCGACCAGGCGCGCGACGCGATCGAGGCGATCGACGTGCAGTGGACGCCGCTGCCGGCCGTGATCGGCGTCGTCAATGCCGTGAAGCCCGGTGCGCCGCAGGTCTGGCCCGACAAGCCGGGCAACGTGCTGTTCGACGTCTCGATCGGCGACAAGAAGGCGACCGAAGATGCCTTTGCCAAGGCGCATGCGGTCGCGGAGATTTCGATCGTCAATCCGCGCATCGTCACCAACTTCATGGAGACGCGCGCAGCGGTCGCCGAATATGACGCCAAGAAGGATCATCTGACGCTGACGATCGGCAGCCAGGGCAGCCATCGCCTGCGCGACATCCTTTGCCAGAACATCCTGAAGATCCCGGTCGAGAACATGCGGGTGATCTGCCCCGATGTCGGTGGCGGTTTCGGCACAAAACTGTTTCCTTATCGCGAATATGCGCTGGTCGCGGTCGCCGCGCGCCAGTTGAAGAAGACCGTCAAGTGGACGGCAGATCGCGCCGACCACTTCATGGGCGACTCGCAGGGGCGCGACAACGTCACGACCGCGAAAATGGCGCTCGCCGAGGATGGCAAGTTCCTGGGCATGGACGTCGACCTGATGGGCGACATGGGCGGCTATCTCTCGACCTTCGGCCCGTATATTCCGCATGGCGGCGCCGGCATGCTGCCGGGCCTCTACGACATCCAGGCCTTCCATTGCCGCGTCCGCACCATCTTCACCAACACCGTGCCGGTCGACGCCTATCGCGGCGCCGGGCGGCCGGAGGCGGCTTACGTCATCGAACGCCTGGTTGATGCCGCCGCGCGAAAGCTCGGAATGACGCCCGATGCAATCAGGCGCAAGAATTTCATTCCGCCGAAGTCGCTGCCCTACAAGACCGCGACCGGGAAGGTCTACGACTCCGGCGACTTCGCCGCGCACATGAAGCGCGCGATGGAGATCGCCGAGTGGAAGGAATTTCCCAAGCGCGCCAGGGCGGCGAAGAAGCTCGGCCTGGTGCGCGGCATCGGGCTTGCAACCTATGTCGAGATCTGCGGCACCATGGGCGAGGAGACCGCGAATGTCGCGCTCGATCCCAATGGCGAGGTCTCCATCCTGATCGGCACGCAGTCGAGCGGGCAGGGCCACCAGACCGCCTATGCGCAGATCGTCGCCGAACAGTTCGGCGTGCCGCCGGAGCGTGTCCACATCCTGCAGGGCGACACCGACAAGATCGCGACCGGCCTTGGCACCGGCGGCTCAGCCTCGATTCCGTCGGGTGGCGTCAGCGTGCAGCGCGCCACGGCTGCGCTCGGTGACAAGTTGAAGGAGATCGCGGCGCAGGCGCTGGAAGCCAGCGCCGGCGACCTCGAGATAACAGACGGCGTGATCCGCATCGCCGGCACCGACCGCTCGATCAGCTTTGCCGACCTGGCAAAACGCCCGGGCGTCGATCCGTCGAAGCTGAATGCCAGCGCGACCTTCGCCAGCGCCGACGGCACCTATCCGAACGGCACGCATCTCGCGGAAGTCGAGATCGATCCGTCGACCGGCATCGTCAAGATCGTGAACTATGTCATCGTCGATGATTTCGGCGTGACACTGAACCCGCTGCTGCTCGCGGGCCAGGTTCACGGCGGCGCGATGCAGGGCATCGGGCAGGCGCTGATGGAGCAGGCTGTCTACAGCGCAACCGATGGCCAGCTCGTCACCGGCACCTTCATGGACTATGCGGTGCCGCGCGCCTCCGACGGACCATCCTTCGTGTTCGAGACCCACAACGTGCCCTGCGCCACCAATCCGCTCGGCGTCAAGGGCGCGGGCGAAGCGGGCGCGATCGGCTCGTGCCCGGCGATCGTCAACGCGATCATCGAAGGGCTGTGGCGCGAATACAAGATCGACCACATCGACATGCCCGCCACCCCCGAGCGAGTCTGGATCGCGATCCGCGAGGCGCAGCGGCGCCATAATCTCTGATGACGATCCCGTGCGCGGGAATAAACGCCTGCGCACGGGTTCTACTGGAGAGGTCGCGGGCGCAACGCGCGCGCGGCGGCGTCCGGCAAGACTTCACGAAAAGGAGAATTCGCCGATGAAGCGGATGGTTATGGCGGCGTGCGGCGTGCTGCTCGGTGCAAGCGCTGTCATGGCGCAGCAGGAGGTTGCTGTCCAGCAGCAAAACCTGATGCGGGCGCAGGCGAAGAGCATGTACAACGTGATCGGGAAAATGGTGAAGGGTGATATCCCCTACGACCAGAAGGCGGTCGATACGGCACTCGCCGATCTCGAAACCGACGTCGCCAAGATCGCGAACGTCTTTGCCACCAATCCCAAGGAACACGTGAAGGACGCCACCTACGCGGCGTCGCCGAAGATCTGGCAGAACAAGGCCGATTTCGATTCCAAGATTCCGCCGGTCGCAAAAGCGATCGCCGATGTCAAGGGCAAGGTCAAGAATCTCGACCAGTTGAAAGTGGCCTACACCACCATCAACGACCGCTGCGGCGGCTGCCATGACATCTATCGCGTCAAATTGAAATGATGCGGCGCTTCACCTCTCCCGCGCGCGGGAGAGGTCGCTGCGCTTCGGCGCAGCGGGTGAGGGCTCTCTCACTCGGGGAGTCCCAATGCGGAGACACCCTCACCCCGACCCTCTCCCGCAAGCGGGAGAGGGAGCGCAGCTTCGTCGCGGCCAGTACTGGTTTGCTTCACTATAGGCACGAAATGAGAAAGGCGGATGCCGAAGCATCCGCCTTCATCGATCAGCATCTGTCGCTGGCTTACTTCACGACTTGGCCGCGGATTTCGCCGCCTGGATTGGCTGCGGTGTGGATGTTCACGTAGTACTTGCCGGCCAGGAAATCGGCGGCCTGCGCATCCGTCAGCGTGGCGCTGCCTTCGGCAGGGCTCGAGGCGATATTCGGGATCGGGACCGCGACGCCGCTGTTCTTGCCGGCTTCGGCGGGCCCATGGAAATGCGCCATGGTGGCGGGACCGGTGAGGCCGGAATAGGTCACCTTCCAGCTCAGTTTCTTGGTCGCGGGATCGTAGTCGATATCGGCGGTGCCGGTTCCGCTGCTGCTGTTCGGCGGCACCTCGGATTTGCTGTCCAGCGGCACCTTGTACTTGTCGGCGGAAGCAGGGCCCGCAAACATGATGGCGGCCCCAAGAGCGAGCGTGGCAAGCATGGTCTTGTTCGGCATGGTCTTTCTCCCTGTTGGCGTCGGATGAGTGTCAGCCTCGAAACAACGGCCTTTACGCTTTATTCCCGGAATCGCCGAGAACGCGAAAAATTTCCTGTAAGCGGATGGCCGAAACACTCGCCATATTGGTTGCTCCACCTCGCTCGAAAACGCTCTGATGACAGGTCGGACCATGTTGCGACGAATATTTCCTGCGGTCATCATCCTTGTCGGTATTGGCGTCTATTGGTGGCTGACCATGCCTGCGACGATTTTGGCCAGCGCGCTGCCGGCCTATCAGCCCGACGTCGGTAACGGCGCCACCATCTTCAACGCGGGCGGATGCTCGTCCTGCCATGCCGTGCCCGACCAGCCCGATCGCACTCGGCTCGGCGGCGGGCTCGCGATCCCGTCACCGTTTGGCACCTTCTATGCGCCGAACATCTCGCCCGATCCCAACGACGGCATCGGCCGATGGAGCGAGGCCGATTTCGTCACCGCGGTCATGAAGGGCACCTCGCCGGACGGCGTGCACTTTTTCCCGGCGTTTCCCTACACCTCCTACCAGCATGGGAAGGTGGAGGACGTCCGCGATCTCTTCGCCTTCATCAAGACGCTGCCGCCGGTCGCCGGCAAGGCGCGCGGTCACGACGTGCCGTTTCCCTTCAACATCCGCCGCAACATCGGCGTGTGGAAATTCCTGTTCATGGACGGTAAGCCGTTCACGCCGGATCCGACGCGCTCCGCGCAATGGAATCGCGGGGCCTATCTGGTGAACAGCTTCGGCCATTGCGCGGAATGTCACAGCCCGCGCAATTTCCTGGGTGGTATCGTCAGCGCACAGCGCTTTGCCGGTGGACCCAATCCGGAAGGCGAGGGCTGGGTGCCCAACATCACGCAAAAAAATCTCGGAGACTGGAGCGCAAAGGATTTCGCCTATTTCCTGAAGACCGGCGAACTGCCGGAGGGCGACAGCGCCAGCGGATTGATGGCACGCGTGATCAAGAACACGTCGCAATTGTCGGACGAAGACCGCGCAGCGATGGCGGACTATCTGAAGTCGCTGCCGCCGGTCGAGGGTCCCACCCGGCCCAAGCGGAGCGAGAGCTAGAGCATGATCCGGAAAAGTGGGAGCGGTTTTCCGAAAAAGATCATGCTCAAACAAAGAGCTAGAGCGGGATGACGATTCGAAGAAAAGTCATCACGCTCTAGGCGCTGCGCGTCGCGGGAAGCAACGGCAGGAAAGCAGCTCAAGCTTCCTGCAGGATTGACCGGACGCGCGCTGCCAATTCGGACATGCGGAACGGTATCTCGATAATCGGAAATTCGCCTACCGCTTGATGTTGTTCCAGCACCTCTCCCGCGTAGCCCGAGGCAAGCAGGATCTTGATGCCCTTGTTCAACCGCCTCGCTTCGCGAGCAACCTCAATGCCGTTAACTCCGTTTGGCATCACGATGTCGCTGAGCAGGAAGTCAAATTCTTCGCTCCGGAGCATCCGAACTGCGTCCGCGCCGTTCCGAGCGGAACGAACCTGATAGCCCGACCTGATCAGCATCGCCGACGTGAGGTCCAGAAGATCATCGTTATCCTCGACAACCAGGATTCGCTCCGAGCCGGTGGGTAACGCTTCGGTTTGGACGTCCCCCGTTTCGACGGCAGGCTCTTGGGTGGCTTTGGGCAAGTAGAGAGCGACAGTAGTCCCCTTTCCCAATGCGCTCTCGATGGTGATGTGCCCCCCGGACTGACGGACAAAGCCGTAGACCATGCTGAGTCCGAGCCCGGTGCCTTTGCCAACTTCCTTGGTGGTGAAGAAGGGCTCAAACACCCGGCCACGCACCTCGGGGGACATTCCAGAACCGGTGTCTCTCACCGACAGCCTGACGTATGATCCGGGCACGCACCCCGCGACGCCGCCTTCGTTCACGACGATGTTCTTCATCTCGATGTCGAGCACGCCGCCATTAGGCATGGCGTCGCGCGCGTTCAGGGCCAGATTGAGAAGGGCGGTCTCCAGCAGCGACGGGTCGACATGGCATAGCCACAACCCTTCATTGGTCCATACCTTGACCCGGCAAGCTTCCCCAACAGCTTTGCGAAGGAGTCCCTGGAACTCGGAAACAAGCTGGTTTGCGTTGACCGGTTTTGAATTCAATATCTGCCTTCGCGAGAAGGCGAGAAGCTGCGCCGTCAGCTTGGCTCCACGATCAACGGCACGCCGCGCAGCCGCAGCGAAGCGCCGGGTTTGACCCATGTCGTTGCCGGCCTCGATGAGTTCGAGATTCGCCGAGACCACCGTGAGCAGGTTGTTGAAATCGTGCGCGATGCCACCGGTGAGCTGGCCGACGCTCTCCATCTTCTGGCTCTGATAGAACTGCTCCCTCGCTTCGGATAGTTCGTGCTCACGGTGCTCCAGCGCATCGGCCATGGCGTTAAATGCGCTCGCGACCCGTGCGATCTCGGAGTTGCCCGGGATATCCACGCGCCGGTCAAACTCGCCGAGCCGCCATCGGTTGGCGGCGTCTACCAATTGCGCAAACGGGCGCTGGATGAACCGCCGAGCGCCCCACGCCGTCAGGACGAGGACAATCAGGGCGCTCAGAGCGATGAACAACAGGTCGCGCTGCGTGCGATGTTCGATCCTGGTGAAAGTCTGTGCCCTGTCGAGGCCGAAACTGACAAGAAGATCTTGCTCCACAGCGGAAAAGCCGACAATCCTTCGCGTGCCGTCAACGTTAACCATTTCCACCACTGTCCCGTTGTGGAGAACCGGATCTTTGCCCGCAGGCAGTTTCTTGCCGACGTACAGGCTATTATCAGGATAGCGAGCGAGACAGATGCCGTTGCGGTCCGTGATGGCGAGCGCGGCTCCTTCCGGGACAGCCTTTTTCGCGATGTAGTCAGCGAGCCAATCAAGGCTGAGAGCCGCTATTACGACGCCTCCCATGCGGTCCTCATTGTCGTAGAATGGCAGCGCAAACTGAAGGACGCTTTGACCAGTGGATCGGCCGATTGCGAACTCTCCGACGGTAAATTTTCTGGTCTTCACCACCGTCGCGAAATAGGTTCGTCCAGCCGCGGTAGTTGACTTATGCTCCATGGTTGAGTCGCAAAAAGAGCTGCCATTCATGTCGACCACGATAAAGACGATGAACTCCGGGTATCGTTGCTTGATCCTGGAAAGATAGGCGTTGCATCCCTGGACGTCCTTTGCCTTTATCGCCGGAAGCTCGGAAAGTGCGATCAAAGCCTGACGAACGCCCTGGACGATCTGCTGCTGTTCAGCGGCCGCGAGCTTGGCGAGCCCGAGTGCCTCGTCGTGGACTTCAACTTCGCGCGTGCGACGCAGGTCGATCTCATTGTAGGCCTGTACAGCGATTGACGGCAGCATCGCCGCAGCCACCAGCACGAATAGGCGTGACAGCAGACTACTCATTTCGACCTTTTCCCACGCATGATCGGGCGTCCGACCGACCGTACCCAGTCCACCGACGGGTGCCATTGCATGAAGCGTTCTCTCAACGGATGATGCCATTGAGCGGTGGAGCTGTTCCGAGCCCTGATTGACCCGCGCGTCGCGGGGAGGTGACGCGGAGGTGGACCCATGGCCGTGGAGGCGGGTTGGCTCATGTCGATGCCAAAGAAGGATGGTGGGGCGACGCGAAGACTGGCGGCAGTGAGCCATAGGCAGGCACACGGGCAGCAATCAGCCAGAGATGTCAGCAGCCTTGGGAGCCATTAAGCATTCCGGCCGAATGCGGCGCCGTCGGACCGGGCACTCGACATCGCTGGAGCTGCAATCGTCGTCGACTGGCCCCATACGCCCACACTTCCGCGTGAAAGCGAAGTGCCGGGCAAACGGTCGAGTTTGCGCTGGCGCGTCAAAGCGCTGATAGAGCAACTGTCATTGAACTGCCGTCCCGCTACCAATCTTCTGCAGAAGAGGCTGAACCGGCCGTATTGCAGAGCTGTTTCAGTCCGTCGGGAAACGGTTGCAATTGTAGGCGAGCGGCCCAAAAAACTGGCGCGGAACGGCAAGGACGCGCGCCCTAGAGCATTTTCGGTTCTGATTGAATCAGAACCGAAGCTCTAGATTCTTGTTTTGACGCGTTTTCTTCACGCGAACCGGTATCCACTTCGCTCGAAAACGCTCTAGGTGGTCCCGAACGCCTTGAAGGTGATGATGGTGTGGGTGTCCTGGATGCCAGGGATGATTTGCACCTTCTCGTTGACGAAGTGACCGATGTCGGTGTCCTTGTCGACGTAGAACTTCACCAGGAGATCGTAATCGCCCGCGGTCGAGTAGATCTCGGAAGCGATCTCGGCCTCCGCCAGCGCATTGGCGACGGCATAGGACTGGCCGAGCTTGCACTTGATCTGGATGAAGAAGGGAACCATCGCTGTCGTCTCCGGGGCAGGGTCGCCGGTCCATAGAGCCAAATTCCCCGTGCGATGGCAAGCCAGCTTGCCGGCCCCGGTCCGCCGCGCTAGGAGGGACCATGGTCTTATGGCTACCCCACTGCGCGGCAGTTCTTCGATGACCCCGATCGCGCTTACCATCGCCGGTTCGGATTCCTCTGGCGGCGCCGGCATCCAGGCGGATTTGAAGACGTTTGCCGCGCTCGGCGTTTACGGCGCCTCCGTCATCACCGCGCTGACCGCGCAGAACACGATGGGGGTGCGTGGCATCCATCGGGTGCCGTCCGAGTTCGTGACCGCGCAGATCGATGCGGTGTTCTCCGATCTTGCGGTTGGCGCGGTCAAGATCGGCATGGTGGCGGAGCTTACCATCATCGAGGCGATCGCAGCCGGGCTCAAGCGCTGGTCGCCGAAGCACATCGTGTTCGATCCGGTAATGGTTGCGACATCGGGCGATCGCCTGCTTGCCGCGGAAGCGGTCGATGCGTTGCGCACGAAATTGATCCCGCTTGCGTCCTTGATCACCCCGAACCTGCCGGAAGCCGCCGCATTGCTCGATGAACCGATGGCCTCGGATGAGGCCGCCATCGAGAGCCAGGGCAAGCGGCTGCTTGCGCTCGGCTGTCAGGCGGTGCTGATCAAGGGCGGGCACGGGC
>NZ_JADYVX010000139.1 GCF_020194175.1 Bradyrhizobium sp. BRP22 | reverse complement strand
AAGCCGTTCTGCATCGGCTTTCCCGGCGCGATGAAGTGCCAGTCGATGTCTGCGTCCTTGCACCAAGCCAGCATGGCGTTGCAGGTGAACTCGGTGCCATGGTCGGACACGATCATTCCTGGCTTGCGGCGTCGCTCGACGATCGCCGTGAGTTCGCGGGCGACGCGCCGTCCCGAGATCGAGGTCTCCGGAATGGCGCCCAGGCATTCCTTGGTGACGTCATCGACGATGTTGAGGATGCGGAAGCGCCGCCCGTTGGCGAACTGGTCATGGACGAAGTCCAGCGACCAGCGCGCGTTGGGCCTCGCCTCGACCAGGATCGGGGCCCGGGTCCCCACCGCCTTGCGGCGGGC
>NZ_JADYVX010000138.1 GCF_020194175.1 Bradyrhizobium sp. BRP22 | reverse complement strand
CGGGCAAGCCGCGCGTGTCGGAGCTTCTGGAGCGGACGCGGCGCACGGTGCTGGCTGCGCAGGAGCATCAGGACCTGCCGTTCGAGCAGGTGGTGGAGATCGTGCAGCCGCCCCGGGCTCTTGATCATACGCCATTGTTGCAGGTGATGCTGGCCTGGGAGAACAATGCGGTTGGGTCATTGGACCTGCCAGGGCTGAGTGTCGAAGCTGCCGGGGAGGAGATTGATCAGGTCGAGTTCGATCTGGAGCTGAACCTTGGCGAGCATGGCGAGGAGATCGCCGGAACGCTGGGTTATGCCACCGCGCTGTTTGATCAGGCGACGATCGAGCGGCAGCGAGGTTATCTGCTGGCACTGCTGCG
>NZ_JADYVX010000137.1 GCF_020194175.1 Bradyrhizobium sp. BRP22 | reverse complement strand
TCCCCACCGCCTTGCGGCGGGCTCGTCGCTTGCGGACGGTGAGCCCTTCCTCGCGATAAAGCCGGTAGATCCGGTTGATCCCCGATGGTTCGCCCTCCCGCCGCAGCAAAACGAACAGCCGGCGGTAGCCGAAACGCCGCCGCTCGTTGGCGAGGTCGCGCAATCGACCACGCAGACCCGTGTCTGGAGGGCGGCGGGAGCGGTAGCGGATCATCTTCCGATCAGCGCTGACGATCGAACAGGTCCGCCGTTCCGACAGGCTCATGACGACCTGCAGATGCGCGACCGCAAGCGCGCTTGGCGGCGGGCCCTACCATTTTTTTGAAAGAAGCTCGCGAAAGGCGGCCGCATCAAGCATCTGCTCCGCCAGG
>NZ_JADYVX010000136.1 GCF_020194175.1 Bradyrhizobium sp. BRP22 | reverse complement strand
GTTGGTTTGGCAGCAACGATTTGCCGCGCCACGAACGAACGCATTCTACTCGTCGCTGTGGAGCTGAATTCGCTTACATTCCAGCGAAATGATCTCACCCCTAAGAATCTTGTCGCTACAAGCCTTTTTGGGGGATGGCGCTGCCGCGCTTCTAATTGGCCCAGCTGAAGGCGGCGCAGGCAAATTGGACATTGTGAAAAGTACGAGTTTACTTTACCCGGACACAACGAGTCCTGGAATGGGCTTGCACTTCGGCGACTTCGGATTTGAACTTGTATTCTCAGAGCGCGTTCCATCGATCATAAGCGAACTGATGCCACTTGCGCTGCCCCCATTGCTCGCGGACGATAGCATTCATCTTAGTCAGGTGAAGAGCT
>NZ_JADYVX010000135.1 GCF_020194175.1 Bradyrhizobium sp. BRP22 | reverse complement strand
GCTTTTTGTTGCACGGGGCCCACGGGTGCAACCGGCACCCGGCTTTCCCTGCGCCCTCACTTGGATGAGGGTGAAACGAGATGCAAACCTCGGGCGAACAATGCCGCGAGAACGCGAACTCATATCCGCTCCACCGTCATGCCCCGCCAACGGGTCGGCGCGTACGCGCCGCCCGATGACAGGCTCCGGCGGGGCATCCAGTAACCACCGGCCTCTCGGCTCAAGCACGACCGCCTCTGCAATACTGGATCATCCGGTCAAGCCGGACGATGACAGCGCAAGGCTGTTTGACAATTGAATCAGTATCTCCCCACGTCGTCCCGGGCTTGCGCGCCGCGGCGAAGCCCTTTGGGCGTAGCCGGGACCCGGGACCCATAAC
>NZ_JADYVX010000134.1 GCF_020194175.1 Bradyrhizobium sp. BRP22 | reverse complement strand
GAATAGTGAAACGTATTGCACTGCAACCGCCGCATTTTCGCGTTGACTGGCAGGAATTTGCCGCATTGTTAAGCGAGCGCACCCGACTGGTGATCCTCAACACCCCGCATAACCCCAGTGCAACTGTCTGGCAGCAGACTGATTTCGCCGCTCTGTGGCAGGCGATCGCCGGGCACGAGATTTTTGTCATTAGCGATGAAGTCTACGAGCACATCAATTTTTCACAACAGGGCCATGCCAGCGTGCTGGCGCATCCGCAATTGCGTGAGCGAGCGGTGGCGGTGTCATCGTTTGGTAAGACCTATCATATGACCGGCTGGAAAGTGGGTTATTGCTTTGCGCCTGCGCCCATCAGCGCCGAGATCCGCAAAGTGCATCAG
>NZ_JADYVX010000133.1 GCF_020194175.1 Bradyrhizobium sp. BRP22 | reverse complement strand
CGAGTTTGTCATGAAAGGCATAGCCAGCGGGGAGATAGTACTCTGAAGTGAGGATATCTCCGAGCACGACGATCCTGACCGTCCTGTCATCGGCGCGAACGTTATGGCTCGTTGGCCACGCCAGCACGATGCAAACCGCGGCGACAATGACTGTGGGAAGACTGCGCGTGGCCATGAACAGCGCTGTGATGCACGTTCCCAATTTTGGTTTCATCCCGCTCCCTCGCGGCGGTCAAAGTAAGCATTTCGCGTGCCCCGTGCGCACGGCGAGTGCTCAGCAAGCGACCGGCACAAAAGGACTGTCGGTTTTATTGAGAGTGCGATGCTCGCCGACGGCAGTTCCCGCTGCTCATTCACCTCGAACGGAGACGTCGGCACGTCCC
>NZ_JADYVX010000132.1 GCF_020194175.1 Bradyrhizobium sp. BRP22 | reverse complement strand
GTGTCACGCAGGTCACCCATACGTTTGTTCAGATTGTTAACTTCCGTCATGAAGTTTTTATACCCGGCATTCATGAAACTGTCAGCCTTCGCGGCAGCGGCTTTATCAGCCTCCGCTTTAAAACCATCCAGTATCCACTTCGTATTGCCACCACTGGTATCAACATGCAGGGTTGGGGTCACCCGACTGAAACCTGTCACCCGGGTGCCGGCCTTAAACATCTCTGCTGAAGTTCCCGCCGGTGCCGTGACCAGAGGAATATTCAGGGCCTGTCCCTGAGCAGGATTATTCATAAAGCTGACGTTCAGGCTGTTATCTGAACCAGTGGCTTTTTCAGTCACATTAATTTTATCGGCATTTTTCAGGTCCGTACGCAAAACAAAATCACTGCCTGTTGCATCC
>NZ_JADYVX010000131.1 GCF_020194175.1 Bradyrhizobium sp. BRP22 | reverse complement strand
AGCGCCCATTGGCATCCAGTCGTCGCAATGTACTGGATCGCATCCCATACCGATCGCATGCAGGTCTTGCGCGGGCGACCGACCTTGCTCGGCCTTGGCATCAACAGCTCGATCAAGGCCCATTCCGTATCCGTACAATCGCTTGCATAGCGGAGCTCTCGTCTGTCATGCTGACAGCGGGTGATTTCGGTCCAGGTCATCTGCTTCTCCGATGGCTTCGAACACCTCGAAGAATCACAACCTGCTGAAATCACCCAACTTTAGTTTCCGGTCGGCCTCTAAGCTCTTCACCTGACTAAGATGAATGCTATCGTCCGCGAGCAATGGGGGCAGCGCAAGTGGCATCAGTTCGCTTATGATCGATGGAACGCGCTCTGAGAATACAAGTTCAAATCCGAAGTCGCCGAA
>NZ_JADYVX010000130.1 GCF_020194175.1 Bradyrhizobium sp. BRP22 | reverse complement strand
CAATCAACGTCCCATCCACCGAAAAGTGCTCGTCTGACAACAGCGGCTTGACCTGAGGATGGCTCAAGAGCCTGGTCATGAACTTCGTAAACACCTCGCCGTTCTGCAGCCGCTCACGGTTCTTCGTGAAGCTGGTCGGATCCCAGACCGGATCGTCCGGCGGCAATTCCACAAACCAGCGGTACAACAGATTGTAGTCCAATTGCTCCATCAGCTGTCGTTCCGACCGAATGCCGTAGAACACCTGCAGCAGCAACGCGCTCAGCAATTGTTCCGGCGGGATCGAGGGGCGCCCTTCGCTCGAATAGAGCTTCCCAAAGCTGCGGTTCAACTCGCTCAGCACATCACGGACCAGCGCCCGAATCTTCCTCAGCGGATGGTTCAACGGCACCCGCGCTTCGGGCGAGATGTA
>NZ_JADYVX010000013.1 GCF_020194175.1 Bradyrhizobium sp. BRP22 | reverse complement strand
CGATTATGTCACCGAAGTATCTTTTCGACTTGATCCATTGCAGGAGACTCTTGATGTCCACGGTCTCGCCGTTAGTCTTGGAAGTGCGCAGGAACGAGATGACCTTGTGGTTGTTCCAGCCTTCAAACACATTCCAAGTCGCTCCGCCCACATTGATGCCGCCGATCTGTTCGATATGCAGGACGAGATCGTGTCGCGGCTTGCCAACAACTGAATGCCCAGCTCATCGAGGCCGAGGCACGACGCGCAGTGCGCTCGCTGCATCCCAATTCGATAGATCTTTACTTTCTGGGCAGGGCTTGGTGGAACAAGGGATTTGCGCCCGAATACATGACGCGAGTGCGTGACTTCTTTGAACGGTCCTTGGCGTTCGATCCTGACAATATCGATGCAATGGTCTTTGTGGCCGCTGTCGATATCGTAGTTGGCGCGGGGTTTCAGACCAACGATTGGGCCGCACTTCGCCGTAGCCGAGACGACGTTGACAAAGGCGCTTTCCCAAGCGCCGAACCACGCGTTCGCCCATTTGGCATCAGGGGTAGTCCAGAGTACAATGAACCGCGTGGCTTAAGGCGTTGCTGAGTACGAGCGAGCGTTGCCGCTGGATCGTTTGGCTGACGCGCGCGCGCTCATCGGTGAGGCAAATATATCTGGGTCGCGGCGCGGAGACCGAGGCCCATATGAACGAAGCATTTTGCCTCTCTCCACGCGATAACTTCGCCTTCAACTGGCTGCTGATAAATGGCACGCCAAACTGCACCTTACAACAGATGCTGAAGCAGTTAGCTGGTTCCGCCGCAGCATCGAAGCCAGCAGAAACTATCCAATGGCTCATTCCTGCTTGCCGCTGCACTCGCGCTGTTCGGCTCCTTGAATGAGGCCATGGCCGCTGCTGAAGCTGGCCTCGCGTTAGACCCCAACTTTACCCTTCGTCGCTACCGCGACGGCGCAACAGGTGCTACCCGGACCTGCCTGGCCGCACGCGTGCGCATCTATGGGGCATGCGCTTACGAGGCCGGCATTCTCGAGCATTTCCGTATCGGGCAGGTCGAGCAGCGCGTCGAACCCGAAGTGCGACAGGAACGCCTTAATAAAAGGAAGATACCGTTGCTGCCTACACCTGGTTCCGGCTTCCCTGAAGCCCAAAGGAGAAGATTGGCGGCGTTTTCAACCATCCCCTTACCAAGGGTAGCTCACAAAGAAGAGGTGGAACGCGCGCTTGACCACACAGTAAAGCCCCGCCGGGAGCGGAGCTTTACAGTTGAACCGCCGGTACCGAATTAGTGCTTCGTCAGATCGAGAGGCTGATCGGTAAACCTGAGTTCTTCAACTCCGCTGACTGAAATCGTCTGGTTGTCGGTGAAATGCAGCGTCAAGGTCGACGTGCTCGTATCGATATCGATCCGGGTGATGTCATGCCAAGACCGATCCGCAAACTCGACTGCATCGTAGCCTTCGCCGCCAATGATGGTGTCGTTTCCGGCGTGCGTTTGGATATGGAAGGTATCGTCGCCGCTTCCACCCTGCAGCGTCGAATTTGCCCCGGGGGCGCCGCCAATGAGCCAGAACTCGTCGTTGCCTTTCCCGCCCTGCAAGTAGTCGCCCTGCACACCGAGCAGCGTGTCGTTGCCGTCGCCGCCAGACAGCGTGCTGCGTCCCGAGGCCACATCTTTGAGAAAGTCATTACCTGCCCCGCCGACCAGCGATTGCGCGCCGCTTCCTGCCTCCAAATAGTCCTGGCCGGTACCGCCATCCAACGTGTCGTTGCCGGTGCCACCATAGATGCTGTCATTGCCAGCGCCGCCGTACAGTGAGCTGTTACCGCTCGCACCACCAGCATTGATGACGTCGTTGCCTGAACCGGCGTAGACCGTATCGTTGCCGCTGTCGAACAAGTTTAGGGTGTCGGAGCCCTCGCCCATGGCAACGAACACATCGTTGTCGCCACCGCTGACATTGAGCGTCTTGCCACCGGCGTCGTTTAGGATGATCGCTTTCAGAGAGGGATTCGTCTCTATCGTCGTGGACGACGCAACGTTCAGGATTTGGGTGCCAGGCGAGACCGCCCCTCCGGGAAACGGACCATACTGAACCCGTGCCGTGGTGCCATCGTGGAACACACCGCTACTCTCTAGCGAGTCGATCAGCGCCTTTCTGACACTCGGCTCGATGTAGTTGCCGGTGTGGTGAAGAAATTGACCCAACTCGGTTTTTGTCAAATAGGTGATGGCCATGATACCTCCTCATAGCTGACACGCTGGTCATCGGTAAACTTCAGGAACTCGGACGAGAAAGAGATCGCGCCGCCTCAGAGCTTCCCCCGGGTTGCTCCATCTAGCAGCAACTCTCGTGCTGCATGTTCCTCTCCTGCGAAGCGGCGGCTTCAATTTGTGCTAGAATAAGAAGAGAGTACAGCTACCAGAATTTGGAGGCATGCTGTCGGCGGGCTCGTCGACAGATGTGCGATCCGGGCCGTTCTGGAGGATGGAGCGTATCAAGGCGACGGATTGTGCCTTGATTAGAATGCCGCGCCGGCAGGCCGCGTCGACGCGCTCGGCGCTGTAATCACGATATTTCGGCGGCGGATACGAGTTGTTGAAGCTCAATCGAGACGACTTCAGATGTGAGAAAGGTAGTTTCGATCAGCTCAATGTGCCTCAAGAAGGAAAGCACGAGGCCAACAGTCACGAGTGGATTACGCTTAGACCGTCCAATTTGAATTCGGCATTCTCGATCGAACTCGTGCACAAAACTCCGAAGCGATATGACTGGAGATGGTCAGCCTCGGCAGCATGCTTTCGGCATGACGAAATAGCGACGTATTAGCCGTGGGTCTTTGTCTGCTATTGATGCTGTGGACGGCTCCTCCACCAGCACGAGAGTGCCAAGGAGTGGGCGCCGTTTGAGGCTCCCACGATTCCGAGGAGCAGCCTATGCAGTCGATTTCGACAATCGGTCTCGATATCGCCAAGTCGGTATTTTAAGTGCATGTCGTTGATGCAGTCGGCCAGGTGGTCCTGCGCCGTCAGTTGAGGCGCCGCCACGTCCTGGCATTTTTCCAGAAGCTGGCGCCATGCCTGGTAGGCACGAGGCGTGCGCATCATCGCACCATTGGTCTCGCGAGCTGCAGGCGTTGGGGCATACCGTACGATTGATGCCGCTGGCCTACGTGAAGCCCTACGTCAAGCGGAAAAAGAACGACAGCACCGACGCGGAGGCGATCTGTGAAGCGGTCACCTACCATGAGGTTTGTACCGGCCAAGACGGTCGAGCAGCAGAGCTGCCTGATGCTTCACCGGGCGCGCCATCTCTTCATCCGTCAGCAGACTGCCGTAATGAATTCAATCCGCGCCTATCTCGCCGAGTTCGGGATTGTCGCGCCTATCGGGCGCAGGGGTGTTGAGCAACTGCTGGAGATCGTCGCCGATAGAGCCGACTACCGGCTCCCCGAGGTGGCCCGTGCTTGTCTTGCTGCTCTCGGCAATCAATTGCGTGCACTGAAAGCCCAAATCCTGGAGTTCGACCGACGCATCATCGCCTGGCATCGATCAAGCGTGACGAGCAAGCGGCTGGACGCGATCCCCGGCGTCGGGCCGGCGCTGGCAACAGCTCTGGTCGCCAGCGTTGCCGATCCCAAGGCTCTCCGATCGGGACGAGACTTCTCGGCCTGGGTTGGGCTCGTGCCGAAGCAGAACTCGAGCGGAGGCAAGGACAAGCTTGGCAGTATTAGCAAACAAGCCGATCGCTATTTGCGCAGCCTTTTCACGGCTGGCGCGCTCGCCGTGATCCGCTATGCCAAGATCCATGGCGCGGGGCATCGGCCTTGGCTTACGGGACTGCTGACGCGCCGACCCGCCAAGGTGGCTGCGATCGCGCTCGCCAACAAGATTGCTCGGATGGCGTGGGCTATGATGGCCAGGGGTGAGCGCTACAGGGAGCCCGTCGCGCTCGCGGCGTAACCTATCGCGCCGGACATCCGGTGTGACGTAACGTTTGGGAGGGCGAACAGCACGTAATGCAGCGCCGGTCGATCCGGCGATCAGGACAACCCACTTGGGCCATGGCATCTTCGAATGCGTGCTTTTGACCGGGACCTGATCCGCGGAGGGCATTATGGCCAGCGGTCACGTGGACCGCGCTAACAGGCCGAACACATGGCTGCTCCGACTACCGCCGCATGCGTAAAGAAAACCCTTGCCAACCCGGAGCCGTCCACACATGGCCCATCACGACATATTGCGCTCCGGCACGAACTTGGTCGCTATCGGAGCAAAGCGGGCGTGTCGCAGTCACATGACGCCGCCGAGTTTATAGGTACACAGCCTAGCCATGCCTAGTTTCGTTTGGCTTGGACGTATGAAGTCCGGAGGCCGCGTCACTTCAGCAACCTGACGGGGCTGAGATTTGTGAGCTCATAGACACTTACATTGCCCTACTTTCTAACTGGTCATGTCGAGGTGAATTGCCGGTTATGACAACGCGCCCTTTACCGGCCAAGATTTCTCGCAACAGTAATGCCTGATACAGCGTGGCCACGGTCCCAGCTGGTAAGTTGAAAAACTATGTTTCACGGAGGTCCAACTTCGTTTGATATAGGCCCCGCCGATCTAATCAATCTTCTTGATCATCATTCGTTTCGAGAGGCGAAGTATGGAACGGAAATTCGGAAAATTCTTCCACCTCGGTCACAGCCTCCCCGACCACTTCTTCTGGAATGTTGTCTTGATAAATCCACTCGCTGATTAGACGCTGGGTGATGCGGCTGCGCCCAGCATTCTGTGTCCTTCCAGTTGTGATCGCAGGCACCCGCGGAACACGGATGGGAAAGATGGGCAACGCTTGCGGGAATGGTGGTGACTGCAAGTTTGCGCTTTAGTGGGAAATCGCTGGATTCAAAGGGCTCCCGGTCGGGAGTCCACACAAACATGGCGTCGATCGCGCATTACTTCCCTCCTTCTTACAGCCCCTTTTCTTGCTGTAGTTGCGCAACAATAATGCACACGCTGGCCGATTACAACCCGCTCTGCTGATGTCGGGTGCGGGTCGCTTGGAGTAGTTGTAAATCGTAGACGCCACCCGGCAGTGGGGCTCTGGTTGGGGAAACGCCATTTTTTAGGTATCTTCCGGTCGGTTTGATCGTCCTTGATACTCGCGTTTATGGGAAGCTTCTGCCCGCTAATCCAGGTCCGAGTTGATAGTAAAGCCGGTTTCCGCAAGCCGGAACCTCATCCGAAAACCCGTGGCTTAAGCCGGTACAGTCCCGCGATGGTGGAGGGGTGAGATCGGAAACCATCCGTGACGACGAACCGCCATGTCCGCAATGAGATGCATCACAATGGGCGATGCAGCCGCCGGCAAGATCATCGGACTTAAGGAACCATCGCGTGAGCGACATCTCAAAGGTTGTGGAGTTCATCCTGCAAAACGCGAATTGATGCAGCGCAGTCGCCTGCCGATGTGGATGATCTATGACCGACCAGCCGATTTCCCGGAACTGCTACATCGCGCACATCTTCGAGGTAGGCTACAGTGAGGCGCCGCAGCCGAGCACGCTTGATGCTGCGGACAGTGGGGCCGAACGAGGGACTGAAGATGCTGCGCGACGCCTTCGAGGCGGCGGACCTGCGCTGCATGCCGCGCTCGGCTGGCGACCAGCCGCAGCTCGCGGAAAGCTGGGTTTAGGGCTAAGGAGCGACCGTCGGTCCCGCATGTTTTTGTAGCTGCGGCACAAAGTGCACTGGCATCCTCGTTAAGATTGTGCTTTTCTCTTTGTGCAATCTCACACTGATCAAACCCCAGCCACTACCAGCCCATGCGGATCGCCCATGGTCGCGCCGGGCGGCTATGTTAGGAGCGCGGCGTGATGCAGGACCGTCTGTTTACCGCGCTCGTCGTCGCGGCCGGCATCGCCTCGGCGATCATGGCGGCGATTGCGATCCTCTCAATTCACTGACTTACTGGCAGCCTCGATCGGCCGCGCGCCCACCCGGTAAAAGGTCTGGCTGGCCGGGAGCCACGCCGCCGCAGCGCGGTCGTCCTTCAGACGCGCAAACGCGGCGCGCCAAGGGGGTTCGTGGCTCGAACAGATCCCGGATCGCAAGCCGCGCATGCTGGTAGCCGTCGCGCTCGCCAACAAGATGGCGCGGATCGTCTGGGCGCAGCTTGTAAAGCAGGAAGACTACAGGCTCCGGTCGCAACCAAAATGATCTTGGCGGGCCTGAGATCGTCGGAGGTGTAGTCGGTCGAAGGAGGGTATGGCGCAACAGTCGGCGAGACGGGCCGTGAGAACCAAGTGTACGCTTCGTGCGCTTGCATCTCGCGGGGCGTCTACAAGACGCGTACAAGCTTCAGTTGTTCAGTGATAGCTGCCACCGGCCAACGGACCCTCCTCGAGATGCCGCCGATCCCGGATCAGCGGAAAGACAGCTTCGACGAACTACGGGCCATTCCTGAGCCTTAGAGGGAAACCGCCCTGTGGGACCTTCGGCTATGGCCCGATGAGCGATGCCTGAGCATCACTCCTGCCAGCCGGACCTCCACCCCGTCACCCCGACTCCGCAACGGCTTCTGTGCCGCGGGGCTATTCTGTGCCCGAAAATTCGTGTTTTGCGCGCAAACACGTCAGCGGGTGTTGCCGGTGCAGCGGCGCTGCGACAAACTTTATGTGCTTCCTGGCGAGCGCCCGCGCGGCCACGAATGGCGGAGAGTGCCTCTGGCGCGAGATCAAGGCCGACCCGGCATGTGGCATTGCAGAATTCAGGCAAGCGGCGAGTTGCCCTGCGCGCTCCTGGGCAATGTCGTGCTCGCAACATGTTGGCGGATACCAAACAGACGCGGGTTGGCTGTCGAAGAGAAAGCGCGCGCTGCGCTTCGTTTTGCGTCCAGTTGCCCGCGCCGCGGTCCCTGCGCCGAAACTTCAGGCGACTGGCCTGGCTTTTGCTCCGCTGCTTGCCGACGGCGTGAGGCTCCCTGCTTTGTCGGGATCGTCAGCTACAGCATGTGGATCTCTATGTGACTAAAGGCAATGCGATGAAGAATTCGAGCTCCGTGACGACCCGGGTGCTAGGCGCGGCCAGTGTTGCCCTGGCCTTGATGACGCGCACCGCCCTGGCGGTCGATGAGAAAGTGGATAATAGCAGCTATGCTAGCCTGCGGCACGTTGCTGGAACGGGAGCGTGCTTGCCGAGATCGCAGTCGCCCGCGAACGCGCTGCAAGCTTTACGCTTCAGAACGGCCTGCAGGTTGTGGTGATCCTCGATC
Source organism: Bradyrhizobium sp. BRP22 (assembly GCF_020194175.1). Classification (GTDB taxonomy): domain Bacteria; phylum Pseudomonadota; class Alphaproteobacteria; order Rhizobiales; family Xanthobacteraceae; genus Bradyrhizobium. Next base: position 166,018 of record NZ_JADYVX010000013.1, on the reverse strand, counting down.
ACCGCACCGCAGCCGTAACACAGATGATCTGGTACAAGGTCGGCTCCGCCGACGAGACCCCCGGCAAATCGGGATTGGCGCACTTCCTCGAACACCTGATGTTCAAGGGAACCGCCAAGCACCCGGCCGGCGAGTTCTCCGAGACCGTGGTGCGTGGCGACGGTTACGATAACGCCTTCACCTCGCACGACTACACCGGCTATTTCCAGCACGTGCCGCGCGAGCAGCTCGGCAACATAATGGAATTCGAGGCCGACCGCATGACTGGCCTCATTTTCAGACACGAGGACGTGCTGTCCGAGCGCGATGTCGTGCTCAAGGAATCGAATATGAGCGTCGCTAACAATCCAGATGCGCGGCTCACCGAGCAGATCATGGCCGCGCTCTACCTCAACCATCCCTATGGCCGTCCGGTGATTGGCTGGCACCAGGAAATCAAAAAGCTCGATCGCGAGGACGCTCTCGCCTTCTACAAGCGCTTCTATGCGCCGAACAACGCCATCCTGATCATCGCCGGCGACGTCGACGCCGATGAGATCCGCCCGATGGTGGAAAAGAGTTTCGCCCACATCCCCGCGCAGCCCTCGACCCCTGCAAAACGGCTGCGACCGCAGGAGCCTACGCCGGCGGCGCCGCGCAAGGTGACCATAGCCGATCGGCGCGTCGCGCAGCCGACCTTGCGCCGCTATTATCGTTCCGTCGGCCGCCACCGCGGCAGTGGGCGAGAGCCCCGCGCTCGGCGTGCTCGCGCAACTGATGGGCGGCGACGCCAATTCCTATCTGTACCGCTCGCTGGTGATCCATTGCCAACTCGCGATCTCGACCGGCGTCTATTATGAGGGCACCGCGCTCGACCCCTCGCAGTCCATCATCTCCGCATCGCCAAAGCCCGGCGCCGACTTCGCGCAGATCGAGGAAGCAATCGACAAGGTCATTGCCGATATCGCACAGAACCCGCCGCGCGCCGAGGACCTTGAGCGGGTCAAGACCCAATTGATCGCGAACGCGATCTACGTGGGCGACGACGAGCTAACGCTTCCATTCCAGTATGGCCGTGCGCTCACCACGGGGCTCAGCATGGGCGATATCAAGAACTGGCCCGACCGCATCCGCGGCGTCCCGCCGAGCAGGTCAGCGAGGCCGCGCAAAACTGGCTCGACAAGAAACGTTCGGTGACCGGCTACTTGATCAAGGATGTTGCGCCCAAACGCAAGCAGAAGCGCCATGACCTATTCACGCCCACGGCATTCGGTCCCGATCGGCGGCAGCGCGCTCGCGCTGGGAACGATGCTCACGTCGCGCCCGTCGCAAGCTGCAACTATGATCCAGCGCCCGGTCTCGCCCAGCGGCATCGAGATCTGGTTCGTACAGCGTTCGACCGTGCTGCTGATTGCGATTGGAATATGGCTTCGGCAGCACCGCCAGTCAGGATCCCGCCAATAACGTCTTCATTCCGCTCGACGTGCCGCAAACGGTCGTGACCTTCCGCGGTCTCGGCGTTCGCCGCAGTGATCGGACTGCCGCTGAGGCAATCGTCATCGGGGATCTTCTCCGCACCGCCCAGCTTGATATCCTAACAGCTATCGAGGGTCTTGCGCCAAGGCTGCATGCCGACCCGCTATCCGCGCGCCAGCCGATCCCGGTGGACGCGGGACCTCATACCGGTTAGGTGATTTTCGACATTATGGTTCCCATAAGCATCTGTCTGCGCAGCTCCATGCGAAACGGGCGACAACACTTCCGTCGACAACTGGTCTGCGGAATGAGTGAAGAGCTCCCAGGACGGCTGACGATGTTGCTAACCGCCGCTCTTTTATGTTCGGACAAGGCATAAGCGCCTGAAAGAAGCTTGTAACAACTACATGCCTTTCGCTCGAGGCCCATGCGTTCATCGATCTCCAAGACGCCACGCATCTTGCGAATCAACTCTCGTTCTTCGAATCGGATCAGCGCCTCGGTTACGCTAGCGCGGCGCAGTCCTAAGGCGAACGAAAGATAGTCATGGGTGACTGGAAGCACTTGAGCGCCCAGAGCATCACTCGCCAAGCAGAGCCAGCTCGCGAGGCGCTGTTCGCAATCGTGCCGAACGCCGCACAATCCCGTCTGCGCGCAATGCAAAGTCAGCGCTTGAACGTACCGAAAAAGATATGTTCTCGGATTTCAGGACGCTCCTTGGTCAGGCGACGCAAATCCTTGACACGGATCCTGTGCGCGCTTCCGGGCAGGAGCACAACAGATTGATGCGTCGAAATATGCCCTACCACTAAGAGCGAAGCACCGACCGCACCCCCGATAACCTATTACCGCGGTTTCAACGGCGCTTTCGGCCGCGACAATCCTCAGCGAGACGAGGCCCGACTCGATAAAGTAGACGTAATCAAGCTGCCTTTTTGGCTCCTCCAGGATCATGCGTTCTCTCGAAACGATCAACTGAAGGAACTCCCTATTGCCGCGAGGTCTTGTAGAGGAAGACTGGCGAGAATCGCATTTTTGACAAAGGACCGCGTAGGAGCACGCACCTTAATAGGCCGGTCAAGCATCGGCTGTGCACCGGAGTCCGGCGTCAGAGCTGCATTTCTGGAGGTCCTCGAGCGCATCAAGGACGGCGGGCACCTGGTTGGTCATAGTGCGGCCCCTCTCCTGGCATGCGGCGCTCAACCCCGCCGACCTTAACGAAAAGTTGATTGCAACTGTAACGATGCTTTCATCCTCATTAATGCAATGAGTCCAGTGCTGACGCTCAAACCCCGCGTTAGGGCTGCCTTCTTTGAGGCATTTCAACGCCTCCCCTATAGAGCGGCTTCATAGGGTAGTGCGTAGGGTGCTCGCCTGTTCGCCAGCATCTATCAAGCGCCGCGGATTGTGATCACGTCGCCGTGGTGTAACAGGCGAACGGATCGCGGTGACGACCACAGGATCGCGGAAGACCGAATCCCACTCGACGATGCTGCGGTTGCTAGTAAGCCGGATCGCACCCCTCTCGTAACACCGGCTGACGAGCTGGAAGTACAGATGCGGTGCATTGGGCTCAAAGGGCAGATAGCCGAGTTCATCAGTAATCAGGAGCTTCGGTTTGCCAAATTGCGCAAGCCGCTCCTCGAGCCGGCGCTCGCTGCGTCCTTTGGCGAGCTGCGCAACGATAGTCGGGGCTGCGACGAACTGCACGGAATGCCCGGCTAGGATTGCTTCGCGCCAAAGAGCGCCCGCAAGGTGCGTCTTGCGCCAGGCGTCCGCCGCACAAAGAAAGATGACTGTGTAGATCGGTCCTTGGCCCCATATTGGCGGCACCCAGCTTTCTTGAGGAGCTTGAAGATGCACTTGGTGTCCGCGGTTTGGCCGGTCGGCTCCTCGGCAGCCGAGCGGGCGTGCGAGGAAATAGGGGCGTGTGGACGTGCTTTTCCTGACTGGTCAGCTTCTCGAAAGCTGGCTTGCCGAGACGCGGACGTTGGTCCGGCTGAGCGTAAGAGATAGAACGTGACCGGCTTCCGGAGCATATACTTTCAAATCGAGATCGGTATGATAGTGCGCAGTCCAATCCTCGGCAGTTTAACCCCGCTTGCGCCAGGCTTCACGCAGCAGAATATCTCGTGTCGGTAGGGCAACAGGCGCACGGCGCGAGCCTAAGCGAGCTTTGAGCAGCAGCTCGATCAGTTGCAACCCACGTTGCCTGAGGAGAGTGGTGGAGGATCGGAGCGCGGGCCTGCCGCAAAACCCGTCAGTCGCTCGGGGACGGCGCACGGACCAGAACCAGGACCGAATAGCGGGAGACAGCAACCGGCCTTTACAGTGAACCACCATGTGCAGGTGGGCGCAAAGCGCGGCCGCTCCGAACCGTTTTGCCGAGAACAAGGAGTTCGTTTCCACCTCCCAAAGAGGCCACCGCAATCGTCCAAAGCGGAACTGTCCACCGCCACAGCCTGAGACACTGCCAACATTGCAGAGCCGAAGATCTCTGTCGCCCGCATACTGCGACGCAACTCGCCTGGTGCGACCACAGACGAGCGGGCCGCGAGGCCTGAAGGGCTGGCAATGTGTGGAAAGATCATGATGAGCATTGTCGGCGTAGACTTAGCATTCACCATGTGTTGGTTTTCAGCCATGGATCCGTGCACTCCGTATTCCGTATGTGTATGTCCCAATGTCGCAAATCCGACAGGAGCTGCCGGGGCAACTCCGCACGAAATGCTGCAGGTGGGCAGGTTCTTGTCGTCCAACAAGGCGCAGTCGAGATTTTGTGGGTGGCACGGCAGTTGCTAATGAGCAGAGAGACCACCGGATGGGGTAGGTGAAGATGGTTGCAGCCGGACTTTAGTGTGCACACGGATGAGACTGTTGCCGGTTTCAACAGACGGCGTGCAAGACTTGGCCATTGCAGATGCGCAATTCACAACGCCTCCCGCGGCTATAGGCCAAGCCGCTGCCCATCCCAAGTCACACTTCAGCAATGAAGCGAAGGACCCGGACAGAATTTACACGACCGCCAACGACAAGAACTTACACGAGCTCAAAGAGACTTCTGTGGAAATGCTGGATGTCATCGGAATTGGGATCGGCCCATTTAACCTCAGTCTTGCAGCGCTTATTGAACCTACTCCGCTCCGCGCACTTTTCCTGGAAAAGCGAGACGCACTTTTCTGGCATCCAGGCCTTGCGCTGCCGAACAGTCGCCTACAGGTGTCGCCGCTCAAGGATTGCGTGACCCTGGTCGATCCTACTAGCCCATATTCATTCCTCAACTATTTGGCACTGCATGGTCGGCTCTACAGCTTTGTCAACAAGCGCAATGCTTCAACGTCCCGGCGGGAGTTCATTGAGTATTACCGGTGGGTCGCAGGGCGACTCAATACGCTCCGCTTCTCCGAGGACGTCAAGGATGTTATTCCATTTAGGGATGGCTACCGCATCAGCACGAATACAACCACATACATGGCGCGCGCTGTTGTTGTTGGTGTTGGCGTAGAGCCCAAGATCCCCGCCTGTGCCAGATCATTGCTATGTGGCACTGTCTACCATGCAGCCGATTATCTCGAGCGGCAGCTACCGTGCGCAGCCGAGCATGTGCTCGTTGTGGGAGGTGGTCAGAGCGGGGCTGAGATTATCGAGGACATTCTTACTCGTTCTGTATCCACCCAGATCACGTGGGCAACGTCGCGTTCGAACTTGTTTGCCATCGACGACAACAGCTTCGTGAATGAGGCTTACACGCCCGCGTATAGCCGTCGCTTTCACGCTCTACCGCTTCAGCAACGCCGCGACATAGTCGAGGGCGAGATGCTTACGAGCGATGGTATTTCCGTCGACTTGTGCAGCCGCCTATATGAAATGCTATACGAACGCAGCGTGGATGGCACGCTGGCCGACCGTTTTCGTGTGTTGTCCAGCGTAGTCGTGAAAGACATCACGTCCCACAACAAGCGCTGGCGAGTAGATCTAGATGAGATCGCAACGCAGCGAAATAGCTGCATCCTCGTCGATCGTATAGTGCTTGCTACAGGTTTCCAGCCACGTACGCCGCCCTTCTTGCAGGCCCTCCTCGAGGGCGCGTGTATGGAAGACGGCCTGCCCGTACTCGGCCCGGACTACGCAGTACGCTTCAGTCGGCACATGCCAGGACCAATTTATCTCCAAAATCAAAGCCGCGTGCAGCACGGATTGCAGAGCGCCAATCTATCTTTGGTCGCGTACCGCAACAGCCAGATTATTGATAGCCTCCTCGGCCGACCGTTCTATTTGAATACATCCGCCAGACAGATGATTGAGGTTTGCGCACCTTCGGACACGTCTGAACGAGAAGCCGGTGTGGTTGCGAGGCCATCAACCCGACAGGTATTGGGTAGCACATGAACGGGGGCTCGACCTCACCGCTGCGGGGCCGGATTGCGGATGGAACGGCTAACGCCCCCGACCGGCTTTCAGGCACGCTCGACTACCGCGCCTTTGCACCATTTTTGATTGCCTCCATTGTCATTGCAGCAGCTTACGGCACTAGCTTTCTATTGCCGGACTACATGCATGCGCTCGGAACGGATAGTCGAGCCGCCGGTCTTATTATTTCCAGCGGCATGGCGGCCACTCTCGTTTCCTGTTGCTTGGCAGGTTGGCTGGCAAAGCAGATAGGCCTATTACCCACGTTGACTCTCGCCTCGCTATTTATGGCGTTAGCCATGCTGGCCTTTGCCGGCGCTGCCCTCGATACGCGAGCGGCGTACGGTGGGGGACTATTGGTGGGCGCTGCTTGGTCGGTGTTCTTCATTCTGGCACCGCTGCAGATCATCCGCCATCTACGGCCCTCAGCACGTATTCAGTATTTGACGGTCTTATCCGGATCACAAATGGCTGGGCTCGGCCTCGCGGCTCCACTTGGTCACTTGCTCGCAAAATATACTGGTTCGCTGGCCACGATCTATGCAGTGCTTGCGATTGCGTGCGTGATCGCAGCCGCCTGCGTAGACCTTACAAGACGCGCGATTTCGAGGCTATCGGCACTGGCTATGCCGGATATCGAAATTACACTGGGCGCGACTACGACACTGCTTCAGAAGTGCACAGCACTCCCCATCGCCATGATTGCGATTTCAGCCTGCATGTTTGCGGGGCTGTCCACATATCAGAGCGCCTATTCCGCATCACGTCACTTGAATGCCGATCTGTTCTTTCTCGTTTTTACTGCTACGAGCGTGGTACTACGCTTCTCGGTCGCTCACCTCATGGGCAGCCTGCCGTTACGGCGACTGGCGCTCACGCTCATCCTACTGACCGCTGCGTCTCTGGTGCTGTTCCTTCTCAACGGTGGCAGCACCTCACTCTATATTGCGGCCACTGTCCTCTTTGCCGCCGGCTATGGGTTAAGCTACTCAACCTTGAACACGATAGCCGTCAATCTTGCCGGCGAGCACGGCGTCTCCGTGCCCACTACCTCGCAGATCTTTACGCTCGCATACTTCATCGGGCTCTTCGGCTTTCCCATGGTCGGAGGGCAGTTGGTCCGTGGATTTGGCCCTGACGTGATGTTGCTGAGCCTATTGAGCGCGACCGCTCTTAATGCGGTACTAGCAACCCGCCTCGGGTAAAGCACGACTGATCCGTCTCATCTTACGAAGGAGCTCCCACATGCTGACTGAGGCGCAACAATCGAAATGGCATAAGGATGGATATCTTCGATTGGAACAGTTCTTCGATCCAGCCACGCGCGACAAGATTTCTCGTTACGTTGAGGAAGTTGCACGTTGGGATGTAAGCTCCGACAAGTGGATGTTGTGGTTCGAGAAGACGAGTGACAGTCGCAAGATTATCTCCAAGGCCGAGAACTTCTTAGACTACCATGCCCCTCTACGGGAGGCGCTCCTGGCCGATGGCCGCATTCGTATAGCGGTTGAGAGACTCTTGAATGAGAAGACACGGATGTTGAAGGAACTTCTGATCTTCAAGTATTCGGACAGCGGCGGATACCGCCCTCATCAGGACATCTATCATATCCCGCACAAGATACCCGAACGCATGGTGCACGCAATTGCATCCATCGCTGTGGACGACGCCGACCCGGGTAACGGTGGGCTTTTCTTCACGCCAGCTCGCCATAAGGAAGGAGTGTTTCCGATGGATGCCGGTGGCGTGATTCACCCGGAGATCGCCGAGACCTTCACATGGGAGCCGGTGCAATTGAAAGCTGGCGATGTTTTTATTTTCGACGATTATGCGCCCCATTACTCGCTGCCAAACAAGAGCGATCGGTCGCGTCGTGCGATTCACTTGGTGTTCCAGCGCGCATCCACCGGGGGGCCGACACGCACCGAATACAACCGCATGAAGCGCGCCTACAACCCACCAGAGGAAGCGGTGGCGGATCTTGAAAACCTAAAGCTTCCCAATGGCATATTCTATCGCGACTGATAGCCACGTCTGAGGAAGACCAACGTGTACACCAAGCAGGCCGATCATTCTCTGATGCGAACCGAATACGGCGTTCTGGTTTGGCGCCTTTTGGAGCATCTCCCGGCGGGTCTCAGTCCGGCATTTGGCGCTTCAGTCGTGGAGCTCGCTCCAGGCGATGCGGTCGACCCGCACGATCATCAGGAGCACGAACTTTGGTTGCTGATCTCTGGTCGTGGAGAATTCGAGGTCGACGGTCAGGTCCGTGAGGTTAGCGAAACGACCTTGTGTTACATGTCGCCACATCAGACGCACACTATCCGCAATATCAGCCAAGACAGCGCTCTCAAGTTTATCTCGATCTGGTGGGATTGACGTGCGCACTTATTTTGTCTGTCCCGCGCCGCCTTGCCCTAACGGCAAACTACATCTGGGTCACATCGGCGGCGTGTATTTACTCGCTGACATTTTCGTCCGCTTCCAACGCATGACCGGCCATCGGGCTTACTACATCACTGGCTCAGACGAGCACGGTACACATACGCTCGAAACGGCACGGAAGCTCGGCCAATCCTTTAGCGAGGTCGCAGAACAATACGTTCACCAGATCTTACAATGTTTGCGCGCCGTGCAAATTACTCCTGATGTGTTCGTGCGCACATCTAGCGCGATTCACAAGGAAAATGCGCTAGCGATATTCCGCGAGCTGCAAGCGGCGGGCTACGTCGACGTACGGCAGGGCGTCCAACTGTATTGCGAACATTGCGATGAGCTCGTTACGGACTCGCTCGCAACTGGCCGTTGCCCGGCTTGCTCATCGCCTTGCGACAGCAATCTGTGTGAGAACTGCGGGCTGGCTCTTCAGCACGACACAATCCGTGACGCACGGCACGTCACCTGCGGCCGTAATCTTGTGCTAAGACCTATCACGCAGGCCGTGTTCGACATGCCACGTCTCGCTTACCCACTGCACAAAGCCATTGGAGAAAGCGCATGGCCCGATCCGATACGCGCCAAGGCGCGCGCTTGGCTACACCGGGAGGTGCGCGGCTTGGCGATGACCCGCCATTTCAGGCACGGTGTGGAGGTAAAACAGCCTGAATCTCTGATCGGGCAAACGCTGCTTACATGGTTTGAGGGCCTTTGGTGCTTCGACACCGGAATTCGCGAGCAATGCGCCCGCGCCGGTCTGGACGCAAACGCGACGTTGCACGACCAGAACACCGAGCTTCTTTTTTTCATGGGGCAAGATAATCGCTTCTATTACACGCTAGGTGTGGCCGGCGCTCTGCTCGCGCGCGGCTACCCAATTCCCAAAAATCACTCCGTCCAGGATTTCTACAAGCTGGAAGGCGAAAAGTTTTCCACCAGTCGTGATCATGCTCTTTGGGCCGATGAAGTGGCGCGTGAGGTGGGGCCAAACGTACTCCGTTATGCACTGGCGCGAGTGGCCAAGCCCTTTGGAACCGACGCAAACGATTTTGATCTCGACGGACTCATCTCGGCAGCGTCACGCATTCGGGTCTGGGAAGATGCGTTACGACAGTATGCAGAAAACGCACGCACAGTAGAGAGCACCGAACTCTCCCCGAATTTCCGCCGCTTCGCTGAAGATTACGCCGATGCGGTCGCCGCACTGCGTTTCTGGGATGCGCTTGATATCATCGACCGGTACTTCGAGCTAGCTGGCTTTGCACATGCAGACGATTGGACATGGAATGCTGCGCAGATCTCGCTGTTCCTGAGCCTACTCTATCCCGTAGTACCTGAGCTAGCGATGGGCTACGGCCGGCACTACTTTGGCGGTGCTTGGCGGCCGTCCCTCCAAACATCAGTCGTAGCAGCCCAGCCAAAGACGTCGGTGGACTTTCCCCGTTTCAGCGCGCCAATACCCGCAAAATTTGCCGCGGAGTACAATAAGCGCTTTTGCAAACGACAGGTTTGGCAATCATGAAGATCCGAATGACGAAGCCATGAATTCGCGCATCTCAAACGCAGCGCTATCGCTCAGGGTTTCGCGCCGTTCAACTCCTCAAGTGCGAAGCATGGTATCAATTTCGGCCACGCCCTGGCCGACCCGGTGATGTTTGCAGAACTGCCGTGGCCAGGCGCGTTTGACGGGAGTACAGGTGTGGCTCTCGCCGATCTGCCGCAGTATACGGATGCGCGGGTTTGCCCGAACTTTGTACAAAGCTCGCACTGAGGTACGGTGTGCGGCATGACCAAGTTATGCTTACGGGTGGAGCTTCACAGGCCTTACAATTACTCGCCGATGGCTGGATTGACCCCGGTGACGTGGTCCTGACGGAGGACCCCTCCTACTTGTGTGCACTGCGTACGTTTTCGATCGCGGGTGCAACCGTGGTCCAGCTAGATCTGGCCGCAGAGGGAGTGGATCTAAACGAAGTCGAGGCAATGCTGCAGACCAATGCCCGGGTGAAGCTTTTTTACACGATGCCAGCGTTTCATAATCCAACCGGGCGCCAGATGTCGCGCGACTATGTGGCCAAATTGGCGGCATTGCTAGCCCGCAGTGGCGCTCTCTTGGTGCAGGACCTTGTCTATGCTGAGTTGCCCTACAACGGTCCAGCGCATTGGCTGGCGCCAGGCAATAACGTGATCAATGTCCATAGCATCTCAAAAAGTTGCCGGACGGGGCTACGGGTAGGTTGGGTGCTTGCGGAGTCGGACATCATCAACAGGCTTGCGCACCTGAAACGCGACGGCGGCTTAAGTCCGGTTCTCAGTAACGTCGTTTTGGGGTTGTTGCAATCGAGCGCTCTTGGCTCGCACATAACACGCTTGCGCGAGCACTACCGCGCGAAGCGAGACAGCGTACATAGCTTATTGCAGCGCAGCCGGATTTGCGACCCGGAATATAGCGTGCCAAGCGGGGGCTTCTCGTTCTGGGTACGGCTTACCGCGGGTACGGATCCGGAGAGGTTTATTGAAGCTGCAAGCAGCGAGCACGACGTGCACCTTGTAAATGGTCGCAACTATGGCCCAGGAAGTGGCCGTCACGTGCGCCTGTGTTTCAGCTATCTTCCAATATCTCTCATTGAGCAGGGGCTGGAGCGCTTAGGCCATTTGCATGCTAACCTCTAGGCGCGCGTGGTATGTTGGGACGGGGGTCGCACGTCCAGCTCCCAGCGCCGACACTTCTGAAGAGAGCGAGCTCGCGAGGACACAAAAAGTCGCTGTCCTGCTTTGCTGCCGGCCGGCAAGGTCGCCTTGGTGCGCCCTAACCGACCTGCCCGTCACTCGTCCGAAGCTCCGAAGAAATGTTCGAGCTGTATAAGGGGTGCTTCGTTCCCACGCACTAGAGGCAGAGTATAGGGTCCCGATTTGTCGCATCTTTGCCAGCTACTTGAGGCTCATCGCGGCGAACCGAGAGCTGGGCTGCAAGCTCGTGAGCAGCCAGGTTCGCCGGCCGCGCAGGGCGCTCGGCAGTCCGGCTCGGCGCGGGAGCTTCCCCCGACGCCTGGCCACCCCGAGCGCGGGAGCTTCGGCTCGTTGGGCAGCAGATGCAAGAACCAGCATCACCATCAACTGCCGGGCCCCTGTCACGGGCCGCGTCGTCCGAATTGCGCGACGATGCTCACTCTGCGCCGGAGCTCCCCTGGAGAGAATCGGTCCACGTTGAAAGTAAACTCTTCTGGAACGACAGAGAACGACTGGGCAGGGTGATTGCCCCGTCGGCCGTGAAGCTCGTCATGCAAATCCTTTTCCACTCCTCGCGACATCGCCGACGAGTGGAAGGAGCGTGCATCTTGATCGACCGGGGCGGATTCCGGGAACCGACCGAGGCCGTTGCCCTCATCCGTTCGCTCCGGCGACCCCGACGGCCTGGTCTCGGCCAGGCCGCTCCGGTTATCTCCATCAGCCCAACTGGGTATAAGCCCTTAGTCGGTTCCCCAGCGCCTGCCGATCGGCCACGAGGTTATCGAGCTGCAGCTGCTCTGGCCACTGTCCTTGCGCCAAACGTCCAACCAGCGCTCGCGTGGCGTCTAGCAGAAAGACGCCGCAATCATAGCCGTTCTGCTGCTGGGCCATGGGGGCTATTCTCAGGCGGGCGCCTAGCCTTGCTGTGAGCTCTTCTGCCACGGCCCGGTTGCCACGCCCGCCGGAGTCGTAGTGATAGGCGACCATACTCTGCGGCGCGCGGCGATCAACGAGCAGCAGCGACCAATGAGTGCCTCCCCCATCAGTTCCGCCATCGTTCACCGGCAGCAACAGAAAGTTGGCTGTATCGTTACCATTCTGGTCATGGACGATCGCCATGAAAGTCGCTCGTACGTCGTTCGGGTTCTCTGCCAAGCGCAGCAGTTGAGTTAGCGCGGGTGGTACGAACCGCGTCTGTGCGGCTAGATCCGGATTCTCTCTCTGCAATTCTTCCTCCAGGAGCGCATAATCCGCCGCGATATGCTCGTCGCCCAGCCATTCCTGAGCGTCGAGAGCTAAGCTGCCGCGACCGTGGAGCGCGGCTGTCGGATCCAAGGCGTCGGTGCGAGCGCCGGACGTTTTGGGCGGAAGCACGCTTGACTGGTGATCATCATCATCATGCAGCACATGTGACGTGGACGGCAAACCAGCCAGAGCCCCAGGACTGCGGTGGATGTCTCGCGATGGAGCCCTCGCAGATGATGAGGGGAGTCCCCGCATCTCCTCCATGAGCAGCCCACCCGAATCTCGCGCCTTCTCAGAGCTTGACGCAACCGCAAGCTTCTGAACCGAGCCGGCCTGCTGAGCGCCCAGCCCTGCGCCACCGCTGAGATAGGCGTGCACGGCGGCCACGCATGCTTCGGCGTTCTTGTTGTTGTTCCTTTTATGGGGCGGAACGATTGTTACATTGGCTTGGCGATAATGCGGCGTGCGATGCCGCACGATTTCCTCGAAACGCTCCTTCTTCATGGCCGTTTTGTCGGAGCTCTGCAATCCGCTGGTCTCCCCTGCCTGGTCGATCCGTAGCAACGGGCGACTGGTGTCATTTGCAAGGCGCTTCCAGATCTCGCCTCGGTCAGTATCGAGCCAGATCGAGACCGCGTTGTTCAGGATGAGACGTCGGGTTTCTTCATTCTCGAACGCGCCGCCGCCAGTTGCGAGGACGACGTTGCCTTTTTCGACGCACTGCGCGATCAAGCTCGCCTCCCGATCCCTGAACCACTGCTTGCCTTTGTCTTCGGCATCGAAAATTTCCGTGATCGACATGCCGGTCTCTCTTTGAATCTTTTTATCGGAGTCGACGAAGGCGAGCCCGAGGCGCCGCGCGAGAGCCGGGCCGATGGAGGACTTGCCGGCGCCCGGCAGTCCGACGAGCACAATCGGCCGCGAGCCGAGCGACGAGACGACCTCTTTGGCCATTGGTGATTTCTCAGACAGTCGTGGCCGCTCGGCAGCTCGCGGACCAAACCCAGGAGAAGCTCGAGCGTCAAGTTCGACTCCCCAGTGAGGAAGCTCTCTGGCGCCCTCTGGTATCGCCACGTCTCTACAGACCTCTCGTGCACTCTGGGCAAGTTCTTTCGTAGCTTCCTCCAGAGCATCTCCGCTCAGCTCGAGCTTCAGCTTGTCTCGCTTCTTGTAGATATCATGGTTGGTAAGCTTAGCCTGGTAGCTCTGCGCCGTGTGGAACTCTAGCGCAAAGCGATATCCGTCCGGCGTGGTGAGCACACTGGTGACGCCGATAAAAGTTGGATCTCGCATCCTGAACCAGTTTGTCGTGCTGACCTCGGTGTAGCCCTGCTCGTCAAATGCCAAAATGGCTTTTTTGAACCCTCGTGCAAAATCCTTGTCAGGGATTTCGAAGAGATGCCGGACGGCGTTGCTGATCAGCTGCGTGTCGCCGTCCTTAGGGCTCGTTCCCATCAGCTGGTTTGCCATTGAGCGCGTCGATCTCAACGGTCGATCCGAACGAGGCATGTTTACGTCGATGTCTGCTCGTCTTAGGATCTCGGCGACCTTACGCACCGCTGTGGTAATCCCCTCCTCCTCCGCTGCAGCCCTAGCACGCTCAATTTCTGCGCGATCCGCGGCCTCTTTGGGGTTCATCGCCGCGACCGAATCTTCGGCCGTCAACTGTCGACCAGAGGCTTCCGGCAGGATACGTTTGTCCGCCGCGAGCTTGATGGCGGCTTCCATGACTGAAGCCGTTAGCGTCGGATTGTCCTTCAGATCCTTTAACGAAGCATCGACATCGAACCTGCCGTGGTTGAGCGTGGCCGCTAGGCCTTTGACGTAGGGGACGGATCTTAGGCCCGGCGTTTGTTGCAGCAGGCGCCGAAGCTGTTGGCCTTTTTTCAGGAAAAGTTGGGCACTTGTGTCTGATTTATAGGCATCGGTGCCGACCTTGTTGCCGAGGCTAAGAAGATTGCTTGCGCTTTGTATGAGGTTGTCCGGCTCGTAGCCATCCGGCTGGGAATCGATGCGTGCAGGGTAATGGTCAAGTAAGGCCTGAACGCGGTCTCGCGGGTGCGCGGAGGCCTGATAGGCTTCGGCCAAGTCCGGTAGCAAATCCGAAACTGCCTGGCTCACACCATGGTCGGCGTGGGTGTCGCGTTCGACCGCCTCGAGCGGGAGGACCCCATTCGCATCAGCAGCCCAAGCCTCCAGGTCGGCCGCGAGCAATTCGTTGATCTCGCGAGCGACCGGATGCTCTGCGAGGTCGATCTCCCGCATCACACTTTCAAGCTGGGGCTGGATATCTTCGTCGCTCACCTCTTCCTGATTCAACAAGTCACGTATGGCTCTCCTGAGCTCGTGGTGAATACCTTCGTAGGTACCAAAAATGGCCCGCTCGGCAAACCAGCGCCGGGCTTGATCGGGTTGAGCCAGAAAATCTCGCTGCAAAGTGCTAAAGCTTTCCAAAGTGTCCTGCGTGGCAGCGAGGATCTGGCTGGCACGACTAAAATTGTACCTTCCGTCCTCGATGGCGGGGGTATGCGATTTTGGCGGCTTGAGCGAGCGGGCTGCGCGAGCTTGCTCCGCCTCATCGAACTGGCGAACATGCTCATAGAGCTGCGGCCGGTCGCCGATAATGATAACCGTATCCCCATCGAAGTCGCCGTCGAGTTTTTTTTGTTCATCGGGCGGCACGGCAACCAAGGACCCCGGAGCGAACACCTCGGTCGCCTGGAGGATGCCGACGCCATCAATTGGCGTCTCCGCCGTGACCCGCTCCTTGCGGCTGGTCCAGGCCGAATGGGACTTGACGTCTTCCGCCGACAATACCATCGCACGATCTCGGTAGTTCGCCGGCCACATCTCGTCAGGCACTACGATGAGAATGCCTTTGGCGAAAAAAGTCGGATCATCGCTCGCCAGTTGCTCCCCCGACTTCTCGGCGACATTGAAGCTGTATTGGATGGCCACGCATTTGTCGAGAAATGCCGCAGTTGCGTCGCCATCGGCTGACGACTTGACTCGTTCAGGGCTTAATGGGCGTAAGTTTGGCTTATCGTACGGAGAGCGGCCGATCAGCACGCCAGCCGTACCCGTCAGTCCCTCGCTCTTAAGCTTAGGCACATGCACACGGCCATCATTGGATGGCACGGCAACCGCGCCGGGGGCTTCGATGTGTCCGGCCGTCACGATGCGATACAACTCTTCGGAGCTCAGCGGTTCTCCTTTTTTACGCTCAAGCCAACTGTTGGCTTTCTCGCGTGCCTCTTCTGCCACCCTCTCGCTTCGCGAATAATATTGCAGGGCCGCGGCGGGGAGCGATGATTTCTTTCCCTCTGCGAATGCAGGCACCAGATCAGGACCATCTCGCCGGCCAGCGCGCCGAACAGCTAGCATACGCTCCGCCAGAGAGGCTCTGATGAAGCCGGAACCGTCATGCGGCCGTAAAGCTATCGGGCCTTCCGGTCCAATCAGCTTGAAAGGATGCTCCTCGCCGGCAGGGCGGTCCGGCAACAGCGACAATTTGAAATTGCCCTCCAGCGCGTAGTCGCGAGGGCCTAGATCGTCGATGCTAGGAGGGGCAGCAAAGCCCCTGCGCTGCGTGTAGTAATAGGCCTCCTTAAAGGGCGCCCAGGCGCGCGATAGCTGCTCGAACGCCGTACCCGGTGCGGTTTCGGCATACGGGATTGCCAACAGCTTCCCCCCGGAAGGCTTGGGGCCTCGCTCGCCCGGAGCGACGGAGGCGATTTGCGACAGGGTCGGCTTCGGCGCCTTTAACTTGCTTCCGCCGAACAGGTCCATGCGGTAAGGTATATCATCGACACAGAACACGCGCCTTAGCATGAACGGGCTCGGCTTTCCCGGCAGTTGGACCGCGACCATCGGAATAGCTCCCGAGGTCAAGCGATGAAAGATCGAATATCGCTGCTCGGGCTGCGTGGCCAGCCGGCGCCCTTGCAGGTCAACAACCGGCAACTGCATCAGTCCCGCCTCGCCTTCGGGCGGTCTGGGCTCGTGATCCATCGTTCGTAATACTTGATGCATATCAAAGACGGACGGCGGATGCTGATTCCGGATTGTCCCCTCATCCAGCGTCATGAACGAGTCGAGCGCGTCAATCGCATCGTCCCCTTCGATTTGCGCAATCAGATTCCAGCTCATGTTGGAAAGATCGCTCTCGATGAGGTTCCGCGTCTCCGCCAGGATTTTCTTGGTCTCACGCTCCAGCTGCTGCCGCCTCGTAGCCAAGTCAGACTTCGTACCTTCGACATACGGTCGCTGGTACAAACTCGCCAAGACCTCACGCGCCTTGAGCACTTGAAAGATCGACAGCGCGGGACGGCGGCTCGATAACGAGGCACGGCTCCGCCGCTCGGTATTGCTTGCCTGTAGATACGCCCGGACCTTCTGCTCCAAACCTGGTTGGAGATCGTTCAGCAGGTTTAGCGCTTGCCTCCGGTGCCAGAGCATCGATTTCTCCGGGCTGCGGGCCAATGGCAGCAGAGCGATACAAATGTTACCCATGGATTCGAGGTTGTTCTCTGCGGCAAAACCAGGGGCATGAGCCAATTCCTCGAGCCGACTTAACCCCGTCGGTGCGAGCAAAGCGAGATCGTCGAACAGTCGAGCCTTTCCCAACGACTTGAAGATGTTGGTTATGCTCAAGAGGTCGGCCTGCTCGAGCCGATCATTTGCATAATTCAAGTAATGGACCAGCTGCTGCAGCCGGTCTTTCAGCAGGCTGGCGTCAGCAATGTCTCCAGCTTCCTCCGCCCTTATGAAACTTAGCCCTAAGGCATTGGCTATCCTGCTGAGGTCAGGCGTTGTGAAAGCGGCGAATCGCTGGCCTCCTCGACCCAGGTCGCGCGCCAGATGCACGATTGCCTGACTACATGCCGCCTCTCCGCGCCATTTGATGAAGCTGTTCATCAGGTCGGCCTGTTGCTGCGGAGTAAAATCGGACAGCCGGCGGCGGAGCATCTCCCGAGCGATAGCGACTGCGGCCTCGGAACAGTCTTCGTCTGACCGCCACTTGCTGAAGCCGTTCGTCAGATTTGTCAGCTCCAGGCTATTAAAGTCGGAGAGCCTGTGGCGGTCGAGAAGATCGCGGGCGATCGCGGCTGTTGCTTGGCGGCAGCTCTCCTCTCTCGGCCACTTGCTAAAGCCATTCACCAGACTTGAGGACTCCCGTCGAGTAAACGACAAGACCCGATCGGGGCGGTTGAGGATCTCGTCGGCGACGGCAATTGAGGCTTGAAGAGTCGACGTGCGGTCAGGCCATTTGCTGAACGCATTCACCAGGTTCGCAAGCGAGGTCTCAGCAAAGCCAGAGAGCCGGCCGTGGCGACCAGCACGGTCAAGGATCTCGTCTGCCACTCCGACTGTGGCTTCCTCGCAAGCCAGCTCTTTAGGCCACTTGCTGAAACCGTTTACCAGGTTGGCCAGGTCCTGCTGGCTGCAATGAGATAGACGGTCGGGGAAACCGGTGATCTCCTCTGCGACGGCGGCAACCGCTTTGCGACAGGCCATCTCTTGCGGCCACTTGCTGAAGCCGTTCACTAGGTTCGCCAGGCTGAGCTCGGTAAAGCCAGAAAGGCCGTCGGGTCCGCGGGCGAGCTCAAGAATTTCAGGAGCGATGGCTAGCGCGCCTGCGTGACATCTAGAGTCATGCGGCCACTTGCTGAAACCGTTCACCAGGAGAGCCAAGCTCGGCCGAGTGATCCCGCGCAGACGAGTGCGGAGGAGCTCACCAGCGAGTGCGGCTGTGCCCGCTCTACAGTGCGCTTCCTCGGGCCACTTGCTGAAACCGTTCACCAAGTTTACCAAAGCCTGTGGGGTGAAATCACGTAGCTTCCGCCGTTGGATCTCCCGGGCGATTGCCACTGTGGCCTCTCGGCAGTCTTCTTTTCTCGGCCATTTGCTGAAACCATTCACCAGCAGGGCCAGGTTCTGTGGAGCGAAGTCAGAGAGCTCGCGACCAAAAACCTCGGCGGCAATTGCGACCCCCGCTCGGCGCGCAAGCCGCCGGTCGGACCACTTGCTGAAACCGTTCACCAGGTTTGCCAAGCCTTGTGGGTCGAAGTCACCTAGTTGGCGGCGCGTCACCTCGCTGGCGATTGAGAGTGCGGCGCGCTCGCACCTTGCTTCTTCCGGCCATTTGCTGAAACCGTTGACTAGGTTCGTAAGTGCCCGAGAATTATAATCCGAAAGTTGCGCGCGACCAAATACCTCATCGGCAATCGCCGCAGTCGCCTTGCGACAGATGGCCTCCTTCGGCCACTTACATAAAGTGTTCACCAAACTGGGCAGTTGCTGCTGATTGACATCTGAGAGCGTCCTGTTTTTGGCGCGGCGAACGAGCTCGGTGGCTATCGCGATCATGCCGTCGCGACACTCCGTCCTTTCGGGCCATTTGCTGAACCCATTCGCGAGCGATGAAAGACTCAGATCATTCAGATGCTGGAGCACCAGATTTTCTTCGCAAAAGAATTTCGCAATCCTGATCGTTGCGTTACGGCATGTTGTCGATTGTGGATGCCGCCCGAATGAAACCGCAAATAGCGAAAGCGCCCTCAGCTCAACTTTCCTCATGAGTGCGTCATCAAGCTGCGAGACGTGAGCTGCCATCGCCTTGCACGCATCTATGCCCGCCCGACCGCCCGCCTCCCGGCTCACCGCATTGCAGGTGAGTGCGTAACCCCAGCTTTGGTTATCGCGTACATTGTCCTCCCATCGAGGTATAAAATCACTTTCAAACAGAGCCGCGGCCCGTTCCAGGAAAGTTGCAAGGATCGGCATCTTCAGCTGTTTGGTATAGTCCACTACGGCAATTGAGAATGCATGGAAGTCACGAGCGCGACAAGCGCGCTCAAGAGTCTCCATGCCCTTACGAAGACTCGAGCGCTCGAGGTCCGCACGTCCATGCACTTCCTGACCATGCGCCCCGTGCGGCACCAGCTCGCTGATCCGCCGCTTGACTGGCCCGCCCCGCAGGTCGGGCCCGGACCGCTCAGGTTGAATGAGAGGGTCTCTTTGCAAGCTCCCAGACGTTCGATCGGCTTGCAATGCTTCGTCGCCCAGAGCGGAGCTCGGGTCGCGACTTAGCCGCTCAAGATCTGGTCTAAACCGGCGGTTCTCGCTCTCGGTGACGACGTCGCCGATACGACGTCGCTTCGGTTCGGGCGCCATCTCGGGCATAACCCGTTTGTAACGAGCTATCTCCTCTGTTTGGGAAATCGCCGTTTCTTGATCTGGACGCCAGCGTCCAGCTCCAATACCCGACGATTCTTGCTCCTGAGCGAGGGCGTCACGGTAAGATGGACGGGCTCGCTCCTGAAGATTGCGCCCGTACAGCCCTTCGAAACGCCTTCCCGCCTGAGCTCGAAAGGCAGCCACCGGCGGCTCCTCCGCACTGAGAGCGCCAGCGTGCAAACCCTCGCGCCCTCGACCAACCCGACGATGTTCGCTGTCAGAGCGCTCCGCGGTTTGCTCTCGATGTGGTGCGCCGCACTGCTCAGGCTTGGAGCGAACATCCTGCAAGACAGAGCTGAATGATTGGTCTCGAGCGTCTCCGGCTAATTCATTGCGCTCACTATCGACCCGCGGGCTAGCGTCGGCATCGGAGCCCGGGATATCCGATCGCCAACGATCGTGAATGCGCGTCAAGATTCATCTCCCATGCAATTGAGGACCTGTAAGCACCGGCGGTTGGCGCGAGCCTACGCTGCGATGCGCGATAAAGGACACGAGGCCGAACCGTTACTCAGCCGGCCGACGCGAACCGGTCAGGTGTGAGGCCCGCACTGTGAGAGCGATCGCCCATCAGATCCCGGGCCGCTTCGTGGACGTCTTCTGCAATGATGCTGCAGCTGGAGCGCCACAACCCTCTAAGCCACGCAATACCCACCGCTTGGAAGACAGGCTCGATTTTCAAGGAAGTGCGATGCAACACTCAATCAACCGTTGGTTTTGCCGGCTGGCGACCGAGCGGTCTCGCTTGCCCAGAATCTGTTTCGATAGGCAGCGATCAGCATAGCCGTCCTCACCTCACCTGGTGTCAACACTCGCCGCACGTTTTTCCGCGCGAGGTCTGATGCCCGTACCCATCCGTGATAGCCCGAAGCCTTAGCTGTAGGAGCTGACAACAAGCTGACGAAGTCGCTACGAGTGGCGCCACCATCACACATTATGGACTGGGTTGCGGAACAGCTGATCGATAGGAGACTAATGTTTGCTACAAGCCCTCTCGATGTATAGCAACGCTTAGCCATCGAGAAGCTGACGCGCCTCAGGAAGCCCCTGATCAGCCATGGACCCGATGGATTCCGGAAGCTGTGACGTCCGATGTCCAGCGAGATTTCGGTTCGCAAGGCTCAGTCCGGCTTGTGAAGAGATCTCTGATCAGTCGTCTGTCCACGAAACGTCGCGTCTCGCTCAGCCATCCTTCGGTCCCGAGCAAAGTGCCAGCATGTCGTTGGGAACAAGCAAGCGCTCCGTCCCGAGCTGCCGCTCGGCTTCCTCGCTGCGCCCGCTGGGAGCATGGCGTCTCATTTTAAAGCAAACTCCTGAGATTTGAACGAGTGTTAAAAAGGCTCAAATGCCTCCATCGAGCTTACCCTGAGCGGTGTTCTTCCGGGAACCGAAAGGCTGAGCGCGAGCCTTCTTCCAGAAGCTGACTAGGCTCCGAGGACCTGAGAATAACCATGGATTTCGCACACCTGGGCATGCGGTCGGATAAGAAAGATCCGCCCGACAGGTCGAGGCGGGGCGCAACTGTTTCGTAGCCTGACTCCGGAAAGGTCAAAAAACCCGCGGCATCGCAGCCGCAACGGCGCAATCCTCCGAGGTTAAATCACATGGTAGACCCATTCGGAGGCGAGCGGACGCTGCAAAACATTGCTCAAACATTTTCATCACTTGCGATCGACGAAGTTCTCCTACAAAACCATCGCTCTAGTCGCGACAAAGCCAAACAGGCTAAAAAAGACTCCGGTTTGGGCGGCAGCCCAACCCAAAGACCGCGGAAAACAATTCCGCCCAGAATGATCTTTCCCGAGGCTATGCTTTCTACAAACCGATTCCGGAAGACATACGCAGCAAGGATCATCGACGGCGAGGTCGTCGTCCCGTCACCGGACGGCACCACAAACTTTTCAGTCCACCCTTTCTAGCTCAAACTTTAGTTGAAGACACTCTTATCATCCAACGCTTTCTATGGCTCCGCGACCCACACTGCAGCGCCTTGGAGAAGGCACTTGCCGACCATCATTCATCTCCTTTCGCCAGGCCACGTCAGGTGTCGGTAAGCTAACGTGAGTAGGGGAGAGAGCGATGCCAGCGGGATGCGTCCATGGACCAGTTCAACAATATCGACCCAGCCTAACCTTACTCAACGCGACGTCCTCCGCACGGTTTACTAATACAAGATGTGACGGGTTTTTGCGGCTAACGACGGTCGTTTGTGCCATTGCTTCTCCCGCTTGATCGGCAACCATCCTGCCGGTGCTCCGTCTAGACGACAGGGTCGACGACAATCGCGACGCCACGCCATCAATTCCTTGTCCGAAAGTGCCTAGCCAAATGTACGGATCCGATCGATGAGACCGCCCCCATGCTCGCTGAGTAAGCTAGCGCCGTTTTTCTGCGGCGAACTGACAAGACGGAACGGCGGGACGCGCGCCTTTAAGGTTTTTGCGAACACGCGCCTCGTCTGGGACCTGGCATGCGGCCGATACCCAGCCTAGCGTGCGCACGTAGTGGCAAATTCGCGACACCCTCTGCAGGGGCTATCTCTGCTCAGGCCTTAGGCGTCAAGCGTCGGAGAGAACGCAATCAGGCTTGTTCGCCTGCGCTGTTAAGTCCGACAGTTTCCAAGCACCTCACCTACTCCGCTGTTAAGGCTAAGCGCGCGATGCGCAGCCACCACGAACGTCAGCCCCTTTGAGATTCATCCTGCTGGTCGTCATCGCTTCGATTAGCGCATCGATCTGCCGTCTGGTCGTTCCCGGCGTAACGACCAGATGACTGACGTCCTGAGTCGCAATCTGCCACTTGTTCTTGATGCGCTCTTCGACAGGAGGAAAGACGACAGTCAGCGCATCGGGATTACGCCAGGCACTCACGCCACGGGCATTGAGTTGTTCGGCTCCATAGGCCGCGAGCTGCTCACATTGATGGAAGGAGTGCTTGATCCCCTCGACACCCAGACTACGGATCGCATACCAGAGGACGATGGGCGTATACGTATTGCGCGATCCGCTCAACGTGGTATCCGAGGTGCCGATATAATCGATCGCGCGCATTACGCGCTCTACATGCTGCTTGCGCGTGAGAACGACGCCACAAGGCATCGGCGCGCCGAGGAACTTGTGCCCGCTGACGGTGATAGTGTCGGCTCCTTCGGCGAAATCGAACGCCGGCTTTGGAGTCAAGAAGGGGCGCGTACGGTCCGCACAGCGCTGCGTCGCAATGGATATGAACGTTGTTGATCCCGACGTCTCGCAGAACGGTGCGGATTCGCCGTGCATCGTCCTTCCCCTCTTTCATGGTGGTTCCGATATTTGCGAAACAACGGCCGGTCGATGCCGTGCGCGGGCGGCCTGCTGCCATAAGTCGTCATAGCTCATTTCACCGTTTGGCTCGGAACGCACCACACAGTGTTCGAGCCCAAGTAAATGTACCCCTTTGCTCACGCTGTAATGAGTGTCTTGCGAGAAGTACACGATGCCGTTCGGACACCGCTCTCGACCCAGATACAACCCATAGATGTTTCCCTCCGTGCCTCCGTTGGTGATATAGCCCCAAGACTCGTCCGATTGTGCGCGAAACAACCGGGCAAAGAATTCGATGACTTCGCATTCGAAGACGCGCGAACTGACGCGGTAGGTTGCCGATTTGAACGGATCTCCGACGTTGTTGGCCGTCAGCTTCAGGAAGCGCCACAACGGTTCGTAGTTGAATCCCTTCGCAAATGGATAGCCGAGAAAACACTCGTTTGCTTCCTCCATCGAGTGGAACAAATCATCGAGCCGTTCGAGATCATGGAGATCTAGCATGATGGGTCTCGGCAGAATAGCTGGATTATAAGTCCTTCGGGCGGCGACCGGGCAAGGCGTGCTGCATGAAGGCTGGCAGCCGTGCCGCATTCAATTGGGATGGCGGAGGATCGGGAAAACCGGTGGAGAACTACCGACCTGCACCTCACCTATGACTTTCCATCCCATGCGTTCATACAGCCGAAGCGAGTGAACGCTAGTGGCCTCCCCATATGCCAGTGCTTTCGCCTCGTCGGAAATCGCGAGGCCATACCGGAACAGACGGTCTCCCAGCTTGGCTCGCTGGTGCATGGGATCGATGCCAAGCAAGGTGAAATACCAATGCGGCTGCTGCGGATGATATCTGCCGAACTGGTCGAATAACCTTTCGGTTTCCGCGCGCCGGTCCTCTGGAACGCTCCCGAGCAGGAAGTTCATCATCCGCGCGTCATCTCGATGCATTTTATCGGTCTGCCACAGAAGCGCGCCTTTGTCGCCATTATCGAAATACGCGCCACTGCGATTGGTGTATGCGTCACCGCAGTAATACTCGATGAATCCGCCGAAATGGCGCAAGTAGCGCTCCGGCTCGGGATAGAGCCACCTCAAGAATGGGCACATCGTAAAGGCTGTCGTTAGGATGGCATTGACCCTCGATCGGTTCGCAGGGGAGACGATCCTGATCGATTCGTTCTCTCTGGTCGCTGATTGCATGATTCCACCTCTGTCGAAAGCCGTGTGAAGAGGACCGGTCGCAAGCGTAACGACGCGCCAGTGGAATTGAGTTGAGAGCTTGCAAACCAATAGGTTCAAGTGCTCTGCAACCTCGCGTTTCCCTTCGCCTGCAACTTCGGAGGTCTTCGACCGGCTGGCGCTACTGCGGCTTGGCGAGTGCAGGATTTGAGCCAGCCGCAAGTTGCGATTTTGCGCTTGTCGCATTCGCAACAGCTTGGCGCGCTCTGGACAAGAGACGCGTTTGCTTTCGGACGGCGCGCGCAGGGCAACGCGATTTGGCCACCTGCAAGCTGCCGGGCACCCACCGTCTTGATCATTTCTGGCCCCGTTGGTTGGTGCACGGGTGCCATCCGCGCTGTCGCAAATTGCCCATTGCCGAAGCAGCAGACGGGGCTCGGTGGACGTTGTCCGGACACTTTCACGGGGGACAGACTCGAGCACCAGGGCGTCCTTAGCACTAAGCTTCCTGTGGGAGTCGAAGCCCGGCACCACTCAGGAAGGGAAAAGATTATTCTGCAATTGGGGGCCACACTCGATGAGGTGTCGTTTGGCCTTACCCAGCACGGCTATCGCCAGACTTGGCTCCAATGAACGGGAGATAGATTCCATTGATGATTCGACTGCCGAAGCCAACTGCTTTTCTGGGGTTAACAGCCTCGGCTGGAACACGCCGCTCTGGTTATTGGTCCTGGCACTGGCGCATATGATAGGCATACGGCTTTCCTAATTTCGAAGATTAATTTCGGGCCGAAGCGACTGCTGGACCACTCCTTGCGCTCAATTTCCTCAGGAGTGCAAATGGTCGGCAGAGGGTCCCGCTCTGAGCGGTTCTTGCTCTCCAATGTGCACTCCCAGAGCGAGCAAATTGCTGACATGTCTGGCCACAGCTCGGCAATCACACCAAGAATGCGAAATGCCCCTGACGATTTTCGAAGGCCGACGAGGAGCCTGATCACTCTCGGCAAGATCGGAAGCAGGACGAAACCCGATTATGAGCATAATGTCGCCCGAGAGGCACTCACGCCGACGACGAAGCAAGACGTCCTCAATATCGGCTTCAGCGAGAAATAGGAGGGCAGCCCGGTCACCCGCCCGAAGAGCTGATCGCGTGTATCAAAGCTGCGCCGATGGCCGTCCTAACGTCGTTTTCATAGATTGGGCGAGCTTTTTGTTCTGAGAAGCTGCAAACTCGAACTAGCCTTTTCGTCGCTAGCCGGAGATCAAGGCAACTCAGAACCGCAGCGACGGAGTCAGGCCTCTGCGACCTCAAGGTTCGGCGGCAGCTTCGAACGGTATCGAACGAGCTCTGCACTCGACGCGACCGGCCTTGAGATCCACAGCGGCTGGAAGATCGGGACCTCTGCGCGTTGTCAGAAATGGTTTGATTAGTTGCACTCCCTCAACCGACTTCCGGCAAGAAACCCAATGCGCTTAATCGCGCCGCTTGGAATTGCGGGCATCAAGCCTTTATTTTATCTGAGGTTCAGCGCGCCTGGCTGAGTTCATCGATGGCGAACTCGTCGGCAGTGTAGACAGTTTTCGAGGCCCAACGTGATCCAGAACCGAGCAGACTCATAGGGTTACGTAGAACTCAAAGTGGGGACCGATACCCGCTATGACGAGGATCAATGGGTCAAGTTTGTGCTGCGCACGTGCAAAGAGTCTCATCCGCTCGCTCACTGCATTTGATCCGCGCCGCGACCGATGAACTCGAGCACCGACTGCGCCTTGTGGATCTCACGTGCGAGGCGCTTAAAGATCCGGATCGTAGACGCAAGGGTAACGATAAGTCCGACCCTCTCGCATGCTAGCTCAAAATGATAAGTAACCTGTTCGTTGCTGGGTGCAACGCCAGTCTGCAGAGAGCTGATCGTTAATGATTCGAGCATGTGCTCGACCACGTCCTTTTCGGCCTGAATCAATCCCGCTTCCTTCTGAATGTTGGTTTGCCCGTAAGAGCCAGGCCATTGATCCTCGGCGCCGTTGCGATCGCCTTGAAAAATCCGCCAAAGCCACTCCGCCTAGGCGCCTTCGCTTCCACGGCGGTCACATGCGCGCTCACGGAACGCTGCGCGAGACGGCTTCCGTCGACCTCCAGGCTCTACATCGGGGACTGCGGCCTCACTTCACGTTCGATGTTGTCCGCCTTGAACTTGGAAAGCGCCAAACTTGCGTCTCGGGCACTGCGGAACGGATCGCCATTCCGTTGCCAGGGAAGACCGCTTCGTAGTGTCCTGAACGGCTCAAGGCTTCCACGTCAGTGTCTGCACCGATGGAGGCCGACCGTTAGGAAGCGATCGATCATGGCATTCACCTGATCTGCGACCTCAATCGTGTTATAATGTCCGGCGAGCATCGTCTTCGCTATGACCAGCTGTGGACAGATCTCCTGAAGCCGATCGAGGTCACGTGCCATGTTGACCAGCGGAACATCGGCCGAAATGTAAGCCATGGGGATCCGGCAGGCCTCTGCAGCCGGGACTGGATCATAGTTCAGGATAGCGTTCCGGATCATCGAATGGGCCACATGCTGTGGCATTCTCTCGCAAGGCGGAAGTACATAGGTTTCGTAGATCATCTTCCGCCGTGCGGGATCTTCGAAATCGCAGCCAAGCTCCCATGCGTTCGCCTTTAAGACCGACAGATAGTCGGGCCCACCGATGCCTTCCAGCAGCGTCCGAACTTCGGGAGATTCGCGCAACATCGGGGGTGGCATAACAATTGTATCGATCATCACCATGCCTGCCGCCAGATCCGGATAGCGGCCGCAAAGTTCGAGCGCAATCCGGCCTCCCATGCTGTGGCCAATGACAACGGGCTTGTGCAGTTTTAGTTCCGCGCACTGCCAAGCGACATCGTCCGCCAATCCTTCGATCGTGTAGTCTTGCCGGGGAGCATCGCTGAAGCCGTGACCGCGAAGATTGACGGCCACGACCCGACGGCTTTGAGCGAAGTGGGCGATCTGGGGCGCGAAGATACCATGGTCACCTGTCCAGCCATTCACAAGGAGCAGCGGAGGGACTTGCGCGGCTGCAGGTCCGGCCTCAACGTGGGCCAAACGTATACCGTCGCGGCTCAACTGGACGGGCTTCAACTTGTCATAAGAGATCACGGTCTTTCCTCCTGAGCTTGGCCTGCTTTCCATGAACATCGGCTCAATCCTTCGGGGCACGAACGATTCCGACGTAAGCGGCGATCGCCAACAAGCAGAAAGCAAACATCACTAGCGCCATCGAAAATGCGGAATGCCCGTCAAAAAGAGCAGCGACCATTGCGCTTGATGAAGCGGCGGCGGCCATTTGCACGAAAGCTCTTGCGGCACTAATGGAGCCTACGATCTCGGGTATCTGCCGCAGTGCCTCGTTCGTAGCATGCGGCGAGATCAAGCCGAACGACAATGCGACGCCGACCATTACCAACACCACGACAACAGCCGAGTTGCCTCCCGCGATCGCCATAACGAGCAGAGATGCGGCCAGGATGGTCGAGATTACGAGCCCGGTCGCAATGACTTGCGCGGGCGATAGTCCCCACCGGCTGAGTTTTCCGCTGACCCGGGTCCCGGCCATGACGGCCAGCGAACTTGCTGCGAAGATCACACCATATTCATACGGCTTGAGACCAAGAGCGTTAATGAAGAATAGGGATGAGCCGGTGAAGTAAGCGAACATCGCTCCGGCAGCCGCCGCGTTGCAAAGGATGTTGCCCATGCAGATGGGATGCCGCAGAATGCGAAGATAGTTCCGGACGATCGCCGCAGGGCTGAGCCTAACGTTCGGATCAATCCTCGCGCTCTCGCTGAGGCCTGACATTGCCACAAGCAGCACCAATGCCCCTGCGATTGGCACGAGGTAGATAGCCCGCCAGTTACCGAAAGCAAGGAGGATCGCGCCGATGGTCGGTGCTATCATTGGGACGATGTAGATTGCTAAAACCAGGTTAGCCATCTTTGCGGCTGCGGCCTCACCATCAAAGATATCTCTGACAATTGCAAAGGCAGCAATTGCAGTGGCGGAAGCGCCGGCTCCCCCGATCACGCGAAAAATCAGGAGCTGGGGCAATGAAATTGCCAGCATGCAGCCCACGCTTGCGCAGACAACAAGTACACAGCCAAACCGAACGATAGGCTTGCGACCGAGGTGATCCGATATCGGCCCGTAAGCGAGGGCAGTGGCTCCCAAGCTCACGAAATAGACGCTCATCGCCAAACCCATTTCGGCCGAGGTCGCTCCGAGATCGTCTCCCGTGGCCGAAAGGCTTGGGAGGATTGTGTCAATGCCAAACGTCGGCAAGGACGCCATAAGACCAAGCAAGAAGGTAAAGGCGAATGAATCGGAATGAATGCGCAAGGCGAGCTTTTCTTTGATTAGTGCCTAGGCGGGCGCCGGTCCCAGGAGGCAAGTGTTTTCATCACCGAGAACCAATTCATCCAACAGTCGCCGTTTCGCTGATCGTCAGGCCGGTCCCGCGCGAACCTACTTCACGAGTGGCTGCGTCGCTGATGTCCGAGGGCGCCGAGAAGCTCCATCTCGTTGACAAGTCCAGATGCATCGATGTCGACCCTAATAGCATCACCAAGCTTCCGGGCTGCAACTTTGAATTGCGGTTCGGTGATCAGCCGGTTTATCGCTGCCGCTATCTCCTGTTCGGAAGCCGTCGGTCCCAATCGAAGTCCCACACCCTTCGCCTCAACTCGCGCGGCGTTGGCCAACTGGTCTCGTGCCATTGGCAGAACGAGTTGCGGCAAGCCGTTGATCAGTGAACGGGTGACGGTGCCGTGACCGCCTTGCGATATGACCAGCGAAACGTCCGCCATGACGGAGTTATGGGGAGCACCGTGCATCAAATTCACGTTCTGAGGGGCGCGAAAGTCGACCACGTCCAGATTCGGGCCTGCTGTGAAAACAGCATCAATCTCAATCTTCCCGACAGCGTCGATGACGCGCTGGAACAGATCGCGCTGGTTCTGTGCACCTGTGCTACAGGCGATCAGCGCGCGGGGACGATCACGCTGCGCGGGCCATGGTGCCTGCCAGAAGTTTGACCAATTCGGCACATCGAGCAGCGGTCCGATATAGCGGAAATTGTCCGGAAGGGAGGAGGCTTCGAAGTCGAAGGCACGACTGGTCGCGAGCAGAACTCGGTCAGCCCGGTCGAACAGATCCATAACGTCCGGAAGAACGGGAAGTCCGAAATCAACGCGGGCCCGATTGAGGATAGGAAGGGACGCATTCATCGCGTCATTGAGAGCGGCACAGGCTGCTGCCACCTCGGCGCGCTCCTCTGGCGTTTTTGGCTGGCCCAATCCAGATGTCGCCGGCGGTATTCCCGGCAGGATCCGAAGGCTGACGTGAGGTGAAAGAAACGCGAGGGGAACGCCGGACGCTTCCGCTCCGAGTGCCGCTCCGAATAGAAAATCGACGCTAAGGACGGCATCCGTTGGTAGGCGGCCAATTTCGTCCCGAATATCGGTCGCGTAAGCAGAGCAAGGCTCAAAGACGACCCTTCGCATCCGGTCTCGCAAGTTCGAAACATCTGCTGGATCCGCAGCCTCACCGATTGGGGCGTTCCGCCACGAGATGAACTCGAAGCCGGCGGCGTCAACTTCTGCACGCATAGCGGGGTCCGCAATGACCCGAACATGGTGACCATGCCGGCGCAACCGCCGGGCAGCGGTGAGCAGCGGACTGAGATTTCCCAAGGTGCCCCAGGAGGCGAGGAGAAAGCAGTAAGATGTCACAGAAGTTCAGCTCCTTCGCGGTGGTACCTGAATGCGGCGCTCTCGCCACTCGCATATGAAGATCGGTCCACGCGCGTGCGTGGTCCTAAGAAGGCCGCAACGTGCCACGCGGCCCAGCCAGTGCGGCTCTCGCCTCACCCACATAGGGCAGGCCGGCCGCCCCAAGCGCTTCCACGGAATGATTTACCCCCACGGCGCACCACTACGAGCCCTCTAGTTGTGCGATCTTCGATCTGCCCTGACCCTAATCGGTTTCGACCTGCCATCACACGAAGTGACGCAGCCCCTCGAAAAGCACACTGGCTGAGCGCGTCAGGAGGATGCTCGCACTTCATGCGTTCGAAATACGAACCTCTCAATGCTGACGTCGCATAGTGCGAATGAGCAATGGACGCTTGCGCGGGTGTGGCTTTTGTCAAGATTTTTCAAGCCTACAACCTGACGCAACGTCAGATTCAAGCTGTTTTGTTGGTCTCCTAGAAGCTCATTCGATTCCACCGCGAGCGCAGCGCATCTCCCCGCAGGCATGCTTGAGAGCAGCAGGACGCAAGTGCACGCCATCGCAATTGCGGGGCCCACGCCGCTTATCGGCTGGCCCATTCCGAGACGATTTTTCAGCAGCGCTGCGCGCTCGACGTTTTAGCCTTTCCGGAACGTCTTGTTGAAATGCGATCGTCCACGACAGAGAATTTCGCTTGTCGTGTTCGGAGTTACCGGCGCAGCCCTCGAGGCAATCGGCAAAAGAGGTTGGCCAACCGGATGGGATTGGGCTGGGTTACATGTAACAAAACATGGAGGGTCGACGATGACGGCATCAAGGCCAAGCCTGGTCGGCTGAAGGTGCGGGAACATCGCGAGAGGCTGCGGGCGCACGCGTTGCGACCTATCCAGAGTTGGTTATCCGATGTGCCGTCTCCACCTTCCGCAAACCCAGGCTCATCCTCAGTCAGTTGCTGTTGCGGCCAGCAGCCATGCCCGCGAGGATCAGGCTTTCATCGACGTGTCCGACCTGGACGAATGAGACGCGGCGAGATCTGGACCGTCGCTGGCGGCGAGGATTAGGCAGGCAAGCGGGCGCCCGGTCGCCATGGTGTAAGACGACCGTTTCGATGCGCCCTACTCCATCACCATTTGCGCCTTCACCACCGATCTGGCGGATGCGCCGTTGTTCCGGCTCATTGTCGGCGAATCAGCGCAACGGCTTGCTCTCGACATGCTGGCTGACGTAGACAACCTCATAGCCGTTCCCAAGTCCAAGCTCGGCAGGCGTGCTGGTCGTCTCGACGACGAGGATAACGTACGGCTCAATCAAACCCTAATGGTGTTCCTCGGCATGGCCGCATAACCCAAGGGCGAAACAAAATAAGCCCGTGGCCGCCGACATAAGGTATCCATACGGCCAAGGCCGCGGTAGCTATGACTTCGGGCGACGGTCTTCTGCGGTCGGTTTCGGCGGTGCGTCGCCCGCTGCCCTGCGCTCATCGATGACATACCGAAGGTTCTCGATGCCGTCTTCGGTGAAGACCAAGATGGCTTCGCTCAATTCGGAGGCGGGATAATTATCATAGGCGCTCATGCAACCATCTTCGGAGAACAACTGGATCGAGCAATCGCGCAAGAACTCTTCGTCCTCATCGAGCATCTCGGCGACGTATTTGAGGGTCTAGAGAGCGGAGTTGCGATATCCCAACGGACGGCCTGTTCTGTGTGATCGTGAGAGCGGGGCAAGGTAAAGCCCGGATCAGGCAGCTTTGCCTGCCGCGATCATCAAGGGGCTCCAATTCCACGGAAGCACGTCCTCGAGCCGCGTGATCGGCGTGGCGGCGATGCGGGCGAGGACATCGGCAAGCCAGGCCTGCGGATCGATGTCGTTGAGCTTGGCGCTTGTAATCAGCGTCGCGATGAACGCAGCACGCTCGGCGCCGCGATCGGAGCCGGCGAAGAGCCATGACTTCCGGCCGAGAGCAAAACCCCGCAGCGCCCGTTCGGCGGCGTTGTTGGTCAGGCAGATCCGCCCGTCGCTGAGGAAGGAGGTAAACCCGTCCCAGCGCTTCAGCACGTAGTCGATCGGCTCGGCGACCGGAGAGCTGCGGGATAGTTTGGCTCGCTCGGTCCGCATCCATTCCCCAAGCGCATCGACAAGAGGCCGGCTCTCGTGCTGGCGTCGTTTCAGGCGTTCGCCGGCGGCAAGACCGTTGATCTCGCGCTCGATGTCGAACAGCGCGTCGATGCGTTTGACCGCCTCGAGGGCAATGGGGGAGATCGGCGTGGCGTTCTTTCCGCGCTTAAGATTGCTGGCGATGTCGGCGAGCACGAAGAACTTGCGGCGCGCATGCGCCCAGCACAGCGCCTGCGTCAGCGGAGCCGGGGCACGGTCGGCCTTCAACAGCGGATTATAGCCGCCATAGGCATCGGCTTGCAGAATGCCGGTGAAGGCCTTGAGGTGGCACTCGGGATGTTCCTGCCGCCGATCGCGCGAGGCATAATAGAGTGCCGCCGGCGGCGCTTGTCCACCGAACGGCCGATCATCCCTGACATAGGTCCAGATGCGTCCCCGTATCGGTCTTGCCGCGGGCCAGGATCGGCACCGTGGTGTCGTCGCCGTGCAGCCGCTCGGCGGCAAGCACATGGGCCTTGATCAGCTCATGGACGGGTCGCAGCGCGGTCGTGCACGCCCCGACCTGATCGGCCAGCGTCGACAGGCTGAGGTCGATGCCCTCGCGGGCATAGCGCTCGCTCTGCCGGTTCAGCGGCTGGTGCTGCGCGAACTTCTCGAACAGGATCATCGCCAGCAGGTTCGGCCCGGCAAAGCCGCGCGGCGTCACGTGGAAGGGTGCAGGCGGCTGCGTGATCTTCTCGCATTCGCGGCAGGAGAACTTCTCGCGCACCGTCTGGATCACCTTCCATTGGCGGGATCACTTCGAGCGTCTCGGTGATGTCTTCGCCCAGCTTCGCCAGCTTGGCCGAACCGCAGCATGGGTAGTTTGAGGGTGCGGCGATGACGACGCGCTCGCGCGGCAGATGGTCAGGAAACGGCTTCCTTGAGGGACGCTTGCGCGCGAAGGCCCTGACCGTCGACGACCGTGCCGCCATCTCAGCTGCCAGTTCGTCTTCGCCGGCGTCGGCCTCCAGCTCCTCGAGCTGCAACTCCATCTGCTCAAGCAGCCGCGCTTTCCGCTCCGAGCGGCTACCATGGATCTCGCGCTTCAGCTTCTCGATCTCCAGCCGCAGCCGTGCGATCAGCGCATCCGAATGCGCGTTCACAGCCTGCGCGCGGGCGGCCAGCGCCTCGGCTTCACGGCGGGCCGCGCGCTCGGCGAGGATCATCGCGTGGGCGGCGGCAAGATCAGTCGGGAGCGAATCAGGGGCGGCGTTCACAAGCCGACGGAATCACATCCACCCCTTCTTTCAAAGGCAAAACCGTCACCCGACCGAGGTCGGACGCCAGGTCTCCTGCGGGTTTCTCCAATCGATTCCGGACAGAAGATAGCCGAGTTGCGCCGCCGAGATCGTCACCGCGCCGTCCGCCGGGCTTGGCCAAATGAACCGCCCCCGCTCCAGTCGCTTCGTGAACAGGCAGGCCCCCTGGCCGTCATGCCAGATCACCTTCAAAAGGTCACCGCGGCGTCCGCGGAAGCAGAACAGATGCCCGCTCAGCGGATCGCGCTTGAGCACCTCCTGCACCTGCAAAGCCAAGGACGGAAAGCCCTTGCGCATATCGGTGTGGCCGGTCGCCAGCCACACCCGCACGCCGGAAGGAATCGGGATCATCGCCGCTCCAGAACATCGAGGATCCGGCCGAGCGCCTCGGTGTCGACGTCACTCTCGACCCGCAGGCGGCGCCCACCGCCAAGCTCGACCGTCACCATGCTGGGCTTCCGGCGCGGACGATGTGTGGATACCGGCTTCAACGGCGCTGTGGTTGGCGACGCCGCCGGCGTCGGCGGTGGTGGCAGCGCCTCAACGATCTCCAGGGGAATGAATTGGGCGGACGGCGCGGGGATCCGGCAGAGCTGCTTGCGCCACCGAAAAAGCTGGCTCACATGGATGCCGGCCAACCGCGCGATCTCTGAAACACTGGCTCCCGGCTCCAACATTGCCGCGACCAGCCGCTCCTTCTCCTCCCGAGACCAGCGCCGACGTCGCTCGACCGACGTGATCACCTCAACACGCTGCGTTGTCATAGGACTACTCCTAGTGCTTGCACTAGGACTTGCAGCCTTCAGACGCTCTCAGCAAGGCGGCCCTCGCCGGATGATTACGACATAAGCGCCGAGCCGCTCACAAGCGCAACACATCTCGTTAGCACCATAATAGTCAACGCGTGCCGCCGACACATTGGAAGTGAGGGCCATTATTTCCGTGTGCGGCTCATCGAGCATGGCCACGAACTTAGCGACTGTATCGTTTCCCACAGTTGGTGAGCGAGCATCGCTTTCCAGCCTGTCGTGGTCGAGTTTGATCAAGCGACATAGCGGGGCTGAAAGTCGCGGCGCTACTTTCTGCTGTTTTCGATTTTGGCGAAACGCCTCAAGATCCACTGCGGCCCGGCCCTACTTAGGTCGAGGGGGCGCGAAAGGCCTCTTGGTTCAATTTTCATCCAGCAGCCTTCGAGTGACAGCATCGATTTCATTCGTGTCCCTCTTTGCCAGCACGATCGGGTTCCAAATTGTTGGGGCATATTGCTCAGGCGCCTGATCCAGCTGTTCAGGATCGTTGACGCCGAAGGCCGTCTTACTCTCCCTCGCCGAAATGCCTCCGAAGGCATGTATCAAGCCGCTGGTGCGAAAAGCGAGGAAGAAAGAGTATTGTACTGCAATGGCTTGCGAGGGCTACGCGTTGGGGGTCACTCATACGCGAAATCCGCGTAAGCACTGCGTAAGCAGTAAGCACCCGTAGCTCAGCTGGATAGAGCGTCGCCCTCCGAAGGCGAAGGCCACACGTTCGAATCGTGTCGGGTGCGCCATTTAGGTCCAAAACTGCGAGCACCGGTCGCGGGTACGCTTTTTCCCTACAATAACCTGTTTTAGGGGGCGGTATCGACTTATAGTTCGGATCATATGATCACCGATTTCGATTTGATCAATGACGGATCGCAGATAAGTCTTCCGGAATGGCACGTTTCCGTTTGAAGGGAGCGCCGAAGCGCGGACCAGTAGAATTCGTCCGGGATGTCCATCCACTGTGCGCGAAGCTCATCAAGCAGTTGCGCGGATCGCTCGGCCTCAAGCCTCACAATCAGCAGCGTGGCACGCAACGAGGAATCCGAGATGCGGCTAAGTATTGTGTCGGCCGCGTCCCTCACTGCATCGGCCCTCTCGTTTCCGCGCTCTACCAGCCGTCGTGATGAGCAACCATCCGCAGTCGCCTGACAACAAAGCTGGCCGTCGCAGGGCTGTCGAGCTCGATGCTGGCGCGGAAGCGCGCAGCCGCTGCTGGCGCTGCGATCGACGCCAAATAGAACGCGTCTGGTAACTCGCGCTGCGCGGACCAAGCCGCCTCGAGCGCCAGTCCAGGTGATAGCTCGGCGGCACGGTAGAGCAATGTACGTCCCACGCCGGACCCAGTCCTGTCTTCGCTCCCGAACAGCCCGATGATTTCCGACAACATGCCCTCGGGAGCCTCCAAAATCGAACGCTCGATTGCTGTAGCGAATGGTGAAATCCACCGACCGGGCAGGTCGCCGCACAAGTATTTGTCCCGCCAGTCGTCCGCGTCTTCACCCTTTATTAGCGGCAGCACTAGCTCAAACCGAGCGCGGCCGGGCAGACCGACTTCGTTGATCATCGTCCCGAGCGTACTCGCGAAAAGCAAGTGGTTGGGTTCATTCCACAACTGCACAGCCTGCCGAACGCGATGGACCACCAGATCCGGTGACTGGAGCTCGAGAATTGCTCCCGCGGCCGCATCGAGGCGACCGCTCAGCCCCGGCGGCGCATGATTGAGCAGCGCGCCAAGCGCTGCGTCGACACCACCCTCGGACTCAGACATCGCTATAGTGAGAGACGCCGCACCCATGAAAATGGGATCAGTACGGCCGCCGTCGAGGCTACGAATGATATCTTCTTGCGTTAGCCTTCGCGCCAGCAGCATTTCTGCGAGGTCATCCGAGTCTATCCGAAGGGATCCGTCTTGCAGGATCAGCCGGTCACTTGCGACCAGGGCATCGAGAGGCTCGGTAAGGCTCGATCCGTCTGCTGCTTCAATCCAACCGTCGGTAGAAGCCCGAAGCTGGTCGCCAAGCCAAGATAACACCTTGCTGGCAACAATGGCGCCAACCCCGGCAGACCGCAGTTCGCGCTCGACCTCAAGGCGCTGGGCTTCCAGAATGCTAAGTCTCGTTACAACTGCGGGTACACTCGCCTTCAGTCCCGCGAAGAGAGCAATGAGCGACGGGCTCCTTAGCCTGACCCCGCGATGCTGCGCCGGAGATACACCGTAGACGCCATAAACCTCCTCTGCAGCCTCCGAATCGAGATCTCCGAGCAGGTAGCTCGGCGATTCCTCGTTGGTTTCCTCCGGCCGAAACAGTCTCTCCTCAAATCCCGGAAGCTGGCTGCGGACGAGCTTCCAAACCTCTTGGCGGGCCGTCAGGACAAGCCTCACTGATGCTTTTCGTGTGATGTCGACTGCCGATCCCAGCCACTGTGAGAGAATTTCGAGAACGTTGGCACGTACCCGATCGAGCCCATCGACTATGAGAAGTCTATTGCCAGCCTCGAGCCATTCCCAGATCGACCGGTCTATCTCGTGCTGCGGGACGCGGCCGAGAGGTCGCGCGGTGAGTAGCCGGGCGATTGTGTCCACGGGACTGCGATCCGACGCGGCGATCTGTTCGGCGGGTACCAGCAGCGTTACGAAACCTTCCGGCGGCGAGGCCAAGAGGTGGGACGACCAGCTGGTCTTCCCTTGGCCCGACCCTCCGACCGCTACGAAAGTGCGGAAATCGGCGAAGGCACGTTCGAGGGTGGTTCGCGCGACGTAACGATCCGGTCGGTACCGGCCACTCGCGGTCCGTACCGCTTCTTTCCCTTTCCGGCGTTTCCCGCTCCGGCGTCCAGCCGCTGTCCGGGCCAGGCACTCTCCACGAGAGCGTTTGCCATCGAACATGTTGCGCACCTTCTCGGGCACGACCTTGAGCACGATCTCGGCCATGCGTTCGCGGAAGGTGATTCCACGCCGCTCGGCGTAGCTCTGTATCGGATCGGCACGCTCGTAGTCCGAAGCCATGTCCTTGGCTGGCGCTTCGTTTGAATCCGGCATGCCGCTGGTATGGGATCTGAGCGCGGAAATCAGGGCGTGGCTCACGCCGGACAAGCTGCGCGAGCTGAACAAGGGCTGGCACGCCCAGGGTAGCGGAAATCCGGACGAGGTCATCGATACCCTCGTGGCATCGCTGCTCGACGGCTCGATGCACTACGAAAACATCCTCGGGAATCTGGAAGTGCATTTCCAGCAGCCCGTCAACGCGAGGCCTGGCCATGTCCGGCAAGCCTATCACGGGCTTTATTCGTGGCTGGTCGAGCTCGTCTACCATCTGCTCTGGTACCGCCACGTTCACAACGAAGCGTTCATAGGCAGGTCGCCGCGGTATCTCGAAGACATCGCCGGCCTGGCACAGCAGAACGCACCCCTGTGGATCTTCTCGCTCAATCATGACTTGGTCATTGAATGCCTGGCTGCCCGGTATGGCATCCGGCTCGATTGCGGTTTCTCCGGTACCGGCACGCTCCCGCTGAGGGATTCGGCCGGAAACAAGATCGGCGAGTTGCCGATCAGCACGGTACCGGTCGAGCGCCTTGAGAAAGCGGGGTTTGATTTCCGGAACCTGAACGAGTCCGGCATAAACCTGATCAAGATTCACGGCGCGCTCGACGTGTTCACCGCGCGTGACAGCCACGACCTTGTCAAGCTGGCACCCGTCGGCGATGGCGTCGGCGGCGTTCTGGGATCGCTCCGCGCCGCGAACGAACAGCTTTTATTCGCGGCGCCCGGCTATGGGAGCGGAAAGGTCAAGGCGATAAACTAGATCGCTTACGCTGACGAAACTGGTGAAATGCAGTTTCTCGGGCGGACGATCCTGTCGGGCGCCTATAAGTTCGACAAGCGCTCGACGCAGGTGCTGCCGCCAGCGATCCTGAATCAGTTCCGCACCCACCTGCTCCGTGTCTCGCATCTGATCTGCATCGGCGACGGGTGCGGTGATGCGCACATTAACCAGATTCTGCGCGAGTGGCTTGAATTCAGCGGCGACCGCAAGCTTGAACTGGTCGGACCGGGCAGGAAAACATGCCCTTCCTTCATCGGGCATCTTTCCAGTCAGGTCATCCTGAAGGATGAGCTCGCAACGGACTATCTAGAGCAGTACGCGCTGACGCCCCTATCCATGCACGAACGCCTCCTGAGGGCAGGTCTGCGCCGGGCCCGCAACAGCCGCCGGAAAAAGATGGGCTTCGCCTGAATTCCCTAAACTTACGCCGCATCGTTTGACTGGATAAGCGGTGTGAACAGGTTCTTCAGCGCCGTATCGTCAAACACATCGTTCGCTTTGGCCTTTGAACCCGGGAATGACGGAGAATCCGAAACTTCGGTCTCCTCCTCAAGCTTCGTTATGCGATCCTTCACTCTCTCAATGGCGCGCGATACCGCTTGCGAGCTCAGTCCCACGCGCTCTCCGAGCTTATTGATCGTATCGATATGCTCCAGCAGCGTTGACTCTGAATCCATTTCTTCGACGACCGTCCCGACATTCTCGATTTCATACCGGATCGCGTCATCGACGGCATGGAAAAGCTGGTCGGTCAGATGACGTCTCCAGTCATCGACCGCGTCCGATATTTTCTCCAGCTCTTCGGAGGTCAGGTTCGTTTCGAGCATGGCAACTGCGGCCGCTTCGAGATGGTCCGCCATCTCATCGGCGCGTGGCAGCTCCTCGAAGTAATCGCCATCCCTTAGTTTCGCGATCAATTCAATTGCCTCTTCGCCGTCGCGCCAGGAATCGAGGCCGCTGACAGGCGATTGGGACAATTCAAATGCGGCATCGGAAAACCGCGTGTCGTTCGTCTCTCCCCACCATCGGATCAGTAACTTGATACGATCCGTGTTCGAAAGCCCCTTCGCATAGCGCTGTGAGATATGCTCTCTTTTGACGACCATCCAGGTCGGCAATTTCGGAAACTCCTGCGCAACATCGGCAAAGCAGAGGGCAAACTTGGTGAGCGCGTCACCAGCGAGCGGCATCTTGACGCCAAATCGCCAGACGGCTTCAGCCCAGTCGGTTTGGCGGGCACTCCGCGCAATCTCCAGAAGCAACGGCTCGTCACTAGATAGCCCGTGAGATAGTCGCGCAAAGAAGGATTGACGAAACCGACGTGAGATCCCCTGATCGAGACGAAGTCACCCTCAAGGATTCTTAAGGATTCCTCGAAATCCTTGGGGCCATGACCGTTGCCATATTTGGCGCAAAGGCGGGGGTGAAGGCTCTCGTAAGCATCCCGAAGATCCTCGACGGTCATGCCGTATTCGGACCCGAAAAACAGCGCGATCAGGAGATGCTGGCGTGTCTTGGAGATATGCGTGCGAAATGCAATGTCCCACAACTGACCGGGATGATCGAGCGCATTAATGAATGCCGCGGGATAGGCGTCGGCCGCACTGTCGCCGATGCGGTTCACATCGGTCATCCATTCGATGATGCGCGGATTGAAGTTCTTGTGATCGACAATTCTTGCAAGCTCACCGCTGCTGACCAGCGACGCGATATGGTCGGAAGGCGTACCCGCTACCAGCAGATGGTTGTAAAGAATGAGGGCCTTGATACGGCGGGTATAGATGCCGACGTCGAGAACATATCTGCTAATATCCAGTCGCC
The DNA here is from genome assembly GCF_020194175.1 of Bradyrhizobium sp. BRP22. Classification (GTDB taxonomy): domain Bacteria; phylum Pseudomonadota; class Alphaproteobacteria; order Rhizobiales; family Xanthobacteraceae; genus Bradyrhizobium. Next base: position 126,375 of record NZ_JADYVX010000013.1, on the reverse strand, counting down.
GGTCCGCCAGATATTCCGAAATCTGGCGCGCCTCTTCGAAGATATACGCTCTCGTGGTGAGGATGAACCGCGCATTCGGCGAATTGCGGACGCGTTTAATGAATCTCGCCAGCTCTGAATCCTTATGCGCCAGCGCGTGGCGGTCGAGGGCGACCTTCCCGAGAAAATCGTCGAATAGAAAGATCTGTTTGGTTTGATCCTCAATCGCGGCGAGCCCGTCTTCCAGGCTGCGGATGGAGATCAGCTCCCATCCCTCGCCGCTATATGCGTAGCAGAGCATTTCAGCCAGGGTCGTTTTCCCGACGCCCGGCGGTGCCGAAATAATGACGACATGGTTCGATTCGAGCGTATCGCGTGCGCCATCGAAACTTGGATTGGGCGCATAAACCCGGACCTTCGCCTCGATCTCCTTCTTTGTCATCCTGTTGAAGGCATGAGCCGCCGACCGGACGATACGATCGAGGACCGCCGCGTCGGACAGCCAGAGCTTGATGTGGGATTTTACGATATCCGGGTATTTCCTCAGCAGCCCATTCAGGTCACCGGGTCCAAGGATGTCGGCTTCGCTTTTGAGCGCCGGCCCGATAAAGCCGGCAAGCTCCGACTTATTCAAAGGCGTGAGCGGGCAGGATGTGGCCAGGACGTAACGGTCCGGATTCAGCTTGGCAATCGATGCGCTCTCGCGCTTTATCTGCGCCTTCAGCGAGGCATACGAAGAGCGTGCATAATGTTTGGCCTGAAGTATCATGGCCGACGCGCCTTTAGAGTGGCGGCCGTCGACTCCGCCGTCGGGTCCCGGCGCAAAGGCCTCGAATCGGATGCCGAATTCCCGCCCAACAAGATCGCGAACAAGATCCTCGAAATCGACGGGCGACAAATTTCCGAAGTCATAGGCCATGCTACAGCTCGGTATAGAGCGGAATCGACGCGGCATGAGCGTCGATGATATCAACGACCTTCTTTTCAAGCGGCAGGTTTTTCTTTTCAGTCGCCCAGAGCGTCTTGAAGCGCTGAACCGTCTCTGCGGCCGTATCGAGCACCAGCTTCTCGCGCAGCCTCGCTTTGGCTGCCAGGTGTTTCAGCTCGTCTTTCGAGAACTCGCTCATCTTTTTCGTGCGCGAGTATTTGAGCGCCATCGTGTCATCCGGAATGTAGGGTATCGTCGAAAGCAGGTCATATGCGGGCGACAGGGTCGGCGTCTTCCCGTCGGTGTAAATGAGGGACCAGTTCTTGAGGTGCATGTCGGCGTTGCCGATCAGGGCGCTGAACACGAGCCTGCGAATAAACTCCGCGATATCGGCATCGCCGGTCTCAATGCCCAGCACGCCGGCTATGCGGCGGTAGGTGGCGTGTTCGTATTTGCCTTCCGGATAGATGCTGAACACCTGTGCGAAGTCTTCGATGTGGACGGGCCCCTTCTCGCCGCGATCGAACCGCCTGATGGCCATCGCCTGTCCTTTCAACTCGCCGATGCCTTCCGGCAGTCCGTCGATGGCCTCAAGGTCCAGCAACTCAAGGTCGGGGACATCCATGCCCATCGCTTTCGCGAGAGTCATCATGGAGTACTCGTTCTCCGGGACGCCCGGATACTGTTGCGACGGCAGTTTCACGATCCATGAACCGCCCACGCCTTCGACCGGAATAACGAGGCCGCCTCCCTTCTTTCCGTTCTGCAGCGCCGAGAACTTGAGTTGAACGCCGGCGAGAGAAAATCGCAGCATGTTTCTCCGCTCTTCTGGCGTCGTTTCTGCTTCGACCTGCGGCGGCAGTTCCTCGCCGTCAGCCGGGCGAACGGACACAGCGCCGGGCAAGTCCTGACCGAGCATCCACAGCAGAAAGAACTCGCTGTGCTCTTTCACGCCCGCCCGTTCGGCGAGGTACTTTCGGAGCGGCCCTTCCGGTAGCAGGTTCGAGAAGAACGACGGAACAACCTGACCGACGGGTTTGAAGTCGGTGATAAGCCCGCCATATTGGTCCTTGAAAGACAGGCTCAGGGTCGGCCGATTGGCGTCGTCAATATAAGCCTGATCGAATGCGAAGAGGTTGCGATTGCCCTGCACGTGCGTGATCGTGCCGACGGCGCGGCCTCCTAGCTGAACGTTCAAGACGGATACATCAGGCATCGTCGTCCTCATCGTCTACTGCATATGCTGACCTCGGCGCTTCGGAGGGGTTGTGCACCAGGTGATTGCGAAGGTCGCGCAGCTCTCTGGAAATGGCGGCAACGGTGCCTTTCGATTGCGGGCTTGCTTGATACCGCTTTAGCTTGTTGATGGCATCAACCACAATCTTGAGATCATTCTGACGAAGCGGGGCGTGCTTGAAAAACCGCAGACTTTCGGCAATACGGTCGAGGTCGGCCGAGCTGCCGTACAGGTGCTTCAGTTTGATGACGAGACGTTCACCTCGCTCGATTTCGCGCAGCGCGGCCTCGCCTTGCTCAGGAGAAAAGCGATCCTCGGCCGGCTGACGGATGATGCCCTCCACGGCTGGCAGAAATTTCTTGGGCACAAGGACGACTTCGAGATCGAGCGCGCGCGCGATCCGGAGGAAACTCGACAGCCCTGGTTCGAGGCGGCCTGTCTCCATTTGAGAGATGTGCGCTTGCGACAGGCCTGTGCGATCCGCCAGCGCGCGCTGGCTCATGCCGGTTTTGGCGCGCCGGCTCTGGATCTCATGGACCAGTTCCTCAGACTCGTACGACATTGATACAATATCCTGATCAAATTACGATTTTGATAGGTATAGTATATCGCTGGGTCGTTGTCAAGGTATTGATAAGTATCCTTATTAATATCTAACATCGATAAGCAAACTATATCGACAACGGGGAGAGAAATGAGCAAGATCCAGGAAAAGGAACGGGTGGCCCGGCGCCGCAAGCCATTCGCCTTAGCGCTCATGGACGACCATCCGGCCGCGATCGGTCAGGTCGCTCTGCGCGGCGGTATGCTGGACAACCTGATCGAGCTGACCGCCGAGCAGTTGATTCAGCGGCAGTCGCCGGTGATCCGGAAGGAGCTGAGCAAGTTTTCAACCGTCAGAAAAAATCGAACTGATCAAGGAAGCGCTCACGCTGGAAATGCCTGAGTGCTCGCATGCGATAGCGGAGTTCTTCAGCGAGATCGGCACCGCTCGCTCGGAAAGAAACGAGATCGTCCACCGCACCTGGCGGGCGACCGATACGGACGAAGTCACAGCCCTGGTCAGGGTCAAGCACAACGAACCGGAGGAGCTCGTAAGACGCGTCACGGCGGAGAGCATGATTGCCCTCGCCAATCGCCTGCTCGACCTTGCCGTCGAACTTGGCGATTGGAAGATCACAGCGAATAACGCCAACCTGCGCCGCTCGGCCAAAGCCCCCGGCATGCCGACGCCCGTCTGGCCACTGAACCCGCCGCGCAAATCAGCCAAGGACATCGCGCGGCGTTCAACCACCGATTGACCACCGTTACAGCGTGAACGAACGAAGAAGGCTGTCAGGCTACATCACGAAAAAAGCCAATGATCTCCGGGACGCTCGAACAGGCAGGGCCGTTCATAACGATCTGGTCAACGGCTGATGGCGCCACATAGTCGAATGCGTCAATGCGCTCAAGCAGCTATTTGCTGAGGGTTCTCGCGCACCGTTGACTGTTCATCAATGGCCTTGCTCAGAAAGCTGGCTAGAGCAACCTTTCGTGAGTCGCGGTCCAGCGCGTAAGCAGTTTGCTTGAAAGTGGCAGGCCTTGGATGTAGCCGGAGATCGTGTCAGCCGCCATGATGAGGGCGGTGTCGAGTGTGTGGATATATTTGCTGGTAACCGACCCCTTCGCATGGCCAACGAGTGCGGCGATCGTCACTTCGGTGAACCCGAGATCATTAGCGATACTCGCGAAGCTGTGGCGCAAGACATGCGGCGTGACATCCGAAAGAGACGAGTTGCGGAAAAGCTGCTCCCAATGATTGGGGAAGCTGCCAAAGGCGTTGTCGGCTCGATATCCCGGAAAGACATAGGATCCGAGCTTCTGCGATCTTCTCGCCTTTAGGAACTCCACCACGGAAAGCCCGACCGGCCGAATTGAAGCTCCCTCTTTGCTGTCAACCAAGCGTAGACAGCTTGCTTCGGTGTCTACCTCGGACCACTTGAGGCCCAATTATTTCGCTGCGTCGACAGCCGGTCAGAGCGATCTGGCGAATGATGTCGACCGTGGTGGTGTATTTCTCGTACTTGGCGGCCGCGCGCAGCATCTCACCTAGCGTTCGATATTCCGCTTCAGTCAGGCGGCGATTGCGGACATTGTCTTTCGGCTTGCGAATACCGTGAGCTGGATTGTGCTCGATGATTCCGGCTTCGACGGCATAGGAGAAGATGCCGCCGAGGAGACCAATGGTCCGCGTTGCGGTGCCCGCGCCGCCGCGCACATTGGCTTTGCCGCGAAGCTTCTTCGTCTTGACGCTGACGCGGGTCTTCCCGGCCATGATGTCCTTCAAGACCCCGCTTACGTCGGCCTTGATGAGATCGTTGACGCGGCGCGAGCCAATCAACGGGATGATGTGCCGATGGATGCGGCCGGTGTCCGTTACGATGGTCGTCACCTTCTTCGGACGTCCGCGCTTGCCGAGCACGAGGCCCGCTGCCAAGTCCTTGAGATAGAGTTCGCACAGCTCCTTGACGGTGATCGCCTTATGGTCGAGCTGCCGTTCCTCGGCCGGATTATCGCCCTGCGCCACCCGACCCAACTGGATCCGGGCTTCCTTTCTGGCGAGCTCTGGCGTCCATACGCCAGGTGTAGCGACGCGAGCGTCCGGCAGAGCGGTACTGAATGAGGTAGCTGCGCTTACCCGACACGAACATGCGCAGGCCCAACCCGGGCAGTTCGTCGTCCCAGATGACATAGTCCCTGCTCTGCGGCTCGGCGGTCTCGACAACGCGTTTGGTGAGCTTAGCCACGGAATTTCCCCGGTCCGAAGCCCGTCTCCCGCGTAAGCACCACGTAAGCAGTTGAAAGGAAATCGGGGCGTGTCGCAGAATACGATCTGCGGCGCAGAATTCCAGATTGTCCAGCAATTATAGTAGCATAGCGAAAGATCGGATGCCCTGGCGTCTTTTGGCGTAGGGCAACTTAAATTGCTCCTGCAGCTTTCAAAATATCCGCGACGTATTCTGCCCCAGCAAAGCGCAGATTCCCGTCATGAGGGCGGCTGGAATGACCGTCCGCGCTACACAATGCTTGGCGCCGATGATCAACTTGTTCTGCCACTCGCATAAGCGGCAGAACTTGATAGACGTCAGCTCTTGGCCTTGGCGAGTCACGAAAGTCCGTGCGCCAGCCCACGCCGCGGGCTGAAGTGCCTTCGGAGAGCAAACACGCTGACCCGCGGTTTTGCAGCCCAAGCGCGCGGATCAGCCCCCTTGAAGCCGAGGGATAAGAATAACGTCATCTCCGAGCGGATTGTTTGGGGTCGGCTCCCTTGCCCGTTTGGTCAACAGCGCCGTGTAGAGATGACCGTGAATGTACAAATCAGTCCTAGGCTGGACCTGCGTCGGCACGAGGTTATGTGCATTAAGTGCGCCGATCACGACGTCGGAGGCCCGTTGGGGACCATGGTCAAAGTCGAAGCCGTCGATTTTTGCATAAACCTTAGGTAGTACCAGGTAGCCAGTTGCTGCAGACGGCGGCTTGGGCGATAACTCCAACTGGCTCGAACTCTCTGCTAACTCCTCCCCGAGCTTCCGCCGTTTTGAGCTACTCGGCGCCCCAGCATCCGGCTTATTGAACCGCTCTGCCACTCTCCGGTTTCTCTCCAACGCACGCACGAAGTTCGCCGACCATTCCTGAATGCTATGGTCTTTAAGCTTGCTCATCATCGGTTCCCAGCGTTCTTGGCGCTCCTTGAGTGGCATCGAGATCGCAATCGAAAGCGCACGCTCGATGTCGCCAGGCTTGCGGGGATCGATAAGCAGCGCCCCATGGAGCTCCTGGGCCGCGCCCGCAAATTTCGACAAGACGAGCACGCCGGGATCGTTGCGGTCTTGTGCGGCGACATATTCCTTCGCCACCAGGTTCATGCCGTCGGACAACGGTGTCACCACGCCGACTTCCGCGGTTCGGTAGAGACCGGCGAGCACGGCTTGGCTGAAGCTCGAGTTTAAATAGCGCATAGGCGTCCAGTTGACATTGCGATGTTCGCTATTGGCATCGCTGACGAGACCGGCAATGTAGTTCCGCAGATTGCGATAGGCTTTGATACTACCGCGCGACGGGTTAGCGATCTGCAAGAGCGAGATACTGCGCGGCTCCTTGGTCCACAGATGAGCGAATTCGTGGATGCGTTTGTCGATACCCTTGGTGTAATCTAGCCGGTCGACGCCTATCGCAAGCTTCTTGCCGTTCAGCCCGCGCGGAAGCGACGAGACATAGGGCTGCGAGATCGACTCCTCAGCGTATTTGGCGAACCTCTCTGCATCGATCCCGATTGGAAATACCTGGCATCGGGTTCGGCCATGACGCGAGATCACATGACCATCCTCGGTGGTCACCCCGATTTTGTCATCGATACAGGCAAGGAAGTTCTGGCGGTCCCTCTCGGTCTGGAAACCGATCAGGTCGTACGCCAGCATCGACCAGATCAGGTCACGATGAGGCGGCACGCTCCGCATCACGAGGGGCTCTGGCCACGGTGTATGCAGGAAGAAGCCGATGGGCTGGTTGACACCGAGCTCACGCAACCTAGCGCCAAGCAGAAGGAAATGATAATCGTGCACCCAAAAGGCGTCCCGTTCGCTAAACTTGAGCAGCGAGCGCGCCATGAGCTCGTTAATCACACGATAACTGTCATAATCGTGTTGCGAGAAGCTGACCAGGTCGCCAAACGAATGAAACGCTGGCCACAGCACCGAATTCGCAAAACCCTCATAATAACCACCATAATGCTCGCCCGGCAGATCAAGCGTCATAAGCTCGCCTTTACCGAGCGCCTGGACATTGGGTTGCCTGCGGCGAGCATCGGCCTCTTGGACCGATGCCGCCACAGGATCGCTGTGGCGAGCAGTAGCCCCCACCCAGATCGCTCCGGACTCTTCGACAATTGGGAGCAGGGCCGCAGCAAGACCACCCGTGATGGGTTCGTTTGGATTGCCGCGCGCAACGCGGTTCGAAACAACGACAAGGCTCAAAGGTCGTCCGTGGCGCGTCTCGTCGATAGGACTGTCGTCATCTGTAGAAATGCCAGGAGGAGCAGGATCATTGACACCGCTGGCTCCTGCACCAGCTCGTTGTGGCTCGCCTCGTTGCGCCTCGATCAGCTGCCGCTCAAAACCCGCTTGTTCCGCTTGCTGCTGTGACGGCGCAGCGCAGCTCGTCTCGGCGACATCTGGGGCGAATGATTTTGCGTTACGACATGGGTCCATGCTGTTTCCTCTGAGCAGCGACCCCCGCGTCTGCACATTGTATCCTAGCAGGCTTTGCTTTCGAGAAGCTGACGAGCCTTGGAGATTCACATGGAGTCAGTAGAAACCGCGCCGATTTCTGTTGGAACGCGCGGTGTTGGTGGTCCAGCGAACCAAAAACTGCTGATCGCCACCAGGTGTCGAGCGCGGCACGCTGATGCTGGGGCCGACGCGACGCTCCACGGCCGGCGAGGTTTGGTGTCGGATCAACTCACCGATAGCCACCGCTTCCGCATCCTCTGGTCGATGATTGCACGCGCGAGTGCGCATGTACAAAGAGCTCCTGTTGCCGATGATCTATTGCAGCCATGTCATGGCTGACATCAAGGGATAGCCACATACTCCAATGCACCTGGGATTTTCAGACCTTGAAGCCTTTCCTTGTGATCATGAAGCTTCAGAGCGCGATGGCCGGATGTATGATTCAGACTGTACAACCTGAGACTACGTAGTGTTCAAGCCCCATCGCCGTCGCGGCGAGCCTCATTGGCTGTCATACCCGTCTCAGGTGCGGCAAATCCTGGCAGCTTGGTGATCTACTGCCGCGTCAAGCGCCCCAATGCGCGAGCGCCGCCGCCAATGACTACCAACCACGCAGCAAACGCATTAGAATCTCACCAGGAATGTGCCGAATGCGTCATAGCTCTCAAGGTGCGGGATCTATCGGGATACAGAAGCTGACGAAGCCGCGGATTTTTGAGGAATCTGGCGCAACCTAAGAGCGGCCGTACTGTCGCGACGATTGATCGCGCTGGAACAAGCTCACAAATCCTCGCCTGCTGCCGAACAACTCACGCCGTCGCGCGAAGGCCGACCGGCGGATTCTCATGGTGGTTTGTATGTGCTCGCGGCACGCACAGCATGGCCAGCGGAGGCGGTATAAGTCTGTCAACCATTCAAGCTTCGGAAAGGAGGCGCCTGGCTGCAGGTTTCCAGAACTTGGGCGCCGATCGACCCAGGCGCGGGAGCATCGCTGCATAGACGCAGCATGATTGGACAGGCGATTCAATCAAAATATGGATCAAAAATGCCGAGAGCCAAGCCGCCGGGTGCGATCGTCAATTCGTGGAGCAATGGTGGCGCGACGTCTCCACGTGTTTAGCTCGCAGCTGGGCTTTTAGGCCCAGCTGCGGCTGTTTGGGAACGATGATACCTGAGAGGTTGATGATGGCTGTGCGGCCGTCGGAAAGCTGGCCGCGCAATTGCCGTGGGGCTCCTTCGCCGTCTGCGAAAACAGCCTTAGCTCCAGCCTCCGCCCTGATTTATGAGACACCATGATGCTCTGCGAACGCGCGATTGTGGACCTTCAATCGGCGAGAAGTTGCATTTCAACCAGCTGCGCGCGCCCTATTCAGTTGAAGCCGACCCCAGCGCTTAGCCGGTCCTGCAGTGCCCGCCGATTGATGCGGAGGTTGCTGAGGTTCAGGGGGTCTGGATGCCATCCTTCCGCCAATCGCCTAACCAGCTCCCGGGTGCCGTCCACGACAAAGACGCCGCAATCATAGGTATTGCTCTGCTCGCGCATGGAGCCCTGTTGCAGGTTGGCCTGCAGCCGTTCTGCGAGCTGCTCTGCGGGCAAGTTATTGGGTCCTGGCGCAGAGTCATAGTGATAGGCAACCGGTCTTGCCCGATCGCGGCGATCAACCAGCAGCAGCGACCAGTGACTGCCGCGCCACCCTCTATCCGCAGCGCTGGCATCGCTTACCGGCAAGAACAGGAAGTCGGCTGTATCACCGCGAATCCACCCGAATGCGCGTTCCGCGTCCTCGTTGGAGCCTGACCGCAACATTTGGGCTATCAAAGGATCCACGAACCGCATCCGGGCGGCGAGATCGGGATTGCTCTCCTGCAACTCCCGCCTCAGGACCCCATAGTCCCGCTCGATATGCTCGTCACCCAGCCACTGCGTGGGGCCCAGGACGCGTCCGCTGCGGTCGACGGAAGAGGCTCCGGTCAAAGAGCCGATCTGAGCACGCGGGACCGGGGCCGGCCGAGGATGATGGATGAATTGTGCACCGCGTCCTCGCGGCCCTAATGCGATCGAGTAGGTCTCACCGTTGATCAAAACCTGCCTTGGGCCGCTGAACTGGGTCGGCAGCAACCCGTGGTTATTCAGGATACGGAGCTGGACATCCGCCACCGGCTGGGAGCCATGCTGCCAATCCTCGGGAACGAGATATCCGATATCCTCAAGCTCCTGAAGCACGCCTGATGGCCCGACGAAGAACGCGGCACTACCGGCAGGGCTGAGCACCGGCGCTGAGTGAGCATCGTCACGCATCTCGTGCGGTGTGGCCGGCAGATCAACGAAAGAGTCGAGACCGCGGTAGATCTCTGACGACCGAGCTGGCGCGTCTGATTCGCCGGTGAACAGCGGCGGTCTGCCGGCGGCCCTACCCACCGGCGCAGACTGAGCATCGTCACGCGTCTCCTGCGGCGTGGACGGCAAATCAACGAAAGAGTCGAGACCGCGGTAGATCTCTGACGACCGAGCTGGCGCGTCTGATGGTCCGGTGAAGAGCGGCGGTCTGGCGGCAGCCCTACCCACCGGCACAGACTGAGCATCGTCACGCATCTCCCGCGGCGTGGACGGCAGATCAACGAAAGAGTCGAGACCGCGGTAGATCTCTGACGACCGAGCTGGCGCGTCTGATGGTCCGGTGAAGAGCGGCGGTCTGGCGGCGGGCCTACCCACCGGCGCAGACTGAGCATCGTCACGCGTCTCCTGCGGCGTGGACGGCAGATCAACGAACGAGCCGAGACCGCGGTAGATCTCCGACGACCGAGCTGGCGCGCCTTCCGGCGTCGGCCACTCAAAATCGGACGGCAGGTGCGGCGACCATGCTGAGCTCGACTCGCCAGGCCGCGGCTCCCCACCCGCCTGCTTTGGGGAGACCCCCAGTGCAGCGTTCGCCTTGACGACCCATACGTAGTGCCGAAGCCGATCGAAGCCCACGCTCACTTTTCCATGCGCTGCTGCAAAGTCCGTGTAATCGTCTTTCAACGACTGTTGCTGCTGATCGGTGCCGGTGATTCGGCTCACTATGCTCCCCCTCTGCTCCGTTTGGAGCCAACCACTGAATCTTCGTCGATTGCCGGCCTGATTTTGGATAGCTTTTTTTCTCTGGCGAGTCTCCTCGGGTTTGAGCATGCTCAGCTCTGTCTTTTCCAGGCCGTCAATGATGCGGGCGTCATCGGGATAAAGATGCTTCTTCGATTGGGACTCAGCGCCCAGGAACTGCCGAAGCCGATCGAAGCCCACGCCCACTTTTCCATGCGCTGCTTTAAAGTCCGTGTAATCGTCGTTCAACGATCGTTGCTGCTGAGCGGTGCCGGTGAGTCGGCTCACTATGCTCCCCCTCTGCTCCCTTTGGAGCCAATCACTGAACTTTCGTCGATTGCTGGCCAACCCTTGGATAACTTTTCTCTGGCGAGTCTCCTCGGGTTTGAGCTTGCTCAGGTCTTCCTTTTCCAGGCCATCAATGATGCGGGCGTCATCGGGATAAGGATGCTTTTTCGATTGGGGCTCAGCGCCTAGGAACTGCCGAAGCCGATCGAAACCCATGCCCACCAGCTTTCCCTCGGAAGCGGTAAAGTCCCTGTAATCCTCGTCCAACGACCGTTGCTGCTGATCGGTGCCGGTGAGTCGGCTCACTATGCTCCCTCTCTGCTCACTTTGGAGCCAAGCACTGAACCTTCGTCGACTGCTGACCATATTAAAGACCACGTTTCTCTGGCGAGTCGTCGCCTCGGGTCCGAGCTTGGTCAGATCTTCGTCGCGCAGCTCATTAATGATCCTGGCGTCGTCGGCATAAGGCTCATGCATCGGGGGGCGACTACGCTTGGCGAAATCCATGCGAAGCTCTGAATAGACCGCGTCGGACGTCGAGCCAGCCGACGACTTTTCACGACCACTCCTCTCGAAGACTTTGCCAAGCCTTGATTTGACCCGAGAAAATAGTCCATGGCTTTTACTGTCCTTCGTCCACGCGGCTGGCTGCGGTTCCGATGACGCTGTGTGGTGCATGCTACCGACTGCCCTGTCCCGCAAGTCAGACCGGTAATCGTTTGCAGCCGAGCCAGGCTGAGCACGAGGTATATCGACGCTGTACCGCGTACCGCCGAACGAATTGTCCCGCAGATTGGGTCGAGGCGACATCCGCATCGAACCACCAAGGTCTGTACGCTGGATGCTTTCATGCGACTGTGAGGCTGGAGTGTCGGGGGAACTAACCTCCGGCGAACTCTCCTCGGGAGAACGGATTTGCAGCTCACCCAATTTCTGCTCAAAGCCAGCTTGATCCGCAGGCTCCACGTCTGCCTCTTGCCGCGCACGTTGCTGCTCCTGTTGCTCGGCGTACCAGCGCATCCAAGAGTTCAGATCGTTGTAGCCCGGTTCCATACCACTCTCCCTAGATGATAACTCTTCATAGCTGCCCCGGAGCCACACTCCGGTGCACTGACCGCGTAGACTCCAGCTTAAAAAAACCGGCCATCAAGATCGCCAACTTGAACAAACGGACCGTTCATCGCGCCGCTCCGAGCTCGTGCATTACTCACACCTGCCCACACTTGGCTGCTGCAGCAGAGCGTCCCGGCCCTGGGGACAGGTGACCGCTCGCTAAACCGCAAAACAACCAGGAGAACGAAAGCCAGACACTTGCCCCAACCGAAAAGCAACAGCGTTCGGTCTCCTCCCGGGCAAAGTCGCATGCGGCACATCGGAGTCGAAAGCGGGCCGTCCAATTGCGGTTGGAAGACATCCAGGTTTCGATGCTTGCACTGCAATTTCTGCTTCGTCTTCAAGTCTTCAGTTCATGTCCTCACATTGGCCACAACCGCGACGTGCTTGCATAGCCACATACTTCAACGCACCTGACGCCTTCAGAGATTGAAGCCTCTCCTCGTGATCATGAGCTTCAGAGCGATGGCGATGTATGACTGAGACTGTACAACCTGACGCTACGTAGAGTTCAAGCCCCCATAGCCCTCGCGTCGGGGCACACCCCGGTTCCAGGTACGACAAATCCTCACAGCTTGGTGATCTAGCGCCGCCGCAAGTCTATTAATGCGCGAGGCGCTCCCGCCCATCATTACCAAAGATGTATTTGGCAGTGGCGAGGATCTGTGGGCTTATTCCAGCCCGATCAAGATCGTCAGGACGGCAACGGCCGCTCTGGTTGCGCCGGATTCCTCAAAACTCCGCGGCTTCGTCAGGTGCTGCTTCCTGATACGGGACAAGCATAGCAACCCAAGGGCAAGCGGAGTCCGCATAAGGCTCTCGACCATTCAAGCTCCGGAGGAGGCGCCCGGCTGCAGATTTTCCAGAACTTGGCGTTGATCGACGTTCCAAGCGCGCGAGCATCGCTCGCTCACACGCAGCCTGATTGGACAGGAGATTCAATCGAACGATGGATCTGCAGCCAAGCCGCTGGGTGTCGTAGCTAGGACAATCGGCTCTTGAGAACGGATGCCATATTGACTTGTTTCACCAGTGGGGTGTAAGCGGTTCTCTGCCACATCCTGTCGGATGCGAGCTGACCGGCAAGATACGAGCCGTCACACACAGCACGGCTCGCACATATGGTTGACCTGACGCTTCGAAGCCGCGGGGACGGGTGGACATCCAGGTCGGTGCGGGACATTGTGTGCAGACTCTCGCTGGGACGGTTGTTCCGGATAGCCGCCCGAGCCGATGAATTTTGAGACCTTTTCGTTCGGTTGGTGAGGTCAATCGTTACTATACTGTTGGATCCCTCTATCATTGTTTACAACCATGCAACGGGCCATGATGCCATTCATTGCGCTAACCGCCCAGTCCTCCGCGACCGATTGGTCGACGTTCACGCCAGGAAGTCCTCTGGGGGATCCGCAGCCTCTTGAATGAAAGCGTCAGCTAGTGAGTTCCGGAATGCGGAGATTTTTTCGGTGTCCATCTGCGAAATCGCGCATACCATTCGTTGATTGTGTGCGTCCATATACACGCGAGGACCAAAGGCATTGCCACTGGCATTTGGCGCCATCATTAGCGTGTATGTACTTGTCCTAGCCTTCGGCGATGTAAAACTGCGGAGGCCCACAGGAAGTGGTTTGGGGATCAGGACCGAGTTGACGAGCCCATCCATATGGAGCTCCGGACGACCCTGCCTGAAAGCTCCAGTTCAGTGAACGCGGCAACTTGATCTCCTGGGTCGTCCGCCCTCTTTTGCGGGATGTGCTTAACCAAACTTGGCTCCATCGCTGCTCGAACCCGTTCGACAGCGGAGACGCGCCAGAGCTGGAAAAGTCGCGGCGGCCAGATGAGGATTGGCAATTCCATCAGCATTGGCCCGATTGACACAGAACAAGTCCACAACCCGTTCGGTCAGCACAGGACCTCGTTGCGACTGTCCCGACAACCCAAAGGTATAGCGCACGAAACTTCAGCCGAAAATCATCGGCACGAATGTTAGGACAAACAATTAAAGCCACGAAGAAATCAGCCCGACCATTCGAAATCGCCTGCCGTGGCTCGAGGTTATGCCGATCACCAATACAGACGAGGCGCGAGCAACATGAATCCGACGAGATACAAGTGCCGCAAACATTCGGCTAATGGACTCGATCGAGTGTCACGATGGAAATGAGTCCACGACCCAAATGGGAGAAAGGCAATCACCGAATAGCTGATCATGCCCTCGCCAAGCTGAGATATCAGTATCGCCAACAGTCATGCCGAAGGTCTCTGTTTGTGGAGAGGCAAACGGCGACACTCACGCGCTCACCCCAACATCACTGGCCCTGAAAGTGCTCGGTGATTGGTGAACACGCAAGCGCCGTGCCGCATCAAAAATGTAGGTTTGCAGGGCTTCGTGGTTATGCGCGTGACCGTCAAGAGCCGATACTTGTCTGAAGCCTGACAATTGGCCCTACTAGGGTCCGGACTCAATTGATCCACCAAGTGACGGCGGCGGCCAGGAGGATGGCCGAGAGGAAGTTGTCGGCTCGCTTGTCGTAGCGGGTCGCAATTCGCCTGAAGTCTTTGAGGCGGCAAAACATGCGCTCGATAAGATTGCGTCCTTTGTAGGCCTTCACGTCGTATCGGTGCGGATGCTTGCGAGTTGGGTTGGGCGGAATTACTGCCTTTGTTCCGCGCTCGGCCAACCACTCACGCAGGCTATTGGCGTCATAGGCCCTGTCAGCCAGCAATCGTCGCGCAGGAGAGACGGCAGGCAGCAGATCGCGTGCCGCCGTGAGGTCATGGCAATTGCCAGGAGTGATCACGAAGGCGATCGGACGTCCGTGATCCTCTGTCAGCGCGTGGATTTTGGTGGTGCGTCCGCCTCGCGAGCGGCCGACCGCTTGCTGGAAGTCCCCCCTTTTGCGCCCACCGCCGAGCGGTGGGCTTTGATGTGGGTCGCGTCGATGGACATTGTCCCGACCCGGCCGGTTGAGCCGGTCAAGGCGTAGAAAATATTGCCCCACACGCCTTGGCGGCTCCAGCGATTGAAGCGGTTATAGATTGTCGTGTAGGGGCCGTAATCTGCCGGGCAGTCTCGCCAGCGAGCGCCCGATCGCAGCATGTGAAGGATCCCGCTGATCACACGTCGGTCGTCCACGCGGTGAGCACCGCGCCGCCCACGCGGCAATAGCGGTTCAATCCGCTTCCATTCCACTTCGCTCAGCCAGTACAGCTTCTGCCCCATCAAGCCCCCCTCGACTCGGAGGTCTTGAATCATAACTTTGCCTCAGCGGGAATCCTTATTGAGTACGGACCCTAGAGCAAGTCATTGCTAGATGGAAGCGCCCGGATTGATCGGGATAGGGAACGTCTCGCGACGCCACCCACCGGGTCGCCTGCGCCAGTCGCCCGCCTCCGCTTTACTAGCACTACAGTTGCAATTTTCAGGTCGTTCTGAATCTATGGGCGACCATGATTCGGGACTTGATGACTGGTGGAGCGTCGTCGAGATACGCTGACGCTATGGGCTTCTTTGTTGCGAGAGTCCAAGCAACGAATTCGTTTCGCTGTTTACGCAGGAGCGGGTCGCGATCTCGGCGGGGCAGTTTCTCGACGGCCTGTTGAGCAACGAGCCGGGCAAGACGGATTGGATGCGGGCGGAAGCGGCCGGCGACAAAGGCCCGTGGCGCCAGCAGGCGATCCTCGGCCGGGGACGATGGGATGCCGACGCGCGACGCGACATCGTACGTGAGTACGCGCTGGGAATCCCTTGGCGATGACGACGCGCTTCTGGTGATCGACGAGAGCGGCTTTTTGAAGCAGGGGAAGGCGTCGTGCGGGGTGGCACGTCAGTACACTGGCTCGGCGGGCAAGATCACCACTTGCCAGATTGGCGTATTCGCCTGCTATGTGTCGCGGCATGGTCATGCCTTCATCGACCGTGCGCTGTACCTGCCAAAGCAATGGACGAACGACCGCGTTCGCCTGAACGCCGCATGTGCCGCGGGATGTTGGCTTTGCGACGAAGCCTAAAATCGCGCGTCGCATGATCGCTCGGGCGATCGCCGCAAAGGTGCCGTTTCTCGTTCGTTGCGGCGGACAGCGTGTACGGCACGGGAGAGATTGAACCCTGCTGCGCAACGCATGCAAAGGCTATGTTCTGGGTGTTGCGTCCGATCACGCGTTCTATTCCTGGGGCAAGGGACAGCCTGTCGGCGGCACCGCCTACACGATCGCACAGGGCCTTCCCAAGCAGGCCTGGCGCCGCCTGTCGTCTGGCGAGACACCAAAGGTCCGCCGCCTGCACGACTGGGCCTATGTCGAGCTGGCCGATCTCGACGGAAGCGAATACGATGATGTCCTTGCGAGGGAATGGACGCGAGGTCTTCTGATCCGCCGCAACATTGCCGACGGCAGCTTGGCGTTTTACTCCACGTGGTGCCCCAAGGGCACGTCCATCCAGAAATCCAGAAGCTGGTGTTAGTGGAAGGCCATCGCCGTGTCATCGAGGACAGCTTCGAAACGACCAACAGCGAACTCGGTCTTGATCACAACGAAGCTTGCTCCTGGCACGGCTGGCATCGCCATGTCTCACTCGTCATGCTTGCCTTTGCCATCATGGCCGTCGTCCGTTCTCGGGCCAACGCCGCGCCCAAAAAAACGCGATCGCGCCCGACCGAAGTATCGTTCTTGATCCGCCGGTCGATTCAGGAAATCGGCGCATCGCCATGCAGCTTGCGCAGCGACGCATCTCGCATGCACACTTACTCGCTTGGTCGTCCTGGCGCAGGGCTCATCACGCCAACGCGCGCAGAGCCATCTCAAGCAAAAATCGCAACTGTAGTGCTAGTTTACCTGCTAATGAACTCTACGGTGAGCGCTGGGTAGCCCTACAGCTGGCGAGAAGCAGACGAGGGATCGTTCTAAAGGCTCGTGTTCCTAAGCAATACATCACCCTCAACCCCGTGGGGATACTGGGTCACCACTTCGAACGAAGGTAGCAGGTCAAGAATGGCTTGCAGGGATTTTTGCCCTTCATAGAGTTCCTGGTCGCTGTATTCTGTGTAGATGAACCGTGTGTTGCTCAAGGTCTGTTTGCCGCCAGCGATCACATCGGACTCGGCCCCTTGCACATCCATCCAGATGAAATCGATGTCTTTTATATTCGCCTGGCTGCACCAGTCATCCAACCGTCGAGTTTCAACTGAGATGGGATCATCAAACCGAACCCAGCCATATTCCACGAGATGATTTTTGGGTCGCCGTATCGAGCCAGAGAGATCCCATTCCTTCGCATCTCCATCCCCATTGCTTGGATGGAACTCGATCCTACCATTTCGGTCACTGATCGCGATTTCAAATAGCTTCACCCTATCGAGGAATAGATCCAAGTTTTTCTTGAAGCGAGCGGCCGCTCGGGGGTCTGGCTCAAAACAGTAGAGCTGCGCCTGCGGGCAGAGCTCGAGAAACTTTCGCGTATCGGTTCCGTCGTTGCAGCCGATGTCCAAGATGACGGCATCCGGCTTTTGAAGAAGAGAAACTATCTGCCGATGTACCGTTAAGGAAGGTTTTTGTTCCATGAAATACGGTCTCTTAGAGAAAGCCTGCCGACGTCCATGCGGCAGTCTGCGGGAGAGCTTACGGAGCGCTCGGCAGCAAAATGCTTACATTGCCTCGCGTAGGTCCATTGAACTTTATTTTCGAATACCTCAATACACTCACGCTATCTCGGTGCAATTTATATCAACGTATAGATGGCGCATGCGCGGGCGCGACGATAAACAGTGACTGCTCGATCAATTCGTGGCTTTCTCGGATGCCGCCCCCTGCGCATCTTTAGCGTTTCAATAGGCGCGTCGTATTCATGCGATTGTTAATGCAAAGCGAGCGCACCAGGACACAATACAATCGCGTCCGCTTTAGCATTTAACGCCGAACCGATGCTGACCCGCGGGCTAACCGCCTGATTTGACTCGACTTAAAGTTAGACTTCGAAAATGCATTCTTGCGCGTAACCGGAGAGAGAATGACGGCTCTGGAGTCTCAGCGGCGCGTAGCGCTGATTACCGGGGTGACGGGGCAGGATGGCGCTTATCTTGCCGAATATCTGCTCAGCCTCGGCTATATTGTGCATGGTATCAAGCGACGCTCGTCCTCGTTCAATACAGCGCGGGTGGATCATCTCTATGAAGATCGCCATGTCGGAGATGTGCCGTTCCTGATGCACTATGGCGATATGACAGATTCGACCAATCTGATCCGCCTGATGCAGCAGATCCGCCCGACCGAGATCTACAATCTCGCTGCCCAAAGCCATGTTGGCGTCAGCTTTGAGAGCCCCGAATATACGGCGAATGCCGACGCGATCGGCGTTCTGCGCCTGCTCGAGGCGATCCGCATTCTCGGCATGGAGACGGAGACGCGCTTCTACCAGGCCTCCACGTCGGAATTATACGGCCTTGTGCAAGAGATCCCGCAGAAAGAAACCACTCCGTTCTATCCTCGTTCGCCGTACGGCGTCGCAAAACTGTACGGCTACTGGATTACTGTGAATTATCGCGAAGCTTACGGCATGTTCGCCTGTAACGGTATCCTGTTCAATCACGAGAGCCCGATCCGCGGCGAGACCTTCGTCACCCGCAAGATCACCCGCGGCGTTGCTCGCATCGAAGTGGGGCTGGAGGAGACGCTCTATCTGGGGAATCTCGAGGCCAAGCGCGACTGGGGACATGCGAAAGACTATGTCGAGGGCATGCATGCGATCCTGCAGGCGGACCAGCCTGACGACTTTGTGCTGGCGACGGGCGAGACGCGCTCAGTGCGGGATTTCGTCGAGCTCGCCTTTGCCGAGATCGGCCGCAGCATCGAATGGCACGGCAAGGGAGCCGAGGAAACCGGCATCGACGGCAAGTCCGGCAACGCCGTGGTACGCATTGATCCCACTTATTTCCGCCCCACCGAAGTCGACATTCTGATCGGCGACGCGAGCAAGGCGCGACAAAAACTCGGCTGGAAGCCGAAGCGCAGCTTCACGCAGCTGGTCAGGGAAATGATGGCGAGCGATCTTGCGATCGCGTGGCGGGAGGTTGCCAATGGCACTAACGCCATTTGAGCTGAAGGGCAAAACGGTTTTCGTGGCCGGCCACCGCGGCATGGTCGGCTCGGCTCTGTTGCGCCGGCTGACACAGGAGGATGTCACGCTGCTCACGGCGGACCGTAGCGAGCTCGACTTGCGCGACCAGGCGGAGGTGTTCGACTGGTTTGCGAGAAAGGCACCGCAGGCGGTATTTCTCGCGGCGGCCAAGGTCGGCGGCATCGTCGCCAACAACACGCTGCGGGCCGAATTCCTGTACGACAATCTCGCCATTGCGGCGAATGTGATCCACGCGGCGTACCTGACTGGGGTCGAGAAGCTGATGTTTCTCGGATCCTCCTGTATCTATCCAAAACTCGCCCCGCAGCCGCTACGCGAGGACTCCATGCTGACCGGGTCATTGGAGCCGACGAACGAACCGTACGCGATCGCCAAGATCGCCGGCATTAAGCTGGCGGAGGCCTATCGTAACCAGTACGGGTGCGACTTCATCAGTGTGATGCCTACCAATCTTTACGGCCCAGGCGACAATTATCACCCGGAATATAGCCATCTGGTCGCCGCCCTGATCCGCCGCTTCCACGAGGCCAAACTGTCAGGCGCCGACAATGTGGTGGTCTGGGGGACGGGCGCGCCGCGCCGCGAGTTCCTCTATGTAGACGACATGGCAGACGCCTGCGTCCACCTGATGAAGGTCTATTCTGATAGCGCAATAGTCAACATCGGCCGAGGCGAGGACATCTCTATTGCGGAGTTCGCGCGGCAAGTCGCGCATATCGTCGGCTATACGGGCACAATCAGCTATGACACCTCGCGCCCAAACGGAACGCCGCGCAAGCTGCTCGATGTCAGCCATCTCACCGCGCTCGGCTGGCGAGCGCGCACCCCGCTGGAAGATGGCATCGCGTTGGCATACCGGGCCTATCTTAACGAGGCCAACGGGCGGCAGCAGAGTAGTCCTCCCGCGTGCCGGACAAACGAGCGTGAGCAAGCGTGATCCGGGACCATAAGAACTCGGCGATGAAGAAGCGCCCGAGCGCTTGAGCTGAAGTCGTTTCTTCCGTGCACAATGGGAGTTATGCTGCATGCTTTCAGGTTTGACGGCCTCGAAGGATTGCTGAAGGATTCTCCAATCCCTCGACTTCGTTTAAGGATCGATGATCACGTGCATTGATGTACAGGCAGCGGATTGCTGGTTAGAAATCTAGCACGAACCCACTTACTAGGATCCGCTGGTCAATCGTGTTGTACCTCGATCCTTAAGGAATGGCCGTGCACGCCGTTGCACCTATTTGTGGGTGGCTTGTTCGGAGTCGGTGAGCCGCTTGGGACTGTGCCAGCACATAAGCTTCCTCGCACTGTAAACGATGCACTGCCGATTTTCCTCGCCCGCTGGGCGCCACTAGGCCATCCGCCTATGTACTCGGCCAAATTCGATCGTGCCTTCGCGATCAATTGACCCTGGCCAATTTGGCGAAGGACTCGCGTGAAGCCATCGGAATGGCGCCTCCGCGGGTCGGGTCCGCGTAGGTGCCACCCGCCGAGGCGTAGTTTTACCTGTAGAACGCTCGGGCCCGATGCCAATTGCTCGACATTCGGATGTCCGACTCGCTCAGCTCGGGAGATGGTGGCTTGCGGCGAAGTGCGGCCTCCACATAGGGTGCTAGCTCCTCTACTTTACGTCGGGTGCGCTCGTCTTCACGTTCCTTCAAAGCAGGCATGACCTCTTTGGCAAACAGCTCGATTGCCTCACAGATATGCTCGTGCTTATTAATGCCGCACTGCTGGATAAAGATCATCTGGTCGATACCAACATCGGCATACCCCATGAGATGCTCGCGAACAGTGTTGGGCTGTCCGATGCTGCCTGAGCCTAGCGTCTCCTTCATGTCGTCCTTGATGGCTTGGAAGCGCCGCCACAAATTCGTGCGCCCAGGACGGAGCTCGCCATATACCGCATAATGCGCGATCGAATAACCGAAGAACTTGAAGCCATCGAGTCCTCGACGCATAGCTTCTTCGGCGTTTTCATGAACCATCATACCGTTGAGAGTGGCGATATTGGCGTTTACCGAATGCCCAATCGGCACACATTGATCGGACTTGATGATCTGATAGTACTCGTCGCGCCGCACTCTCGCTTGCGACGCCTCCACAAAGCCAAAAACCAGCGCCCCCACCCTGTGACGCGCGGCACGCCGAATACTCTCGCGCCGGGAACACGCCATACAGATCGGGGGGTGCGGCTTCTGGACCGGCTTAGCCACGATGTTACGGGTCGGCATTGTGAAGAATTGTCCGTCGCAGCCTGGATACGGGCGCATCGTCATCATATTGGCGGTCTGCTCGACCCCTTCCCGCCACATTGCAGTTTTTTGCTCGGGCTCGATCCCAAAGCCATGCATCTCGATCAGCGAGGCGGACTCTCCGGTCGCCCACTCGAGGCGCCCCAGAGACCAGATCGAGCGTGGCCAGGCGCTCCGCCATCCGCGCCGGATGGTTATAGTTCGGGGACGACAGGCAAATGCCGTGACTAATGCGGATCGTCTTAGTACGCTGGGAGACGGCACCGAGAAAGGCCTCGGGTGCCGATGAGTGGGAGTATTCCTCGAGGAAGTGATGCTCAACCTCCCACATGTAATCGAATCCGAGCCGATCGGCCAGTTCGATCTGCTCCAGCGCATCACTGAACAATTTCAGCTCGCTGCCGTCCTCCCAAGGCTGCGGCAACTGGTGTTCATAAAATAATCCAACCTTCATCCGCTTTCTCCTGCGGCGCGGTTCAAATCACGTCATATTTGCCTGCCCGCCGCGCAGCACAACGCTACGCAGTCGGCTGGGACGGCAGGCCACTCCGTCCTGTTGGTTCAAAACTCATGGGGTGCCTATCTGAGCTCTCTTCTCACCTCCATCTGCCCGATCTGCCGGAACGACTCGCCACTCACAAGGACATAGTGCCCAGCGCCTCATGCGCGATCATTCCAACAAGGCTGGCTAAAGAGCAGACTCGCCCCGGCTCGCCGAAGGCTCCTTGGATGCGGCAGGCCTTTGTGTGGACGCTCAGAGGAGATAGGAACCGACGCGGCCGCTGGTCGAACGACAGCAGTATCCAATGCGGAAACGGCAAGCTGAAATAGGAGCGACCGCAGTCAACAGTACATTTATCTATGGCATTGATTTGGATCTACCGAGCAAGTTTCATCTAAACTCCCGGGCTTCTGACTGCGATCTGCCGTTGCCGTAACGGCTTCTGATCTCCCAGCAATCGGCGTGCCACAAGACCTTGTGTACAACACCCTGGAGAAGAGCCGCGGCGAGCGCACTCTGATCGAGCCGGACGACGATGTCATAGGCGCGATCGCCGAGTGGACCTTCGACCTGACGGCGTTCACATCTTCAGCAGCGAGGTCATCGTGGCGCTCCGGATATCCGCGTCGATGAAGACATGCGAAGCTGGGTGCAAACGGCCCGGCCGATGGTGGATTTTCGGCGCCATCTGCGGGAAGCACCATTTGAGCGAGCCAAGGACAGCGACAGTTCCGGCGTGGGACTTTAACTCACCGATGCTGATCTCTCGCCTTTGCAGCTCGGCACCTCGCGGCCGAAAGGCCTTGCTTGCGCTACGTGCCCCCTCTCTGCTCCCCAATGGCGCACGCCGTTGGCGGTGTGCAACCTCATTGCTGATCTTTCGCAGGCGCGGCTCGAGCCCCTCGGCCTTTCTTTGATCCAGTGTATCTCTGGCGCCTTGCTGCAACCGTTTGTGGGTATCGAGATTGGAAGCCTTGGGGTTGAAGCTCTCTGGCGATCTCGGCTATCGCGCGGCGGCACACGGTCTCTTCCGGCCATATGTTGAAACCGTTCACCAGGCTCGCCAGTCCCTGGTAGGTGAACTTGGAGAGCTCCGCGTCACGGCGAAGGACCTCACCCGCGATCGCCACTGTAGCTCGCCGACAGGCCGCCGCTTCTGGCCACTTGCTGAAACCGTTCACAAAATTCGCCAGGTCCTGCTCGGTAAAATCACAGAGCCGGTCGGTACGGCGAAGGACCTCATCTGCGACCGCGACTGCGCCTTGGCGACAGGCTCCCTCCTCTGGCCACTTGCTGAAACCGTTCACCAGGTTCGCCAGGTCCTGATAGTTATCATCGGAAAGCCAGGCAGCACGGCGAACGATCTCACCCGCGATCCCGACTGCGCCTTGGCGACAGGCTCCCTCCTCTGGCCACTTGCTGAAACCGTTCACCAGGTTCGCCAAGTGAGTGGACGTAAAGCGAGAGAGCTGGGGTGCACGGCGAAGGACCTCACCCGCGATCGCGACTGTGGCTTGACGGGGGGCCGCCTCCTGCGGCCACTTGCTGAAGCCGTTCACCAAATTCGCCAGTCCCTGCTGAGCAAAATCAGAAAGCCCTGCGGCACAGCGAAGGACCTCGCCCGCGATCGCAACTGTGGCTTGGCGAGAAGCCGCTTCCTCTGGCCATTTGCTGAAACCGTTCACCAAGTTTGCCACTCCCTGGTGGGTAGAATTACAGAACCGGCCGGACCGGCGCAGGACCTCACCCGCGATAGCGATTGTGGCTTGGCGGAAGGCCTCCTCCCGCCATTTACTGAAGCCGTTTACCAGGTTGGCAAGGTCCTGCTGATTAAACTGAGAGACCCAGTCGCCGCGGCGAAGGACTTCAGCCGCAATCGCCAGTGTGGCTTGACGACAGACAGCCGCTTCTGGCCACTTGCTAAAACCGTTCACTAGGTTCGCGAAGTCTTGCTGATTGAAATGAGAGAGCCGGTCGCCGTGAAGGACCTCACTTGCGATCACGGCGATGGCTTGATGAGAGGCATCCTCTTTAGACCACTTGCTAAAGCCGTTCACCAGGCTCGCCAGTGCCCTCGGGGGGCAGTCACAGAGCCGGGCACGGCGGCCTGCGCGGCGAACCACCTCACACGCAATTGCGATCATAGCTTGCCGAGAGGCCGCCTCTTCCGGCCATCGGCTGGGACCGTTCAGGAGCGATGCCAGAGTCTGACCGTTCAACTCCTGAAGCGCTCCCCTTTGATCGCAACAACATTTGGCGATTCTGATCATCGCATTGCGGCATTCCGCCACTTTCGGGTGTCGACGGAATGATGTTGCAAAAAACGAAAGGGTTTTGAGGCCGACTTTGTTTAGTAGAGCGTTGTCAAGCCGCGACACACATGCGGCTATGCGCTCGCAAGCTTGGACGCCTGCCTGACCTCCGGCCTGCCGGCTCACCGCATTGCATGTCGCGGCGAACCCCCACGATTTCCCGGCGCGGACGTTTTCCTCGAAGCTTGCCAGAAATCTAAGGAAATCCGCAGCGGCCTTTTGCAGGAACGTTGCATGTTCCGCCATCCGCAGCTGCTTATCGTGCTTCAGCACCATAGTTGCGAATTCATCAATGTGGCGAGCGCGATCAATCTCGCCTAGTGCATCCGATAGTCCCATAGCACATTACAACTTTGCCAACTTCCCGCGTTTTCGTCCTCATTCCATTGCCGGCGAGAGCGCTTCCCATCCTGGCACAAGATGCGCTTGAATGATCGATCATCATCCTCAAGCGAGAAGGTCGACTTCGCAAGCCATGTCGCTCGCATTGATTTCATCCAAATGAGCCACCCAAGCCTGGGTAGCTTGTCCGAGCCTACAACCTGACGCCACGTGAGATTCAAGCTATTTAATGCGCATCCACATCAACACGATCGTACTGCTGATGGTGGTCGCCGTGATTTCATTGTCGATGTCGGCCTTTTCTGCGAACCGCTCATCCGGATTTCCGAAAACCTGACGTGAAACATCGTTGGCAGCAGATCACCGTTCGCTCTCATCGTTGTACGAACTGGTAATGAGAAATCCCCACCAATCGCGTTGCTGGCGCGTCAAAGATTCCAGCGTCCCTTGTTTCTGCCATGTTCGCATTCAAAGCAGAGCTTTGCCGATTGCACACGTCAAGGTCGGCGGTAGCAAGTGCCTTAAGGGAACTCCATGACAAAGCCAGTTGTGATTGTGGTTGGTGCGGACAAGGGTGGGGTCGGCAAGACGACCGTATCTCGAACGCTTCTGGACTACTTCAACGCCAATAACGTGCAGACGCGCGCATTCGATACGGAGTCGCCACGAGGAACGTTGAAGCGCTTCCATCCCGAGATCACCGAGATCGTCGACATGACGACGACTGCGGATCAAATGAAGATCTTCGATACTCTGAACTCAGGGCTATCCGTCACTGTGATCGACGCCCGCGCGGGCTTGCTGTCCCGGGCGCTCGCCTCATTGCGCGACATTGGATTTCTGGATGCTGCGCGGTCTGGCCAGATCACCTTTTCCGTATTCCATATCTTGGGATCCTCCATCGCCTCCCTGGACGAGATCGCCGAGACCGCCAACTTCATGGCTGGTGCAAAGTATTTTCTGGTCAAGAACTTCATCAACGACACGCAGTTCTTCCAGTGGGACCAGTCGACCTACAACTCCTATTTCCACCGCATCAAGAACGCGACCGAGTTGACTATCCCTAAGCTCAACGAGATGGCCTATGAGCAAGTCGAAGTTGCTTCCGTCCCGTTCGTTGACTTCATAGCCAACAAGGGTCGGCACGATGAGGCCGCGAACTATTCGTTCGTGCTGCGTGGGTATGTCCGGCACTGGCTCGCTAATGTGTGGCGCGAATACGACCGCATTAACTTGGCTGAATTGGCAGGTGCCAAGTCAGTAACCGGCGGCGGGGAAAAATAATCGCTCGTCCGCCAACAAGGACTGACCCCCCGTACGAAACTCGCTTGATATTACTGGCGATGTTAGCCACGCCCGTCTACATCATCTGCTCTCCGACCCCGCAGGTCGGCAGGACCCTCGTCTCTCGTCTTCTGAGCGAGTTCTTGCTGCTGAAGAACGGTTCTGCGCTCTCCTTCGACATCAACCTGAAGGAGCCGTCTCTCGTCGATTACCTCCCTAACATCACCGAGACGGCGGATGTGATCGACACCTACGGCAAGATGCAGCTGATGGACCGGCTCATCCTGCACGATCGAGTGGCCAAGGTCATCGACCTCGGCTTCCATGCCTTCGATGAATTCTTCAAGATGTGCGAGGAGATCGGCTTCATTAAAGAGGCGCTCGGCCGCCATGTCGCCCCGATCATCCTATTTGTCGCCGCGAGGGACCGGGTCTCCTCGCGCAGCTATGAGATGCTGCGGCGGCGGATTCCGGCGGGAGCGCTGGTCACCGTCCATAATGAATTCGTGCTGCGCGGAGAGTTACCTGAAGCCATGGATGGCGGCCGTGTCCTCCGCGTTTCGGCGCTACCGGTGTTTCTAAAAACTTACGTCGACCGACTGAGCTTCTCATTCACGGGATATCTGCGCGACGAGAAGGATTCGTCCAGCGAGTTGCATCAGTGGATCCGGCGGAATTACGTCATGTTCCGCGATCTCGAACTATTAGCGATGCTACAGCCGTCGTCTTGAGTCGGACTCAACATCTGGAGAGTCTCCGTGAGGCAAGGGTATTTGAGGCGAGTACTTGCGGGCATGGTTTCGAACGGTTTGCGAGGTTGTGCGTCCGCTATCAAGATAGTTCGGACAGCGCCGATGGGGGCGTAGCGCAGGAGGCGTGCTTAAACTGAGCGCGGCGTGCGTGCCGATCGAACCCAGCGCTTGATCGAGAGGCCATGATTGATCGAACTCGAGCATGGTTATTCACGATGAGAGACAGGTAAGGCCCGTATGCATCCGACGTGCGTGTCGAGACGGTTCTATGCGTGGCTCGGACGAAAATCACGTGGCCGTACGCGGCATATTTCTTGAGAGACCAATGCCGGCGGCATTAGCACATTGTGACCTTCTCAGACTGGTCAGCTTCTAAACAGCTAGCTCTCTTAGGATGAGAACCTCGATATCTAGACGGCGACGCCACGTACTCATGAAGGAATGAACATCGGAGCGTTTGATCTCGGCGTTATCGGAGGGGTTGGCGGCGGTTTCGGCCGCGGCACGTGATGGTTGATTGTGTGCTGATTTTGGGCGTCTGCAGCCGGATTCTTGGCCGAAGGTTTCGTCGCTTTTAATCGCTATGTAATGTGAGGTGCCCATGGAGCGAACGAATAGCAATTTCAATCTGTTTGATTTTGATGTGGAAGGATTCGCGCGAGCTTACTATCCCCAGCCGTGGGTGGGGCAGCAATCGGGTAACACGAGCCCGCAAGCAAGCTTTGAACAGCAGATGGACGAGCTGCAACTCAATTCGTCCGATGAGGACTCCGCAAAGTCTAGTTCGCCTGACGAGAGTCCCGCAGCGAGCCATGGTGGAATCCGGCGCGGTGCGCTCGGCGGTTCGATGCGGATGCCGCCACCCTCACGCTTGAGGGACAACTCGTTCAGCAGCACGCGGCACAGCGTGGACCTCCCCCGCGCTAACTTTCGAGATTCGGCCCAAGTATCGCCGCGGTCAACTTTAGGGGATGATGTGTTCGGCAGTACGCGTTATACGCTGCAATCTGAGGAGTACCGCGCGACTGAGACGAAGAACGGCAAAAGTCGCGGGCTGTGGTCGCGTATCAAATCAGGAGTTGGAAAGGCGTTTAGGGCGAGCGGCGGCAAAAAGCCGTCTGACTCCACGGCGCCGCAAGAGATCCTTTCAACGACCTTTCGCCTGGATTACGCCAAACAGCCCGGCCGAACACGCGACGTCCCTGAGGAGGACGATGCGCTGTTTGAGGATTTCAGAAGCAAAGCCAGTGTCACCCGGGACGATGGCACCAAACCACTGAGCGACGGCACCATCAGAAATGCGATAGCCGATCTGCGCCATTTGAGCGGCCGCCTCAACCAGAACCGAAGGCCATCAATCGCGGATCGAATTGGCAACCCTGAGTTGGAAGCTGGCTTGGACGACGATGTGGAAACCTATGCGAAGGATCGCAGCAGGCGCATCAAAGCGGCATTGAAAAAGCTCCGCGAGGTCGGCGCCGGAAAGGCCCTATCAGCTGATATCCGCCGCCTGGCTCCTTATCCCGCAGACGCAACCCTCATCGACATGTGGGCCAGCGCGGAAAAGGCGACACGCAGTATTGAGCCACAGACTGTCGATCGACAGGCACGCCGCCTTTACAGGCTGAGTGAGTGGCTGCAAACGCGCGAAAAGGGAGCCATGGCTGGCCGACTCAATGACGATGGGCTGACCCGAGATGTTGAGCAGTACAGGCAGCAAACCGAGGACACCAAAATCAATGCTGATTTGCTCAGGCTTCGGCGATACCAACAAGTCCTCGAGGCGAACAGAGCGTTAGGGTTGCCTCCTCCTGAGGACGCGCGTCCGTTCGCCGAGGCAGGCTCCCAGCAGCCCGCATCGCGGCAGGAGCTTCCGGTGACGCCAGCAACCCCGAGCGCGGGAGCTTGGGATTGGTTTAGGGAGCAGATGCAAGAACCCGCGTCGTCCTCGCTCACACCGCACCAAGGCCCGCAGCCCAGCCCTACGCAAGGGCTTTCGGCAACGCCGGCCACTCCGAGCGCGGCCGCTTGGGATTGGTTTAGAGAGCAGATGCAAGAACCCGCGTCATCCTCGTTTACACCGCGTCATGGCCCGGAGCCCAGCCCGTCGCAGGGACTTCCCGCAACGCCGGCCACCCCGAGCGCGGGAGCTTGGAATTGGTTTAGGGAGCAGATGCAAGAACCCGAGCCATCCAGGGCCCACTCATCACAGATCTACGGCGGTCTAGAGCCACTGGTTAACCTGAATCCGCCCACACCGTATCAGTTGCGGGACGATGCTCACTCTGCGCCGGTGCCTGAGCTCGCGAGAGCGCCGTCATTCGTCGGGACATCAGGAGCCCCTGAGCAGCTACTGGATATCGGACCTATCGTCGGCGAGGGCTGGCGCCACGGCTCGCAACCGGCCTCGGACGTTCTGATCGATGTAATGAGTAATATCAATCTCCTGCCGAACCAGTTCGGCCCAAGCCAGTTCGCAATCAACGGTGAACGCTACTCGGCCACGTTTGGGCCGGGAGGGCGCAGGGACGTTCGTCTCATCCATCATCCTCGCGCGAGACCGATGAATGAAGCTGGGCCATCGAATGAAGCTGGGCCATCCCGTCAGCCCCTCGCGGATCTTGGGTTTCTTATCCGCGGAGGGTGGCAGCACCGCGAACGCTGGCTTCCGACTTACCTTGTCCGTGTGCTAGAGGGGGAGCACCGCATGCCGGAACTCGGGCGCCCGACCTATATCAACATCCGAGGCGTGCCTTACAGGGCCGAGCTGCAGGAGACGGACGGCGGCTCCCGTGTTCGTATTTATCCTGAGACTGGCTGAAGAACGCGATAGGCTGCAATTTTTGAGGCAGCGGGGCGGCGCAGCCGGGGAGCGTTCCACCGTCCAGCCAGCGGAATAGACTTACTCGCGCCAAGTGCGCCTGTGGGAAACGCCCCGTGCGATGAGGCATAGCGTTCGGAGAGAAGGAAATGACAAGGGCCGAATTAGACTTACTTGTGCCGACGCCCACGCAGCATTCGTGCGGCCGATGGATATCCTGGCAGACCTGGGGCTTTCCTGCCGCCACCGCGACAAGGTCCGGCTTCAGCGCAAGCTGATCGGACAACGTCCTCGACCCGGAAATGGATTTTGCGCACGGCCCACAGGTCCCGGTCATAGATCGCGGGAATCCAGTGTCAAACTCTATCGCTCGCCTCCGCGCGCTTTGGCACGTTGACTGTCAATCCGACCCTTTAATTGCGAGTGTCGTGAAGCTTCCAATCTTGCCTCCAGGCGCGCGGTGGCAGCGATCATTTCGTCGGAGCTGGTCGGGGTTGCGGAGAGCGAGTGAAGAGGGTGATGGGAGAATCACCACGGAATTAGCTAAGGCTGGTCTCTTTAGCTAGTCAACTCGCCTCCGGTGATGACGGGAGCGGCGATGCGCCCTTAGCCTCTGCACCTCACGTGCAGAACGTGCTGTCTTCCCTCACTGTTTCTGGTTCGTGACGCTTTACTTTTGTACCCATCGGACGAAATCCCTCGGCAGCATCGCCTATTCTTGATCGGCGGCCAACGGCGCATACTGTAGCGTCGGAGGGGTTGCGACACCTGGTCCGCCGAACCTGAAATAGTGGTACTCAAGCGTCCCGGACCATGCTGGCGTGAGCGCTGTCTCAACGCCTGGTCCGATTGTGCCACCGACATCACCATAGTCGAAATGGGTGGCATTCTGTGACGCCCAGCCAAATGGGTCACTTCTGCTACGGAATTCGTTGTTGTTGGCGACATCGCCGCAATTGTGTTACCAAGCCACCCTCCCCTTCAGATAAACCGGCATGTGGCCCTGCTGGCCAACGCATAACCCAGGCGAGCCGTCCCGGTGACAAAAACGCTGGAACTGGCGTTGCAGTTTGCGCTGACGACAAAGCCGGGGACGGCAAGACAGCTGATTGTACCGTGCGAGACAGCGCCACTAATTTAGCATCAATTCAACGCCAAAAACCCAGCGCTCCCTCTGCCAGTGGTAGCGATCTGACCTCCGGCCGGGAACACAGGGGTGTCGACAACGTCTCCATAGCGTGACTGACCATAGGGATCGCTGAATGATGTCAGCCCGTAGCACCCGCCGACGCCCATCGATATCTCTCCACTCCAGCTCCAGAGGGCTGGTGGAATCCCTGCTGCCCGCCTAATGACCCGAACGAGCGCAGCTGTTGTGACACCGCAAAGAAGAACTTCAGATCGCATGTCACCTCACGAACACAAACTTACTTGGGTGTTGGCGGTGTTGCGGCTGACGGCGCGGCGTCTGGCTGTACTGCTGGTGCCGGCGTAGCGGCCGATGGCGCGGCGGTCGACCAGGCTGCGGCCAGCGGGGGGCGGCCGACGATGATGGTGAGCAGACCCTGGCCCCAGAGCCGCTGCGATACCTTCTTGGCGTCGTCCAGCGTCACCGCATCGACGATGGCGTTGCGCTTCTCGATATAGTCGATCGGCAGGTTGTCGATCTGATACTGCAGCATCGCCTGCGCAAGCTTCGACGAGGTATCGAGCGCCAGCATCTGTGACCCCTTCAGATAGGACTTGGCCTCGTCGAGCTCCTTTTGGGTCGGGCCTTGCTCGGCTATGCGGCGGACTTCCTTGTCGATCGCGTCCAGCGTCTCGCCGGCGCGATCGGCGCGAGTGCCGGTATTGCCGATGAACAGCGCGGAATGCTCCATCCAGACCAGCGCTTCATAGATGGAGTAAGCAAGCCCGCGCTTCTCGCGCACCTCGCGGTAAAGCCGCGAGGACAATCCGCCACCGCCGAGAATGTGGTTGACGACATAGGCCGGCATGAAATCCGGCTCGCTGCGGCGGATGCCGGGGCCGCCGAAGGTCACGACCGTCTGCGGCACGTCGAGCGGAATGAAGACGCACTGCGACGGCTTGGCCGCGACGATGTCGGCGACCGGCGTCAGCGTTGCCGTGGCCGGCAGTCCGCCAAAGGTCCTGTCGAGCAACTTGCCAAGCGTGTCCGGATCGACATCTCCGACCACGGCGACCTTGAGCGTGTCCTTGGCGAGCACGCGGCGGACATAGTCCTTGAGCTCGGCGATCTCGATCGTCGGCACGCTCTCCAGTGTGCCCTGGGCGTGACGGCCATAGGGATGGTCGCCGAACGCGACTTCGAGGAATCTGCGGCCTGCGAGCGCGCTCGGGTTGGTGGATTCGCGGCGCAGGTTGGACAGCACCTGCGCGCGGATGCGTTCGACGTCGCTCCCCTCGAAGCGCGGCGAGGCCAGCGCCGTGCGCAAGAGGTCGAAGGCCTCGTCCTTGTTGTCCTTGAGCATGCGCAGTGAGCCGCGGAAATTGTCGCGCTGCGAGGAAAAGCTCAATTCGATGGCGCGGCGATCGAGCCGCTCATGAAAGGTCTTGGAATCGAGATCGCCCGAGCCTTCGTCGAGGAGGTCGGCGACCAGATTGCCGACGCCGGGCTTGCCGGCGGGATCCTGGCTGGCGCCGCCGCCGAAGGCATATTCCATCGCAATCAGCGGCACGGTCGAATCCTGCACGAACCAGGCCTCGATGCCGCCCGGCGAGACCAGGCGCTGGATCTTGGTTGCAGCCTGCGACGGGCGCGATGCGAGCATCGTCGTCAGCGCGAGCGCGCTGCCGCCGATCAGGACCGAACGCCGTGTGAGGGAATAGGTCACGAGCGCTTCTCCTCGCGTTTGGGCGCAACATCCTTGATCAAGTAACCAGTCACCGACCGTTTCTTGTCGAGCCAGTCTTGCGCGGCCTTGCGGACCTGCTCGGCGGTGACGGAGCGGATGCGGTCGGGCCAGCTCCTGATATCGTCGACGCTCAAACCCGTGGTGAGCGCGCCGCCATACCAGCGCGCCAGCATTGCCTGGTTGTCCTGCGCGTAGATCGATTCCGCGATCAACTGGGTCTTGACCCGTTCGAGGTCCTCGGCGCGCGGCGAGTTCTGCGCGATCTCAGCAATGACCTTGTCGATGGCGTCCTCGATCTGCACGAAGTCGACGCCGGGCTTTGGCGATGCGGAGATGATGAACTGCGAGGGATCGAGCGAGGTGCCCTGGTAATTGGCGCCGGTCGAGATCGCGAGCTGACGGTCGATCACCAGCGAGCGGTAGAGATAGGAATTGGCGCCGCCGCCCATCAGTTGCGCGAGCACGTCGAGCGCGGGGCTCTCGCCCACCGCCGCGGTGGCGGCCGACGGGACCAGGTAGTAGCGGCGCAAGGTCGGCTGCTCGACGCGCGGATCGGCGAGCGTCACCGTGCGCGGCGAGGTCGGCGTCGGCTCCTGCGGACGCAGCCGTTTGGCGGGAATCGATGGCTGTGCGGGAATGTCGGCGAAATTCTTCTCCACCATCGGGCGGATCTCATTGGCGTCGACGTCGCCGGCGATGATCAGGATCGCGTTGTTCGGCGCATAGAAGCGCTTGTAGAAGGCGAGCGCGTCCTCGCGGTCGAGCTTTTCGATTTCCTGGTGCCAGCCGATCACCGGGCGGCCATAGGGGTGGTTGAGATAGAGCGCCGCCATGATCTGCTCGGTGAGCCGCGCATCCGGATTGTTGGCGACGCGCATGTTGTATTCTTCCAGCACGACGTCGCGCTCCGGCAGCACGTTCTCGTCATGCAGGATCAGGCCGGTCATCCGGTCGGCTTCGAATTCCATCATCTTGCCGAGCTGCTCGCGCGGCACGCGCTGGAAATAGCCGGTGTAATCGGTCGAGGTGAAGGCGTTCTCATTGCCGCCCACCCTGAGCACCGTCTGGGAGAATTCGTCGGCCGGATGTTTGGCGGTTCCCTTGAACATCAGGTGTTCGAGGAAATGCGCCAATCCCGATTTGCCGGGGGTCTCGTCGGCGGAACCGACCTTGTACCACATCATCTGCGTCACAACCGGGGTGCGGTGATCGGGGATCACCACCACCTGCAGGCCGTTCTGCAGCGCGAAGCTTGCAGGTTGTTCGCAGGTGACTGTGATCTGGCCAAGCACACTCCTGCTTTCACCAACGCGGCTAGGATTGCTGCGATCATCCGGTTTGTATTCGGCCGCCAAAGGGGAGCGGGTCATCAAGGCCAGGGTAACACTAGCCGTGGCTAGCACCTTGGTCGCGGAACTCCAATTCTTCACGGCATCGCCTTTGGTCACATGAGATGCAGCGGACGTTCTCGACAAGAAGGGGGAGCCGCACGTCCTCGGCAAGCAGCAGAGCAAAAGCCGGGCCAGTCGCCTGATGCCGCACACCCGCCGCTGCGTCGGCACATGGACGCAAAAACCAAGCGCGGCACGTGCCGTCTCTTCGAAAGCGCACTCACGCTTGTTTGGTGTCGGCCAATATGTTGCGAGCATTACACAACGCACGACAACTCGCCGCCATGTCTCGCGTAACTCCTGCACATCTCGAAGTAGCTAAGGCGGACCCTCGCCCCTACGCAGTGCTTTTTTGCAATTACCAGACGAACTTCGCGCCGTCCGTCAGTTCGCGGACGAATTTGCCCTGGTTCGCTTCGGCCGCCTCGCCAACCAGCTTTGACGCCCGTGAGCTCGCCTTCGCGGCCGAGGCTGTAGCGAATGTATTCCGTTACGGCGTGTCCCGAAGGTGTCCACCCGTGTGATGCGCATTGGCGAAGCTAATGCCGTTCTGGGCAGTCACCCTGAAGGCGCTGATAACCATCCCGGCCTGCGTGGCCGGCTCGGGCCGCCATCGGCCATGGTACAGCGGGTCAGGTCCACTATGAGCTTCACATTTTTGCCGGTCTGCAGCGCATTGAGAACCTCGGCGTTTCGGCGATGGCTCATCGGTCTTGATCATCCTGCGCACGCTTGTAGCCGACAGCAAGCACGACAGGATCGACGGGCCTCTGCCACTGAACTTCATGGACATGTGTGGACGCCCCCGTTGGTGCAAGAAGAATCTTTTCGAAGAGCGCAGAGCGTGGGTGCTGACATGTGTCCGGCCTCTGATGCGGCTGTCACATGCCGCCGGCCCTTATGGGAGTTCGCGGAACGGGTCCAACTCAACCTCGCGTGCTCGAAGCACGTATCCATGATCTGGTTTTCCCGATCCCGTCTCTTTGACCGTAACGCCATACTCTCCGTTCGACCTTCTCACACTTGGGTAGTCCGCTCGAGGAGCGGACTATCTCGCTGCCAACGCCGGCGTCCGGTAAATGCCGCCCCTGGCCATCAACGCCCAGACGATGCGCGCCGTCTTGTTGGCCAAGGCGACGATCACCAGCATGGGCGGCTTGCGCTCCAGCATCCGCGAGAGCCAAGGATCCGTCATCGATCCCTTTCGCATGGCCCAGCGCACGGTGGCGCTGGCTCCGATGATCAGCAGGCGACGCAAGGTTCGTTCGCCCATCCGAGATGTCTCCCCAAGCTTCTGCTTGCCGCCCGAGGAGCGTTGCAGCGGCGTGAGGCCGAGCCATGCCGCAAAATCGCGACCTCTCTTGAAGATCTGAGCAGATGGCGCCAACGCGGCAAGTGCTGTAGCCGTGATCGGTCCTATACCGGGAATGGTCATCAATCGCCGGGCTTCCGCATCCTCCCTGGCGCGCCGGGCAATCTCGCGATCAAGCACGGCCACTCTCGCGTCCAGCGACCGTAGCTGCTCAACGAGCAGAAACAGGATTGGGCGGGCAGCTTCAGGGATGGTGGAATCGTTCTCAATTGCCGCAACAAGTTTGGTCACATGGAAGAGCCCCTGCGCGGCCACCAGTCCGAATTCAGCAAGATGCCCACGTATCGCATTGATGGTCTGGGTCCGCTGGCGCACCACAAGGTCACGAACGTGAAACACCATGGCCGCAGCTTGTTGCTCTTCGCTCTTCACGGCCACGAACCGCATGGTCGGCCGCTGGGCTGCTTCGCAGATCGCTTCGGCGTCAGCGGCATCGTTCTTTTGCCGCTTCACGAAAGGCTTGACGTAACCTGGAGCGATCAGCCGGACAGCATGTCCCAGCTTCGCAATCTCCCGCGCCCGGTAATGGCCGCCGGCACATGCCTCCATGGCGACCGTGAAGGTCGGCTGCGTGGCAAGGAACCCAAGCACCTGATCGCGGCGCAGCTTTTTCCTGAACAGCACACTTCCCGACGGATCCCCGCCATGCACCTGGAACACATTCTTCGCCAGATCCAAACCGATTGTGTTAACTTCCGTCATGGACGCCTCCGTTCAAGTGATGATCACCGACACCACTTTGGCACAGCGATGCCGTCAGGGGGGCGTCCACCCCATCAATCTTCTCCGGAACCGGATCGTGGTGGCCGAGCAGCAATCAGCACAGTGGTCGCCTCCGGCCGGGGCTTCCCACGGCAGTGGCGATGGCAAGCGTATTTTCGACGATGTTGCGGCATCGCCGTATGTGACGCTAAGGCGCTTTTCAAGAAAAGGATTGCATGCCACGCAGGGAAGCTAACACGAGCGCAATATCGCATGTGCGTAACACGGGCGCGAGCATTCTTCGGTTGGAGATCCTCTGGAAGGATATCCTATAGACCGGGCGCGCCCCAAGCTGGATGGCATATGCGCGGTCGGACAGCATATCCTTTGTGTCGCCGGTCGAGGACCCGTCAAACCTGCTTGTTGCGCGCGACCTCTGGACGCAAGCAATCGCTAACAATGGAAGCACGCTGCCCCCCTCCATACCGAAGTCCGCCGTCTGGACACCCGACGACGTCATGAGCAGCATCGCGCTAGGGTGAACGTCGAAGACAACGACAACATAGATGCCGATGTGGATCTCATGTGCTCGCTCGGCAAGATCCCAACCCGGGAAACCGAGCGCTTGTTTCTGGGCGGCAATCTGGACAAACGTGGAACCGCAACCGAATCGAATCCGTAGGAGACGCCAGAGCAGTGACTGAATAGCCCGCCTCCTTGCGTGCGGGAGGCGTGTGCCAGTTGGGCTTGAGGCTGGTGAAGCAGCAGCTCATTGCGGATCCGCAGGACGCACGGCCGTCAGTTCGCTTTCGCATACGCCAACGTGTTCGTTGCCCGGTGACGGCAGAGCATCTGTATGAGGTCGCAATCACCATTGCTGGCAAGCGGGATTGGCTGAGGCGAGCTTGAGCCATGAGCGCTCTGTCCTCCTGGACCAGCAGCGCCCGTATCGTAGGCACCAAGCAGTCTGCTGCTGAAGCTGACGCGCGCCACGTGCCTGTGCGCCGTGATGACAGACAAAGGCTGGCCATGTGACCCGGCTCGCCGCGCGCGCGAGAGAGAGGAGCCAATCATTGAGACCTCGGCCGCACAGGCCTGACATTTTTCCCGCCCCGACTTCGAGTCGGCTGCGCGTCAAGCTGACGATCCCGCTCTTCGTCCTCTCTCGGCTCGGCACACCCGCCGGTCAGCTCGTCGTCAGCTTGACTGAATATAACTCGCAGCAGGGCCTAAGAGGTCCGCACTCATGGAACGTACGCTCAAGGGACGCGGGAATCGCCATGTATAATCGCATCAGTGGCTCATCCACAGGCGCCAATCAAGCTATCGAATCGAACCAGTTCGCGGAAAATGGCGAATTTGCCGCGAGGCTTGCGGAACTCGCGCTGCAGGGGAATCTGTCATTTGGTGAGGTGTCCGACAAAATGGGACTCTGCTGCAGCAAGCCACATACCTCGGATGCGCATATTCACACTCCGAGCTCCTCCAGCCCAAGCATATCCTCTCCGTCTTCTAGCTCCAGTCCATCCTCTCCGCCAAGACCGACTGTCCCTCTGTTCGACTACAGGACCGCCGAACTGCCCGGCGCGAATGTCGATGGCATCTGCGTTGGTTTGGCGGCGGAGTGGCTCCTCAATCTGCCGAGCAGTCCATCATCGCGAATGAGGGCGCTGCGACCCGGGTCGCAAAGTCACGCCTCAGCGGCAGTGCGGCAGCAGCGCTATCAGGACCTCTGGAGCCTGCTGCGAAGCGATGGGGCGCCAGGTTCTCACAACCTTCATGCAATAAGCAGAACGATGCGGGAAGCAGGCTTGGATCCATCCCGAGAACAGACGCGATATGGGTTCGGTACGTCCTCGCACATCGCGCAGATAGTAAACGAAATCGCGCAAGACCCATCGGTCTATCTGCTCAGCTTGCGTTTCGCCGAAGGTGGCGCACATACAATTGCGACCTCGACGTCGAATGGAATGACCACCCTCTTTGATCCTAACTATGGAGAATTCACTGTCCGATCGAACGAGATGGGCGACTTGTTCAGAAGCCTTGGCGATCGCTACAGGAACCTCAACGGGTATGATATAGCGACCGTTACCACACAAAAGGTTGGCTGAACGGGATCGCCGGCTACCGCCGGAGAGCGCCTTCTGTGAAAGCGCCGATAGGTCACCGTGGGAACCTCAGAAAGAACGGCGCGGCGAAAAGACCTCTGGAAGAAACGGAAGCGGTGTGGCTGCGCTTCTCGCGCGAGCAGATTCGAGCGAACCAGCCGAAGCAGTGCAAGTTGGGCAATTCGGTCGGCGCGCCGGCACCACTGGTCGTACGCCCTCCACCTTTCCACGTGGCCGCAAAGCGGGGCGAACGCGAAATGGTAGTCGGCTCGAGCGCCTCGAGTTTCTCTCGTCAGCCCACGCGACCGCTGGTCCATGGGCCTGCATTGCCAGCTGAACTCGAGGTACTGAGGTTGCAGTCCGCTCTGACACCTACCACAAGGCTCCCGCTGCGCTTGCGGCACGCCACCGACAAAGGTCGCTCATGCGCTCCCCGCCTTCGCGCGACCCGGCGGCGATAAATCCGTCCTACGCCTTGTTCGGTCCGGCTAGCTTCCCCAGTGCATGGCCGACATGAACAGCCGATCCGCGATCGGTCGCGCTTGTGCGTTCCGGTCGTCGAACAATTAATGTCCGGTGCCGTTTCACTGCCAGCTTCTCCCGACGTTTCGTGATGGATGAGAGTCGCGATCTCTTTGAGGATCAGCTTGTGTTATGCGTGGGTCGCTATGACCTTGACCGCGCGCGCGACACTCGGTGGACCATCTTAACGTCTATTCGTCGCTTGGATGTGTTCCATCGAATTAATTGATTTTTCCGCTCTTACCTGAATGCCCCATAGTCAATCACCGATTCTTTGGAAGTGCATTCAGGAATGTCGTGTGACAATCGGTTCTCTTATCAGTCAGTTCATGGCCGATTCGGCCAGGTCCACACATACCTGCATCAACGTGGACGCCATGGTTTAGATCAGGGCATGCGGCTTAATAGCAGTCTGGCTGCCAATGACAGCGTCTGATGTGGATCGATCAATTGCACCGTCAACAATCCATCCCCTAAAAACGCGTCAAGAAGGACTGGCTCTCATGAACACCCGTTGGCTGCGACTGCTGCCGGCGCCGTACAGGATTTGGACAGACGAGATGCTCACGACGCGGGAAGGGCTGGACCGACCACTTTGCGCGATCGATGACCCCGTCCGGGCTGTGTCGTCGGTGCTGCAGGAGGCCTACAACTTTGAGTGCACTCCTGCCACCAGCGATCAAAGGCACTTGATTCTCACGCAGCGTCAGATTGTAGGATTCCCGACACGCGTCGCGACAGAACTAGGATCGCGCGAACAGTTCCTGACAGGTAGCAAGAATTGCGAACGTCTCAAATGCCCGATACCACGCCGCTCGGCCCCGTCACGCTGACTGAGCGCTGCTCTCGAGTGCGTCTTTTCAACACCGCGGACGTGCCGGACGGAGGAACCTGCGCCGGCCCAGTTGCAGGCGAAGCAGGACGGACCGCTCAACAGCAACGCCGGCTGTCTTCGCATCATCCTTGCCGCGCGCGACACAACTTGAAGTTCGAGAGCCGATCATCCCGCGGCTGTTCATCACGAAACATGAAATGCACCAAGCGCAATCACCCGAACCAGATGCGTGACGGCGCCTACCTGCGCCGAATTCACCCCAGATACGCTGCCTTCGATGGACTGCAGCGTCGCGGCAGTTGTACGCGACTGAAGGTCGGGATCGTCCGCGCTTTGCGTGTCCGTCACCGGCTAGCGAGAGGATTTCTCTCTAGCCGGCAGCACATCTGTCGTTTCGTCTCGCATAGCAGCGCTGTGTGCATGAGCTAGCTACGGGGGCATGATTTGCCCTTAAACGCGGAAGAAACTGCGTCTGTCGTGATTTGGCGAGGCCACAAGATCGACGGCATTCAAGACCGCGGACTAAGGCAAGTCGGAGAGCTTCAAATGTCGATCTCACCTGTCCGTTCAATTACAACTCCAGCCATTATCTCCTACGCTTTGGCTTCGAATACGTGTTATGGTGATCTCGAAGCCGCCGCCGGGTCAGTGGTTGCAAACACCGCTGCGATTGGCGCGCAGTTACATCAGCGTACGATGCCCTTGGACGCAGTGAATCGATTCTGGCGTTATTCTCGGCACAAGGAGCATGCCAGCGTCGCTGTCGACGCGCGCGGTCCCAGGCGGTCCGTCGCAGTTACCAATCGGATAGCGACAGATTCACTAAGATTGGTCGCCAGATACCCTGTTCTTCTTCCTCGCTCCTGGCTCGCGAGATTTACGCCGAGGCGAACGTTTCTCAGTTTCCTCGCACCTCATAATCGATCGTGACGCGCTCAGGTCTTGGCGTGGATGGACGAGAGGCGATGAAATGCGAATTCTCCTAGTTGATCGTGATGCGGACTTTGCGCGCGCTGTAAAGGAAGCGCTATTGGCTCGCGGTTTTGCCGTGGATGTCATCCGCACCCTTGACGAAGCGGAGATTGCTCTAGGCTGCGCTAGCTATCACGTGCTCTTGCTCGAGCTGGTTCTGCCGGATGGAGATGGCTTGGACTGGCTGAAGCAGTTGAGACGCGAGGGATGCTCGACACCCGCGATGATGATGAGCAGTCTGAACGATCTCGGCAGACGGATTGCGATCTTCAATGGTGGTGCCGACGATTTCCTGCCTAAGCCGTTGTCTATCGATGAGCTCATCGCTCGCATGCGAGCCATCTTGCGGCGATCGACGCAAATGACGGCACCCGTCGTTATGTTCGGCAATCTACATTTTGACCCTATCGGCCGGCAAGTCTCAGTTGATGGTCGGCCATTAAGGATTGCGCGCCGCGAAATCTGCATTCTTGAACATCTGCTCAGCCGCGCAGGGCGCACCGTGCCGCGAGCGTCACTGGAGGAAGGCCTCTATGCGTTTGACGACGAAGTTTCGACCAACGCCCTGGAAGTAGGAATCTATCGCTTACGCATTCATTTGAACCAGTCGGGTGCGACGGTGCGGATCAAAACCGCGCGTGGCGTCGGTTACGCGCTTGAACTGGATAGCGCAGCATCCGCCGCCTAGCCGGCCGAACTCGAAAGCAACGCACCCTTGAAGTTCATCTTTGATACTGATCTTGGCAGCCGCAGACGGCCGAACTCCGTCACATCTGCCATTCTTCCCCGTCTTTTCGGTGCTCTGTGCACGCTCGCTCTGCTATTTCCTTTGACCGCCGCAGCTCAGATGAAACGGGACGCTAGTCAGCGGGCGCCGCGCGCGAGTTCTGACAGCCTTAGCGGAACTCTGAGTCTTTCCTCCTCTCAAGGCAAGACCGTTCATCTTCCAGCGCCGGCGGCGAGCATCTTTGTTGCCGACCCGACGATCGCGGACTATCAGGCGCCGTCGAACACGACCATCTTCGTGTTTGGAAAAAAGTCGGGACGGACCAGCTTCTTCGCTTTGAACGATAATGGAGAGGCTTTAGCCGAGCTTCGTATTGTCGTCAGCGAACCTATCGATGATCTGCGCGCCGCGTTGAAGGCGGAGCTCGGGGACTATCCAATCCAAGTCATCTATACACCACGCGGCGCGATTCTAAGCGGGATAGCGCCCAACGCCGAAGTCGTCGAGAGCGCCAAGAAGATCACGGAGCAGTTTCTCGGTGCGGGTGCGCTGGTCGTGAACAGGATCCAGGTGGCCGGCTCATTACAGGTCAACTTGAGCGTGCGCGTAGCCGAGGTCTCGCGCAGCGCGATGAAGGAGCTCGGGATTAACCTCTCTGCCTCGGGTCAAAACGGCGCTTTCGTTTTCGGCTTCAGCAGTGGCAAACCTGGCGGTGCCGGCGCTGGTCGTGGCGGCGGCACGGCAAGCATCGGATTCGGAGTTGGCAGTGCCAACGTCAGTGCCGTTCTTGACGCACTCGCCAACGAGCACCTCGCGTCTGTCTTGGCTGAACCGAATCTTACCGCCATGTCTGGCCAATCAGCAAGTTTCCTGGCAGGCGGCGAATTTCCAATTCCAGTCATGCAGGACAATCGGCAAGTCTCAGTCCAATTCCGTCAATTCGGAATCAGCCTGGAGTTCGTCCCGACCGTTCTCAGCAACAATCAGATCAATATCCAGGTGAAGCCTGAAGTCAGCGAGTTGTCGAAAGAAGGTGAAGTCAGCGTTAACGGAATATCTGTGCCTGGTCTCTCCACACGGCGTGCCAGTACCGTGGTCGAGCTTGCCAGCGGTCAAAGCTTTGCAATCGGGGGGCTCATCAGGCGCAATTTCAACACTGACGTTAATACTTTTCCTTGGTTAGGCGATGTGCCGATCCTGGGGGCGCTGTTTCGCTCCTCCTCATTTCAAAAGCAGGAGACGGAGCTCGTCATTATTGTCACGCCGTACATCGTCCGACCGGGGTCGAGTCCGAGCAAGATGAGCGCGCCCACTGACCGCATCGGACCGCCTTCAGACGCAGGGCGCACTTTGACGAACACGTTGGCGAGTTCGCCGCGAGGCCGCGATGCTCCCCGCACCGGGCTACCAGCCGCGACCAGCGGTGCCAGCTTTATCATCGAATGAGGACCCGCGAATGAGCTTGCGACACCTGTGCTATTTGATCGCTGTTACGGCGGTCGTAGGCGGATGCACAAATGGTGCTGCGATCTATTCTGGGCCGGCCAACCAAGCCATCGAGGTGGAGCAGAAGACCGCTGTCTTGCTGCTACCGGGCCTTCGTCGCGCCGAGAGGTATCGTCTGCGGGATTTCATCGCGGACGCCAGCCGCGATCGGCGGGATGCACTCCATCTCGATCTCACTGGCTCACCCCGGCTCATTGCGCAGGTGGCCCATGAGGCCCGCGCGATGGGCATTGCCCCTTACAATATCCGCCTGTCCGCTCCCCCCGTCGATCGGCCGGCGCACTTCGGCGTACGGATCGAGGCGATCACCTACGAAGCACATCCTGCCGTCTGTCTACCGCTTTCGATCGCTGGCCCTTCAGTAAACGACAATTCTTTCAATCCAACGCTTGGCTGCTCGATCCGGAATAACCTCGCAGTGATGGTCAACGATCCCGGCGACTTACTAGGCAATAGAGCTGTCATGCCAACGAGTGGCGATCGCGCGGCGCTTCCCCTTAGTCCACGCGGGAGCCCTACGCCGAGCACCAAGAGCAACTTGGAAGATGGAACTCAGAACAGGGTTCCGCCAGAAGCGCCGTGAGCGGCTCGTGAGCCCTGAGCGCCGTTGGTTGATATTCTGCTCAATGGCCGTCTCGCAATTAGCAGACGAGCCCCCTAGAAGCCCGCCGTTCGCTGCCCCTTGCACATCAGGTTCGGTGACTTGGGTTTTGATCAAAGGCCCGAACGCGTCGATTTTGCGCAGCCAAGCTAGACCAGGCCGGCGGCAAAGACTGCCTTTGCAGCCCTCTCGAAACAATCCATCGGAACGGCCTTCCCCATCGTGGCCTTGATCAGCTGACGCGCCAAGACAGGGTCCTCGAAAATGCTCAGACGCAGCGCCCGCGCCTCACCGATCAGTCGCAAAGCAACTTCGCCCTCGCCGCGGCACACCATTACCGGGACGCCGGTCTCACCACGAACGTAGCGCAGCCCAATCAACATCGCGGGCCCCGTCACTATCAACGTGGCCCGGTGGATGCCAAGCGGTGACTCGTTCGCCGATTCCCGACGGAGCCGACGGTGTTCACCCTTTATTTGCGGATTGCCTTCCTGTTCTTTAGACTCGCGCTTCGCTTCGCTCTCTGTCATGCGCATGTCGCGCAAAAATAACCAGCGCTGAATTAGTATATCAGTCAACCCGCCGATCAGAAAGGCGCCGGCCGCAATCGCGATCAGAGCTTCGAGCTCGTTGAAGACAAAACCGAAACAACCCAAACCGCAGACAGGCAAGTACACCAGCGCTTTCCAACTTGCGACCACAGTGAGAAAGAGGGTTGCGCCGAGAACGAACACTTTGATTAGCGACTTGCCAAGCTCGACAAGTGATCGCTGAGAGACAATCCGTTTCAACCCTT
Organism: Bradyrhizobium sp. BRP22; assembly: GCF_020194175.1. Taxonomy (GTDB): domain Bacteria; phylum Pseudomonadota; class Alphaproteobacteria; order Rhizobiales; family Xanthobacteraceae; genus Bradyrhizobium. The sequence goes on along the minus strand of NZ_JADYVX010000013.1, from coordinate 82,679 downwards.
TTACAGGATCTAGCTTCTCGAAGCTTGGTTTCAGCGGCTCGACGGAAAACGTCAGCCCGCCCGTGCCCAAGACACTGGCCAGGACGGCTGCGACCACCGCCGCTCCGATGATTGGCGCGACGGTCGCCATAGAAAGGTCGATCAATCCGACCAGCGCCTGGCGGACCGCACTATTGAAGGGCTCCGCCTGCAGCTTGTCGATGAGCTGTACCGCTTCACGCCACCCGTCTTCGATCGCGCCCGCTCTGAAGCATAGGCAGCCGAGACCGGCGCAAATGCTGGCCGCGCTCACAAAGTCGGCGCTGCGCGGGCTCTGCCCTTTCTTGCGCGCGTCCCGCAGCTTCTTCGGAGTTGGTGGAAGCTTCTTTTCTTCGCTGGAGTCGTTCATTTCAAGAACTTGTCAAGCCACTCCAGCACGCCGTTGAAGTGGACGATCTCTGCTCCCATGTATTCGATGAGGTAGACGGTGTAGCTGAGCATGATGACGCCAAAGGCGACATTCTTGATGGTCGGGGAGAGATCATTCAGCTTGATTTGCGGCGCAAAGCGCCCGAGCAACATGAGCGCTACCTCGATCAGGAGCAGCAGAGCCAGCACGGGCCCAGCGACGAGCAGTGTCGTATGCATGATGTGGTCGAGAAGCGCTACAAATTCCATTGCCCCTTGCTTCGTCAGGGAAGGCAATAGCCGATACACGGGCCAGATCAGATAGCTGCCATAGAGGCATCTGACCATCGTCCGCAAACCACCTGACAGAACGAAAATCGTAACAGCGGCAGTCCCGAGAAAAAGACCCGTCGCCGAAGCTTGGCTGCGTGTCGCCGGATCGTCCACCTGGCTCGAAATACCTCGCTGGGTGTCGATGATGTCACCAACTGCCTGGATGCTCCATAGCGGTATGCTCAGCAAGATGCCGAACAGCAGACCGATGAATATCTCCTTGAGACCGAGGAGCGAGACAGCGATCATACGGCTTCCCGGATCTAGTGTCTGCAGGCCATCCTTGATATGCGCCAGACAAGGCAGTCCAATAACGATCGTCAAGCTTGCACGGATCAGTCCGCTAATGTGCGGCCGCGTAAATACCGGAAGCACCAACATAATGCCGAGCGCCCGGGCCCCAGCAAGGCCGGCTGCAATGACGAACTCGATGGCCGTCTGGATCAGAGCTTGCGTCTCGGCCTGTGACAAACCATACATCTGACGTCCGTTTCTCGCTCTTCAGCAATCGAGCCGGCCCAGCTCGCCGTACCATGATGTGAGATGTCGACAGGGCTGCAAAGATCGGCTGGGTTCGTTCCAAACCTTGCTGAGCGACACGTTCCTTGACGCGAAATGGCGGATCACGTCGGCTTCAATCACCTATCAAGGCCACACCTGTACGGCGGCGAGATGTGACCAGTTCACGGAGAGCACCGGCCCGAACCACGCACCTGCATGATTCTAGCCGACAAATGAGCTATGCTGACATCTGATCGCCGAAAGGCATGGCTCGCCAAATGTCCTCTTGATCCACACTTAGCACTGGCGAATCGGCGGTTTGGTCCACAGGTTGCCGAGAGCTGCCTTGCCCAACACGCGACGTGCCCTCCGCCAGGCCCATCACGGTACTTCTGGAGGATACCCAATCCTTTTCTTCCGTCGCGGTTTCTCGGGAGCAAGGCTTCGGCATGTTTTCTTAAAGTCTCGTCACTCAGTTCAGCAAGACCTAACCCGTACGGCTGCCGCGCCGCTGATAATGCGCGCAGACCGCTGCGATAATCCTTGATGGTGCGCGGCTTCATCCCGCGAGCCAACACCGCCTCCGCCCCCGCACTGATGAGGTCCTCCTCGTCACGAGCAATGATATGGGGCATAAAGATCATACGGCCCGAAGAACTCATCCATACGGAGTCAAGTCTCGGCTCTGGTACCTCCTCAGGCTGCGGATGTTCCGGCCTGCCCTGTTGCGCATCGTGCAAGTGCTGCTCAAAGTCGGCTTGCGCCGGCTGCTCCGTCTGCTGCTGCTCTAGCAACGCGTAGTAAGCTACGAAATTTGGATCGAATGGATCGAGATTTCGAAAACGGATCCATCTTTCCCTCCGAATCCGGTCGGCTCACAGATCCGAGCAAGTCACTTTGGATCTGTATCCTCCCATGTTATTGCGGCTGGCTTTCGATAAGCTGACGAACTCCCTTCCCGTGTGATCACAATGAGCGCCGGCAATCGCTATGTTGTGCCAGGAAGTTCCGCCGCGCGTTCAACTCACTAGTATCTTGCTGTGAGAGTGGGGAACTCAGTGAAGATATGCTGGGCCTGTTCGATGAGCGGGGCGCTCAGGACCGGAGAAAACAGGACGAGCACGGCGACCACGACGAGGAGCTTCACGGTAAGGGGCAGCGTTTGATCCTGAAGCTGCGTTGCCGCCTGGATGATGCCGATAACCAATCCGGCCACGAGAGCTGCCAGGAGCGGTGGCAGAACCCAGATCATGAAGAGGACGAGCGATCGGCTCAGGTGAGTGAGGATGCTGGCCTCATCCATCTTAACCTCCCGGCGTTGCGTAACTTAGGACCAACCCGTGCATGAGCCGCGACCAGCCGTCGATCGTAACGAACAGGAAGAGCTTGAAAGGAACAGATATCATTGTTGGTGACACCATTGACATGCCCATGGCCATCAAGATCGTCGTTACAATCAGATCGATCGTGATGAATGGAAGGTAGAGAAGGAATCCGATTTCAAAAGCACGCCTGAGTTCTGAGATCAGAAAGGACGGTATAAGAATCGCAAAATCATCCGCCGTCGCCTTGCCGCGCATCTCTTCCGACCAGACATGTTCCGTCGACGACAGGAAGAATGATCGCTGCTCCTCATTGGTGAACTTCTTAAGATGAGCGCGCAGCGGCTCGCTTCCCTCCTTGGCGGCATTCACCCAGTCATCGAACGTTTGGTAGCGAAGTTGCGGGTCGGTAACGCGGTTGTAGGTCTGCTCAAACACCGGGGCGCCGATGAAGACGGTAAGGATCAATGCAGCGCCATACAGAACGATGTTCGGGGGTATGGACTGGGTCCCGAGCGCGTTGCGCACCAGAAAGAGAACAACTGACACCTTGATGAAGGCCGTCGTTGTGACCACCGCAAACGCCAGCAGGCCAAGGCCGACCGTCACCGCAAGAAGCGCAACGATGCTCGGTTGAATGTCAATCATTGACCGCCAACCTGCCGCGCAACCTGATGGCCAGTTCCTCACCGACACGCACGATATCGCCGCGGCCGATCAATCGACCATTGGCAATAATGTCGACCGGACCGTCCAGGGGGCGGCCGAGTTCGAACACATGCCCTTCGTTGGCTCTTCTTAACGTACCCAGCGGGACAGGCGAGCGGCCGCATTCAAACACGAGCGTGATTTCAATGCTGTCGATGTCGGATTCCGACGGCGGGATCGGTTGCTGCAGTTGGGATCGTGTCGTCATATATGCACACTTTAGAGGGTGAGGCTGCAGGCGGAACGGCCCCTGCAAGATCAATCTGTCACTGGCGACCAGCGCCGGAGCCCATAACTTGTCCGCAGTGAGGATGACCTGGTCACGGGCATAGGGAACGACGTCCGGCAACAGCGCGTCGCCGGCCTGTGCTTGACGAAGAAGCGCGACGGACACGCGCAGCGAGCCAATCTCTCTCGCAACCATGACAGGCAATTCCGGAGAAAGGTTGCGCATCTCTCGCGGCAACTGGCCAATTAACGCCCCTAACGCACCGAACGCAGGCGGGACTGGACCGTCAAGCGAGGAGAATAGGAACAGGCGCCCCTTCCCCGTGAGCGGTCCGTAGGCGATGTCGAGTTGCAGGTAAGGGCCCTCGGTCGTCGCTTCGTCCATGCGGACAAGTTGTAAATCCTGTGCTAACAGGTTTTCTAGTCGAGCGATCCAGGGTTCAAGCGCAAGCTCGAGAAGGAGCGAACGGGTTGGGTCGGAGGGTAAGTTGAGACCATGCTGCACTGTCGAAATCAGTGTCTCCACAAGCGAGCGAGGCAACGACAAGACTGCCGTTTCGTCTCCGACCCGAAATACGCAGTCAAGCATCGAGACGGCAGATCGGTCCGCCTGCCAGACAAGCCGGTTCATTCGCATGGATAGCGGTTTATCGCCAAGCCGGCTCTCCAGAACCATGCGCGGAGCGGCGATCTCATTGAGCCACGATACTATGCCGCGGGATAACGTTAGCGGCGGCTCGAAGGGCGTAGGTTCGCCCAGCGTATTTACCGAACCCATTTCCTCAAGGTCGCAAGCTCGCGCCAACATAAGAGAACCAGCCATCACATTGAATCGCCTATGCCTTGGCTAGACGACCCATGCTGATACCGGAGCAAAACCTCATCGTCTGTTTCGATTTCGGCTGCGAACTCCGAACGAGCGTTGGTCATGCGCTGAACATCGCACTCAATCTGTTGCCATTTGTGGCTCGCCGCCGAACGCTTGGCCCAGTGGGCCCGCGCCTCAACAGCCGCCGTCTGGGCCTGCTCTAAACCGATGCGCGCCCGCTCAAGCGCCTGGCGCGCCAATGCGATCTTGGCTGTGAGCCGTCCAATGATGAGATGGTAGCGACGATCGAGTTCCGTGACGGACATCGTATCGAACGATGCCAGCTCCAGATAAAGCTCAGCTTCGAGGCTTGCGCGGTGCTTCTCCGCGCTTGCAAGATCCTTGGAAGCTCGCTCCACCGCTTCGGCCGCGATGCGCCGCTTGGCTTCCATATCGGACAACTCACGAAGTGCGCTTCGCTCCCTCATGTCTTTCACGAGCCGCAATTTCGACGCTTGGACGGGATTCAGGCGGTCAGCCGCGACATCCATGTGACGGTCTCCTCAAAACTGGACGGCTCGTCCTGCCCCTGGCGCAAGAAGTTCCGCAACTCCTCGATTGAAGCGATTGCCCGGTCAGTCAGCAGATCGCTACCCTCCTTGTATTCACCGACCTTTATCAAGAACTCAGCCTCGTTGTAGCGCGAGAGCAGATCACGGAAGAAGGATGCTGCCTTGCGATGTGGCACAGAGACGACCGCATCCATGACGCGACTTCGGCTCGACAGCACGTCGATGGCGGGAAAATGCTCTCGCGTGGCGAGCGCGCGTGAGAGAATGATGTGACCATCAAGAATACCGCGCGACTCTTCGGCTATGGGGTCCCCAGCGCCGTCACCTTCGACAAGCACGGTATAGAAGGCCGTAATCGAGCCGTGCTCGCCCATACCGGCACGCTCCAATAGACCAGGCAGCAACGCGAAGACGGAAGGCGGAAAGCCGCGCCGAGTGGGAGGTTCTCCTGCGGCAAGGCCGATTTCGCGCATCGCGCGGCAAAATCGCGTCAATGAATCCATCATCAGAACGACGCGTAGTCCTTGATCACGAAAGTACTCGGCGAGTGCAGTCGCCATATGAGCACATTGCGCCCGCTCCATTGCCGAGCGGTCGGAGGTCTCGACGACAACGATGGTGCGACCGAGGCTATCTCCAATATGACGCTCGATGAATTCACGCACCTCACGTCCACGCTCGCCTATTAGCGCGACCACCGTGACGTCGGCGGCCGCGCCTTTTACGATCTGTGACATCAGCGTCGACTTGCCGCAACCGGCGTCTCCATAGATTCCAATCCGCTGGCCTTCGCCGCACGTCAGAAGTCCATCCAGCACGCGAACGCCCAGCGGAAAAGCCCGCTCGATACCACGCCGCTTCATTGGGTTGGGCGCCCTGCCACGGAGCGGGCGAGTGTGGGTCGCCTTTATTGGACCTTTGCCGTCGAGCGGACGGCCGAAGCTATCGATCACGCGGCCAAGCAAATCCGGGCCGACGGACACTTCCTGCATTCGCCCGGTGGGAACCACTTCCGCACGGGTAGACAAGCCTACCATATCGCCGATTGGTGTGAGCAAGACCCCGTCCGGCAGCAGACCGATGACCTCGGCCTGAAGTGACCATCCGGTACCGTGATCCTGCAACACGCAAAGTTCTCCAACACGTGCTCCTGGCAACACGGCATGAAGCAACGTGCCGATCGCCCGTGTGATCCGTCCGCGCACGGCACGAGTATCGATACGCTTCGCTGTCGATCTCAGAGATGATAACGCGGCGTGCAAAGACCCTTCTCCAGCCGCATCGTCATAGGTCCCTGGTGGCGTGGTCACAGTTCGCCTTCCTCAGAAGACGGGTCAAGACCGAGACGCAGTGCGCGAAGCTGCGCGGCAAGTCCTAGATCGACGTTGCCAAACTCAGTCCACAAAACGCACTGTTCCGGCGTCAGAGCCGGGTCGGAATCTATTCTAACTTTCGGACGACCATCCCCTCCGTCGAAGGCTGCGAACTCTTGCATCAGTGCGTCGGCTTTCACGGGAGACACATGAAGACATACTTCCGCGCTCCCATATCTTTTCTCGATGGCGTGACGCATGGTCCTCACCAAGATCTCGCCCGGATCGAACGAGCCTAGCAAGTCATTCAGGATCTCAATGAGGAGCTGTGGCAACTCCTGCTCCAGAACGGCTTTTCGCCGCGCCACCTCACAAGCAGCCCGGGCAACCAGCCGGGCCATTTCGCCTGAGCCTGTCTTTAGGCCCTCGGAGTAGCCGCGCGCCCGCTCGCGCTCATAGGCTTTCGTTGCCCAGCTGCGAACCTGCTGTACGTACCGCTCTGCCAAGGCGCGCGTCTGTAGCGCATCGTACCAGATCCCAAGTTCCGCGGCTGGTATGAGTGGACCGAACGGACGTATCTGCGGACGTTCTGGTAATGCTGGATCATTGGCAGTCATCCCGTCGGTGTCTCCGTGGCCAAATGGGCCATAACCAAAGACAACAAGTGGCCTGCGGCGTTGTGGTGCTCGGGAGCTGGCGCCTCCGCGGCCGTCCCTACAGGTAAACGGAGAAGCACGCGCATACGGTCCAGCTCTGACGCTTCCTTGAGCCAAGCGCCAAGACAAGCATATCCGTCATGTTCAATCTCTCGCGAGAGTCGTTCCGGATCGACAATCGACGTGGTTGCGACCGCACTGGATGAGTGTCGGATACCGATAGCATGTGCTTCCGTGCCGATATTTCCGATCAGAATTGCGAGATCATGCTTTGACACCAGCTTCAGCACTGAACGGGCATGCCAGATACTACCAGCGAGCAGGGCCGCCCGACGCGGATCATGTCCGAGCAGAACGTCCCTGCCCCAGCTATCTCCGCTCGACGCCAGTTCAGCTCCTACCAGCAATTCGACCAGCCTTTCCTGCAACCGGGGGGTCTTCTGCAACTGCAGCAGTGTGGTAGGTGACAGCAGCGCATCAAGGTGCGCGGCAAAACGACTCGGATCGATCAAAGCAGCAAGCTCGCGCAGGCGATCGGATCGCTGGTTGCATGATTGTTTCGATTTGGTGGATGTCATCGATACCGAGACCGCATTCCCTCTATCTCGCATCCGAGGCCATCTTTTTTCTGGCGGCTTGAACCCCGGGCATACTCGCACCTCTGGCGAGCGCCACTTTGCGCCAGAATTGACCGAGCTGGCGCGCACGTGTGCTCAACAGCACGTAGCATAAAATGCAGAACGCAGCGCCCGCAGCTCCAATCCCGACCGCCAAAAAGAGGGTTGAGGTAAACTTTGTTGGCTGGGCCGAAGCAGCCGCTGGCGGAGACGACATCTCATGCTGACCCCGCTCGACGGGCACGAACACGACCGCCACCTTGTCGTATGATAGCCCCTCGATGCTGTTGGCGACGAGCATCTTGATCTGCGGTAGCAAGGCTGAGAGCTTCGCATTAGAGCCATGTCGGATGAAAACCGACGCCGACGACGGGGTCGCATCCTGTCGCAAAAGGTCATTCTTTGGCAACACAACATGAACACGTGCAGAGAGAACGCCATCGATATCATTGATCGTGCGCGACAATTCTTCACTTAAGGCATAAACGTAGCGGGCACGCTCCTCGACCGGAGAGGCAACCAAGCCAGACCCCTTGAATACCTCGCCAAGGTTCTTGAACGCCTGGCGCGGCAAGCCCTGCTCATTCAGCAGGTCGATCGAAAAGGCCAGCTGCCTTTCTTCGACTTGGATCGTGCTGGTCCCATCCTTAGCGACAACACGGGCGGCATCGACACCCCTGCCGAGGAGAAGCGCAAGCATCTCGTTGGCTTCACGCTCCTGAACCTTGGTATAGAGATCGGCCTTGCAACCAGCTAGAGAGAGCAGAAGCGGCAATAGGACAAAAACATGAAACCGCCTCGCCGCCGGCGCGCCGCGACCGATCTTTCGTTGCGCCACAACAGTCATCAACGATCGCTCAGCCCGCCGATAGCAGCTTGTTCAGGGATGAGCTGACAGCGCTGACACTTTTTGAGATCAGCGAAACCTGAGTGACGCCGTTGTACACATCGCGCAGATTCGCCAAACTGGCTTCGAAATGATCCACACCTTCCGGCTTGCCGACCGGTTGCACCTCGACTTCGCGCGAGGGCAAGATGGGCTGCGCGGCCGGCCCAAGCTGGAGGCCTTTCGGAGGAACCGGCTCGCCGCCGACCACCGAAGGAAGTGCACTCGGACGAAATGGCTTTCCTTGGTGCATTGAAGAAATATTTTGAAGGATGCGATCGCCCAGCGGGCTTGCCGGCGTGACTGCACGCTGAACTTCCGCCACCGCACCATCGGCCACCGAAGAGGCGGCGCCTTCATTCGAAGCAGCCCGCGCGAGACTCTCGTGAAACTGGGCCTGCGTCGATGAACCAGCCTTGGGGAGACATTCGACGGGGTTGGCAGAGATCGGCGTAACGCCAGCCATCATGGAAGAAATCATTGCGCCCAGGTGATCAGATTAGCCGTTCGTTACCGTGAACGGTCCGGCACCCTACACAAGCGAGCTGACGAAAAGCTGACGGGCCTCACGAATGCCGTCGTCTAAACACCACGCTCGCTCGCCAATTTGCGCCGAATTCTGGACTTCCAATTTTGCGACGAATTTCAGTGGTTGCTCTCAAGCGCAACAATACCAACAATGCTCATCCGACCGACGAGGCCGCACATCTTGAAGAACATTCTATATGTTGGAGTTTTCATTTCGCTGGGTGTCGTTAGGGCGCTCGGCGCTCCCCTGGCGCTGCCATCAACGCCCTATAGTTATACGGTTCTGGATCAGGACCTCGCGGCCGCACTGCAGGAATTCGGCAACAACCTAAATATCCGAGTCAATGTCAGCGCGGAGGTGAAGGGACGGATTCGCGGGCGAATGCCGGATCTTGCACCGCGAGAGTTCCTCGACCGTTTGACCAATCTCTATAATCTTCAATGGTACTATGACGGGCTGGTGCTTTACATATCCGACGCGCACGAGGCGCAAAGCCGTCTGCTGGTCTTGAATCCGATCACCTTCGATGCATTCAAGGCGGCACTCGATGCACTTAACATCTCAGATGAGCGCTATGTCGTGAGAGCGGCGCCGGGAGATGGCCTCGTCTTCGCTTCTGGTCCACCTCGTTTCATCGCGCTTGTGGACCAAACGCTCAAAGGCTTAGTTGCGGAGGCACAGGCGCGGCGAAACCCTCCGAGCATCGAAAAGCCGCCGCACGAGTCGGTTTTGATGTTGTTTCGGGGATCCTCAAGTATGATCATTCGTGGTGGACAACCGGAGGGCACTGGTTCGTCCCAGGCTCCACATCAAGGCAGCACGGCCCACGCGCCAGGTCCAGCCGAGAAATGACTTGATAGCAACGGTGGTACGAAGGGCTCTCAGTACGCTCTCTGTCGGCCTTGTCAGCTTTTCGAAAGCTAATGCTCCTAGCATGAGAGCCCGGATATCTAGGCGGGTGATGCCGCCGAGAGCCGTAAATGTGACGTCCAGGTCCGCGGCCACAGCTCTCCCAAGTTCTTGATGCAAATGACCCCTCGAACAAGGGCTCGAGCCGCTCCGTGATTTGAGAAGAGGAACAGGATGGACGTTAACGCGATAAGTCGAGCGGACAGGAGCCCAGAGCCCAATACACCCTCACCGCCCGCGGATCCAACGGCGTTTGAGCACGAACTGATGGCGTTGCATGAAGCGCCCGAATTCAACCAGGACCAGATTTGGCAGGAGCTCGAAGCCGGACCTTCGCACGCTGAGCCATCATTGGGCGGCGGCGATCAGTCCAATTCGCAACAGCCAATTGGCTACTTCCGCGCGGATCGCGCCGATTTCGGCGAGGATCCGATTTGGCAAGATCTTGAACCCGGGCTCATGCGAGACGGGCTATCTCACGCTGGACCATCCCAAGGCGGGCCGTCGCAGCCCGCGCAGAATGCGCCGCCAGAACTCGGCGATTTCGTCATGCCGAACGGGCATTGCGCCAAGGACTACTGGGTCTTCATTGGCCAAACAGCCACCCCCTCTCAAATCGAGATGCTAAGAAGCCGCGGAGTCATGCCGAGCGAGACCACCCCGACAACAGCTTTCGCCATCCTGGGTGTGCCCCACACAGCCGAATGGCGCGAAGGGGGGTTCATCCGTCTCACACCATCTTTGGATCCTGGCCTTCTTGCAGGATCGAGGGAACATTTGCCAAGCGGCTAATCACGGATGCTGAGCGCATAAGCTTGGATGTATTCCAGAGCAACCTCGGTACGCTGAACACCTTTGGCCATCGTCGTTTTGGAGGATACCGATAAACGATAACGGCGTGCTTCATCGCGCTGATCTAGCTGACACAAACACTCTTGCGACGCGGGCGCGCCTACGCGCCACGGAGTTCGCCATCAGCCGCCGCGGAAAGGTTGCGTCGTTGTTGGGCGAATCAGCGAACGCAACCATCCGCAGTTCGGCAAGTCGAGCTCATCGGTTCTACCGATATGCCGCGCCACGACGCGATCGACGACAACAAAAGCGAACTCAATACCGGCATACGCACAGCGGCAACGCCGCTTTCATATCTCATTGTGAAATCTTCTGACCGCCGTCAGCTTCTCGAAAGCTAATCTCCCCTACCATAACGACGTGAATATCTAGACGGCGATGTGCCTATAGATTGTCGCGGAACTGAACGCTGGGCGCACTGAGCAACCGGAAGCAAATGGTAGGAGCTACTGGACTGTGCCTATCGACACTTCTTGCTCGCGTCGCGATCTCGGGCTGCGCCACATGACCGGCTTGTGCTGCAATCTCACATCAGAGGATGTATAATGTCAGTGAACAACCTACCACTAACCGCGAGCTCGACTGTTGCTTTGCCCGCACTGGCTCCGGGGCTCTCATCGGCGGGCGAGCTTTCAAGCTTCGAGGCAGTGCTGACCAGCTTCTGCTTGAAAGACACGAGCGGCGACCATCCCGCACCACAGGATCCGGCGCCGGCAGATTCAGCTAAGCAGCTGGCCGAGGAACTCACGCAGGAGGCGCAGAATATCCTACCCCCGGAGATTAAGGCTGCGCTGGATGCATATCAGCAGGCCCCGGAGTCATCCGCTGCTGCGAGCGCCCCTGTGATTGCAGAGGCGCCCGTACCCAGTTCAAGGATCACATGGAACAGCGGCACCCTGACTGCTACCGAGCTGCAGATTGTGTCGGTGCTGAACCGTCACAAGGACAAATGCCCGCTTGATTGGAAGTCTCTTGGAGATTTGGCCAACGATCCCTCCACACCGCCGGATCTAAAGGCGGCGATCGAGGCGCTGCAACAGGACCCGGAACTGTTCTATGCGATAGGCTCGCAAGGCGACGGCCGCTGCGGCGGGAAGATCAAAGCGGGTGATCTCTCCGCTTTCTCCGATCACCACCCTCAGGTTGCCGAGTTCCAAGAGCAGCGGGCGCGGAGCTACGAGCAAAACTACATTCCATCCGACGGCTCCGGGAATGGCGACCCAGCGGCTATGACCCAGACCGATGCATTGCGCGAGCTCTACCGGTATTCCGACAATCTGCCCAAGAACCTGAGCCTTGCGGATTTCCAGCGGATCGTCGATGGCGAGGCCAAAACCGGCAAATGCCCGCCGCAGGTTCTGGCGGCCGCTCAATACTTCCTCGATCATCCCGACGAATGGAAACAGTTGTACGGTGGCTCGATAGATAAGGTCCACAAAGAGGACTTCCTGCAGGTTGCTTCATCCTCGATGAATCTCACGCAAACCGAGCTGGACACGCTAAACACGATCAACAAGAACCAAGGTGCTTTCTTCGGGAAGGGCGACCTGACGCGGGACAAGCTGGCGAGCATGGTCGATGACAAGAGCCTCGCCCCCGAGGTTCGAAAGGCGGCCTCCCAGCTGCTCTCGGATCCTGTGTTGTTCGGTCTGATGAACAACGCGATTACGGGCTACAAAACCCACCACAAGTTCTTCGACTTCGGCGGCGGTCATACGGTCGATTCCGGCAATATCAGCAATAGCGACTTCAACCAGTTCTTCAACAACATGTCGGCTGCGAACCGCACCGCTCACCACTTGAAGACGCATGCCGCTCAAACGCCGGCTGAGCAGTCCGCTGTCGCGGACATGATGATGGGCATGGCGGACCAGCCCGATATCAAGTCACCCAAAAAGAACGGCGGCGCCTTCATGCACGTCCTTGACGACGTGCTGAAGGTTGGATCGAAGGTGCTCGACTGGGCTGCGACGGCCGTCGGTGTACTTGGCTTCATTCCAGGCCTGGGCGAACTGGCCGATCTGGCGTCAATGGCACTCGAGGCGGAGGCGCAAGCAGCAAATCTTCTCCACACGGCCATTACCGGTGGGAACCTGAAGCAAGCGCTGGAAGAAGCCGGTCTCAGTCTTGCGGCGCAGGCGGTTGGCTGCATTGCCGGCCCCGAAGTCAAACTAGCCATGCGAGAAGGCTTGGTGAAGCAGGCAATTCAAGAAGCCGCGACGGCCGGGATCAACCTGCCGGTATCGATGGCGCAGTCCTATGCGGAGGATTATCTGAACAATCTGAAGGCACGCATTGAGTCCGAGCGCATGCAAGCTGCGGGCGTTTACGGCTAATCGGAGCGACGCCGTCGTCTCAGATCACACCTGAAAAGCTAAGCGAGCTTGCGCGGCCTCCGCGCGGTTGGGTACCCTGTGCCGACCAGCAGACCCCGCAAGCTTCGCCAGCATACTCGAGCCGGTTTCGCCCATACCCGACGACTTTGTTTTTGTCGGTTCGCGCGCAACTTCATTCGGCTGTACTCCACCGCCCTATTCGCGATCAGCCTTAAAATGTACTCCGTCGCTGCGAAGGCCAATAGACCGCCATCCGGCTCAATCGCAGACGCTGACCTCCTCCACGCTTTAATACCCGACAGGACCGGATGGTCCGACGAGAATGCCCGGCCCACGCCCTGCGATCGAGCACACACCGCTGTAGAGGGGGCAGAGGCCGAACGCCGCCTGCCGCCGGACTAGGACAGGAAGTGGATCGATTGATCGCTACTGCCGCGAGGCGCAGCAGGGCGGAGAGATGGCTCTTGGCCACCGGATAGCCTGAGCAAATCTAGCGCATCGTACTTGATCACTCGCGGCACGTCGCCCCCTCCCCCTGCCGGGGAGGCAAATCGCCGAAACAGGTGGAAGTCTCATCGGCGGTGAATTGGGACATTGCAGCACGTCGGCCTTGAAAGACTTTGCATCCTTCGCGGCGCTCATTCCGACCATTGAAAGTCGGCTTGATGAACAACGAGGTCGCCTCATGAAAGCCACCACAAAAGGATGGTGTTTCCGTCGTGCAAACGATCTGTTTTCGTCGGCGCACTACTCACATGTGGTTCCGTTGATGCGGCAAAATCGGCAATGACGATCTGTCATCGGCCGATTGCATTTTCTCAGGCTCGTCAGCTTGTCGAAAGCTAATGCTTGCATATTGAGGATAGCGGAGACTGCCTCGCTTGGCATGCTCGAATTGAGACAGGAGAACCCGATGCGAATTGCGAACTCCAGCGCCGCTGGGCATGTTGATTCCGACCTGCATGCGGCTCGTGGCGACAAAAAGGGATCGCGCGCGCCCGAGGCGCATGATGATCATGGCGGATCGCCTGGTGCAAGCAGCCCTGTGAATGGCGCGTCCGTTCCGAGCGGTAATTCGGAAGACGCCGCTGTGCGCCGAGCGTTCGAGATCGCTCTCGGATCCGTCGCGTTCCAGTTAGCAAATATTGCAATGTCTCGTTTCGACGATGCCATGGCCGAGACGGAAGATTCCTGACGTCGGATGTTACGGCGCCAGGAAATAGCAGCCGCTAGTGGCGGCAACATTCAAACGAAGGAGAAACAATATGGCTAGTAAGGTTGGTGCATCAGGTACTTCGACTGTAGGTGGGGCAGCCGGCACTGCTACTGCTGCAGCAGCTAGCACTGGTGCTGAAGTTGCGGGAGAGGCCGCGTTCCAGAAGCAAATCGCCGCTCTGACTGCCACCAGCACGAAAGCTGCTGAGAGGGACGTGGAAATTCGCGTCGTCTCAACGGAGCTCTCCACCATCAAGAAAGCTGCCGACGAACGGGTGCAGTAACGGATCAAGTGGGACGACTTCGTCGTCCCACTTTCGTTGCGTAGTCTACGAAGTCGAAGGAGCCGCACGGCTTTGCCGTACGGCTCTGCTCGCGGTTCAGGAGACCGACCGTGAATGAACCAAATTGCTCGCATTTCGAGGTGCTGTCGGGCCTTTATTCCGGCTTGACCGGCAAAGTTGGCGTCGGATCGAGCCTGATCGGCAGTGGCCTCGATGCCGATTTAGTCTTCATCGAGCAAGGGCTCGAGGAGCATCATATCCGCATCACCCCACATTCCAATTCCATTGAGATCGAAGCCCTTGCTAGCGAGATCAGGGTCGAGGGGCGGGAGGGTCTTTTCCCAAACGAACGCGTTGTAGTCCCTCTTCCTGCCGTCATTCATGCGGGTGCGATGTCCATTCGCTGGTCGATAGAGGACTCTAAACAAGCTGGCCCAATCCGCAGCTGGCGTGTTTCCATCGCCGCACTCATCTTGGTCCTGATCAGCTCTATCGTGGTCGGCACGGTCTCAACCATGGTCGTCCAAACTGACGATGCTGTAGCCATGAGCGCCGATTCGCCCCCTGCCGTACAAGGCGTCCCCAAGCTGGCGCTCAACGTTCCTGATGCTCCGACCACCGATGCAGCTGCCGAGCGGCTGCAACAGGAAGTTGATAGAGCGGGCCTTCTCAATATCAAAGTCGGTTCTGGGGCGGGGGTTGTGACCGCCGACGGCACTATTACGCAGGCCTCGCTCGCTAAATGGCAGGAAGTCCAGCAACGGTTCGATCGCCATAGCAATGGCGCCTATACGCTCGTCAGCGCAGTAGCCATCAAAGAGGAGAAGACCCCCTCATCAATTGCTGTGCAAGCCGTTTGGCGCGGAAGAGAGCCTTATCTTGTCATTGCTGGTCAAAAGTATTTCACGGGCGCGCCGTTGAACAATGGCTGGACCGTCCATGCGATCGAGGAGGGACACGTGCTGCTGAGCCGGAATGGCCGGCTTGCTGCTCTGCCCTATTAGGTTTTCGGCCCGCAGGTAAGAAGGAAAATGTCATGACTAGGCTGCCCCAGCACTCTGTAGAGTCTGGCACCTCTCTTCGGGGGCTCCACGTTGACGATCATGCACCTGCCATTACGACGACCTCGCCTCAAAGCGACAGCATCGAGATCGAGAGGACGCCTGCAAATGGGGGCAAGAGCCATAAGTCAATTTTTCGGGATACGCCTGCGCAGGATCCGGCTGTTGGCGCCACGATTGAGACCGCACTGGAGCTTAACTCGATCGATGCAGTTTCCCGCATTAATCCGAACGAGGCGCGCACCCAGGTCAGCGAGATCGACCCAGGCTCAGAACTGGCTTGGCCTAATGGCCCCAATCTCGCAAGCAGCTTGCTCTCTTTCGTCATGCCGCGCTTACGTCATTCCGACGTTCTGCGTCCAGAGAAGCACGGCCTTCTTCTCGCGCGTCTGGCGGATGCGCTATCGGCCTCACCAGAGGATTCGCAGTCACGTGAAGGGATCGGCATTGTGCAGCAGGAGCTGCGGCGCCTAGTCCTGCTCCGGCAGAATCACAACGGCTTGATCAAAGGCTAGCAATGGCCGAGCCGGACGGATTGCAACGTCTCACACCTATACCGCCGCCAAACGAGGTCAAAGCCGGTGAGGTCTTGCTGATCTCGACGCAGGAGCGCGATTTGCTCTGCGCGCTCTCCTATGTCCATCTTGCGTGCGGGCAGAGCGCACGGAGCCTAGCTCTATTGCGACTCGTCGCTCGCGAACATTCTCAAGACGTCGACCTGCTCCGCATTCTGACCTACGCTCTTATCTCGGAGCGCCGCGGCGAGGAAGCACTGGCCGTGTTGGACAGGCTGGACACCCTCGATGACCAGCCGTCTTCACGACTACCTTTGATGGTATTGCGCAGTCACGCCCTGCGCCAGGCTGGCCGCATCGCTGAGGCGCGAGCCATCTTCAAAAACTATGTTTCATTGCGGGGCCGCACGGCTCCAACCTAACAACATTAAAGCTCCTCATGGCCAACGTCCTACGCAATCTGATCACGCGCGCGCCGGCTCACCCGGATCTGATGGTCGCGTTGATGCTTCTTCTGGCGGTCGGAATGATGATCATGCCGATCCCTATCGTAGTGATCGACATGCTGATCGGCTTCAATCTGGGATTTGCTATATTGCTGCTGATGGTCGCCCTGTATCTCAACACGCCACTTGACTTTTCATCCCTACCGGGCGTCATCCTGATCTCCACCGTCTTCCGTTTGGCTCTTACCGTCGCAACGACGCGGTTGATTCTCGCTGAGGGCGATGCGGGCAGCATCATCCATACGTTCGGCGATTTCGTCATATCGGGCAACATCGCCGTCGGAATTGTCATATTCTTGATCGTGACCATGGTGCAGTTCATGGTCCTCGCCAAGGGCGCCGAACGGGTTGCAGAGGTGTCGGCGCGCTTCACCCTCGACGCGCTGCCGGGCAAGCAGATGGCGATCGACGCGGAGCTGCGCAACGGCCATATCGATCAGCACGAAGCTCGCAACCGGCGCGCTGCGCTGGAGCGCGAAAGCCAACTTCACGGCGCCATGGACGGCGCTATGAAATTTGTCAAGGGCGATGCCATCGCCGGGCTTATAGTCATCTGCATCAACATGCTAGGCGGCATCACAATCGGCTTACTCTCCAAGGGCATGTCCTTTGAAGAGGCGCTGCATCAATATACGATCCTGACTATAGGTGATGCGCTAATTTCGCAGATTCCGGCTCTGCTGCTGTCAATTACAGCCGCAACCATTGTCACTCGTGTCAGCGGTCCTACCAGACTCAATCTTGGCGCCGATATCGTCAACCAACTCACGGCCAGCACACAAGCGCTACGGTTAGCCGCCTGCGTCCTGGTCGTGATGGGGCTCGTCCCCGGCTTCCCTTTGCCTCCGTTCATCACACTGGCCGCACTTTTCGCCGCAGCGAGCTTTGTCAGGGTCGGTGTGCAGGGCGGCAGGACCGCCGCCAAAACAAGCGCCAGTGGCACTGGTCCGGCTCCAGCTCCAGCACAGCCTCAGAAGCAAACCGTGCCTGCGGAAGCACTTCCGATCGCGCTATTCCTCTCACCGAACCTGACACGTGCAATCGACAAAGAGGAACTCGAGCAGTGCATTGGACGGATGTCGGCAATGGTGTCAGCTGATCTTGGTATCACAATTCCACGTATCCCCACCCAAGTCGACCAGCACTTAACCGAGTCGCAATTTAGGGTAGAGGTCGAGGGAGTGCCAGTTGAAGCGGATTATGTAGACCCGACGCAACTCATGCTTAACGATGACGTAGCGAACATTGAATTGAGCGGTATCCCCTTTCGGCAGGACCCAGACACGAAACGAATCTGGATCGAACAAGGTCACGCGCCGGCTCTCAAAGCTGCCGGAATAGGGTATCACCGCCCAAGCGAACTCGTCGGCTTGCGCGTCCATTCGACATTGACGCGCTATGCACAACGTTTGGTGGGCATTCAGGAGACGCGTCAATTGCTCGGCCGGATGGAGCAGGAATATGCTGATCTGGTGAAGGAGGTGCTGCGCACGACGCCCGTCCCCCGGATCGCCGATGTCTTGCGCCGCTTACTGGACGAGGGCATCCCCATTCGCAACACCCGCCTGGTTTTGGAGACGCTGGCGGAATGGAGCGAACGCGAGCAAAACGCCGTCCTACTCACCGAATATGTTCGCTCCGGTCTGAAGCGGCAGATCTGTCATCGCTATGCCAATGCACACCGTGTGGTGGCCGCCTTTATCATCGAGCGTGAAACTGAGGAGATCGTGCGCGGCGCGCTGCGCGATACCGCTGTCGGTCCTTACCTGGTACTGGAGGATTGGCAGAGCGAGCGGCTGCTTTCACAGTTCCGCCAGATCCATTCGAGCGTTGCATCGAGCCAGGCCAAGCCGGTCATTCTGGGTGCAATGGATATCCGACGTTTCGTCCGCGGTTTTCTCACGCGCAACGGGATCGATCTGCCTGTTTTATCCTATCAGGATCTCGCCTCCGATTTCACGGTCCAGCCGGTTGGATCCGTCAAGCTCACCGCAGCCAAGGAGAAGGCTCAGTCAGATGAGCGTCGTCATCTCGTCTCCGCAGCCGGCTAACAGAGGACAGCGGTCGATAGTTCGATGGGCGCCATGAGTTCAGGTCAGATGCAAATCCGGTCGCAGCTATGCTCGTTTGGTTCCTGCTCTAGGCTCCTCGCGGTGCTGGGCATTCTGCTGCTCGGTGGTTGCGCTGGCTTGGATAAGCCGGGCCTTTCAGCAGAGCAGGCGCCACGACCAGAGTTACTGGGTGCCAACCACGTCGATCCTGCTATGCGCGAGCGCATTGCGCACGCGCTCCGTCGGGATGCCGACGAGGATACTTTGCGCGCTGCTTTGAAGCAACAGCCAGGCAACGTTGACGCAGCGATTCCCCTTGCGCGGACCTTGCTGGCGCAAAACCGCGCGGATGAAGCGCTTCAGCTACTCGACGACCTCTTGCTTGTAACACCTGGTGACCTGCGTGCACTCAACGCGAAGGGCGTTGTGCTCGACAACGAGGGACGTCATCGTGAGGCACAAGCGCTATATCGACGAGCCCTTGCAACCGAGCCAGGCAATGAGATGTTGCGCAACAACCTGGCTCTGTCGCTCGCACTTGACGGCACGGCCGAGAGCGGCAACGTCAGCTTGCAGCCGTCGGCCGAGGAGGCACATGCGTTGATGCACTCGAAATAGCATGCCCTTCAAACGCGCGGCGCGTACGCCCGACTCATCCGCGTCCGCTTGCCGTCAGCTAGATTCAATCTCAAGCGCCGCTGGACATCGATCCTGCGATGCGCCAGCGTATTGCGCACCCTCCCCTGGTTGCGGACGAGGAGGGTCTGCGCGAGGCTCTGAAGCAAGAATCACACAATGTCGATGGCGGCAATCTCATTTACGCAGAGGCTTTTAGCACAGAACGCGGGCTGAGGCGCTTGAGATCGCCGACAAGATCTCGCTTACAGTTCCTGGTGATTTGCGTACCTGACCGAAAAGGGGCGGTTCTCGAGCCAGAGAGACGCCATGATGAGGCCCAAGCGCTATATCGGCAGGCTCTCGCAGCTGCCCCTGACAATCAGATCTTGCGGGATAATCTTCGCCTATCGCTTGCCTTTCCGGGAAAGCCGAAGCGGCAACACCAGCCACCAACCGCTTTCGCACGAATGACGTGCGTTGGCAGGACAGCCATAGATGGGCTCAAGGTCACACTGGCTCGCAACACGCTCGAGAACCTGCAGTCAGTCAGCTTTTGGTCAGGCAGGCTGGCTATCAAGCTCCGCTCGGCCTTAGCAGCCTGGTACCCGTTGCAGCTTTCGCAGATAGGAGCGCAAACGTCCATGTACAATCGAATAAATGGCTCATCCCACTTTCCATGGATGGGTAGTGACTCTGATGGAATGACCCAGTCTGGCGTCGGCGGTACGCAAGCAGATCAAGGCCGAAGCTTCGAGGACGCGTTTTCTCATATGCAGCTAGCGCCGCGGGAATCCTACACTGCTCCGTCGTCGGCGACCGCCCGGCCGTACTCATTGACCGCCAGACCCCCCATCATCGAGATCTCAAGCCAAGTTTTTCAGGACAAATTGGAGGATTTCTATGGGGATGAAATCGAGCGTATCGCCGCCAATCCTAAGCAATACTCGGATTCTGTCGCATTGAAAGCGCGGCGCGCTGCGGACGTTGCCTATAGTCATGGCAGGAAAGAAGGTTCGAACGACGCACGATATTTCAGCTATCAATTGGGAAATAAGAGCGTTGGACTTCTTCGAACGGAAGGTGGAGCTCACATGCGTGACGTGTTCGAAGATGAACCGGCACGCGCGCGCTGGCGGGAACAGTTTCCCGGAAAGTATGAAATCACATCGACGGTGGACTTTCGGGTTACGCATCCCCTCGTCGATAACGCAGGCGACATTTTGCTGGAGCATCAGCTTCGGTCGGACGGCGACAAGCCCTTAGTCCTTTCTCATCCCGTGAATCCGGAAGCGAAAGCCCGTGCAGCAGCGTTGGGTTTTGTTGAGATAGGTGACTCGATGATGGTGCTTGACCCTACCAAGCATCCGGACAAATGGATCAAGAACAGCGACGGTGAATGGCAGCGAAAATACAAACATCCTCTTTACCTTTCCAAAGCGGAAGAGAGTGAAGACGGGGATACGCAACGTTCCGCTCGTGTGAGAAACGTCTCGCCGGATTGGGAGGACGATGACTTTATGTAGAGGGGGCGTCTCGGCTCGCAAAGAGGATGTGATACGCCCGTCTCTCCATGCAGATCTTGCTGCTTGCAATTATTGCGTGTGCGCCGGGCTTATCGAGCGGCAGCGAAATCTGGCGGCTCAGGTCTAAGCCGCCATGTCACTTTAGCAAGCGCCCGGTCTAGATTGCTCGTCCTGGCGCTTGCGTTCTTTACCTCGCGAATGAGCGGATATGCCCATGCATCCCGAGCTCCGGGAGGTTGGCGCCACTCTTTCGGGTCCAATATGAACTATGCGTCGCCCGAATAGGGTACGCGCTCAGTGAAGGCCTTACCGGAGCCTTATAGCCGCCTGCTTCCTGTGAGTCATCTTCCCTAGTCGTCAATAGGTAAGACTGTTGGCAACGATGGCTTTCAGCAGCCGCGCCGCACGATCTTTGTCGGTGAGACCGAGCGAAGCGCGCTTGTTGTAGCGGAAAGCAAATTCCGCCAGATAGCGCGCCTAAGATGCGGCTGACGTAGTGATACGTTCCGATGATGCCCCCCGGTCAGGGAGTGAGAAGTGACCTTCAACGTACTGGTTTGAGCGACGCCCGAAGTGTGATAGATCGCATAACGCAGTGCGTAATTTCGGATTAGGTCTTCCAGATTCATCTTTTTCTCGATAGAGGATTGTCTCCGCATCCATCAGGCGCCTGAATTAGAACATTGCGCGATTGCTTGCGAAATTCCGGCGGATGGCCGGCAACGAAGATTTAGCAATTGACCGATCAGCTCGCCCTTGCCGCTCTTTCCTGCGAAGCAGCGGAGGGATTTGCTCGACCAGCGCGTTGGCCACTTTCATCACCGCCTCCGCTTGCTTGCTCATTTTGCCCCGCGCCTCTTGCACTAATAAACGCTGATCTACCGTCGCGCAGAACGCGAGCTGGTTGTCACTTAGTTCGCCGCCGGCCTGATGAACACACGCCCTACTTCATCATCGCTTCGACCTCTGCGCGAAAGGCCTCGCGCGAAGCGTCGCGTGAATAGAACATGTGGCCGCCCGGGTAGACCACGAGCTTGATCCGCGGCGCCGAGGCAAAGGGCGGTAACTGATCGAGCGCCAGCTTCGAGCCGAAATAGGGTGTGACAATATCGAACAGGCCGTGCCCGACCAGCACGCTCATTTTCGCGTCAGTCGCAAGGATCTGGCGCAGCTCCGACAGCGACTGCGGAGGGCTGCCGTTGCCGAAATTCCAGGCCCGGTTCACCGCGTGGTTGAGCAGTTCATAGGAGCCGTCCGGCCGCCAGTTGAGCTTGCGCGTCAGGACATCGACGGCGGCACTCGTCAGCGGCGCGGCCAGTGCATCGCCCGACGGATCGCCGAAGCGGTGGCTATCGGAGTCCGGATAGGGATCGAGGCCGCGCACCGAGGCGTCATAACCGCCGGTCACCCTGCCGCTCTTGCGATCGAACTCGCGGCGAAATTCGCTGCGGTCAAAGCGCCCGGCAAACCGTCGGCTTACGGCCTTGTCGATGCCGGTCAAGGCGGCGACCTTGTCGGCGAGACGGTTGGTGGCCTCCTTGTCTGCCTCGCCGTTGACGAGGTCGGCCAAGAATTCGCCACGCGCGTAAGCTTCGACATCGGCGAGATCGGCGCGTTTGACCGCTTCCCTGCCCTCGCCCTTGGCTTCGCGGGCCACCGCGACAAAGGTTGGCAGCGTTGCGACATATCGCAGAAGGCTCGAGCCTGTGAACTCCCGATAGTCGAACAGCGGCGAAACCAGAATCAGGCCCTTCACGCCGACGCCCTGCTGCATCTGCAGATTGCGCACAACCTTCGGTCCGCGAATGCCGCCATAGCTTTCGCCCGCCACATATTTCGGCGAGGAGAGCCGCTCGTACTTCTCGAGCCAGCGGCGGATTACAAGCGCGATTGAACTGGCATCGCCATCGACCGAATAGAACCGCCTGCGCACATCCTCGCCCGACGCCACGAAGCGGCTATAGCCGGTACCGACGGGATCGATGAACACGAGGTCGGTGAAATCGAGCCAGGTCTCGGCGTTGGGCCGGACCTCGGGCGAGGCCGACGCCGTCACGGTTTCAGCGTCGATCGGCAGCCGCCATGGCCCGGCACTGCCGAACTGCAGCCAAGCAGAGGATGACCCGGGGCCGCCATTGAAGAGGAACGTCACCGGACGCGTGGCGCGATCTGTGCCGTCGAGCTGATAGGAGGTGTAGGCGATGTCGGCCTGCGGCTCGCCCTTGTCGTCGAACACGCGGATCGAGCCCGCGGTCGCGATGAAACGAAGCGTCCGCCCGGGCAGCTCCAGCGTGTGTTTGGTGGTGGAATCCGCCGGCAGACGATGCTGCTCGGCGGCTGATGGGGAAGTAGGCGCGCTGCCGCTGTGGGCGCCGGGCCCGCCCTTCTGGCCGGCCAGTGTCGGGGCGTCGGGGCGCGGCGGATCGTCGGCCCGCGCGCTCCCCATCAGGGCGCAGGCAAATAGGGCCAGTGCAAGAGGGGTGTGGCGCAGCGTGGTTAAATCGAATCGCATGGAGTTCTCCCGGCCCAGCCGCACTTTCTGTGAGCGGCCCGATTGAGCGATTTAAAGTTGCGGGACAGTCTCGGGTGGTTCTGCCTTTTGTTTGCACGAGGCGTATCTGCCAAACGGCTCTCCTCAGTTAGCTGAGAGCCCGCGAACGACAAACCTACTAAGTCTAGTAGTCGCCTCTATTCCTGAGGGCACGGGCCGCCTGTCGGCGGCACCGCCTGCGCAATGGCACAGATCTTACCCACGCACGCTGGCGCCGCCTGTCTCCGGCAAAGGGATCAACCAAAGGTCCGCGCCGGCCCGACTGAGCCTATGTCGAGCTAGGCGATCTCGAGGGGAGTGACTACGCGGATGAACCTTGCCCTGGATAGACGCGAGGCCTTCTGGTCCGCCGCAACATTGCCGATGGCGGCTTGGTATTTTACTCCACGCGATGCCAAGGCATGTCCATTCAAAAAGCTGTTGTCAGTGGAAGGCCATTGCTAGGCCATCGACGACAGCGTCGAAACGACCAAGAACGAGCTTGGTCTTGATCACAACGAAACTCGTCTTGCATGGCAGGCATCGCCATGTCTCACTCGTCGTGCTTGCCTTCGCCATAATCACGATCGTCCGTTCTCGGACCAACACCGCACTAAAAACGCGATCGCGGCCTCGGCCAAAACATCGTTCTTGATCCGCTGGTCGAATACGCATCCGGTGAGGCCATCACCCCACTGATACGGATTAGCCGCCAGTAGTTGAGGTCTGGTTGATCTACGGCCAAATTACTAGCGTGCTTCGATAGGTGCACTGTTCCGGTTGACCTCGAGACCGCCGCGGCTCGCGCGCATTCTCGATCTTCTAGCGCAATGCCCAAAGGCGGGCACAGCACCGAGAGCATGCCCGACTCATGGAGTGCCCCCTACGCAGGGTTGAACCAGGGTACCTCTTTCAACTCTCTTGCATTCGGAGATGCTCGTAGAAGATCTTCACGCGCCTCTCTCAGGAAGAAGGCCTCGCGCAACCAAGTACGCCCACGGCCATTATCTGCTCTCGCATGTGGGCCACTTCCATAGCCGAATGTCTTCAGCTTAGTTTGAAAGCGGTTTGGTTCGCCTCGCATCAACCGACTTCTCCAGTCGCACTGGCCACAAACGCCGCCTCACCTCAACCAGCAGCAATAGGCCACCGATGAGACTTATGACGGTCAGGGCCATCATCAAAAAGCACGCCACGCAGCACAACGCTGCTATGTCACACGCCGATCGCAACCAGCGCGGCACCCAATCGAGCCGTACCATATTCTCCATAGAACCAGACATATTTGTTTCGGTGGGTGATTCAGTGCTTACTGTCGATTGACGGGCCAACACTTAAGCAACCTACCTGACAATAGTCTGACGAGCGTCGCTCGGAGCGGATCTTGCTTTGCTTTTTCTCTGGCGCAAGTACGAGCTTACTCATCAGGCCGAAGATGTCTGGAGATGCTCACGTAAGGCTGCGGGCATCACTACACCTTCGCGGACCGCGGTTTTCACAAGATCGCTCTCATCCGTTCAAACAGGATTGCCGCTTCCGATGGTCCGAGCCCGACGACGCCCACAAAGCTCGTTGGTGGCATCGGAATTTCTTGACGAGTCGGCTTCCACAGATGCAGGCAATACCGGCTGTTATTCACGTATTGCGAATGAGGTGGGTGCAGCTGCATCACGCACTCCTCTTCATCCCAAAACAGGTCTTTGACGAAGCACATCTCTTCCCAGTTCGGACAACGTCTGGCTGTCGAGACGGAGACATGCTCCCACCCCGGGCGAACAAATCCGACTATCCTGAGTTTGCAGCCACAAGGCCCCTGAACAAAAAACAGGCCGCAGGGACCTGATCCCGGCGCGCTAGCGAATTCGCCATATCGCACGCGGCCAGCCTCAAGTTTTTCAAGAACTTGTGCTCTCACGTGCCCTCCTTTGCCTCGCGAATGGCTTTGAAATCGACGTAGACCACCTTGTTCTCTGGCTGCCTCGTCGCCTCCAGCCAGCGCTGCTGCGCAACGTCCGAGTGCCATGCTCGCCCGTGCATTGTCTGCTGAAATTGGAACAATCTGCTGAGCAAACCGTAGATGTACATCATCTCTCTTCTTCCGCTTCCGATCCCGGCAAGCACATGCAACCGGGCGCTCGGTTTTTCTTGAGTCGGTAAAGCACCTCCACCGGGAGACTGGGATAAGCTTTCCAAAGGATGCTTTCTAACCTGCAATTTTGGTTTGAACACCAGGCCTTTCCTTTTCTATCTCACCACATTCCTAGTCGTTCCCGCAGTATGCGCTGGAGCTCAGGCCGAGGGCTCGCCTGGCGACAAACCTGCGGACCTGCCGGCCGCACACCGACGCGAAACGGCTCCTCTCCACTAAACTCACGGCCAAGCGACGGAGCGAGCGGCGTGGAGGGCTACGTAAACGGCGATCGTCTCGAAGCTTGACCCCGTTCCGGTCAAGGCCATCGGATTAGGATTCTGATTGCCAATCGCGGCGAGATCGATCAGGGCCAAGGAGTTTTCGCACGTTCGCCCGGCATGTCGCGACCTGCACATGAATGTCAAATCGGCCCAGGCCTTCAGAAAGGCGGTTCGCTGTGCGACTTTCTATTGACTGATCTCACATCATCGCTGCTGTCAAGGAGGGGTATGCCAGGCGACACTTCACCATCATGCGCTTTGACACAATGGTTGGGGTTATCATCCGCGAACCGCCGATGTGGCTCCATCACGCGCGGATGTCTTTTCATCAATGCCATCGCTTTGCTTCTCAGATGCCCACCTCACCACCACAATGGGTCATGGTCTGTGCCGTCTTCGTCGATGATCGTCAGGCGGAAGTCCATAGCGCGCCGGCATAATGTCGTTGAAGCGGCAGATCGTATAGGCAACCGCGACGTTCGGCGTGGGCCGTTGCTCGGTCAGGAGGCGGCACACCTCTATAGATCGTCCGGCAAAGGCCCTGCAAGGATCGCGCAACTGGGCCGAATCGGCTCATCGTACGATTCAGGACGCGCCAACGAAAACAGCTGGAGCAGTCTCAGATCACTTCGTGACCGCGCGTGCAGGATTATGCTTTCACAAAAGCTCCCGGTTATCACCAAACGCCAGCTTGAATAGGCCTTCAACGATGATGAGAACAACGTCACGATCAACCACGGCAGGCATCAGGAATCGTTTGGTCACTTCGTCGAATTCTCGCTCGCGAACGTGTGCGGCCCTGCCAATCGGAACGGCCGCACCGACTAAGTCGGAGGCGAATTGGAAACCACATCCGCCCGAGGCGTCTTGACCGCGTTGCGCACGATGCCTGCGGAGCTCAGATCCCAAAGAGATTGCCAATGAGCCAAAAGGCAGCTCAGAGCAGCTGACTAGCGAGTCAAAGAGTTGCTCTGCCTGCAAATTCGGGAACCGCCGCCGCTTCTACTTTGTTTCTGCTCACGGCACCGCAACGGGAGCACACCCGCGCGCGGCGGGTGCTCCCGTTGCAGAGCGGCTTTCGCGCCGGTGCATGCAGGTATGAATCAGTCGGCCAGTTGGACCCAAGCTGCCCCCGGGCGCGGCGTCCGCTAACCGGTCCCCTGGCCTAAATTGAGCCGGTCGAAATACCAAGAAGGATCGTCCCCAGACGAATCCGTTTCAATGTATTCTTCGCCCGAATATTCGTCGACACTTCCCTCGTTTTCGTCATCGCTACTCTCAGCTTTCGAGAGATATAGGCGAGGCTTGTCCGCGCGCTGCCATTTTCCTTCCTCGTTCAGCGTCCACTTGTCGGGATGCTGCCTAGGGTCAAGCACATATTCATTGTCACCCACGTAAACAAAGCCCCTCTGCTCCAGACGGGGCGTCACCTCATCCGTGGCAGGACGCGACATGATTAATGCCCGCTTTCCGTCGAGCTGAAGTTGATGTTCGAGCAGAATATCGCCTGCGCTCTCAACGAGCGGATGAGTAACGCGGAGAGCGACAACGGACGAGACGTGTTTTCGCCCAGGAAAGTGCTGCTCCCACGCCTCCCCTTCCATGCGACGTCGACCTTCGGTCTTTAGAAGCCCGACACTCCTCTCACCCAACTGATAACTGAAATATCGCGCCTGGTCCGAGTCCTCTACGGTGGACGCCGCTCTGGCCACCATCGCTGTGCGTCCAGCTTTTTCGGAAACGAAATCCGAGTACTCTAGCGGATTATCGGCTATGTGCTTGATGTCGTTGCCATAGAAATTTCTCAGTTCTTCCCTGAACGACTCCCTGTCGATCTCATCGATGGGAGGTTGTGAAACCATGGAGTACGGCCGTGCCGCCCCCGAGGATGAACCAGGCGCCGTGTCTGCAAGCGTTTCGGTAAACCTCCGGCTATCTGCTGACAGCTCTGATTCATCGGCTTGGCTCGCGCTTGGAAATTGGCTGGAAGAACCAGTGATTCTGTTATACACGAGGTTCGCTCTCCTATCGCAAAAGTTGCACGGTACTGGCCTGCTCGAGACCTGTGGACAGTGATAGGCGGGCGAGCTGACAATAACCTGACGCACAGAGGGGGCGCATCAGCCTAGCCCCAAGGTGCTCACGCTTTGCAAGGCGAGGGGCAGTGCATCTCCCCCGCTCCTACCCTTGGTATTGCCGCGGCCCACCATCACAACACTGTTTTACTTGTGCAGTACTCCAATCGAGGACATCGGAGTTCACCTACCGATGATGCGGCCCCTCGCTTGCTGATTTCAAGGCGATGCAGAACATGCGGCCGCGGACTTTGGAGGAGTAGGGTACGTCGAGCCGCTGCTCTATCGTGCTTGCATTCGTTACAGCGCGTCCGCCCGGCCGTTCAGGGATGGAAACGCGGATCTTTGAGGAGATCCGACGCGTAACCTGCGTTTCGTTACAGTCCGCCATCGCTTGGCGGTTTCGCATAATCGATGGCCATGCGGGCCACGTGCCGCCGATGACAGCACTAACCGATGATGGAACGATCATGCGCAACACGCATAGCCGGCGTGAGATGCTGCTGATACGCCTGTGGCGTCCGAGATTCAGGGGCGCACATTCAGAGTGCAGGGCATGGTTCAGCTCGATCGCCAATTGTTGTCCCGAGACATCCCGTCTCGGCCGCTCCGTCAGCAGTCTCGGGCAACACCTCGCATCAGTTGGTAACAAGTACGAGCCCGTTGGTCAGGTTGACTCCGCTTCGAGCGTCTGGCGCAGGTGTTACCCAGAGCATGAGGAAAGACGCTGCGATCAGCGCCATAAATCCACTTGCCGCGTACACCCTCATGCCCTGGTCGCACGCATTGAGCGGAAGGGAGTAGTCGGAAAGACAATGACCGCTAGGATTGCGCGTTCCTCGCTGCGTCTCATATCTGCCTTTAGACGCATTTTGGCAGGAACTGCGCTACGCGCGGTTCATTTAAAGCGGAGTTGGGCGAAACGGTTCGATCGCAGAACGTCATTCCAGTTATCAGACCTACGACCGCTTATTCAATTAAAGTCCGGGCTGAAGAAGGACGGACAGATGAACCGAGCGCAAGACTAGATTGTCGCCACGTGAAGACGCACAAGGCGGCGGCGAGAAGCTCGCCTGGCATGGCACGCTTGTTGCTAACCATACATCGGCTCTACCGCGCGGCGATAGTGGGGCACCAGTTCGAATGAAGGCGAACGCCGAAGAAAGCCCTGTGGGGGCACAGCTCCGTTTTGAGTTTTCGGTCCCAATCATAAAACCGCAAGATGGGCCTTGATAGCGCGTTGAGCCAAAGAGGTCCCACTCTTTTCATCTCCATTGCTTGGATGGAAATCGATCCTGCCATTTCGGCCATTGATCGCGATCTCGATGCGCCGCGCGCTTATCCGGCAGCGGGGGCGGACATCGAGTGGCCTAGACGGGAGCCCGTTGTAGACCTCCATGGGACAGCGTGGTCATCGCTTTTGCAGGCCCGCAATCTACGCTACATGAGATTCGAGCTATTCAGCTCGGTTCGCAACTGCGATGGACGCTGATTGTGACTCTCGGGTATTTGGCCGTTGCACAGAATCCTTTCGCGCCTGAGATTCCCTCACCCACGCGAGCTGCAGTAGGCGGAGGGACCGGAGGCACCCACCTGTTCTCCTCCTGTTCGATAGGTGAACGAAGCCGCGGCCTGTCCCAATCGTCCCAGCAACCCGCGCATGCGACTGAGACATCAATCCGAGTGCGGTCGTACTCCTCTCCTTTGCCAGGAAT
Organism: Bradyrhizobium sp. BRP22; assembly: GCF_020194175.1. Taxonomy (GTDB): domain Bacteria; phylum Pseudomonadota; class Alphaproteobacteria; order Rhizobiales; family Xanthobacteraceae; genus Bradyrhizobium. The sequence continues at coordinate 53,217 of NZ_JADYVX010000013.1, read as the reverse complement.
TTCGCGAGCTCTCAAATCAGATCCGCGATGCGGTAGAACCTGGTTAAGCGTAAATGTTTGCCCCCATCGGCAAGCATGAGTGTGGCGGAGCTCGATCTGCGCCTATATCAAGATTCTTGCTTCACAGATGCACTCGCAGAATCTAGCCGCGCAGCAATACCCAAACCTGCATTCGGGGGGCCCGCCCCACGGTGGTCGCGGAGACACTTTTCAGTATGTGGATGGAATGCCAGGCACTTAGATGCAAGTTCGTGCATCGCTCAAGCGGCACCTATGCACGTGCGCCTGAGTGAGACCGGAAGAAGCAGCGCCGACTAACATGCCGCGAGTTGCGCGAGTGAGTCGATACTGGTGAGGGTGCGGAGGGACGGACTTCTTCAGACGATCTGAGGGCGAGCCGGTGGCGAAATGACGGCGCTGAACATGGCTAGCTGGATGCGCCGCAAGTGCGAACCCATTGTTGCCGCCTTGGCGGCACCAGAAGCGATTGGCGTCCCTTGCCCTCCTATTGTTACCACCTCGTGTCCGGTTGAGGACATTGATGGCAGGAATTCGACCACCGCAGCGAAATCATTCCACGCGCACCGCGGCAAACAACGGGCCTTTCTCTCATAAGGGTCGCTTAGAGCACTTTTCGCGTACGGCACACAGATTGCTGAGTGAAAGGTACCGCAGTTAAGCGTCGGCCGTTGGTCAATGAAATAGAAATTCACAATGAAACTTGCTCGATTGACCCTGATCAATGCAGTGCTGAAGCTCGCTTGTAGCTGTACAATTGGCGGACCTCATGTGGCGGTCGCCGTCAACTTGCCAAGCAGATAGCGGCACCATCAAGCGGAGGCCGGTCATGAGGGACTTTGAGCTAGGGCGCGAATGGATAATGGCACAGCCACATCAAACAAAGCGCGGCATTTCAATCTCAGCTGAACAAGGCGCGACCCTGGTAGTCGGCCAGGCCGACGATCGGGCTCGCCAGGCTCAGAGCCAACTCCCATTGGCATCGAGACACAGTTCACTTCGCTTGGCGATCTTCGAATGCCGCGACCCAAATCAACTTGCACAGCACAAGGATGGCGCACGGATGAGGCACTGGTGCAAACCAAAACCTCGCGTGATTGAAGGCGGTAAAGCCGATCGCCCATTGCGTCCGGATGCTTCGCAGTCGCGGATAAGATGGAATTTTTGGCCGCTTGCGGCGATGCTGGTCAGCGCACTCCTCTGGGCCGGTATCTTCTGGGCCGTCTACGTGTTCTCATGAGCGTGCCAAAGCAGCCAAGCTGGTGCCACAAGACTTAGGCGCGCCGGTTTAGTGGTGACATTTTCGCGGATTTCGTTCATGGGCGGCGGCCGTTTGGGCAGCGAATATAGGAGAGGTCGCCCATCCTGTAGCAGGAAAGACAGGCAACCAAACAGCTAAGTGAGCTGTTCTGGAAATTCGCGCACGCGATTCAATTCGGCGAATGCGACCGCGCGATCTAGCGTATGCAAGTTGACGACGCGCTCTCCACATACCTCGGGACGTGGTTGCCCACGCCAGGACCGCCAAGAGCCTTTGTTGTTACACGCGCGCCAGCTACATAACGTCCCCCTTTTCTCGACGTCGAACGGCAGCGCGGTCTCGGCCTATCGGACCAGCCTCTATGTCCGACTTAGCCCCGGTGAATGTGGCCGAGCGTCGACGCTGAAACAGCGCGAAGCCCGACGCACACTGCCGGGCATGAGGTGCGTCGGGCTGTTGGGGCATGGCGCGGCACCTGGCCGTGTCTAGCCCCCATAACCTCCTGCAAATGATATGCCACACAAAGGGGCCGACGATCGGCCCCGAGTCCGCCGGTGCTACGGCCGCACGGATGTTCATTTGGTCGGGTGCCAAGTATGGGCCGTCTTCTCCGGTCGTGGGTTGCGTTGCGCTTCTGATCGACATTGATCAAAATCGCCGGCCCGACGATCTCTGGAATCGATGTCGCGGAGCCTTCGTTCACGCGACCTACGGCGGGACTTTGATGTCCGAACGGATTAGCCCGGCCCAAAGAACCAACCTAGAGAGGTAGCTGAGGATTCGTCTAGGAGCGGCGAAGCATCAGACACTGCGTTTAGTATCGGCGTCGCCATCGCTTTTGAGCGTCGGCCATTCCTCTGCGCGTCGGGCTAGCTTGTCATATTCCTCGGCGACCTTAAGAAGCCTGTCTTTGGGTTTGCCTTCAGACAACGAGGCCGCTTTAGTCCGCGTCGCTTCCGCACGAGATCGCCAGAATTTCGGATCGTAGAACGGATCTTTCGGTTTCATGCGGATGAGCATGCATTTTCTTCTTCAAAAAAATACGACGCCAGCCCTCCGTACCATTACGTAGGTCGCAATCTCGCAAAATTTGCAAGTTCGGTCCTATGGCCACCTGTCAGCCCAACAAAAGCCGCCAGTCACGATCCCGGAAGCGATAGTTCGCACCTGCATTCACGAAAAAGCCGGGAAAGAGGTTTGGTCGTTGCGCTTTGCGCCCATGGAATTGAGGCGTTTGATTTCGGCCGGGCGCGGGAGTTTCGGATGTGCTTGTCTTGTCTATGCCGTTCATTCACCTCGCTGAGAAAGGGTTTTCTCATGCGCCGTACACACTCCCCGGCCAGCCGGTGCTCCAGCACGAGAACCTCGGCGAGCTCCTTCGGCGAAAGCCGCGCCGGGTCAAGTTTCTTTGGAATGTGTCGACGACAGCATTTCACGCCATCCACGGCATGTCGCTCGCGAGCTGCTATGGCTCTCGCCGCTTGGCCGACTAGGATCGCAAGCCACTCGAATATTTAGATCTCCAACTTGCCGGCTTGGACCGAGCAGCCCTACTGGAGTTGTCGTGTCCATTACGCGACGACTGCCGGCCGAGATCGGAATGACACTAAGAATTTTCGAGCGCGAGTGAAAGCGCTACTTCTGATTGGCGCCAGATGGACGTTAGGCGCGCGAGTTTGGATATATCCACACGAGCAAGTCCTCGAAGGGCTTGAATCGTACGTAGCGTTAGATTGTACGACTAAGGCAGGTGGCGCCCCGCTGCGGCCATCTGATCGCTTCCTGCAAGGTGATGAGAATTGCGAATGTCTCAAACTCTTAAGCTCACGCGGCAAGCGTCCGTCCCGATCCTCGAGCACTCCTCCGAACGCGAAGTGACCTATGGACCGCATGGAGTGATGGTGGAGTTGCGGGCGGACAAGGCCAACATTTCGCGGCTAAAGCGAAATGGCCTCGCAACGAGGTTGTTCGACCCCCAAAGAGGCACAATGCCGATCTCCGCTGCCGCGTGCGCCGCGCCTCACAAGAGGTGGAATGCAGATCACAAGACCACACATGTGGGTGATCCCCGGCCGCAGACCACGACTTGTCCGCCCTCACCGATCAGGTGCAGCTTCAGGTCGGCTCGGACGGAGCTGACTTCCGAAATTTCTCCCGCTCCCTTATGTCTTACCGCTAGCGTGACCTCTTTCGCCTGAGAACCGCAATGTGTGTTTCGCCTGTATCGACCGGGCTCGGCGTCATCGGCCGCCTCGAGTTCTGAGCCGAGGCCAGGTTGCCGCAGATTGCTGTACGTAGTGGCTAATCAAGCACCAGTGCGATAGGCGCGCACAGACGCAAGAGCGGCTCCGGTGACCGTTCCTGCCCGTTCCCGGTAGACAGGCCATGTTGCGCGTGGCGCGGGAAGAACAATACCGCAGGGTGTATCGACTTGACGAGGGTATCGTGAATCAAAAGCAGCAAACGCACAGGTCCTGGCTCTTCAACTCACATCGCTGTGCAAGCGTGCCTGTTGTGGCTGTTGCGACGACAATAGCTCTATGCACCGAACAGGCGGAGGCGCGAGATCGGCCAGCGACGGCGGAGGAGCGAGAAGCCTGCACACCGGACGTGTTTCGCCTTGTAGCCACATACCTGATACGGACGCCATCGCCGCCTGTCTCAGAGCCAAATTCTTCAGCTTGAGCGACAAATGTCGCTACGTGATGTCAGTTCGCGAGTCTGTGAGAAGAGGAGGCTCGAAATGAGCCACGGCCAGTAGAGCCGGAGCCCCGCGTTCGGGACTCGCGTCCGGGGGCTTCCGGGATCGCCTCGGTTTCACATCATGACAGTGGAATGGGCGCGGGCAACACGAATCGCGCCCAAGTGAAGGAGCCTTGGACGTTTATTTGGATGAATAGGCGAATGCGTGAATTACCCTTCGACACCATTCTGATCGCCAATAGAGGCGAGATCGCCGTACGACTTATCAATACGGTGCGCAAGCTGGGGCTTCGCTCGGCAGTTGTCTACCACGATGCGGATGCGGGAGCGCCGGCCGTCTCTATGGCCGATATAGCTATTGCCATTAGCGGTCGCACGCCGACCGCTGCCTATCTCGATGTCGCGCAAATCATCGCTGCCGCCCGCAAGGCCAGGGCCGGCGCTCTCCATCCGGGCTATGGATTTCTCTCTGAGAATGCGGAGTTCGCCAGGGCCGTGATTGAGGCAGGGATTGCGTTCATAGGGCCCACGCCCGACAGCATAGAACTGATGGGCGATAAAATCCGGGCCCGCAACTTCGTTCAGCGGAACGGCTTTCAGGTCGGACTTTCGGCCATCGAAGAAGACGATCCAGAGACCTTCACAGCCAGGGCGCGCGCTGTTGGAGCTCCTTTGCTGGTGAAACCGTCGGCCGGCGGTGGCGGCAAGGGCATGCGCATCGTGCGCGATCTCGATACCCTGGAGGACGCGATTGCGCAGGCGCGTAGCGAGGGCCAGAAGTATTTCGGGGACGGCCGGCTTTACGTCGAAAGATATGTCGAGAACCCGCGGCATATCGAAGTGCAGGTGCTGGGCGATTGCTTCGGAAACGTCGTCCATCTCTTCGAACGGGAGTGTTCGGTGCAGCGCCGGTTCCAGAAGATCATCGAAGAGACCCCCTCGCCCGCACTGTCATCGGAGCTGCGGACACGGATCTGCGAAACTGCCGTCAGCATTGCGCGTGCCGCCAACTATCGAAACGCAGGAACAGTCGAATTTGTCTTCGGCGGTGGGGAGTTCTATTTTCTGGAGATGAATACGCGCCTGCAGGTCGAGCACACTGTGACCGAAATGATCACCGGGATCGATCTTGTCGCTCAACAGATCTATGTCGCCGCAGGCCACCAACTTGGATTTTCGCAGTCCGATGTCGTCTCGAAGGGACACGCGATCGAGGCTAGGCTGTGCGCGGAAGCTCCGGAACGCGGCTACATTCCGACAACTGGTAAGATACTCATGCTCCGGTACCCGGACGGCGACGGCGTACGGGTCGACAGCGGCATTTTGCAGGGCCAGCAGATCACGACGGCATTCGATCCCATGCTTGCAAAGATCATCGTGCATTCGCCGACACGCGTTGAAGCTGCGATGAAAGCTCATCGCGCGATGCGGAACCTGGTGCTTCTCGGCTGCGAGACAAACGCAAGCTTCCTCGCGCGTATCCTCCGCGACGAGACATTTCTTAGCGGACAGCTCCATACAGGATATCTTGAGGAGAATCCGCACATCGCATCGGGCGAATCTGCGTCCGATTTGTTGGCCTTTCTCGCCACAGCCGCTCTGCTGACGAGACCGGTGCGCGAATCGGCAGATGCCGTGCCAGAGCTTCACGCAGCGCTGGGGAGCTGGAGAAACTGACGTGAGACACTGCTTTGAAGTTGACGGCGTAGATTATGAGCTATCGCTTTCACGGTGTCAGCAGGGCTATCGCCTCCGCTTACGCAACAAAGTAATTGTCCCAGTGGCGTTCTCCCAGGAAGGGGAAAGTTGCGGCGTCCTTACCATCGCTGGCGAAAGCGAACCGGTCCAGTTCGCGATCGACGGCGATATGATTCATGTGCATATCCGCGGCAGGACGCGCAGTTTGCATTACCGCGACCCATTGAGAACGCTTGCTTGCGCGAATGATGAGACAGATCATCTCGTGGCTCGTGCTCCAATGCCAGGCGTCGTCGTCACGACTAACGTTTCGCCTGGCCAACCCGTTCCGGCAGGCACGGTGCTGATGAAAATCGAGAGCATGAAATTGGAAACACTGATACGCTCTCCACAGAACGGCGTGATCGAGCAAATTCACTTCCAAGAAGGCGAGAGCTTTGAGCGAGGCGCTGCGCTGGTCACGCTCTCCGAGGAAGGGCGCTAGGATGCAGCGGATCGCTTCTGTGGCGGATACCAGATCGCAACAATTTCGCCTCAACGAACTCCACAATAGACGACTTGCGGCCGAATTGAAGGAACGACAGCGTGTCGCCCGTTTCGAACGTCCCGAACGGGACCTTGAACGGCTGCGTCGGCAAAACAAGCTGTTTGTTCGTGATCGGATCGACGCTTTGCTCGATCCGGAAACTCCGTTCCTCGAGCTTTCGACACTAGCCGCCAACAAGGCTTACGACGGCGAGGTGCCTGGGGCAGCACAGGTCGTCGGCATCGGGATCGTAGCGGGTCACGAGGTCGTGGTTCACGCGGATGACGCCAGCGTAAAGGGCGGCGCCTGGTACCCGCTGTCCGTCAAGAAGATCGTTCGGGCCTTGGACATAGCAATCGAAAACCGTCTGCCCGTGGTTCATCTGTGCGACTGTGCCGGCGGATTCTTGCCTTTGCAGGCCGAGTTCTTCGCCGATCGGTACTATGCGGGTCGGATCTTCCGCAATCAGTCCATTCTCTCGAAGCTGGGAGTGCCACAAGTCGCAATCGCGATGGGCCATTGCACCGCGGGAGGGGCGTACGTCCCGGCGCTTAGCGACTACAACGTTATCGTGGAGGGAACGGGAGCGATTTTTTTAGGAGGACCCCCGGTCGTAAAAGCGGCCACGGGCGAGACAGTATCCGTGGAAGAGCTTGGTGGGGCTCATATGCATACCAGCGTGTCTGGGACCAGTGACTATTTCGCAACCTCCGAGATGCACGCAATTGCTATCGCTCGGGACATCGTCGCTCGCTTCAATCGTCCTACGAAAGCCTCAATCGATCGAGTCCCTCCTGAGCCGCCCGCTTACGATGCGTCTGAGCTCTACGGCATCATTCCCAGTGATCCTCGCGTGCAGTTCGACATGCGAGAGATCATCGCCCGTCTGGTCGATGGCAGCCGATTCCACGAATACCAGCCACGCTATGGCGAGTCTCTAGTGTGCGGCTTTGCACGGCTTTATGGATATCAGATCGGGATTCTCGCAAACAATGGTGTCCTGGTCAGCGACAGTGCGCTGAAGGGCGCTCACTTTGTCCAATTGTGCGACAAGAACCGGACACCCCTGCTCTTCCTGCAGAACATCACCGGCTTCATGGTTGGCCGCGATTACGAAAGGCGTGGCATCACTAAGGATGGCGCCAAGCTGATCATGGCCGTGTCTGGAGCATCGGTGCCCAAGTTCACAGTCGTTTGCAACGGCTCCCACGGAGCGGGAACGTTCGCGATGGCCGGACGCGCTTTCGATCCCCGCTTTATGTTCACCTGGCCGCAGGCTCAGATTTCTGCGATGGGTGCGGAGCAAGCCGCAGGCGTGCTAACCCATGTCAAGGCAAGACAATTGGCCCGCGCGGGGGGGCGCCTATCTGAGCAGGAGTTGCTAGCAATTCGAGAGCCGATTGTCGAAGAGTATCGGGAACGATCAAGCGCCTACTATGCGACCTCCGAAATCTGGGACGACGGTATTCTCGATCCCATCGATACCAGAAACGCGCTCGCAATCGTCCTGAGCGCCTCGCTTAATACTCCCATTGAAGCGCCGCATTACGGCGTCTTCAGAATGTAGCGATCGGATCAGGCGCAAGGCCTTGATCATGCCCATCTTTCGATCTGGCTTGCTTTCAAATCAGTGGCTACATCCAACTCCACACTAGCGGAAAGGAAGACAAGCGAAACGCATCACTTTCGCCGCGGCACTGCTCGCGCTCACAAGCGCGGCGCACGCCGGCCCTAAACCCGAAGCCAGCGCCGGCTTGTCGTCCAATCTCGGGACCGAGCCAAGGCAAGCGCGCACGACCTCACCTGCATCAGGTTTGGCCGGGGTAGAGCTACAGAGCAATGAAACATATCTCTGCTGGAGTCTTGGGAAGTCTCATTGTTCGATGCCACGCGTCCCAAGCACCCGGTGCATGACCTCGCGTTTGATCTCGCCAGCGATTTCGTTTCGGACTTGGGCTCCGAGCACCCGCTCGGCATCCGGGTCGCCCAGCAGACCACGCTCGGCCAGTCGCCGATCCAAGCGGCTTTGAAACTCTTCGCCCATGGCTTCGACCAGCCGGTCTTGCATCGATGCATGTTCGTTCGGAGCGATGCGCCTCAGCACCGTCTCCCAGGGTTGCCAGCGGGCTGCCATGTAATCGGTGAACTGGTTCGCTTCCCGCTCCCGGACCAGGTCCAGCGCCCGCGCCGCGTCATCCTCGCTTACGTGAGAGACCGCCAGGAAGCGCATGTCAGGGGCGACGTGACTGAGCTCGAGCGGCTCGCGCAGCCGATGTTGGTAGGCCAGGTAGACTTCTATGTCGTCTACGTTCGGGTCGTCGCTGACGAGCAAGTTGACCCTATCGCGCGCGATCTCATCCAGCGCCTCCAAGCGGAACGCAATACGGCCGCGCTGGATCAGTTCGCCAAGCCGATTGTCATATACCCCGCCCTCGACGTCAGCGTTGAGGCGCGCGGTCTGCATACCGTTCCAGTGCAGGGTAACACGATCCTCGCAGCTGGCGTTGGCCTCGGAAGCCTGTGCAAAGAACTGCTCGCGCAATCGCGGATTGGCCGCCGCCTGCCGCAGATCATCAGCCACTGCCTGCCGAAACGCGTCATTGCCGTAGTTCACGCTGCCTCGTAGTCTCTCCAGGAACTGTGCGTAGTCCTGGGCGCCTGGCTCATCCGCAAAGTGCTGCCACTCGGCCAGCGTGGCCGGATCGTCTGCGAGCCACTGTGCGGCAGCCTCATATAGAGATTGCTGCGCAAGCTGCGGTGGCGCTTCAGCCGCCGCCAGATGAGCGAGGACGTCGTCCGGCAGCGGGTTATCCCCGAACTCGAGGTTCTCCAGATGCGGGTAGTTGAGACTAAGATTCGGTACAAGCCCCTCAAGAAGACCCTCAGGCAGGCTGGTCAGCCGGTTACCGCTAAGATTAAGCGATTGGAGCGTGCTCGGAAGAGGGTCGGGGAGGTTGGCCAATTGATTGCTGCTGACATCGAGTTCAATGAGCCACGATGGGAGAGACTCGGGGAGGTCGGTCAGCTGATTGCCACTAACCGCGAGCGAGGTGAGCGCGCTCGGGAGAGCGTCGGGCAGCCTAGTTAGTCGATTGTCGTTTGCGTTTAGGATCTCGAGCCCAGCCGGAAGGTTGGCCGGCAGACTGGTCAAGCTGTTATCGGCCACCTCCAGCCGAGAGAGGGTCGCCGGAAGAGCGTCCGGCAAACTGATCAAGCGATTGTGGCTAATGAGAAGATGCTGAAGACCGGGTGGGAACGTATCTGGCAGGCTAGTTAGCTCGTTGTGCCTGGCGCGCAGTTCCAGCAACCTTGGCGGCAGGGCGGCGGGCAAAGCGGTCAGGGAGAGGGAGGACAAATCCAGCGAATGCGAGCCCGTGTTGTCCGAAGCCCTAATTCGTGTGCGCCCCTGTCGCCGATTCTCGGCTTCGCCCTGCCCCTCCTCGGCAACCCAGTTGTCCAGGATCTGCGCGCGCGCGGAGGCTGGGGTCCGATACCCTGTCAAGGCTTCGACCAAATCCGCCACGGCTCGGCTGAAGCCGCTGAGGTAACTTTCCTGCTCCCCCTCTTCAGAAGGGGCCGAGGAAGACCCTGCACTCCACTGTGCCTGTCCTGTGTTCATCAATTTCTCCATCGTCAGAACAAGAATACCCCCGCTTCTCAAGGTCGCGAAGCAGGTGGTTGCGCGGCGTATTGGCCATTCGAGAGCCAGTGCACGTGCGCTGCGGCTTCCGTCCCGACTCAAGCCGGTGTAGGTTCACGCGAGTCGCACCGCGGCAAATCGATCGATACTGCTGCGAGCTTTCTGCCATTTCGTTGACCTGATAAGTCCGCAGGACCGTCAACGTGGCAGCGTTCTGCCGTTAGCAGGCCTAGCTGTCGATCAGCTGACGAGTGTCGCTGCAGAACCCCAGGTTGCTCGTTTTGCCACCGGTGAGCGAAGCCACCTTCCGGCGATAGGTCTTGTCAGCTTATCGAAAGCTAAGTGTCTTAGACGCTACGACGTGTCGTCGTGGACTGAGTCTGCTCAGTCTCGTAAGGGGGCGGGATGGATCCTTTTGAGGCAGGACAGATTCAGCGCGGCAGTGGCGTCCCCTCAGCATCTTCCGAACAAGAGAGCCGGGAAAACGAGGCCGCGGCGCAGTGGGACGGAGTCGTGATGGGCTGTGCAGCAAACTCGGCGGATTCAGCTCATGCGGAGGGGGACGAAGACGAGGCGCTTGAGCATTGGGCTGCTGAACCGGAGGTGGGCCCGCTCGAGGATCGGGAAGAAGCGGTAAGGCGAGTGAATGCGCGGGGAGAGGCCACGAGACTGGATCTCGAATCGCTATTCCTTACTAGTCTGCCGAGACTTCCGACCGGAATCCTCGTGCTCGATGTGCCCTTCAATCGGCTTACAACTCTGCCCAATAGCCTGCCTGCTTCGCTTCAGCGTCTCGACGTTAGGGGCAATCAGCTGACCAGCCTGCCCGCGCTTCCGACCGAGCTCAGAGGCCTCGACGCGAGCTCCAACCGGCTAAGGAGTCTGCCTGAGGCCCTACCTGCTGCGCTCCAGTTTCTCGACCTCCGCCACAATCAGTTGCCGAATCTGCCGGAGGTCCTCCCTGCTACGCTCCAGTTTCTCCACGCGAGCCACAATCAGTTCACGAGTCTGCCGGAGGTCCTCCCTGCTTCGCTCCAGTTTCTCGACGTCAGCCAAAACCAATTGACGGGTCTGCCGGAGGCCCTCCCTGCTTCGCTCCAGTTTCTCGATGTCAGCGAAAACCAGTTGACGAGTCTGCCCGAGGCCCTGCTGACGCAGTTGGGCGCTGGGGCCAGCATAGTTCTGACTGAAAATCCGCTACCTGAGCAGGTGCTGACGAACGTGGATACAGTCATAAGCGCCGAGGGGTATGTCGGTCCGACCGTCCACCTTTCGCGCGACGACGAAAGTGAACTGTCCGAGACAGACGATGGCCAGGCCGATGCGCTTACCGAAACTGTCGCCGCCTGGCTCAGGGACAATCCGAAGGAGGGCGATCGGGAGGTCCTGGCTGCTTGGCAGACCTTTGCAGAAGAGCCGGGCGCCCGGGAATACGCGCTTTTCCTCGACAAGCTGTTCGAGTCCGTCAACTCTAGCAATGAAGAATTCCGGCATTCGGTGGCCAATGATCTGCGACAGGCGACGAAAAATCCGCAATTGCGTGCGCAGTACTTTCAACTGGCCCTCGACGCCAATCAGAGCTGCGAGGATCGCAGAACCTTGACTTGGAACGGTATGCAAACCGCACGTCTCATCGCAGACATCGAGAACGGCGTCTATGACAATAAGGCACGGCTTCCTGATCTCGTCGATCTTGGGCGGGTCATGTTCCGCCTCGACGCGCTGGAGGGGATCGCGCGCGAGAAGGCTCACTCGCTTAGCTCCGTCTACAACGCCGAGGACATCGACGCCATTGAAGTCTATCTCGCTTATCAGAACAAGCTGCGCGAGCGGCTCGGACTGCAACACGTCGCGCCGGACATGCGCTACTTTGATGTCTCCGGCGTCACCGACGCTGACCTTGACACTGCAGAGACATCGGTGCGGAATAAGGAGGCGGCGGAATTCGCCAACTATTTGGCGATGGACTGGCAACCTTGGGATGATGTGGTGCGTCGCATCGCACCTGAAGACCATGCTACGATGCAGGATCAACTCATTGACGCAATGGGGGATCAGTTCGACAGGCGACTGGAGCAGCAGCTCGCCAATAAGGGCCTGACCGGGATTGAATCTGATCTCGTCGAAGATGCCAGGCGAGAGTTGGGTGCTGAGGTCCGCAAGGAAATCGCCCGCGAGATCAAAGGCGCTCTAAGAGATAAGGTGCTCAATGATCACGGCCTCAAGCTGTGAAGCGACCTTTGATTACAGGAAACTATCAATTCCTGCTTCAGTTTCCTCGTGGTGCGTCGGTGGTTGGCCGAGAGCCTTCGCGTGATGCGCGGCGAGCTGCTGGACCAGACAACGGAGCGCCGATCTAGACGCGACGACGGTGCTGACACGACGCTCCGAAGAGGTTGGTTTGCTCGACAAGGCTCTCCAGCACAATCAGCTCCCGTCATTCATTCGAGGATCTCCGTCGAACCCCCTCACCATGAACGCTCCGCTATGGTCCGCGCTGATAGTTCGTTCGAACGAGCTGTTCCTCCGACATTGATTGGGCCATCGCCATACACCATGAGCGTATCATCCGGCTTCTTGCCGGTACCTTTGATATGAACACCGGATTTGGAGATTCTGACCTTCTCGCGATAGATGCTCGGCGCTATTTCGATATCCCCGCCCTTCGCCGGCAATGCATCGATGGCTTCCTGCACAGAGTGATAGCTTGCCGTCAACTGCCTTCGAGAGACTGGCCACGCTTAGCGGAGTAATTCGCCACCTTGTAAAGCATTTGCGTATACTTCTCGGCGGTGAGCGGCTTGAGGTTTCGGCGAGTAGTGATGCCCCCGACCATGGCCTGAATGTGATCGCGATACTCCGCGGGCACACTGGACGGCGGCTTGCGGCCGGAGCGTCAGGCAGGCGTGACGGCCAGGCGCGCCGCTTCCAGTTGCTGCTCAAAGGCATCCAGTTCCGCCTGGCTCAGTTGCTGAGCAGCGTGCAAGGTCGCCATTCAACAGGATACGATGAAGATAAACCACCGATGCCGTACTCTCGCCTGACCATCGTCACAAAGCCCCGCGACTGCCTTGAGGCCGCCCGCAGCCTAACGTTTAGCATCACTGATGGAGCTGCAACCGGATGAGCGAGTGGTCCAGCGTTCGAAAAAATCCTCGAGGCTTCACTCAGGTTGCTTGCCCAATCGCCGTGCTGATGTTTTTCTACGCCGTCCTGAAACGATTCAAGACCAGTACGGTAGTCTGACGAATCAAGTGCCCGAAAGAGAGCTTTAGGCTCGTCACCGTGCTCAGCGCCGACGAGCGTGTATTCCGGTTGTGAGGTGTCACCGTGTCGAGATCGACGAGGTGAAGCCCATTCAGTGACCGCTTGGATGGTGATGAAGGATGGGCGTCCAACAGTCCAAGAGAAGTCCGTCCCAGGCGATCGCACCCTCCTCTTGTTTGACCCCGTGCTCACGGTACAGCGGCGCCCAATGCGTCTCGCACTCGATAAGCTGATCATTGAGACCATCGTGGACGCGACACGCCATGTCGGGATCGAAGGTATTCTTCGGGTTCATTAGGCGACCTCAGGCTTGCTTTTCCGGTAAGCGTTGATCGCTTGGTTGGCGAGCATCAGCTGACGCCGTTCGCCGGCCAGCATCTTGCCTCTCGTCATCACGAGGAATTGGCCCGCCTCGTAGCCGTCGGTTATCTCGCCGCTGCGCTCAAGGAAATTCCCGGCAATCTGGACCGCGTTTTCAACAACAACAGGTACACTCCCACTCATGCTTCAAGTGACGGCCATCGACCCGCAAGGAGATCGAAGGCGTGTGTAGAGTAATCTACATGCCCACAACGCCACATCCAGCTCCTCTCGACGCACGACCTCAATCCGTGACCGAAATGTCGATGCGACTCCCGTCCAGCAATGGTGACGGCGGCCTGGATGATCCGCTTTGTTACGCCAAAGACCGCCGGCTCAACCTGGTTCGCTGGCAGTGCCGCCCATAAGCTTTTCGTGGAGCTTGCTCAGCAATTCATCCGCGCTTTTATTGATCTTCCGGTCCGTCAATTCAACGCTGAGATCGGCCATTTGATAGACAGGAGCGCGCTCGCGCACCATCTCCTTGATCGTCTCCTTTGCATCACCGGTTTGCAGCAGCGGGCGCGTCTTATCCCTGGCCAGGCGCTTTGTGATCGTGTCAAGATCGGTATTGATCCAGATCGAGACCCCTTTCTCGCGGATCCGGTCGCGGATCTTCTCGCTCATGAAGGCGCCGCCACCCGTTGCGAGCACGACCGGCCCGCGCCCGAGCAACGAAAGGATCGCACTCTCCTCCAAATCCCTAAAATGCTGCTCGCCATGGTCTTTGAAGATCTGGTTGATGTCTTTGCCTGCCCTGGTCGCGATCTCCTTGTCGGAATCGATAAAGTCAAGGCCCAGCAGCCTGGATAGCTTCCTGCCAATTGAGGACTTCCCTGCGCCCATCATGCCGACGAGCACAATCGGCTTCTCGCCGAGAGCTGCAACAATTTGTCCGGCTCTCGGAGAGCGCCCTGGCATGGCGGGCCTATTTGCCAGGGCAAGCACCGCGCTGGCGTCAGCGGTGCCATCTGCTTCCGCCTCCCAGTTCGGAATGCTCGTCGCCTGATCGGGAACTGCAACCTCGTTGCAGATCTGCCTGGCGCGCTCGACGAGGTACTCGGCCCTCGCCTGGTCCATGGTCCCTCTGCTGCCTCGCTGCAGCATCTTATACGTGTCGTGATTGGCAAGCTTTGCCTGGTAGCTGTCCGGAGTATGGAATTCGACCTCGAAGCGGTAACCTTCGGGCGTCGCGAAGACGGTCTTGATCCCGAGATAGGTCGGATTCGGCGTCCTGAACCAGTTGGTTGTGCTGAGCTCCGAATAGCCGCGCCCGTCAAAAGCGAGCACGGCTTTTCTGAAGCCCGTTGTAAAATCACCATCAGCAATTTCGAAGACGTGCCGTACCGCGTTGCTGATCAGCTGTGAGGCGCTGGCGGCCGGAAGGCTCTTGCCGGTGAGCTGGTCGGTCAATGATTCTTCCGTTCGCAGGCGATGCTCACCGTGGGGCAGATTCACCACAATGCCGTGCTGATCTCGCATGTCCGCTACGATCTCGCCTACGACCGCGGTGATCGCCTCATCTTCGGTTTTGGCCCGATCGGTCTCACGCCTCGCGCGGGCCGCGGCCTCCTCGCGGCTCAAAGTGATCACCTCGCCGTCCTCATTGGCTGGCCGCAGCTCGGAAGGCTCCGGCAGAATACCGCTTTCCACGCTGAGCCTGATCGAGGCTTCCATGACCGAAGCTGCCAAGGTCGGATTGTCCTTCAGGTCGGACAAGGTCGCCTCGGCATCCAGTCTGCCCCGGTTGAGATGGGCTGCCATGCTCTTGGTGTAGGGCACTGCTTTGAGGCCCGGCGTTGCCTGCAGCAGTTCCTGCAAACGTTTGCTCTTGGCGGCGAACAGCTGCGCACCCGTGTCGGACTTGTATGCGTCGGTGCCGATCTTGACCCCGAGGCTCAAAAAGTTGCTTACGCTTTTGATAGGATCATGCGGAACGTAACCATCCTGCCTCGGATGGACGCGGGTCGGATAATTATCGAGGAGAAGCTGGATGCGCTCGCGCGGCCGGACAGCGGCCGGATAGGCCTCCGCCAGATCGGGGAAAAGTTCGCTCAGCTGCGGACTTAACGTCAGCCTCGCGTCATGAGAACGGCTGGCGATATTGTCCCCCGCTTGCACTTCCCTCGCCCAGGCCTGGAGCTCGGCAATAAAAAGATCGGCCATTTCGCGGGCGGCAGGGTGGCCCGCCTCGCTGATCTCCTCTTTCGCCTGCTCCAGCTTGCTCTCGACATCGGCGCGGCTCACCTGTTCCTGGTCCAAAAGTTCCCGAAGCTCACGCTTGAGTTTGTGGTGAACGCCCTCGTAGCTGCCGAACAAAGCGCGCTCGGCAAACCAGCGCCGCGCTTCATCCGATTGTCCGAGGAAACTTCGCAGTAGTCCGGTATAGGTCTCCAGGACACCCTTGGTGGCGGCGAGGATCTGGCGTGCGCGGCTGAATTGATAGCGGTCCTCCTCGATCGCCGGCGTGTGCGATTTCGGCGGCTTGAGCGAGGGCACGCCGCGCGCCCGCTCCTCTTCATCGAATTGCCGCACATGCTGATAAAGCGCTGGCCGATCACCGAGAATGATGACGGCGTCGCCATCGAAATCGCCGTCAAGCCGTTTCTGCTCGACGGGCGGGACGGCAACCAGCGAGCCTGGAGCGAACACTTCGACGGCCTGCAGGATGCCGACGCAGTCGAGCGCTGTGTCCCGCTTCACGCGGTCCTTATTGCTCGTCCAGCTGGAATGGATCTTGACGTCCTCGGCAGACATCACGATGTCGCGGTCGGCAAAGTCGGTCGGCCAGATCTCGTCGGGCACGACGATCAGCATACCCTTGGCAAAGAAGGTCGGATCGTCCGCCTTGAGTTCGTCCTGCGATTTCTCGGCGACATTGAAGCTGTATTGCATGGCAACGGATCTATCGAGGAACGTGGCCGTCGGGTCGCCATCTGCGGCCGATCTGACATCGGAGGCCGCCAAGGGACGCAGGTTCGGCTTGTCGTAGGGCGACCGGCCGATCAGCACGCCCGTCGTCCCCGCCAGCGTGTCGCTCTTGGTGGTCGGAACATGCAGGCGGCCATCGCTGGAGGGTACGGCGACCGCGGCCGGAGCATCGATGTGTGCGGCCGTCACCGTCCGATAAAGCTCCTCGGAGGTGAGCTCCTTATTCTTTCTGCTGTTGAGCCAGATCCTGGCCTTCTCTTTTGCCTCCTCCGCGACGGCCTCGCTGCGGGGATAATGATGCAGCGCCGAGGCTGGCAGGGATGCTCTTTTGCCCTCGGCATAGGCCGGAACGCGATCGGGACCATCCTGGTCGCCGGCGCGGCGAACGGCTCGCATCTTCTCAGCCAGCGAGGCCTTGATGAATCCCGTGCCGTCATGCGGCCGCAATGCAACCTGCCCTTGTGGTCCAGCAAGGACGAACGGGTGAGCCTCTCCCGCGGGCCGATCCGGCAGCAAGGAGACTTTGAAGGCGCCTTCGAGCACGGCATCGTGCGGTCCGAGATCCTTGATAGCAGGGATCGCTGCAAATCCCCTGCGCTGGGTATAGAAGTAAGCTTCCTTGAACGGCGCCCAGGCGCGCGCCAGCCGCTCAAAGTCGGTATCCGCCGCAGTGTCGGCATAGGGAATCGCCAACAGCTTGCCGCCGGCCTGCTCGATGCGGCGGCCGCCCGGGGCGCGCGCGGCGACCTGCGCGAGGGTCAATCGCGGGGGCTTGAGCTTGCTGCCGCCAAACAGATCCATGCGATAGGGCACGCCGTCGACGGGAAGTGTGCGAGTCAGCATGAAGCTGCTCGGCTTTCCGGGCAGCTGCACCGCGACCACCGGCACTTTGCCTTCGGTCAGGCGATGAAAGATCGAATATCGTGTCTCAGGCTCGATGCCAAGGCGCTGCCCTCGCATGTCGACGACCGGCAGCTGCATCAATCCGGCATTACCTTCTGGCGGACGCGGCGCTTGGTCCATGTCGCGCAGTACGTCTAGAGTATTGAATTTCGAGGCAGGGCGTTGAGCATGGACCGCCTCGACATTCTGCTGAAGGAACATATCCAGCGCATCGAGCGGATCGTCGGCCTCGATATCCGCGATCAGATTCCAGCTCATATTGGACAGATCGCGCTCGATCAGCTCGCGTGTGCTGCGCAGGATCTCTCTGGTCCCGCGCTCAATCTCCTGTTGCCTGATGCGCAAGTCGGTCTGGTCGCCCTCGACATAGGGACGACGATAGAGTTTCTCGAGGACCACACGGGCCTTGAGGACCTGATATATCGACAAGGCGGGGGTGCGGCTCGCGTGTGGTCCACGGGTCCGCCCGGGATCGCCCGCGGCCAGGTGGGCTGCGATCTTCTCTTCAGCGATGTTCTGAATGTCGTTCAGCAAGTTCAGCGCGGGCCTGCGGTGCCAGCGCAGCTGCTTCTGCGAGCTGCGCGCCAAGGGCAGCACGGCGACGCTCAGGTGGCCAAGGTTCTCCAGATCGTGCTCGCGGGCAAAATCCTCACGCCCGGTCAATTCCGCAAGCCTGTTTAGCCCATACGGCGCCAGCAAAGAGAGGTCGTCAAACAGCCGCACCTTGCCCAGCGCCTTCAAAATATTGGCGATGCTCACAAGGCCCGCCTGTTGCAGACGATCATTCGCATAGTACAGATGGTGCGCGAGCTTGTGCAGGCGGCTCTTCAATAAAGCGATCTCATCGTTTGCTCCGCGATCTTCTGCTTCCATCGTCGAGCGCGACAGCGAATTGGCAAGCACACCGAGCTCAGCCATGGAGAAGGCACTAAACCGCCGCGCGCCAGCGCCCACGCTGCGCGCGATCTCGATCACAGCCTGCCTGCAGGCGTCCTCGTCCGGCCATTTGGCAAAATCGTGCACGAGGGTTGCGACGGCGATTGGCTCGAGATCAGAGAGCCCCCCTTGGCGGCTCATCATCTCGCGCGCGATCAAAGCTGCCGCTTCGCCGCAGCGTTCATCTTCCAGCTTGCCTAGTCCGTTGACAAGGTTCCCAAGGTTTTGCTTCGTAAAGTCGGACAGGCCACCCTCGCGCGTCGCGCGGCTGCAAATTTCGGGCGCGATTTTCAAAATGGCCGCGCTGCAGTTCTTCTCGCCTGCCCATTTGCCAAACCCGTTCACGAGGTTTGAAAGTCCTTGCGGGGTGAATTCAGAAAGCCCTCGCGCACCAGCCGCGCGGCGCACGAGTTCGGCTGCGAGCAATGCTGCGGCGTGTGCACAGGCCTCCTCTTCTGCCACTTTGCTCAAGCCGTTCACCAGCATCGACAGCTGCCTGTTCTCGAAGCGAGCGCACGAGTTGGCGCGGTGGCGTCCCAGTTCACGGGCGACCGACACGATGGCCGGGCCAGCGGACTGTGCCGGCCATTTGCCAAAGCCGTTCGCCAGATTCGCCAGGTGCTGCTCACTAAAATCAAACAGGCCATTATCGCGGCGGGCGCGATCACCGATCTCGCTTGCGAGGGCGGCGATGACCGGATGCGAGCTAAGCTCATCGGGCCATTTGCTCAAACCATTGACGACATTTGCCAGATCCTGCGCAGTTGCATTTGCAAGATCGTTGGCGCCCCCGGCGCGGCGGCTGAGTTCGTTTGCAATTGGCGCTGCGGCCTGAGAGGTCCGGTCCGGCCATTTGCTAAAGCCATTCACAAGGTTGGCCAGGTGCTGATAGTTAAAATCCGCCAGACTTGTGGCCGCCGACGCGCGGTGCCGGATTTCGTCCGCAATGGTGGTTATCGCCTCAGCACAGTGCTCCTCACCCTGCCATTTGCAAAATCCATTCACTAGACTGGCGAGATCCTGCTCATTGAATCTGGCGAGTCCGCCTGCGCTCGCGGCACGCACGATGTGTCTGGCGATCTCGATCGTCGCAGTCACGCTGTCATTATCACCCGGCAGCACGGTCTTGCTAAAGGCATTCACGAGATTTGCAAGCCCCTGCTCCTGGAAATATGGGAGCTGGGCGCGTCGACCCGCGACCTCGCGCGCGATCGCGCTGGTTGCCTGGGACGCTTGGATAACTGCCGGCCATCTGGTGAAGCCGTTCGCTATGTTCGCCAGGTCCTGCGGATTGAATTCAGACAGACGGCCCGCCCGGTCGGCACGGCGGAGAATCTCACTGGCGAGCACGCACGCAACGTCCTCGGTCGGAAATTGCGCGGCCAGCCTGCTGAACCCGTTGACGAGGTTTGACAGATCCTGAGAAGAGAAGTCCCGGAGCTGATCGGCACGTTCGGCGCGACGAACGATCTCGCGGGCAATCTCGCCGCTGGCGCGAACACACTCCTCCTCCACCTTGCTAGCGAAGGCGTTCACCAGCATCGCCAGATCCTTGGGCTTGAAGCCCGCGAGTCCAAACCTGCCGCTCGCACGACGGTCGATTTCTGCGGCGACTAGGACTTCAGCGCGGCCAAGGTTTCCGTCTTGCGGCCATTTGGCAAAGCCGTTGACGAGATTTGCCAGTTGCTGCTCAGTGGCACGAAAAAGTCCACCTGCACCGAGGCGAACGAGTTCGCTTGCAACGGCAATCGTTGCTCGCCCGCAAGCCGCCTCCTGCGGCCACTTGCTGAAGCCGTTCACCGAGATCGCAAGGTGCTGTATCTCAAAATCCGACAGATTGTCCGCACTTACGATGTCTGCGACTACGCAAGCGGCTTGCCGGCAGGCGCCCTGCTCCGGCCACTTACTAAAACCATTGACCAGCAAGGACAGATCCTGGCTGCTCAATCTGTTGAGCACGGCCGGCTGGTCGCGGCAGAATTCGGCGATCCGGGTCGCTCCGTCCCGACATTCCGCAAAGCGGGAATGGCGGCCAAAGGAGGAGGCAAACAGAGAGAACGCTCTGGGGTCGACTTGCTTTAGCTGGGCGTCGTCTAGGCGCGCCAGTCGAGCCGCCAAAGCCCTGCAGGCATTTGCGCCGGCTTCAGCTGCGCCGTCTTTGGTCACGGCGTTGCACGTCATTGCGTATGGCCATGACGCACCAATATTACCTTCCAGCTGCGGAACGAATCGCGTCTCGAAATGGGCAGCCGCGCCTTGCAGAAATTCCGTGAGATCTTGCCTGCGGAACTGTTTGCTGTAGCGCACCACGGCGCGCGAGAAGGCGTCGATGTCGCGCGCGCCCGCAATCTCTGCGAGCGCGGCATTGACATCATCCGAAAGTCCGGGATGGGCTTGCGGACTTATACGGCCAGCGTTCCGGCCGTTGGCATTGTCGCGAGGCCACCCCGGTCCGCCATCTGGTCGGGCGACCGATTGAGAGTGGGGTGCGAGCCGACCTGTTTGCTCACCGTCGATGTGGCGCTGGGTACGCCATGGCTGCTCTTGCGGACGCGAGACTTCAGCCTGACGGTATGCTGGCGCACCGGAGGCTCGATAAGGCTGCGGCGAATTCTGATGTGCAGGCGCATCTGAGCGCCATCCCTCCCCCAGATCCCGCCGAGCCAGAACGGGTCGGGCATGCCGGTCGACTGCACCCTGCTGCGAGCTGGCGGCCGTTCGATCGTTCCGCCACGGCTCTCCACCTCGACCTGGCAGAGCATCATATCCGCCTCGTGCGGGATTGCCTCGATAGTCTTGCCCAGGCCCCGGACCGTGAAGGGGCGCCGCAGGCATGCCCTGAAAACGCCAATCTGGCGGTCCACCGCGCCAGTCGGAAGCAAATTGCGCTTGCGGCGCCGGCACGCCCGCCTGCGGTGTTCCGTCTGGTCCATGGCCGCGCCACGACCCGCGGTCCGAACGCGACGAGCTTGCATGCGGATGCGGTGCGCCCCGATCAGCTCCACGATTTCGCTCAGGCCCTCGACCATCCACGGACGGTGCGGGCCGCGGCTCGAGGGGCCATCCTTGGGCTGCGCCGCTCTGGCCGAAACCGCCCTCCATAGGCAAAAGCCGCGGCTCTCTCGGGAAGCTTGCGGGTGCTTGATCGCCGTGCCAGAGCCTGTCAGGCCAACGTGCTGCGCCAGCATCGCCATCAGGTGCAGCCTCATCGCCCCTGTAAACCCGGTCCGGGCCCGCCGCCTGAGGGCTTTGTGGCGGCATATCGTCGATACGCCAGGCTGGCATTTCACCACGGCGACTGAAGCGACCTTCCACGCGCGGTGGACGCGCACCTTCTCGCGCGCTTTGCTCCGCTCGATCAGCACACCAGCGTTCTCCTGCCGGGCGCGGGCCGCCTACGTTTCCATGGGGTGCGCTATGGCCGGCATCAAATCGCTCATGGCGTGAGCCATGAGGCGCCTGAAAGGGTCTGTCATTGCTATGCCAGCCGGGCGCCCCGCCACCACGATTGAAGCCGGCTTCCATGTACGGGCCGCGCGCAACAGTTTGCGAACTTCCGTCCAATCGATCGGCACGCCATGGCTCGTCTGCCGAACGCGAGGATGCTGCGCCCCCATTTTGTGTCCGCTGATGGATTTGATCCGACCGCCAGGAGTCCGGAGCACGAACATTCTGCGCGGAGCCATTGTCGACGCGCAACCTTCTTGCAACATCCTCCCTGCCGGAGATGCGCCCTTCCTCCCCGAGAGCGTGCCCTGGCGAGTCTGAAGTGTCCGGATTATCGAACGACAGCCTTGCACCATTGCGCAACGCGCCGGCAGCAGCCGAAGAGCGAAGATTCTGGTTGCTTCTGGTCGCATTGTGCAGCGCATGTGCCAACATCCGATGCGCGCCGGAAGTCGGACGGACAGGCCGCTCCGGCAGACCAGCGCTCGCGCGGCGCTCGGCACCAGAACCAGAAGTGGACGTGAAATCATCAGGCTCAGAGCGCATCTGATCCACGACAGAGTTGAACGATTGGCGCTCTTCACCGTCCCCGGCAGCCGTTTCAACGCGAGCACTATCGGCATTGCCGACCTCGGTGCGGCCGGCCTCTGACATGAAGGATTGCCCGCGCTCATCAATGCCCCGCATAAACTTTCATCTCCGATCTAGACGGGACAGCACTACCCACCCGCAACAAGCTGATTCTCCGACGCGAACAATGGTCGCGAGCGGCGGGTCGAGGCCGATACCGGGTTCAGCTGACGAAAAGCTGACGTGAAATGACCATTGCAGTGGATTTGCCAGCTCGCGTGGTAGGCCAAGCAGATACCGAGCGCCGCGAACGACCCGTGCGAAGTGCAGGTCGCGGGCAAGCCGCTTGGCCTTCCGGACACAAAATCTGCCGGACCGCCGCTCGAGCGCCTTCAAAAGCTGAGCTGGCAGAGGACGACCGATTGGCAGGCACACTTCTGGTGCCCGGCATTGACGGCGCTTCACAAGTATCGCAATCTTAATGCGACGGCCCACGCCGACGCTATGTTGTTCCCTCCGCGAAACACGTTGGGCCCATCAACGATGGCCGTGCCCTCAGCGGACAATTATCCTCTTCTGTCAGAGACAGACTGCGCTCTCATTCGACAACGTCATCCGAAATACTGGCGCCCGCGGTCTGCAAAAGAGCACCACCTACGAATATGGCCGGTCGCTTCGCAGCTTGGGAAACGATCTTTGGAGCTCAGGGCAAAACAATTGGCGGGCCTGATCACGAGGCCTTGGTCTCGCATGCGAGAACGTCTTTTCCTCGGGATGGGCATTTGCTTTCGGCATTAAGCGCGCTGCGGAAGTATCGCGAGCCTGATCCTTTGCCTGATCCGGGCGAGATGACTTTCTCTCTGAAGAAGGTGCTAGCCTGATCGAGGGCGCAGTCCAGGCCGCTGCTGCGCGTCGGGCATGGATGCCCAATACCACCGAGACACATTACCGGTGTTTTCACAAGGTGGCGAAATCTCTGCAGTCCCGGGGACAGACAATTGCTTGCTGGATCACAATGCGCTCCTGGCCCATGCCAGGGCGGCACACGAGGGCGACAGGCACATAGGCTCCGCGCTGGAAGTGCTTCTGGAGTATCGTGAGCCAGCTATCCTGGCTAGGCGCACCCAGGGCAATCATCTTCCCTCCGCGAATGCCAAGAGTCTCATCGTGGCCGCGGCTGCTGCCAGTCAGCGCCCCAGGAATGCCGTCGAAGCCTCCGTCAAAAATCTTCTCAGGTTTGCAGGGCGCTCGGCGCCCGCGGTCAAGAAATTGATCAGCTAGACCATATCGAGCTCCTCGAGCTTGCACAAAAGCTGCTTCCCAGCAACGAAAGCCTCATCAGCGGGCTTGGCATGATCCGTGGGGCCCTGCGCTGGCGAGCGATGATCTAGCCTTCTCGCCGATCTTGAGTGTCGACCCCGGAGGAGCCTCGCCGGCTCCAGGATGACGAATCGATTTCCACGCGACCGACTGACAACCTGGCGGGACTTCAGGACAGGATGGATCCGGGTGATCAGCTGCCTACCGAAAGTCGCGAGACCGCAGAGCTTGTGGAGATGCTCGCTTCTCCCGGCCATTCGCGGCGGACGATGTCAATCAGCCTAGCCCGGCTGGTCCCCCGCCATTGGACGTTGTCGATCCTGATGGCGCCTGGCCGAGAGCGGAGCAAGCTGGCCCAACGACAGTCGAAAGTCTGGATACGGCGAAGCTTCTGGAGATGCTCGCTTCAGCAAGCCATTCGCCAACGGGCAGCGTCAATCAGCCAGGCGCAGCCGCTCCCGTACGGTTACAAGCCGTCGATCTCGACAGCATTTGGCTGGAGACCGAGCAAGCCGGCCGGCTGCCGACCCCAACCTTGGATACTGCGGAGCTCCTGGAGATGTTCGCTTCAGGTGGCCATTCGTCGGCGGACGGTGTCAATCAGCCCCTTCCGACGCAGTTAGGCGGCTTCGAGGATTCGAGTGCCGGCGCGGCATTTCAGGCGGAGCAATCGCAACATGCGCTGCCAGCTCTCGATCTATATCTTCCGCAAGGATGGGAGCACGGCGAGCAGTGGGCGAGCGAAGACTTCAAGGAAGGGATGCGGCTGCACGGCGTACTCCCCGACGGGTCTCATCCGGAGACAAGTTTTACTATCCGCGGCTTGAACTACACAGCCAGCATTGGGCCGCCAGGACTGACGCACGAGGTCTTTCTTCGCAGAGCCTAATAAGTCCCGAGGAGCGGAAACGGGACCAGTACCTCCCAGGCATCCCCTTTCCTGGTGGCGGGGAAAGAGCCGGGCAATCCTCGCGACCGACAATCGGAGGCCACCGCTTAGAGCCGCTTATGAGTCGACCTTTTTGCGAGATAAAGCTGGGTGAGCATTCGATCGAGGTAACCCCATCATGCGTTTGGCACCCGGTGTCCTCGCGCCCAAGGAATGCGAGCAGAATGCTGGTTGGTGGCAGCAGAATAAGATTCCGCTAGGCCACTGAAAGGGGGTTGAACCTTACGCTGCGTCAGGTTGTAGGCTTGGGGCCCAATTAGGATAAACCTGCACAACGCAAGCAATCGGTCGCGGCCACTGCGTCAGCTGGAGTTGCCGTGCCGCATGAATGCAGATCTGGAACTGATGCCTGTCAGCCTTCCGCCGATTAAGGCGAAAGATTGCGAGATCGTGGCACTCTCGAGTTCGCATCGGAGGAGAGCAAAGAACTGAGAGAGGAACCTGCAACGCAGTGCGTGCGACAAGCCGATCGCGGCCCTCTCACCGGGCTGGAATCGGACATCGGCTCATCATCAGAGATGTGACGCTCGCCCAGGCAAAACCATTGCCACTAACAACAACTAAGCACCCTTCGAAAGCAGGATGGACGCCCTGAAATCGATCATTGGCAAAGTCGCCGGTGGCGCCACGCTGACCCGCGAGGAAGCGGCATCCGTGTTTGACAGCATCATGTCGGGCGAAGCCAGCCCCTCGCAAATCGGCGGACTTCTCATGGCGCTGCGGGTGCGCGGCGAGACGGTGGAGGAGATCACCGGCGCAGCTTCCGCGATGCGTAGTAAGATGCTGCGAGTCAGTGCGCCGCACGATACCGTCGACATTGTCGGCACGGGTGGCGACGCTTCTGGCTCGGTCAATGTCTCGACCTGCGCCGCTTTCATCGTCGCTGGCGCCGGCGTGCGGGTGGCCAAACATGGCAACCGAGCAATGTCCTCGCGTTCGGGCGCGGCCGATGTGTTGGCCTCACTCGGCGTGCGGCTCGACATCTCCCCTGAAGGCGTCACTCGCTGCGTCCAGGAGGCCGGCATCGCCTTCATGTTTGCGCCGGTCCATCATCCCGCCATGAAGCACGTTCGCTCGATCCGGGCTGAGCTTGCGACCCGCACCATCTTCAATCTGCTCGGACCGCTGTGCAATCCAGCCGGCGTCAAGCGACAGATGGTCGGGGTATTTGCGCGGCACTGGGTGCAGCCTTTGGCGGAGGTGCTGAAGAATCTTGGCGCTGAGTCGGTATGGGTTGTACACGGCTCGGACGGACTGGATGAGATCACCCTCACCGGTCCGACCTATGTTGCCGCGCTAGAGACCGGCGAGATCCGCACCTTCGAACTCAATCCAGAAGAAGCCGACCTGCCCCGTTGTAGTAGCGAGGGGCTTAAGGGCGGCGACGCAGATGCCAATGCGATTGCACTGCAACGCGTACTGGACGGCGCTCCAAGCCCCTATCGCGACGTCGCGCTTCTCAATGCGGCTGCGACATTGATCATAGCAGGCCGCGCCAAGACGTTGAAGGAGGGCGTCGCGCTTGGGCAGCAGTCGCTTGATAGCGGTGCCGCAGCCGCGCGATTGAAGCACTTGATCGCGATCTCCAACGCTTAACAGCCAAGCTGGCCGATGTCCGACATTCCGACCAAGATCGACGCTTATCAGCCCGAAGAGATCGCAGCCGCCACGCGCGCGCTGTCGCGTCCACAGCGCGAGGCATTCGCGCGGCGCGCGCCGCCTCGGCGCGGCTTTCTCAGCAAGATCCGGATTAGACGTGCCGCGGGCAAAAATGGGCTGATCGCCGAAATCGGGACGGCCGCGCCCTCGAAGGGGGTCATTCGCGCTGACTTTGATCCACGTTCGCTCTCGAAGGACTGTGAAGCGGATGGCGTGGCCCGCCCGTTCGTCCTGACGGCCACGGCGTGCTTTCTGGGACATGTTGATTCCGTGATGGCTGCGCGCGCGGGCGCAACTGTGGCTACGCCAGGTTTCCTGTTCGATACCTGCCGAGGGCGCAAGGCGCGAGCTCATGGCACTGATTGCTTCCTGATCGTCATGGCTGCGCCGGGTGAAGCTACTGCCCGCGATATTGCGGCCGTCGCCCAGGCACACGACGTGGGGGTGGTGATCGAGATCCGTGACTGCACCGAACTCGGCTCTGCCCTCAGCCGTCGCTCGGCAATGATCGGCATCAACAGCCGCAAGCTGCGCAACTCCGAGGCGAGACTTGCGATCAGCGCGGTGCAGGCATCCCCTTCCAAAGCTCAGCGGATTGTCGGCCAAAGACCGCGGCTCGCGGACCAGCGCTATCGCGCCACAGGAGAAAAGCAATGATGTCCTGGCGGACCATCACCCTACTCGGATCCATCGAGACAATCGAACGCATATTTCGGAAATTTCGGGAAATGATCGATACCGACGACTCGATCCCGCCCGACCTAAGGGTTTCCTTACACGCGACGCTGGATGAACGCCTTCTCTTAGCGAAAGAGCGCGTTTTCGACCGTTTTGGAAAGCAGAACGGCGTGGCAGCGAAGCCCATCTCACACCGAGGACGAGTTCGCAATGAGTGACGTCCGGCGCAGACTGATCACGGGCCGCCCGCCCTTGGGACGTACGGGCCCCCTTCGCCGCCACCCCTGCCAGGCGACAAGGACCCGGGACGGCTGCGATCCGACGCGAAGGCACACTGAACGTTCTCATCCAAGCAACGCCAGCTGTTGTGTTCAGCTGCAAGGCAGGATCGCGCTATGGAGCAGTCAGTGTACCGGCGCCATGAAGTACGAACTGCGCGGACACACCTTTGAGGTTCGCGCCTCGCGTAATCTCCGCCTAGCGCAAACCTTCGAACCCGAGCCCGACTGCGGAGCTCTGCTGTGAGCCGCCACTCTCCTTTCCTGATGAGCGATAGGCAGTCCGTCGAGGCGATCGAGTTTCGCCAAGCCATGCGGAATCTGGCGAGCGGTGTCTCCATTGTAGCCACCGGAACGGCCCTTGGACGCCGCGGGCTAACGGTCAGCTCTATTACTTCGCTCTGCATGGAGCCGCCCTGCTTGCTGGTCGGTATTAATGCCAGTTCCGAGACTCACAATACCATACTGGCTAACGGCGCTTTTGGCGTCAGTCTTCTCAGCGGTAATCAGCAGGACCTCGCACTGCGTTTCGCCGGCAGGCATGGCGCAGACGGTGTCCACCGTTTCGACACAGCGCTGTGGGAACAGGGCATTCTCGACGTGCCAGTTCTGCAAAGCGCCGTCTGCGTGCTCGAATGTGTCTTGCATCACCACCAGGTGGTCGGCACTCATGGGATCTTTATTGGTCGCGTTATCGCGACGCGATCAGCTGAAGGCAATCCGCTCATCAACTTCCGTGGCGAGCTTCGAACGTTGCCGTGTGGCTGAGTGCGGGTTTTCAGCGCAATCGCGATTCTAGGCTAAGCTCGTGTTCAATAGCCACAACGAAGGAGCTGCGTCATGATAATAGAGTACTCGCCCGAGCGGGCTGCAACTGTCTGAGCCGTTCGACTTCTTCAGGTTTAAGCTCGTCTTGAAGGGCCCACTTGCCGCTAACTTTTCTGACTTGAAAGGGATCACGCTTGTTGACCACGACAATGCGCTGGTACCCATTGACTTAGTGCCTGTCCTGCCTGGCTGCCCCAAGCACAACGAAATCTGGGAAGCAGCTTACGCCAAGATGGTTGTCGGCGCGTGCGAGCGCGGTTGGATTGACGCAAACGCAAATGCGATTCGCGCGCACATCGAACGATTCTGATCAGACGCATCAGAGGCATTTATGCCGACACATTAAGAGCGGATCGACCAAGTCCTTGATTTTTCACGGCCCCGCCCTCCAAGAATGGATCGAATTTTACAATAAGAACACGTCGATCGGCACTGCAACACAATAGGAGCGGATCGACTATCGTAAACACCTGATATCCAAGATTTTTCCAAAGTGCCGCCTTTGGGGGCTCGAGCTTGGTCGTGGAATGAAGACGTAGGAGCTCGATCTCGTCGGAGACGTGGAGATGGCGGGGACGACTCGCATCCGCCCCGAAGCAACGCATCCCTGATGTCTGGGACGACAAATGTGCCAAGCCCCGCGCGAGGGCGCCTTCGTTGGGCGGCTGACAGGACCGTCAGCCCATGTGCATCACCTGGACGCCGGCAAAACCGGATCGAGCTCTTCCTGTTCGAGCGTCTTGGCGCCGTCTTCCCTCAGGTACGCTGCCAACGGCGCGATACCAGACTCTGGCGGGCATCGCGCCGGTGCGGACTTTCTTGTCGGCACCTGTCCCAAGCGCTCGGCGATTTCGACGCTCATGAGGTGCGGACGGATCGGACGTCCGATAGTGCGCTCGATCGTGTGGAAGATCCAGGTGCCGTCCGGATCGATGTCCGACCAATGGAAGATCGGGGTCTGTTCGGACATAATTCCTGCGATCGTCCGCAAGGCCTGCTGGGTGGCGAGCGAGGGATATCCGCCGACGTACATCGTCGTTCCCAGCCGACTGGGGTCGGCTTCGGCGATGTGCCGGTTGAAGCTTGCGAAGTTCTCGATGGTCAGAACATAGGCCGGCGGCTCCCGGAAGCGGACGCGATCTGCTTCCTTGGGAGTGATTCCGAGATAAATGGGAGAGATTCCGGACAGGTCGGCTCCATCGAGGTCGATCTTGCCCGCGATCAGTAGCGGCGGTGCGAAGCGCTCCAGTCCGATTGCCCGCAGCGCCTCGCGGGGCCGCGCACCGGGGGGAAACTCCAGGATGCCGCTGAGGAGCCGCACGACTGCACCCTCGATCCGTTCGAGCGTCTTGCTGTGACCCACCGTCCGTCGCGAGAAGGTCTTGTAGTCGACGTCGAGATGCTTGTTGTGCAAGATCGCCTGGGCGAGAACGAACGCGTGGCGTAACGTGTCGACGTCGGACGAACCGAACCCGTGCCACGTCTTCCCCCGCGCCCACACCTCGGCGATTTGAGAGGCGCTGTTCTTCAGAGAGTCGTGCAGCGCCGATCCGGCTACAAGCCGCGCGGCGGCGTCCTCTGCGATGCGTGACGCGGGGGGGCGGCCGAGATAGCGGTAGAGGATGTCCGCCGAGGCCAGCCGCACGTGTGCGAGTTGATCCCGCTTTGCGCCGCGGCCCCAGCCAAGGGAGACCGCGCCGGCGCCTTCGGCTTCCCTGATCTGTTTCAGGAAGGCGTCCGCCACCACTACGGACGGGAAAGCGGCATAGTCCGGGTGGGCGATCGGGCTTGTGGCCCCGGCCTCGAAGCGATCGAGCAGGTCGTTCAGCAGCCCATTCGCGTCCGTGAAGCGCCGCGCCATGGCTACTCGGCTGCCAGGCGGGTGGCGAGTTCAACTTCGGACATCAGGTCGGGATCGATCGCCATCAGTTCGCGCTTGGCCTTCTCCTTCAGTTCCACAACGGTGGCCCTGGACTGCTCGCCGATGCGGTCCACCTCCACGATGGTGTCCATGTGCTCGAGCACGGCGACGCGCTTTTCGAACGGCGCCGCTATCACGAACTGCAGGCCGAGGTTCTTGTAGAAGCTCATCATCTGCCGCTGGTTCTTGCCGTCCATCTTGGAGAAGGCCTCGTCGAACATGGCCAGGGCGAAACCGGCGGGCTTGCCGGCACGACGCTCGGCGCTGCCGTAGACGGCGGCAAGCGAAGCGCCGATTGCGACGTAGATGGGCACCTGCTGTTCGGCGCCGGACCCGGTGCCGCGCCGCTGCTCCCAGCGGGTCGAGCGACCGGTGGCGACGTCCTCCATGTGGATCTCGAACGTGTAGAAGTTGCGGTAGTCCTCGAACTGGGTGAAGTCCTTGTCGGGGTCCTCGAGCAGCGCCTCGAGCGCAAGGATCGTATCCTTGTGCGGAAAATCGTCGGGCACATCGCCCCGGAACAGCATGTCGAGCGCCTCCGGAGACGTCTTGGCGATCTCGATGATCTTCAGAATGGGCTGGAATTCCACCACCTGCGTGCGGTGGAACGAATATCGCTCGTTATGGAAGGGATGTGCATAGAGGCTACGGTTCAACGACTGCAGCTCCCGCTCCATCTTGCCGATCCGGGCCGTGAGCGCGTTGATGAACTCACCGCGCAGCAGGGTGGACGCCTTTTCCGCC
The DNA here is from genome assembly GCF_020194175.1 of Bradyrhizobium sp. BRP22. Lineage (GTDB taxonomy): Bacteria > Pseudomonadota > Alphaproteobacteria > Rhizobiales > Xanthobacteraceae > Bradyrhizobium. Next base: position 22,580 of record NZ_JADYVX010000013.1, on the reverse strand, counting down.
GCTTCCCGCGCCTGCCGTTCGTACTGGCGCAGCTCATTCGATTCGATCTCCGAGATGAGCTGCTCCATCCAGGGCTTCACCTCCCGCAGCGGCTCGCTTTCCGCGCCTACCTGCGAGCTCATCCCGAACTGGTCGAAGTAATCGTAAAGGAGCTCGCGGACCCGTCGCTCGATCCGTGCGCGCTCGTTGTCGGATGCGTTCGCATCCTTCAGCGCCTTGTCGGCGATGGCCCGGTGTTTCTCCGGGAAGCCCTTTTGGGCTGCGGCATCGAGGCGCTCGCGGTAGGCGACCCTGCCTTTCGCGGCGGAGTAGAGCGGGAAGAACTTGCGATAGATCGACCGGGCGACCCGGAGGTTGAGCTCGGAGCCGGGCACGTTCTCGCCCTCTCCGAGCCTCCTATCCGCCGATCTAACCTCGCCGTCATGCTCGCCGAACGCCTTCTGCTGGATCCTTCTCTCGTCGAGCCTCTTGTCCTTCAGCTTCTGCTGCGCCCTCTTCTTGTCGCGAAGCCCGCCGTCCCCCGCGCCGTCGAGAGCATCGAGCCTGGCCTGCGCTTCGGCGATCTCCGTCTGCGCGGCCGCGAAGGCCGCCGCGCGAGCCTTCAGGTCGTCACGTCCCTCGCAGATGTTCTTCAGAGCGGAAAAAGCTTGCTCGGCGGCGTTGGCCTCCTTGCCCTTGTCGGTCAGGATCCGATCCAGCTCCTCGGCCTGATCCTGCAGGGAGCGTAGGGCGTTTGCCTGGGCTGCCTTTCCGATCTTGTGCTGCGAGGATTCGATCCAGCGATGACTCCTGACGAGTCCGTCGTCGTAGAGGCCATCCTTCATGATCGCCCGGCCGGGCCTGTTGAACTGGTCGAGCGTGTCGGCGAGACGGACCGTGCCGTAGCGGCGCATGATGAACGCCATCGCGTCCGGATCCTGACTCCGGAAAATGGAGGGAAAAGTGCCGCGTTCGGGTTTGGCCCTGAACTGCTCGAGCTTGTTCAGGCTTACCAAGGAAGCGTGGCGGAACTCGCGGCGGCCCTCCTTGAACATCGCCGTGGCGGCGCCGATGTCGGCTCTGTCCACGAACACGGCCTCCCGGTCGCGCCCGAGGAGCGCCTCGGCCGCTCCCACCCATTCGGGTTCGGCGACTTCGATGACGTCGCAGAGCACGCGCGGGGCCATTCCCTTCTGCCGCAGCCTGCGGCAGAGCAGTTCGGTGTCGTCGCCGAGATAGGCCCGCGCCCCTCCGGAGGCGTGCTGTCGGATGCGTTCGAGCACCTCGTCGCGCCGCACTCGGAGCCCGGAAAGCTCCGCGATTATTGCCTGACGCGCTTCGTCGATCTTCGGCAGCCATTTCGCGCCGGTGGCCGCGAAGGATTTCTCGGCCGCGGAGAGCTGGTCGGAGACGAGCGTGATTTCGGCCCCCGCTGCGGCCGCCAGGAGCCGTTCCAGCGCTGGTACGAAATCGTCGAAATCGCTCGCGCACATCGCCCGGAGCGGATGCAGGCGACCGATGCTCTCGAGACGCGCCTTGAAGTCCACCGAAGCGCGGTGCGCCGCCTGTGCGGCCACATCGACGGTTTGCTGCAGCGACTTTCTTCCGGTCTTGGCGTCGTGCTCGGCGATCGCCGCCGTGAGGCGTTCGATCTCCTTGTCGATGGCCTTGACGTCCTCGTCGATGAATTCGAGTTCGGCCGCTGCAGCATCCCGGCGCGCCATCTCAGTACGCCGTTTGGTCTTGAAGTCCAGGTTCGTCGCGCGCGCCGCCAGCCAAGCCGCACGTTTAGCGATCCACTCCTCCCTGAACTTGGTCTCGAGCGCCTCTTCCAGCGCGGCGAGGACGACCCGAAGCGCCCTCAGGGCTTCGAGTCTGAGGCGCATCTTCCGGATGGTTTCGCTGATGTTGCGGTAGGTCTGGATCGACTCGCGCAGCTCCTTGATCCCGATCGGACTGTCCTCGAGGATGTAGTTACGCACGAACTGCGTGGCCGTCTGGTTGTGATCGAGCGTCATCGCATTGACGATCGATTTCTGCAGGGCACTGGCGTTCTGCTCGCCGTAGGGCGAATGCGGCAGGAGATGACGCATGTACTCGCGGACGTAGTCGCCGGCCCGGTCGCGGTGATTGACAAAGTTGCCTTCGCCGATCGTCGCGATGATCCGGGCCCGCACGTCTTCCCACTGCGCCGGGAACTGAGACTTCCCTCGCTGTTCGATGAAGTCCTTGGAGCTCAGAACGGCCCCGACGGCGACGAACAGCGCGAGCACGGTCTCCCTGCTGTCTGACTTCCGCGCCTCGAGCGCCATGCCGATCGTGACCGGCGGCCTAGCGCCTTCGGTGTCTTCGAAACCGAGCGCGATGTACGTTCGCGCCTCGTCGCGCCGCCGCTGATCCTCGCCGAGCGTGCCGAGGCAGTAGTCGACGACGCTGCGCTTGGAGCCGCTGCGCGACTTTCCGCTGTCGCCGGCGACTGCGTTCAGGCGCAGGAACCGCCGGCTGCCGCCGGTGAGCACCACTTGGGCCATGTCAAGGATCGTCGATTTGCCGGACCGGTTCTCGCCCAGCACGCCGACGTGTCCCGTCACGTCGATGTCGGCGACATCGAACAGGTGCCAGTTCACCATTGTGAGGTGGCGTAGCTCCATCATGCCTCGTCTCCCGCGGGCTGCGGAAAGCGGGCCTCCTCGCTGCGCACGTAGCGCTCGAGCCGTTGGAGGGCGTCGCCGCCGCTGATCAGCTTGATCATCGGGCGGATCCTGACCTCGCAGTCCTGCTGCTCGTCGTCGAAGTCCCCGATCTCGACCAGGCTGCGCTGGGCGGCCTCGCGCAGGATGTCGCGGAAACGGGCGGCCGAGATTGCGCCTCCGCCGCCGTGTTGCGCCATCTCCCGGTAGCGGTCGAACAGGTCGTTCAAGGTGGCGACCACGACGGCCCGGTCTTCGACCGCTCCGACGTTCACCTCTTGCTGCCAGTATGCTGCCAGCACCAGCATGACGATGGTTTCGTCGAGTTTCATCCGGGGCAGCGGCACGTCCTCGTCCATGGCGACGATGCCGGCCCACTGCGCCTCCGGATCGCGGTGGACGCGGTATCCGCAGCTGTCGAAGAAGCCGTCGACCACGTCGCGAAAACGGCCGTCCATGATCGTGTTGTAGACGGTCCCGGTCCGGGGATCTCCCGCGAACACGAACTGCCGTCGTAGCAGGAAATGCAGCGCTTTGCGGAGGTCGGCCGCCTTCTCCGCGCCGAAGGAGCGCTCGATGTTTTCGAACTCACTGAGCATGGGCCGCCCTCGCCTTCCGAAGTGCGCCGGATCGCTTCACCACGAAGTTCGCGCAACGAAGCCATTCGCTGTCGTGTGGCGGCGTGTCGGGGCACGGTTCAAGATCGAAGCCGGCCGCGATCTGAGCCGGAACCTCGCCCGTCAGCGCGTAGCGGCGGGCGCAATCGAACGCGAGGAAGTCGTCTACGGTATCGATTTCCATAAAGCGGGCTTCTTTGGTCGCGAATGGCGGAACCTGGCCCTCGAGGAATCGTCTGACGTCGTCGGGGCGGGGCGCGATGCGAGCGATGTACTCGAGACGGAGCTTCTTCCGCAGTTCGTACAGCGGGTCCGAGGGCGGCCCGGCGAGCTCCCTTGCCTCGACGGGGCGGCGCGGTTGCCTGGCCGGCGCCTGATGGTGTTCCGACCAGGGCGACCGCAGCGGCTCGACGCTCCATTCGAGGGTTGTCTTGTCGTGCCTGCCGTCGCGCAGCAGGGCGTCCAGTCGAGGGACCAAGTCGCCGGCTCGGCCGACGAGTCCCTGCCCGCCCCGCTCGGCGTATTTGATCGTGTTGCGGACGCGCGCTTCGAGCTGCCTGCGGAAGGCCTCGATCCGTTCGAACATCTCGCCGATCTGTTCGAAGATGCTTTCGATGGCGAGCAGGTCATCCGCCGCGGCCATCCGGCCATCCTCGACGTCGGCTGACATGGTGGCCGCCGTATATTCCTCGGCAAGGACCTGCATGGTCTCGGGCGTGTAGGAAATCCTGCGCGCGAGATCGACGATAGCGTCGCGGAAGCGGTACGGATGGTTGACCGTGAGGATGGATTCGAAGTCCTTTAGCAGGAGCTGGTCGACGAACTCCTCGAAGAAGGCCTCCAGCCGGGTAGCTACCGTTTTCGACTCCATGACAGTCCGTCGGATCCGCTTGAGGTCGGCCAGAATGGCGCGCAGGCTCTTGGTGAACTGGTCGGCCTGGTTGCGCGCCTCGCGGACGGCGAGCGCGGCTTCGCGCTGCTTGCGGTCGGTGATTTCGGGCGTCAGCTTTTCGACGGCCTCGAGATTGAGGCGGATCTGCACGATCAAGCCGCCGAACCTCTGGGAGAGATCCTTGTTGAGGCTCGCCAGCCGCTGAATCACCAGCAGCGGACCCATCGCCATGTCGACAGTGACGCGGAGCCCGTATTCCTCCTCTTCGAGCCACCCCCAAGCGAGCAGCCGGCCGTAGAGCTGCCGCGCTAGACCGAGCGCCTTGTCGCCCTTCTCGGACGCGAGCGCTACATCGGCCTTCCGGATGCGGCGGCGACCGACCGAGATCATTTCCGGCAGGCTGCCGAAATCGTCGCCTTCGCTCCACAGGGCGGGGTTGGCCCGCATGACGTCGTAGATGGCGTGGACGACCTGCTGCGGTGTGGGGAACGACGGCGCTCCAGAGAAGAACCGTTCATGGAGGTCGAGCAGACACGCCGCGTACAGGTGCTTGTGATCGCGCGAAAAGGCCAAAAACGCGTCGTCATGCAAATGGCGAAACAAGGACAATCGCTATCACTCCCTGGATGGGCATCATCCCGAAAAGAGATGCAGCTTGCTGCCCCTAAACTCGTGATCTGCTGGGGGAATACCTCAGTCGAGATGTACCGCAAGGCGATCGCAACTGGAAGGATTTTGTTCGCTGTATGTTCATGTATAGCCTGCCCGTTAGCTGCTGTCGAGCTTCAAGGTTCGGTACCGGCGCCGCCCGTCAGCCCGCCGGCTGCTGGCGCTGCTGCTGGTCGCAGGCGCCTACGATGAAGCTCTGTCCAGGGCTCGCTGTGGGCGGCCGCGTCGTGCTGCATCCCAGCGACCGGATCGACCAATGGAGGCTGGATCGCGCAGCGGGAGGGTCGCCCATGGTCGGCGTGGGCACCCTCGCCGGCATGGCCCACTGGTCACTTTCCGTGAGCAAGACGCCCCCATACGAGGCCCGATGCCTCCGAGTGCGCTCGATGCGGTCGCGTGGACAATGACGCGGTAGTCACCGGTCGGTTGTCCGGCTGGATCCGGCGGACTTACATGTCTGCCCCTTCGCAACCAGTCGCCCCGCAGCGTCGCGCTCATATCCGAGATCTGAAGCCTGCTGGAGGGTCTCAGCCGGGCGTTTGGGACATGCGGGCTCAGGCGGCCAGCCTAGGGCGACCGCAAACGGTCAAATCTCCAGGTAGTATTCCCAGAACTCGAGGTCATCAGGATCGGTTGGCACTTCGTCGTCCTGCTGTTTGCGCCACTTCGATCCCTCTTCTGACGCGAGAAACTCCTCGACTGCCTTGATCGCGTTCACAAAGACCTTCACCTTGTTGCGGCTCCAGTCGACGTGATCACTGTCCGCCGCCAGCAGACCGTATTTTCTTGCGTCTTGGAACTCCTCCTTATAACCGTACCAGTCGATGGTCCCTGCGCGCCCGTAGTGGTCCAAGATGATATGCTTGTCGACGACCTTGTACCCCGACGGTCTGGTGTTCTTGACAGCTTCGATCAGTTCCTCGAACTGCGTTTCCACGTTCTGGTTGCCGGGCTCGTTCTTTTCGAGCGCAGCGACCTCTTTCTTGTCCTTCAGTTTCGCGAGCTCCTCGTAGCGGTCCTTCGCACGCGTGAGCGCCTCCCTAAGGCGCTCGATCTCATCTTCACTTTCCTTGATCTGCGAAAGCGCTTCCTTGTGGGTGGCGGCATCAACCTTGGTGGCCTGCTGCAGCTTCGAAAGGGCCTTCTTGAGGTCCGCTCCCCACTGGGCGCGTTTCTCCTCCCAAACGTGCTCGGACCTCTTCTCCAGGCTTGATACTGATGACTGGATGAGGTTTTTGAGGTCGATGAGGCCTTTCGTGGCGTCGATCTTCCAGGCCTGCTTCAAGCCCAAAGTCTTCGTCACAACGTCGAAGGCGACGGGCGGCACGACGATCGGGAGGCTCTTGCTGCTCTGCACCCAGGCGGCGCCGAGCTCCATCTGGTTCTTGATGTAGGCGTTGAAATCTTCGGCCAATGGAATGTTGTGTCCATCCACGCTGGAACAGAAGATCGAGTCCTGCGGAACGCCCATTCCTTTCTTCATAAAATCCAAAAGCAATTTCGCCAAATGGCTGTCCGCCACGGCGTGGCTGATGAAAATTTCGCTCATTGAATTCCCAAATCCTATAAGGAAATCTGCACCTAGAGGGTGCGTAGTCTGGGCATGCGTAGGCCAATTTGGTGCCGTCATCCAGCGGACAAATGCTAGTGCCCCTGACGTGCATCAGCTGCGCCGCTCGCAAGACGGCGCCTTAACGCTCTGCCGCTAGCAACGTTACTCCACCTTCGGGCCAGATCCTTTGAGATGGCGGTAGTTTTTGATTTCTCGCATCGCGGTGCTCCATGGAGGCCTGGGAGCTTGAATATATTCACACCACAGCCCCTAAAGGGGCTTGAATCGCACGTGGCGTTAAATTGTACGATCTCACATCAGGTTGCACCGGTTGCCCTCGGGCCAGCGCTCAATACGAGGAACGTGGTCTTGTCCTGTCCGCACAGATCCTGAGAGCTGCTATGCCGATAAAATCGCGAAAACGCATAAACGTCGATCGCCCTGCAGAGGTTCTCGAGGCGCTTTGGCAGCAATTCTCGCTCGCCACGACATTGCAAGAGATTGCCAAGCATCTCGGAGCGGCAATGTGAAAAGACCTGACGGCTCCAAGAAGGTCTTGCTAGTCAACCACACTGAAGGCCAATGCCGGGCCATTGTCGGCTTCGAAGATGGAGATCCCAGAGCGGCCTATATGTGCGGTGAGCCTGTAGTGAGAAGATCGGACAAGACACTCTCCTCATGGTGCGCTTATCACCATGGTCGGATGCACGTAGCTCCTGGTGGGCAAGCACGCGAGCGAGAGCCTACACCTTGAGTCCCCAAACTACATCGACTGTACCTGCGCTCCTATATCGCCACGAGCTGCACTCCTTTTGCAGATACGTGACGAGACGCGCCTCGTCTAAGACAATAAAGGCGTAATCGACACCTCCCGAGGAAACTCAGGAGCTCTCATTGGCCACTTCGGGAGAGACATACTCTGCAAGACTAAGAAAGACGGAACACCGACGATGGACCTTTGCACCCTGATTGAGCGCAACGCGACGTTCAGCCCCGACAAGCCCGCCATCCATTTCGAGGGCGCCACTTTAAGCTACTCTGTCTTCAATCAACGGATCGAACAGGTTGCGCGCGCCCTAAAGAGCCAGCTCGGTGTCGACAGAGGCGATCGCGTCGCGATCCTCAGCCTTAACCGGCCGGACTACCTGGTGCTGCTCTATGCCTGCGCGCGGCTCGGCGCAATCCTCGTGCCACTGAACTGGAGGCTTGCGGTAGCCGAGCAGCTCTTCATCCTGTCGGACGCCGCCGCTAAGGTGCTGGTGGTCGAACACGCCTTCGAGGCACTCCTGCCGGCGCTGGCGGAGCAACTTCCGGGCATCTTCGTGGTCGGCTTCGATTATGCGCCCCTCGGCGGAAGCAAGTGGGATGACTTGGTAGAGAGAGGGCGCGGCGATGGTCGGAGCCTGCACACGGACCTGTCCCGCCCGCTTTTGATCGTCTATACCTCGGGGACCACCGGCCGGCCGAAAGGCGCTGTGCTACGCCAAGAGGCCTTGCTGTGGAATGGCGTTATGAGTCAACACATGCATGGCCTCACCTCGGCTGACCATGTCTTGACAGTGTTGCCGCTGTTCCACGTCGGCGGCCTCAATATCCAGACCACACCAGCGCTGCATCAAGGCGCGACGGTTACGATCCACCCGCGGTTTACGCCAGAGGCGACGCTTGCCGCATTCGAGCACGACCGGCCTACGCTAGCCGTATTGGTGCCTGCCACGATTCAAGCTCTGACCGATCATCCTGGCTGGCCGACGACCGATCTCTCCTCACTGAAGGCAATTTCCACTGGCTCCACCATGGTGCCGCGGCACCTGACCGACCGTTTTGCCGAACGCGGCATATCAGTCCTGCAGGTTTATGGCTCCACGGAGACCTGCCCCATTGCCATCTACACGAGGCTCGGCGGCGATCTTGCGCGAGAGAGTTCGAGTGGATTGCCTGGCCTATGCTGCGAAGCGACAATCCTCGACGATGCCGGCAACGAGCTGCCGCCAGGCACCCCAGGCGAGATCGCAGTGCGCGGCCCCAATCTCTTCAGCGAATACTGGGGCAATCAAGAAGCGACTTATGAGGCACTGCGTAACGACTGGTATCACACTGGTGATGTCGGCCACCGCGATGTCGACGGATACTTTTGGGTTCATGATCGCAAGAAGAACCTGATCATTTCCGGTGGAGAAAACGTCTATCCGGCGGAAGTCGAGCGTGTGCTTCTGGAGCACCCCGACGTCGCGGAATGCGCAGTCGTCGGTAGGCGCGATCCGCGCTGGGATGAAGTTCCGATCGCCTACGTGATCAGGAGGTCAGGCGCGCGGATTGAAGCGGAAGCCCTGCAGGCGCATGTGCAGTCACAGCTCGCCCGTTTCAAAGTGCCGCGCGAAATCATCTTCACGGAGGAATTGCCACGAACCGCGTTGGGCAAAATACAGCATTTCATGCTCAAACAGCACGATGCGCGATCAAGCCAGGAACGAGACGGCCATTGAGTATCGACGGTCGAGCGCTGGGCGCGAATCCCGTGCCGCCCGAAACGCTCTTTCGTCTCCAGCTCATCATCGCCAGACGCTTCGGTCAATTGTTGTATATCAATGCGACTTCTGCACGTTCATTTTAGTGGGGACTGCGCTTCCGCCCGATAACACGCAAATACCCGGAGCTCGCTGATGCCGCGGATCCTAATTATGAATGCCGGTAGCGCCCAGATGTCGGGCGCCGATCTGACGGTCACCCAACTTTCGCTTGCCGCCAAGTCTGCTTGGCGTTCCGTCTGGTTTGCACAACCGGGCGACGTAATTATCTCTCCGGTAGCGATCCCAATTGACCTGTTAGACCACGTTGGCGCGACGCTTAAATTTGACCCATCGACTGTCTTGGTGCTCGTGCCAGAAAACGCCGGCAAGATGGGGATCCTTAGTGATTTCACTCTGCAGTCCAAGACTGTTGTTGAACAGATCAGCCGCCACATCCGTCAGAAAGCACATTGGACACTATGTGCTTGCTACTCGACGGAAGGTGTTGCTCGTTTAGCCGCGATGCTTGGCATATCGCAGAACGGTGACGACTTCGCTCTGCAGCGAGGACCTGATCTGTTGAACCGCAAGAGTCACTTCCGTCAACTGGCAGCAAGTGTCGCACTTCCGATTCCCAGTGGATGCGTAACGACAAACTCAGACGAATTATTCAGAGCGGTTACGTCCCTGAGGTCTGAAACGGGCAGCGTGATTGTAAAGTTAGACAATGGAGCCGGCGGGGTCGGAAATGTTATATTCACCGGCAAAGAGACCGCTCCACTCCCTGGAGCAAGAGAAACCCGGCGGCTCCTTTGGTCGTCGTTTGATCCTGACGCGCTTTGGTCTGAGGTGACAACTCCCTCATGTAAAACGGTGGTCGTCGAATCGTACCACCTTGCTCGTTCTCTGTTCTACCTTGAGTTTGAAATTGAGGAGAATGGTTCAATCGTATTCGTCAACAGTGGAAACATACGTCTGCGGCGAAGCGAAAATCCATCCGAAAGAGCTCTCGTCTGGACTGGACTAGAGCTCCCAAGCGATCTGAGCGATGAGCAGCTCTCGACCGCTTACGCGTATGCCTATCGATTTGTGGAGCTCGCGCGGACCTTGGGGTACCGCGGGATGATCAATATAGATGCCATCTTCTCGACCGATAGGCAGCTGCTGTTTAATGAAGCGAACGGTCGGTGGGGCGGAGGCTCGGTGTTGCACAGCATTGCTGACCGGTTGCTAGGCCCCGACTATTCCCATTCCTACGTGATTTCATCTGTGCGGAATGTCCGACTAAACTCCCTCCAAACGGCGCTTGACTGTTTTGTCGATGAAGGATTGCTCTTCGATCGCATACAGAAGGAAGGCGTTATTCCGCTTGCCGGCGATCAAGAGGCAGGCACGGTGGAGTGCCTTGTGATCGCGCGCGACAGGCTGGTCGCCCGGAATCTGGAGCATCGACTATCGACGATGCTCTGATTGAAATGATTGCGTCATGCTCCAACTGTTAACTTGCCAGTCCAGGATCTCCGAACGGCCGATAAAGGACAACGAGGACGAAGAATATTGTATTGCGTCAAGCATTGCTCATCTCGCTAGAGAGTGCGCGCCTGCATCAATAGATCCCAGTAGGACGCACTCCAACCCGGCCATCTAGCGTTCCGGCTGACAAGGTCGCATGAGCATCCTGGTTGGGAATCGCATCGCTGTGCCGACCAAACCCGCCGCCGACATCCTGGTCGAGCCTCTGCCGGTACAATACTCAAGCTCAGGCATCTCAGTGTCGCAAATTTCTGATTCAGGACACCCGTTACGCACCAGATTTCATGCGCCAACGGCCGAGTGCTCGATAATCCGGCGGTTCGCGCCGCGGTATTTTGAACAGAAATAGACGAGTGACCGACGCTCTCCAGCACGCACCTGCCTTACCTCATGCCTGAAGTGACAGGTTGTGATAACTACGCTCCCCAACTGCGGGTAAAAGACTTCGGGTTCACGCTGGGTTGGATATACAACAAACTCACCGCCCTCAAAATCTCTCGCGAGCTGGACAATCACAGAATATTCGAAGTCGGGGTCGCTCTCAGCATCCAAATGGATACCAACAAATGGCCGGGGCGGCATGCGGTGAATTTGGCATCGGCGAATGAGGTAGTCTGATGACGCTCCGAGGATTTTCGTGAGTGCGGAGACCCGCTCGGTCTTTTCAACTAGTTCGATGATCTGCGCTGAAGCATTACCATTCGCGTTGCTAGGATGATGGCCGGGATGGTCTAGCCGCAGTCGTTTTACAAAAACATCGTGAGAATCGCCAGCATCTCCCTCCCGAACCACTTCTTCGGGAATACCGGACTGCAGCTCCTCGATCCTAGCCAGCTCATCTTTGGTGAACAGTGTCTCGGGGGCGACCAGGACCGTACCCTTATTCCACAGCTCTGAGCGGTACTTCGCGATCGCTTCTTCTGAAAGCAGACCAGGTCTATCGTTCATTGTATGCGCCTTTCGAACTCACTCGAAGATTGAACCTAAGAAGCGTCTCAATCCGCCTGCAGCGAGCGGATCGCCTGCTCCCAATTCTCGCCGTCGAAATCATCTATTGTTATGCTTTCGATCGTCGTTTTATCTAGGCATCGGATATTTACGCTGAATCCTGACGGATTCGATCGCGGCCGATAAAATGGCTTCACGCCGCAAATCCGACAAAACGTGTGCCGAGCGATGTTCGTATTGAACTGGTATGTAGTCAGAAGTTCTTCGCCGCATTCAATCCTGAGCTTGTCGTCGGCAACGAGCATGTGCAGAAATCCGGACATTTGGCAGATTGAGCAATTGCACTTCACTGCAGCAATCTGTGCTGGCGCTCGGACGTAGAACTTGACTGAACCACAGTGACAACGGCCACTGTGCTCAACTTCCATCCTGTTACCATCAAACGATTCAATTCGGATTAGATCGCCGCACCAATCTAAGCTGAGCCGATAAGCGCGGTCAAATTCAGTTAGGAAGAGGCTATTGCAGTCGGCAGGGACCAGTTCGCTAATGAGCCGGCTCGTCATTTCTCCGTGGTATTTCTCTGCAGGATCCTCGCCGCCGACATGGATGCGGAAATACTCAAGATCGTCAGAGCGAGCGTCAAAGGTTTTGACTAAAGTGTTCCAAAGTGCCTGGATCATTTCCGCAGCATGTAGCTCGAAGGCAACCATGTAGGCGCAACGCATTATCGGGGCTCTCGACGACAAGCCACGATACAGCGCACGCAGGTACCGGCTCGTTCTGGTGCTGTAGTAGGGTTGTATTGCTCGGCCAAGCAGCCGCGAGGCATCTTTTCTAAAGAGTTTCGAGTGGATGTTTTCTATCTCCAGAATACCGGGTAGCGCAGCGTTGCCGCCTTGGAGAACCCGACTATGACCTCCCGTTTCATCCCAGCAGATAAAATTTGCGACCACGCTGGTCAGCTCAACGTCCCTGGGGAGGTCTCGATTGCGATGTATCGCGTCGAATATGAGATCCTTTTGCGATCCCGCCTGCAGGTATGGGAAAGCCTGCGACATGGCGAAGTATTCAGGTAGTAGCCTGGCAACCTGATCTTTGGACATTTCAGCAGCGAACGGATGCGGGCCGAGCAGAGTCCGGGCTCGACGAGCCAACAATTCGCCAACTGGCATCTCTGACGGCCGCTGCAGTTCAGAAGGAGAAGCTAGGGATAAGGTCATTCGAACCCCGGGTAGGCAGAGAGAGCGTTTCTTGAACCTAGACCTAAGACGCACATACGATTACTGACCTTCCCGGATAGCCGGACGCGAGCAAAGCAAAATGCCGTCCCGCAGGAGAGGCACCACTTTTTCTGGAACGCTCCCTATCTTGTCGATTCACCAAGTATCCTCCCGCTTTCGGGGAGACCTTTGGTGCGGTAATCGCTTTGCTCGACTTACTTGCTCGCGGATGTGTGGGTTTGCTTGCGCCAGAATGACTCTGTCGTTTCGCAAGTAGCTCATCGGCTGCTCGATTGGTAGCTGTCGTTCTCACCTGACCCGCTCGCTTGCGCGAAATCAAGGCAGCTTCACGAGGATTTCCTATCGTGCGTTGGGGCGAGCGCTTGGGCCACGCGTGCGCTATTGTGGTTTCGAGCTCACGGACACCGGCTCTCGCTTTTTGCTCTTGGCCAGCACTCGACGCCAAAGGGAAGATATGCGCGCCTTCACTTTCACCTGCCCGATTACCAACATGATGGTCCAGAAGTGGCTTGATGATGATGCCGAGGCGACGGAACGCGAATTTGAAGGCATTGTCTGCCCCGCTTGTTCGCAGTTGCACTTCATATGTCGCAAGACGGGAAAGCTGCTGGGGCAGAAAGAAGAATGACAGCGCCTCACAACTCTGGAGCATTGACCTGTTTGCTTTTTCAGCTCGAGCGGTCACTTCCGTAGCCCAGGAGCTCCCACAAGGCGCTCCTGCAGGAGAAAGCGTCACCAAGCTGTTAAAAGCCCGCACCTCATCCGTATAGCGCGGTGAGTCTAAGTACCGAGCGGCCGACATGATAGCCTTCTAAATCTGAATCCGGTTCAGGTGCACACATTGCGGTCAGTCGCGATGGAATCTCATGCCAAAGCACCGGGCAGCGAACATTGACGCGGCAAATTTAGCCTGGCCGCGCATAATAGCGCGCTGTTTGGGGAGGCGGGTTCAAGGGAAGGAGAATCTCGCTTGTCCTGCGCGTGTGCGTGCACTCAGCCCTCACTCAGTGTTGCTCCATCTCAATAGCAACCGCCGTGCCAGCGCTGTCCTTTGTCCGGTAAGCCTGTGATTAACTTATAGAACTGCGAGCCGCTCGATCACGGCAGGTGTTTTAAGTCTGACAAAAATTGTGCGATGGTCAGAAAGCGGACACCGATGCTGCGAACGGACATTACCGAATGCAGGTGCTGCCAGGCTGTCGATTTCGATTTTGGCTCGCCTCGAGGCGATCTGTTCGGCGCCAAGCTCGAGCAGATCATCAGAACGAGCACGAGGTGGAGGCAGCTCGCAAACAAATCGACTGGGAGGCGCTATCAATTAATCAAGGGCACTTTAAAGGAATCGCATCGAGGTAGATAATTTGTCGAGGCGCCGTTTTGGGGCAGATTGCATCGTTAGCCAGGCCGAGCGCTGCGCGAGTTTGTCGTCCAATCGCTCCATAGCCTCGGTCAAGAGGTAACACAAATCGCTCGCCATACGCGCTCTTCGCCCGATCAATTGCGACCGCTCACATTCGATAAATGTATGGTCGAGGCGCGGCGACCAGCGGTCGCGTAATCCGCTGGCATAGACTACCGTCAACGCCGTGCAGCTCTTCAGGCTCCGGGTCGCCTCCAGAAAGCTTACCACCTTCTCCGCAATCAGCACAACCGGCAGCTGCATGGCGCCCGCGTAGACGATGCGCTCCGGGATCGTACTGTGGCCAAGCGTTACGCCGTAGAAGAACCGCAACGCACACACAATCTGCTTAAGTGCGGGGCCCCGATACTACCACCGTCGCCACCACATGAACGTGGAACGCGTGGACATCCTCTAAGCCCAGATGATCGGGCGATCGGCCGCTGCGTCGCCCGCGACAAGTTGTGAACCGTCATGTCCTCGATCATGCATCGGCGGGGAGGGTTCACTTGGGCCATCCGAAAACTTCTTGTCTGAAGGTCGGGCTCTGAAGACGCTCAATCCTCTCAGACAGAAGGCGGCCATTACTATCTCATGTCATGCCGCGCCAGCGTTCAATTCCAACAGTCCCCACAACCTACTATCCCTACGCAGTGATGTTGTCGGGTCTGGCCCGTCGATTTCCGTTGTGCGCTCTTCGCGAGCGACTGGACGCCGTCGACAACACCCGGTCAGCTGCCGGCCCGATGATCTCGGCGACAGAACGCGCAGATGTTGATTGGCTGCAGCCAGCGCCCCGTGGAGGCCTCGGGCCTTTAGGCCTCCAGGCACCCCTTCCACCTCGATAGCTCTCGCGATTGTCGAGCGCGAAGCGGACGTGATGCGCTTCGCATGTTTGAGCGACGTGGTCATGGAGCCACCCCCGCGAGGTCGGAACTTGCTTGGGCCTCCCTGGCCTCACCGCAAAGGTAGGCGTGCAGCGCGGTCAGACAAGCATCCGCGCTCTTGAGATCCCGCTGGTGCTGCGGGGCAATAGTGAGATCAGCAAGCTGATAGATAGGATTGCGCACGTGCATCAGGTCTGAGATGGTCTGGTCCTGGCCGGCGGTTTGCATCTTCGGACGCTTGGTGTTGTGCCTCAGGTTCCGCCTAATCACGTCCTCCTTGGTATTAAGCCAGATCGAAACTCCTTTCTGGCCGATATAATGCCGGATTTCCTCGACCATGAACGCTCCACCACCGGTTGCGAGCACGGCCGGACCTTGTTCGAGCGAGTGCCTGATCTGATTTGCCTCAAGATTCCTGAAATGCGCCTCGCCATCCTCAGCCAAAATCTTGGTTATGGACTTGCCGGTCTTCGTCTCGATCTCCTTATCGCAATCGACGAACTTCAACCCCAGTCGCCTGGCGAGTGCACGGCCAAGACTGGATTTCCCAGCGCCCATCATGCCGACCAGCACGATCGGCCGCGTGCCCAGGGCACCAAGAATCTCCGTTGCCATCGGGGAACGCGCCGTGCGTCTCGGCGGGGCCACTTGCAACTGACGAGCCAGGCTAGCACCAAATGTACTATCCGCGTCGGCTTCCCAGTGAGGGATCTCTATAGCCCCCTCCGGTATGACAACCTTGTTGCAGGCCTGTCGCACACGCTCCAAGAGTTGCTCGGCTAGGGACTGATCCAGAGGCTCTCGGCTCTCTCGCTGCAGCTCCCGCAGCTTCTGCAGTTCCTTGTACGTATCATGATTGTCGATCTTGGCCTTGTAGCTGTCAGCCGTGTGGAACTCCATCTCGAAGCGGTAGCCCCCCGGCGTGGCGAGCACAGTCTTGATGCCGACGAAGCTCGGCGATCGCGTCCTGAACCAGTTGGTGGTGCTAACCTCGGCATAGCCGCTCTCCTCGAAGAGGAGAATGGCTTTCTTGAAGGCACGTGCAAATTCCCCATCAGCGAGTTCGAAGACGTGCCGTACAGCGTTGCTGATCAGCTGGGAGCCGACCTCAATCGGTGCCTGCATTCCGACGAGCTGGTCGGTCATCGAGTCTATCGATCTCAAGGCCCAACGGGAATGGGGCATCTTCACCTCGAAGTCGGCTCTCTTGAGGGCTTCAGCGACCGAGTTTGCCATTGGGGTGATATCCTTTTCTTCGGCTTGAGCGCGAGTTGCCTCCATTTGGGCGCGCTGTGCAGCCTGCTCGCGGGTCAATGTGATTGTCGTGGCGGAATCATCGGCAGCAAGACCTCGGCCCTTGGGTTCAGGCAGAATGCCTCGCTCGGTGACAAGTTTGATCGAGGCTTGCATGACCGAAGCCGCCAGGGTCGGATTGTCCTTGAGATCCTCCAATGTCGCATCGACATCGAACAGCCCCTGGTGGAGGATAGCCGCGGCGCTCTTGGTATAAGGCACCGATTTCAACCCGGGTGTGTGTTGCAGCAGGCGCTGCAGGTGCCCGCTTTTGAACATAAAGGTATAGGCGCCAGTGTCGGATTTGTAGGCGTCAGTTCCGACCTTGATGCCGAGGCTCAGGAGATTATTTGCGCTTTGTACGAGGTCGTCTGGATCGTAACCGTCCGGTCTTGAATCGATGCGTGACGGATCCGATCCGAGATCGATGCGTGAAGGATAGTGGTCGAGCAAGACCTGGAGGCGGTGTCGTGGGTGAAGAGTTGCAGTATAGGTCTCCGTCAGGTCGGGGAAAAGCTCGGAGAGTGCTGGGCTCACCGTCGGGCCGGTCTCGCTCGCGCTTTCAACGGTATCGGCCAGCATCTGTTCGTCCAGGTTCGTCGCCCACGCGTCAAGATCGTGGACGAGCAACTCGGCTAGTTCTTGGGCGACCGGATGCTTGGCGACGTCGATTTCAGGCCTCGCCTTCTCGAGCCTATCTCGGATATCTTGGCCAGTTATCTGCTCCTGTTTTAGCAGCTGACGGATGTCTCGCTGGAGCTCGCGGTGAATGCCTTCGTACGTGCCGAACACGGCACGCTCAGCAAACCACTGTCGGCCTTCATGGGATTGAGCCAGAAACCCTCGCTGCAAGCCGGTGTAAATTTCTAGAACATTCCGCGTAGCGGCGAGGATCTGGCTGGCACGACCGAACTTGTAGCGACCATCCTCAATCGCCGGGGTATGGGACTTCGGCGGCTTGAGCGAGCCCAATCCGCGAACTTGCTCCTCTTGATCGAATTGCCTAACATGCTCGTAAAGCTGCGGCCGATCGCCGACAAGGACGAGGCTATCCCCATCGAAGTCGCCGTCAAGCTTCTTCTGTTCACTGGGCGGCACGGCAACCACCGAGCCCGGAGCAAACAATTCTGTCGCCTGGAGGATGCCGACGCAGTCGACGGGAGTGTCCATCTTTGCGCGGTCCTTGCCGTTGATCCAGCTCGAATGGCACTTGACGTCCTCGGCAGACATTACCAGCGCCCGGTCGGCGAAGTCGGCTGGCCACATCTCATCCGGCACCACGATGAGAAGCCCTTTGGCAAAGAAGGTCGGATCGTCGGCCGCTAACTCCTCGCCCGACTTCTGGGCGACATTAAAGCTGTATTGCATGGTCACGCACTGATCGAGGAACGCCGCAGTCGGGTCCCCACCAATTGCCGATTTGACTTGCTCGGCGGTAAATGGGCGAAGGTTGGGCTTGTCGTAGGGAGATCGACCAATCAGCACACCGCTTGTTCCGGTCAACGTGTCGCTCTTGAGCGTCGGCACATGGAGGCAGCCATCAGCGGACGGGATGGCCACTGCACCCGGACCGGTGATGTTTGCGGCGGTCACGGTGCGAAACAGCTCCTCGGGTGTCAGCGTTTGCTCTTCCCGGCTCTCAAGCCAGCTCCTGGCCTTCTCGCGCGCCTCATCTGCCACTTGTTCGTTGCGCGGATAATGTTGCAGCGCCGAGACCGGCAGGGCTGACTTCCTTCCCTCACCATAGGCAAGCACCCGGTCAGGACCTTCCCGCTCGCCGGCGCGACGAACTGCTGGCATAAGGTTGGCCAGCGAGGCCCTGATGAAGCCGCAGCCGTCATGCGGCCGCAATGCGATGGGACCGCTCGGCCCCCTCAACTTGAAGGGATGCTCCTGGTTGGCAGGGCGGTCCGGCAGCAGCACCAATTTGAAGGTGCCTTCCAGCGCGTAGTCGTGAGGAGACAGGCCTTTGATCGCCGGAGGCGCTGCAAAACCCCTGCGTTGAATATAATAATAGGCCTCTTTGAAAGGCGCCCAGGCGCGCCACAGCTGCTCGAATGCCGTGCCCGGCGCGGTTTCGGCATAGGGAATCGCCAGCAGCTTTCCCCCACGATTAACTTGCTCGCCTGGAGCACGCGCCGCAATCTGGGACACGGTCAATCGCGGTGGCTTTAACTTGCTGCCGCCGAACAGATCCATGCGGTATGGCACACCGTTGACGCTCACCGTACGTGCCAACATGAAGGCGCTCGGCGTTGCTGGCAGTTGCACTGCGACCACGGGCACCGCCCCCGAGGTCAGGCGATGAAAAATCGAATATCGTATCTCCGGCTCCGTGGCCAACGGCCGCCCCTGCATGTCCACCACCGGCAACCGCATCAGTCCCGCCTCACCCTGCGGAGGCCTTGGGGCATGGTCCATGGCTCGCAAGACCTGATGCACGTCGAAGACCGATGCAGGATGTTGCGCCTGGATCGCCGTCGAATCCTGCTCCATGAAGAAGTCCAGCGCATCCACTGGATTGTCCGCCTCGATCTGCGCGATCAGGTTCCAGCTCATGGTGGAAAGATCGCCTTGAATCAGTTCGCGCGCGCCAGTCAGGATTCCTCTGGTCCCATGCTGCAGCTCTTGCTGCCTGCTCCGTAAATCGGGCCAGTTGCCTTCGACATACGGTGGCCTGAACAATCTCTCCAGGACCGCACGGGCTTTGAGCGCCTGATAGATCGACAAAGCGGGGCGGCGGCTCGCAAGCGGCCCACGGGTCCGCTCGGCATCACTTGCGTTCAGATGCGCCTCGATCTTGTGCTCGACGACGGGCTGCAGGTCATTGAGCAGGTTGAGCGCCTGCCTGCGGTGCCAGCGCAGCGGCTTCTGTGGGCTGCGCGCGAGTGGCAGCACGGCAGCACACAGATTACCCATGGTTTCCAGATCGTTCTGGGTGGCAAAATCAGGTGCTTGACGCAATTCCGAGAGCCGATTCAAGCCTGAGGGTGCGAGCAAACCGAGATCATCAGACAGCCTAGCCTTACCCAGCGCCTTGAAAATGGTCGATATGTGCAGAACGTCAGCCTGTCTCAGGCGATCATTGTCATAGTGCAGATAGTGAGCCAGCTTGTGCAGCCGGTCCTTCGGCAGAGCGGCCTCCGTAATCTCCCCACTATCTTCTGCCCTCATGATCATTCTCGACAGAGCATTGGCGAGCGTACTCAGCTCAGGCGTGGTGAACACACCGAACCGTCGCTCTCGAGCACCCAATGCGCGCGCGATGTCCATCGTGCACTGCCGGCACGCCACCTCGTCCTGCCACTTGCTGAACCCGTTCATCAAGATCGCCAGATGCTGCGGAGCGAAATCAGAGAGCTGGCGCTGACGGACTTCCCCGGCAATTGCGATCGCGGCTTTCCGGCAGTCTTCCCCGTCGAGCCATTTGCTGAGGCCGTTCACCAAATTCGCCAGTCCCTGCGCAGCAAAACCAGAGAGTTCGGCGCGGCGAAGGACCTCACCCGCGATCGCAAATGTGGCGTCGCGAGAGACCGACGATTCGGGCCACTTGCTGAAGCCGTTCACCAGGTTCGCCAGTTGCTGCGGGGTAAAATCTGAAAGTTCAGCGCGGCGAAGGACCTCACCTGCGATCGCAAATGTGGCGTCGCGAGCCTCCGGCCATTCCGGCCACTTGCTGAAACCGTTCACCAGATTAGCCAAGTGCTGATGGGTAAAATCAGAGAGCCGAGGGGCGCGGCGACGGACCTCGTTGGCAATCACCACTGCGGCTTGGTGACACGCCTCCTCATCCGGCCATTTGCTGAAACCGTTCACCATGTTTGCTAAGCCCTGCGGAGCACACTCAGAGAGCTGGCGGCAACGAGCCTCCCGTGCGATTGCGACCGTCGCGTCCCGGCAGCCCGCCCCGTCGGGCCACTTGCTGAAACCGTTAACCAAATTAGCCAGGTCCTGGTGATTAAAATCAGAAAGCGGGGCGCCGCGGCGGAGGACCTGATGCGCGATCGCGTCCGTGGCTTGCTGACATGCTGCTGCTTGCGGCCACTTGCTGAAGCCGTTGACCAACTTAGCCAGGTCACGCGGAGCAAAATCGGAGAGCTCGCGCCGACCGATCTCCTCCGCGATTGCGACTGTCGCCTCGGAACAATCCGCCCCGTGCGGCCACTTGCTGAAACCGTTCACGAGATTAGCCAAGTGCTGGTGAGTAAAGTCACAGAGCCGGGCGCCGCGCCGAAGAACCTCATGCGCGATGGCGCCTGTGGCTTGCTGACACCTCGCCTCTTGCGGCCACTTGCTGAAACCGTTCACCAAGTCGACGAAGTCCAGGTGATTGAAATCAGAGAGTCCGAACGCGCCGCGCGCGGCGCGGCGATAGACCTCTCCGGCGATCGCCGCTGCGGCTTGCCGACACGCGGGCTGTTCCGGCCACTTGCGTCGTCAGCGCCTGCTGAGTAAGCTGAGAGAGCTGGTCCTCGCGGCGAAGGACCTCGCCGGCGATTGCGACCGCGGCGTGGCGACAGTCCGCCCTGTCCGGCCATTTGCGGAAGCCATTCACCAGATTAGCTAGGTGCTGGTGAGTAAACTCAAAGAGTCGGACACCGCGGCGAAGAACCTCGCTGGCGATGGCGCCGCTGGCTCGGCAAGACCATTCCGTTTCCGGCCACTTGCTGAAGCCGTTCACCAGGTTCGCCAGTTCCTGGGGAGCGAAATCAGAAAGCTCGACACGGCGAAGGATCTCGGTGGCTATTAAGCCTGTGACTTGCTGAGAGGCTGGTTCCTCCGGCCACTTGCTGACGCCGTTCACCAACGTCGCCAAGTCCTGGTGATTAAAATCAAACAGCCCGACGTCACTACGGGCCCGGAGAATGACCTCACTGGCGATCGCCACTGTGGCTTGGCGACACGCTGCCTCTTCCGGCCACTTGCTGAACCCGTTCACCAACGTCGCCAGCGCCCGCCGATCAAGTTGAGACAACTGGTTGGCGCGGCGAAAGACCTCACCGGCGATCGCGAGTGTTGCATCCCGACAGTCCGCTTGTTGTGGCCACTTGCTGAAGCCATTCACCAGGCCCATCAGGTCCCGGTGACTAAAATCAGACAATTGGCCGCCGCGGCGAATGACTTCACTGGCGATCGCGACTGTGGCTTGGCGGTAATCCGCATCGTCCGGGCACTTGCTGAAGCCGTTCACCAGATTCGCCAGCTCCTGCGGAGCAAAATGCGGCAGCCCATGCTCGCGGGCGCGGCGAGAGAGCTCTGTGGCGATTTCGACTGTGGCTTGGCGATAGACCGCCTCCTCCGGCCATTTGCTAAAACCGTTCACCAAGTTCGCCAGGTCCTGGTGATTAAACTCAGAGAGCCCGAAACGGCCGTGGGCAGCGCGGCGACTGACCTCACCGGCAATCGCTCCGGTGGCTTGGCGAGACCACTCCTGTTCTGGCCATTTGGTGAAGCCGTTCACGAGGTGCGCCAGGGTCTGCTGACTAAATTCAGAGAACCTAGCCCGGCGGTCACGACGGAGGACCTCGGCCGCCATTGCACCTGCGGCTTCCCGAGCCGCCGCCTCTTCCCGCCATTTGCCAAATCCCTGCACCAGGTTCGCCAGTTCCTGGTGAGTGAATTCAGAGAGCCGGGCACGGCGGTCGCGGCGGAGGACCTCGCCCGCGATCCTGACTGTGGCTTGGCAAAAGACCTCCTCTTCCGGGCACTTCTCGAAACCGTTCACCAGGTTCGCCAAGGCCTGGTGATCAAAGACAGAGAGCCCGAAGTCACTGCAAGCGCGGCGAACGATCTCACCAGCCACCGTGACCATAGCGTCGCGACAATCGGCGGCTTGCGGCCACTTGCTAAAACCGTTCACAAGGTTCGCCAAGTTTTGCTGATCAAAATCGGAGAGCCGCAAACGGCGGTCGGCGCGACGACGGACCTCACGAGCGACGGCTTCCGTGCCCTGACGAGTTTCTGAGCGCTGCGGCCACTTGCTGAAACCGTTCACCAGCAACGACAGACTTTGACTATTGAGCGCCCCAAGCGCGCCGCCTTCATCCCGACAAAATTCGGCAATTCTGATCGTTCCATTGCGGCATGTCCTGGACTGCGGATGCCGACCAAATGATGTCGCAAAGAGCGAGAGAGCTTTGGGTTCGACTTCACGCAATAACGCACCGTGAAGCCCCGCCACCTGAGCTGCCATCGCCTTGCAAGCTTCAAGACCTTCCTGACCTCCGGCCTCGCGAGTTACCGCATTGCACGTCGTGGCGCAGCCCCACGACTTCCTGCGGCGGATATCGTCCTCGAAGCGTGTGACGAATTGCGTTCTGAACTGGGCGGCAGCCTTTTGCATGAAGGCTGCATGGACCTCCTCGCC